>VBAT01000010.1:41810-128037 GCA_005884665.1 Bacteroidota bacterium
TTGCACAAGATGAACCCAATAATCGAAAAGCAAATTATTTATCCTGTGCCGCAATCACAGTTGGATGCAGCACCCGGATTATATACTCAAAACCTGGGATATTAGATTTTCATTATAGCAGTTCCGAAATCTGAAAGCCTGACTAATTACTTAGTCGGGCTTTTTCGAAGAATAGTACCCCAATCAACGTTTAATTTAAAATAAAGCAAGACATGCGAATATGTTTTAAAACCGTTTTGTGTTTAACCGGGTTATTGTCTTTGGCAGGCGCAGTACAAGCGGAGGTAAAACTTCCCACTGCGTTCAGCGATCATATGGTGATGCAGTATGGTGTACCTGTCCCCGTATGGGGTTGGGCAGACGCAGGCGAGAAAATAGCTGTGCAAATAGGTAAACAAACAAAAACAACAGTTACGGGTGCAGATGGCAAATGGATGCTCAAACTGGACAAGTTAAAAGCAGGTGGCCCTTACAGTTTAACTATTTCAGGTAAAAATAAAATTGTAATCAATGATGTATATGCAGGTGAAGTATGGGTATGCTCAGGGCAGTCGAATATGGATATGACTGTAGCTAAAGAAGACCGCTACTGGTGTGGAGTATTTAATGAAGCTGCAGAAGTAGCTGTGGCGGATTATCCGTTGATACGGGTATTTGATACAGATTTTACACCTGCTGCCATCCCGCAGGATGATGTGATTGGCAAATGGGAAGTCGTGTCGCCTAAAACGATCGGTCATCTTTCCGCTGTAGCTTATTTTTTTGCAAGAGAAATTCAGAAAAAAATAAAAATGCCTATTGGTCTTATTACTACGGCCTATGGCGCCAGCACTGCGGAGGCATGGGTTAGGGAAGAAGCTTTGGTGAATGAGGTCGTATGCAAGTCCCTGGTGGATAGTTTTAAAAGTAAACTGGCCAGATACCTTACCGATACAGCAGCACCAGCAAAATATAAACTGGCAGAAGAACGGTGGAAAATGACTGCTGATTCGGCAAAGGCTGCCGGAAAAAATATCCCAAGAGGCCCAAGAAATCCTGATCCCGTTCGCGATCAGCACAATGCGTCCGTGTTATGGAATGGTATGGTAATGCCATTGGTGCCCTATGCTATCCGGGGTGTTATCTGGTACCAGGGGGAATCGAATAGTCCTACGGCAAAAATCTACCGGCAAATAATGGAGACATTAATAAACGATTGGCGAAAAGAATGGGGCCAGGGAAATTTTCCTTTTCTATATGTTCAATTGGCCAACATCGGAAAAACGTATGATTCATTACCGGCCCAGGGCGGTTCGGAAGCAATCAAAAGAGAAGCGCAATTGCAGAATCTTTCTATACCTAATACTGCCATGGCTGTCGCGATTGATAATGCTGACCCGGATGATATGAATAATGTGCATCCGAAAAACAAACAAGAAATTGGTAGGAGATTAGCTTTAGCTGCATTGGCAATCGTGTATAACAAGAAAATAGTTTATTCGGGCCCATTATACGATAAGATGCAAATAGAGGGTAGCAGTATACGTGTATACTTTAAAAACACCGGTGGGGGTTTAATAGCAAAGGGTGGCGAGTTAAAAGGTTTTGCAATTGCTGCTGCCGATAAAAAATTTGTTTGGGCCAATGCAAAGATTGATGGGAATTCGATTGTTGTTTCCGCTGCAGGGATCAGTAACCCGGCTGTAGTCCGGTATGCCTGGGGCAATAATCCGCAGGCAACATTGTATAATAAGGAAGAATTACCGGCCTCGCCTTTCAGAACTGATAGCATTGATAAATGACGCCGGCCTCTGGACGAATCTTCTCCCATCTTATTTCCGCAACTTCATACTGCAGCCTGTTAAGATGTGTTTCGTCAATTAACCCTTTGTACACAGCTTTTACACAATATAGCGCCTACCTGGTTTTAGCATGTAATCGAGTCATTGACAGATTTTCATAATGGGAACGATTGCGTAGAAAAAAATACCGTTTCAGGATAGTGCAGGATGAAAGTGTTATATTAACATTTTATAATTGATTTTACTTTAAACTAAATCGCTGCTATATGAACTACACAACTGCGCTGTGCAGAAGTATGGGGCTATTCCTATTTCTGATGTTTCTTTCACTTTTCTCATTTTCTCAAAATAATTTTAAGGTAACCGGTAAAGTAACTAATGAAACCGGCAAACCAGTACTCGGAGCAACGGTACAAGTACAGGGTACTACTATAGCTACTGCGACTGGAGCTGATGGATCTTATTCATTGATGGCTCCTTCAGGCAATTCAAAATTAGTGATCACATCAGTTGGCTATGCTGAACTTGAAGTTGCCATTAATAACAAATCAGAAGTGAACATAACCATCATAAATGCTGCTTCATCATTAGAGGATGTTGTAGTTATTGGTTATGCGACTATTAAAAAGAAGGATGTAACCGGCGCAGTTGCCGGCATCAACCAAAAAGACATCAGGTCCCGTCCGGTAGCCAATGCATTGCAGGCTATGCAGGGCAAAGTAGCCGGTGTGGACATTACTTCCAACGAACGTCCCGGCCAGGTTGGTACTATAAACATTCGTGGCGTACGTTCTCTAACTGCATCCAACTCACCGCTTTTTGTTGTGGATGGTATTCCATTGAGCACTGGGGGTATCGAGTATCTTAACCCAAACGATATAGAAACGATAGATGTGCTGAAAGACGCGTCAGCTACCGCAATTTTTGGATCAAGAGGTGCAAACGGGGTTGTAATTGTTACAACTAAACAGGGTAAAGCCGGTAGAATACAATTAAACTTTAACAGCTCTGTTACTATTGAAAATATAGTAGATAGAGCACCAGCGATGTCAGCTTCGGAAGCTATTGATTTTCGCCGCTGGGCATATTATTATTCAAACCCGGCCGTATATCCCAGGGGTGATAATCCTAATATAAACAATGACCGGACTATATTCCTTGCTACCAGCGACCCTGCAGCCTGGTCTAATATTCGCAAAGGCTGGGTCGGAGGCAAATGGGACGGTTCACAAGTGACAACTACTGACTGGAAAGATTTGGTATCACAGACCGGTATCACACAAGACCATACATTGAGTGTGAGTGGAGGCACTAATAAAATAAAAGCTTATGCTTCGTTCGGATACTTAAATAATAAAGGCACTTCCATTGGCCAAAAGTTTACAAGATATTCTGGAAAAGCCAGTGTAGATATCCAGGCAACCAATTGGTTTAGTATGGGTCTTACTATGAATATAACCTCAAGTGTACAGGAATTTGGCCAATCTAATGGTGTAATTGGAGCTTTTGTTGGAAGCCCGGCTACCAGCATTTATGAATCTGCAAGGAGGCTTTACACCTATGCAATTCCTTACGACTCTACTGGGGCAAGGGTTCTTTACCCAGGCGGTGATGTTGCATTTAAAAACGTAGTAAATGAATGGAATTATACACAGGACCAACGTAAAACACTCCGGGCCTTTGGTAGTTTATATGCACAAGTTGATTTTGGCTCTTTCCACCCTGTTCTGAAAGGATTAAAATACAGGATGAACTTTGGTCCTGATTTTTCTTCATACCAGAATGGAATTTATATTGATGCGCTGTCTGCTGCCAGCAGCGGCTCCAGCAATGCTTCACTACAAAAAAGCCAAACTTTTTCATATACTATTGATAATTTACTGTATTATGATAAGTCTATAAAGAAACATAGTTTTGGCCTTACGCTGTTGCAAAGTGCTACTAAATTTGTAGCAGATCCGGTTAATACCATTACAGGAACAGGTATTCCCTTTGCAAGCCAAAAATGGAATACACTAAACCAATCAGTAATTCCTGCCGCTAATCTTACAGTAACTAAAAATTCTGACTTAATAGAGAGGCAATTAGTGAGCTATATGGCTCGATTGAATTATAGTTTTGATGACCGGTATTTATTAACGGTATCGGCCCGCCAGGACGGAGCATCACAATTTGCACCGGGTAACAAATATTCCTGGTTTCCAAGTGCTGCAGTAGCATGGCGTGTTAGCCATGAAAATTTTATGAGAAGTGTGAGTTGGATTAACGATTTGAAACTTCGCATAGGGGCTGGTATTACGGGTAATTCAGCGGTTGATGCCTATACTACAAAAGGGGCTATCACCCCGTTATTCTATCCTTTTCTAAGTACAATTACTGCCGGGTCTCTTCCTTCTTCTGTTTTTGCCAACCCGGATCTTGGCTGGGAAAAAACAACACAGTATAACCTGGGACTTGATTTTTCCCTCTTCAATAGGCGCATTTCAGCAGTTTTGGATGTATATACTTCACAAACCAAAGATTTGCTAATGGCCCGCAGTATTCCTACGGTTACTGGCTTTAGTTCTACACTACAAAATATCGGGCAAACTGCAAACCAGGGCGTTGATATCAATATCAATACTGTAAATGTGACCACCAGGAACTTTCAATGGACAACGACATTCAATGCTTCCTGGCAAAAGGAAAGAATTGTTTATTTAGCAAATGGTAAACAGGATGATATCAATAATAATTGGTTTATTGGTCAACCCATTGGAGTAATTTATGGCATTAAGGCTAATGGTTTATGGCATGTTGGCGATTCTGCAACCTATAAGTTGTTCAATGCTACCGGAAGTACTTTTTCCCCTGGTAATGTTAGGCCGGTAGACAAGAACGGCGATAATAAAATTGACGCAAACAACGACCGCATGATCGTCGGATATACCAGGCCAAAATGGATTGTGGGGATGACAAATTCGTTTACGTATAAGAATTTTGAATTTTCAATCTTTTTATTTGGCCGCTTAAATTACATGTTTAATACTGGCGGTGAAGCACAGGTGGCCCGGTCCAGTACACGAGCGATCAATTATTACACAGAGAACAATACTAATGCTGAATATCAAAAACCAATTTATTCCACAGGTACCGGGGATCTTTATTCTTCTTCGTTGGGATATCGACAAGCTTCTTTTATAAAGATCAGGAATATTTCTGCATCTTATAACCTTGATGCGAAGGTTTTAAAGAAACTAAGCATGTCGAATTTGAGGGTATACTTCCAGGTTGCTAATCCAGGAATGATTTTTTCAAAGATCGATTTCATGGATATGGATGTGGCTTCTTTTACCAACAACCGTGGCTTTACGTTTGGAATTAATGCAGGATTTTAAAAACAAAACATTAAAGTATGAAACAGCATAAGTTTTTTATCACTATAGCAATCATTACAGTTGTAATGACCGGAGTTTCTTGCAAAAAATCTTTCTTAGATGAAAATCTTACTACCGCAAGAGGCCTGGAATACTATACAACGGATGCAGGTATTATATCATTAACAACAGGTACTTACTATGCGGTATTTAATACTCCCTTTAATGGGGAACATGCATTTTCGAACATGTGCTATGGTACCGATGAATTTCACCTGGGAGGTGACAATTCAAACGCAGCCTATAATTCTTATGGTAATGGAATGGCTTCCATTATTCCTGCTGTTAATAGCAACACCATTACTGCTAATGCGCAGTGGGATAATTTATACGTAGGAATAGGATACGCAAACCTGATAATACAAAATGCAACTGCCAGTGCATCCATCGCTGATGCCATTAAGAAAACTGCTTTGGGCGAAGGATACTTTTTTCGTGCATATAATTATTTAAGACTGGTAAGCCAATATGGTGCTGTGCCATTAAAAACTACGCCCAGCACAAGTGTTGAATTGGAGTTTACCCGTGCTTCACCTAAAGACGTATTTGCACAAATTATCAGCGATTTTACCCAGGCTTATAATCTTTTAAGCAATACGGGATCTCCTGCTAAAATAACCAAGGATGCAGCAGCGCATTTTTTAGCTAAAGCATACCTTTCCCGCGCCAGCGAAATAAATGACTCATGGAATACTGCCACAAAAGCTGCCGACCTGGCTGCTATTGTGCCTTTGTGCGATGCTGTTATTGCGAATCATCCATTAGCTCCAAATTTTGGAGATTTATGGAAATACACTGCCCCAGAAAGCGCAAACGAAAAACTGGGCGAAATAATTTTATCTGCACAGTTTACGGCCGATGCTTCTGCCAGCGGTTCTAATACACAACATCTCTATTACGGCGGCCGTTACGAAGATATACCCCAGATGCAGCGGGACCTTAGTGGGGACAGACCCTTTAGCCGTTTAGCTACTACTTATTTCATGTATAGAGTGTACGATCTAGTAAATGATTCGAGATTTTGGAAGAGTTTTAGAACTAAGAATTTGGTAAATAAAGCCGGCGCTCCTTATGTTAACGGTGATGTCGGTATCATGTACGTAATTGATCAACCAGGCGATACAAGGTTTCCTTCATACAAAGTGCTTAATACAGTACCTTATGCAAGAACAGGAAGACCCATTGCAAACGTTTATGTGGCTTATCCTAACGGTACTACAACTGATGGCGCCTTAAATGTCGATGTTCGTTTTCCATCTCTAAGTAAATTTTTTGACGGTTCCCGTGTAGGTGGTTTTAATGATGTTAGAGGCCTTCGTGATATTACTTTGGCCCGTAGTGCAGAAACATATTTAATTGCTGCCGAAGCCAAAATACGTCTTGCTGCCCTGGGGACAGGTACTTACGCAGATGCTTTGCCATATATCAATGCTGTAAGAACAAGAGCACAATATCAAAATGGCGAAAATCGCGTTGCATATTATGATGGAGGCGGAGCAAGTAATGCAACCTTGCAAGCCGGACTACCTTTTTCTTATATGGCCGAAAATTCATATTGCGAATCAAATAATCTTAACTTATTAGCACCTCCTACAACTGCTACAAGTTTGACTGTCGCAGGTATTTCACCATTGCCCGCACAAGATGAATATATCATTACTAAACTTAATCTTACTTCTACCTATGACAGGATGTTGTGCTTTTTACTGGATGAACGTTCAAGGGAACTTGCAGGTGAATATTTGCGCTGGCAGGATTTGTCACGCACCAAAACATTAGTGCCTCGTGCAAAAGCATTTAATCCTGAAGCGGCTCCCAATATCCAGGATAAGCATTTACTGCGACCAATACCGCAAACATTCCTCGATGGTATCCAAAAAGGTGGTGTGGCCTTAACTGCGGCTGAAAAACAAGCAATGCAAAATCCGGGGTATTAAGTATCACGAATAAATAGAAAGCTATTGCTCGAAAGTTCTGATATCTTCAGAACTTTTTTTCGTTACAAGATTCATCGTTTAGATATAGCTGACCAGGCTGATATATAACATCAATCGTTAGCTCAAATAAAAATTAATCCGGGATATTATATAGTCAATTTCAGTGGGCTTCAAAATAAATTCATCTGCACAAAAAGATTTGTACTCTGTTTCTATATCAGAATATGCTGAATGGAGGATAATTGTAACCTCCTTGATATCTTTTTCGGTCTTTATCTGCCAGCAAATCAGCCTTCCGTCAAAATCCCCAAGTCTTACATCAAGCAATATGATATCCGGCTTAAACTTTTTTGTGACTGTTAATACATCTTCGCCGCTGGATAATGAATAGACATCGAAACCTCTTTTTCTGAGTATCATGGTAAGCAAGTCCAAATAATCAACTTCATCGTCAATAAGTAGCACCTTGGGCAAGTGTTTCATCTTTGCGATTGTAGAACTGTTAGTTAAAAGCAAGCGGTGTATTTAGGTCACTGGAGGCAGGTCGGCAAATATATATTAAATAATTAGAAGGTCATGATGGGAATGAAGATGATTAGGTGCCAAAAAAAAGATAAATCAAAAACCTATTCAAGCTGTTTGAAAGATGGGGAATATAATTCCCCGATCAAACAGAATTCATAGACGGCAGTAGGAACTGCTTATCCAGCCAATTATTGAAAAATTAATGATAGCTGTCCTAAAGTCAAAAGGGGAAGTGAAAATAGAACCTTTGTAATTGTGATGTTATGAATTAATGCGGTGTCCGAAAGGGCTGCAGGCTACGGGCAGAGCTCTCTGCTATGCTGATATTAACCCGAATGTACAGCCGTTTATTTCATTTTAGATGCCATCACTTCGTTCATAGCTGTCGAAACTATATGTTGCAATGCTTGTACTGCAAGCCCGTTTTCGGCTGCAGCAATAAGACAATGGATCTCACCGCCAAAACATTGATACCATACTTTTACTCCTGCTTTTTTGAGCTGATCTGCATAAGCTGCGCCCTGGTCTCGTAGCGGATCAAATTCAGCCGTTATGATAACAGCCGGTGGTAAATCTGATAGGTCTTTAGAAAGTATAGGAGCGTACGCCGGGTTATTATGGTCTTTTTCATCAGCATAGGTCTCTAAAGCGAATAAGACCCCTGCTTTAGTCAGCATATAGCCGTCTGCATTCTGTTGCATTGAAGGATACAATCCTGCATTTGCGGGATTGTCAACCACTGGGCAGTTCATTATTTGCAATTTAATTTTTTGTGCGATTCCTTCCTTTTTTGCTTTTTGACAAACAGCGGCCACTAAGTTTGCCCCGGCGCTGACCCCCAGTAAGGCAATTCGACTCGTATCGCAGCCAAATTCTATTCCATGCTCACTAATCCATTTAAAGGAATCGTAACAATCGTTTAACCCTGCAGGAAATTTTCGCTCGGGAGCTACGCCGTAGTCAATGGTGAATACAACGGCATTATATGTCTTCGCGTCCTTCCAGGCCAAATACTCCATGCCCGCTGTTAGCGGTGATATAAATCCGCCAGGATGATAGTAAATTATTATAGGTAATCCTTTTTCATGAGAAGGAATAAATACTGATACAGGTATGCTGTCTTTTGTTATTTTCATACGCATCACGTCCGTTGCAGGAAAAGGAATCGCTGGCGGCCCTATTTTCCTGTATTCTTCCAAATTGATTGTCTTCTTTAGTTCTTCAAGTGAGCGATTATCAACTGGCAGTCTTTTTAAAAAACCGGCAACCGCAGGATCTAGCTTGCCCGTGCTACAACTTTGTGACTGCCCCGGATGATTGACAATTAACATTACTACAATCAATAGGCAATTCGCTTTTTTCATACAATATCTTATTGTGTTTTATAGCATACAACTGCCATCTTTGCAGTGTTGATATTCTGTGTCCTGAAGTTAAGATTTTGCCAGATAAGATTATAGACTTGTCGATTGCCAGTTCTTATGCTGGTTTTTTATTTATATGAATCGAAAAAAATCAAGACCCAAAAAAGTCAATTTTTAGCGTAAGAATCCCTGGTCTGGTTGGCTCAAAATTTCCGTCGTAACTTTAATCTGGTAGTAAAGAGCAACGGCTTCGATAAATTAATCCAGGAGTATGACACAACCGCGAACTACCATTGGAAGACGACTCAGCGCTTGCCGGCGGCGGATTGATGATCAGCTTTGACTGGATGTTCTTCCAAAAAAGCAATGATATTAGCGTCCGGGTCTGCAACATAAAATTCTTTTCCGTAAGGCATATCTCGCAAAGATTGGGCGAATTCTACAGATTTGTTTGAGAATTCTTCATACAAGTCTTCAATACCATCAACCGAAAAGACGATATCAAGATCTTCTCTATTTCTTCTCTTTTCTTTTTCTTCAGTTGAAGGGTTGCCCATTTTGAGATGAATTGAATACCCATCCTTAATTATACCAGCATAAAAATCTTCATACCGAAAATCCACATCAAAGCCCAGTTTTTTCGTGTAGAATTCCACAGAACTGTCAATGTCAGCCACAAGAAGTTGGGGGCTCATTTTTTTAATCCTGGGGGATGTCAGTGAGTTCATAATATTTATTTGTCAACTTCAAAATTAGAGTATTAATCATTTCTGAACAATGCAACTACTCTAATCAGGAATATTGATAGACAAATGCGTAATCCGTATACCATGCAGGTGGAAAAATGCGGAGACCTCTATGCCAAAACTGGTCGAAGGTGTGTCCTCAGCTCGATGGGTGCTGACCCGTTTGACCTAAAAGAATTATCGTAACTTTAGTTTGATGGTAAAATCAATTAAATTAGTTGCAGAACGTCTGAAAATCATGGCTGGCAAACCTCAAGGCCGGGTGGGACCCTGGCGAGGGGCGTACAGTTCCACCGTTGAGCCACGAAGGATTTAAAAGGCATGGGTAACATGGATCAAAACCGGGGCGTTCGCACCCCGTTCGAAATAGTTTTTTTGACCAATTTTGTCTATTATTTAATTTCTGGGAGAATAGGAAAAACTCCTTTTAGTTTATCTTCAATTTTAAGGTTCTGGGTCTTTCAAAATGACAAAAGAAATCAGTGATATAATCCAGGCATTCAAAATTGCGCAACAGGAAGGACGTCAAACCGCTCTTGCGACAGTTGTCCTGGTAGAAGGCTCATCGTACCGTAGACCTGGTGCCCGCATGCTGGTAGAAGATAACGGAAAAATGACGGGCGCCATAAGCGGAGGCTGCCTCGAAGGAGATGCTTTTAAAAAGGCGATGGTAGCTGTCAAGCAGCAACAGAATAAACTGGTTACCTACAATACAATAGATGAGGATGTTGAATTTGGTGTGCAGCTGGGATGCAATGGCATTGTGCATATTTTGTTTGAACCTGTTGATCCCGCCGATAGCAATAACCCGGTTGCCTTACTTGAAAAATTTTACATGGAAACAAGGGAGATCATCCTGGTTACATTGTTCTCACTGAAGAATACTCACGCTACCCAACCCGGCACCTGTTTCTTTTTTGATGGGGAAAGAACGATCAGTAAAATAGAAGATAAGGATCTTGAGAAACAGGTTAAAGAAAATTCGGTAACAGTCCTTTCCAACGGGAATTCACTGATACAACAATATCCTGAAGTGGGGTTTACTGCCCTGATAGAATTGCTTCAGCCGCCTGTTTCCCTGGTTGTCGTTGGTGCAGGTAATGATGCGTTGCCGTTGATTGAAATGGCAGCGATTTTGGGTTGGCAAATAACAGTGATTGATGGAAGATCCTCGCATGCTACCAAGCAACGATTTTCAAAAGCACATACAATCGTTGTTGGAAAACCCGCAGAAGCAATAAAACAGGTTGTGATAGACGGGAGAACTGCGTTTGTGCTGATGACACATAACTACAATTACGACCTGGCAATGATGCGAGTGTTAGTAGAAACCAAATGCAAGTATATTG
The DNA here is from genome assembly GCA_005884665.1 of Bacteroidota bacterium. Taxonomy (GTDB): domain Bacteria; phylum Bacteroidota; class Bacteroidia; order Chitinophagales; family Chitinophagaceae; genus VBAT01. The sequence goes on from VBAT01000010.1 coordinate 52,929, forward strand.
GTACCTTAGGACCAAAGAAGCGATTATTCCGGATGTTAGCTGAACTGGAGGAACAAGGGCAGGTTATAACAAGTGAACAAGAAACCCGGATATACGGACCCACCGGCCTGGATATTGGAGCCGAAGCAGCAGAGGAGATTGCATTGTCGATCCTGGCCGAAATAAAGGCCGTGATTACAATGAAACGGGGTACATTTCTACGGGAAAAACCGGGTGAAATTCATCCCCGGTCGGAATTAAAAATAGATGAAACAAAACCTGGGAAAATAAAAACAGGCTGATGGTTGCAAATAACATTGGTATCATCATACTGGCTGCAGGCGAATCATCCCGAATGGGTATCCCGAAACAACTTTTACAGTATTCGGGCCGATCTCTTTTACAACATAGTATTGATACAGCCACTGCTTCGGGTGCTCAGCCTATTATCGTCGTATTAGGTTCAAAAGCAGATATTATCAAAAAGGAAATAGGAATTAATAAGATACATTTAATAGTTAACGCTGAATGGCCTGAAGGCATGGCTTCATCAATCCGGTGTGGGATAAAAACACTTTTGGAGCTGAATCCATCGACCAAAGGTCTTATCATGTTACTGTGCGATCAGCCGCACGTCACACCGGATTTGCTTACCGATCTGATGATGACATACGAGGAAACGGGAAAACTGATTGTTGCCAGCTATTACCGGGATACGTTTGGTCCGCCGGTCTTTTTTCACAGAACAATGTTGCCTGACTTGCTCTTGTTACATGGTGATGTTGGAGCAAAGGGCCTGATCAGCCAGCATGTCAGTGAAATGGGCTTTATTTCGTTTCCCGAAGGAAGTATAGATATAGATACGAAATTGGATTATCAAAATCTTACAAAGGATAAAAGTGTGTCATGATCAGGGATTCTTACAATCGCATGCATAATTACCTGCGCATATCATTAACGGATAATTGCAATCTCCGTTGTTTTTATTGTATGCCGGAAGAGGAATATGAATTTGCGCCAGCTTCAAAACTCATGCAGAAAGATGAGATTGATGAGTTGGCTAAGATCTTTGTAAGCCTTGGCGTAAACAAGATCCGATTGACCGGCGGCGAACCTTTGGTAAGAAAAGATGCGGCTGAGATCATTAAGACATTGTCGAAGCTCCCGGTAAAACTAACGTTAACAACGAATGGTTCCAGGCTGCACGAGTTTGTTGACATACTTGATGAATCTGGAGTTCATTCCCTGAATATTAGTTTAGATACACTGCAACCCGAAAGATTCCAGTTGATCACAAGGAGAGATCAATTTAAAAGGGTTTTTGATAATATTCAGATGCTACTAAAAAGGGGTTTTCATGTCAAGGTCAATATGGTTGTTATGAAAGGTTTGAATGATAGCGAGATCAATGATTTCGTGGAGTGGACGAAACGTGAACCCGTTCATGTCCGTTTTATCGAGTTCATGCCATTTAGCGGTAACAGGTGGGCAAGCAACAAAGTGGTTACTATGCAGCAAATCCTGGATACGGTTAGCGAGAAATATGAAGTTGAACGCTTGCAGGATGAAAAGCATGATACGGCAAAAGGATATAGGGTTCCGGGACATTTAGGAACATTTGCAATTATCAGTACCATGTCAGCAAACTTTTGCGGTGATTGCAACCGGATACGGCTGACGGCCGATGGAAAAATGAAAAACTGTTTGTTTGCGGAAAAGGAAACCGATCTGTTAACTGCATTGCGCAGCGGAATAGATGTGGTTCCTTTAATTCATCAAAACATTCGTGGTAAAGCAAAAGAACTCGGTGGACAATTTACCACGGATTTCGAGCATCTTCACCCCGAAGAGATCCATAACCGGAGTATGATAACTATCGGTGGCTGATTTTGGATAACATGTCATTTTTGATTATTTGTCACGGGTACACGGATTAAGGAATTAACCAATAATCGGATAAACCAGATTGCTACGGATGCTTTAGTAACTTTGCGATCCTTTCGGTTCATCGCGTCTTGCGACACAAGAACTATCGCAAAGTGCGCAAGGGCTATGCAAGTACGCCAAGGCACTAAGACTCACAGGGGTTGAATGTCCGTGAATCCGTGGCACCCGGTCTGGCGAAAAAGGACCTGTCCGTAGTTGCCGCGAGGCCGTTTCGTTCACAATCAGGTTTGCGAAGAATTAAATAGTCATGCTTTTGGAGTTTTAATATGATAAGCGTAACAGAAGCCAGGGGAAAAGTTATTAATAATACCAGTTCGCTTACGCCGGTGCTTTCCACGTTGAGCGAGGCAGCCGGTAAAACATTGGCCGAAGATGTTTACTCCAATGTTGATATTCCTGCATTTGATCAATCTTCCATGGACGGGTATGCATTTTCATTTAGCGATTGGAAATCGAATCAAATTTTACCGATCAAAGGTGAACTGGCTGCCGGTAGTAATGATGTAGCTGGCCTGTCACCGGGGCATGCAGTTCGGATTTTTACCGGTGCTGCTGTACCAGCCGGAGCTGATACAGTAGTGATGCAGGAAAAGACAAAGATCGAAAACGATCGGCTGGCGATAGCAGATGAAAATATTGTTCCAGGCCTGAATGTCAGGGCTAAGGGTTCGGAAATAAGATCTGGAGAGTTGGCAATAGCAAAGGATAGTTCATTAACGCCTGCGGCCATTGGATTCCTGGCCAGCATCGGCCGCACAGAAGTATTGATATACCCGTATCCCTCGATAAGTATAATCGTCACAGGTAACGAATTACAGGTTCCGGGCAGCCAATTACAGCCCGGGCAGGTATATGAATCCAATTCATTTTCATTGATGGCGGCATTAAGGCAGCTGCATTTTGATGATGTAAAAGTTTATAAAGCGGAAGACAGGTTGGAAACGGTTACGCAAATATTGAAGAAAGCCTTGCAGCAAAGTGATATTGTTTTTTTAACCGGTGGAGTAAGCGTAGGAGACTATGACTTTGTTGCAACTGCGGCTGCACAAAACGGGATAGAAAAAATATTTCACAAAATAAAACAACGTCCAGGGAAGCCATTGTATTTTGGAAAACTGGATAATAAACTAATTTTTGGATTGCCTGGTAACCCCGCATCCGTACTTACCTGTTTTTATGAATATGCAGAGCCGGCCTTAAAAAAGATGGTTAAGCAAAAAACAGGAATCCAGGTAGTACAAGCTCAGCTAGCAGGGCCTTTAAAAAAAGCGGCTGGCCTTACTCATTTTTTAAAAGGTTACTTTGATGGAAAAATAGTCACAGCGTTGCATGGACAGGAATCATTTCGTTTAAGTTCTTTTGCGAAGGCCAATTGCCTTATTAAAATAGGCGAAGAAGTAACTGTATGTGACAAGGGTGAACCAGTTGAAGTACATTTATTACCTTTTTAATCTTGTAATGGAAAGCATCATCCTGTTTTACCTGCTATTGTTTTTTGTCGCTTTTTTATACTCATCCGTGGGACATGGCGGCGCCAGCGGCTACCTGGCATTGATGGCGTTGTTTAGCATCGCACCCGAGGTAATGAAGCCTACCGCTTTATTGCTTAATCTTTTTGTTTCACTCACAGCTTTTATACAATACTATCGCGGGGGACATTTTAAATGGAAGATATTTTGGCCATTTGCTATCTCCTCCATACCGGCCGCATATGTTGGAGGCCTGCTTATTGTAGAAGCAGGTATCTACAAAAAGATACTTGGCATATTATTATTAGTACCGATCGTCAGGTTTTTGTTTTTTGCCAATATTAAGGTCGAAAATTTAAAAAGAGCAAATCCATATTTGTCAGTTTTAATCGGTGCAGCTATCGGTTTTCTATCCGGCCTGATCGGTATAGGCGGGGGGATTATTCTTTCGCCTGTCTTATTATTGCTGAAATGGGCCGATATGAAACAGGCAGCTGCTATCAGCGCCTTATTCATTTTTGTGAATTCATTGTCGGGTCTTGCAGGACAGTTAAGAAAGGGAATTCATTTCAGTCCTGATATGTATGCTTATGTGGCCGTGGCTTTTGCAGGTGGAATATGTGGGGCCTATTTTGGTTCTCTCAAATTGAATCAGACGATTCTAAAATATTTGCTGGCGATCGTGCTGATGGTTGCAGCATATAAATTACTGTTTACAAGCGCCTAGCAACTTTTTCGACGGCCACAGACCTGGGAGCCTTTCTCTGTGCTCCTCTGTGTCTTCTCTGAGGTCCTCTGTGGGCAAATTCAAAGTGAGACGCTCCCGTAACAGCAATTCACGGTAAATTTGTTGTCCCGGTATCATTTTATGAGCATACATATTATTTTATTTGGCCGTTTAGCAGACATCGCCGGAAGTTCTGTTTCACTGGATAATGTGGCAGACACTGATGGCCTGGTAAGGGCTTTGCATAGCACGTATCCTGCACTGGCCGAGTCAAAATATGTTATTGCTGTAAATAAACAGGTTATTACTTCAAACACATCACTAGATGAAAATAGCGTGGTGGCTTTGTTACCACCTTATTCAGGCGGATAAATGAGCAACACTAATTTATATGAACGTTATCAACGCCAGATCATTTTACCCGGATTTGGAGAAAAAGGTCAGCGGGAATTGTTGCAGGCAAAAGTAATTGTTGTTGGCGCAGGTGGCCTGGGCTGCCCGGCGTTGCAATATCTGACGGCGGCGGGTGTTGGTACGATCGGTATTATTGATGATGACGTGGTTTCATTGAATAATTTACAACGGCAGGTATTGTATTCAGTCAATGATATTGGTTTCTCAAAAGCTGAAAGGGCGGCCCTTACATTAAGTCAATTAAACACCGGGATAAAGATCATTTCCTACAACGAAAGACTTACCACCCAAAATGCATTGATGTTGTTTAAACAATTTGATATCATTATAGATGGTACCGATAATTTTTCTACCCGCTACATGATCAATGATGCCTGTGTGTTGCTCAAAAAGTTATTGGTATATGGGGCCATTTCGCAATTTGAGGGGCAGTTATCTGTTTTCAGGAATGAAAAGGATGGGGATGTAAACTATCGGGATATTTTTCCTGAACCGCCAATGGATGGCGAAATATTGAATTGTGCCGAAGCAGGAGTTCTTGGCACGATACCCGGGATTATCGGTACGATGATGGCGAATGAAACGATTAAGCTGATCACAGGACTGGGCGAACCTTTAATAAATCAGTTGTTAACCTATAGTGCGACCAATAACCTGGTTTACCAGTTCAGTTTGACGGCCAGGAAGGATACGCGTTCACTAATTCCGGAAAATGAAAGGGAGTTTTTGAAAACTGATTATGAATGGCTTTGTTCGCCAGCAATAATCAGTGATGAGATCGATGCAGAAATGTTTAATAGCTTTTTAGAAGCGGGAAATATAGACGTGATTGACGTCAGGGAGCCAAATGAATTGCCCGGTGTATACGAATTTCCAAATATTAAAATACCACTTGGACAATTGCCCGGTACTGCAGCGGAATTAAAGGCCGGTACCATCATCACATTTTGTCAAACGGGCAGTAGGAGTTTGAAAGCTGCGAGAATATTAAATGGTATTTTTGGAAAAAGTAAAAAGGTTTACAGTTTGCGGGGCGGAATTCTTGGGTGGAAAAAGCTTAAACAATCTGTATGAAGGAACGAAAACCAAAAAATTTTTTTGTGCAGGGACCGATTGCCGCTTCATTTATTGCTGAGAGCATTCAAGATCACAGCAGCAGGACCGGTATTGGCGCACACAGTATTTTTTTAGGACAGGTAAGGGCCGACAGGATTGATGACAAGGAAGTAGAGTCAATTGAATACACAGCTTACGAAGAAATGGCGTTGGATAAGATGCATGCCATTCGTGAAGATATGTTTGCGAAATACGATCTGGCCTGTATGCATGTATATCACAGTTTGGGGAACGTCAGGACAGGAGAGATCAGTTTGTTTGTATTTACTTCGGCGGCTCATCGAAGAGCGGCCATTGATGCATGCCAGGAAATTGTGGAGCGGGTAAAATCCGAATTGCCAGTATGGGGGAAGGAATTGTTCGGGGACCAGTCTTTTCAATGGAAAGCGAATCAATAATTATGGTAAACATCACGCAAAAAAATACCACTTTACGAAAAGCCATTGCCACTGCAATACTGAAAGTTTCCAGCCAGGAAACCATAGAGGCTATCCGTTCAGGTAGCGTGCCAAAGGGAAATGTTTTTGAATTTTCCAGGGCGGCTGGGCTACTTGCAGTCAAAAAAACAAGTGATGTAATTCCTGATTGTCATCCAATGCCGGTTGAGTTTACCGAAATACGGCATGCTATCGATGGTTTGAACATTGTTATTGAAGTAGAGGTGCACACTATTTATCGAACAGGCGTGGAGGTCGAAGCCATGCATGGAGCTGCCATTACTGCTCTTACCATGTATGATATGTTGAAGCCCATCGACAAGGGAGTCGAAATAGCTAATATTAAGCTTTTGCATAAAGAAGGTGGCAAATCCGATCACCTGAAAGATGGACTGAGAGGACTTACCTGTGCCGTTGTTGTTTGTTCCGACTCGATAGCAAAGGGCGAAGGAACAGATGCATCGGGTAAAGCAGTTCTGGACAAGCTGAAAAAATGTGGTTTTGAAACGATGATATATGAGATAATTCCGGATGACGAGGAAATGATACGGACTACAGCCGGGAAACTGAGTGCTAAGGATATAAACCTCATACTATTTACCGGTGGTACGGGTTTATCACCTAGAGATGTAACACCAGACGCCATTGCTCCGCTTATTGATGAACTAATACCGGGGATCATGGAAACGGTTCGTCACTATGGCCAGGAAAGAATGCCATATGCGATGCTATCTCGCGGTATAGCCGGGTTCATTAAGAATTCGCTGGTTATTACCTTACCGGGTTCGGTCAGGGCCGTGAATGAAGCCATGGATGCTTTGTTTCCGCACATCCTTCATGTGTTCAAGGTTCGCTCGGGACAAAGACATTCATCATAGTTTACTCCGGATTCTGTTTCCTGTCTCACCATGAAGTCATTAGGCCAAACGATTTTTTCAGATCACTTTATACAATTCGCCAGCGGGTTGGGATAGGTGCCGGTATTGTCTTCTTCATTCGCGTCCAAGCAGGCGAAGTCTTTTTCTATTAGTACAGAAACGGTCCTGTTCATACCTGTTGCAATATCTCCGGCAATTCCAACCTGCTCCGTATTGGTCCATTCATCAAGTAAATCTCGTGGAATAAAGATCTGTACCCTGTTATTTTTATAAACGATGGTCATATTTTCATCATTGGAGATTTCTAAAGAAAAACTTATTTGCTCATCTGCCGTTTCGCCAAACTCGATCCTTTCAACGATTGATCCGCTGTTACATAATGTAGTTAAATCATATTGCCGTAACCGAAAACGAAGGTGATTCCCTTTAATGCGGATCTTCATATTTGCTTGTTATTTATGTGCCGATGGTATACTTTTTGCAAAATTTATACCAGCACATGCCGTCATTGCTCTCCTTTCATGATTACATAAGTTCTGTCGCACCTCTCAAATCATATGGAATATGGGCAAGCAAGCTTATCAGAATAGCCGTGACAGTATAAAAGACGTCTGGGGAAAAAGAACCCCGTATCATCAACACTGGACGGTTAGAGTGGATAAACAGGTGACGGAGGAACCGGACGAGTGGATACAATCTGCCTGTGTTCTTTGTTCCAATGGTTGCGGCCTTGATATTGGTGTTAAAGATGGTCGCATTGTAGGGGTCCGAGGCCGTGCCGAAGACAAGGTGAATTTAGGAAGGTTGGGTCCAAAAGGGTTACATGGATGGGTTGCAAATAATAGCCCTGATCGACTTACAAAACCTTTGATCCGCAGGAACGGACACCTGGAAGAAGCTACCTGGGACGAAGCCATGACCTTAATGACGCTAAAAACAAAGGAACTGGTTGAAAAATATGGTGCCGGCGCCATCGGGATATATACCTCGGGACAGTTATTTTTAGAAGAATATTACACGTTAGCGGTTATTACTAAAGCAGGATTGGGCACTCCACATACGGATGGAAATACAAGACTATGTACTGCAACTGCAGATGCGGCATTGAAAATTTCGTTTGGCACTGATGGGCAACCTTCTTGTTATGCAGATATAGACATAACAGATTGTATACTACTGGTCGGTCATAATGTTGCTTCACAGCAAACAGTCCTTTGGATGAGAATACTCGATCGGCTTGCGGGACCTAACCCTCCGAAGATAATTGTAATAGATCCGAGAAACACCTTTACTGCTGCAAAAGCAGATGTGCATTTACGGTTAAAGCCGGGAACCAATATCGCGGTATTAAACGGCCTTATTCATCTACTAATAAAGAACGGTAATATTGACGAAGATTTTATTCAAAACAATACGGTTGGGTTTAAAGAACTGGAAAAGCAAACAGCGAAGTGGACGCCGGAGCTCGTAGAAAAAGTAAGCGCTGTACCAGCGGACCTTCTCATTAAAGCAGCAAAGATCATCGGCACGGCAAAAACGTTGTTGTCAACTGCCTTACAGGGTGTCTATCAATCAATGCAGGCCACAGCTGCTGCCCTGCAGGTGAACAATATTCAACTGATACGTGGTATGATTGGTAAGCCGGGCTGCGGTGTATACCAAATGAACGGACAACCTACGTCACAAAATACACGGGAATGCGGAGCTAACGGAGACTTTGCAGGCTTCAGAAACTGGCAAAATAAAAAACACATTAAAGAACTGGCAAAATTGTGGAATGTAGAGCCGTCAAAAATCCCGCACTGGCAGCCATCCACGCATGCGATGCAGATTTGGCGATATGCAGAAGAGGGATCTATTAAGATGATGTGGATACAAGCCACAAACCCGGCAGTTTCTTTACCGGGTTTAGAGAGGATTNNNGATTCGAAAGATATTACAAAAAGAAAACCTGTTCTTAGTTGTACAGGATGCATTTCTTACAGAAACGGCAAAGTATGCAGATATTATTTTGCCGGCAGCATTATGGGGCGAAAAAACCGGATGCTTTACAAATGCTGATCGTACCGTACACATCTCACATAAAGCCGTCGAACCTCCGGGAGAGGCAAGATCTGATCTTGATATCTTTTTCGATTTTGCACATCGAATGGATTTAAAAGATAAGGATGGGGCGCCGCTAGTGAAATGGAGGACACCGGAAGAAACATTTGAGGCATGGAAACAATGCTCTAAGGGAAGACCCTGTGATTATTCGGGGATGAGCTATGAAAAATTATCCGGGAGTCCCGGTATTCAATGGCCATGCAAAGAAGAATATCCTAATGGTAAGGAAAGGTTATATACTGACGGAATTTTTAATACAGGCTACGATATCTGCGAAACATTTGGATATGACATCATTACTGGTGTTGAAAGAAATAAAAAGCAATACAAGGCTAACGATCCTGGAGGGAGGGCAGTTATAGTGGCGGCTGACTACGAAACACCTCATGAAGAACCTGATGATAAATATCCTTTATGGTTGACAACGGGCCGCTCTGTTTATCATTTTCATACAAGAACAAAGACGGGTCGTTCAAAAGCATTAAATGATGCAGCGCCTGACGTATTTGTGGAAATCTCACACGAAGATGCCCATTCTTATGGTATTGAAGAAGGTGATATGATAAAAGTAGTATCCCGCCGTGGAAGTGTAAAAGCACCAGCAAGAATTGCAGATGTCATTCCCGGAACTATTTTTATCCCATTCCATTACGGGTATTGGGATAAGGATCAGTCTGAACACGAACGGGCAGCGAATGAATTGACCTTGCCGGTATGGGATCCCGTAAGTAAGCAACCGCATTTCAAATATGCAGCAGTGAATATGACAAAAGTTAGCTAAAGAAAAGCGCCGGGGAATGACAGCCCCAAAACTATAAAGAAATAAACTTTTGATTCATGGGAATCAGTAATTATATCAGTTATCTGCAGCGCAGTGAGGAAGAACTGGCCAAAGCATTTAAAGATGTCTCAAAAGAGCATATGCGTGAACCGGATGTGTATGAAATGTGCAGGCTCTTTGCTTCCTGGTCGCTTGATCATGTGCAGAACCTGGCTGCCATGCTGAGCCGGTATGGAAAAGAAAAAGAAAATGAACCTGGTCAAATGGTTTATTCATTGCTCGGGAGAACAACGGGGAGCCTGGGACTTTTAGGAGACCTGCGTCTCCTTTGGGTAATGACCAATGAAGTAAAATTAGGGTGGATTATTTTGCAACAGTGTTCAAAAGCACTGCAAGACGAAAAATTAAAACTGGCCTGTGTGCAATTCGGCTCACAAACAATAAGGCAGACCGAATGGTTAACGATGAAAATCAAACATTCAGCTCCGCAGATATTGACTGTACCCCTCTAGCCAATGTCCGGTTGCATCAGGAATCTTACTGTGAATTTATTTCACATCTTAATAAAAACAACTCTTCTGTTCGTTGCCTTTGCTTCTTGTGTATCTCCTTTTACTCGGGTTCACTTCTCCTTTTCTATCAGCAGATACCCTGTCTGCAGATATATCGAAGTCCTTTACTAATACTTCTTTTAAGGCAACAGAAACAATCTATAAAGAATTCGTAGTTAATTGAACCCCAGCGGGCTAAAAATCCATGCAATCGTGCCCGATTATGGCTTGCCGTTGTTTTAGTGGGATCGAAGGACAGCATTTCGGTATCGTTAATAAATAGTCCTTTGTAACCTGGTCAATCCAGGCAAACGGATCCGCTCATATCATCCATCAACTTTCAAACTGATTTTTTTTCAGCGTTTTCTGAAAACTTTTCAGCGCAAATGTCAATTTTTCACCCGCTCCCCCGAATGGCATTGCGATTGATGGCATCCTGGAAAAAAGCTATGAAAAAGATCATTAAACTCATCAGGAAGCGGAAGGCCGTGAAGCTGAAAAAACTTGACAATCCGTTCCTGATCTGGTAGATGATATTTTAATTAGTTTATTCATCATTAAAAAATGGAGGTTATTATGACAAAAGCAATGCAGGTAAACAAAGTTCGTCCCGGCTATGGCCTTGAAAATGTCGTGGATAACATCTTTAACAACACCATGCGCCGGTTTTTCGATGGCAATTTATGGGACACAGGTAATTCCGCTAATGTGGGAACAGTTCCGGTCAATGTACGTGAGACCGAAAATCAATATGAAGTCGATGTGATTGCACCGGGCTGCAAAAAAGAAGACTTCAGTGTGCAGGTGAAGACAGGTGAACTTGTAATTTCTTTTGAACATAACGGGGAAAAAGACCAGCGGGATGAAGAAGCTGGCTGGGTGCGGAATGAATATGTTCGTCGATCATTCAGCCGCACATTTACTCTTGATGATACAGTGGATATCGAAAAGATCAGCGCAGGGTACACAGATGGAATTTTGCGAATCATTCTTCCAAAGAATGAAAAAGCAAAACCTATTTCAATTGCTATTGATGTAAAATAACTAAGGAAAGGAGCGGCCGCTTTGGCTAATCAAGGCGGCCTTATTTTAATCGCTAAATATTATGATAAGATCTGTTTTTTATATCAATATAAGTATCCAGACACCGGAAGGGCTCAGGCAGTTCGGGCGCTTTGAATTTGGACGCGATCGGCAGGCTGCCCGGGAGCTTTTCAAAAGATTAAAAGGCTCATCCTCCATTGACCAAAAGGACATGCTGTATATTGAGTTGATGGAGACTGTAAACGGGCTGCCCCTCAATCTCGACATATTGACTTGTGATTTGCAGCAGCTGGGCACAAACACAATGCTGATAACCCAGGAAATATTCAGGCTGGCAAACCTGAAAGTCGGAAACTAAATTATTTACCTGCCCTTTGTCTTCTTTCGGTGCATGGTTGTGAATGCTGTGTTATGTTATAATGCATAATGACCTGGCCCAAATCAACCGCTTATTGATTTATCTACACTTAATCGCTACCAGCGTATGAAAAAGCACATATTGTTGATCGATAATAATAAAAGCGAATTGACAATATTTATGGCCGCCCTTAAAGAAATACAGGGAAATTTTAAGTGCAGCCATGCCGAAAGCTCAGAACAGGCGCTGGCGATGCTCGAATATATTCAGCCCGATTTCATATTTGTTTCACATAACCTTCCACACGTGAATGGATTGCAGATTATATCCGTTATCCGGAATGAGCCAGTGTTGGAACGGTCTAAAGTTTATACGTATACTGAAATGATCAGTGAAGAAATCAGTAAGATGGCGAGACTCTTGGGCGCTTCGGGATGTATTGAAAAGAGCGCGGAAATAAGTTGGCTGATTCATTTATTCAAAGAAATTTTTGACGGGCAGTTGATGCCGGGGTTCGCCATCCTAAAAAACCCGGCACAAGCTGAAAGGCTACAACTTAAGAGTGATCATTCTACCTAACGCTGATTAGTTATGTAGACGGGGATATACCTGTTCAGCCTCATGCGGGATTTTTAATCAACCTTTGAAGGACGCGAGACAGAAAATCGAATGTTATGCATTTGTGCTACTGTATGTTCATACGAATTGTGCCAGCCACGCTTTTGCTTTTTTATCGTCTGTGAAAGATTTCATGGGAATAGCGGGTGGTTTAATACTAAACAAAATATTCATAATAAATTTTGAAAGTCCGGGTTTGGAAACCATCGCCATTGCAGAATAAACATTCGGTAGTTGTTCAGCTGCAAACTTTCTTGTCGCCTTGTCTGGAATAGGTGAGTTGCTCAAATATATTAATAACGGAATTATTTTGTTGTTGGTAATGCCTTTGACCAACAAAATATTTTCTGTAATGTTCTTAATTGTCCGTACCGGGTTCTTGGAATAAGAATATAAAATACCGTCAGGTGCATACCAGTAATCAGCAATCTCTCCTTTGATTAGGTGTGTATTGTCTGGAGGTTTTATCATTCGTCAAAAGTAAATATTATGTCCGGGGGATTATATTAGTAGTTATGTTTTGATGCGCCGTTTCCCGCAGAAATGCTTCGAGTTACTACAATGCCTAAGCAAGATACATACCGGCCCGGTTCTTTCTGCTCCCTCATGGCGGGACAGGTTGTGCTGATCCCGATAACCCCGCCGGCAGGCAGGTATCGGGACCGTGATTCGTCCGGATCGAAACTGAATAAAGTTAAAAACTTATGTTTAGCGGTAGTTTGTCACCGTGTCCAGTTTTCAATTTTTCTTCTACTGTCAAACCAAATTTCGAAGTAAACATCTTCGGAAATTGGTTTACCCTTGTCTTTAATAATGTCAAACGTTAATTTCTGCAGGGCTTTAAATACATTATTTATGCAGTAATTATATTCGTCCTTGTCCCAATATTTGTCAATTGAATCTTGTATCGGATATTCAGGCATTATAACTTTTGAAACTTTCCCATCTTCACCAATAGTTACCAGGTATTTGTCAGAACAATCAAATTTGTCAGTGCTCTTCCATCTTACTTTTTTAAGTTGTTTGAATAAAATGTCTGATAGTTTGCTTTTATCTTTTCTGTCTATTGCTTTTGGGTTGTCTTCATAATTGTCAACGTCTGCGATGTTCAAAATCTTTCCGTTAGTAATGCTAATTACCGTTTCTTTCTCAAAAATTGTATAAAATACTCCATCCCACCTTAATACCTTGTTATTTTGATTATTTAAAGGAAAGCTCATGTCACCCGAAAACCAATCCATGTAAACTTTGCCATTAATAAATCTATCATTAAATATAGTTTTCATTTTTTGAGCAGATGCTGCTTTGTCAATTTTGCCGCTTCTTCGTTCACCACAAGATATGATGTCGGCAAGAAAAAGGGTGTCATTGTCAAATTTATAAATCGCCTGGTACCCTCGCCAGCAGTTAAGAGATGCGCCATCACGAAAACTCAATCCAAACAATTTCCCATGGTCGGTTGTTCCCTGGTTTTGAAAATATAGTTCAAGAATTAGGTTGTAAGTCGCAATCGTATCCCCCCTGAAAATTATGTAATTCGGCAGCTGGGGACTGGCACACATGCGTAACGAAGGAAGTATCAGAAAAGTAATGATCAAGAGAATTACGCAACGCCTAGTCATGTTTGTTTTATATCAGGATGATACAGGTTGACTAAATACATAAGGCATTGAAAAAAAATTTGCCGCTAACGCCAAGGACTCGCGGATTTGGCGGGACAAGGTCGAACCATGATGCAGTCGATAGTGACATGGCGAGGAAAATATACCTGCAGCCCGCCCCGGCCATGACGGGCAGACAACCCTTGTTAACTGTAGCGCTTCTCGCAACATTAGGAAAACTCTATTGTCTATTTTACTCCCCGGGTAATCAATGAAGCGCTCTGATTTACTTCATAATCAACCGAAGAAACATTCTTTACGAACGGCCGGCTTACAACTGCTTTTACCAGGTCAGAATTCATAAAATCTTCCATTGCCGTTTTATTTTCCCATAAATAGAAACCACCATAAGTGTTTTTTTCTATGTCTGTGAGCCAAACTTTTGAAATAAGACCTTTTACTTCCGCTAAAATTGGGGCATCTGGCTCTACCATTTGCTTAAGATATTCCATTTGAGAAATATCATTTAACTGATAAGTGATTACCTGTGCTTGCATTGTTCGATATTTTAAATTAATAATAATGCAAAAGTAAAAGTGTACAACCACCAAAAAAACGCATAAACATGCTATATTTTCAAAGCCCGGTTCGTAAGCAATATTTAACTTCTGTCATTTATATGAATAAAAAGTCTCTGGGACAATAGTTATTTTCATACCTTAAAATATATGGAACCAGATACCGACATAATAACGTATTGGCATCCAATTAAAATGGATGAGAACTATTTGATGTATTTAGAGTCTGTGGTTGATGATAAAAACGGATTGGAAATAACAATCAGTTCAGAGAAGAAATATAACTTGAAAATTGTTATCAATTTTGAATGGTATGTTGCTTATAGGGTTACCCAGGAAAATAGTATGGGAAAGTATTGGCTGAAGCATAAAGAAATACAATGGAGAAACATTTTTTTTATAATTAAAAACTCTTCCTGGATCGCTTTTATTTGCAGCGTAGACGAAAATTGTGAATGGTCTCAATCTTCTGAATGGTTTCAGGCTAATAAAGAAAATTTGGCAGAAGAACTGCACTATGCAATTTATACTTACGATTTTTTTATCGAAATAATATCACCAACGGTTCCAACAATATCATTGCATAAAATTGAATAGTTATGGATAAAGTGCAAATCCGATCCCTGATGTTTGGAGTCGGGTCTTCTCAGAGATCAGGAAATCCCAGGATAAATGTCTAACTCATAGTAATATCTTCCATCATTACAGTAAAACCTGACATTGAATCACCTACCCCGGCGGTCTAATTTAACATCCTGATTTGCAGGCGATTTTTAGTGAATTTCCCGGTAACCTATCCCGGCAGGTTCATTTTATAATCCCGCAATTGTTTAACCAACGCTTGTCATGTTTGTAAAGAAGTATTTTGAAGAGTTTGAACTGAATAATACACGCCGCACCAAAGGCCGGACTGTCACAGAAACAGATATTGTCATTCATGCAGGCCAATCAGGTGATTTTTTCCCGCATCATATGGATGAAGAATGGTGTAAAACCCAGCCTTTCAAAAAAAGAATTGCACATGGCACCCTTGTCTTTACCATTGCCATCGGCCTGACGGCTGATTTTGTGAATGAAGTTTCAATGACCTATGGTTATGAACGCTTACGTTTTATTAAACCGGTTTTCATTGGCGACACGCTGACAGTATCGGTTACTATCAAAGAAAAAAAAGAGCATAAGAAACCGGGATATGGATTGGTAACAGAAATGGTGGAAACATTCAACCAGGATAATGAACTGGTGATGGTTTGTGAGCATCTCCTGCTGGTAAATAAAAAGACTAATTGAGCGATCATGGCTGCAACAATCTTAAATGGAATAACATGGGGTCATAGCAGGGGAATTACACCCTTGCTGGCAGTTTCCCAGCGCTATTCCGAGTTGCACCCCGGTATCGAAATTCGATGGAAGAAAAGAACATTGCAGGAGTTTGCTGATTTCCCCATCGAAGAGCTGACAAAAGATTATGATCTTCTTATTATTGATCATCCCTGGGTAGGATGTGCTGCGGCTACTAATTGTGTATTGCCTTTAAATGAATTCCTGTCCAAAGACTATCTAAAAGACCAATTGAAGAATAGTGTAGGCAACTCGTATTTCAGTTACAATTACAACAATAGACAATGGGCATTGGCTATTGATGCGGCAACCCCGGCGGCCAGTTACCGGGATGACCTGTTGAAGGAAAACAATGCAACCATTCCGCAGACTTGGGAGGACGTTTTGGAATTCGCAAGGATAGGAAAACTGGCAGTACCTGCAATTCCGATCGACCTCCTTATGAACTTTTATACTTTTTGCATAGCTCATGGAAAGGAGCCATTCCAGGATGGCGATGAAATAATTGATAAAGAAACGGGCAGGATGGCAATTGAAACAATGAAGGAATTGTACTCTCTCGTTGATAAAAGGATGTTTGATTACAATCCTATTGCAATCGCTGAGCTTATGTCTGCATCAGATGACTATTGGTATTGTCCTTTTGCTTACTGTTATTCTAACTATGCAAGAGCAGGTTTTTCCAAAAACACCCTGTATTACGCAGATTTGGTGTCGTTGAATGGAAAGAAACTGCGAACAACCATTGGTGGGACCGGATTGTCGGTTTCTGCTTTTAGTAAACACAAGGATGTCGCTCTTGACTTTGCTGCAATGGTTGTTTCCGGTGAATGCCAGCGGACATTATATGTGCAACATGGCGGACAACCGGGGCATCGTTCTGCATGGCTTGATGCGGACGCAAACCAGTTAACCCATGATTTTTTTAAAAACCTCTTGCCCGTAATGCAAAGTGGGTACACCCGTCCCCGGTATAATGGTTATTTACATTTCCAGGACCACGCGGGTATTCCATTGCAGAAATGTCTAATGGAGAACAGCAGTTCTTTGATAACATTAAACGAGATGAACAGGATATACAAGGAAAGTTTAGTTCGCAACCAATCAATAATGAGTGTATGATGGATCTGCCGTTACAGGGATTAGTGGTGCTCGAGTTTAGCCAGTATTTGTCTGGCCCATCGGCAGGATTGCGATTGGCAGATCTTGGTGCAAGAGTGATAAAGATCGAAAGGCCAAAAGCCGGGGACGCCGGCAGGAAACTGGCGATCAAAAATCTCTGGGTGGATGACAGCTCTTTGTTATTTCATACAATCAACCGGAATAAAGAAAGCTTTACTGCCAATTTGAAAGATGCGAAGGACCTCGCAACGGTAAAGAAACTCATTACAAAAGCGGATGTACTGATCCATAATTTTAGACCTGGGGTCATGCAAAAGACCGGTTTGGATTATGATGCAGTAAAGGAGATAAATCCCCGTCTTATCTATGCAGAGATCTCTGGCTATGGAAAAGAAGGTCCCTGGAAAAATAGACCGGGCCAGGACCTTTTACTTCAATCAATGACCGGTCTTGCTTATACAACCGGCAATGGCATGAATGGACCTGTTCCGTTTGGCGTCGCTATTGCGGATATTTTATCAGGGGCGCAACTGGTGCAGGGGATACTGGCTGCGTTGATCCGCCGGCAAAAAAAAGGCATTGGGGCATTGATCGAAATAAGCCTGGCGGAATCATTACTGGATTTCCAGTTTGAATTGTTGACGACGTATTATACTTCTAACCAGCAACCAATAAGAAGTCATAATAGTAATGGCCACCCGCTTTTGAGTGCACCCTATGGCATTTATCAAACTGCTGATGGATATATTGCTCTTGCCATGATGGATATTCGGATATTGGCAGAAGCGATAGACTGTACTTTGTTGTATAAATTTTCCAGTGAACAGGCTTTTGCTGAAAGAGATGAAATAAAAGCGATCCTGGCAGAACATCTTTGTTCTGAAATGACGTCTCATTGGCTGGATTCCCTGCAAAGAGCAGGATTGTGGGCAATGGAAGTCTTTGATTGGGAAAAAATGATGACTCATGAAGCCTACCAGTGTTTGCAAATGGAACAGGTGTTGGATGCAAGGGGCAAAAAAATCATAACAACCAGGTGCCCGATCAGGATAAATGGTGAAAGATTGCATTCGGATAAGCCGGCGCCGGTACTGGGAGAACATAATGAGAAAGTGATGAGAGAGATTGTGAGAAGTGAGATGTGAGACGTTGCCTTGCTTCGTAGAAGCAAAATGTCGGTAGACCGGAGGACAGAGGATGTCGTGGAAATAAAAGCACGTTATGAATTTATTGAAAGATATATTGGTAATCGATTTTAGCCAGTTTTTATCCGGTCCGTCTGCGTCATTGAGGCTCGCGGATATGGGAGCGCAAGTGATCAAGATAGAAAGGCCAGGCGCCGGTGATATTTGCCGGCAGTTGTATGTTTCTGATGTAGTGATCGAAGGTGAGTCTACGATCTTTCATGCGATCAACCGGAACAAACAAAGCTATGCAGCTGATCTGAAGGATGCAGGTGATCTTCAAAAAGTAAAACGATTACTAGCGAAGGCAGATGTGATGATGCATAATTTTCGACCAGGGGTGATGGAACGTATCGGTCTGGATTATGAAACGGTAAAGGTCATTAACCCTACGATCATATATGCTGAGATCAGCGGTTATGGATGTGAAGGCCCCTGGCAGGATCTGCCGGGACAGGATCTCTTATTACAAGCAGCATCAGGATTGACATGGTTGAGTAATAATAATAATGAAAGCCCCACACCAATGGGTGTAGCGGTCGTTGATATAATGGCCGGTACGCATGTCGCGCAGGGAATTTTAGCAACATTATACAAGAGAGGGATAACTGGGGAAGGAGCGCTGGTCCAGGTAAGCATGTTTGAAAGCATTCTTGATTTCCAGTTTGAGGTATTGACCTGTTATTATAATGACGGCAACCAGTTACCTGTCCGGAGTGCCATTAACAGCGGGCACGCTTATGTCGCGGCGCCTTATGGTATCTATAAAACGAAAGACGGTTATATAGCGTTGGCCATGACAAATATTCTTTTGCTGGCCGACCTGTTGCAATGTGTATCGTTGAAACAATTTACAGATAGTAATGACTGGTTTAATAAACGGGATGAGATCAAAGAGATCCTGGCCGATCATCTTATCACTAACACTGCTGTCTACTGGTTGCCTTTACTGGAAAAGGCGGATATTTGGTGCGCACCCGTAATGAACTATGATAAATTGAAAAAAGAAGAAGGTTACCGGGTATTAAATATGGAGATCACTGTGAAGACAAGCAACGGTTTATCTGTAAAAACAACCCGTTGCCCGATACGGGTGGATGGTAAATTGTTGATTTCATCGAAAGGAGCGCCTGTACTTGGAGAAGATAATGAAAAAATAGAAAAGCAATTTGACCTGATAAAGGAATTTTCACCAGTAATAAAAAGTTGAGCGGTTACCGGTCGTATGCAGATAGTAGACACACATGTTCATGTTTGGGATCCTGACCGGGCTGAATATCCATGGCTGGAAGGAGATGATTCTATTCTAAACTGGGTATGGAGCATTGAACAGTTGGAAAAAGAAAGACTGGAAGCCGGGATTACAAAAGGTGTATTGGTGCAGGCCAGCGGAAATACTGAGGACACCGACCTGATGCTCGAAACCGCTTACAGCACTGAATGGATAGCTGGTGTTGTTTGCTGGCTGCCTTTGATGGACCCGCCAATGACGCGAAGGATACTGGAAGAAAGATATTTGAAAGAGAAATATTTTAAAGGCGTTCGTCACCAGATACATGACGAAAAAGACCCGGAATGGTTGTTACAACCGTCCGTGATCGAAAGCCTGGAGATACTGGCCGCTCATGATATACCCTACGATGTGGTTGCTGTTCTACCAAAACATATCGAAGCAGCGATTGAAGTTGGAAGAAAAGTTCCCGGGTTAAGAATGGTATTCGATCACCTGAGTCAACCGCCAATCGCAACAAAAGAGAGGTCCGGCAAATGGAGCGAATTGATGAAAGAAGCATCGGAGGGTAATAATTTTTTTGCCAAAATATCCGGGTTAGGTACGGCATCGGGCGATTATAAAAACCGGACCGCGGAAGATATAAAACCTTATGTAGCATTTGCATTGGAACATTTTGGTGTTGACAGGTGCTTTTGCGGTGGTGACTGGCCGGTATCATTACTGGCAAATAATTATACGCAGACCTGGCAGGTATATAAAGATATATTGGAGGAACTGTTACCGGATAATGAACGCGAGAAAGTATTTTATTCAAATGCTGTACGATTTTACGATCTATGAATCGCCTAACAACACACGATGGAAGTAATTAACGGGGTGCTATATCATGCAGTAGGAGCTTCAGGAGCTGCTTTATGCTATACGCCTCAAAAGAAACTGGTGGGTTGGTCCTGGCAAACTTATTGGCTGGCCCAGGCTTTTATCTGCTGGTTCGTATTGCCGATTGTCGTAGCGTATCTTACCATTCCGGAATTGGCAGCTGTATTGAAAGAAGCTCCATCATCAGCTATGCAAAAATCTTTTTTCCTCGGCATGGCTTATGGAATAGGAGGCACCGCATTTGGGATCGCGATCCGTTATGTGGGATTTTCATTAACATATGCGATAGCGGTTGGTATTAGTTGCGTGTTAGGAACCTTATTGCCCCCGTTGGTTCATGGTACATTGGATGAAGTATTATCCAGTCACGGGGCTGCTTTCATAGTAAGCGGGGTGCTGATGGGTGCTGTGGGAATTGCTTTATGCGGCGCGGCGGGGAGAAATAAGGAGATAGACCTGGATAAACAAAAACAAAATGATCTTTTATTCGGCAATGGCCGGGAAAAAGCCCAGGCCAGTAAACCGGTGTTTTCTCTGGCAAAAGGGTTACCACTCTGTTTATTGGCCGGTGTTTTATCTGCGCTTTACGGATTTTCACTCGACCAGGGCAAGCCAATAGCCGATATAGCGGCCGACCATGGAGCAGGGAATTACCAGGGAAACGTTGTTTATATTTTTTCAAATACTGGCGCATTTGTCACAACCCTCCTGTACTGCCTGTACCTGCATTCAAAAGAAAAAACATTCGGTCAATATGTTTCAACCGGTGGCAAAGGTTTATTTGTAAATTATTTAATGGCGATGCTGACAGGGTTGCTCTGGTATGGGCAATTCTTTTTTTATGGACTTGGACATGTAAGAATGGGTAAATTTAAATTCACCAGTTGGGCGATACATATGATCATGCTGGTGTTGCTTAGTGCAGTGGTGGGACTGATACTGAAAGAGTGGAAAGCCACCAGTGTTAAAACGAAACAGTTATTAGTATTGGCATTGGCGGTTTTGTTGGGGGCCATTTTGTTGTTGACGTACGGGAACTGGATGGAGGAGTGAGGTGATGCTGGATGCTGGATGCTGGATGCTGGCGTCATCACGAGCGGAGCGACGACGCAATTGGGGTAGCAACGAGAATATTTTGCGGCGCCACGAATTCTGCGAAGAATGTCGCTATCACTCCCTCTCCCTGGGAGAGGCTGGAGAGCGAAGGGCTGAGCATTTTATAGTAAAATTCTTTTATGATTGCACAATTACCATCTGAAAAGCGGCCCATCTTTATGATTGGGGCAGGTGGTATTGTGAATACTGCTCATCTTCCCGCTTATTCAATCGCAGGTTTTGATGTCCAGGGCATCTTTGATGTAGTGCATGATAAAGCCAAAACAACGGCGGCTGCATTTAAAATACCAAATGTTTTTAGAAGCCTTGGAGAAATGTTGTCGCATGCAAAAGGGAATGTAGTGTTCGATGTAGCGGTTCCGGGGCCTGAAACAATTCCTGTTTTCCGCCAATTGCCACCCGGATCGGCTGTCTTGTTACAGAAACCGATGGGCGAGAATTTTGAACAGGCAAAAGAGATCCTTGAAATAGCGAGAAGCAAAAAAATGATGGCAGCGATCAACTTTCAATTGCGGTATGCGCCTTATATACTCGCGGCAAAGAAGTTGATCAATGAAGATCTCCTCGGGGAACTGAACGATGTAGAGATCAATGTCAATGTCTATACGCCCTGGCATCTATGGGATTTTTTATACAATTCACCGAGAGTTGAGATCCTTTACCATAGTATTCATTATATAGATCTTATACGAAACCTGTTGGGGAACCCCCAATCGGTATTTGCTAAAACGACGAAACATCCCGCCATGGCGCAGCTTGCTTCAGTCAGGAGCAATATCATTATGGATTATGGGGATTTGGTGCGGGCTAATATCCTGACCAATCATTGTCATAACTACGGGTTGCCCAAACAACAATCCTATATCAAGATCGAAGGAAGCAAAGGAGCTATCAAGATAAATTTTGGCGCATTGATCGATTACCCCAGAGGATCTGCGGATAGTTTTGAATACGTGCTGCTGGATGATGCCGGGCAACCCGAATGGAAGGAGATGAAGATCGATGGAAGTTGGTTTCCGCATGCATTTATCGGGAGCATGGCACAGGTAATGCTTGCCGCCGAAGGTAAAATCGATGCTCCAGACAATTCTGTTGAAGATTGTATTCATACAATGGCGTGTGTAGAAGCGGCGTATAGATCAAACGAAGAGAGCGGTGTCAAGTTGGGAAGCTTTTAATTTTTTCATATAGCAGTTTCCGCAAGCAGTTAGGAAACTTTAGCAATCACGGGGGAACGGTTCTCCGTTTCCCCTTCTTAATTTCAAAAGCAAATTGAACCAGATGCGGTATCGTGTACAGCGAAAGGTTTTTTCATTCATTTTCCTGTTTCTTTTTTTCTCCTTGTGCGCTTATGGCCGGGAAAAAGGACCGGTAGGCATCTTGATGCAACAGGGTTCAGCCCGCATAAGTTTCGGCGCACAAAAGCTGGTGGTCTCACTGCGTAATGCAGGCTACAGTATTGTCACGCTGAAAAAAGTTGACGATGTTAGGGGAAGAAATATTCCCCTGGTCGTAATGGGAGAACTGAACTCGAAACTCCTAAGCACTTACAAAAACCCGGGGAGTGTGCCGGTTAATGACAGACAAGGTAAAGAAGGATACACCATTGTTTCCGATCATAATCTCATTATGATCCGCGGCACCGATGCTTCCGGGGTTTTATATGGCTGCCTCGCGTTGGCAGATAAAATAAATGAGACCGGAGAACTTCCATCGGAAATTTCGATAAGCGATCAACCCGAAATGGTTTTGCGCGGTCAATGCATAGGGTTGCAGAAATCAACCTACTTGCCCGGCAGAGGCGTTTATGAATATCCGTATACTCCTGGAACATTTCCCTGGTTTTACGATAAGAGATTATGGTTGCAGGTGCTCGATTCAATGCTCAAAAACAGGATGAACTCATTGTATCTGTGGAATGGCCATCCATTCGCTTCATTGGTCAGGTTGAAGGATTACCCTTTTGCAGTAGAAGTAGATGATGCTACCTTCAAAAAGAACGAGGAGATCTATCGTTTTCTTACAAGTGAAGCTGACAAACGTGGAATATGGGTGATCCAGATGTTCTATAATATTATTGTATCAAAACCATTCGCTGAGCATTATAAAATTAAAACGCAGGACAGGGACCGGCCAATCATTCCTTTGATTGCAGACTATACAAGAAAGTCAATTTCCGCTTTTGTGGAGAAATATCCAAACGTGGGTTTGATGGTATGCCTTGGCGAAGCGATGGAAGGAACGGGTAATGACGACATCGAGTGGTTTACCAAGACTATCATACCCGGCGTAAAAGACGGTTTACAGGCACTAGGAAAAACAAGGGAGGTCCCAATTGTTTTACGTGCGCATGATACGGATGCGCCTGCGGTAATGGAGGCAGCACTTCCGTTGTATAAAAATCTATATACCGAAGCAAAATTCAACGGCGAAGCATTGACAATGCCCAGGCCCCGTGGCGCATGGGCAGAACTGCACCAGAAGTTGAGTCATTTGGGAAGCATTCAAATTGAGAACGTACATATCATGGCCAACCTGGAGCCTTTCCGTTATGGCGCGATTGATTTCATTCAGCAATCGGTGATAGGTATGCACGAAGTAATGGGGGGAAATGGTTTGCATCTTTACCCGCAGGCTTCTTACTGGGACTGGCCTTACAGCGCTGATAGTGTCAGGGGAAAACGGTTGTTGCAGATAGAAAGAGATTGGATTTGGTATAAAGCCTGGGCCCGCTATGCCTGGAAAGCGAAACGGGATACGGCCGGGGAAATAAACTACTGGGCCGGTTTACTGGCATCGAAATATGGATGTTCTTTAGAAAAGGGAAAAAATATACTGGTAGCCTATGAAGAATCGGGGCAGATAGCACCAAAATTATTGCGACGATTTGGCATCACGGACGGTAATCGGCAGACCCTGACGTTGGGAATGCTTATGACACAATTGATTGATCCGGCTCGATATGGTTTGTTTACATTGTTATATGAAAGCGAAAGCCCCGAGGGGGAGATGCTTACTCAATATGCCGAAAAAGAATGGAAGAAGCAGTCTCATGTTGGAGAAACACCTCCCGAGGTCATTTATGAAGTAAAAGAACATGGCCATAAAGCAGTGGCGGCAATTGAAACAGCCGCTTCATCTGTTACAAGAAATAAGGAGGAATTTGAAAGGCTAAAGAATGACATGTACTGCTACCATGCACTTGCGAATCATTATGCAGCAAAAGCGGAAGCTGCCCTATATGTGCTGCGATATAAATATTCTAATGATCGTAGGGATCTGGAAAAGGTATTACCTCTTTTGCAACAAAGTGTGGAGAGCTATGAAGAACTGGTATCGCTTACAAAAGGAACCTATCTGTACGCGAACAGTATGCAAACGCAGCAAAGAAAGATCCCGCTTCGCGGAGTGAATGGGACTTATAAAACCTGGGCCGAGGTATTAATCCCATTTGGAACTGAACTGGCCATATTTAAAAGGAGAATTGATTCTATTCGCGTTTCGCATCCGAAAGATGGCGATAAGCTTTCATACCCTGTATTGGAACCTGCGGATGTTAATATGATCAGCTCTTTCAACGGGTTATTTCATCCTGTGGCAGGAGAAAAAGTTTTCGCAGATACCAACCTCGTTGTTAAGGCCAGCGCCGGTTCACTACAAAAACTAAACGCAGTTCGGCTATCTTCAATGGAACTGTTCCGGTCAGGTACTACGATAAAATTCACTACCAAAGAAAATGTATCATTGTTAATAGGGTATTTTGTTTCAAAAGATAAAAAGTACCTGCAGGCACCCGAACTGGAAACCAATGCAACCGCAAATGAATATGGGCAGGCGGAAATCAAGATCGGCAATGCCTTGATTATTGACGGTACGCCTGCTGTAAATGTACACGCGTATTCATTTGGACCGGGGACACATCAAATATCACTCGGTAAAGGAATATGTTTAGTATTGGGTTTTGTCAAAGGTGACCAGGCAATACCGGTGTATGATGCAGCGTTGAATGATCCGGATAGTAAGAATGTTGATTGGCTGTTTGAATGAAACGTGAGATGCGAAATGTGAGAAATTGAAGAGTAAAATGAAATGAGAACATTTAATTATTTGAGATGTTTTTTAAGGGAGTAAAATTTTTCTTTATTGCTGCAGGATTGCTGTCGGTGAATATCATTTCATCACAAGAGTTAAAACTGTGGTATACTAAACCCGCGGAAAAATGGACAGATGCATTACCTCTTGGCAATGGCAGGATCGGGGCCATGATCTTTGGTGGGGTGGAGAAAGACAGGATACAGTTCAATGAAGAAACATTGTGGACAGGAAGTCCACGGGATTATAACAGGACAGGAGCTTACAAATATTTAGACACCATTCGCCAGTTACTTTTCCAGGGTAAACAGAAGGAGGCCGAGGCATTGGCGGAAAAAGAATTCATGGGTTTGAAATCAGATGACGGGAAAAGGGATACTTGGGTTAAAAGGATATTGCAAAGTAAAAATGAAGCGGCCGAAAATTTTAATGATAGCCGGTGGAAGACAATGACTGTTCCTTCGTGGGATGGCTGGGAAGCAGTCGGATTTGAAGGATTGGATGGAGCAGTGTGGCTGCGAAAGGATTTTGAAATACCTGCATCATGGCTCGGGAAGGATATCCTAGTTGACTTAAATCGGATCCGTGATCGAGACCTGACCTATGTAAATGGAAAATTGATTGGCACCCAGGAAAACAATGAACCACGGAAATATATTATACCCAAACAGCTGCTGCACGCAGGCAAAAATAGCATTGCTATACAGGTATTGAACTATACAGACAAAGGCGGCATCACCGGCTATAAGGATACTACCCGACATATAGGTATTTATCCGACGGGTGATGAAGCATCAAAGATTTCGCTGAATGGAGAATGGAAATATTTTATACAGGACGATAACCCTCCCGCAGTAGGAACTTACCAGGCGAGTTACCAGCCCTTTGGTGACCTGTGGCTGGATTTTAAACATGCTGCCGCGGCAATGAACTACAGGAGAGAACTGGATCTGCGAACTGCCGTTGCAACTACTTCCTATTCGGTAAATGGAGTGAATTTCAAAAGAGAATACCTGGTTAGTCAACCCGCCCAGGTAATGGCCATAGATATTTCCGCTTCGCAAAGCGCAAGCATCAATCTTGATATTTCGCTGACCAGTCCTCACAAAGAGAATATGGTGGAGGTGAACGGCAAGACATTAATTGTTCTTCATGTCGCCGTCACTGGTTCTGCCGGGCGCGGAGCATTAAAAGGTTTGAGCACAGTACGGGTGGTAACCAAGAGCGGCAAAATAGTCGTCAATCAAAATAAGATCGGCATTACCGGCGCAGACGAAGTAAGCCTTTATTTAACGGCAGAAACCAACTATTTGAATTATCATGATGTTTCAAGGGAACTAAGTGGCGCCTTTCCTTATTTTGACAACGAATACGGCAAAATTAAAGCGGCGCATATAAAAGAGTACCAGCAGTATTTCAATACTTATTCCATTAACCTGGGAAAAAGTGCAAATGAGTCGCTGCCCACCGATGAGCGCCTACAAAAATTTGCTACTTCTAATGATCCTTCCTTTGTCGCTCTATACCAGCAATACGACCGATATCTATTGATCAGTGCCTCAAGACCAGGAACAAGACCAGCGAACCTCCAGGGAATCTGGAATGATCTCCTCAATCCTCCATGGGGAAGCAAGTACACTACCAATATTAATCTTGAAATGAATTACTGGCCAGCGGAATTGCTCAATCTTTCCCCGATGCATGAGCCGTTATTTGACATGATCACTGAATTATCACATACAGGGCGAGAAACCGCCAGGGAATATTACAATGCTCCGGGTTGGGTATTGCATCATAACACGGACCTGTGGAGAGGCACTGCGCCCATCAATGCATCCAATCACGGGATATGGGTGACTGGCGGAGCCTGGCTATGTCAACATCTATGGGAACATTACCTGTTTACCCAGGATGAATTCTTTTTAAAGACCACGGCATACCCAATTATGAAACAGGCGGCGCTTTTCTTTAATTCATACCTGGTAAAAGATCCCAAAACCGGTTGGTTGATCAGCACACCTTCCAATTCGCCTGAGCAGGGCGGTTTGGTAGCAGGTCCTTCAATGGATCACCAGATAATAAGAAGCCTGTTTAAAAATGTAATTGCAGCAAGTGAATTATTAAATGTTGACAAAGGCTTACGGGAAACGCTAAAAGTCAGGTATGCAAAAATTGCTTCCAATCAAATTGGTAAGTATGGGCAGTTGCAGGAATGGATGCAGGATGTAGATGATACAACGAATATGCACCGGCATATATCTCATTTATGGGCAGTGCATCCCGGCAACGAGATCAACTGGGATGATGCACCCGAGTTGATGAAAGCAGCTCGGCAATCATTGATTTACCGGGGAGATGCAGCCACCGGTTGGAGCCTCGGATGGAAGATAAATTGCTGGGCACGGTTCAAGGATGGTGATCACGCATTCCGGTTGATTCAAATGTTGCTGAGTCCTACAAAAAATGCAGCTGGTAGTTATAACAACCTTTTTGATGCTCATCCGCCTTTCCAGATCGATGGGAATTTTGGAAGCGCCGCAGGCATCGGGGAAATGTTGTTGCAAAGCCATACAAAATACATCGACATTTTGCCTGCATTGCCATCTGCGTTGCCCGAAGGCGATGTAAAAGGTATTTGTGCACGAGGAGGTTTTGTGTTGGATATAAAATGGAACGATGGACAATTGCAGGAATTAACAGTTCGCTCCAAGGCAGGCAAGGAATTACTCTTGCGTTATAACAATAACATCGTAAGGGTTTATACAATTAAAAACGGTGTCTATCATTTTGATGGTTCGCTCAAACAGAAATAAGGTCTCACGCAATCCCGCCAATGGGCGGAACAAAACAGCAACGAAGTTTTCTAAAATGAATCACGTTGCGTCGTTGCGTCGTTGCGTGAGCGTTTTTCTATTTTGTTTTTTTTCATTTAATTCATTTTCACAGCGGCAGGACATCTCTCTAAACAATGATTGGCTAACCTCTTTGAATGCAACCAATAACTGGAAAAAAGTAAATATCCCTCACAACTGGGATGACTATTATGGATACAGGAGATTGGTTCATGGCAATCTTCATGGGAATGTTACGTATAAAAAGAACTTTAGCATTAAGCAGGCTGAAGAGGGAAAACGTTTTTTCTTATTTTTTGAAGGCGTTGGCTCTTATGCTACCGTTTATCTAAATGATAACCTGGTCGGTAGCCATGCAGGCGGCAGAACTACCTTTACATTGGATATTACGGAGGCTATAAAAACAGATGGCTCACAAAATAGCCTGCTGGTCAAAGTAGGCCATCCTTCCAACATACAGGATCTTCCCTGGGTTTGCGGCGGCTGCAGTGATGAAAGAGGTTTTTCTGAAGGATCACAGCCGATGGGCATCTTTCGACCCGTTCATCTCATTGTTACAAACGATACTTACATCGAACCTTTCGGTGTACATGCCTGGGCAGATATAAACAATGGCAAAGCAACTTTATTCATCCACACAACTGTCATCAGGAAGTACGCTAATGAAGTAAAGGAAGTTATGATCCTTCACAAACTGGTCGACAGGAACGGCAAAATAATAAAAACGGGTTCAGACAAAAAAATAATGGATCCCGGGGTTTCAATTTTCCAAAACCAGCTTGAAATGCCTGTAAATAACCCGGTTCTTTGGTCGATTGAAAACCCCTATTTATATAAAATTATTACCACGATCAAAGAAAATAACAAGGTTGTCGATGAAGTGAAGACAGATTTTGGCTTTCGTACCATTGAATGGAAGACCGCGACTAATCAATTTCTCTTGAATGGGAAGCCTGTGTTCATTAATGGTATCGCTGAATACGAACACTTATTGGGTCAAAGTCATGCTTTCAGCAAGGAACAGATCAGCTCGAGGATGAAATGGGTAAAAGCAGCAGGTTTTAATGCTTTCAGGGAAGCACATCAACCCCATAATTTATTGTATACTCAGCTCTGTGATAAAACGGGCTTGCTGTTATGGTCACAGTTTTCGGCGCATATCTGGTATGACACGCCGGAGTTTCGGAAAAATTTCCTGCAGTTATTAATAGAATGGGTCAGGGAAAGGAGAAATGATCCAGCCGTTATTTTGTGGGGTTTACAAAATGAAAGTAAGCTGCCCGAGGATTTTGCCAAACAATGTACGGAATTGATCCGTTCCCTGGATCCAACTGCTTCGTCGCAACGATTAATCACTACCTGTAATGGCGGCAGTGGTACTGACTGGGATGTTCCGCAAAACTGGACCGGCACCTATGGCGGCGATCCGAATACATATGCAAGCGACATAAAAAAACAGGTATTGATTGGAGAATACGGAGCCTGGCGAACGATCGACCTGCATACAGAAGGAGGATTTGTTCAGAATGGAGCCGTCAGTGAAGACCGGATGACCCAATTAATGGAACAAAAGATAAGACTGGCGGAATCGGTTAAGGATAGTTGCGCCGGCCAGTTCTTTTGGTTACTGACCTCGCATGATAATCCCGGCCGGGTGCAGGGAGGTGAAGGACTAAGAGAGCTGGACAGGATCGGTCCTGTGAATTATAAAGGTCTATTAACCGCGTGGGAGGAACCAACCGATGCGTTTTACATGTTTCGATCCAACTATGCGCCGAAAGACAAGGAGCCAATGGTATATATCGTTTCGCATACATGGCCCAATCGCTGGATGAGACCGGGTATCAAAGACAGTATCATTGTATATTCGAATTGCGATGAAGTAGAGCTATTTAATGATATTGATAACGCGTCGTTGGGGAAACAAAAACGAAAGGGTATAGGCAGCCATTTTCAATGGAATAAAGTAAATATCCGGTATAACGTGCTGTATGCTGTTGGCTATATTAATGGAAAGATAAAAGCCCGGGATACAATTGTATTAAATCATTTACCACCGGCACCTGCTTTCAATAAATTATTCAAGGCGTCCCGCCCAATTTTAAAGCCACAACCGAATTATACGTATGTCTATCGTGTCAACTGCGGCGGCGCTGAATACATAGATGGAAACGGGAATAGATGGTCGGCTGATAATGGGTTTTCAAAATCATGGGCAAATCAGTTCCCGGAAATACCCAGTCAATTCGCAAGCCAACGAAGAGTATTTGACCCTATCAAAGGAACAAAAGACTGGAAACTGTTCCAGGATTTTCGTTATGGAAAAGATAAGCTTCAATATGATTTCAACCTGCCGAATGGCGACTACATGGTCGAACTTTATTTTATTGAGCCCTGGCTTGGAATTGGAGGAAGTATGAATGCGAAAGGCATGCGCCTGTTTGATATAGCTATAAATGGGAAAACAGTGTTGAATGACCTGGATATCTGGAATGAGGCGGGGACAAATACCGCATTAAAAAAAATAGTGAAAACGAAGATTACAGGAGGCAAAATGGTTATTTCATTTCCTGAAAGCAAAGCAGGACAAGCCATGATATCTGCGATTGCGATAGCTCATTTGAACAAGAACACCGGACTTATCATTGACAAAGAGTTGATACCCGATCTTACGACACAGGCTAATGGGTATGAGCTTAAGTCCTGGCTGGATATAGGAGATAAACAGTATGTCGATGAGAATATTCTTTTTAATTCACTTCCTTCAAATTTATATGGCGCTGACTGGTTTTCTTTTACGAGCAGATCTATCCCCGGAAAGATCAACTTCAGGACCGAAAAGACTATAAATGTTTTTATAGGTTGTTTAAAAAACAAAGGGAAAATACCGGCAGTAAATGATTTTGAGAATACAGGAACAGAAATTATTACAGATGAAAATGGAGGGACTATTTATACGGTTTATAGAAAATTATTTGGAAAAAATAAAGATATCATTCTAGACGTTTCACCCGGTTGCATAGTCATAATTCAGCCGGCAAATAATATGCAACCGGCTTACGATCTAAAACCGGTAACAGGCTACAGGACTAATGTAGCTATGTTTTCAGCAGGAGTACAAAAGGAGATGTTTAATACAAGAGAATGCGTTGTAATACACACAAACGACACCGTCAACCTTCAATGGCCAATACAAACCGGTGTTGCAGACATGTACTCTGTTACCGTTAAATATTATTACCCGGGAGAAAAAGAAGTAAATGCAATTTTGCAGCTTATTGGGGCAGGTAATACCATGATGCTGGAAGAACCCGTTTCCTTTAAATTTACACGCGAAGGTAAATGGAACCAGTTTACGATCACTACGAGTAGTATGATCAATGCGGGTAATTATATTGTAAAACTGAGAATGAAAGATGCAAAGGATTTGGTTGTTTCCGGAATTGATATACAATAAGAACTTTTTATAGAGATATAGTATGAGCAGACTGCTTGGATTTTTGATTGCTATCGTTCACATGATACCGGCCACTGGTCAAAACTTAGCCGTCGTAAACCCGAGATGTGAATACAGGCAGGACCCAATTGGCGTTGACGAAAGAAAGCCAAGACTTAGTTGGGAACTCAAATCCAGTCAGCAAAATGTATTGCAGACTGCCTATCGTGTTTTGGTGGCTG
The DNA here is from genome assembly GCA_005884665.1 of Bacteroidota bacterium. GTDB lineage: Bacteria > Bacteroidota > Bacteroidia > Chitinophagales > Chitinophagaceae > VBAT01. Next base: position 85,031 of record VBAT01000010.1, read on the forward strand.
ATGACCCTTCTTTTTTGCAAAAAAATCTGGGCAACGTCTGGGATTCAAAAAAGGTTCTTTCCCAGGCATCTATCCAGGTTGAATATGGGGGCAAAGCGCTACAATCAACAAAGAAATATCACTGGAAGGTAATGGTCTGGGATAATAAAGGCAATGTATCGGCATGGTGTAATAGCGCTTCCTGGCAGATGGGTTTGGTTACCCAGGCGGATTGGAAAGAGGCAAAATGGATCGAATACGGGAAAATGGACGATTCATTGATAATAGCGCCGCATATTCACCTGAATGGGAAAAGATCCTGGGGTCCAAGAAGAAATGAATTGCCACTGATGCGCAAAGATTTTACGATTAGTAAAAAGATAAAAAGGGCTACCGCTTTTGTATGCGGTCTTGGCCAGTTTGAAATGAGCCTGAACGGAAAAAAAGTTGGGGATCATTTCCTGGACCCGGGCTGGACAAACTACAGCAGGCAGGCCCTGTATGTAACATTTGATATAACCGATCAAATAAAAACAGGAGAAAATGCAGTCGGGGTAATGTTGGGCAATGGGTTTTATTATATTCCCAGTCAACGATACCGGAAAATGACCGGAGCTTATGGATTACCTAAATTGATCATGAGAATCGCAATAGAGTATACTGATGGAACAACTGAAGATATTGTCAGTGATAAAAACTGGCAAACATTCTCATCTCCCATCATTTTCAGCAGCATCTATGGTGGTGAAGACTACGATGCCACCCGGGAACTGCAGGGATGGAATGAACCTGGGTTTTTAAGAGACGGGCTTGACTGGTTTGATGTAGTTGTTACCGATGGACCTAAAAAACTTGAATCGCAGATGGCTGAACCAATAAAAGTAATGGAAAGATTTTTGCCAAAGAGGATGAGACAACTAAACAAAAGCACTTCTGTTTATGATTTGGCGCAAAACTTTTCAGGTATTCCATTTATCACAGTAGATGGTAATAAAGGCGATACGGTAAGGATCACACCTGCGGAACTAATTAATGAAGATGGCAGCGCCAACCAGCGGGGTACCGGATCGCCATCTTATTTTACATATATCCTTAAAGGTGGCGCTGATGAGAGCTGGCAACCCCGGTTCAGCTACTACGGTTTTCGCTACCTCCAGGTACAATGCATTTCCCCGGACAGTCTCGGGCCATTGCCTGAAATAAAAAGTATTGAGGGCCTGCACATACGGAATTCAGCCACGGTTGTTGGATCTTTTACCTGTTCCAATGATCTTTTCAACAGGACAAACACACTTATTGACTGGGCAATAAAAAGCAATTCGGTGAGCTTATTCACTGATTGTCCTCATCGCGAAAAACTTGGGTGGCTGGAACAAACTCACCTGATGGGTTCATCTGTTCAATACAATTATGATATTGCCGGCCTGAACAGAAAGGTGATCAAGGACATGATGAATGCCCAGTATCCCAATGGTAAGATCCCCGAAATTGCTCCCGAGTTTACGCTTATCCAGTCGCCTTTTGATGAATCACCGGAGTGGGGAAGCGCGGCCATTATACTGCCCTGGTATAATTATCAATGGTATGGCGACAGGCAAACATTATCGGAAGCCTATGCGATGATGAAGGGATACATCAATTACCTTCAAAGTAAATCGGTTGGTAATATCTTGTCATATGGATTGGGCGATTGGTTTGATATCGGGCCAGGCCGTTCAGGTTTTTCACAAATGACAAAAATGGGAGTGACCGCCACCGCGACTTATTATTATGACCTTACGATCATGGCCAAAGTGGCAAGATTGCTTAATATGACTTCGGACATGAAGATGTTTGAGCAACGGGCAGCGGCGGTAAAAAAAGCATTCAATGATAAATTCTTTGACAAAGACAATTTGAAGTATGATTCTGCCAGTCAAACAGCCAATGCGATAGCGCTATATATGGATCTTGTTGAACCAAAATACAGGGGCGCTGTGGTAAACGCCCTGGTAAAAGATATTCGTGACCGCAATAATGCGCTTACCGCCGGAGATATTGGTTATCGCTATGTGTTGAGGGCTCTTGAGGAAGCGGGCAGAAATGATGTGATCTTTGATATGAATAACCGCGATGATGTTCCGGGATATGGCTACCAAATGAAACATGGAGCTACTGCACTGACTGAATCCTGGCAGGCTTATCCTAATGTATCCAATAATCATTTGATGCTGGGCCATTTGATGGAATGGTTTTATTCAGGACTGGCAGGCATCCGCTCTGCAAAAGACGCTGTGGCATTTAATAAGATTGAGATAGCGCCCGGAGCTCCAGGAGATGTATCAAATGCAAAAGCAACTTATCATTCGGTATATGGAGATATTGTGAGCGAATGGGAAAAGAACGCGGGCGAGTTTGAATTGGATGTCGAGATACCGCCAAACACAACAGCAACCGTGTATTTGCCTGCAACAAAAAACCAGGAAGTAACTGAGAACGGGAAGAAGGTTGTTGTAATATGGTTGAACGATTCAGCAGTGGTAAAAATCGGTTCGGGAAAATACAGGTATAAAATAAAAAATGTAAAATGAAAGTTTTAGTGTGCCAGGAACCGGGCGTGTTTAGTTATGCTCAAAAAGAAAAACCCGCGCTTGAGGAAGATTACGCGATATTAAAGGTTCAGCGTGTCGGCATTTGTGGCACCGACCTTCATGCCTATGAGGGCACACAGCCATTTTTTAATTATCCGCGGATATTGGGACACGAGTTGGCGGCTGTCATTGAAGATATTGGCCCCAATAATAATTTTAAAAGAGGAGATGCCGTTTCAATCATTCCTTATTTTAATTGCGGCACCTGCATTGCCTGTAGAAACGGTTTGGAAAATTGTTGTACAACTATCAATGTCTTCGGGGTGCATGTTGATGGAGGTATGTGCGAGTATATTTCTGTCCCGGCGAAATATTTGTTGAAGGCAAACGATATGTCATTTGACGAACTGGCATTGATAGAGCCATTGGCTATTGGTGCACACAGTATCAGGAGAGCGAATGTGCGATCCGGGGAGTTTACGCTGGTGATCGGTGCCGGTCCAATTGGGCTGGGCGTGATGGAATTTGCACGTATTGCAGGGGCAAATGTTATCGCGATGGACATAAATGAGGGCCGCCTCAGTTTTTGCAGGGAAAAATTAAACATACCCAACCTGATCAACCCTGCCAAAGAGGATGTATTGCAGCGATTAAGAGAAATTACCGCTAACGATATGCCCGTCGTGGTAATTGATGCAACGGGCAACCTAAAAGCAATCAATTCAGCTTTTCATTACATGGCGCATGGGGCTCGGTATGTGCTGGTCGGTTTGCAAAAGAATGAGATCACCTTTAGTCATCCGGAGTTTCACAAACGGGAAGCAACATTGATGAGCAGTCGTAACGCAACAAGGAAAGATTTTGAGCATGTGATGAATTGCATGCGCAACAAGCAGGTAAACCCTTCCAACTATATTACACACCGGGTAAGATTTGATGAAGTAAAAGATAATTTTAAAAGCTGGCTAAACCCGGCGACTGCGGTGATCAAAGCAATGGTCTCGCTTGACTAGTTACCACTCATGCGCAAAATTAATTTCTATATTTTTTTGATTATTTGTTTGCAGACGCAGATAAATTTGGCCGCGCAGGTCCGGTCGGTTGTCGATTTTAATAATGACTGGAATTTTTTTTTAGGGGATGACGAAGCTGCAAAAGAACCAGGCTACAATGATAGCAAATGGCGTAAGCTTTCATTGCCCCACGACTGGAGCATTGAATCGGATTTCAAGAAAGAATTTCCTGCTACTAACCAGGGAGGGGCATTACCTGGCGGTACCGGGTGGTATCGAAAAACATTTGTATTGCCAGTTTCAGCCAAAAATAAAGATGTGACCATTGAATTTGACGGTGTCTACCGCAACAGCGAGGTATGGATCAATGGCCATTATCTTGGTAAGCGGCCCAACGGTTATATTTTTTTTGAGTATGATCTTACTCCATACATCAAACAAGCTCCTGCAACAAATCTCATTGCCGTAAAAGTTGATAATAGCCAGCAACCGAACTCAAGATGGTATACGGGTTCTGGTATTTACAGGAATGTGAAACTGGTTTTAAAGAGCAAGATTGCTTTTGACAGGTACGGAACATATATCACAAGTGGGGTATATAGTGTCGACAAAGAGACACCGGTTAAATATGATAAAACCAAAACATCATTTGGCTGGGTTAATATTGAAGTACGCCTGCAAACCAAAATAGCAATGCCCGGTAAGCTGAGAGTGACGCATACTATTTATGACGCAGCCGGGAAAGAACTCGTCTCCTTCGCTACTCCACCCAGGATCAACATTGATACAATGTATGGGACGACTGTCTATACGGATGGTAGAATGCCTATTTTTAAACCGGTTCTCTGGTCGATTGACAGGCCTTATTTATATAAAGTTGTATCTACAGTCTTTCAAAACGATGTTCCTGTTGATGAGCTCATTACCAATATCGGGATCCGGCTGATCAGGTTTGACAGCGAAAAAGGTTTTTTCCTGAATGAAGAGCCTCTTAAGATACAAGGCGTTTGCATGCATCATGATCTGGGTGCGTTGGGTGCAGCTTTTAATATCGCGGCAGCTAGAAGGCAATTGAAGATTTTAAAAGAAATGGGATGCAATGCTATTCGTACGGCACACAATCCACCGGCGCCTGAATTTCTCGACTTATGTGACCAAATAGGTTTTTTGGTAATGGATGAGGCATTTGATATGTGGCAGAAAAGAAAAAATAAATTCGATTATCATCTTGATTTTCCCGAATGGCATACCCGGGATATACGGGATATGGTGATGCGTGACCGAAATCATCCTTCTTTTTTTATTTGGAGCATTGGCAACGAGATCAGGGAACAGTTTGATAGTACTGGCATTGCTATTACAAAGGAACTGGTTGCCGCCGTCAAGAAGTTGGACAACACAAGACCTGTTATTTCTGCATTGACAGAAAATTTCCCCGAGAAGAATTTTATTTATCAATCTGGCGCCTTAGATGTACTTGGATTTAATTATAAATTGAATGACTATAAAGATTTGCCGGCACGTTTCCCGGGACAGAAATTTATAGCGACAGAGACAGTTTCTGCATTGGCAACCCGGGCTGTTTATGGTCTGCCATCCGATAGCATAAGGGTCTGGCCGCCGGATTCGAAGCAGCCTTTTACAAATGGAAACGCAGACATGACTGTCTCTGCCTATGACAATACCTATGCTTATTGGGGCGCGACACATGAGAGATCGCTGCTGGCTGTTAATACCTATGATTTTATCGCCGGTTGTTTTGTATGGTGCGGTTTCGATTTTTTGGGTGAACCAGTTCCCTATCCATGGCCTGCCCGCAGTTCTTATTATGGCATCATCGATCTTGCCGGTTTTCCCAAAGATGTATATTATATGTACCAAAGCCAATGGACGAAGAAAACAGTACTGCATATTTTCCCGCACTGGAACTGGAGTCCCGGGCAGACGGTAGATGTGTGGGCTTATTATAGTAATGCCGACGAAGTTGAGCTCTACCTGGATGGAAAATCGTTGGGTAAGCGAACCAAGTCAGATAATGAATATCACGTGATGTGGCGTGTTTCATTCAGGCCGGGGACATTAAAAGCGGTTTCGCGGAAAAATGGAAAAACGGTGTTGACAAGGGAAATTAAAACAGCCGGACTTCCTGTAAAAATACAGTTGACAGCAGACCGAAGCACGATCAAATCAGACGGGAAGGACCTTTCATTTATCACTGTGAGAGTACTGGACAAAAACGGCAACCTGGTACCAGATTCAGACAACTTCATTGAATTTTCAGTTGCAGGTTCTGGTAAAATTGTGGGAACAGATAATGGCTACCAGGCCGATACCGTTTCTTTGAAAAGTAATAAAAGAAAGTGCTGGAAGGGCATGTCATTGGTGATCATTCAATCTTCCGGAAAAAAAGGAAATATTACATTAAAGGCAATCAGCCCGGGACTCCAACCGGCAGTTTTAGCGTTGAAAACAAGCGACTGAAGGCCAAAAGAACGCAATCGTTCCCGGAAATAATTTGCCCATTAAATAGTAAAATCTTCCATCTTTATAGCGAAACATTACATTGTTAAGGGATTAGCACCCATGTACCTTTAGCTTAGATGAATGAAATACGGCTCTGGACAAATTCATCTAATTCTAACGGAAAAATTTGCACTTAATATGAAAGGGGACCTGCTTGCTAAAAAAAATATGCTGTCAAAAAAGAATTTGCCAGCTCCTTCAATTCAACTGTTCCCTTCCTTTTTTAATTTTTATACAATATTGAGAGTACTTCTTGTTACCGGGTTGGTATTCTTTTTCGTGCAGGTATTTGCACAGACCGGTGACGCAAAACAGCAGGAATCAGCATACAGGAAAGTAGTTACAGAACGTTCGGCTAAGATCGTGAATACTCTTGGGATCACTGATTCAGGAATTGTCGGCCAATATACCCGGTTAAATGACATTGATGAGCAAAGCAAGGCTATCCTGGCGGAAATAAAAAGCCAGTCTCTCACGAAAGAAAATGCGGACGAAGCGCTAAAAAAGGCAGCAGAGAAAAAATCTTCGCAACTGATGCAGCTGCATGAGGAGTTTATTGCTCATTTACATAAACACCTGTCAGCAGACCAGGTAGAAAAAGTAAAGGATGGAATGACCTATAATATTTGCCCCATTACTTATGCTGCATACCTGGACATGTTACCCAGCCTGACCACAGAACAAAAGGAAAAAATCTATGGATGGTTAAAGGAAGCAAGGGAATTGGCGATGGATGAAGGGTCATCAGAAAAGAAACATGCGGTTTTTGGAAAATATAAAGGAAGGATCAATAATTATTTATCGGCTGCCGGGTATGATATGAAGAAAGAGGGAGAAGAATGGCAGAAAAGGATAAAAGAAAGGGAAGCCAAAACGAAAGAACAGAAAAGTTCTTAAAAAACGACATACATAAATTACCTGATTGCTTAATTCTTAATTACAAAAACTAAGGCTATATGAAGCACCTCTTTCGGAAGGCACTGCTCCTTCCAATCCTTTTACTGGTAAGCTGCATTTTGTTTGCACAACAGAAGACGGTGACCGGTAAAGTGGTTGATGCCGACGGAAAACCTGTTCCAGGTGTGAATGTCGGTATCAAGGGAAGTACAAAGACTACAACAACCAATGCGGACGGAAATTTTTCTATCGTAGTTTCTTCAAACGAATCTGTGCTTAAATTTTCAAGTGCAACATTCGTTTACGCGGAGATGCCGGTTGGGGACAAAACCACTGTAGATATTACCATGCAAAAAGATACCAAGCAATTGGATGACGTGGTCGTAATAGGATATGGGACTCAAAAAGCTAAAAATGTTACCGGTTCTGTTGTTCCCGTAGATCCAAAAAAACTCGAAGAGTTGCCGGTTGCGTCTCTTGCCGAGATGCTCAGAGGGCAAGTGCCTGGTTTAAACGTTTCCGGCGGAAGCACCCGTCCTGGTACTATGGCAACATTAAGTATCCGTCAGCAATTCAATTGGGGTAAAGATGGGGGTGGAACCATACCACTGATAATTATAGACGATGTGGTGCAAATTGATCCTGCTACCAATCTTCCAACATTGGACAAGTTTAATTTACTGGACCTTTCTGAAGTAGAAAGTATCACTGTATTGCGTGATGCAAGTGCTGCAATTTATGGTGCACGTGCTTCACAAGGAGCGATAGTCGTAAAAACTAAAAGAGGAAAACTGGGGATGCCTAAAATAAGTTATGCCGGAAAATTTGAAACCAATGATGCTATAAGCCATGGCAAAGTAATGAATGCAAAGGAATACGGAATATTCTCAAACAGGTTGAACCGTGGTTTAGGAAACAATGAAACTGCCAGTCCAAACCTGTTTTTTTCAGCTGCAGAATTAGCCGGCATGGATTCTCTTAATTATGACTGGTTGAGAAATGATTGGCATAGCGCCAATGCGATGCAGCATTCAATCAATGTAAGTGGTGGGTCAGAAAGAGCCACCTATTTTACCGGCGGTTCTTACTATAGACAAGGGGCTAACTTGGGATCACAGGATTTTAGCAGGTGGACATTCAGGTCTGGTACAGATGTGAAAGTTTTGAACAGCTTAAAGTTCTCGGCCTCCATTTCAGCCAACAGTTCTAACCTTGAAAAATCTTTTACCAAAATAAATTTTTCTGATGGCTATGCAAACGGTGGCGAACAAAATGATTATAGTGTGTTGTTACATATGCCAAAATATATACCCTGGCAGTATAACGTTGGCGGTGTAGACCGGTATGTTTCTCCTGTGTTGGGGCCTAACAAACCAGGCTCCGCAACAGGAAACAACTCGCTTTCAAACTGGAATTATTATGCTTTGCTGAATAATGGCTCAATGACCACCAACAAGCAGTTCAGTTATAACGCAAACTTTTCATTGCAATATGATTTGCCATTCGTTAAAGGGTTATCAGTAAGAGGTAATTATTCAATAGGTTCCACCTCTACCAATACAGAGCAGGTGATGATGCCGTTGACACTTTTCCAGGGAGTAAACATTAATACGGCCAATAATCACTTGTTTACTTCAACTACTACCTGGAATGGACCGATTATCAACAAGTCAAATTCAAGGGTTACTTACGATAATACAACAGGTTCACTGGAACAGATCAACTTCTTTGCTAATTATGATCGCAGTTTCGGCAATCATAGTATCTCTGCAGTTTTTTCTGGTGAACGTTCAAAAGTTCTCAATGAAGACCGTTTCCAGATCTACGACAACCCTATTCCCGGTGTCTATAATGGAACATCCGTTTCTGCAGGAACTCTGAACAGCTCCAATACAATTACATTTAAATCGACAGGTGGTACGCTTTCTTATTTAGGTCGTGTTAGTTATGCTTATAAGAACAAATACCTTGCTCAGATCCTGTTTCGCAGCGATGCATCCAGCAAATTTGCACCAGAAAATTATTGGGGCTTTTTTCCAGGCATGTCTGTGGGTTGGGTTATGTCAGAAGAACCATTCTTTAAAGAAAATGTTCACTGGGTTGATTACTTAAAAATCCGTGCATCGTTGGGGAGAACCGGTAACGATAATGTAAAGGCATGGAAATGGATGCAATTGTATGCACTTGCACTGGACAAGGGTATGGCATTTGGAACCAGTGGGGGCAATTATACATACGGGATTACACCGGATCCAACTCCAAACAGGAATATCAAATGGGATAAAACCATCCAGAGAAATTTAGGGATTGATGCTGCAGTATTAAGAAACCGTTTATCTCTTAGTGTTGATGCTTATTACAATTCATCCACCGATATGCTGACGTTAATGACGGGAGCAATCAACGTTCCTATATCAGTAGGTGGCGCCTTTGCTGAGCAGAATTATGGTGCTATTAATTTTTGGGGCACAGAAATTTCTGCAACATGGAGTGATAATATTAATAAGGACATGAGCTACTCTATAGGAATTAACTTCAGTCAGTCAAATAATAAAGTAAAGAAATATGTAGACCTTCCATTTAAATATCCGTCACAGTATGCAGGATCTCAGCGTGAAGGATATTCTTTAATAAATGCACAATGGGGTTACCGGACCTGGAAACAAACTTCAGGAGGAGATGGTATATTAAGAACGAATGCGGATATCGATGCTTATTGGGCTTATTTAACTGATTTAGCTAACAAGGCGAATACCACACCACTTTATAATGCCGGCGGTGCCAATATATCAACTAAAGCCGGGCTTAAAAAAGGTATGCTTGCATACGAAGATGTTGCTGGATCCTTAAATGCAAATGCACAAACAATTGCCGGTCAAAATGGCCAGATAAACGATGACCAGGATTATGTTGAGTTGGTAAAGAAAAACAGGTCGATCGGGTTTAGCACAAATCTCAGTTTTAGATGGAAGTCGTTGACCCTTTTGGCGCAGATTGCTACAGGTTGGGGCGGTTATAACAGCATGGATAGAATAAAACAGGGAACCAGCAGCACCAATGCAGGCTGGGCACAGGCAGCTTATCTTACTGATATGTACGATTCAACCGATAACCCTAATGGTAAGTATCCTAACATTGCCTTTTATGACAATGCTTATAAAACTTCAGATTTCTGGACCTTACCTACTTTCAGGTGTGTAGTTCGCTCCCTGAGCATCGGTTACACTTTACCCAATGCCTGGCTTTCTAAACTGCATGTGTCAAATACCAAGCTGGTTTTATCAGGATATAATTTGTGGGATTTGTATAATCCATACCCTGGTAAATACCGTAATATGTATGATGCACCTAATGTAAACTATCCAACATTGCGAACATGGTCGTTGGGTATCAACCTTGGATTTTAATATAAATTCTTAGCTCAACAAACTTACATATGAAAAATAAAATAGCATATATCATAATCTTTGTTCTTTCAGCGTCTTCACTGCTGAGTTGCAAGAAGAAGTTCCTGGAAGACATGAAAAGCTATGACAAATACGATGAAAGCGCTTTTACCAATGAGGTATTAACAGGCTATTATATCGATAGGTTGTATAATTATTTCTTTGTAAACTATAGAAGCCCGACACAGGCTGAAACCACGCTAGGGTCTTTTGATGATTCCAAAACAAGACTGACAGAAGAAATCGGCGCCAATGGGACAGTAAATAATTATATAAATCCCAATAAAAACATGCAGCTGGCAACTGAGGCAGATGCATATTATGGAGGTGCTCTTACAGCCAGTATTGCCAATACTCCTTACACGCGTATCCGCTTAGCTAATTCCCTAATTGAAAAAATAGACGGGGTAGGAAAATCAATGTCACAATCTTTCAGAAACACTGCAAAAGGCCAGATGTATTATTTCCGTGCCTTACAGTATTTTTATTTAGTGCGGGCATATGGAGGTATTCCCCTTGTGCTATCAAGTCAACAAGCAAGCAGCACAGATGAATCTATAAGAATACCAAGATCTACTGCAAGCGAGTGTTTTGCACAGATCGCTAAGGATTTCGATTCAGCAGCCGCGCTACTACCTGTTAAATGGGCAGTAGCAAGCACTGACTATGGAAGATTTACAAGTGCAGCTGCACTGGCTATGAAAAGCCGTGTATTATTGACGGCAGCAAGCCCTTTATTCAATACCGACTGGGATAATTCCGGCAGTGCAAAATGGCAGGCAGCATTAGATGCTGGGTTAAAAGCTGAAGTCGCCCTAACTGCCGCAGGCTACGGCTTGTATGGTACAACAGCAAAGCAATGGGGAGAGATGTCATACGTAAATGATAATGTTAGCGGCGGTGGTAACAAAGAAGCCATATTCGCCATACTGCTTTCCACCAATACAACAAGTTCCGCCGGATATAATAGTTCCTGGGAAAACACAATAAGACCTAAGGACCATAATGGCGGAGGCGGAATTTCTGTGCCTAAAGCAATGCTTGATCTTTTTCCATTAGCTAATGGAGCTCGTCCTACTGCAGCTAATGGTTATGTTGATACATTCTTTTTCGAAAACAGGGATCCACGTTTCTACCGCACTTTTGCTTTTTCCGGGGAAAAATGGGGAATAAAAACCAATGCAAATAAGGTTTCTTTCTTTTACAGGTGGAGACCATCTGCTACAGGAACCGCTGGTTATTCCGGCAACAACCAAACAACCAGTCCTGCTGTTGTTCGCAAAATGTCAAACCCTGCAGCAGATACCACGGCATTAGCATTTTCCGGCACAGATATTTTTGAATACCGTTACGCAGAATTGTTGTTGAATATTGCAGAATGTTATGCTGCAAAAGGCGATATAGGAAACTGTATTAACTATCTTGGAAAAATAAGGGCCCGCGTAGGGATACCCAGTGCAAATAACTATGGCATTGGAACATTGGCTGATAAATATGCGGCTATTGAAGCCTGTCTGTATGAACGCAGGGTGGAGTTGGCTTACGAAGGAAAACGCTTTTGGGATATACAAAGATGGTTACTGTATGATGGTGTGTCGTCAGGCAATCCTTCAGCTAACACCTGCACCAAGCTTGGTTTAGCTCCAATCAATGGTACTAACCGTACCGGTTATTATTGGCAGTGTATCACCTTTAGTCCTACTGCTACTGATCCGGTACCTGCGGCAGAAAAGAACATCTTAATCGACCCGGATGCCTCTACCGCTACTTTCAATACAGAGATAGCCAAGCTTAAGACATTGTATAAAAACAGGTTCGTGATGACACCTCTCGACCAGGCACTGGACCGTGATGGTAGTACACCTGTAAATATTTTATTCAGGCCTAACTATTACCTGTCTGGTCTATCAAGTACTGTATTGTCGCTTAATCCCTGGCTTTTACAAACTGTAGGATGGATGGATTACAGTGGAGTTCCCGGTACATTTAATTCAGCACAATAAAAAGCTTTTAAGATAAAAACAAACAATTTTAATGTGACGTCTTCTTTGGGCCGAAACTTTTGATCCTTTGCAATAGGCAAGCAGTGGATACATTAAAAGGAGAGAAGATCATGTCTTCTCTTTCTTTTTTAAAATCGATTTTCTGCGAACGTTTTTCTCTTGAATCACGTCTAAGAAATAATAAAAAGTAAAATGATGAACAGGATAAAAAAAACCGTGGGCGTAACTGTCATTGGCTTATTAATTATAGCAACAGTATCGGCGCAATACCCCGATATACCAGCGGATGTGCAGCGATCATCTGATTCATTATTGAATGCTGCAAAGCGACATTCTGATTCAGCCTGGAACATCGCATGGCCGATCATCCAGGAAGAAGCAAAAAATGGTAAACCCTATATTGATTTTGCCAGCAGGCCAACAGATCTGCCGCAAGCTGAAATTCCTGCTTTTCCTGGAGCGGAAGGAGGCGGTAAATTTAGTTTCGGTGGTCGTGGCGGAAGAACGATTGTCGTTACTAATTTAAATGATGATGGCCCCGGAAGTTTCCGCTGGGCTTGTGAACAGGGCGGGGCAAGAATAATTGTATTCAATGTAGCAGGTATTATCCGGATCAAGACACCTGTTATCATTCGTGCTCCTTATATTAGTATCGAAGGGCAGACAGCGCCGGGTGATGGAGTTTGTATCGCAGGCGAAAGTGTTTGGATCAATACACACGATGTAATTATCCGGTATATGCGTTTCCGCCGCGGTGAAACCTGGGTTGGCCGCAGGGATGATGCAATTGGAGGAAACCCGATCGGGAATATCATGATTGATCATGTGAGCGCCACCTGGGGTTTGGATGAAAATATGAGCATGTACCGCCACATGTATAATGATAGTACAGGAAAAGCAGCCGAGGATAAATTGGGTACTGCCAATATCACTATACAGAATTCGATCTTTGGCGAAGCGCTGGATACATGGAATCATGCGTTCGGAAGTACCCTGGGAGGGGAAAATTGCACGTTTATGCGCAATCTCTGGGCGAATAATGCGGGCCGTAATCCTTCTGTTGGGTGGAACGGCGTTTTTAATTTCGTAAATAACGTTGTATTTAATTGGGTGCACCGCTCCGTTGATGGAGGTGATTACCGGGCACAGTTTAATATCATTAATAATTATTTCAAGCCCGGTCCTGCTACACCGAAGGATAATAATGTAGGACATCGTATCCTTAAGCCTGAAAGCGGGCGCAGTAAACTAAATCATCATGTTTACGGCCGTTGTTATGTGAACGGAAACGTCATGGAAGGCTACCCGGAAATAACAAAGGACAACTGGAATGGTGGTGTGCAGGTGGAAGAGCTGCCTAATGCAGGACAATTTACTCCGTTCATGAAATGGGATAAGCCATTGCCCATGCCCCAGGTTACTATTCTTTCAGCAGAAGAAGCGAAAGCTTTTGTATTGGCAAATGCCGGTGCTACATTGCCGAAGAGAGATGCTGTTGATACCAGGATTGTCGAGCAGGTTCGCACGGGTAAGATCAGTTATGATCCTAATGTGCCTTTACCTACTTCGCAATTCAAACATCGGCGTTTACCGATCGATTCCTATAAAATAGGTATCATTACTGACCCGGTACAGGTAGGAGGTTATCCCGTATACAAAGGCACATCCTATAAAGACGATGATAATGACGGCATGCCAAATGACTACGAAGCAAAAACCGGTTTAAATGGAAGAGACGCATCCGATGCTGGAAAAATTTCCAGGAATGGGTATAGCAATATTGAAAATTATCTCAATAGTGTAATGCCTTTGCAAAATGTAAAACCGAACCAGCAAGCCAAAGCCTTTTAAATTTATTAGTAGATTTATAATGTTTTCAATAGTTAAAAAAAACGCCTGTCTTGACGGTTTCAATATCAGCGACGCGATTTTATAAAAGGAACCACATCCTGCACGCATTTTATTTATGCGCAGGCATTTTTATAATCACTGGTAATGTGTCTGCACAGAAGGAGCCAAAGCCCTTGCCTCCCCTGTCGTTTGATAAAGGAAAGCTGGTTTATATAGCCGATACTCTTGGCAATCGCATCCCTGATTTTTCTTATTGCGGGTACAAAGCGTCTGAACAAACTATACCAACTATTGATGTCAAAGTTGTAGTACCTGTTGCAAAAGGAGATGCTACTCTCCGCATTCAATCAGCTTTAGATTACGTGGCATCATTACCTCTTGATGCAAATGGTTTTCGGGGAGCCGTATTATTGCAAAAAGGAAACTATGAAGTGTTCGGGCAACTACGCATTACTGCGTCAGGTGTTGTGTTGCGTGGCAGCGGCGTAAGCAGTACAACTATTACCGGGGCAGGTACGGGAAGGTTGGCGTTGATAAAGATTGTGGGCAAAAATGATATTCCCAAAGATCTGTATGGAATAAAAATTACAGATGCTTATGTGCCTGTCAACGCAACGAGTTTTCATATTGGCAGTACACTGGAGTTCAAAGAGCATTCCAATAAAATTATCATTCGTCGTCCTTCAACAGCTAATTGGATCAAAACGCTGGGTGCCGATCATTTTGGTGGGGGCATTACTGCTCTTGGATGGAAACCTGGGGACAGGGATCTGTTTTTCGATAGAACCATCACGAAAATGGAAGGGAATACGATCACAATAGATGCGCCGCTTACTACCGCATTAGATTCTGCTTATGGGGGAGGCACCATTTATTTTTATAATGGCATCGGGAGAATAAATGACTGCGGGATTGAAAACCTTCGGTGTGTTTCTTTGTATGATAAAAGTAATCTGAAAGATGAAGATCACCGCTGGAACGCTATTAATATTGAGAACGCAGAAGATGCATGGGTAAGACAAGTGGTATTTGAAAATTTTGCCGGCTCAGCTGTAAGTGTATTGGAAACTTCAAAACGAATAACTGTTGAAGATTGCAAGTCAATTCATCCTGTTTCCGAGATAGGCGGACAAAGGCGGTATACATTTTTAACGACAGGTCAGCAAACATTGTTTCAGCGATGTTATTCGGAATATGGATACCATGATTTTGCCACCGGCTATTGTGCTCCCGGGCCCAACGCTTTTGTTCAATGTGAATCGCATTTCCCCTATAGTTTCAGTGGTGCGATCGATAGCTGGGCTTCCGGTATTTTGTTTGATGTGATAAATATTGACGGGAATGCATTACGGTTCGGTAACAGGGGCCAGGATGCCAACGGAGCAGGCTGGGCAGCCGCGAACAGTTTATTCTGGAATTGCTCGGCAGCAAGGATCGATTGTTACAGACCACCAACTGCACAAAACTGGGCATTCGGGTCCTGGAGCCAGTTTTCCGGTGACGGCTATTGGGCAGAATCAAATAATACGATCACTCCGCGAAGTTTATTTTATCAGCAGTTAAAGGAGCGATTGAATAAAAATGTAGACGCACAAGCTCAGATCTTATTTGTACCGACCGAAGCGTCAAGCAGCCCCTCTGTCGAAGTGGCTTTGGAATTGACAAAAGAGGCATTAAAACCTAGAAAGCAATTGGAAGAATGGATTGAAGAATCTTCAACCCGCAATCCAATAGCTACGACTTACAAAAATGAAAAGATTTTATCTGACAGTACATATAAAAGACTCATAAAGGAATCAGAGTCTAAAGTCCCCCCCTTGGGGGGCGGGGGGGCTTCACTCTTGGGGAGTGGGGGGGCCGGTCTTCTTCAAATCAAAAACGGCTGGCTGGTCCGAGGCGACGAGATATTAAATGGCAAAAGACAAAGTGTTCCGTGGTGGTCAGGGGGTGTGCAGGGAAAAGACTTGCAGAATGCGCAGCCAGCGATAACCCGGTTTGTGCCCGGGCGAACAGGTAGGGGACTGACAGATGATTTAAATGAGCTTACCGACGATATGGTCAGTCATCATGTAATCGCAACAGAACAGAATTATGGACTATGGTATGACAGGAGAAGAGATGATCATGAAAGAATAAGGAGAATGGACGGCGAGGTCTGGCCGCCTTTTTATGAATTGCCATTTGCGAGAAGCGGTAAAGAAACAGCCTGGGATGGTTTGAGCAAATATGACCTCACGAAATACAATTTATTTTACTGGAGCCGCCTGAAGCAATATGCTGATCTCGCCGATCAAAAAGGTTTATTGCTGATCCATCAGAATTATTTCCAGCACAACATTATTGAAGCTGGTGCACACTATGCCGATTTCCCCTGGCGGACAGCTAACAATATTAATAATACCGGTTTTGTAGAACCGGTCAACTTTGCAGGTGACAAACGGATATTTTATGCAGAGCAGTTTTATGATCTCTCGAACCCAATCCGAAGAGAACTCCATAGAAAATATATCCGCCAGTGCCTGGACAACTTTAAGGATAACAATGGGGTCATCCAATTTATCGGGGAAGAGTTTACAGGTCCGGTTCATTTCGTAAAGTTCTGGCTCGATGTCATTAAGGAATGGGAAAAAGAAACGGGAAAACATCCTATAATAGGTCTTAGCGTAACAAAAGATGTACAGGATTCGATCCTGCGTATTCCATCCTATGCCGCCGTTGTTGATGTGATCGATATACGCTACTGGCATTACCAGGAAGACGGTACTGCCTATGCACCAAAGGGTGGACAAAACCTGGCCCCACGCCAGCATGCAAGATTGTTGAAGCCAAAGAAGACTTCCTTTGAGCAGGTTTACCGTGCTGTGAAAGAATACAGGGAAAAATTTCCGGGAAAAGCAGTTATTTATTCAGGCGATAGCTATCCTGAATTTGGAATGGCTGTATTTATGGCAGGGGGCAGTTTAGCCGTACTGCCGGCTGAAATGGACAAAAAATTATTGAAAGCTGCCGTGAAGATGAAACCCGTCGCCTCACCGGATAAAAACGAATATATACTGAGCGATGGAAAGGATACCATCATCTATAATTTGCAAACAAAGAAACTGGCGGCGAGATAGAATGAAAAAACTATGGTTTGTCATATCAATGAGTTGCTTTCTGAATACAGAAGCACAGATGCCACTATTGAAAATATCATCCAATAAAAGATTTTTCCAAACCGCGGATGGCAAACCTTTCTTTTGGCTGGGTGATACAGGTTGGTTATTGTTTGTAAAATGTAATCGTGAAGATGCTATCAAATACCTTGACACCAGAATGCACCAGGGCTTTAACGTGGTCCAGGTCATGGTACTGCATGATGTAAACGACAAAAACGTTTTTGGCGACTATGCATTGAAAGATTCAGATCCTTCTGCTCCGGCAACAACTCCCGGGAATGATTTCAAAAATGCAACTGCTTACGATTATTGGGATCATGTCGATTTTATTATTGAAGAGGCGGCAAAAAGAGGCATCTATATGGCGCTCGTCCCGGTATGGGGAAGTAATGTGAAAGAAGGCAAGGTGAGTGTAAAGCAGGCTGAAATGTATGCGAAGTTCCTGGCAACAAGGTATAAAAACAGGAACAATATCATCTGGGTGAATGGCGGAGATATAAGAGGCACCGATGGATTGGAAGTATGGGAAATAATTGGCACTACTTTACGGAAGAATGATCCACGGCATTTGATCACCTATCATCCAAGGGGAAGATTTTCATCGTCGGAGTGGTTTCATAAAGAAAGCTGGCTTGATTTCAATATGTTTCAAAGCGGCCATCGAACATACGAACAGGATACGAGCAGAAATGAAAAAAACCATTTCGGAGAGGACAATTGGAAATATGTCAATGTCGATTATGATTTGCTCCCGGTAAAACCGGTTTTGGATGGAGAACCTTCCTATGAAAATATCCCTCATGGATTGCATGATTATTCGTTGCCGAGATGGACAGCTGATGACGTTCGTCGTTACGCTTACTGGAGTGTGTTTGCAGGAGGAGCTGGGTTTACCTATGGTGAAAATTCGGTGATGCAGTTTTATGCGGATGGAGATAAAGACGCTAATTACGGGGTAAAAAAGAACTGGAAAGAAACTATCAATGCTACGGGTGCGCTGCAAATGGAACATCTTATAAGTTTAATGCTTTCATTGAAAGGATACTTTGACAGGGTTCCGGCCCAGGAAATCCTTGTCGATAATACCGGGGGAAAATATGATTACCTGCTGGCGACAAAAGGTAAAAAGTTTGCTATGGTCTATTCATTTACCGGGCGAATCATCAAGGTGGATCTTTCCAAACTCGATTTCAAGGTATCGCGTATGACCTGGTATGATCCATCTGGGGGTGAAGGGGCTGGGAATGGACTCAGTGGTGAAAGGAAAATAACCTCATTTACGCCGCCCGTTAAAAAGCAGGGAGGAAATGATTGGGTATTGATACTGGAATAAAAAGTTGAAAAAAGCGATTATCATATTGGCCGCACTGGCCCTGGTCTCATGTTCAAGGCGGGCTTATTTGTTTACATCGTTTCACGAACCTGCTGACAAGGGACTGAGGATGTTGTATAGTTATGACGGCTATCATTGGAATGATCTCGATACAGTTCTTTTACAACCTAAGGTAGGTAACCAGAAAGTGATGCGTGACCCCTCGCTTGTGCAGGGCCCTGATGGAATTTTTCATTTGGTGTGGACCAGCAGTTGGCGGGGAGATAAGGGTTTTGGTTATGCTTCTTCCAAAGACCTCATTCACTGGAGCGATCAGCAATTGATCCCGGTAATGGAACATGAGCCAACTACAGTAAACATATGGGCACCCGAACTTTTTTATGATGATGATGGTAATCAATTCATTATTATATGGGCGTCCTGCATACCGGGAAGATTTGATAGAGGAATTGAAGAGGACAGTAATAATCACCGCATGTATGTCACCACGACAAAGGACTTTAGGACCTTTACACCGGCCAGGTTATTTCTTGATCCCGGTTTCAGCGTGATTGATGCAACGATAGTGAAGAGAGGAGAAAGCGATTATGTACTGGTGCTGAAAGATAATACAAGACGGGAAAGGGATATTAAATGCGCTTTTGCAAAAAGTCCGCTTGGTCCTTATGAAAATGTATCAAAAGCGTTTACTGATAGCTTTACGGAAGGACCGTCCGTGGTGAAAGTAAAAAATGACTGGCTGATCTATTATGATTCATACAGGAAAAAGATTTATGAAGCCGCATCGACAAAGGACTTTGTCCATTTTATTGATATAACGGGTAAAGTAGAGGTTCCGGAGGGTCATAAACACGGAACAATCATAACTGTGAGACGGAAAATAGTAAGCAGCCTTTTAAAGGCTTATAAACACTAAGATATAATAGAGCTCGATTTGGAAAATGATCTGAGGTCACGTAATTGAAGGATAGCCACGGATACACGGATGAGTTCATTTCTTTTATCCGTGAATCCGTGGCAAATCAAAAGAAGGCACTATAGTTATTGTAAAATGAAGTTGAAATCCCTGATATTGGTACTGGCTGTGGCGCTCGATCTTCAAGCGCAGGACACCGTCCGTTATATTGGTACTACTTTGTCCAATGTCGATTATCACCACGGGCAACTATCGCCGGCTATCGGTGTGCACAATATTCAAACATTTCGTGCCAATCGAAGCAATCCTGCAAATAGCTGGACGTATAATCATGCCCCGATGCTTGCCTATTGGAACAACAGTTTTTATCTTGAATATCTGAGTACCCCTGTTGGCGAACATGTGCCGCCCGGGCAGACACTTCTGCAAACATCAAAGGACGGCTATACCTGGGGTGATCCCGTTGTGATCTTTCCGCCTTATAAAATACCCGATGGTTTTGTAAAGGAAGGAAGGACCGAAGTGGCAAATAATTCTTATGCTGTCATGCATCAACGCATAGGCTTTTATACATCGAAGAGTAAAAGATTGTTTGCCCTGGCATATTATGGCATTGCGTTGGGTAAAGGTGATGATCCAAATGACGGGAATGGAATTGGCCGGGTGATCCGGGAAATAAAACCTGACGGTAATTTCGGACCGATCTGTTTTCTCCGTTATAATCATTCTTTCAATGAAAAGAACACCAGCTACCCTTTTTACAAAACATCAGGTGATAAAGAACTCATTACAGCTTGCGAAGAGATATTGGCTTCGCCTTTGTTAATGCAGCAGATGGTAGAGGAAGCAGACAGAAATGACCCGCTGATCCCCTTGAAAAAAGATTTCAAGGCTTTTAACTACTATCGCCTGCCAAACGGCAGAGTGGTCGGGTTATGGAAATATGCCCTGACAAGTATCACGGGTGATGGAGGAAAGACCTGGCAGTATAATCCAACAAGAGCGCCAGGCTTTGTAAATGCAAACGCAAAGATCTGGGGACAAAGAACGAGTGATGGAAAGTACGCTACTGTTTATAATCCCTCGGAGTTCAGGTGGCCGCTCGCTGTTAGTGTAAGTGATGATGGGTTGAAATATAAAAATCTTTTACTGGTAAATGGAGAAATTACATCGATGCGGTATGGAGGAGCTTATAAAAGTTATGGCCCACAGTATGTAAGAGGTATCCAGGAGATGGACGGTATTCCACCGGGTGGTAATCTTTGGGTAACATACAGCATGAACAAAGAAGATATATGGGTCTCAGAAATACCTGTGCCGATCAGGGATAAAGTAACCAGTCATGTCGACGATGCCTTTAATCAGATGAAGGACGGTGAGGAGCTAAAGGAATGGAACATTTACAGCCCCTTGTGGTGTAAAGCCGGTATTGAAAAGGGCCAGCTTTCTAAAGCTCTGGCATTGCGAGACAGCGATCCTTTTGATTATGCAAAAGCTGAAAGAGTTTTTCCCCGCTCCGAAAAAATCATTCTGCAGTTTGATGTCACGTCCTTGTATGATGACAGGGGCATCCTGGAAATTGAGGTTGCCGACGCAAAAGGAACTCCCTGTTTGAGGATTATGTTTGATTCAACAGGTACTATTTTGACCAAACAGGGGTACAGGGACAGATCACTCGGTAAATTTAAACCGGAAGAAGCGATGTTCATAAGAATTGAGCTGAATACACGTACACGATTTTATACTGTCCGGGTCAACGATGGGAAGCCGGTTAACAATCTTTGTTTCGCACCTGTGCAAAATGTTGAGCGAATTATTTTCCGGACGGGTCATACGAGACGTTTTCCTGATGCCGACACTCCTACCGATCAGATGTATGATCTGCCGAACCCCGGTGAAAAAGACAGGGAAGCGGCCTATTTTATTCATCACTTTAAAACCTCACCGTTGAAATAAGAATGTCGCGAAGGATAGTCATATTGCCGTTGCTTTTTGTGTGCCTGCACATAGCTGCACAGGTAAAAGAAAAGAAAGGATTTGTTTTGAAGGCAGCTTCATTCAAGCACTATGCTGATCATTTCAATACTATGGAAGATGAGAATATCCGGCAGGCCATACCCAACGATAGCGCCTGGGGCTGGATGCAAAAGAATATTCCTTTATTCGAATGTCCGCAAAAGAATTTTGAGGAGATCTTCTATTACAGGTGGTGGACATTGAGAAAACATATAAAGAAAACAGAACAGGGTTTTGTATTCACGGAGTTTTTAGTGCAAAGAAGTTATGCAGATAAATATAATCTGATCAGTAGTGCTTTGGGCCATCATATTTATGAATCAAGATGGCTGCATGATAAGAGATACATGGATGATAATATACACATATGGTACCGCGGAAACAATGGAGGGCCTTTAAATAAACTCCGGTTTTACAGTGGGTGGAATATGGATGCCATTTATAATCGCTACCTCGTAAATAAGGACACGAAATTTATTATTGATCTATTGCCTGATTTGGAAAAAGATTATGCAGCATGGGAACGGGAAAAGAGATCAGTGGACGGCTTATTCTGGCAGTATGATGTGAGGGATGCGATGGAAGAAACAATAAGCGGCGGACGCAAAGAAAAAAACCCAAGACCTTCTATCAATGGTTACATGTATGGAAATGCAAATGCGATCCGGAAAATGGAGCTCATTATCGGAAACAGGCAAAAAGCTTCTCTGTACCGGGGTAAAATGGATTCAATCAAAACATTAGTTCAATCAAGGCTTTGGAATAATAGCCGCCATTTCTTTGAAGTTAGAAAAGAACAAGGCGATACATTGGCGAATGTGAGGGAGGAAATCGGGTTTATTCCCTGGTATTTCAATATGCCCGACGATAATTACAGTATCGCCTGGACGAATTTGACGGATACTAAGACTTTCTGCGCTCCATTTGGCATTACTACTGCTGACAGGAGTCACCCGCAATTCAGGACACATGGATGCTGTAAATGTGAATGGGACGGAGCCGTCTGGCCATTTGCTACATCCCAGACCTTAACAGCAATGGCAAATCTCCTGAATAATTATCACCAGGATTTTGTAACGGGCAAAGATTATTTTAACCTGCTGGAAACTTATGTAAAGACCCAATATGTTGACGACCGTCCCTATATCGGTGAATATTTGGATGAAACTACCGGCAAATGGTTGAAAGGTGAGGAACGCAGCCGGTATTACAATCATTCCACTTTTAATGATCTTATTATAACCGGTCTTTGTGGATTAAGGCCAAGAACCGATGATATCATTGAAGTAAATCCGTTATTGCCTCCGGGTAAATGGGATTGGTTTTGTCTTGATAATGTTCTTTATCATGGAAAGATCATCACGATCATCTGGGATAAAACAGGCACGAAATATAAAAAAGGAAAGGGGTTAAGTGTGTGGGTGAATGGAAAGAAAGTGGCCAGTTCTCCAAATTTGAAAAAACTGACCGGTAAATTATGAATTTAGAATTAAGCATTATGAATTATGAATGGAGAAAAATGGGTAGTGTCCCTGTTGAAAAATCAGGATGGCCACAGAGGGCCACTGAGAATACACAGAGGACCACAGAGAAGAAAAGCTCCGTGGCTCTCCACTGCTTTCTTGATGTAGCTATATTGAAGTAAGGCCGGCAGGGAAGGATTTCTTTTTCCTCTGTGGCTCTCTGTGGGCAAATTCAAAATGACTCTGTTGAAAAATGAATAAATGGATCAGTAATATAATAGTAACCTTTTGCATTCAGACTTTGACATGCGGCATATGTTATAGCCAGCAAACTGAAAAAGTATATCTCTCGGGCACAGGTAGTGACCATACCGTCAATTGGGAATTCTTTTGTACCGGGGGAATGAACGCAAATAGATGGACAACTATTCCTGTTCCTTCCTGCTGGGAACTGCAGGGATTTGGTAAATATGACTACGGGTTTGCCAAAGACAGCGTGCGGGGAAAAGAAAAAGGCCTGTATAAATATTCATTCAATGCTCCTTTAGCCTGGAAGAACAAAGTAATAAAAATCGTTTTTGAAGGGGTGATGACCGACGCCGAAGTAAAAATAAACGGCCAGTCCGCGGGAGAAATGCACCAGGGAGCATTTTATGCATTCAAATATGATATAACAAAACTTCTGAAGTTTGGTGAAAATAATTTATTAGAAGTGACTGTTTCAAAACATTCCGCCAATGAATCGGTGAATGCAGCAGAGCGCAGGGCGGATTTCTGGATATTTGGGGGCATATTTCGCCCGGTATATTTAGAAATATTGCCTGAAACACATTTCGAAAGCATAAGCATAAATGCAAGATCCAATGGCGATTTTATTGCATCAATCAAAACGACGGATAGAAAAGTCCCGTTTGATGTAACAGCCCGCATCGTTGATAGCCGGGGGAAACCTATTGCTGACCTAAAGGCCGATAACTACAACGACAATGCCTGGGACGCTTTTCTTATAATGAAGAAAATTCCAAATGTAAAACCCTGGAGCCCTGAGTTGCCCAGTATGTACAAGGCAGTTTTTACTATTTCATTCAAAGGAAAGGTTTTGCATACTGTAAGTCGGAAAATTGGATTCAGAACTGTTGAAGTAAAAGAAAGGGACGGCATATATATAAATGGAGTGAAAGTAAAAATGAAAGGCGTCAACCGTCATTCATTTTGGCCAACCAGTGGAAGGACACTGAGTAAGAAAAGGAGTATTGAAGATGTGTTGCTGATGAAGGATATGAACATGAACGCGGTCCGTATGTGTCATTATCCGCCGGATGATCATTTCCTGGATGCCTGTGATTCTCTTGGACTATTTGTACTGGATGAGCTGGCCGGTTGGCACGGACATTATGATACACGAACAGGCTCTAAATTGGTGAAGGAAATGATTGAGCATGATGTAAACCATCCTTCGGTAGTTATCTGGGATAATGGGAATGAAGGAGGGCATAACCTGGATCTTGATACCTTATTTAAACAATACGACATTCAAAAGCGACCTGTTATCCATCCCTGGTTTTTATTTGGCGGTATTGAAACAATGCATTACCGGGAATATAATTATGGAATTGGAAATTATAATCATGGGCATGATATTGTAATGCCTACTGAATTTTTGCATGGTTTGTATGATGGTGGTCATGGCGCGGGGCTGGAAGATTATTGGGAAGCGATGTGGAAGAACCCGCTAAGTGCCGGTGGATTTCTCTGGTCGTTTGCTGATGAAGGAGTAGTGAGAAGAGATAAGAATGATTCAATTGACACCGACGGCAACCACGGTCCGGATGGAATAGTAGGTCCTTTTCATGAGAAAGAAGGAAGCTATTATGCCATTAAGGAAATTTGGAGCCCGGTTTATATTGAACGTAAACAACTTTTCGGACATCGTGATATATTGAATATTGAGAACAGGTTTTTCTTTACGAATATCAACCAGTGTCATTTTACATGGAAGACTTTTTCGTTTCCATATGACGACACTACCGGTATAGAAACTGGTAGTGGTACAATCAAAGCCCCGGATATTAAACCCGGTGGCAAAGGTGTATTACACATTCCCCCATTGTTACCCAGGTCGGAAGATGTATGTTACATTACTGCATGGGATGCTCACAACCACGAGATATTTACCTGGAGCTTTCTTCTCAGAACTCCAAGTAGTGTATTATATGATCGGATGGGATGGTATAATCTAACTGCCGGTAAAAACCCAGCAGAACTGAAGGAGCAGGACTCCAGCTACGTTATCGCCGTTGACAATGTAATTCTTTCAATTAATAAGTACTCTGGCCTTTTAACCCGGGTGCAACAGGATGGAAAGATTCTTCCGTTCAATAATGGCCCGGTTATACAGGAAGGGGTAAATAATTTTAGCAAGTTCACTTATTATTACGACGAGGATAGCACACTTGTTGTCAGTTCCCGCTTTGACAGAAAAAACAACTACAACACACTTCAATGGAAGATTTATCCCAGCGGGGTCTTGCAAATGGAGATAAAGTATTTTCCAGGCGCCTATTTCACTGATTTTGTCGGAGTGAATTTTTCTTTTCCGGAAAAAGAAATGAAAAGCATCCAATACCTGGGTGATGGCCCCTACCGTGTCTGGAAAAACAGGATGAAAGGCACCCGGTTTGGTATCTGGAACAAAACTTATAATAATACAGAAACAGGGGAGGCGCCATGGATATACCCTGAATTTAAAGGATATTATTCCAATATGTATTGGTGCAGGTTTATTGCAAATGATCAATCATTTAAAGTAATGACTGACAATGAAGATTTATTTCTGCGATTATTTACTCCTGCGTTTAAAGATGACCCCTGGCACAACTATCAGTTGCTTTTCCCCAATGGCGACATATCTTTTATGCAGGCTATTCCTGGGATAGGCACCAAAACTCAAAGGCCGGAAACCACCGGTCCTATGGGAATGAAAAATATTTATTACGATTATGATAAGGACCCTACAAGAGCGTTAGAGATGATATTGTATTTTGATTTTTCAGGGAAATAATGAGCATGAAAACGAAAATTAGCATATTGATTTTTGCTGTCCTGTTTGTGCAACAGGTGCAGGCGCAAATTGATTTGCAACATCTCCGCTGTGAAATGAAGGATGAGCCGGGTGGCGTTATGGGGATTGACGTTAAAAAACCTCGGCTAAGCTGGGAAATTATATCTGAGCAAAGAAACGTGCAGCAAACTGGATATCATATCATCGTGGCTTCTACCAAAGAAAAGCTGGACCAGGACGAAGGCGATATCTGGAATTCGGGAAAGATAAACTCTTCTCAATCGGTTCATGTTGTCTATGCAGGCAAACCCCTTACCAGCCGGATGAATTGTTTCTGGAAAGTAAAGGTCTTTACCAATAAAGGCGAATCTGGTTGGGTTAAAGCAAAGTGGACGATGGGTTTGCTCGACAAGACCGACTGGAAAGCCAAATGGATAGGAGATGATAATGCTTCACCCTGGGATAGTATTACGCAGTGGTCAAGATTATCGGCGCGTTATTTCAGGAAAGAATTTCAATCACCCATAGGTGTAAAAAGAGCGACAGTCTATATTGTTGGTCTTGGGTTATATGAGCTATACATAAACGGTGAGAAGGTAGGCACAGCGGTTATGACACCGGTTCCAACAGATTACCGGAAATCTGTTTTATACAACACGTATGATGTTACCGACCTGGTAAAACCCGGAACCAATACGCTCGCGACTATCTTAGGCAATGGCCGCTTCTTTACTATGCGGCAGAACTATAAAACACAGAAGCATAACACATTTGGGTATCCAAAAATGCTGCTGCAATTGGAGATTGAATACACCGATGGAACAAGAAAAACCATCATCAGCGACGAAAGCTGGAAATTGAATGTCGACGGTCCGATACGTTCCAACAATGAATATGATGGGGAAGAGTACGATGCTACAAAAGAATTCGGAAAATGGATGGATGCGGGGTTTGATGATTCAAAATGGCTGGTCCCGCAGCTGGTAAAAGCACCCGGCGGTATGATCCGAGCACAACCCAACAACCCGATCAGGATTAAGCAAACCATATTACCTGTTTCCATAAAAGATATCGGGCAGGGGAAATATATTATGGATATGGGCCAGAATTTTGCCGGCTGGATAAAAATGAAAGTACGGGGGACGAAGGGACAAAGCGTAAAGCTTCGTTTTGCAGAAAGCCTGCAGCCTAATGGTGAATTGTATACAGCCAACCTGCGTGATGCAAGAGTTACCGATGTGTATACTTTGAAAGGAGAAGCAGTGGAAGAATGGCAACCCTCTTTTGTGTATCATGGGTTCCGTTATGTCGAGATCACGGGTTATCCCGGTACTCCTGCATTAAATGATTTTGAAGGCAAATTTATCTATGACGATATAGCCTTAACCGGAAGCTTTCAATGTTCTGATATAACGATCAACAAGATCCATGAAAATGCCCGCTGGGGTATCGCATCGAATTATAAAGGAATGCCTATCGATTGCCCGCAAAGAAATGAGCGACAACCCTGGTTGGGAGATAGGGCAACCGGCTCATCAGGCGAGGCCTTTATGTTTGACAATGCAAATCTTTATGCTAAATGGCTGGACGATATTGAAGAATCGCAAACTGCAGAAGGTGCAATTCCCGATGTAGCCCCTGCGTTCTGGAATTATTATACAGATAACGTTACCTGGCCCGGAACTTACTTGCTTGTGGCTGATTTACTTTACCGTCAGTACGGTGATGAACGGCCGATTGCCAGGCATTATCCATCGATGAAGAAATGGATGCGCTATATGCAATCGAAGTATATGAAGGATTTTATTGTGACGAAAGATAAGTATGGCGATTGGTGCGTACCACCTGAAAGCCTGGACCTGATCAGGTCGAGGGATAGCCTGCGTAATACCAACGGTGAACTGATCGCTACCGCCTATTACTACAGGCTCCTTCAGCTAATGAAAAAATTCGCGGCTATCAGCGGTAATAATACCGATATAAAAAGCTACGATGCATTAGCAGGAAATATTGCTACGGCTTTCAACAAAAAATTTTATAACCCGCAGCGCGGTTGCTATGACAACAATACGGTAACTGCCAATCTCCTGCCTTTGTATTTTAATATTACCCCCGATGCCTGGAAAAAAACCGTTTTCAATAATATTTACAATAAAATAAAAAGAGAAGACCAGTTACATATTAGCACCGGTGTTATCGGCACGCAATGGCTCATGCGCGGGCTTACAGATTTCGGCTACCCGGATATTGCTTATGCGCTGGCATCTAATAAAACCTATCCCAGTTGGGGATATATGACGGAACAGGGCGCCACTACGATTTGGGAATTATGGAACGGGAACACAGCCAGCCCTCAGATGAATTCGCAGAATCATGTCATGCTGCTTGGCGACCTGTTGATATGGCTGTATGAAGATATCGCCGGTATTCGATCTGATGACAAGAATATAGCCTTTAAGGAAATTATTATGAAGCCTTCATTTGGCGCCGGCCCTGATTTCGTGAATGCTTCGTATCAATCTGTTTATGGACTTATCCGAAGCGATTGGAAAAAAGAGACGGATGGCCTGACATGGCAGATTACTGTTCCCGCGAATACAAAGGCAATTGTTTATATACCTGCAAAAAATGCCGGTGATGTAATGGAAAGTTTGAATCACGCGGAAAAATCAGAAGGAGTACATTTTATAAACATAGAAGATGGGATTGCCGTATTTGAAATCGGTAGCGGCAAGTACTCATTTTTTGTTCAATCATCAGCGGTCAAATAATATTATATGAGAAAGAAGATTAAATACTGTCTTTTTATTATTTCAATACTCATTGCAGGACCGGGTCTTCAAGCCCAGGTGAGCAATGCAGACTCTTCGAAATTGTCTTCGGGTGAGGCAATGGCCAGATCAAATGCTGAATTGGAAAGAAAAGCAGCAGACTGGGTGGCTTCGCTGGATCTAAAAGACGATGCTAAAGCAAAAAGAGTACGGGATGCAGTCACGATTCACCTTGTTGCCGTACGTGACTGGCATAACAGTCATCCCTTTACATTGACACCTGCCGGCATTAACCCCAGCACGGGTAATATGCTTTCAGAAATGGACCGGCAACTTATTATTTGCTCCACAAAACCGAGATCTGTTCATGATAACCTGATGAGAGTACTCAGGAGCGAATTAGATTCTTCCCAGGTAGAATCTATTCTTAATAAATACACTATTGGTAAGGTTGCATTTACACTAAAGGGCTACCAGGCCATTGTTCCTGACCTTACCGCGAAAGAAGAAGCCGAAATCCTTAAAAACCTGAAGCAGGCAAGGGAACAGGCGATAGATTACAAGAGTATAAGAGAGATCTCTGCCATTTTCGAGATCTACAAAACCAGGTGCGAGCAGTACTTAAATAATAATGGTCGTAACTGGCGACAATTATTTAAAGCATATGTAGATAAGGTGAAAGCCCAAAAGGAAGCGGAAAAACAAAAAGAAAAAACGAATTAAAAGGTAATGAAAAGAAAATTATTAATCGGTCTCCTGGTGACCCTGCCTATTACCGGTGTATATGCGCAAAAAAATACCTGGAAGACTGGCATTCTTGTGGACGAATTTATTTACACTGAAGCACCCTTCCCACAGGCGCATGCCTCCACGATTGCCGAAACTCCAGCTGGATTAATAGCGGCATGGTTTGGTGGCACAAAAGAAGGGAATAAAGATGTATGTATCTGGACTAGCAAATTGGTAAATAATAAATGGACAGCCCCGGAAAAAGCGGCCGAAGGAATTATCAATGATACCACACGATATGCCTGTTATAATCCAGTTTTGTTTTATGCGCCAAACGGGGAATTGCTGTTGTTTTATAAAATAGGACCAAATGTGGCAGGATGGACCGGGTGGATGATGCGCAGTAACGACTATGGCAAAACATGGATCCAGCGGGAAGCGTTGCCACCAGGTTTTCTCGGGCCTATAAAGAATAAACCGCTCCTGGTTAATAATACGTTGATATGTCCTTCGAGCACAGAGAAAAATGGTTGGAAAGTGCATTTTGAATACACCAATGATCTTGGAAAAACCTGGACAAAGTCAGGAGATATCAATGATGGGATTATAGTTAGTGCTATTCAACCGTCGATATTGACCTATAAAAATGGAAGTATGCAGGTGCTTTGCAGGAGCAAGAACAGGGCCATCAACGAAAGCTGGAGTAAAGATGGAGGGAAGACCTGGAGTGAGATGAAAGCGTCTTCATTGCCAAATAATAATTCGGGCACAGATGCGGTAACATTAAAAGACGGCAGGCAGCTGCTTGTTTACAATCATGTAAGGCCTGCTGACTCATTACCGAATGGTAAAGGCGCAAGAACTCCTTTGAATGTTGCCATTTCAGAGGACGGAAAGACCTGGTTTGCCGCTTTGATCCTGGAAGATTCACCCATAAGCCAGTATTCTTATCCTTCTGTTATTCAAACCAACGATGGAATGGTGCATATTGTTTATACCTGGAGAAGGGAAAGGATAAAACACGTAGCGATTGATCCGGCGAAATTAAAACTGGAGCCAATTGTGAATGGTCAATGGCCGGGGTTTGTTGCCGTTGCTACCGCTCCGTCAGTTGATTAGTTTATTGGTTTACTAGTGGATGGGGTGATATTGCTTACACTGATGAGGCTACCAATTACAAATTAACCAGTTAACCAATTAACTGGTTAACCAATCAACAATGAACAGACTGCCAATTGTCGATATCATCATTATCCTCGCCTACTTGGCCGCAATGGTAGGGATCGGATTTTATTTTTCAAAAAGGAATAAAAACACTGACCAATTCACCCGGGCATCCGGGAAAATCCCGGGATGGGCGATTGGACTATCTATTTATGCGACATTTTTAAGCAGCAATACATTTTTAGGGGTACCCGGTACAGCTTTCGGCGGCAACTGGAATGCATTCGTATTTAGTATTTCGATGCCGCTGGCCGCATGGGTTGCCTCAAAGTATTTTGTCCCTTTTTACAGGAGTACAGGAGAAATATCCGCCTACACACATTTGGAAAAACGATTTGGTCCCTGGGCAAGAACTTACGCTGTTGTTTGTTTTCTCCTGACACAGTTTGCAAGAATGGGAACCATATTTTTTGGTATGGCTTTAAGCCTGCAGGCATTAGCTGGCTTTTCCATGTCATCGATTATGATCGTTATGGGTATCTGTATTATTGTCTACACTGTACTGGGCGGAATGGAGGCGGTAGTATGGACTGAAGTTGTACAGGGGGTTATTAAAACACTCGGTGCATTATTGATATTGTTCCTGGTGATAAAGGAGATCCCCGGCGGCTTTTCAAAAGTATGGGAGATTGCGGCAACAGATAATAAGTTAAGCCTTGGCAGTCTTTCTCCCAATCTTACCGAATCGACTTTCTGGGTCATATTGTTCTATGGTTTTTTTATCAACCTGAATAATTTCGGGATGGACCAAAATTATATCCAGCGTTATCATACGGCGAAGTCGGCCAGACAGGCAAGCAGGTCGGTTTGGCTTTGTGTAGCAATGTATGTGCCGGCATCTTTGCTGTTTTTTATCATCGGCACCTCACTTTATGCATATTATAATCTGCATCCTGACTTGCTGGAGCCGGTTAAGATGCTTGCTGCAAGTGATAAGTTGCCGGCAGTGGCTTCCGTTAATGAAATAGACAAAGTAGCTGCATCGTTGCAACCGACAGACTATGCTGATAAAGTTTTGCCCAATTTTATGGTGACAAAAATCCCAACCGGTTTAGTCGGACTCATTGTTTCCGCTTTATTATCTGCCGCCATGAGCACCATCAGTTCTAATATGAACGCATCGGCAACCGTTTTTACCATGGATATTTATAAAAGATATTTCAGACCGGGTATTGGTGAAAAGCAACAAATGAACGTCCTGCGTACTGCTACTGTTGTGTTCGGGTTAATTGGATTAGGAACAGGTCTTGCTATGATAGGGGCGAAAAGCTTACTAAAAACATGGTGGGAATTATCTGGAATATTTGCCGGGGGTATGTTAGGTTTATTCTTATTGGGATTGATCAGCAGGCAAACAAAAAATACGGAGGCTTTGACAGCAACGATCATTGGAGTTATTGTGATACTATGGATGACGTTTTCGGATAGGCTGAACGGAAATTATGCTTTTTTGAAAAGCCCGATGCATAAGAATATGATCATCGTTGTGGGTACACTGACGATCTTTTTGGCGGGAATTCTATTGACAAAGTTAAGAGCTAAAAAGCGGGTGTTGGTAGTGGGGTAAAACAGTTAGTGTTTTATCCGATAACTATCGGATTTGAATTTGCCCACAGAGGACCCCTGAGAAGACGCGGAGAGCCACAGAGAAAGAAGGCTCTGTGGCTCTCTCTGCTGCTATCTTGATGTACGCATATCAAAGGAGGGCTGGCAGAGCAGGGTTTGTCTTTTCTCTGCGGCTCTCTGTGGTCGGGTTGATTTTTTAAACATAGATATTACCGTAAAACAGTAAAATTGTACAGCATTATAGTCAAATCCTGCATTGCCACCCTCGGTTAAAATTTGAAATTTATACATTCAAAAACAGTGTGTTATGCCTGATAAGAAGTTTGTGCCGGTCATGATCACGCCTTTCAATTTAAAGGCGAAGGTTGATCTCGATGCCGTCAGCACATTGATCGATTTTTATCTTGCTGCTGGCGTAAAAGGCTTTTTTGCTAATTGTCTCAGCAGTGAGATGTACAGCATTACCGAAGACGAACGATTACAACTGACCGAACACGTGGTACGGTACGTTAATGGCCGGGTACCGGTGGTGGCTACTTCATCGTTCGGGTTGACGATCGAAGACAAGGCAGAATTTACCAAAAAGATACATGATACAGGGATTGATGCCGCAATCCTGATTACCGGTCACTATGCGAATGTCGAAGACAGTGATGAAATACTGCTTCGCAATTTTGATAAGATGTTTAAACTAACTGGCAACATTCCACTGGGAATGTATGAATGCCCGGCACCCTACAAACGGATATTGGGTACGGAGGTATTCAGGACATTATTATCTTCAAACCGGTTTGTATATCATAAAGACACTTCAATTAGTTTAGATAGCGTAAAAGCAAAACTTGAGGTCGTAAAATCAGCCGACAGTAAATTTGAATTTTATGATGCTCATTCGCCCAATGGAATGTATTCATTGCAAATGGGAGCCAGGGGAATGTCATCTATTTCAGGGAATTTTTATCCCGAGATATTGGTATGGATGGTGAACAATGCTACTAACCCTGACAAACAGGAGGAAGTGAAATGGTTGCAATCGGAGATCACCCGTGTGGATCCGCTGATTCATGTCGCTTACCCAATGAGTGCAAAATATTTCCTCCGTAAGAGGGGTCTGCCTGTCAGGACGATCAGCCGGGCGACGGCGCTGGAACTTACACCCCAGCAAAAGCAAACACTTGATGAGATTTATGATAGCTTTCAGACCTGGTGCGAAAAATTGGGGACCAGGCCTGTGGACGTTGCAAGCCTGTTATTACCCAAGGTGCCGTTAGATCCTGCCATATAATTTGAACAAATAAAATGCAAGATAACGAACTGAAGATATTTTTTCCGGGCAAACTTGTTTTTGGTAATGGATCATTGAAACATCTTGCGGAAGACGTATTGGAATTGAAACCATTGAAAGTTTTTATTGCCACCATTGCACCCTTAAAAGAGGCTATCGCTGATTTCATAATAAAGCTGGAGCAAAACCAGGTTACAGTTCTGTCGGATTCTTCCATTGTGCAGGAGCCATCGTTCAGTGATTTTGAAAAGCTGATGAAGACGGTAACGCCATTCAATCCTGATATGGTAATTGGAATTGGTGGTGGAAGTGTACTGGATATCGCCAAGCTGGTGGCAGTACAGTTGGAAAATGAGCAGTCGCTGAAAGAGTATGTTGGCATTGGGTTATTGAAAGGAAGAAAAAAGAAGTTGATCTGCGTTCCTGCCACTTCAGGTACAGGCAGCGAAGTATCACCGAATGCAATATTAGTTGACGATGATAACCAGAAGAAGGGAATCGTTAGTCCCTATCTTGTCCCGGACATTGTGTATGTTGACCCAATGCTCACCGTTTCTGTTCCTCCGGCCATAACCGCGGCAACCGGTATCGATGCGCTGACACATTGCCTGGAGGCATATACTAATAAATTTGCTTTGCCTTTTATCGATATGTATGCGTACATGGGAATGCAGCTGATCGCGGCCAATATTGAAACGGCCGTGAAAGACGGAAATAACCTGGAGGCAAGAATACAGGTAGCCATGGGCAGTTTGTTGGGCGGGTTTTGCCTCGGACCCGTAAATACCGCGGGCGTTCATGCTTTATCCTATCCATTGGGAAGTATGTTTCACCTTGCGCATGGGTTATCCAACGCATTGTTGCTGCCTTACGTAATGGAGTACAATGTTCCAGCTGCTGTAAAACGGTATGCAGAAGTGGCAATAGCTTTGGGTTGTGAAAGGCAAAAAGATGATAAAGCGACTGCTTGTGCGGGTGTGCAAAAAATAAAAGAACTGATCAAAGCTTGTGGACTTCCTTTAAGATTAAGAGAAGTGAATGTGCCCGGGTCAGCTATCCCTGCAATGGCCGCCGATGCGATGAAGATCCAACGTCTACTAAAAAATAACCCGCGACTGATAGAAGAAAAAGATGCAATCGAAATTTATAAGGCCGCTTACTGATGAGAAAGAATAAAAGATACAAAGGAGTTATTATTCCGGCTATCACGCCGCTAAGCGCCAACTATCAATTGGATGAAAGGGCAGTAGAAAAAATATTTGCCAATTTTTACCATCACGACGTATCCCCTTTTATTTTAGGTACTACTGGCGAGGCGGTTTCATTACCTATAGAAATTAAGAAGGCGTTTGTCAGGAAAGCTGCCGCAATAAAAAAGAGTAATACCGTTTTATATGCCGGTATTTCATCGGATTGTTTTAATGATTCGGTAGATTTTGCAAAGTTTTGTTTTGATAACGCAGTGGACGCGGTGGCAGCAACCCTGCCATCTTATTACACCTTATCTGAAAGCCAGATGAAAAGATATTTCATTGACCTGGCTGAGGCTATAAAAGCGCCAGTGATCATTTACAACATTCCGGCTACTACCCATATGAGCATCCCACTTACGCTTATTGATGAATTGAGCCGTCATCCCAATATAGTCGCCACCAAGGATTCAGAACGAAACGAAGAACGGTTGCTACAATCGCTGGCGTTATGGAAGGATCGAGAGGATTTTGGACATTTCCTGGGATGGGCAGCAAGATCTGCCAGCGCATTGATTGGTGGGAGCGATGGAATAATCCCGAGTACCGGCAATTTGGTTCCCGAAATATATTCAGTCATGCTAAAAGCGGTTGATGAAGATGACCATGTTAAGGCCTATGAGATGCAGCAGTTATCTGATGTCTATGGCGACCTGTACCAGGGTGGAAAAACATTAGGGGAGAGCTTATGGGCTTTAAAAGTATTGATGAAAGAAAAAGGTTTATGCGAAGCGATAGTAATGCCGCCATTGCAATCATTGCCAACCGAGGAAACTAAATTGAAAGAAGGAATTCGGAACTTGCGCTTCAGTACAAATTAAAATCAGTATAAAAGATGGCAGGAAAGCCGATCATAGCAATTACAATGGGCGACCCTGCCAGCATTGGGCCGGAAATAGCGGTAAAAGCATTGCTTGAAAGGAAGATCCATGAAATATGTAAACCCTTTTTAACCGGTGATGCATCTGTTTTTGAAGATATTATTGAAAGACTGGAACTTGAAGCAAAAGTGAACGTTATTGATAAAGTGACCGATGCAAAATTTGAGTGGGGAACGATCGATGTATTCGACTTGAAAAATGTTGATATAGGTAAATTGGTTTTGGGAGAAATATCTGCCATGTGCGGCGAAGCATCTTTCCAGGCAATAAAAAAAGTTATTGAGCTGGCGCTGGCCAAAGAGGTGAATGCTACCGTAACCGGCCCCATTAATAAAAAAGCTATTAACGAAGCAGGTCATCATTTTGCCGGCCATACAGAAATCTATGCCCATTTTACCGGCACAAAGAAATATGCCATGCTGTTGGTAGAGGACAAAATGAAAGTGATACACGTGTCAACGCATGTATCGTTGCGACAGGCTTGTGATCTCGTGAAAAAAGAGCGCATCATCGAAGTGACGCAACTATTATATAATGGAATGATCAGCCTGGGTGAGAAGAACTTAAAAATTGGAATTGCAGGGCTGAATCCACACGCAGGCGACAGCGGTTTATTCGGCACTGAAGATGAGATGGAGATTTTACCGGCGGTGGAAGAAGCCAGGAAACTCGGGTATGATGTGGAAGGTCCCGTTCCGCCCGACACCTTATTTGCCAAAGCTGCAACTGGGGCTTATGGTGGCGTGGTAGCCATGTATCATGACCAGGGACATACTCCTTTTAAGCTGGCCGGCTTCAAATGGAATGCTGAAAAAAAGCAAATGGATAGTGTAAAAGGAGTAAATATAACAATGGGCCTGCCTATCATTCGGACATCGGTTGATCATGGTACTGCCTTTGAAATTGCCGGGAAAGGAATTGCCAGTGCAGATGCCATGATACTGGCTATTGAAAGCGCGGTTCAATTAAGTAAGAATAAAAAATGATTGTTGTCATTGCAGACGATCTTACAGGCGCGGCTGAATTAGCCGGGATAGGTTTGCGATACAACCTCGCCACTGAACTATTTATGTCATCTGTACAAACTGATGATGTTCGTGTTTCCCTTTTTGTGGTCTGCACGGATAGCAGATCAATGAATAAAGAAAATGCCAGGTCAGTTAGTGATCGTATTGCAAAAGAAGTCAGGTTAATGACACCGGATCGCGTATATAAAAAGATTGATTCCGTTTTTCGTGGACATGTACTTGATGAATTGAAGGCCGAAATGAAGCAGTTGGGATTGAAAAGAGCATTGATAATTGGGGCTAATCCATCATTAGGCCGGACCATTCGTGATGGAAAATATTTCATCGATGGAGAACTGATCAGCGAAACCGATTTTGGAACGGATCCCGAATTTGCAATAACTGACTCATCTGTTTTGCGGATGTTACGCGCCGGACCGGACCGGGTTAGCATGGCAAAACCTACCGATGTTCTGGCCGAAGAAGGAATTGTCGTGGGTGAAGCGGAATCAGGGGATGATATCGTTGCCTGGGCGGAAAAAGTTGACAATAGCTGGTTGCTGGCTGGGGCTGGTGATTTTTTCAGCGCGTTACTTGACAGGGAATTTACCCCATCCTTCAAACCCGCAGCCTCTGTCGCTTTACCGCATTTGTATGTAAGCGGAACAGCATTTGGTAAAAGCCGCGAATTTGTAAAAAACATAAGGCACAAACTAAACTGTGTATCCTATTTAACTCCGGCGATGATGGAGACGGGGAGAATAGATAACGAACCCTGGTATGAACAGGTAGTAAGAATGTTAACTGAATACAAAAAGGCCGTTATTGCCATTAATGATGAAGATGTGAATCCCTGGAACGTATCACCTGTACTCCTGAGAACGGTCATGGCCAGGGTCGTCGCGAGAATCATAGAGAAAGGAGATATCGGCGAGTTGTTTATTGAGGGTGGTTCAACGGCTGCTGCCGTATTAAACGAGTTAGGCATCAAAAAACTTTCTGCGGTAAATGAATTGCAAAGAGGAGTAGTTCGCATGAAAGCAAATAATATGTACATCACTGTTAAACCAGGAAGTTATGAACTGCCCGGAGAAATAAAGCGATTGTACAACGATTGACTATGAGCCATCTTCACTTCATAGACTATTGCATCATCCTGGTTGTCCTGGGTATTACTTTATACCTGGGCTTTCGCTTTTCCAAAAAACAAAACACTACTGAAAATTATTTTTTATCCAAGGGCAATTTTCCATCCTGGGCGCTGGGCCTGTCATTGTTGTCTACATTGATAAGCAGTGTAACATTTTTGGGTTACCCGGCACAGGGTTTTAGCAGCAACTGGATATTATTGGTACAGGGCCTGATGGTGCCAATTGTATTGGCAGGCACGATCTGGTTTATAGTTCCTTTGTATAGAAAAGTTATCGGGCTCAGTACCTATGAATATTTTGAAAGACGATTTGGGGGGTTTGCCCGGTATTACAGCTCCTTTTCTTTTATCCTTCGCCAGTTTGCAGGAATGGGTACAGTCCTGTACCTGATCGCAGTGGCCATCAGCAGCATGACTGATATTAAATCATCCTTCGTCCTGGCAGTTGTTGGATTGATATTGATCATCGTTAACCTGAAAGGCGGCATGCAAGCCGTCATCTGGTTAGATGTTTTCCAGGGATTCATGTTATTTGCCAGTGGCATTATCTGTCTCAGCATTCTGTTACTTTCAATAAAAGGGGGCATACCAGAAGCGCTTAAAGTAGCATCGGAGAATAACCGGGCAGGCTTCGGTCCTTATGATTTGAAATTAACACAACTCACTTTGATCGTAATGGTGATCAATGGTGCATTTTATGCTATTCAAAAATATGGCACGGATCAAACTGTGGTGCAACGGTATCTTACCGCTAAAACCGATAAGTCTGCCATCCGCGCTTCCATGTTAGGTATTTCATTGACCATCCCAATATGGACGATGTTTATGTTTATTGGTACAGCCTTATTTGTATTCTATAAACAACAGGGCCTGCCTGCAGGAACGAAAGCAGAATCGGTGTTCCCTTATTTTATGATGACGCAATTACCAACAGGTATTCTTGGATTCATAGTCGCCGCATTGATATCAGCCGCTATCTGTAGTCTTAGCGCTGACCTTAATTCATTGGCGGCGGTCGGAGTGCAGGATTATTATAAAAAACTAAAACCCAACAGGCCAGATAAGCAATACCTGTTTGTTGGTAAGTCAATGGTTGTGATTTCAGGTGTTATTGCTGTGGGTATCGGTTGCCTGTACCTGGTGACGGGCAACGAAGGAGTGCTCGGTGTAGTTTTTACATTGTATGCAATCTTCTCCGGCGGCATTGTCGGTATTTTCCTGCTCGGCCTGTTCAGCGGCAGGGCCAATCGCCAGGGAGTGAACATCGGGATCATCGCCTGTATTTTATTTACAGCCTGGGCTTTTTTAACGTCGACGCCAATTGGTGTCCATGAAAAAAAATTGCTGTTGGATTTCGGTAAATATAATTTTACGCATCATATATTAATGCTGGGTGTATATAGTCATTTGGTGGTAATTGGGGTAGGCTATATTGCCAGCCTGTTTTTCCCCAAACCTGCGCTGGATAAAAACTTATTATACAGCAGTTGGAAAGCAAACCGGCATTTGTAAATATTGACAACATGAAAAAATCTTTTTATGTACCGGCCGATGCAGTCCTGAGCCTGGTGAAGGATGGGCTAGCGTTACGACACTCCTTCGATAGTCCCGAGAGTCCCGATGGTCCCGATAGCTATCGGGATCAGTATCGGTATTGCGCCAAACTCTTTGTCTTATTTTTCGCTTTTTGGTCTTTGTGGGCTACAACTTCTTATTCTCAACAAAACACCGATAATCTCTATCGCAAGCCGCTTAAAGAAGTGTTAATCGACATACAAAAAAAATATGGAGTGACGATCAAATATGCCGACAGCATGTTAACCAACAAATGGGTAAACTATGCCGGCTGGCGCTATCGCAATGATGTGGAAACAACCCTGGACAATGTGTTGACACCATTGGATATGAAGGCGAAGAAAGAAAAGGATAAGGTATATAAGTTGAGTTATTATGAATATTACCGCTGGAATGTTGAAGAAGGCTGGGCCGAGCTGGATCGCATCGCTTCTCAGTACAAAACAATTAATGAGTGGGAAAAAAGAAAACAGGAACTAAAACCCTGTTTGCTGGAGGCTTTACAACTAACTCATTTACCCGCTTCACCAGGCACAGAGCCTATCAAAGCCAACTTCAGGAAAATGGATGGGTATACTATTGAGAACATAGCGATTGAAATATTACCCGGGGTTTGGGTCAATGGGTCACTTTATAAGCCGGCAACATACAGGGGAAAGATTCCAGTGGTGCTGCACCCCCAGGGGCACTGGGATAAACATCGTTATCGCGCCGATTGTCAGTATACATCCGCGGCCATAGCCAAAATGGGCGCCATGCTTTTTAATTATGACATGTTTGCCTGGGGCGAATCAATGCTTCAATTTAAGTTTGAAGATCATCGCCGTAGTCTCTCGATGACATTACAGGTATTAGCCAGCATCCGGATACTTGATTATTTACTGGCGCAAAAGGATGCCGACACAAACCGTGTTGCCATAGTTGGCGGAAGTGGCGGAGGGACACATACCGTTTTTATGACCGCTTTGGATCAACGTATCAAAGTTTCTGCGCCCGTTGTGAACCTGTCCTCATATTTCTATGGTGGCTGCCCCTGTGAAAGCGGTGAAGATGTACATGGATGTGGCGGTCGTACCGACAACCTGGAAATTGCTGCCATGGCCGCCCCGCAACCACAGCTGGTAGTAAGCGATGGCGGCGATTGGACGGATCATATGCCCGAACACGATTTTTTGTACCTGGAAAAAATATATAACTGGTATGGCAAAGGCGATAATGTCACCAACGTCCATTTACCTCTCGAAAAACATGATTTTGGGTTTAATAAACGTAAAGCAGTATATGAGTTTTTTGCAAAGCATCTCAAACTGAATTTAAAGGCAATCCAGGCGACGGATGGAAGTATTGTTGATACAACCATCGTTATTGAACCTGAAAATGCTTTTTATGTTTTCGGAGACAAAGGTGAAAAATTGCCTTCACGCGCCATTAAAGGTTTTGATAACCTGGAAAAATTGTTCGACGATGAGGTTCAAAAATCAAAATCTAACCAGCGATATAAGGTTGGTTTGATTGATTTGATGTTATTAAAAAGGCAAAAACCAGGCGCTATCACTTTAACTGCGCAATTAAAAGCTGATGGTGTGGAGGTAGACATGGGAGGCCTTGGCACAAGACCCACCTTTGACAACCAGTTGCTTACTGACTCTGTACGTGAATTATTTTTAAAGACAGCTAAAGAAAATAATGTCGAGATATTTTCTTTAGCGATGACCGGGTATTATGCGCAATCGTTCTGTGGCCGCGAGGAATATAAACGGAGCATCGAGGATTGCATAAAAACCATGCAACTGATGAATGTAAAGACGGCCTTCCTGCCTTTGGGTGTGCAATGCGATTTGAGGAAGAAGCCGGGGGTACGGGATTCAGTCATTGCACGACTGAAAATAGCAGGCAAAATGGCCCAGGCCGCCAACGTGGTAATTGGGATTGAGACTGCGTTATCGGCAAAAGAGGAAGTGCAGTTGCTGAAGGAGATTGGTTCACCTGCAATAAAAATCTATTTCAATTTCTCCAATCCCCTGAAAGAAGGCAGAGATCTGATCAGTGAGCTAAAGATTCTCGGCAGGGACCGAATCTGCATGATACATGCAACGAACAAGGACAGCGTGTGGCTGGAAAATGATCCGCAGATCGATATGTTCAAAGTCAAAAAGACATTAGATGAAATGGGATGGAGCGGTTGG
Source organism: Bacteroidota bacterium (assembly GCA_005884665.1). Classification (GTDB taxonomy): domain Bacteria; phylum Bacteroidota; class Bacteroidia; order Chitinophagales; family Chitinophagaceae; genus VBAT01. The sequence goes on from VBAT01000010.1 coordinate 126,884, forward strand.
CTGGTGATCGAACGAAGCCGCGATGCTAAAAAGCCTTCCGATACGAAGTACAATTATGGAGCGAACGCTGCCTATTTGAAGAAGATCTTCCAGGATTGATTCCTATCACCTCGTCATCCCGTTCCGCATTAGGACTCTTCAAAGAATTAGGAGCGAGGGACCTACTTCGAATACCGGTCTCCCCTATGAAACAACTTATCCGGTGGCCATTTTCCAAATAATTCTTCATTAAGAAGCTTCCACTCTGGATTGAATGCAGTGATTAAGGCCTCTTTTCGCTTTCTATTCCAATCCTTTATTTCTTTTTCCCATGCGATCGCGTTAAGAACGTAGTCGAAATATTTATAGTAGACTAGATAAAATACATTGTACCTGCCTGTAAATGATTTTCGGGTTCCTCTTTGCATATAGTGCTCCGTTATTCGTTGTTCAAGGTTGTTTGTTATGCCGGTATACAAAACCTTCTTAGTAAAGTTGGTAATTATATAAACACAAAATCTTTTTTCGGGAATAAACATGATTGTACTAAACTAATTGCTTGCTGGTTTAGAAGCATGAGGTTTTCCTCTTTTTTAAAAGTTCTTTTTGGCAGTACAATGGTGAAAGGAGATCCCTCGAGGTTGAAATAACAATGCCTACTAAAGCAGGGCGGGTCGACCAAGTCCTAGGGAGCTGTCGAAGAAAGATTTCATGCTCCCACGAAGTTGTCATCCCGTCCTGCTTTTAGACCCTACCTGAGCCGGAGTCAAGGGACCGGAAATAGTAATATCCTCCATCATTATAGCAAATACTTGCATTTTTCAGGGTCAACGACTTAGGTACATTTAGTGGGCTAAATGCCTGCTTGCCAACGCCATTCATCAGCAACAATAACAGGTTAATGAAACGATTGCCACGATGCGTTTTCGCATTTTTTATACTGGTAGCCTTATCCGGCAATACCGCTGAGATCTATGTGGCCATTAATGGATCTGATTCAAACCCCGGAACAAAAGACAATCCACTGGCTACTATATCGGCCGCACTAAGAAAAGCACGAGAACTACGAAGATTGAATAACGCAGCTGTCGGTAACGGAATTCATATTATTCTAAGGGGTGGAACTTATCAATTATATGAAACTGTAGTTATTCGCCCCGAAGATACCGGAACAG
>VBAT01000010.1:128065-140222 GCA_005884665.1 Bacteroidota bacterium
CGCCCCGGGTGAACAACCCGTCCTGAGCGGCGGCATAAAAATATCGGGATGGAAAAAAATAAACTCTTCAATCCCGGGATTACCCACTGTAGCAAAAGGAAAAGTTTGGATGGCCGAGGTGCCTTTAATCAACGGAATGTTATTTGAATTCCGGCAATTATGGATCAACGATCAAAAAGCTGTTCGTGCAAAAAATATGAACGGCGAAACTATGGACAGGATATTAAGCTGGGATAAAGATGAAGAGACTTGCCGTATTCCTGCACCGAAAAACCTTTCTGCAAAAAATATAGCGGGGATTGAAATGTTTATTCATCAATGGTGGGCTATTGCCATACTGCGGATAAAGAAAATGGAAATGGAAGGCAACACCGCTAAATTATTTTTTTACCAACCGGAAAGTAAGATTCAAAGCGAACATCCCTGGCCCGCCCCCTGGATCTCTAAAGAAACAGGCAATTCAGCTTTTTATTTGTCTAATGCCATCCAGTTCCTGGATCAGGCGGGCGAATGGTATCTCGATATCGCAAATAGAAAATTATATTACTGGCCCCGTAAGATCGAAGATTTGTTGAAAGTACCGGTCATTGCTCCTTTCCTGGAAACATTGGTCAGCATACAGGGGACAGCAGGTAATCCCGTAAAGAATATTTATATCAATGGAATTTCGTTTCAACATACAGGCTCGCTGCGGCCTTCTCACTATGGGCATGTTCCCCACCAGGTTGGAATGTACATGACGGAGGCCTATAAACTGAACCCTGCGGGTACCAAAGAAAAACCTACATTAGACAACCAGGCATGGATCGGGCGGCCGTCTGCTGCCATTGAAATTTCTTATGCTGATAGTACGGGTTTTGAAAACTGTCGCTTCGAACATCTTGCATCAACAGGATTGGACTATAACAAAGGAGTGCATGATAATCGAATAAATGGAAATTTATTTAAAGACATCGGCGGCACTGCCATACTCGCCGGTGTATATTCCGATGAAGCAACAGAGATCCATCTACCATATAATCCCAAAGATGAACGGGAAGTTTGTGATAAGATGATCATCAGTAATAATTTTATCACCGACATTTCAAACGAAGACTGGAGTTGCGTTGGTATTGGTGTAGGGTATGCAAGAAACACTGCAATTGAACATAACGAGATAGAAAATGTTTCCTATACAGGTATCAGTTTGGGTTGGGGCTGGACCGCCGCCACCAACGCAATGAAGAATAACAAAATTGTCGCCAACAAAATACATCACTACGGGAAACACAATTACGATTGCGCGGGTATTTATACTTTAAGCGCCCAACCCGGCTCCGTGATCATTGAAAATTATGTTGACAGCATTTACAAAGCTCCTTATGCTCATCTTCCTTCGCACTGGTTTTATCTTTATACCGATGAAGGCTCATCTTATTTTACGGTAAAAGATAACTGGACTCCCTCTGAAAAATATTTGCAGAATGCCAATAGTTCCGGTAATGTATGGTCCAACAATGGACCACAGGTAGATGAGCGGGTAAAACAGGATGCCGGCTTGCAACATTCTTATCAATATCTCGTCGAAGAAAGGACGGCATTAAAGCTTAACCTCCCGGTCAACGAAGAGCATGATGAGGTAATTGAATTGATAACAAAGGAAAATGACGCTTTTGACCTCCGTAAACTGAAGTATTTACTTCTTCAAAATAAAATTGATACGGGATCTGTTTATCAATGGAGGAACTATTATGTGATCTTTAATAAAGTTCGGGATATTTCTGTGCTGGAGAACAGGCTTCGAAGCAATTTTCCCGGGGTTGAAGTGAAATGGTATAATGATCTTTTTTATGAGTATAGCAAACTGAAACATTGTAGCGACAAAACGATTGCCAAACAATGGGATCATATTATTTTAACAGCCAATCTTGTCGCTGATAAAAAATTACAGCAGCAATATCTCGACTATCATGCCACTCAATTTCAAAAATGGCCGGATATAGCGAGAGGATTTTGCAATGCAAACTTTCAGCAATTGCTGATTTTTAGGAACGGAAGGCAGCTGATCCTTGTAATCAGTATTCCGAAGGGAGAGAGTTTAGATAAGCTCAACCCAAAAACAACTGAGGGTAATCCGAAAATGATTGAATGGAACAAGATAATGGGTAAGTACCAGGAAGGCATAGAGGGAACAAAGAAGGGAGAGACATGGGTGTTTTTAAAAAAAATATGAACTCTAAACATGAAGACAATCGGAATATTGGGATTAGGCGAAGGTCGTAGCACTATATCGGCTGCATTGCAGAGCGATAAGCTGAGGCTTGCAATGATCTGCGACCAAAATCTCGATCTGTGCAGGCAAAGGGCTGATGAGTTTAAGGTCTATGACTACACTACGAAGTATGAGGATATGCTGAATGATGCGGGCATCGATATCATTGCCATCTATACCCCCGACCATTTACACGCCGGGCATGTTAAAGAAGCATTGATGCATGGCAAACATGTTGTTTGTACCAAACCTTTTATTGATGACCTGGGTAAGGCAAATGAGCTAGTGGAATTGCAAAACAAAGCCGGGAAAAAGGTATTTGTAGGACAGAGTTCGAGATTTTTTGAACCTTTTAAAAAACAACGAAAAGATTTCGAAGAGGGTATCATTGGAGAGTTGACCACAATAGAGAGTCATTATAACGCGGATCATCGCTGGTTCCTTGAAAAGAAATGGGCCCTGGAAAAATCATTCAAATGGTTGTATGGGGGACTTAGTCACCCGGTTGATTTTATCAGGTGGTACTTACCCGGTATTGAAGAAGTAATGGGTTATGGGACGATCAGCCCAAATGGAAAAAAAGCCGGGTTGAAGAACGAGGATACTATGCATTTTATTTTTAAGTCAGCGGATGGAAGAATAGCGAGAGTAAGTGGTAGTTATACCGGGCCTGTACAACCTACAAAAAGAGACAGCGGCATGACTTGCGTCTTGAGAGGAACAGAGGGGGCAAGCCAGGCTGATTACCATGAGCTGCGATACGCAGTTACAACTAATTCGGGCGAAGAAATGATGCAGACCTGGGGCGATGCCACGTTAAAATATTATTTCCGGTTTGAAGGACAATCGCATCACGCAGGGGAATACCAGAATTACCTGGAGTATTTCGTCGATTCAATAGAGCAAAACTTTACTGCCTATCCTGATTTGAAAGAAGGAATTGGGACCATCGCACTAATGCAGGCAATGGATAGAAGTTTAAATACCGGGCTACCGGTAAAAATAAGCGATATATTAGCTGAGTACGGTTTATCTCACTCTCTACTCACTGCTCATCCATCACCGCGCACGTCATGAACAGCATCCTTTCCAAACTCCAAACGATAGACTATGTAATAGTTGCAGCCTACCTTCTGATACTATTATTTATTGGCTACAAAGCCAGTTTTGGGAGGAAAAAAAAGGATGAGACGCTATTTCTTGCGGGTAAATCCCTTAACTGGTACAGTATAGGCTTTAATATGTGGGGTACTAATGTGGGACCTTCGATGTTGCTGGCTTTTGCAAGTATCGGTTATACCACGGGTATTGTCGCCGGCAATTTCGAGTGGTATGCATTTGTATTCTTATTCCTGCTTGCTATTGTCTTTGCACCGAGATACCTCGCCAGTAAAGTCACCACGATGCCTGAGTTCATGGGACAACGGTATGGGGACGGCACAAGGAATATCCTGGCATGGTATGCCTTAATTAAGATCATGATCTCATGGCTATCGCTGGGATTATTTGCTGGAGGTTTTTTAGTAAGACAGATATTAGGAATTCCCATGTGGCAATCGGTCATTGTGCTGGTGCTGTTTGCCGGCTTGTTTGCTTTTGCAGGGGGATTAAAAGCTATCGCAAGGGTAAATGTTTTCCAGATGATCCTGCTGATCGCCGTTTCCTTTATGCTTTCTATCATCGGTGTCAACAAAGTGGGAGGGATATCAGACCTTTTCCATGGGGCACCATCCGGCTACTGGAACCTGATTCATCCAGCAGGTGATAAAAATTATCCATGGCCCGCGATATTATTGGGCTACCCGGTTGCTGCTGTTGCATTCTTTTGTACAGACCAGGCAATGGTGCAATCTGTATTAGGTGCCAGGAATCTGGAACAGGGACAGTTGGGTGTAAGTTTTATCGGGTGGTTAAAGATATTATCGTTGCCTCTTTTTATTATTCCGGGCATTGTTTGTTTTGAGTTGTTCCCAAATCTCAAAGACCCCAATGAAGCATATATGACCCTGGTAACTAATTTATTTCCAGCGGGTCTCAATGGGTTGGTTATCGTTGTCCTGATCGCAGTATTGGTCGGCACAATTGGATCATCATTGAATGCGCTCAGCACAGTGTTCACGACGGACCTCTATGTAAAGAAAATAAATCCATCAGCTACTAACAAGCAGATCATAAAAGTTGGCCGCATTACCGTGCTGGCTGGTTGCTTTTTCGCTATTATGATGGCTATTGCTATTGATAGCATCAGGGGATTAAATCTCTTTGACGTATTCCAGGCCGTGTTGGGTTTCATAGCGCCACCTCTGTCGGTTGTGTTTTTATTATCTGTTTTCTGGAAGCGCACCACGAAAGCAGCCGTTAATTTTACTCTATCGGGGGGCTCGGCCATCAGTCTCGGTATCGGGGTTCTATATCTTTGGGTTTTTCCTTCAAAGGAATACGGCTTCTGGCCACATTATATGCTGCTATCTTTTTACATTTTTGCCTTGTTGTTCATAATAGCCGTTCTGATTTCACTGCTGGATAAAAAGCCCGTTACAGCCGTTGAGATAAATAAAGCAGATCTTCCCAAACCAACCAAGCTGGTATGGCGTGTATGGATCGCATTGATAATCGTAATGGTGAGTTTATATATTTACTTTAATGGATTTTAAAAATGTTCTGATGATATACAGCCAATTCAAAGCTACTTTGCTTCTCCGCCTTTCAGCGGATCACAATGACGATTCAAAACCCGATGGCTATCAGGTTAAAAATAGTGGGATGCTTCGCCGTCTAACTCTTTTTTACTTTTTGCTTTTCAGTTTTCAATTTGCTGTTGCACAGAAAGCTACCTGGATCTGGTATCCCGGTGATTTCGAGATTGAGCTTGCCAACAAAATGCAAAACCGGCGCACTGAAAGAGGAACATTTTATCCGGTGTTTTGGAAAATGGATGCACATTATGTGCTGGTGGATTTTCATAAAGTTTTTGACGTGCCACAGCAGGAAGAGGTAAATATTTACGTTGAAGGTGAATACAATGTAAAGTTGGACGGCAAATTATTCGAGGGCAGCCCCGGACATATCATTGTCCCCGCCGGCAAACATAAGATCAATATAAAAGTGTTTAACCGGGGCAATGTGCCGGCGGTATTTGTAAAAGGCAAATCAGTTGTTTCGGATTCATCCTGGCTGGTAACCTTTGAAGACAAGGAATGGATCGACGAAAGCGGTAAGACCTCCGACGTTTCAGCCACCAAATGGTTAAAGGCAGGCTATTGGAATTTTAATTTGCCCTCTCAGCTGCCTTCTGCTTTTAAATTGCCTGTTGTAAAGAATTCGCCTGTAACAACCACAAAAGGAAACAAATCATTGTTTGTTGATTTTGGTAAAGAGACATTTGGGTTTATTAGGCTGCATGGATTAAAAGGCAAGGGAAAATTGTCCGTGTATTATGGCGAGTCAAGAGAAGAAGCATTATCTGCTGATCATTGTGAAACGCTGGATCGGCTGGATGTAAATAATACGATAAAAAAAGAGGAAACCCTGGGACTGTCCAAAGCGTTCCGGTATATAAATGTGCAGTATGAGGGAACGGTTAGTCTCGACTCTGTCTCCATGTTATATGAATATGCTGATGTTAAGGAAAGAGGGAGCTTCAGATGTAATGATGAAGAGATCAATAAGATTTACGAGGTGGCGAAGTATACCTTTCACCTGAATACAAGGGAATTCTTCATTGATGGTATCAAGCGTGACCGCTGGGTTTGGAGCGGCGATGCTTACCAGAGCTACCTCATGAATTATTACTTATACTTCGATAATGAGACTGTTACCAGGACCCTGCTGGCTTTGCGTGGCAAAGATCCCGTGACGGCCCATATCAATACGATCATGGATTATACCTTTTACTGGTTTCTTGGGATTTATGACTATTATTTATATACAGGCGATAAAACCTTTATTCAACAGTTCTACCCCCGCATGCAATCATTGATGGAATACTGCATTGGACGTAGAGATGAAAATGGATTGATGAAGGGGCTTCCTGGCGACTGGATATTTATTGACTGGGCAGCAGGCCTCAGCAAAAAAGGCGAAGTAAGTTTCGAACAATTGCTGTTAGCCCGTAGTTTAGAGACAATGGGTCTGTGTGCCGGCATTGCGGATGATGCAACCGGGGTAGCCAGGTACAAAAAATTGTCAGAAGAACTGCGAAAGAAACTATTTGAGTTATACTGGAATGAAAATAAACAGGCTTTGGTACATAGCCGTGTAGATGGAAAACAAACAGACAATGTCACCAGGTATTCGAATATGTTCTCTATTTTTTTTAATTACTTTAACGAATCCCAGAAGCAGGCCGTTAAGAAGTCGGTTTTATTGAATGAAAACATTCAAAAGATTACGACCCCCTATATGCGGTTCTACGAACTGGAAGCATTATGTGCGATGGGAGAGCAAAGCTATGTGTTGAAAGAAATGAAAGATTATTGGGGTGGTATGCTGAAACTCGGTGCGACAAGTTTCTGGGAAGAATACAATCCCGGTAAGAAAGGAGCTGAGCACTATTCGATGTACGGAAGGGAATTTGGAAAAAGCCTGTGTCATGCCTGGGGTGCCAGTCCTATTTACCTGTTGGGTAAATATTATCTCGGTGTAAAACCGGCATCACCAGGTTACGCGACTTATGATGTAGAACCCAATTTGGGTGGATTGCAATGGATGGAGGGAAAGGTGCCGACACCAAAAGGCGATATAGAGATCTATGTAAGCCGTGAACAGGTTAAGGTAACTGGTAAGACCGGCATTGGAACTGTTCGGATAAAAAGTAAAACGCTACCTACCGGGAAGAATGTCACAGCAATAAACAAAGGGGAAAATATTTACGAAATTACTATTCAACCTGGTGTTGAGTACGTAATGAATTATAGCGCTTTATAGACGAATTCGCGTTAAACGGTCAGGCCACTTAAGTGGCCTGACCAGGAGGCATAAAAATTATGAAACGAATAATAATAACGGGAGCGATTGTTTTTGGTTTTTTGCGTGTGTGCCCGCAAAACGGCCTGGTGAACACTTCACAAAGTCCCTATGCAAAACTCAGCGGTGTTGGAATAGGAGATGTGCAATGGACAAAGGGTTTTTGGGCTGAACGTTTTGCGGTTTGTCGCGATGTAATGGTGCCACAGCTTTGGTCTATTTATACGAGCGATACCATATGTTATGCATTTCAGAATTTCAAAATAGCGGCGGGACTTGAAACCGGGAAATTCCGGGGTCCCTCTTTCCACGACGGAGATTTTTATAAAACACTGGAAGCCGTAGCGGCTATGTATGCGGCTACAAAAGATAAAAAACTGGATGCCTGGATGGATTATGCGATAGGAGTCATCGGGAAAGCGCAAAAAGATGACGGGTATATTTATACAAAGGCAATCATCGAACAAAAGAAAACCGGCCAGGCTAAAATGTTTGACGACAAGCTGAGTTTTGAAGCATATAATTTCGGCCACTTGATGACCGCCGCCTGCGTACACTACCGGGCAACAGGCAAAACAACATTATTGGAGATTGCCAAAAAAGCTGCTGACTTCCTTATTAACTTTTATGATTCTGCTTCGCCTGAGCAGGCGCGCAACGCAATATGCCCTTCACACTACATGGGAATTACAGAACTATACAGGGTCACAGGCGATCGGAGATATTTGGAGCTGGTCAAAAAACTGATCGATATAAGAGGAATGTCCGAGGGAAGTGACGACAATTCCGATAGAGTTCCATTCAGGCAGATGAAGGAAGTGAACGGGCATGCGGTAAGAGCTAACTATTTGTTTGCAGGTGTTGCTGACGTGTATGCGGAAACGGGAGATGCCAGCCTCTTGCGCACGCTTGACCTTATGTGGGACGATGTAGTGAATCATAAAATGTACATCACCGGTGGTTGTGGGGCTTTGTACGACGGCCTTTCTGGCGAAGGAGTTTCATACAAACCTGATTCTATTCAAAAAATTCAACAGGCTTATGGGAAGGAATACCAGTTGCCCAATTTAACAGCCCACAATGAGACCTGTGCTAATATTGGTAATGTGTTGTGGAACTGGCGGATGTTTTTACTGACAGGAGAATCAAAGTATGCAGATATCGTGGAACTTGAATTATACAACAGCGTTTTAAGCGGGGTGAGCCTTGACGGGGAAAAATATTTTTATACAAACCCGTTGGCTGCAGCAAAAGATTACCCATATGATTTGCGATGGAGTGGGGGACGGCAATCTTATATCAGTAAAAGTAACTGCTGCCCGCCAAATGCGATAAGAACCATTGCCGAAGTAGCTGGCTATATGTACAGTATTGGCAAAGACGGTCTATATATAAATATGTATGGAGGAAATATCCTTTCAACGAAGCTAAAGGACGGGTCATCCATTAAGCTCGAACAATCCACTAACTATCCCTGGGATGGAAAAATAACCATCTTAATTAAAGAAGCACCTCCAACTGCAACGACCATTCATTTACGTATTCCGGGATGGTGTAAGAAGTATACATTACTTTATAATGGAAAGACTGGTGGAATTTATCATAAGTCCGGCGGCTTTATTTCACGCATGGTCAGGACCGGTGATAAAATTGAATTGATGCTTGATATGCCGGCGACATTGCTCGAAGCAAATCCATTGGTGGAGGAAACCAGGAACCAGGTGGCTGTTAAGCGGGGCCCCGTCGTATATTGCCTGGAGTCTGCAGATTTTCCCGGTCAGAGTGTTTTCGATGTAGTTATTCCTTCTTCAATTAAATTCCAGACAACAGGAATGAAAATTGACAACGGCAATGTGACGGGATTAATCGGCGAAGCAAGGCAATTGCAAAAAACTAACTGGAAAAATACATTGTATAAAGAAGTCAATACAACAACAACGAAACCGGTTAAAATAAAACTGATACCTTATTATGCCTGGGCAAACCGTGGACAAACTGATATGACTGTGTGGATGCCGCTTGCGAGATAAGACGACTTAACAAGATCAATGAAAAAAAGACTTAATATACTTGTTTTAGTGACCTACTCACTACTCATCACTAACCACTCACGAGCCCAATTAGTAGACAAAACACCAGCTGCTATTCCAAACACTCCCGTAATATTTAATACGGAGCCTTATGAAGATCCCGCAGTGAGCGGAATTAATAGGGATGCAGCAAGAGCGACCGCCTATTCGTTTGCTACCGTTGCCGATGCGTTGGCTGGCGACAGGGAAAAAAGCGGCAGGTATTTATCATTAAACGGCGAATGGGATTTTTCCTTTGCATTGAAACCTGGTGATGAGCCAAAGGATTTTTATAAAGGCAAAGTGACTGGCTGGAAAAAAATTATCGTTCCATCCAACTGGGAAATGCTGGGATATGATAAACCCATTTATAAAAGTGCGGTTTATCCTTTCCGGCCCGTGAACCCGCCACATATTCCAAGGGACTATAATGGAGTAGGTTGTTATCAAAGAACATTTACAATTCCTGCAGGCTGGCAGAATATGAACATTTCTCTTCATTTCGGAGGAGTAAGTTCGGCTTATAAAGTTTGGATCAATGGGAAGTTCCTGGGGTATGCGGAAGATAGCTTTTTATCCAGTGAGTTTAATATTACCCCTTACCTGCAGGACGGTGAAAATATTATTTCGGTATGGGTAATACGGTGGAGTGATGGAAGTTTTTTGGAAGACCAGGACCAGTGGCGCCTGAGCGGAATCCATCGTGAAGTGTATTTGATGGCTGAACCGAAATTGCGTATTGCCGATTTTTTTTATCAAACGAAACTGGATAAGGATTATAAAGATGCCGTGTTGAGCATCCGGCCAAGGATTGAAAACCTTACCGGTAAACAAGTACCAGGCTATTTTATAAAAGCGCAGTTGTATAAAAATGGGCAGCCCATTTTGGGAAAGCCGTTGGAAAGAACCGTTGAGTCAGTGATCAATGAGATCTATCCGCGGTTGGATAATGTAAAGTTTGGGTTGCTGGAAACTAAAATCTCCAATCCTGGGAAATGGAGCACTGAAGAGCCAAACCTTTATGCGTTGGTGCTTTCGCTGGAAGATTCAACAGGAGGTGTATTGGAAGTTAAAAGTTGTAAGCTTGGCTTTCGTTCCATAGAATTCAGGAAAGAAGACAGCAAGCTGCTTATAAATGGGAAATTGACATATTTGTATGGCGTCAATCGTCCTGATCATCATCCTACAAAAGGCAAGGCATTGTCACGGGACGATATTAAACAGGATATACAAACTATTAAACGGTTTAATTTTAATTGTATTCGTTTAAGCCATTATCCTCCGGATCCATATCTGCTTGATCTTTGCGATGAATATGGAATTATGGTTATTGACGAGGCCAACCTGGAGACTCATGGCCTCGGAGGAAAGCTGAGCAATGACGCCGCATGGACAGCAGCTTATCTCGACCGCGTAAGTCGCATGGTCCTGCGTGATAAAAATCATCCTTCAATCATTTTCTGGAGTTTGGGTAATGAAGCCGGTCGTGGACCCAATCATGCCGCGATGGCCGCATGGGTCCATGATTTCGATATTACACGTCCTGTCCATTACGAACCTGCTATGGGCAGCCCGAAAGAAGAAGGATATATCGATCCTTCTGATCCCGCCTATTTAAAATCCAACGATCATTCACACCGCATTCAAAACCCGCTCGACCAGTACTACGTGGATATGGTCAGCCGGATGTATCCTGCCCTGTATACCGCCCCGTTGCTGGTAAACCAGGATAATGGAGATAGCCGTCCCATTTTCTTTTGCGAGTATGCGCATGTCATGGGGAACAGTGGGGGCAATATCAAAGAGTTTTGGGATCAGTGGAGAAATACCAAACGAATAATTGGAGGATGCATCTGGGAATTTAAGGACCAGGGCTTATTGAAAAAAGACTCAGCCGGGGTTGAATATTATGCTTACGGAGGTGATTTTGGTGAAAAGTATTTTGACAATTTTACCATCAAGGGACTGGTTGCTGCAGATGGGCGGCCAAAGGCAGTGATGTATGAATGTAAAAGAGTTTTTCAGCCGATTCAATGCGAATGGAAAGATTCGGTAAGGGGGTTGATGAAAATAATAAATCGAAGTGAAGTAAAGAATGTAAATGAGTATACAGCAACATTGGTGATCAGAGAAGACGGGAATATTATTTTAAATAAACAATTACCTCCAATCGACATTGCTCCTTCAACAGAATCTGTCTTAAATATTTCATCTTACTTACCAAAGATGGAAACAGATGCCTGGTATCATGTTGAATTGCATTTTGCCTTAGCTAAAGACGAGCCATGGGCAGCAAAAGGGTTTGAAGCGGCATCCAACCAGCTTCAATTGAGAAAGCCGAGTTCCATCGTGCATGCAATAACAAAGACAGGCGGAGTCAAAATAACCAGGAACGACGATTTTATTGTGGCAAAAGCGGAAGATTTCAATTTAAAAGTTCATAAGGTTTTCGAGGGTGGTTTGTCATCCTATATTTATAAAGGAAAGGAGCAAATTAGAATGTCGTTACTTCCCCATTTTAAAAGGCCGTTAACCGATAATGATCGGAGGGGTTGGAAGCCTGACAGGAAACTTAAGCAATGGTACAATTATACATTAACGCCAACTAATGCGGCAATTGGCCAGTCGCCAAAAGGTGAGTTGAAGATTTCTACCAATTTTAGTCTTATCAATGACAGTGCGAAGGTAAAAATAGATTATACGGTTAGCCCGAGTGGTGTGATCAAGGTTGATTATACCCTGGAGGTAAAACCGGGACTTCCCAATATTCCAAAAGTAGGTATGCAAATGGGAATCCTTAAAGAATATACGCAGATCGAGTACTTTGGCAAAGGCCCACTGGAAAATTATGTCGACAGGAGATATGGAATGG
>VBAT01000010.1:140240-146383 GCA_005884665.1 Bacteroidota bacterium
AGTTTATGGAACCTTACGTGGTTCCCCAGGAAAACGGCAATCGCACTGATATTCGCTGGATGTATTTAAGCAATCCCAAAACAAAAGATGGGCTGCTGATAGTCGCGGATAGTTTATTGAGCATGAGTGCCTGGCCATATACCGAGGACAATATCGAAAATGCCAAACACACCAATAAATTGAAAGTTGCTGATTATATTACATTGAATATAGATCTTGTGCAAATGGGCGTGGGGGGCAATGACAGTTGGAGTGATGTATCAGCGCCACTGCAGCAGTACCAGGTCAAATCACGGTCGTATCACTACAGTTTTTATATGGTTTATCTCAACACAAAAGAAGAGAATGCCGGTGAAATGGCAAAAACGATTAAGCATTTGTATGAATAATGATGGTCATCATGATCTGGAAGCCCGCCGATTTAAATTGGACAGGTATGTAAGCTTCCCGACCGGCCCGAGATTAGCCAGACCGCTTCTAATCTGGATTTTGATGCTGGGTATCTGTGTTACTACCTTTTCTCAGAAAGAAGTTTCGCAGCAAGTGATGCAGCAGGTGTATGAGGAAATAAAGACGCCTTATAAATATGGGCTGGTCATAACACCTGTCGACGCAGCAAAAAAAATTGATTGTCCATCCGTATTTCGCAAAGGAAAGGATTGGTACATGACTTATATTGTGTTTGATGGCAGGGGTTATGAAACCTGGCTGGCAAAAAGCAAGGACCTGCTTAACTGGAAAACGCTTGGTCGTATTATGTCTTTTTCGGACACAGCTCAATGGGATAATAACCAGAAAGCCGGGTATATAGCTCTCCAGGATCCTCAATGGGGCGGGAGCTATAATTTAAGAAAATTTCAAAACAAGTACTGGCTTTCCTATATCGGTGGGAAGGACCGTGGATATGAATCCGGGCCATTGGCGATAGGAATCGCAAGCACAACATCAAATCCTGCGAAACCACATGAATGGAGCAGGATGAATAAACCTGTTTTGACTGCTGCCGACAAAGATGTTCGTTGGTGGGAAAACAGGAAATTGTTTAAGAGCAGTGTTGTGTGGGATACCAGTAAAGCAACCGGGTATACATTTGTGATGTATTACAATGCCAACGGCGACACCAGCAACAATACACCAAAATGGCGATGGTTCGAGCGCATCGGTATGGCCGTTTCAAATGATATGATAAACTGGAAACGGTATCAAACCGACCCGGTGGTCCATCATAAGATTGGGATCACCGGGGATGGTGTAGTACAAAAAATGAATAATGTATGGGTCATGTTTTATTTCGGCGCTTTCTGGGAAGGAAGAAAAGGTGCATTCAACCGGTTTGCCTGTTCTTATGATTTGGTCGACTGGACCGACTGGGATGGCGATGACCTTATTAATTCATCTGAACCCTACGATGAAAAATTTGCACATAAATCATTTGTGGTAAAATATAACGGAGTCGTTTATCATTTTTATTGCGCGGTAGATAATAAAGATCATCGGGGGATTGCAGTGGCGACTTCGGTTGACAAAGGAAAAAGTAAATTAAATTTTGCACAGTGATGCAGAATGTTTTATACAATCGAAATCTCTGCCTGAACCCTTAGCTTGAATAATGACAGGATTCGTTAAATATTGCCTGCTTTTAATCGGATGTATAGCTGTTGCCGGCAATTTGCCTGCTCAAACAAATCAACAACCCGATTTGATAGAAAAGGCTTTTCGAAATCCCCCGGCTTCAGCAAAACCATGGGTATTCTGGTACTGGATGCATGGCGCCGTTTCAAAAGAAGGCATTACGGCAGATCTTGAAGCAATGAAAGAAGTGGGGATCGGCGGCGCTTATTTAATGCCGATACAAGACACAGTATCTTCTATACCTTTTCAACCAGCAGCAAGACAACTTACCCCTGAATGGTGGGCTTTGGTAAAATTTGCGATGCAGGAAGCAAAAAGACTGGGCCTGCAACTGGCAATGCATGTCAGCGACGGGTTTGCATTGGCAGGTGGCCCCTGGATCACTTCGGCGCTTTCCATGCAAAAAATAGTTTGGGCAAAAACTTATATCGGGGAAGATCAATCGACAAAAATACGACTGGACCAACCGAAAACCAACGCTGGCTATTATAAAGACGTTGCTGTATTTGCATATCCGGCCAATTGCTCCAATGCCTTTAGTGATACGGTATTTATTCCAACGGTAATAACAAGCAATGGCACGAATGTGAACTTTCTTTCGTTTCCAGGAGACGATAAACAAAGTTTTAAATCTGACACTACCTGCTGGATACAATACAAGTATCCGGAACCATTCACCTGCCGGTCTGTAAAAATTCATACGGGCGGTAACAACTACCAGGCTCAGCGGCTGATCATTCAATCAAGTGATGATGGCATTATTTTTAAAACAGTTACGCGATTAGAATCGCCACGTCATGGTTGGCAGGATACTGATGAGGATGTGACACATGCCATTCCCGCAACTACCGCTAAATATTTCCGTTTTATTTATAACAAAGAAGGATCAGAACCGGGTTCCGAGGACCTGGATGCAGCCAAATGGAAACCCTCTTTTAAAGTAAACGGAATTTATTTGTCCGATGAACCAGTTATTAATCAATACGAAAGTAAGAACGGCTCTATTTGGAGAGTGAGTAAGTATACGACCGCTGAGCAGGTGCCGTTGAGTTCAGCAGTGCCTATAAGGTCCATTATTAATTTATCCGGTAAAATGGATGTGAATGGAAATTTGAATTGGACACCTCCTGCGGGAAACTGGATTGTTGTGCGGATAGGGCATACATCGACGGGTCATACTAACGCGACAGGCGGCGGAGGCAAAGGATTGGAATGCGATAAATTCAATCCGGCCGCGGTCAAACTTCAATTTGATAATTGGTTTGCTAGGGCTTTTGAAAAAACGGACCCAGCATTGGCCAAAGAGGTATTGAAAATTTTTCATGTGGATAGCTGGGAATGCGGTAGCCAGAATTGGAGCCAAGCTTTTCCCGTAGAATTTAAAAAAAGAAGAGGATACGATATGATGCCATACCTCCTGGCAATAACAGGTGTGCCGGTAGAAAGTGCAGCGACTTCGGAAAAATTTCTGCATGATGTGCGTCAGACCATTGCTGAGCTGGTAAACGATATATTTTATGTAACCCTGAACAAACTGGCTCACCAGAAAGGTTGCAGCTTTAGTGCCGAATCGGTCGCGCCGACAATGACAAGCGATGGATTATTGCATTATAAAAATGTGGATATGCCCATGGGTGAGTTTTGGTTGAATAGTCCCACGCATGATAAGCCAAATGACATGCTTGACGCCATCAGTGGAGCACATATATATGGTAAGAATATCATCCAGGCAGAGTCATTCACCACTTTAAGAATGGATTGGGCTGAGCACCCTGGGAATCTAAAGACATTAGGTGACAGGAATTTTGCTTTAGGCATTAATAAAATGGTACTGCATGTGTTTACCCACAATCCATGGATAGATAAAAAGCCGGGGATGACATTAGATGGCATTGGTTTGTATTTTCAAAGGGACCAGACCTGGTTCAAACAAAGCAAGGCATGGATAGAATATTTGACAAGATGCCAGGCATTATTACAGTTGGGTAAACCCGTCGTTGACATTGCCGTATTTACCGGTGAAGAAGTGCCGAGGCGTTCCATGTTACCAGACAGGTTAGTAAACACCTTGCCTGGAATTTTTGGAAAAGAAAAAGCTGAGGCAGAGAAAAAAAGATTAGCTAATGAGGGTCAGCCATTGAGGACGATACCAGACGGAGTGACACATTCGGCAAATATGGCTGATCCGGAAAACTGGATAGATCCATTGAATGGATATGCTTATGATTCATTTAACCCGGATGTATTAATGACAATGAAAGTGGTGAAAGGGAGAGTAGTGACGCCGGGCGGAGCAAGCTACGCAATACTGGTAATACCCGGCAAGCATCCAATGAATCCGAATGGAACAATAAGTGTTTCAGTTTTAAATAAATTAAAACAGCTGGTAAAAGCCGGGGCGAAGATCATAATTGATCAGTCATTTATTAAATCATTTGAGGGAAATAAGAATGCGGTGGCTGCTCCTTATAAAGAGGAAACGTTTAAAGAACTAGCGCTGGAAAAGGATGTGCAGGTTTATGGCTACCCCCACACAATCGCATGGACACACCGCAAACTCGGAGATGCAGATATCTATTTTATAGCAAACCAGGTCAACAGTACTAGACATCTTACAATAGCTTTTCGCACTGCTGGAAAGCAGGCTGAGATATGGGATCCGCAAACAGGCGAAATAGGGGATATGGGTGACAGAAGCGGAATAATAGGTGATCGTACCCATCTATTATTAAGCTTGTATAATAATCAATCTGTCTTTGTTATATTTAGAAAGAAACCGGCAGTAAAAGGAACGAAGGATTATTTTGGCACTCGCTCAATAGTTGAGCAAGATATTGAGGGTCCGTGGAGAGTCCAATTTGACAAAAATTACAGGGGTCCGGCGGCACCCGTTGTATTTGACAGTTTAAAAAGCTGGACATTGCATGCTGACCCGGCGATCAGGTATTATTCGGGAACTGCAGTTTATACTTCCCATTTTAATTATAATGAAAAAGATGGGAAAATTTCGTGGCTGATATTTGACAGTATCTGCAATATTGCAACAGTCAGGATAAATGACATTGACTGCGGTACTTTATGGACAAGACCGTATGGTCTATATATAACAAAGGCCATTAAGCCCGGGGAAAATAAAATAGAAGTGACGGTGACTAACACCTGGCACAATCGCCTGATCGGTGATAATTTGTTGCCTGTAGATAAAAGAGTAACATGGACAACAGCGCCTTTTCGCTTAAAAGATAAACCGCTACTGCCGGCAGGTTTGATTGGAAAAGTAAAACTATTTATTAAATGAAAACAGGAGGCATCTTCAATGTAACCAGGAGGTTTTTTTTCCTGATTTTACTTTTTGTGAACTCGGGGTTACAGGCGCAATTAAGGGAGGGTGCTTATAATATTATATGGACCACCCAAAGCAAAAATTCATCCGAATCCATGCCCTGCGGCGGCGGCGATATCGGCATGAATGTATGGGTGGAGAATGGCGAACTGCTTATTTATGTTGCAAGAAGCGGAAGTTTCAATGAAGATAATGCGCTGATGAAAGCTGGAAGGCTGCGGGTGAAACTGTTTCCCAATCCTTTTGATGGAAATATATTTAGACAGGAATTGCATTTGCAGGAAGGCTTCGTAACGGTAGAAGGAGAAAACAAGGGAGTTAAAGTTACCATACGAATATGGGCAGATGTTTTTAGCCCGGTCGTACATGTCGATGTAAATGCAAGTAAAAAAATTAATGTTGAAGCGGCTTATGAAAGCTGGCGATACCAGGACAGGGTAATAAAAGCAAGGGAAAATTTTGCCAATTCCTGGAAATGGGCTGCGCCGAAGAATAATGTCTATAGAAAAGATGTTATTGATTTTAAAGGCAATGATGTCCTGTTCTATCATCACAATACTGCGGAAACAATTTTTGACGCAACAGTGGCCCAGCAGGGAATGAATGACGTAAAAGACCAGTTATATAATCCGCTGAAACAACTTGCGTTTGGCGGTTCACTCAGTGGTAAGAATTCTTCTCCCGCTGGAACTTATGATGGTGTTTATGTGAATACGGACTATAGAGGATGGAAATTAAAAAGTAATAAGGCTGCAAAGCAACATGCATTAAACCTGTATTTGTACACCAGGCAGGTGGAAAATATTGAATCCTGGAAGCAATCACTGGATTCATTGGAGAAAACGGTTCGTTTAAACAGTAAGACTGGTTTTGCCAGGTCACAACAATGGTGGCAGCAGTTTTGGGGCAGGAGTTTTATTCAGATTGAAAAAACCAACATAAGCAGCAAAGCCTGGGAAGTCGGTCGCAACTACCAGTTATTCCGTTATATGCTTGCATGCAATGCTTTCGGGAAATGGCCGACGAAGTTTAATGGCGGTTTGCTGACAGTTGATCCCGTGTTCACAGATACATTTAATCGGCTTACTCCCGATTACCGCAACTGGGGTGGTGGTCTACACACTGCACAAAACCAGCGGCTGGTTTATTTCCCAATGATCAGGAGTGG
>VBAT01000010.1:146438-154279 GCA_005884665.1 Bacteroidota bacterium
TGTACTGGGGTCATGAAGGAGCTTGTTTTACGGAACAAATGGAAAATTATGGTTTACCCGATTATGCCGAATACGGGCAAAAGAGACCGGATGATTTTGATAAAGGCGTTGAATACAATGCATGGCTGGAATATACCTGGGACACTGTACTGGAATTTTGTCTGATGATTATGGAGGAGGAACAATATACCGGAAAAAATATAAGCGATCGGCTACCTTTTATTGAAAGCTGTTTGAGGTTTTTTGATGAGCATTATCAATACCTCGCTAAAAAACGTGGTATAAAATCGCTGGATGAAGATAGTACTCTGGTATTGTACCCCGGCAGTGGCGCGGAAACTTATAAGATGGCCTATAATTCCACTTCGACCATTGCGGCTCTCTACACAGTTACGGCCAGATTACTCGTAGCTAATTTGAACCTTTTCAGAAAGGAAGTTAAAGTGCCCAGCGATACTACAGGGAGATTTGCAGTCATCAGACGACATGAATATTTATCAGGCCTTATGGACAGGATACCCATCATAAGTGAACGATCATTTAGTGGCCACACCACAATAGCGCCTGCAAAAACATGGGAGCGGGTACATAATACAGAGTCCACGCAGTTGTATCCCGTGTTCCCCTGGGGATTGTTTGGCGTGGGTAAGAAAGATCTCGATATAGCGCTCAATACATGGAACTATGACACCAATGTGGTAAAATTCAGAAGCCATGTAGGATGGAAGCAGGATAATATCTGGGCAGCCAGGTTGGGATTGAAAGATGAAGCGTGGCGCCTGACCTCATTGAAATTACAAAACTCCGGGAGAAGGTTTCCTGCATTCTGGGGTCCCGGGTTTGACTGGGTACCTGATCATAACTGGGGTGGAAGCGGAATGATCGGTTTGCAGGAAATGTTATTGCAAACCGATGATAAAAGGATTTTACTTTTTCCCGCCTGGCCAAAAGAAATTGATGTTCACTTCAAACTACACGCACCCTATAATACAACTGTAGAAGCTGAGTTGAAAGATGGAAAGATTGTTGAATTGAAAGTCTTACCTGTGGACAGAGCAAAAGATGTGGAAGTGATGCTGCCAGGTAATTAGTTGTCTATAATTTCTTCGTTCCCGTCCCGCTTTGGGGCTTTTGCCTCGCCAGGGTCGAGGGATCACCAATCATCCGTTCGGAACGACGAAACAGGAAAACCTTCCGTGCTGTATAAATCCCCCATCACAAAATCCTTGAATGCATAACGGACCGCTACAGGAGTTGTAACCAATGGACTTGATACCTGGATCGTGCCATTGCGAATAACTGCCGTCGCAGGATAAAAACGTTTATCAGCGCCAGCGATTTCAAATTGGGTCAATGTCTTTCCATAAGCAGTTAATCCATTAGGTGCATTTTTAAACCTGAGTGTTACAGTACTCCCGTTTATGGTCAAAGAGTCAAATATCGGGCTTCGATATGCGAATCCCTTTAACCCATAAGTATCTCCCAGTGCGAGTAATGCAAAACGCTTTCCCACCGTCTCTTTATCCGCTGGGTGAATGCCGAACTCGTCGCCATTATCCAATAAAACAACCATTTCACTGCGGGGTATCAACTTTACATCTTTCCGTTGTGCATCTCTCAAAAAAGCTGAATTCATTTTATCTGTCCGGGCTGTAACAGGGATCTGGTAATAATTATACGGGGCTATCTGTGCAAAGTAAAATGGGAAATCGCCCTGTCCCCACTCGCTTCGCCATTGCGCTACCATTGCCGGGAACAGCTTTTCATATTGATCGGGTCGGTCCTGGTTTGCTTCTCCCTGGTACCAAAGACATCCTTTGATAGTATAACCAACAATCGGGTGGATCATACCATTATATAATGCAGTCGGGCTCCTGTTATTCAGCCTGGCTGTATCGGTAGCGCTGTGGATTTTTATTTCGGGAAATGCTTTTAAGGCTTCAATACTCATGAAGGCTTCAGCCGGAGAACCTCCATAACTATCATTGATAAGCGCGACAGGGACTTTTAATTGTTGTTGCAGAATTCTCCCGAAATAATAAGCTGTCGCGGAGAAATTGCTGATATTTTCAGGCGTAGCCGATTTCCAGGAAGATGATTTGGTTGTATCCTTCAATGACCGTTCGACGGCCCTCGGAACATTGTAAATGCGTATCCAGTCATTCGTTGAATTGAATATCGCTTCATTTGATCCTTTGACAGGTTGGTCCCTGAAGCCTTTCATCGGCATTTCCATATTTGACTGGCCGCTGCAAAACCAAACTTCGCCAATAAGAATATTATGCAGGGTGATTGATTCACCGTCGCTGATAGTTATTTCATAGGGGCCACCTGCAGCGGGTGTACTGATCTTTAGTTTCCACTTGCCTGAGGCGTCAGCTTTAACGCTGTACTTCTTTTTATTCCAGGAAGATACCAGTTGAACCGTACTATTTGCTTTCGCCCAGCCCCAGATGGCTGCATCGGTTTGTTGCTGAAGGACCATATTGTCGCTGAAGAAAGATGGCAGGGTAACTGTGGCAAAAAGAGAATTGCCTGCCAGGATAAAAAACAATACGAACAATACAGGCGGTTTAAGACGACTAAAAGCAATCATTGAAAGCGGGTTTTTGTGTGTAGCGAATATAAATAATTATCACTGTTTTGCCGTCAGGCACTGTTGCATCCAGTTGCTTCGCTCCGCTCGCAATGACGGGCATCCGGCATCCAGTAACCAGCAACCAGCATCTGGATTGCTGATTAAAACCTTTTCAGTAACTTCCCCGGCTAATGCTGATTGATTTGCTGTTATGAAAGAGAAAGAGACCAAGGAGGGTTCTCATAAGAACGTATGGTATGGCGTGGGCCGCCAGCGTATTGAAATTCCCAGGACTATATTGAAATCAAGGGTACAAAGCAATCCCTTGCTTAAACATCTTTATATCTGCTCAATCGGGTATTACCCCAAAGCAAAAGATCATTATACTTACCGCAAAAAAGGGTTGCCGGAGAATTTTCTTTTTTATTGCGTGGATGGGCGTGGATGGTATGAGATAAGTGGCCAACGGTATGAAGTGGGGCCGAACGAAGTTTTTATTTTACCTCAAAACGTTGAACATGCTTATGGCAGCAGCCGTGAACATCCCTGGAGTATTTACTGGATACATTTTGGCGGTGATTCATTACATGCATTGAACAAGGTACTGGCGGTCCAAAAATATTTCAAGCCCTGCTATATAAAGAATACGGGCGATATCGTTCCTCTTTTCTCCAAAATATACCGGACGCTTGAACTGGGCTATAGCATCGACAATCTTTTATTTGCCAATATGTGTCTTTCCGAGTTCATCACTTTATTTGTGTACAACTCCCGGCACTATGAAACCACAGCATCGGAAAACCCGGATTGTGTTGACAGTGCCATACTATATATGCAGGAGCATATAAAAGATAATATTTCACTTAATGAGCTGAGCCGCCAGCATAATTATTCTGTTTCCCGCTTTTCCAATTTGTTCAAGCAAAAGACCGGGTATGCACCCATCGATTATTTTGTACAAATGAAAATGCAGAAGGCCTGCCAGGAGCTGGATTTTACAAACCGGTCAATAAAAGACATAGCATTCAGCATGGGCTTTGACGATCCTTATTATTTTTCCAAGCGTTTCAGGACAATTATTGGGATGTCGCCAAAAAAGTACAGGGTACTGAATAATGGATTACGAGATTAGAACTCTCTTGTTATGAAAATGCCTGAACTTATAAGATTTGGCTTGCTATAATATTTTCATTTCAATTTCTTGTTGATCGTCCGGTAACTTTATTGGGTAATCTTTAGTCCTGCTTTATTTACAAGACGGACAATTCCAATCCACATATAGACTGCTTTAATATTTGACTTTAAGTTTTAGATATGTCACCTGCATTTAAAGCATGATTTGCGCAAGAAACTAAGCATACAATTCCTGCTGTTGTCCTTTTTTACAGGATGCGTGGTGATATCTGTTTCGGCTCAACAACCTGGGATAACCGATACCACGGGTTTAACCCCGCAGAAAGACGTGATCGACATCTTAAAGAAATTATTTAAAGCCGATCAAAAGAAAATCGATTCATCCCGCTCGAAAAAGAAATTTCAATTTTCTCTTATACCTGTTGCCGGAAGTGCAGCGGGTGGAGGAAGGGCAGTCGCAACCGCCTTTAATGCGGCTTTTTATACGGGTAATGAAGCCACTACCTCTCTTTCAACGATAACGTTTTCCCCGTGGTTTACTTTCGATGGTAAATTTGTTCTTCCATTCAGGAGCCTGGTGTGGTTGCCTAATAACGTTTTGTTGTCAAAAGGGGATACACGCTTCATGATCTATCCGCAATATATAGCGATAACAAAGCACTAATCGAATACAACTACCTCCGGTTCTATCACAGCTTTTTAAAGAGAATGGGGAAGTCAACATATTTTGGAGCAGGATATGATCTTGACTATCATTTTAACGCAAGCGTGGACAAAGATTCATTGGCCCTCGCCGCTCTTCCCTTGTTTGATTATGGAAAAGAACTTAGAAAGAGTGGTACTTCATCTGGCCCGGTGGTCAATTTTTTGATCGATTCAAGGCGCAATTCCCTCAATCCTCCTGGCGGGGCTTTTATGGCAATCGATTACAGGTTCAATCTCGATTTTTTGGGTAGTACTTTTAACTGGCAATCAATATTTATAGATGCCCGTAAATATTTTCCTTTTGATAAACACCGGCAAAATCTGCTGGCCGTCTGGAGCTATTACTGGGCCGTTACCTATGGAAAAGCCCCATACCTGGATCTGCCAAGCATAGGCTGGGATTATTACAACAGGTCAGGCAGAGGGTTTGAACAGAATAGGTACCGTGGCAGGCGTTTACTCTATTTTGAATCAGAATACAGGAGAGATATTTCAAGAAATGGTTTCTGGGGCTTTGTATTATTCAGCAACATACATTCGGTATCAGAATATGAGGGAAACCATTTTGGGTATTGGCACCCGGCAGCGGGAGCAGGATTGCGAATTAAGTTCAATAAAATTTCCCGAACAAATATTGGGCTTGATTTTGCAATGAGTAAGGATTTTACAGGCCTTTATCTCTCATTGGGAGAAGCTTTCTGAAAATATTTTCCCGGATATCCAGTCTTCTTTTGGATTCATAGTCTTTAGCTTCACAAATTATTTTTTGAAGTAAAATACTGCTAACGGCTAGCGCTTTCTTTTCCCTCTTTGGCCGGGCAAATTTGTGTTGATTTCGGTTAGAAATTCTCTTCTGTTTTAATGCAGACTATCCTGTGCAGGATCAGTTTGTGGAATTTTTAGTTTCATCAGCTTTCTTATGCCACTCTGCCGCTTTTTTCATATCCTTTTTTACTCCCTTCCCTTCTTCAAACAATGCCGCCATATTGTTCATTGCGTCAGCATTTTTTGCATCCGCCGCCTTTTGGTACCAATTCATAGCACTGAGATAATCTATTTTTACTCCTTCGCCATTTTCGTACATCCATCCCAGGTTGTTCATGGCATCACCGCTCCCAAGAGCTGCAGCTTTTTGGTACCAGTCCATGGCTTTTTGATAATCGGCAGTTACTCCTTCCCCTTTTTCATACATCCACCCGATGTTATTTGTAGCAATTGCATTGCTGTCTTCATATGCTTTTTGATACCACTGTAAGGCCTTGTGATAATCTACGTTTACTCCTTCACCATTTTCATACATATATCCAATGTTGAAAATTGCATCGGAAATGTCAAGCCCGGCAGCTTTGAGATACCATTTCATCGCCTTTATATAATTTACATTTACTCCTTCACCATTTTCATACATCAACCCGATACTGTTCATGGCGCTGCCGCTTCCTGCTTGTGCTGCCTGTTGATAATACTCCATGGCTTTTTTATAGTTTATAGTTACTCCTTCACCTTTTTCATACATCCATGCTAAATTATTGATTGCATAAGCATTTCCTGCATCCACGCCTTTGTTATACCATTCAATTGCTTTCAAGTTATCTTCTTTCACACCCACTCCTTTATCATATATCCATCCGATATTATTCATCGCTGAACCATTTCCTTTCTCAGCTGCCTTTTGGTAATATTTCATTGCCAATTGAAGATCTTTGTTTACTCCTTCGCCATTCTGGTACATCCATCCAATTTCGTTTAAGGCTACGATGTTACCGGCCCTTGCCGCTTTTTGGTATAGCTCAAACGCTTCTGTATACTTCTTTTTATTGTAAAGATATTTTCCTTCTCTATATAGGGAATCGTCGTCTGTACAGGATTGCACAAGTACAGTTATTCCAATTAGACAAATTATAAACTTTAGGGATAATCTATAACTATGTTCTGTCACGTTCAATTGGTCATTTAGTTTTGAGAGATTGTTTCAACTTCCGCAGTCAACACTCGAATTTAGGAAAAGCTTCTATCATTCGCAATTCCAGGCTTCGTCTGCGAACCGTCGGAAGTCCTGGGGTAGAAAGCAGGCTGTTTCATTAACTATGCATTGTGATAACAACATTCCCAATCTTTTGCCCACTCGCTACATATGTAAAGGCTTCAGCTATTTGATCAAGAGGGTATTTTCTGTCTATAACCGGTCTGAAGGTTCCTTCTTCAATTAGTTTTTTAATAAGTCTAAGCCCCGACTTAATGTTTTTAGAAGGTTTGAACACTACCTTTTTGCCCCCAAATAAGGGCGTTATAAGTACCAAAAGAAGGTTTTCTGCCCCTCCCGAAGAGGTAAAAATTCCTTTTTTCTTCAGGAGACCTTTGCACTTCGCAAAACTGGTTTTGCCCACCGCATCGAAAACATAATCATATCTATCCTTATCTTTTGTAAAATCATTTTTTGTATAATCAATCACCCTGTCGGCGCCCAGGGATTTTACAAGGTCAAAGTGTTCGCCTCTGCACACCGCGGTAATAGATAGCCCATACAATTTCAGAAGCTGCAGATAGGACGAACCAATCGCGCCTGTCGCGCCATAGATCAAGACATTTTGCCCGGCTTTTAGAGGCAACAGGGTGTTACCTACAGCATAGAATGCCCCTTCCAAACATGCCGCTGCCTCTTCATACTGTAAATTTCCAGGAATAGCGACTGTCATTTTTATTGCTTTCGTTTCCGGCAATACCAGGTATTGCGCATGAGAACTGATGCCTATAAGGCCACCACTAAACCCCATTACCCTGTCGCCAGGTTTAAAAGATGTTACATCTTTTCCTGTTGCTTCAATTTGGCCGGCAAAATCTGTTCCGGTGGTCGATAGGGTGGGTTTAAATAGTCCTGTGAAAAGCCTCATGATAAAAGGCTTACCGGTAAGTATATGATAATCGCTCCGGTTTGCTGTAGCCGCATATACTTTTACGAGAATTTCATTGTCTTTAGGACTGGGTTTTTCAACCTCTTTTATACTTAAGACCCCTGGTAGACCATATTTTGAACGAAATGCGGCTTTCATTTTTCTTCTGAGCTACTATCTTTTTAACCGGCAAAGTATTTCAGATCTGAAGCCAGTTGAGGTAACCCTTTTGAAAAGGTATGTTCTTTTCCTGCCAGTTCCCGGACAATAGCGGTTTTAAAGGCACTTTTATAGAATTTCAGGCTTTCAAATGGTGCGTCACGGTCGTTTTTACTGTGATTGAGAAATATCGCGGGGATACCTTTCAACGAAGCCTGGAAGTTTTCTTTTAATTGGAACTCTTTCATGTTGCTTTTCCAATGAGGAGTTGCAACTAAAAAGAGTCCGGCAATTGAAATATCAGGCTTTTCTTCGCTCAGGTATTTTAATGATGTTGAACCGCCAAGTGAGTGACCTACCAAAATAACAGGTCA
>VBAT01000010.1:154358-210674 GCA_005884665.1 Bacteroidota bacterium
TGGGAAGTTTCACTACTACTTTTTTTCTACCTGCTTGTTTCCTTTGAAGATCCACGAGACTTTATATTTATCCGTGAATTGTCCATAAATTCCAAACGGTGCATTATTTAGTTCCATAAAAGTTCTTTTATCCTTGTCTGCTCCCACTGCGAGTTTATCAAAAACGGTTTTTAATTCATCGTAGGTCTCACCTGTAAGATAAATACTAAAAGTATTTCCCTGTATTGGTTCCAGTCTTGGAGACGCCATCCAGTCTGTAGCCGAAATATCGATTTCATTATTTTTCAAGTTGGCATAGATAATTCTACCATGCTTTTCTACGGGAAACTGTTCTTTCATGGGTGTATCACTCAATTTTGTAAGGGTCAATTGTCCGCCAAGGCAATTTTGGTAAAAACTCATTGCTTCGGCACAATTTCCGTCAAATAAAAGAAATGGAGTAGTATGTAACATGCTCTTTGCTTTTAGCTATCTGTGGTCTCAAGTATCTTGCCAGGTAATGTCAATGAAAGTAAGCCTGTTCCACCGCATGCGGGATTCTTGGACAGCATGGAGCCCATGTTGTATGTAGCGTGGGTGTGTTTTGGAGCGAATGGGTTTATTTATAAAAGCGCAATGCATTCAACCGAAATTAGGATCCCGGCCGGAAAAGGCATGACTTGTGGAGTGCTTCTTGCTGGTGCATTTTCAGGAAAGAATTCGCTATAAATTTTATTTATTACGGCAAAATCATTACCGGTAACCATAAAAATTGTTGTCTTAACAATTTTAGTCATATTACTTCCTGCCTCCTCCAAAATGGTCCTGATATTCGAGAAACATTGCCTTACCTGGTCTTCGAAGTTATCGCTGGCTACTTTTCCTGTAACTGGATCTAAGCCCGCCATTCCCGATAAAAAAATATAGTTGTCGGTTATTACGGCTTGAGGGAATGCTTCTGACATCCTGGCAACTTTCGGGGTATTAAAATTTCTTCTTGTCATAATAAAAACATTCTAATCGCCGAATCCTGAGTCAGGGTTGCGTAGATATCCTAAGCTTTCTGCTCTGGCATTGGCGGGGCTCATAGATGGCCGATAGCGATATATTGTTCGGAATATACCTGTTCGCCCGGTTATTTAAGAGAAAATCATTTTTTTGCTTTTGCCCTTAATTTTCTCTCGTTTAATTGATCTTCCCGGATTTTTTTCAGGTCCACTTTAGAACAATCTGAGATTAACTGTCGCACTATGTCCAAAGGCATTTTCTCAGCAGTGTCGAAGTTGATGCAGCCTTTTTGAAAATTTGCCCTGGTTAAAAGCGATTTATATTTTTCGAAAAGCGTCTTAGAACCATAAATTGGCAAAACATGCAATGACATATAATTTTTAACTCCTGCAAGCCCATATTTCATCATTCCATTGGCCTTGTAAATGATCATCTCTTTTCCCATCATTGGCTCAATTTCAGAAGTCACAGATTTGTCCTTGTCAAGAATTATTGAGTGAATGTCTGATAATATGCTTTGCCTGTCTGCAGGCTGAGTCAAAATATAATTTTTAATTTTTTGATCCATGTGTTAATTATTTTTAGATAGTCCTGATTTGCTTACCGCTAACGGTTGGGCTTTGTTTGTCCAAGGTTTAGAATTGTTGAAGAAATTCTGGAAGCGAGCCTTCATCTAAGATTTCGATTGCCCTACCCAGTCCTGGTTGCCCATTCACAGTCGCCAACAAAGCTAAAGTTAACCTTAAAGCTCTTTGGTCAGTTATGCTTTTAAAGTTTAAAAGCAAATACCGTTCGAACTCGTTTAAAGACTGAAAATAGGCATCCTGATATTCCGGAGGAAGCTCAGGATTGCGGCCATCCAATCTACAATTTTCAATTAAAGAGCAAAGCCCTATGAAATTCCAATCCAGGGACTTTTTAATTATACAGATTGACACTAGCTGGGGCACGGCTAAATAGGATGCTATTCCAACGTCTCCCTGGTGATGAAGATTATCCCACAATTCAGTGAAAATAACTTCGAGATCTTCCTGTCGGATCGCGTCTCTCAATTTTTTTAGAGGTCGGGAAGCATTATAGGGGATTTTGTATCCTCCGTTTAATGTAGCCCAGATCCTATTGTCTAGATCCATATGAATGAATGTTTAGTTATGAGAATACCAGTTGCCTGCTTTTTTTTGTTATCGTTTATAAGTGTCCCAAAGCAATTTTCCATCAAAGTCAATTTTGTATTTTGTCTTCGCAAAATCCGTGAGCAAAATTCCGTCACTCTCAAACTTAATTTCTTCTTCGCCATCCAGTGAAAAGAAAATGTCAGCACCGCCAAACTTCCATTTTTTATTTCCGTCTTTGTCAAGCTTTGACACCAGGAGCTCTCCGTGTATGACGTATCCGTCTTGTTGTTTAAATATTTGAAAGCAGGTTGCTTGGTCAGCTTGTGTTTTCCATTTTAAATCAAGGGTTGGTAGTATTAGGCAGAATACCGTATTACAACAACAAACTACCAGGTTGTCATTGTCTAAAATTGTTGAGTTCTTGTGAATCCCTGTCGCACCACCTGAGCCAATAATAATGCAGCTTTCCAAAACCCGGTTGTCCTGGAGAATTTTGATGCCGTGTTTTGAAACTGGATAATCCTGTCCACCGTCTCCAAAATAATGTTTTGAGTAAATGAAATTGTTGTTTGCGGCGCCAGGTTTATAAGTTGGTTCGTCAAGCACTTCAATTGTTAAATTTTTATATTGGTGACTATTCATTTGGTGTCGTCATAAAATGGCAGACAACATGTAAAGACTTCTCTTTGCTCTGGTTATTTTGATTGATCCTCTTCAGTAAGCATCTGATTCCTGATCTCGGCGGCTTTTACCATTTCTGGTGACTGTGCACCGTAAGTAATGAGGTGAAACAACCAGTCTTTGATAATGATACTCCATCCTTTTTCACACATAGCATAGCATTCTTTTCCGGGAATAAGTCCTTCGTGAGTGAAATGAAGAATGGTTTTGTTGCCTGTAGTGCTTATGTCAAAGATCATTTTTGTGTTAGTCCATTCATGCTTGTCCTTTTGAAGCCAATACAAAGTACTGTCAGTAACGAGCCAGGTAATTTTTTTGTTGGGAGTTACTTCCACCAATTTTTGCCTGGAATAATGTTGCCCGGGGTGATGAATGATAAATTCATCGTTCAACTGTTTGCTGCCGCCTTCAAAATCCTTGCTCCACCAACTTGTTACATCGGCAATGTAATTGAAAACTTCTTGCGGTGATTTTGCAACTTCAATGGTTGTTGTAAAATTTTTATTTTCCATATTATCAGGTATTAAATTCAGTTATAACATTGAATCATTCAAGGCTCGTATGATTGGCGGGACAAATTGTGCTAATTTCTGTGTTATGTACAGCCCGGTAACTAAAGGTAAATAGAATTGCTGATGGTGAATAAACTTCAGTTGGTTTTGGGAAGACAAGTCGAACCATGGGAATCCGATAGCGAGATATCGATGAGAATATACCTATCCCGCCTTACGTGACATTCTTTAGCCAGGCCCACGTTGTGCGTTTGTGCCTGAATCACTAATTTTCTAAGTGATATTCTTTTTGTAGATAAGATTTTAAATCTTTTGCAGTTTTTTTCAAGTTTTCCAGCATCCCTATTTTGGATCTCCTGGATCCATTCATCTGTAGTGTGTGAAATCCCACCTCGTTGAGCATACTGGGATCATAAGTTACGAGCTGCGAATTGTTGTTGCTTCTCAAAATTTCTGAGTTTTCGCCTTCTTGGGTTCTTAAAATACCTGAATTAAAGATTTTTGCAGCCACACGTTTATAATCATCAAATTCATGGTTATAATTATCTTCCAGTAAACGTACGGGGCCAAGTTGATTGTAATAGTCCATGATACTGTTAGAAGCCTCTGCATTTCTAATAAGGCGGAAACCACCAGAATTTTTTAATTGGTCAAATGTGCGGCTGTTGTTTACAAAGGAGTATGCTCGGGGTCCGACCCTTGCTACGTAATATAATTGATCACCACTTTTTTTTGCCAAGGCAGGGTTGTTTAATAAATATATAAGCGTGTCAAGTTTTAAAATGGCTGTATGCTCAAAAGCTATTGTAGCATCCAGGCTTTTGATATCATCTCGCAGGTCGGTGGTTAACGATTTGATGAATTCCAATTCTCTATTTTTTTCTACCTGATGTTCCCTTACGTTTTCAGCCACAAAGCCAAGAAATACTGCAAGGAATAACATAAAAAATTCAAGCAAGTATTCTATCCCGTTCTTTTTATGTGTTACATGATGAGGATGTTTATGTACTTCCATATTTTCTATTTCTTGATTGTGGTTAATAGTTTTAGTGTCATTGGAAAGAATAATTTCCGCGGAAAG
The DNA here is from genome assembly GCA_005884665.1 of Bacteroidota bacterium. Lineage (GTDB taxonomy): Bacteria > Bacteroidota > Bacteroidia > Chitinophagales > Chitinophagaceae > VBAT01. The sequence goes on from VBAT01000010.1 coordinate 158,735, forward strand.
ATTTTCAGATTGTATGCTTATCGAATCGCCTAAATCTTCTTCGTCTGTATTGTTTGCCATTTATTAGTTTTACTAGTGTGTAAAAAATTAGAGTGTTCGACAGCATGAAGTACAACGGTCAGCTTCCGCCTTTGGCAGGACAAGCTTTGCTGGCTGTGGAGCTTATTTCCCGCAATCTATTTCTATTAATTTAAAGCTCGAATTATAGTTTAAGGAGTCTATTTTTCTAAAGACAGTTTTATTGTCAGTTGTAAATAGGTCGCCAAACCCTTCAATAAAAGAGTCGTTTTCTTTTTTAAAAGTGATTTGTCTGACTTTGGCAAGGCAGAAACCCCATCGTAGACGAATTTGTCGCATCAATTATTCTTGCTGAACAAAACTACTAAAGTCCAAATTGCTGCTTTTTCGAATTTCTTTGAACATGTCCACCGCTTCCGCGGAGAAGTATAAACGAAGTACCTTCTTTTTCTGGTCAAGTTCGAAGGATTTTTCGTTTTTTAAAATGAAAAAAGTGGGAACTTTTAAATACAAGAATGGCTCACCTTTCAAATGATTTTCACAGATCAGATACAGATATTTAAACCTTTTAGGATTGACAACATCCAGGGGTATCTGAAAAAACCATACTCTTGATTTGCTCCACGAGTCTTGAGATGTATAAAACTTGGAAGTCAAAATTGCCTCATCGATAGTGGGCTGTTTCGTTTTAAACCAGTCCAGGGCTTCTTGTCTAATGTTAGTTTTTGCCATTTTATTGTTATATCGCTATTTTATTGAATAAGAAATCTCCAAAATTTCACTCAATAGCCGAGGCGCTGTGCTCCGGCCTTTGGGGGGACAAGTTGTGCTGATACTGCCAGCCTTGCTTCGCCATAGCAAGCGAAGACGCAGTAGGCAGGTCCTGTGATCCGTCAGCCTGGATATAAGTCGATTGGAATTCTAAAGTCGAAGATATATTCTTTTGGTTGGATTGAGTCGTTAATCTGGACTGCAGTTGATTAGAGTTATGCCGATCGGGATATATCCGGTAAGTAAGCATAGAACTCCCGAAACTCCACGCTATAAATTTCTGATTTGGATCTGTCATAACGAGCTACTTGCTTTCAAAAATTATTTCTGTTTATTACCTGCTGTCAAATTCGGTTTTAAGCCCCTCGATGCATCTTGTCGCCCAATCATAATCCTCGTCGTTGTTTGCTTTGTCAGGATAAAAATATACTTCGAGAAGTTGGTCAGCAGTTGCTGGAAAAATATTGTCGTGCCAGGCACCGTCATAAGTATAAATGTATCCGTCTGTCAACTTTGCAACAGCAGCACTCAAGTGTCCGTATGCTAGGCTTATGATTGGGGATTGTCCAGCCGAACGTCTAAAGTACCATTCATATTCACAGCCTGTTATTTGTTGCTTAAGTTGTGGTGTCACAATTACATTTCCTAACGTGTCTTGAATGTATGTGTCCCAGTCAGAAAGATGCTCTGATAGTTTTTCGCAATATGCATCTGTTCCACCATTTGATTTGTCAACTGTAAACCAAGCATATTCATTGTCAGCCCAAATAAATTTTGTGTTAAGATTAATGTTATTCACGTAGGCTTCTTTGTTGTCATGAATATTTACTGATAAGCCAACCGATAAATTAATTAAGAGTTTATCTAATTGATTTTTTAATGTCTGATTTGCAAGTGATAGCACACTTTGAAAGGTTAAGTCGTTGTCAATTTTCGTTGGTATGATAGTGAATGTGGTGCTCATATTACTTAAGACTAACGCTCGAATTTATGATATTATAGGAAGTGGGTAAAATTTTTGCAGGTTGTAAATCACCTTCTTAACGGCATGCTTTTCAAATTATTTTTAAGGCAAGCCAGCCCCATTCAGAGTGGGTTAGACCCGATGTTGTATCTAACCTTTATTCGATGACATAGATACTATACCAGTTTGGCGAGCCACCGAGTTCAACTTGTAATTTTAAAATAAGGAAGCCCATCCCCATTCCTATTGTCCAATCATAAACCTTTCTAATTTCTTCTATATAATTTTTCTCAAAAATCAGTTGGCGAAATTCTGCATATACACCTGTGGTTAATCGTTTATCACTCGAACCATAAATAGTATTTAACAATCTGATTATATTTAAATTTTCAGCGTCTGAAATAAGCCAAATGGTTGTGTTTTTTAGTTGATGGATTGCAGTTTCTACAAGGCTGTCGAGTTCAGCCAAAGATTTATGAAACCTTAAGTTGGGGTCGGGTTTTTGTAATATATCATACCTTTTCCGGCTGTTATAAGAAATTAGATTTCTCTCCTTAGTTAATTTGTAGTCATAGAGAAGAGTAATGTCAATTAGAAAACTATCTTTCTCAAACAAATAATACTCGTTTATGGTGCCGTCACTGTTTTTATAGCCTGTAAGTAATTGAATAGTGTCCTGATTAGTTTTGTAACTTCCTTTTACTTCTGTCGCACCGTAATGTCCTGATGAAGTTCTTTTATATGTTCCATTCTTATAAAAATCAAATGTCCACCAAGTTTCTGCCCACGAACCTGAGAATGTCTTTTCAATAGTTTGCGCCTTTAAACTTAAAGACAAGGCCAAGACGAATGTTGCTATGCCAATATTCTTTATTATCGCCATAAGATTACACACAATACTTTACGTGGTTGCTGTTGTTTCGGAGAAAAACCAGGTAGGTCACATCCTAAAACGCCTTCTTCTCCAACCCCATATTCTTCAACATCGCATCGATCTTAGCATCCCTGCCACGAAACTTTTTGTAAAGCGCTTTATAGTCCACCGTCATTCCCTGGGATAAGATCAGATCACGAAAACGCTGGCCATTGGCGCGGGTCAGGCCGCCGTTTTCCTCAAACCAGCCAAATGCATCTTCGGAAAGCATCTTCGTCCATTGATAAGAATAATAACCGGACGCATATCCTCCTGACCAGATATGCTGGAAGTAACTCGACCTGTATCGCGGCGGTACTGCCTTCAGATCAATACCTGTAGATCTCAGCGCTGCCAATTCAAACGCGTCCACATCTTTCACGCTGTCGGTGGCCTTCAATTGATGCCAGTGCAGATCAAGTAAGGATGCTTCAATCGCCTCAGTAAGGGCATACCCGCCATTGAAATTGGAGGCTCGTTGTATCTTATCCAGCAATGCCTGCGGAATCGGTTCGCCCGTTTTGTAATGAATCGCGTAGTTTTTCAACACAACAGGATTCATGGCCCAATGCTCATTAAACTGCGAAGGGAACTCTACAAAATCGCGAGGTACACGCCGTCCTGGATATTTTTGCAGCGCAAATAAATAATGCAGCGCATGTCCGAATTCATGAAACATCGTACGCACATTGTCAAAATCGATCAATGCCGGTTCACCAGGCGCGGGCTTGGGCAGGTTTGCAACGTTAACAATTACCGGCTGCGTTTTCAGCAAAGTTGATTTGCTGAGGTAGGAACTATTCCAGGCACCACCACCTTTGTTGTCTCGTTTGAAATAATCGCAGTACCAAAGGGCAAATGGCTGACCATCCTTATCATACACTTCAAATACTCTTACATCGGGATGATAAACTGGAAGGTCTTTGCGTTCCTTAAACGTGATGCCGTACAATAAATTTGCCGCATAAAAAACACCTTTTTCCAAAACGGTATTTAATTCGAAATACGGTTTGACTTCTTTTGCGTCCACGGAATATTTTGTCTTGCGGACCTGTTCGGCATAATAATCCCAGTCCCAAGCCTCTAGTGCAAAGGATCCATGTTGCTGATCAATCTGCGCCTGTATCTCTTTTGCCTCGTCCTTTGCTTTGACTGCAACGGCGGGAGCGAGCTCTCCAAAAAATTTGTCAACAGTTTCAGGATCCGCTGCCATCTGTGATTTTAATCGCCAGGCAGAGTAACTTGGAAAGCCCATAAGCTTTGCTTTCTGTGCTCTTATAGCGGCCAGTCTTGTTACCATCGGGCGGGTATCATTCGAATCAGATCTTTCAGTGCGGTTCCAGCCGGCTTCAAACAATCTTTGCCTCGTGTTACGATTGGACATCGATTTAAGTGCAGGTTGCTGTGTTGTATTTTGTAAAGGAACTACCCATTTACCAGCAAGACCGCGACCCTTTGCGGCCTGGGCATAAGCTGCCATTTCACCTTGCGATAGACCAGCTAGTTCAGCGCTGTCATCAACGATAAGCGCAGCATCCTTTGTCCCGGTCACCAGCATATTTCCAAACTTTGCGCTCAATGAAGCTTCTTCTTCGTTCAATTTTTTCATTTGTTCTTTCGCTTTCCCATCAAGCTGAGCCCCTGCCAGGACAAAATTCCGGTGGGTCAATTCAAGTAAGGCCATGGATTCCTGGTCCAGATTCAACGTGTTCCTTTTATTATATACAGTTTGAACACGTTGAAATAATTTGGTATTGAGATAAACTTCATCAGAATTCGCTGCCAGTTTAGGGGCCATTTCCTCCCTGAGCTTTTGCAGTGTGGGATTGGCATTGGCACTAACCTGCGAAAAAAATGCAGTTGACGCACGATTGAGCAGCTCGCCACTGAGTTCCAAAGCGACTACGGTATTTTCAAATGTCGGGGGAGCTGGATTATTGGCAATCTTATTCACTTCTTCGAGTTGAAGCCTCAGTCCTTCGAGCAAGGCCGGCTTGAAATGTTCGTCCTTGATCTTATCAAATGGGATCGCCTGGTAAGGAAGGGTGCTTTTATACTTTAAGGGATTGTCTTCCGGCAATTGGTTGTCCTGGCCAAAGGCATTGTTTGCCGAAAGGCTAAGATTCAGCACTAATAGCAAATAGAATATAGACCGCATAAATTGGAGTATGAAGGGTGAAAAATAAAGATAGTAAGAAAGATAGCGCGGAGAGACAGAGCGAGAGCGAAGGAGAGAGAGAACCTGGGAAGCATCGCTCTCCGCTCTGTTCCTCGCTCTCCTTCGCAGGGTTCGTATCGTAAAAATTAGTTATACGCTTACAAGATTAATATACCTACTACATTCATCCCCTTTCGCTACTTTTAAGCCGTAATAAACTGCTGCTTGTCACTTGAACATCTACATAATGAACCCCGGCTTGTACAGGAGTTGCAAGCTGGAAATGAAGAGGCTTTCGCAACACTTTACAGGCATTACAGTCCTATATTATATATTAACGTTCTGAAGATCGTCCAGGATCCCGCCATAGCCGAGGAGATCATACAGGAACTGTTTACCCGGGTCTGGCAGAAAAAAGACGCAAAAGGCATTGTCGAAAATTTTTCCGGGTATCTATACAGGATCGCTCAAAACCTGGTGCATGATTTTTTTCGAAGGCTGCGCCGGGATCAACAGCTAATGAAACGTTTTGGGTCGATTGCCACCCGCAACTATGAAGATGTCGAAGAACAATTTTATCAAAAGCAGTCCTCCGAGATCCTGCAGAAAGCAATTGACCAGCTGAGCCAACAGCAAAAAAAAGCATACGAACTGGTAAAAACCGAAGGGCATACTTATAAGGAAACCGCAGAGATCATGGGCATCTCGCCCTTTACTGTAAAGGAATACCTCGCGGCTGCTAAGAAATCGATCCGGGATTTCCTGGTGAATAATATTAACCTCCTGGCGCTGCTGATCTTCGTCTTTTGCCTGGCCGGCCGGCATCTATCCTAAAAAATATTTTTAACTCGATCCCCCCATTTAACCGGTTTCTCCGTTCCTGCACAAATAAACTTTCACGGAGTGGCATCATCCCCTGATAAATCATCAATATTCAACCGGCTACTGGAAGGAGAATTATCTCCCCAGGAAACAAAGGAACTGGTCGAATGGCTTGGCAGTGAAGAATTGGATCCCCAGGCAGCGGAATCCATTCTAAAACAATTATCGCAACCTATCATCAGAGAACAGATCGATCCGGCTCTGAAAGCAGCGCTTGAATCAAAGCTTCCGCTCATTCTTGCAAGAACACAAAGCGAGCCGACAAACCGTATTGCTTTTTTAAGATCACCGTGGTTACGGTATGCAGCAGCTATCATCATATTATTTGGTATCGGCGCATTGTTTTTCTTAAATAGATCGTCAAATCGGGCAAAGAAAGTAACTCCACCTGTTGCTTCGGGTAAAGACATCGCACCGGGCAAAGATGGGGCGATCCTTACGCTGGAAGATGGACGAACAATGACACTGGATAGCCTGGGCAATGGAGTCATCGCCAACCAGAATGGCACAAATGTGATACTTAAGAATGGGCAGCTTATTTATGAAAAAGGGGCCGGCGAGTCAAAAATTGCTTACAACACAATGACGACGCCAAGAGGAAGGCAGTTCCAGCTGGTATTGCCCGATGGCTCAAAGGTCTGGATGAATGCCGCTTCTTCTATTCATTATCCTGTTGTATTTACCGGTAAAGAAAGAATCGTAGAAGTTACCGGCGAATTGTACTTCGAGGTGGCTAAGAATGAAAAGATGCCCTTTAAAGTAAAAGTGAATGATGATACGCAGATCGAAGTAATCGGGACTCATTTCAATATCAATTCTTATTCGAACGAGGCTACGATCAATACTTCTTTGCTGGAAGGATCTGTGAAGATCACGCATGGAAATGAAAAAGTGATATTGAAACCCGGTCAGCAGGGGCAGGTGCCGAATGCCCTGGTCCAATCATCCATAAAAGTGGTCCCGGATGTCGACATGGATAAAGTGATGGCATGGAAAAACGGCGTATTCAATTTCGAAGATGCTTCGCTGGAAGAAGTCATGCGCCAACTGGAACGCTGGTATGACATCGAAGTAAAATACGAAAAAGGAGTGCCACCATTGGAATTCGTGGGAAAAATGGGACGTGACCTCAAATTGTCCGAAGTGTTGCGTGGGTTGGAAGTATCCGAGGTTCATTTTACTGTCGAAGGAAAAATTGTCATCGTTAAACCTTAAGAATAAAAGCACATTAAATGGCTGGATTAGGAGACAGTCATTTGAGAATTAAGTGCAACTAAAAGCCGCCGCGGTTAGGAGTTCCGGGCGGCCATGGTTCAATTATAAAAAATGAGGACTGTAGAAAGTTCATTTTAACAACCAAACCAGGGTGAAGTTATGCAAAAAACTGCTTTATGTAACCGGAATGCTATAGCCATTTCGTTAGTGGGACTGACGTACAGAAACAGAGTCAACGATCCGCTACAGCTGCCATGGTTACTGGCCAAAACCTGCCCCGCGGGTTTACGCGGGGCGCTGTTAATTATGAAACTAACTATTGCCTTCCTGTTCCTGGGCCTGTTGACCGCCAGCGCCAAGGGGCTGTCCCAGACAGTTACATTCTCCGGTAAGAATATAAAGCTCACCAGGGTTTTTGTAGCGATAGAGAAGCAAACGGGTTATATCGTGTTTGCCAATAAAAACCTCTTAAAGGATGCCAGGCCGGTTTCACTTTCAGTAAAAGACATGCCGCTGGTAGATTTTTTGAATGCTGCATTCGACAACCAGCCGGTGGATTACGAGATCAACAACAAAACAATCTTCATAAAAAAGAAGTCAGCGCCGAATGTTGTCGGGTCGCTAACTAATGAAAAGCTGGTCCCCCGGGAAATAATCACGCAAACTATAACCGGGACTGTTTTGAGTTCAGACGGGTCTCCGCTGCAGGGCGCAACTATAATGATAAAAGAGACTAAGAAATCAGTCGCTACTAACGCCGATGGTCAATTTTCTATTGACGCTGAAGCCAACCAGACACTGGTTGTATCTTATATTGGTTACCGTACAGAAGAACTGGCCATCAACAGCCGGAGCACGATAAATGTTACACTTCAAAAACTGGAAAACGAGATAGAACAGGTCGTGGTGACGGCTTTAGGTATCACCAAAAAATCAAAATCCCTCACTTATAATGTACAGGAAATAAAAGGCGATGAAGTGAACCGTGTGAAAGATGCCAATTTTGTCAACTCTTTGAATGGTAAGATAGCCGGCGCTACGATCAACAGTTCTTCGGCAGGTGCGGGAAGCTCTTCAAGGGTCGTAATGCGTGGCGTGAAGTCCATTAATGGCAATAACAATGCCTTGTATGTAATCGATGGTATCCCGATGCCGAATAATATCCGCGGGCAGGCAGAAGACATTTTTTCCGGTGCGGGACAAACCGGTGATTTCGTTTCCAATATTAACCCGGAAGATATCGAAAGCATATCTGTATTAAGTGGTCCTTCCGCCGCGGCTTTATATGGCAGTGCTGCCGCAAACGGTGTAATCGTCATCAATACCAAAAAGGGATCAAAAGATAAAACAGGAGTCAGCGTAACAAACTCTACGATGTTCTCGAACCCTCTTTTGTTACCGGAGTTTCAAAATACGTATGGTGTTTCTGAAGTTGGCAGCTATTATAGTTGGGGAGACAAACTGGTTACACCATCCACCTACCGTCCTGCAGATTTTTTCCAAACGGGCTTAACTACATCAACGGGAGTAACACTTTCAACAGGGACGGCAAAGAACCAGACTTATGTATCGCTCGGAAATGTGTACTCACGCGGTATTATCCTCAACAATAATTATGGCCGCTCCAATTTTACCGCCCGCAATTCAACCGCATTCCTGGACGGAAAATTAAATCTCGATATAGCATTTAATACGGCGATGGTCAATGAGCAGAATATGATCACGCAGGGGCAGTATTTTAACCCATTGATCGCTGCCTATCTCTTCCCGCCCGGTGATCATTTTGACAGGGTACAGGCTTTCGAGCGCTTTGATCCCTCCCGCAACCTGATGACACAGTTCTGGCCCTACGGTGACAACGGCTTTATGATTCAAAATCCTTACTGGGTTACGCAACGTGATCTTTTCCAGAATAAAAAACAAAGGTATATGACCACCCTTGCGGCGAAATATAACCTGGCTGATTGGATCAATGTGTCGGTCCGCGCCAAAATGGATAAGGACAACGAAAAAGACGAAAAGAAATTCGCGGCATCCACCAATACGCTGTTTGCTTCGGAAAATGGTTATTACTCTCTCAATTCCCTTGACACCCGGCAGATATATGCTGATGGACTGGTTAGCATAAACAGGACATTCATGACCGATTACACACTTATTGCCAATGCGGGTGTATCGGTGGAAGATGTTCAGTTTGATCAATACCTCTTTGGCGGCAAGCTACAGGGAGTTGCGAACTTATATACTTATGCAAACGTCAACAGGTCAGTCGCTGATATTTCCCAGGGCGGATACCACAAACAAAAACAATCTGCTTTTGCCAGCGCACAATTAGGATACAGGAGCATGGTTTTTCTTGATGCGACTGCACGCAATGACTGGGCTTCAACACTGGCTGAATCACAGAAGGCATCGTTCTTTTATCCTTCGATTGGGCTTTCAGGAGTTATGACCGACCTGTTTCATATGCATTCGGATAAATTGTCTTACCTGAAAATTCGCGCGTCCTATTCGGAAGTGGGTAACGAACCCGATGTATTCCTTACCATACCTACTTATTCGCTCGCAGGCGGTTTCCCTGTCACGCAAACAAGAATGCCGAATCCCGACCTGAAACCCGAGTTGACCAAATCATGGGAGATCGGGTTGAATGCCGCATTGTTCAGGGGTGCATTGAAAATTGATGGGACTATTTACAGTTCCCGTACATACAACCAGTTTTTCCAACCCACTCTTTCATCGGCTTCGGGTTTTACCAGTGTTATTGTGAACGCAGGCCGTGTTGATAACAGGGGCATTGAAGTGTCGGCAAGATATTCTCATAAATTTTATGGCATACAATGGAGCTCTTATCTGAACTATTCTTTGAACCAGAATAAAATTGTCGAATTGCTCCCGGGATGGACCAATCCCGTTACCGGCGAGATCGTTTCATTGCATGAATTGGATATGAGCGGAACGGGCAGCTATAAGATGGTATTGAAAGAAGGCGGTTCGATGGGCGATATTTATGTGAATACGCTCAAGACAGATGAGCATGGCGCCATTTATGTCGATCCGGGATCTCAAACGGTAATAGCCGAACCAAATAAATTTATCTATGCGGGCAATAACAATCCTAAATATAATGTCGGCTGGGGTAATAGTTTGCAATGGAAAGGCATCAATCTTAATTTCCTCTTTACAGCCCGTGTAGGCGGTATCGTTGTTTCGAATACCCAGGCGGTGTTGGATGCATTTGGGGTTTCAAAACAATCAGCTGATGCCCGCGATGCAGGCGGCGCTCTTGTAAACGGAAGGCCTATCCCGGCAAAAGAATATTATTCAGTTGTTGGCGCGGGTGCATCGGGCGGTATTGCTTCGATGTATTGTTATAGTGCTACCAATGTGCGGTTGGCCGAAGTATCTGTTGGATACGATCTCCCGGTTAAAAAATGGACGAAGTTTATAAAAGATGCAAACGTATCGCTTGTCGGCCGCAACCTTTTCCTGTTGTACAACAGCGCCCCGTTTGACCCGGAACTGACATCGAATACACAAACCTATTTCCAGGGCATCGACTATTTCATGATGCCGAGCATCCGCTCACTGGGGTTTTCTTTAAAACTTAATTTTTGAACCTAATGGCACCAAAAGTTATGACAACAAGTAAAATAAGTTTTTGGAAAAGCATTGCCCAACTGGGCGTGCTGGTAATGATAGGTGCATCCTGTACAAAGGGCTTTGACAAGATGAATACCAACCAGCATGAAGCCACCGAGGATATGATGGCTACAGACAACCTGAAAACGGGTGCTTTCTTTTCTCAAATACAACGGAATGTAATGCTGTTTAAAGATGGAAGCAATCTTTCCAGTGATTACCAGGTGGCGCAGGGACTTACCAGTGATGTTTACTCTAACTATATCGCTCCAACAGGAACATGGTATGGCGGCGTGCACAACGGTTCCTACTATTTCATTTCTGCCTGGATTGAGAAAACTTTTACTTCAGGGTTTGCTTCCGTAATGCCGGCATGGCAATCCATTAAGAAGATCGCCGATGAGCAGGGGCTGCCTGAAATTTCCGCGCTGGCTACTATCCTGAAAGTAGAAGGTATGCACCGCGTTACGGATGCTTATGGACCGATCCCATATAACAACTATGGCAGTGGTGCATTACAAAATGCTTATAGCTCGCAGCAGGATGTTTACAAAAAATTCTTTGATGAACTGGATGCGGCTATTGATGTGCTTACAAACTATGTACAGGGAAATCCCGGAAGGGTCGTTCTCAAGAATTATGACTACATATATAATGGTAATGTTGTGAGCTGGATAAAATTTGCCAATACGCTCCGGCTGCGTTTGGCTATGCGGATCGTGTATGCAGACGCTGTACTGGCCCAGGCAGAAGCCGAGAAATCGATTTCCAATGTATACGGCGTGATCTCCACTACGAATGAAAGGGCGGCGTTGCAACATTCTTCAAGCCTGGTGTATTATCATCCTTTATATGAGATCGCTTACTCGTTCAATGCTGGTGAAGCCCGTATGAGTGCATCGATGGATTCTTATTTGAATGGTTATGCCGACCCACGACGCGCTTCCTATTTCACAAAAGCTGATGATGGCAATTATCATGGAGTACGCCAGGGAATCATCACAACTACCTGGACTCCTTACACCGGTACCAAGATCTCCAACCTGAATATGAACACCAGCACCACACAATTGGTGTGGATGACGGCTGCTGAATCTTATTTCCTGCGTGCCGAAGGCGCTCTGCGCGGGTGGAACATGGGAGGTACAGCGCAGAATTTCTACAACCAGGGCATTACGATGTCATTTATGGAAAATGGCCTTGCTGCTTCCGATGCTGCTACTTATTCAGCTAATAATGTTTTAACTCCCGCAGCCTTTACAGATAACAGTGGGCAAAGCGGTAATAACATAGCAACCCCGCCGACCACGGTCAAGATCGCCTGGAATGCCGCTGACAATTTTGAAACTAACCTCGAAAGGATTATCACACAAAAATGGATAGCAATGTACCCCGATGGTCCTGAAGGATGGGCAGAATTTCGCCGCACAGGATATCCCAAGCTTTTTCCTGTCGTAAGCAATAGCAGCAACGGCACGATCAATACTGCTGTGCAGGTTCGACGTATACCTTTTCCGCAATCGGAATATAATAATAACCCAACCGGCGTACAGAGTGGTATTTCACTGTTAGGTGGCCCTGATGGCGGTGGTACGAAAGTGTGGTGGGATAAAAAATAATTAACTGAAAAATTTTCTACAATGAAAATTAGATCGATCCATAGTTTACTGCTGTTCGCATTCATGCTTTCGGTTGTTGGCTGTACCAAGCCGAAAGCATTGGAGATACAGAAGCCATTTACATATGATGAGCAGTATTACGAAAATTTAAGAGCTTANNNACGTTGGCTTTCGGCTGGTATGCCGCTTATGCTCCTATAGCAGGTGCGGGGGGATACAAGGATCCTGCCTCGTGGGGTGAAAGGATAATGGGTTTGCCGGACAGCATGGATATTGTTTCGTTGTGGATGGGTATCCCTGGTAATGACAGTACCAAATCGGGTTATGCTCCGGTCGCCTATTCAGATATGCGTTATGTCCGCAGTACAAAAGGCACCCGTTTCGTAGCGCCTACCATTACACGGATGGATCATGTGATCACGTTAAAAGACGGCACCCAGTACGATTTAAGCCAAAATAAAAATGATGCAGGCATTGCCGTATATGCAAAACACCTTGTCGACATGGTTGTTGATGCTGACATTGATGGCGTCGATCTTGACTATGAACCGGCAGGTGACTGGTTGCAAGGCACAAATTTCACCAAGCTGGTACAGGAAATAGGCAAGACGTTTGGACCGAAGGGATCGAACCCCGAGAAATTGCTGATCATTGATTTTTACAGCCAGGTGCCGCCCGTGGAAACAGGTGAATATGCAAACTACTTTATCCGCCAGGCTTATTCGCAGGGAACCGGTGGTGTTCAAAATGCCACAAACCTCCAAAGTTATTATAACGCGGTACAGGCAGCAGTTCCCCCGGGGAAATTCATCGTTACAGAAAACTTTGGAGATTTTTCAGCCAATGGCGGTACACCTTTTACAGAAGCAAATGGGAATACACTGACGACGAACGGAACGATTATGTATTCACTGGAAGGAATGGCAAGATGGAATCCTACGCAGGGAAAGAAAGCTGGTTTTGGTGCATTTTATTTTGACCGGGATTATTATTCATCAACGGGTATTCCCTATTACAACGTTAGGCGTTGTATACAGATCGCCAACCCTGCTGTTCATTAAAAAATAATTGTTTAATAAAACTATTTGATACAATGAAACTGACTGCAAAAACATACCGGGGATCAATGGTGATATTGCTCCTCTGTGTAATAAGCTGTAAGAAATCGGATTTTGGCAAGCCGGTTATCCTGATCACGGGTACAGAAGTGAACCCGGTAGTCAAATTTGCAGTTGAAAATACTCCTGCTGAATTTTTAGTGACAGCGACAGCTACCTACAAGGCGGAAGAGGATATGAATGTCAGTTTTGCCGTGGATACCGCTGCTGTGGCAAGCTACAACAAGGAGCATAACACAACGTATTATGTTGCGCCCGCAGCTGCATTCGAAGTTTCTGGATTATCAACTGTTATCAGTACGGGTTCTTCTACATCCACTCCGGTGAGTGTAAAGATAATTTCCACTTCACCATTGATCGATGGCCGCTCTTATCTTATTCCTTTAAGCATTACAGGGATTGCCGGTGGCAGGATGAAGGTGCTGGAATCATCGAGAACAATTTTTTTACGAATAGCAAGGATACTGAGTTTTCCCGCTCTTTCTCTGAATAACGCCACGGGACCAACAACGGGCACACCCGGCACAAGAGGCCGTATCAATGCCACTGCATTGTTTGACACGGCACACCCGGTAATGCTGGCCAATTTTACTGTTGAAATAAAAAATCTTGTGTATGCCTTCCGCGGTGGCGATGGCAATACAAAGAATTGGGTAATCCCAATAACTCTTTGCAATTGATCGGCGCACTGGGTGGCGCATTCGCATATGGATTTAATCCCATGCAGTGGTATATGATATCGATAGTATATGATGGCCACAAAGGCGTCATGTATGTCGATGGTAATAAGGCCGCCGAATTAACGGGTAACATGGTCATGCAGTTTTGCAGGTTGAACATCGGACAAAACTGGGGAGGATACGATACGAAACAATACTTCAACGGCCGTATTTCAGAATGCAGGGTGTGGAGCAGGGCACTAACGCCCGGTGAGATAAAACTTAATCTCTGCGGCGCCGATCCGAATGCTAATGGGTTGCTTGCTTACTGGAAACTTAATGAAGGGTCCGGATCCATATTTCACAATTCATCAGCAGAAGGCAGCAAATNNNNAAAGTTTATTGGGACAATGCCGGTAGCGGTGTGCTGGTACAGGCCAACAAATCACAGTATGTGACATGGGCCAACGATAATTTGAATAAGTGCAGTCAATAATGATAATTAATTCTAAAGAATAAGCCATGCTAAAGACTAAATATTGTTTTGCATATATAATGATTGTCTCGGTTCTTCTTTCGTGTAAGAAGAGTGAAACCTTTGACGTAACAGGTAACAAGCAGGTCAAATTCTTTACCAACAATACAGCTTCCGGGAATGCCCCGGATAATTCTATAAGCTATAGCGTCGTCAACATTCCTGATGTGGCAGGAAACGGGTTAGTAAACCTTTCGACGAATCTACCTGCTGCGATTAAGTTCCCGGTATTTGCAACCAAACCTGTCAGCCAGGATGTAGTGATCGGGGCGGAACTGGACAATTCTTTCATCTCAAAATACAATTCGGCTCATGGTACCAGTTACGCAGCGTTTCCTGCAGGCATTTTAAACACGGCCGGGTTAACAGCACACATGGTAAGTGGCAATACCAGTTCTGCAGATTCTGTCACCATACAAACGAATTCAGCCCTGGCTAATTCAATGACTGAGAAAGCATACATGGCGCCGATCAGGTTGACCACAGTATCCAATGAAGGTGCGGGCGTGATAACCGATAACAGCACTTCGCAGATCGTTTATATTGTTGCCAATGTTGAGCTCAGAAGAATAAAATATCTCGCGACGACTGCAGACGTGATGGGAACTTTAGTAAGTCCCCGCACAGCCTGGACCGCGACTTTCAACCCGGTGCCTACGACCGTCGGCAGTATTTTAGATGGTTCCACAACCACTTTTTCAAGATGGGCAGCTTCCCCGGGAATTTTGGATGTAAATATGCAGGTTACCAAGAATGTAACGGGAATACGTTTATATACTACCACCTCAACCACGCTTATTCCAACGCAGGTGGAAGTGTATTTAAGCAATGATGGAATTAACTATGACTTTATAGGCGCTCCGTTGCGGGCTAATCTCACCTTTGCTACGAATTATAACTATATTTTATTTTATAAGGCGATACCGGCAAAATACATCCGGCTCAAGTTATCGTATTCAACATCTACTAATACGCAGAACCTGAGAGTAACGGAGTTTGATGTTTATGCCAATTAAAATTATTAATGTATTGTTGACGGATCGGGAGAACATGAAGAAATATGTAGTTATTATATTGATGTTATTCAGTTGCATGGGTTCGATATATTCCCAGAACCCCTCATCGGCTATTGCTTTTGATGAACGGGTGCATGATTTTGGAACTATTTTGGAAAAGAATGGAAAAGTGACCCATACTTTTACTTTCCGCAATAATGCGAAGACCGCTGTCATTATTAATGATATTTATAGCGCTTGTGGCTGTGTCGGTAACATCATTTCAAAAGACCCGGTCAAACCTGGCGCCAAAGGAAAAGTGACGATAACCTTTAACCCCGATTACAAATCAGGTTTTTTTTCCAAGGAGATCGTCGTGTATAGTAATAATGGCCAGGAATATAATCGCATCTGGGTACAGGGAGTGGTAACAGCAGCCGAACACCCGGTCGAAGAAGACTACCCATATAATTTTGGAAAGGGACTTTATCTCCGGTTGAAAGTTATGGCATTTGGCTATGTCAAACCTGGAGAGACCAAACAAATGCAGCTGCATTACGCAAATGCTACAAATAGAGAGATGGAAATGAAGTTTGTTATTGATGGAAACAAGAGCGGGTTGGTATTTACCAGTCCGGGTAAAATAGGCCCGAAGCAGCGTGGTGTGATCAATTTTTCTTACACAATGCCTGCTACTGCGACAGATGATGTAATGATTCGTGTTTACCCATATGTAAATGGCACCCGGCTCGATGAAACGCTTGACGTTCGTGTACTTAATGAAAATAAATTAAAGAAAACGGGTCGCTAAAATAAATTGAAGATTTTAAATAGTCGTTAGCTGGCAAGCTACGCAGAAATGGTTTAACTGGTTTGTTGTCTAACAATGCTAGTGGGCCATTTTTTTTTGATGTACCTGGGGTCGATCTCGGATCTTCATAATTCTATTTTTTCGCCGTCGGCTGGAATCAGCACCTCATCTTGTAAACCCACTGCGGTGAGCGACCTTCTCAGGTCATCACGCGTGCTGAGGCAATGATTGATCGTGTCCATATGAACAGCAACGATCTTTATACCGGGTAATTTTTCATGTACCTTAATAATATCCTCCGGTGTCATGGTAATTGGATTGCCTGTTAAGAACCTGGCAGAACCGGCATTTACGATGACAATTGTTGGCTTAAACTCGTCCAGTGCTTTATCAACGTCTTCACACCAGATTGTATCGCCGGCAATATATATTGTATGGTGGCCGTCATTCAACACAAAACCTGACACCTTGCCCATCTTTTCGCCGATTTCACCCGTACCATGTCTTCCGCCAGTGCGATTGAATATGATGCCGTTCCAATCTGGTAATGCGTCTATCGCAAAGACATGTCTAAAGCCCTGTTCTTTTATTTTGGACACATCCGCCGGTTGACAAAAAACAGGTTTGTTTTTATTGATCAGGGCCTGGGCTGCTGTATCCCAATGATCCCTGTGTGTATGAGTGACAATGATAGCATCCGCTTCAATTAACAGCCTGTTTAATTCTTCAGGACCAAAGGGCAGATCTGTCATTGGTATGCGTCTATTATTGCCGCAATCCTGGACCGGATCCATCTGATCTTTCCCGGAAAGCATTGGATCAACCAGCAATTTCATTGAATTCATTTCAATATATAAGGTCGCATGTCTCAGCAGGCGGATACTGTTATTGGGTTTCATTTTTTTGATCAATGGATTTTACAAGCGAGTTGATAAGTTTCCTGACCTGCTGCAGCGTATCGCTGTCAATGATTTTATCATCCTTTACTTTCGTTTTTACAAAAGAGATCAGCAACTGCGAATCAACCGGGATCTCCGATTCAATGACCCTCAATGTTTCCAGTAATGAGTAGTGTGCTTTCTGTCCTGATGATGACGCGGTGATCAACGCCACAGGCTTGTGAGAAAATTCCATTGACGAAACCGTCCAATCGATTGCGTTCTTGAGAGATCCGGGAACACCCATTGCATATTCAGGGGTGCAGATCAATATCCCGTCCGCTTCCTTCAATAGCTGACGGAATTCCAGAACTGCTTCGGGAGGAGTTTCGGTATCAAGGTCAGGGTTGAAATGCGGGATACCGGTAAGTCCCAGGAATATTTTGATATCCAGCTGATCCTGGAAAAGATCCCAGATCGCCTGTACAAGGCTTAGATTGGTTGAAAAATGCCGGGTACTTCCCGGTATCGCGAGTATTTTTTTCTTATTGATACTGGTCATATAATTAAGCTTGCTTCTCCTGGAAATCCGGTGGCGTTTCAGTTTGAAGATAAATCTCCCGCAATCCCTTTGCGTAGCCCCTGCACTTTGCGACAGTTCTTGTATTGCATCTCAAAGGAAGAACAAAAAACCCAATGTAGAAACACCAGGTTGTATATCACATTGAAAAATCACTGAATTGAGAAAGCTCGTTAGAAATTATGAATTATGAGTTATGAATTAAGTTTCCCACTCTCACTACTTACCACTCATCATTGACCACTCACCACTCATTATTGCTTTATTATATGTATCGTTCTTTTTTCCCGCCCGTTATTCCACTCGGCGCTTAATGAATACATTCCGCCCGACAGCGACCCGATGTTTAGTTTAAAGAAATTGTCGCCAGGCATGACATCCACATCCAACTGTTTTACCAGTGCTCCTTTCGAATCAAACAATTTTACCACCGCGGTCGATTCCGCGTTGGTAGCGATCCGGACATTCAGGATATCGGTAACAGGATTCGGCCATGCGCGAAATGCTGTTTCAGCTACCAGCGTTACGGATTTGACAAGTGTGTAAGATAAACTCCCATCGCTGCTCACAGCTTTAATGCGGTAATAGTTTACTCCATTCAGCGGCGCTGCATCAGTGGAATGATACTGGTTCGATGATTGCGGAGAGATATTTGCCAGATCGACCCAATGCTGGCGATCATCACTTCGTTCTACTTCATAATGATCAATGTTAGTTGCATCGGCCGTCGTCCAGTCTATTCCCACGGTTTTACCGGCATTCAGCTGGACATTAAAAGAAATAAATCGAACCGGCAGCAAAATAAGCGTTACCGAATCATCGGCAGCAGTTATTCCGGGTAAGTCTGATAAGGCCATAAAAAAGAGCCCGTTTGAACTGGCATCCCAAAGTTTATTGCCGGATATCTCTATTTTGTAAGTGAAATGATCAGGAACAAAACTGAAAACAACAAAGGGATGCCCGAGAGAATCTTTTTTAGCATAGGCAAACAGCGTATTCTCGGTTTGACCATTGAAAATATTTCTTGCGGCCAGGAAGGCCTGCTTTGCATTTGAGAGTAAAGTTTCCTGGGAAAGTGAATTATTGCCGAACCTGGTCCAGTTTAATCCGTTGTCTGTACTCAAATAGAATTTGCCACTGGAACCAGCCAGAAACAAACTATCGTGTGCGGTCACAATATCATCTGAACGTTCTGATGGACTGATCTGGTTGAGAAGGAACCGCTCTTGCCAATCGTTTGAATTGTTGGGCAGGAAATCATATAAACCGTTTGCCAGTCCCCCGGCAATTAATGTATTACTGGTTGCGGCAATAGAATTAATATTCAGACTTAGATTTGAAAGCCCGCTTTTAAAGGATAGCCAATTGTTCCGGGTAACGGGATTTAATTTAAACACCGCATCTCCCAGTGTCGCAGCATACAGGTTTCCCTGGTATTCGCAGAAGTCAGATATTATGGGCGAAATTCCGGAACTGATGTTTTGCCAGGTTGCACCGCCATCAGGACTTTTATAAACACCGCGGCCAAAGGAGGAGGCATACAACTCATCATTATGAACAATAACATTGTCGACGGTTATTAATTGTGGAACCCGGCTTGTCGAGTCCCAGGTTTGTCCATTGTCGGTGCTGAAATAAACGATTTTTATGCCGCCGGCATAAATAGTATTATTTTTTTTGTACAGGCTGAAGATATCCGAAGCAGGCAATTGCTGAACTCTTGTCCATTGAGAAAAGGAAACATTCAAATTCAACAGCAGAACTAGCGTAAAAGTTGATTTCATGATTTTGTTTTTTCGAAAAACCCTAAACCGGTAAAAGAACCCGGTGTAGAGACACCCGGTTTAACCAAAACCATCCACTGTCATGGAGGAAAGAGTTTTTATTTTTTTGTGACGATGTTGTCAATATTGTCTTTTTTCGTTCGTCTTTTAGTGTTGGGGTCAGTAATAGCTATAAATGCAGCTTAATAAAAAATGCTGGCCGGCCTGTGGCCCGCTGGTATATACAAAATCGCCGCTTCTCGTCAGCGGAGCGCCGCTTTGGTTGTAGGTATAGGTGTAGTCAAGGTTAAAAGTGATATCACCTGTCCGTACTATCCTGCGCGGATTATTTTTTTGCAGCTGAACACCTGGCAGGAGAAACAGGTGATCAAAAAAATCATTGTGCAGGAGGCTAAATGCATCTACGTTGATCTTATCGTCATATTGTTCAAACCGGTCGGTGAAAGTTTGATCCAGTTGTCCGAAGACAGGAAAGCGATGATCTGTAAGCTCCTTCAGGTTGCCATCGGCATAATAGGTCATCGTCATTACTTTGTCAGTAAAGAACCCGGTATTTATTCTTCTAACCTGTCTTTCGAGCCTGGCCAGCTTTGATCCTTCGTACCTGAATTGAACGTCTTCAAACACAAACCCAGTGGAATCCGCGTACATGACTATATTGACCTTGCCATCTTCGTCATAAGAATAAATGATCCTGTCTTTATTAACGAGAATGTTGTTTCTCAGCTCCGCAATAGCGTTTCCTTCGTAAACAACATTATACCTGGTAAGTTCGGAAGCAAAGGATACAAAGATGACTTTGCCATCCTGGCTGTACTCAAAATGGTAATAAGGAGAAGGCAGGTTGGACAGTACGATGTCTTTTAGGAATACTGTAACCGGGGGATTGACCGGTGGTTGTGATGGATTGATCACGGCGCTTTTTTCTTTTTTGCACGAAAACAAAACTACCGTTGCGATCAAAACCAATAAATACCTGTAACGCATAATTTTTATCTTTTAGAATATTGAAAGATGATGCAAAGCTTAGGTTGAAAATTTTGTTTTTTACTTTACCGTTTCCCGATCGGCGTGAACAATCTTATTATTGGCAGTACAATTTTTAACGACTTTAATCGCAACTCGCCCGCGGGCGGGTTGCCAGTGTTACTGTTAATATTGACCCTGTTTGACCTTAAACACTTTAGCTGGCAGCAAACCATGTGCTTCCTTATGAGTGTTGATAAGAGCGGTTGAATCTTTGGCTTCGGCAAGGCACATTACTATGCCATCTCTTTCATTTACCCAATAGTTGATGAGATTAACGCCATATTTGCTTTGGACGGCAAGATCTTTTTGATGCGCGCCGGCTACATCTTTGGCAGTTACATGTCCTGCACCGAGGTAATGAATATCCATGAACAGGTTTCTATTACCTTTCGACGCAGCTTCCATACCTCCTGTCACGGGGAAAATCCTTTCAGGCAATAATCCATGCGCTTCCATATGTGTTTTACGAATAGATAATGAGTCCGGAGCTAACGCGAGACAAAAGATCAACCCTTCTTTTTTGTCGATCCAGTATTGCTGGATATCTACGTTGTATTTTCTCTGGACTGCGAGATCTTTTGCATGTGCTTCTGCAACAGCTTTATAATCTATTTTACCGGGTTTTAACTGGTGAACATCAATAAAGAGATGAGTTGTCTTTGGTGTTGACTCAAGAACACTTGTTTGTGCGGAAACATGAATTGTACCAATACTGAAAACGAAAAGTGATAAAATTTTAAGAAAATCTTTCATGGTAAACGATTTTAATTTTGATTAATAAAATAATAATACAAAGCACGTCTTAGTTATGGTGTAAGCGGTAAGATGTTTTCCCTATTTTAAAATAATTTGCTACCCATTTTATAAAACCTTAGCATATGGAGTTGATTGAACGCGATGAATATTTACAAGTACTACAATCAAAATTTGAAAACCTGAATACCGGTGAAGGCCACGTCATCTTTATAAGTGGAGAAGCGGGAATAGGAAAAACATCGCTGGTAAAATCCTTTACTAAAAAGAAGAAAGAGTATACTAATATCTATACAGGCACCTGCGACGCTTTGTTTGCGCCACGCCCGCTGGCACCGTTGTATGATGTGCTACTTCAATTGGAAAATGGCGATTCACGGCTGAACAACGCTGCCGAAGACCGCACCGCCTTTTTTACGCACATTTTTCGTCTGCTAAAAGAGCAGGAAAAACCCAACCTGCTAATTTTTGAAGATATACACTGGGCAGATGAAGCTACGCTTGATTTTATAAAGTTTTTTGCCAGGCGAATCTCCTATCTCAGCTGTTTATTCATTCTTACTTTCCGCGACAATGAAATAACTCCGCAGCATCCATTGAAAAATGTTATTGGTCAATTGAGCCCGGACACATTTAGCCGTATCACGCTGTCACCATTGTCCAGGCAGGCGGTGGATGCACTGGCGCAGGAAAGAGGCTACAATGGCGAAGATGTATATAGCATTTCGGGCGGTAACCCTTTTTATGTAAATGAGATACTGGCCAGTTATAGCGCAGGTATACCTGATAACATACGCGATTCAGTACTGTCAGCTTATAATCGTCTTGAAGACAATACCAAATGCCTTTGGGCAACGCTTTCAGTGCTTCCCACGGCTTTTGAAGTTATTTACCTGGAAAAAATGGAACCCGGTTACGCAGCAGCTGTTCACAATTGTCTTTACTTGCACATACTGATTGTTGAAAATGGGAAGATATCATTTAAGCATGAATTATTCAGGAGAACCATTGAAGCATCACTATCGCCGCTGGTAAGAATAGATATCCATAAGAAGATACTGGAAATGTTCCAGGGGAGTTTTGAGGAAAAGGGCGAGATCGAACGGATCATACACCATGCGAAAAATGCCAATGATTACGAAATGGTCGTTCATTATGCACCGATAGCCGCAAAACAGGCAGCGGGTGTGGGCGCACATAGGGAAGCCTCGAAGCTATACGAAACAGCTATTGAGTACTACCAGGGAAATGACGCAACTGTGCTTATCCCATTGTATGAAGCTTATGCTTACGAATGTTATTTAACTTATCAAATCAGCGAAGCGATCATCTACGCATCAAAATCATTGGACAACTGGAAAGAGAAAAAAGATAGTGAAAAGACCGGCGACTGTCTCCGCTTTTTGTCAAGGCTATGGTGGCTCGCAGGCAACCGGAAAAAGGCTGAGTATTTCGGAGAAGAGGCGATCGAAGTGTTCCGGGAGAAATCCGCTTCGAAGGCAAAGGCGATGGCCTTTAGTAATCTATCCCAATTGAAAATGCTTTATCACGAACCTGTTCAATGTATATTCTGGGGAGAGAAAGCGATCGAAATGGCAAACAGCCTGGATGACGAAGAAACGCTGGCTCATGCGCTCAACAATGTAGGTACGGCAACAATGTGGCTCCAGGCATCGAAAAAGGAAGGTATTGAACTGCTACAACAAAGCCTGCGAATTGCTTTAACGAATTCCTACCATGAGCATGCGGCCCGTGCATATACTAACCTCGGTAGCAACTGTGTATTGATAAAAGATTTTGCATGTGCTGAAAATGCGATCGAAGAAGGTATACGGTATTGCGAAGAAAGGGACCTTGATTCCTGGAAAACCTATATGCTTACCTGGAAAGCAAGGTTGAAAATGGATACGGGCAATTGGAAAGAGGCTGAACAAATAGCCGGTGATATTATCAAAAATGATGACCATGCTCCTTATGTGAAAGTCGGCGCCCTGTCGGTGCTGGGAACGATAAAAATGAGGAAAGGACTTTTCGAAGAAGCATTTCCTTTATTGCTTGAGGCCAAAACAAAAGGGCTCGAAACACTGGAGCTGCAAAGAATCATCCCGGCCCTATCGGCTTTGCTCGAGTATGAATGGATCACAGGAAAAAAAATTGTTGAACAGTCCGCCATCGATACTGCCAACAGGATGTTGAAAGACCTGGTTATTTATTATGAGTATAACGAATTATCATTTTGGCTGCGCAAGACGCGCAACCAACTTTCAGGCGTTAAGGAGATCGACGAGATGTACGACACGAGTACACCAGGGAAGGCGCTTAAACTTGCGGAAAGATGGGAGAACTGCAGTTGTCCTTACGAACAGGCTCTTGCATTGTTTGAAGGCGGAGAGAACGATAAGAGGAAAGCTATCTCGATCATGCAATCGATTGGAGCCACGGCCGTGTATGAAAAAATGAAATTCGAAATGCGTAGCGCCGGCATCAAAAGCATTCCCCGTGGCATCCGGAAAACCACTCAGTCAAACCCGGCTCTTTTAACAGATCGTGAGCTGGATGTGCTCCAGTTATTGGGGGAAGGTTTGCAGAACAAGGAGATAGCCGGCCGCCTGTTTATATCGGCAAAAACAGTCGATCATCATATTTCTTCCATACTATACAAACTGGAAGTTAAATCACGTACAAAAGCTGTCCATGAAGCTGCCCGTATGGGTATTTTAAAAATAGGGAATCATTCCGGGCTAAAATAGGGAACTATCCTATCATCACGCAACAACAGTCTTCGCAATTTTGGATCATTGTTTAGCCTTAAAATTTTGTTATGAAGAAATTTGTTGTTGAAAGAAACCTTCCTGGCGCCGGTGATCTTTCGCCCGCGGAATTGCAGGCCATTTCCCAGACGTCCTGCGAAGTGATCGGCGAGATCGGCAAGCCTTACCATTGGGTTCAATCTTTTATTACCAATGATAAAATCTACTGTGTTCACATCGCGGAAAATGAAGAAGTGGTAAGGGAGCATGCAAAAAAAGGCAGATTCCCTATCCATTCTGTAAACGAAGTAAAGTCGATCATCGATCCCATTACCGCTAATCCTCTATGATTACCGGTAGTAACCATCAGTCCCCATTATCGGTGACGGCAATACCCGGAGTGGTGATTGTATGATGATCCATTCTATTTCATTTTTGCAAAATCAAATCGAAATCTTTATTTAACTATTAAACTTTTATTTATGAAACAGAAATTCACAGTAATTGCAATACTGCTCCTGCTGGTCCAGGTTAACAGTTTTGCCCAAAAAGAACCAAAGACCAGCCTGGCCATTTCACTGCCACTGGTCGTTGAAGAAGGAATATACAGCTTAGTTGTTTCCGACAACATCGACGTGGTATTGATTCCTGAGAGTGCCGATAATGTGAAAGTAAAAGCAACGAATGCTGTTATCAGCAAGCTAAAGGTTGCCTATTCTGAAGGGAGGCTATTTCTTGATGCCACTAAAAATCTAAAAAAAGATGAGCGCCTGGTGGTATATATATGGGTAAACGACCTTGAAAACCTGACATTGAAAGGCGATTCTTACGCCATTTCACAGGGAATATTGCAAGGCAGGGATCTTCATATATCGCTGTCAAAGCAAGCTTCTGTTTCCCTCAAATCGAAAGGCAATGTCTGGTTTGACGAACCTACTAATCACCAGGTGTTGAAGCAGAAAGGTTATTTTATGGTAACATCATTATAAAGAACAGTGGACGACTATGAAAAACAGGAAAAAGAAATCTTCGCATTTCAGTGGGGCTATCGCTGCTGCAGTGAGTGATTTTGCAAGGGAAATGAGTGGCGGATCGCGTCAAAAAGTTAGGACGACTGAAGAAAAGAAAAGCTCGGTGCCGCTGATACAACCCGCTGGGATGCAAGAGGAGCTTAAGAGAGTAGTGTGATAAAAAGACGGGCTGGGATTCATACGACGAGGGGTTTGATTGTAAAAGTCTTCTTTCAAAGGAAGACTTTTTTTTATTCAGGTCTTTTCATCTGCCGGTTATCGGTGATCGCAATCACCCCGTTCGGCGATTGTTTTGACTGCAGGATGATTCCATTTTTGTAGTGTTAACCAATCAAAGAATTTAAATCTATAACAATGACGAAAACATTTCACTCAATTGTAGCAATTGCAGGAACAATTATTATCCTTGCAAGTTGCTCAAAAGATGATAACAACGGCAATAACCCTGTTGTGAACATCAACAAAACCGTTATTTCAGCTGCAGGTGATAACGCAACGGTCTTAGCTAAGTTGAACGAGTTCCGGGCGCTGGCTGGTGATCCTTTAAACAGTGCGCCAGGAGCTACAACCGGTCGCAGGGAAGTAAACTGGGATGGAGTACCTGCCAATCTTACGAATACCAACAATTTCCCCATTGATTTTTTCGGATCGTCGGATCCTACTTTGGCAAATGGACGTAAGCGCGGATTGATCACAGGTCCTGGCGCCAGCTTCCGTGTGGACAGCAGCGATTTTTCTGAGATCGATCCCTCATACGAAAGCCAATTTGAAGCTTTCAGTCCCAAGAAATTGTTTGCTTACATGGGCAACGTGGTAACAACTGTGACCTTTAAAGTTCCCGGTTCGGCCACAGATGCTTTTGTAAAGAGCTTCGCCGTGATCTTTTCCGATGTAGATGTTGTCAATTCGACTTCTGTAGAATACTTCAATGGCAACAAAAGCCTTGGTGTGTTTTATGCAACACCGGCATCCCAGGCATTTTCATTGGTAGGCGTTGCTTTCCCGGATGAAAAAATAACCGAAGTGAAAATCACCTCCGGTAATGGCCTTTTGGCTACAGGTGTAAAGGATATCAGTAACGGAGGAACAAAGGACCTGGTGGTCATGGATGATTTTTTGTATAGTGAACCGCAGGCGCTCCAATAAGACCTGCCTGCCTGCCGGCAGGTTAGGAATTGTCATTGCGATCCGCCAAGGCGTAACGAAGACGGAGAAGCAAATGAATGGCGCCTTAACGATAGTTGAAAATTTTCATAGCAGTAGTAGGTTGGATATGGAGTAAGCCCCCGCCTAATGGCCCCGCGCCGTAGCAGCGGGGTTTCTCCTGTCCTGATTGAAGGATCGATAAATAAATGAAGAATTAAAATGAGTGTATGATAAAAATTAAACTAGTCTTTTCCGTTCTGTTTATAGTAACGGGTTTTGCGATAGGGTGTAGTAAGGGCAGCGGTTCTGGAGACAATGGTTCCGGAAACCAGGCACCGGTTAACTGCGATGCAATACACGCAACATTCTCTGGCGACATAGCTCCGCTAATACAAACACAATGCGCAATTGGAAGCGGTTGTCATGGCGCCGGCAGCAGCAATGGCCCCGGGCAACTGACCAGCTTCAACGAAATAAGGGGTGCCTCATTGAATATTAAATCTGCCGTCGAATCGGGACGCATGCCCCTCGGAGGTTCACTTAGCCAGGCTCAGATCAACCTGGTAAGATGCTGGGTTGACAGTGGTTCTCCTGCTAACTAAAGAAACTGTTGGTTAAGGTAAGTGTAGCAGAAAGGCCATCCTGAAAGGGTGGCCTTACCACTATAATTACTTGGAATGTCTCATCCGATAGCTATCGGATTTGAATTTGCCCACAGAGACTACAAAGAAGATGAATTATAAGAGGTAGAAAATAGCTCTTGGTTCTCTTATCCACTGTCACTCTCCGTGGCTGCAGATGGCCCACAGAGAACACGAAGAATACACAGAGGACCACGGAGATGAATTGTAAAAGATAAAAAAACTGTGGCTCTTGCGTGCCCTCTGTGGTCATTTTTGATTTTTAGAAGAAGGATACCCTTATTTACCAGGAAAATAGCCTGGCTCCTAACCAGAGAAACAAAACCCCTTTTACGATAGACCAGCACAGGTAAATGATCAGTGCCTTCTTACCATATTTTTTAAAAAAGGGTTTTGCCAGAATCGTTTTCATATGCACACTATTTATCCTCGGTTTTTCTTTTGCTGAATGGAATGATCATCGGCACCCATCGTTTGTAGTTCCTGTATGTTTCTCCGAATGAAGCTAAAAGATCACGTTCTTCAAAGCGGATAGCCGTGAAGATGTAACCTGTCGTTAATGCCGCAAAAAGCAGGTGAGTCACGGTCATCACCGGTGTCGACCAAAAAGCTACGAGGAATCCCAGGTAGAGGGGATGACGCACAAGCTTGTAAAAAGCCGGAACCCTGAATGGTAAATTGGTATAAGGTCTGCCAGTCGCATATAACCATACGTGCCTCAAACCAAAAAGGTCAAAATGATTGATCAGGAACGTACTTAAGAACACAATGGCCCAGCCACTGAGATAGCTGATCAAAAGAATTGTTTTGAGAGTGTCGTTTTCAGTTGACCATACAACTCCGCCTACCGGTTGCCATTGCCAGATCATCAATATCAGGCAAAGACTTGAAAGCAACACAAAAGTACTTCGCTCAAGATGTGCAGGAACGAAATTTGTCCACCAGCTTTTGAACGATGGCCGCGCCATGATGCTATGTTGTAATGCAAAAATCAACAACAGCAACGCATCTGTGAGAATAGCGTTAGCCAGGGGGAGCTCAGGTTCCCCGTCGATCGTTTTGGGTACTACCAGGTTTCCCACGAATCCTATGGCATACAGGATTGTCCCAAAGAAGGCGAGGTAACTGATAAGCCCATATAATAATGATAATGGTTTTTTCATACTGAAGGTTTAATTGGTAAAGTTTGAGAATGTATCACCTGGTTTTCTGCAGTCCCGCATCCTTGCGGGACTGCAGAAAATAAAATCCAGGGTCACTCGCTACCTGGTTGCGAGATCAATATTTCCTGCTCAATAAAATACTGGCTGGGACCTCGCGAACTTCCCTGCTGGCCTCAATCGCGTATTTATCGGTTTCAATCAGGTTCAGTTCACCGATATTCGACACCTGTAAGTAACAGGCTCCGTTGATCACCACATCAAGCCTGGGAATATTCAGTACATACAATGAACGCACTGTGGCGCCACTGTTGATCCGGATATTACGCAGTTGCGCTGCCGGAACATAAATGACACCTGCTTCTGTCAGGTTTCTTTTTTTAGTTGAGCCAATTACCAGCGTATCGCTGTTTTGATCGAACGTAAGTAACTCGGAAAGCAGGCTGCGACCGGTTACTTCCAGTTGTGCTTTTTCATTGTCTACCAGGATCACCGTAACAGTAGCGTTAATAACCAGTGTGGTTATCTTGCCCTGTACTTTGGGTGTCTTGTCTGTCTGTCCCGCGAATGAATAATTCAAAATGGTGGCAAATAAAAGGGCCACACTTAAAACGATTGCTTTTTTCATACTGATAAAATTTAAAGGTTTATGGAATTTGATTTTTGGTAGTGTCCCATCCGATAACTATCGGATTTGAATTTGCCCACAGAGAACCTCTGAGAAACCGGAGGACCACAGAGAAGAAAACCTCCGTGGCTCTCTTCTGCTGCCTTGATATAGCCATGACGAAGTAAGGTAGCCAGGGCAGGATTTGTTTTTCCTCTGTGCTCTCTGTGGCCATTCTGATTTTTCAAACAGGGACATTACCCGATTTTTTATACTTGCTTGTTAATTGAATGATGGGATATCAAATCGCAATGTTTTTAGGACTGCTTCTTTCTGATCCGCCATTTTTTTATGGAGTTCTTTTTTCTTTCTCCTGGAAATATTGATCTCCTCGTTATTACGCAATACAACTTTATATTCATAAAAATTGTACGTTCTTATCCAGGCTGTATTTACAAGATGGGAACGATGGACCCTGACAAAGCCTTTACCGGCAAGCATGCTTTCCATCTGCTTCAATACTTTACTTACCAGCACCTGACTGCCATCGCCCAGGATCAACCTGCTGTAGCTGCTCACCGCTTCCACCCGTACAATCGAGTGGATGTCCACCACGGCAAGACCTCTGTGGTGCGGGATCATTATGGTGTTATTAACTGAATACATGATAATAGGTTTTTAAAAGAATGGTTTATTAATGTTCGGGGTCACGGATTTTTTTTCGTAAAACGATATACAGCCGTATAAGGCACGTCAATCGTATCGGTAGCGTTTACCGGTGCGGTGAGTGGAGCTTTTCCACCATTGGTCGCGATACGTTGTATGTATGATACGTTGGTGAAAAGACCGGTCGGCGCCTTGCCTGTTTTTGGCGTCAATTGCAGCCAGTCAATACTTCCGGGATCTGAGCTCGGAGCTGCTTTTGCCGGCGTGAATGCCTGGCCGTAGATCGAATCTGTTGTTGATCCCAATAATTGCCAGGTTGGTCCCGCAGAGTGGGTACCCACTTTTGCATTGACGACATTGAACAGGTCGGCGCGAGGTGCAACAAATATCCACTCGTATTGCGAGGGGGTGCTGCCGGCGATCAATTTGGCCTTATACTTCTGAACACCCTCTGCATAAAATGTGGCCACCCTTGTATTCCCGTTCGGCTCATTGGAAGGAAGATCTATTGCCGGGGGAATTGATAGCTTTTCACTTTCAGCCAGGCGGAGGGCGGGCGAGTTGATATCGATATTGTTGTCGTAGTCATGGGTGCAACCAACAATCATTGCCGACGATACAACGCTGGTAAAAATGAATTTTCGGAATTGAATTTTTTTCATAAAAAAAGGTTTAATGGTTTGATTAGATAATAAGAATTGATAATAGACTTCTATTTTTCTCCCGACACCACCCAGGCGCTTGATTCGATCAGGATGTTCTTATCGGGATATCTTTGATTGACCGCGTCAAAAGTTTCATTACGGATCTTTTCTTTTAATGCAGCATCCGCATTGCTTAAGGCTGCTACTACAGGAGCAGCTACATCATTCATCACGTTCCAGTATGTTTCGACAGTTTTAGCTTTTAATTTCCCTGTCACTTCTACGACGGATATATTTTTCAGCTCTGCCTGCTCAAACAGGTCAGCAATGAATCCTTCCTTTGCACAGCGGAACATTCCAGGTGAACCTGGAGGAGGAACCGGCAATTGTATGTTTTTATTGATCGTGCCCATGGTTGCCGTTATCCAGAAATTCTTTTCAGGACCGTTCCATACTGAAGCTGCAATCCTGCCGCCGGGCTTTAATACCCGCACCATTTCTTTTGCGGCTATCAGCATGTCAGGGAAGAACATGAATCCAAACCGGCAGCTTACTGCATCAAATGAATCGTCGGCAAACGGCAGATCACAAACATCACAAGCAATGGTCTCAATATTGATGATACCCTTGCGGATAGCATTTTCTTCGGCGATATCCAGCATTTCTTCAGAAAGATCTGTGATGAAAACTTTTCCTGCCGGTATCCTCGACGCAATGCTCAGTCCTGGTTCACCTGTACCAGCAGCTACATCAAGGACCGTAAAATTGTCTCCAAGCTTCAGTTGTGCTATGATCTCATCGCCCGTCGGTCTTAAAAAATCCATAAACAGGTTGTCCCATTTTTTCCAACCCGGTGAAAACTTATTCCAGGATTCGCGTTGCTGCTCTCTTATTTGCTCAAATTCTTGTTCCATAATAACATTGCGTTTATTCGGTTTATAAATATTTCCTTTCCCTGGCTTTTTAGGATTCGCGGCTTTGATGATTGGTTTCATAAACAGGATGCTTGTTTAATTAAATCAGGTGCAAATTAGATAGCCCGGATACGGGTAAACATGTACTATTTCCAACCGGCTGCTTTCTTTTTCCAACCGGGATGTGCTCCTAAAAAATATTTAGCTGCCTGGTTTTCACTATCTGCTGGAACGGGCAATTAAACGAAGGTTCCCGGTCTCCCAACGGCGATACTCTTGCGCCGCGCTGTCATTAACAGGATTATTGCCGCTGCAAGTGTTTATCTTTAATAGAGTAAAAAGGCTCATGCACCACCCCCGGCTACTGATATTGCTATTCTTATTCGGCGGAATTAAATCGGCTGCCCAGGATTTTTATGAATCCGATTTTGTCCCGTACACGACATCCGACGGGTTATCTCATAATACGGTGTCAGGTATTGCACAGGACTCCGTTGGCTACGTATGGGCTTCAACCTCTGCGGGACTTAACCGGTACAATGGGAGCCGCTTTATACAATTTCACAGCAACGACGATAGCTCTTCCCTTGTGGCAGAAGAACTGACAGGCCTTACCTGGATCGATAAATACAGGCTGGCGGCTTATTCGTATGGTTTGCATATTGTCGACACACGCACTGGCAACACACATAATATTCTTGTTCCCTATCACCAACTGCAATACCAGTATAAATTCAATAACGTAATGGCGGTTTTGGGCGATAAGGATGGCAGCATCTATGCGCTTACCCGTTCAGGTTTTTATCATTTTGACAAGGACTACCGGCTGGTGTCCAGGTTTGATTATTATAAAGAGGAAGAGGTGCCTATTCAGCATTTTGTTTTTGGAAGGTATCTCCATGAACTGGATGAGAATCGGTTGCTGATTATTTCGATAGATGGTCTCTATATCTACGATAAAAAGAAGAAAGCGGTCAAAAAAATGGAGTACGCGGATTGCCCGATGTTAGGAGAATTCCTGGATTACCCCGGCCCCTCAACCACACTATATCATTTTTTCCAGGTAAAACCAGGTGTGTTTTTTGTGATGAACCTGCTTGGCGACAGCGTTACCTATATCAATGTTGCCGAACTCAAAAGAAAGGTTTCCATTACACCGATCAAATACCTCCGGAGCGAATTCCATTACCGCTCTAAGATCATAGCTGACAGCGATACGTTATTTTATGTTACGAGTCATGGATCCGGTTTTTATAAAATGCGTTTATTTCCATCAACGGGCGCCGTAAAGTTTTACCCGGAAAAATATCTTCCTTCATATCTCTGCTATGCAATGATGAAGGATAAAGACAACAACATGTGGGTGGCAACAAACCGCGGACTGCTGCGGCAGGACAGGGGAAGGGCGCAGGTGCAGCAGGCGAGCATGCCTGCCGGTATCACCGACACGCTTCCTTACCTGCGGTTCTGCAGCATTTATGTGCATGGTGATAAAATATATGCAGGTACAAGGGATAATGGAGGTCTCCTTGTATATGATAAAGCAAGCCTTCGCTTCCTGGCCCAGGTGCGCAATGATGGATTCAATGATAACCTTATCGGTTCGATCGTGCAGGAGACGCCTTCGTCCCTGGTGCTAGGAACGGGTGGTCTTCTCTTTACATTCAATATTACAAGTCAAAAGCGGAAAGTTTTGATGCCTCCAAGATGGAGCGAAGGAAACTGGGCAAGTGATGTATTCCGCGACAGCAAGGGTAAAATATGGATCAGCACCGCGCAGATCTTCCGCTATGATCCTCTTGCAAAGACTTACGATTTTATCCCCTCGTATGAACGTCTGCTTAGCCAACCCACTGCCATCCGTGAAGACCGTGACGGAAATATGTGGATGGCCGGTCATGGACTTGCGAGATACAATACAAGTTTGAACAAATACGACATCGTGCTGGATTCATTTCCTTTTGTCAAAATGCATGACAAGCAGGTAAACGCGATGTTGATCGATAAACAAAATACGATCTGGTTCAACAGCAACAATAATGGTCTGATAGCTTATTGCATTGATAAAAAGACATTCCGTCATTTTACCCGAAAAGATGGTTTACCCGACGATAACATTGCTTCCATGATCATGCTGGGGCAAAAATTGTGGATCGCTACTTTTTCCGGGATCGCCTGCCTGGATCTTCAGACTTCTGAGATCGTTAGTTTTGGAAGAGAGGATGGCTTTCCGCAAATGCCGGTAGTGAGGGGATCGCAGTTTTTCTATGATAGCACTGCCCAGCAATTGTATCTCGGTTTCAGTGGGGCGATAGTCAGGTTTAAGCCGAATGATATACTTCGAAGAAAATCGCCTCCGCGTGTATTCGTCGAAAGCCTGTCGATCAACGGTAAGAATAATATGTTTCTTCCCGGCCGCAGCGTTACTACTTCATGGCAGGACAATGAATTCATGATCACCATTGGCAGCATCAATTTTTCTGATAGCTACAGCCAGCGCTTTGCTTATCGTATAGTGAAGGATGAAAATTCTCCCTGGCAGGAACTGGGCAATGAATCCACTTTCAATGTATCCAATCTTTCACCCGGCAACTACAGGGTACAGGTAAGATCTTTTTCGTCGAATAACCGTTGGCCCGCGCAAATCAAAGAACTCAATATCGCAGTGTTGCCGCCATTTTGGAAAGAAGGCTGGTTTGTCGGGATCATGATCGGGCTGGCTTTGATGGCATTGTACCTGTTTGTTCATTGGAGAACGAACGTTGCCCGGAAAAAGGAAATGGAGAAAACACATATCGAGAAGCTGAAGGCGGATGATTACAAAAACCAGTTCGAACTCGAACATATCAGCCATTATTTTTCTTCTTCACTTGCTGGAAAGAAAACGCAGGATGAAGTATTGTGGGATGTCGCTGCCAACCTCATCGGGAAGATGAACTACGTGGATTGCATCATCTATAGCTGGAACGATGACAAAACAAAAATGGTACAAAAAGCCGCGTATGGTCCAAAAGGAAAACCGGAATATATTTCTGAACAGTTTTTTGATGTATCACCGGGGCAGGGCGTCGTTGGTCATGTGATTGAGACCCGGCAACCACTTTTAATAAAAGATACGAGAAAGGATAGCCGTTACCGTGTAGACGATGCTTTCCGTTTGAGTGAGATCTGCGTACCCATTGTTCACAATGATGAATTGCTTGGCATTATCGATTCCGAGCATGACCTGCCTGATTATTTTACAGAAAGGGATATCCAAATATTGACGACGATTGCCACGCTTATCGGCAATAAGCTAAAGCAGATTGAATCTGAACGTTCGCTTGAAGTGAAGAGAAAGGAGCTAGCCACTACCAATGAACAGTTGGCTGAGGCAAGATTGTCGGCCCTGCAGGCACAGATGAACCCGCATTTTGTTTTTAATGCATTGAACAGTATCAAGCGGATGATATTGGACCGGGACAATGAAAAGGCATCGCGGTACCTCAGCAAATTTGCGTTGATGATCCGGATGACCTTAAATCATTCAAAGGAAACTTTTGTGACATTGGAGGAAAACATTGAATACCTCAAAGCCTATCTTGAAATGGAGCAGTTGAGATTTGATGAGTCATTTACCTACCAGATTTCAACAGCTGACAATATAGACACGGTGGATTCAGCTATTCCTTCGCTCATGATACAGCCAATCGTGGAGAATGCTATCTGGCATGGTTTGCTGCAGGCGGAGGCCGACAAAAATATCCTTATCGGTTTCACCCGGTGTGACAACAGGATCACCTGCACCGTGGAGGATAATGGTATAGGAATCCGGCGAGCCCAGAAATTAAAAGAAACCAATAAGCCTCCTCACCAGTCTGTCGGATTGGAAAATCTGAAAAAGCGGATCAAGATAATGAACGAGAAATATGATACCGATTGCAGTCTTGAAATAACGGACCTTGGGGATGCCGGAAACGGCAAAAGAGGGACGAGGGTAGTGTTGCGATTTAATGTAATAAATACCTAAACATTTTTTATGAGGGCTATTTTAGTTGATGACGAACCAGACGGCATCCGGGCTTTGAAAAAAATGCTGGAGTTGCATTGCCCGCAGGTAAGCATCGAGGCCACCTGCTCAAGTGCTGACACAGCCAGGCAGCAGATAATGGACATATCGCCGGATGTCATTTTCCTGGATATACAAATGCCGGGTAAAAGTGGTCTTGAATTGATCAGGGAATTACCTGCCAAAAATTTTGAAGTAATATTTGTGACGGCTCACAATGAATATATGCTGCAGGCTCTTCAATACAGCGCCGCGGATTATTTGTTGAAACCGGTTGACGAAGACAGGTTGATGGAAGCCGTGCACCGGGTGGAAAAAAGACTCGAGGCCGAAAAAAAGGAAGAGAGGACCGAAGCATTATTGCATAATCTCAGCAATACGGGTAAACCATCCGAAATGCGTTTATGCCTGCCGACGTTGAAAGGATTTATTGTATTAAAGCTGGAAGACATCATCTATTGCGAAGCTGAGCGCAGCTATACGATCTTTCATCTTGAAGGAAAAAAGACCGTTACAGTTTCAAGACCGCTTATTGACTACGACAACTTGTTAAGAGATACTACTTTCCTCCGCATTCATAAATCTTTTTTGGTCAATCTTCTTCATGTAAAAGAATACCAAAAAGGAGAAGGCGGTGTTGTTATACTAACAGATAATACCGAGATCGAAGTCAGCCGCCGGAAAAAAGATGAGTTCCTGATGAAGATAAAGGAGTCATTCAGGTATTGAATCATCACGCATTCGCAAGGGCGCGGTCGAGATGCACGTATCCACCATCGACATGTATGATCTGCCCGGTAGTATGACTCGATCTTTCACTTAACAGGAAAACAACCATATTCGCAATTTCTTCGGTAGTTGTCATCCTGTTTCCCAGCGGTATTTTAGATTCGATCTCTTCCAGTTTTTTCTTTGGATCAGGAAGGGTATTGATCCATTTTTCATACAACGGTGTAAATGATTCGGCGACTACCACGGCATTTACGCGGATCTTATACTTTAATAGCTCGACTGCCCATTCCCTTGTTAGTGCATTGCGTCCGCCATTGGCTGCTGCATAGGCCGAAGTATTTCCCTGGCCTGTCTCTGCCGTCTTGGAGGTGATATTTACAATGGAGCCTTTCGATTTTATTAGTTCGGGGAGGGAATAATGCGCCAGCAAATAATAATGCACCAGGTTTTTATGTAATGAGGCCACAAATTTCTCATAGTCGCCATTTTCAAGGCCTACACCATCGTTGACACCGGCATTATTTACAAGTCCATCGATGCGGTTAAATTTTTGAATGATTTCTTTAATGGCCTTTTCGCATTCTGCTGGCTTCGTCAGTTCGGCCACAACCTGGAAAGCTTTGCCACCGGAATTGCCGATCTCTTTTATTGTTGCCAGGTTATCGGCTTCATTTCGCCCGATGATAACAGGCACAGCCCCTTCTTGTCCCAGCTGTTTGGCAATGCCCTCACCAATACCTTTGGCGCCACCGCTGACGATTATGATCTTGTCCTTAAGTTGTAAGTCCATAAAAAATATTTAATCGCGGATTAAAAAAGTTTTTAGCCACGGATACGCGGATGACGATAGAGAGAAACAGAGCGACAGCGGAGAAAACATCGCTCTTCGCTGTCGCTCCCCGCACTTCTTTTGTCCGGTGTATCCGTGGCGATATCATTGATTCATGTTGTTCAAATCCGTGTGTATCCGTGGAAATATCATTGGTTCAAGGTTATTCAAATCCGTGTATCCGTGGCAATATCATTGATTCAAGGTTATTCAAATCCGTGTATCCGTGGCAATATCATGATTCATGTTGGTCAAATCCGTGTGTATCCGTGGCAATATCATGATTCATGTTGGTCAAATCCGTGTGTATCCGTGGCAATATCATTGATTCATGTTGTTCAAATCCGTGTGTATCCGTGGCAATATCATTGATTCAAGGTTATTCAAATCCGTGTATCCGTGGCAATATCATGATTCATGTTGTTCAAATCCGTGTGTGTCCGTGGCGATATCATTGATTCATGTTGTTCAAATCCGTGTATCCCTGGCAATACCCTAAAAAACGACTCGCTTTATTTGAAGTCCCTTCCTTGCGAAATTAAGAATCAGCCCCACCTGGCAGTTTGAACATTTCAGGTAGTTTATGATCTGCGCCATATCCTCTGCTGCAATACCTTCCTTGGCTTTTACTTCCAGTATGACCGAATCAAATAAAACAAAATCCGCCCAGAACCTATGTTTCAATATCGAATCTTTGTAATGAACTGGGTATTCTCTTTCCCGTTCAAACAAATATTTGTTTCTGTTGAATTCATATTCCAGAGCATCTTTATAAACTATTTCGAGAAATCCAAATCCCAAATGATTATACACCTCGAATCCCAGGTTAATAATTTCTTCCGTTTCTTCCTTTGAAGGAAAATAGTCGGATTTGATTTCTGTCACGGCTTTAGTTTTAGGATTCAGGAAAGTTAAAAAGATCCGTGAATCCGTGGCTGTGAAAAAGCCCCCTAAATCCTGTAGAAATCCACAGCATTTTCGCCAAAAATCTTCGCCCTTTCATCCTCGCTGAAATTCTCCATATATTTTTCCAACAGGCTCTTCCATTGTACATACATTCCGGATAATAACATCACCGGCCAGTCGCTGCCATACATTAACCTGTCGGTGCCGAATGCTTCAAATACAGTATCAAGGTAGGGATAAAATTCATTGGGGCTCCATTGCTTCCACTTCGCTTCTGTAAATAGGCCGGATAGCTTGCAATGTACATTGGGATGCTTTGCCATTTCCTGCATTAACGATTTCCACTCTTCCATTTTTTTATTGGCGATATCTGGTTTCGCACAATGATCAATGACAAATGCCTGCTTCGGGAATTTTGACACAAACTCCAATGCCGGTTTTAGTTGATGATGATAAATCAAAATATCATACGTGTAATCAAAACTTTTAAGTGCGGTAATACCGCGCTGGAAATCTTTTCCGAGTAAAAAATCAATTGGCTCGCCCTGTACAATATGCCTCCATCCTTTGACAATCGGGAACTGTGAAAAATATTGCAGGCGTTCTTCTATATTTTCATTTTGCAGGTCAACCCAGCCCACGACTCCTTTAATGATATCGTGTGTCTTTGACAATTCGATCAAAAAAAGTGTTTCGACCTCAGCCCGGTCAGCCTGGACTGCCACGCAACCATCGATCTCATTCCTTTTTAGTGTCAGGGCTATTGTCTGCGGCAGGTAGTCTTCCTGTAACGGTTTCATCTTGTCCGTTATCCAGGCATCGCGCTGCTTGTTATATTTCCAGAAATGAACATGTGTGTCAACCTGCATACGCCACGCATTTTTGTTTGCTGCTACCGAGACCATCAATACCCAACTCCATTTCATCGCCGGCTTTAAGGTAAACTTGTGGATTCATTCCTAATCCAACTCCCGCAGGTGTTCCGGTCGAGATGATATCGCCGGGCAATAGGGTCATGAACCGGCTGACATAGGAAACCAGGAATGGTATTTTGAAAATGAAATTCGATGTATTTCCATCTTGCATAATTTTTCCGTTGACTTTTAACCAAAGACGCAGATTGTCGACATTTTGTATTTCATCTCCCGTTACCAGCATGGGTCCAAGGGGTGCAAATGTATCACAGCCTTTTCCCTTGTCCCAGGTCCCGTTTCTTTCAAGTTGGAATTCTCTTTCACTGAGGTCATTGTGCAGGCAATAGCCAGCTATGTATTGCTGGGCTTTACTTTCTTCTACGTAACTGGCTTTTTTAGCGATCACCACAGCCAGTTCCACTTCCCAATCCGTTTTTTGCGATCCCTTAGGTATGGTAACATTATCGAACGGTCCACATAAAGCCGTGGTTGATTTCATGAATATAACCGGTTCAGGTGGCAGGGTGGCGCCGGTTTCCTTTGCATGATCGGCATAGTTCAACCCGATGCAAACGATCTTCGATGGTCTTGCTACGGGTGACGCGATCCTTGATCCTTCCGGAATTTTTTTAAGATTTTTTTTATTGGAATCAATGTATTGTTGTAATCTCTGCAAACCGTTTGATTGAAAAAAATTTTCGTTGTAATCTTCTCCAAAAGCCGACACATCATAATAGCCATCATCAAGGGCAATACCCGGCTTTTCTTTACTCAATTCTCCAAAACGGATCAGTTTCATGATTAAAATAGTTTTTTGTTATTTGTTTAAGTTGGTTCTGCCTTCTTCAACCGAGGCTGTATCACTGTAAAATTTGTATTTAATGATGCCATTGCCTTCTTTTAAGATCAGCGATTTATTCTTAAATAGATTTTCGTCTTCAAAATTGACGGATTCGTTTATCGGGAAATTAAACAGTTCTTTCCATTTTTTATCTTTTGACATCGTAAGGATATGATAACTGTTCATGTTTGAAAAATCTGTCCAATCAATGATATATCCCAGCTCGTCACCTTTCTCGTTGTTCAGATCACCGAGGTTTTCAAAACCAAAGATCCCGCTTTGCTGTGCTTCTTTTGTCAGGGT
Organism: Bacteroidota bacterium; assembly: GCA_005884665.1. GTDB lineage: Bacteria > Bacteroidota > Bacteroidia > Chitinophagales > Chitinophagaceae > VBAT01. The sequence goes on from VBAT01000010.1 coordinate 198,191, forward strand.
AAAAGTGTCGGCAAGATTAATGGTCGAGTAGATGCGGGCTTCGGGTTTATTGGCAATCGTGAGTTCCATATTTCTTTCGATATCGGTTGAATCCATCGTTTTATAAGTTTCCCTGCCTGTTAAGCTGCTTATATACGATTCATAAACGGTGTCGATTATTCCATCTCCATCAAAATCCCCCGATATTTTTAGCCGGTCCCCGGTATTTATTGGCCGGCCAGTAACAGTTCCTCGCCTGGTGGTTGAATCCACGGTACCATTATTGGTTTCTTTATTTGTCTCTTTTGAAATATTCCTGCAACTGCAAAGGATACATGTAACCAGTATTGATATAGTCACATTATTTTTCATCATTTAATGACGCGATTTGAAAATTCCAAGTTACCAGGGTCTTCTCATTTTCAAATTAAGTTTATGTTTATTGCAATTGAACTATAGTATCAATATCGTCCCAGGTTATTCCCTCCGTATAGATAAAAACACCCTCTGGCTGTTGCTTGAATTTGAGTGTTCTTTTATCGTTTAGCAACACAGCGCTTGTTATCTTTTGCTGCACACCGGGAATAAAAATGTAATTTGACCCGGTTCTTTTCAATAGGTGCGCATAAATGAGTTTGTCTTTTACAGTGACCACACCCCATTCCTGTGGGGGAATGATGTTACCCCTGGTTCCATAGACAGTTTCGCCATATAGCTTCATCCATTTGCCCATAGCCCTCAGCGTGTCCTGGAATTCCATTTGTATCTTACCACTGGGCATGGGACCGACATTGAGCAAAAAGTTGGCATTGTGTGCCGCGGCATTTACAATGTAATGCACCAGTGTTCTGACAGATTTATAAGAGACGTCTGTAATATTATATCCCCAGGAGTTGTTCATAGTTTCGCAGGTCTCCAGCGGCAGTGCTGAAACCGAAGCGCCGCCAAACCCGGTTGTATTATTACCCGGGAGATCTTTTTCAAACATCTGGAAATCTTCGCCGGGCAGGGGAGTGATATGATGGTTATTTCCCACGAGGCATTTGGGCTGCAACTTATGAATAAGATCATACAGCTCTCTGAAATGCCAATCAACCCGCGGTTTTGGATTGTCATGATTATCGTTGTCCAGCTGGTCCCAATAACCGTCAAACCAGATGCCCGCGATTTCGCCATAGTTAGTCAACAGCTCAGTCAACTGGTTTTTCATAAACTGTATATAATCTTCCCATCTGCCATGAACGGTCCTGCCGGTGCCATGACCTGTATTACCTGTCCAGTAGGAATAATCGTCTCTTCTCCAGTCGAGCAATGAATAATAAAAGAAAAGGCCGACTCCCTGTTTATGACATTCATCAGCAAGCATCTTCACAATGTCCTTGTGGTAAGGAGTATTCATGATGTTGAAATCGGAGAATTTGGTATCCCACATACTGAAGCCATCATGATGACGTGTTATCAATGTAATGTACTTCATGCCGGCATTTTTCGCCATGCTTACCCATTCCGCCGCATTGAATTCAATGGGATTGAAAAAATCTTTCAGGTTGGTATAATTCTTTACAGAAATATTTCTCACCTGCATCACCCATTCGCCTGAGCCGGGGATGCTGAACGGCCCCCAATGAATAAATAAGCCAAACTTTGCATTGCCAAACCATTCCCTTGCTTTCAGGTTATCGGGACTGGGTGTATAATTCTGGGCAAACACCTGCAGGGCAAACAACAGGCAGGATAGTACAACAGTTATTTTTTTCATATCGCTGAGTTAGGTATTCAATTTTATAAATCCGCCATCGATTGGATAGTCGCAGCCAGTGATAAAGGAAGCTTCATCTGAGCAGAGATACAAAATGCAATAGGCCACCTCTTCGGTAGTTCCCATCCTGCCAATAGGCTGCGTTTTCGCCAGTGCATCAAACATTTCTTTTTCTTTACCCGGGTAATTTTTTTTCAGGAAATCGTCAACGAATGGTGTATGGACCCGTGCAGGTGAAACACAATTGCAGCGGATATTGTCCCTGAGATAATCCTTGGCCACCGATAAAGTCATAGAATAAACGGCCCCTTTGCTCATTGAATAAGCAAAACGGTCGGCGATACCGGTCTGCGCCGCAACAGAGCAAACATTCAGGATCACTCCTTTTTTATTTGCTTTCATCAACGGTATCGCTTCATGCAGGCAATTATATACTCCTTTTACATTGACACGGAAGATGCGGTCAAAATCATTTTCAGCCGTCGAATCAGCTTTACCGATATGTGATATACCAGCGCTATTTACCAGGATATCCAGCGATTCGATCTTTTTAAAGACATCGGCTACCTGCCGCTGGTCGCTTACATCACAAATATGAGCAATCACTTTGCCTTCGTTCTCCTCGATCTCTTTCATGGTCTGCTGCGCATTCTCTTCGCTTAGCTCGATAATATGAACCCAGGCTCCCTGTTTGGCGAAAAGAATGGAAGCAGCCTTACCGATCCCACTTCCGCCACCTGTGATGACAACTGTTTTATTGGTAAAATTTAGCATAAACCTATAAGCTTTTTGATCCACCCCTTTCTTAGGAAATTCAACCTAAACCTTATAGGTTTAAAGGCCAAATATCTTTTTCATCAGCACCCATTTTTCCCCCGCCTTTGCTCCCGGCAAAGCCTGCTGGTATTTCCACATCAGCTCTTCCCATTGCTGCACTTTTTCATTCGATGCGTCTGCCTTTGCTTTATTATCAAAATTAAAACTATCATCGGTTTCCATGATCATGAACAGGCGATTGCCGGTCCGGTAGATCTCCATTTGACTGATACCTGCATCCCGGATACTCTTTACTATTTCCGGCCATACTTTGCGATGATGCTCTTCGTATTCTGCGATTAAAGTGGCATTTTCTACCAGGTCAAGGGCAAGACAATAGCGTTTCATAATTTTTATATCGTGTTGCCACGGATGTATTGGTTTCCGTGAATCCGCGGCTTTAAATTTATTTGGTTGCCTGCGATCTTACATACTTTGTAGGTCCTTCCTGCCTTTTCCGGCCTGGACAGTCAATATAATTTGACGGAAAATACCAACAAAGACGCCAAAGCAAGACAATAACGATGCAAGGTCATTTCATTTCTATTCTACGATCTCAACTGCTTTTTCGGCATGTTTATATCCTTTTAAGCCGAAAACCAGCACTACCACAAAACAAACCAAAGGCACTATATATCCGTTTTGAAACCTGTGCGTTCCATCTGCAATAGCCGCAAGCAAAGGAGGCAACGCCGCGCCACCAACGATTGACATAATGATCAGGCTTGACGCAGGTTTTGTATCTACTCCAAGATCTTTTACACCTAACGCAAAAATGGTGGGAAACATAATTGACATAAAGAAAGCTATGCCAATTACCGCGTATAACGTAACAATCCCCGAACCAAAAATCGTTACAAATGACAATAGGATGCAGCATACGGCATATATAGCAAGCAGGCGTTGTGGCTGGATAAATCGCATAAAAAATGTTCCTACAAATCTTCCGATCATAAAAGCAAGACCCGCCGCGCTGGAATAATAGGCAGCTTCTGTTTCAGTAATGTGAGCTGCCTTCGTTGCATATAAGACCAGAAAGCTTAATATACACACCTGCGCTCCTACATAAAAAAACTGTGCTATCACTGCCCAGGTAAGATGTTTGTGTCTGAAAGCATGAAGAAATCCTGCTGCACTGGTTTTCTCATCGTCTTTCTTATCGGGCAATTTTGTAAAAAAGAATATCGCAGCTACAAGCAATATCACTATTCCAAGAATAAGATAGGGAGGTTTCACCTTTGATGTTTCCGATAATAAATAAGCGGCACGGTCATGGGCACTCAATGCGTTTAATGCTTCATCTTCCAATGGTTTTTGAGAAAGAATGAATTTACGGCCGGCAAGCGGTGCAAGAAACGCCGCAAGTCCATTGAATGATTGTGCGAAATTCAATCTTTGTGTTGAAGTTTCGGGAGAGCCGAGAATAGTAGCATAAGGATTGGCTGCCGTTTCAAGTATAGCAAGACCACAGGCAACGATAAACAAGGCGCCAAGAAAAAAAACATACTGCATTGTATTGGCCGCCGGTACAAACAAAAAGCAACCCACCGCAAAAAAAGAAAGCCCGATTAGGATACCGGTTTTATAACCATATTTTTTCATGATGATCCCTGCAGGAATCGCCATCAGGAAGTAACCGAAATAAACGGCGAAGTCAACCAACGATGCCTGAACAGTGGTCAATCTAAATGCCCTTCGTAAATGTGGTATAAGTATGGGGTTGAGATTATTGATAAAGCCCCAGAAGAAAAAAAGGCTTGTTACCAGTATGAATGGTAAAAGATATTTATTGGCTTTGCTCATATTAGTTAAAGATCATTTACCAGAAAATCGTGTATAATGCCGCAAGAATGCCACAGACTATAATTGACCAGGCTAAGAAAGCAGGAGACGGTTTGAACATTTTTTTATCCACTTCCAGTCCGTGCGGATGCAGACCTTTACGGGTTTCCCATTTGCTGATGATATACATTCCAAGAATGCATAGGATAAAAACAAAGGTCATCCTGTCGAGGAATGGAATTTCGTAGACCCCCCTGCCGTTGTCTTTTGAAAAACCGGACGAGGCCAGGCCCGATAAGTCAACCATGCCTGGAAGGAATTTAAAAAATACCGAAAATATGAATCCGCCGATGGTCGCGAATAAAGCTGCGTTCGAAGTTGTTTTTTTCCAAAAGAAACCAAGGAAGAACATCGCAAAAATGCCTGGTGAAACAAAACCCGTATACTCCTGGATATATTGAAAGCCTTGTTTGCCTTCACCCATCAGGCTTTCACCCAACAGCAATGCAAGCAGGATGGCAAGCACCATTGCAACAACAACAGTGATACGGCCTAGTGAAACCAATCGCTGTTCACTCGCTTCCTTGTTGATGGCCTTTTTATAAATGTCCAGGGTAAAAATCGTCGAAATACTGTTAGCCTTACCAGCCAGCGAGGCAACTATCGCGGCGGTCAATGCCGCAAAAGCCAATCCTTTTAACCCTGCAGGCAAAAGATTTAATAATGATGGATATGCTTTATTGACATCGGTGACTCCCTGTGAATCCAGCATCTCCGTCTGGAACATACCTCCTTTATGAAGCACAAAAGCCGCAATACCTGGCAATACAACGATAACAGGCATCAATATTTTCAGGAACGCAGCAAATAACAACCCGTTTCGGGCTGTAGGCAGGTTGGCGCCCAATGCACGTTGCGTGATATATTGATTACAGCCCCAATAACTGAGATTGGCAATCCACATTCCACCGATCAATACACTAATGCCCGGCAAATCCATATAGTTGGGATTGTCTTTGGAAAATATCATGTGGAAATGATCACTGGCCTGGCTCCGGAGTAACGTAAAGCCATTCCAGATCCCCGTTTGCCCGCTCTTTTCCGCTATCAGGTTTAAAGCGATATAAGTTGCCGCCAATCCACCAAGCACTAAAAAGAAAACCTGTATCACATCGGTATAGCCAATAACCTTCATGCCGCCCAGGGTAATGAGTATCGCAAAAAATGCAAGCATGATGATACAGAAATAGATATTTGCACCCGAAATACCACTGATGGCGATAGCACCGAGGTATAAAATAGACATGAGGTTGACCACAACATACAGCAAAAGCCAGAATACAGCCATGATCATCGCCACAGTAGAATTGTAACGTTGATTCAGGAACTGGGGCATCGTATATATTTTGTTCTTCAGGTAAATGGGCATGAAGAATACGGCAACGATAATCAATGTTAAAGCAGCCATCCATTCATAGCTGGCGATGGCCAGTCCCATTTTAAAACCTGATCCGCTCATTCCAATAAACTGCTCCGCCGAAATATTGGATGCGATCAGCGATGCGCCGATAGCCCACCAGGTAAGCGAACCTTCTGCCAGGAAAAATCCCTTGGCATCGTGCTCCCTGCTTTTTCTTCTCCGGTAGATCCAATAACCGTAGGCAGCGACGATAACAAAATAAATGAGGAAAATAATGTAGTCTTTAAGAGCAAGTTGATTGTTCATGACGGGTCAATCGTTGGTTGGTATGTTGGTTTGCAAAAACTCCCTAGCGGTTCCGGTAATACACTTCGCTCCACTTCAGTTCGTTCCTGAATTTATCCAGCTCGGTATATTTATCGATCATTACACATTCGATATCTGCCATCGCTGCAAAATCCTGTAAATATTCGGAGGTAAGGTTTTGGCTGTAACATGTATGATGCGCACCACCGGCATAGATCCAGGCAGCGAGACCGTCATACATATTGGGGTGTGGCTTCCACAATACACGTGCTACCGGAAGCTTTGGTAAATCATATTTCGGCGATACTGCTGTCACTTCATTAACCAGCAGGCGGAAACGGTTACCCATATCGATCATAGACGCATTGAGAGCAGCTCCGCCCGTAACACCAAAAACAAGGCGAACAGGATCCGCTTTGCCACCAATTCCCAGCGGGTGTATCTCGCAGGATGGTTTATCAACAGCAATACTCGGGCATATTTCCAGCATATGCGATCCAAGCACCATTTGATTACTGGCTTCAAAATGATACGTATAATCCTCCATGAATGAGTTACCGCCGGCCAAACCGCTTCCCATCACTTTCATTGCCCTTACAAGGGCACAGGTTTTCCAGTCACCTTCTGCGCCAAATCCATATCCTTCGTTCATCAATCGTTGCACAGCAAGACCCGGCAGTTGTACCAATCCATGCAGGTCTTCAAAGGTGTCCGTAAAACCTTTAAAGTTTCCCTGGTTTAAAAAATTCCGTAAACCGATTTCGATCTTCGCCGCTTCTCGTAACGATGAGTGTTTATCATTCCCTTTACGAAGCGAACTGGCCACGTTATAACTTTCTTCATACTCTTTCACAAGTTTATCAATGTCCTTATCACTGGTTTCATTGATCACTTTTACGAGATCGCCCACGCCATGGGTATTGACAGAATAACCAAATTTTATTTCTGCTTCTACTTTGTCACCTTCCGTCACCGCTACATACCGCATATTGTCACCAAAGCGTACAAATTTTCCCTGCTGCCAGTCGCTCCATGCAGCAGCTGCGCGGGTCCATATTGCAGTTTGCTGGATCACTTTTTCATTTTGCCAGTGACCTACCACCACTTTTCGTTCGAGCCGCATCCTTGTCATGATGAAACCAAATTCCCTGTCCCCATGGGCAGATTGGTTCAGGTTCATGAAATCCATGTCAATTTCTTTCCAGGGAATGTCGCGGTTGAACTGCGTATGCAAATGCATCAGGGGCTTGTGCAGGATCTTCAATCCACCGATCCACATTTTGGCAGGGGAGAAGGTATGCATCCAGGCAATGAGGCCGATGCAATTTTTTGTATTGTTCGCATCCTGGCAGATAGCAAATATTTCCTCCGCCGATTTTAAAACGGGTTTGAAAACTATTTTGACAGGTATTGTTTCCTGCTCATCCAAAAATCCGACTATCTCCCGGGAATGAGCAGCTACCTGTTTTAATGTCTCTTCACCATACAAATGCTGGCTGCCGGTCGCAAACCAAACTTCCAGCTCTTTCAAATTTTTCATGTTTCAGGGATTGATCCTTTTGTTATTGTCACAGGAAGATACGCCAACCTGCCTGCAATTTATTTTTGTTTATAAATCCCGGTTGTTGGTGATTGCCCAATCATTACCTACTATTGACTACCGGGTGGAAAATTTATACAGGGTCGTTTGTTTGTATGTTTCCCCCGGTTTTAAAATGGTGCTGGGAAATGATGGTTGATTTGGGCTATCGGGAAAATGCTGTGTTTCCAGGCAAAGCGCCCCATGCTTCACATATTTCTGGCCGCCTTTTGTGTTGGTCAATGTTCCATCCAGGAAATTACCGGAATAGAATTGAATGCCGGGTTCGGTAGTCCATACTTCCATCTGTCTTCCACTGGCGGGATCATGCAATTCGGCAACTTTTTCCAGTCCTGAACCAGTCCTGTTCAATACCCAGTTATGATCATAACCGCCCTTTACGGCCGCGATATCTTTTCCTATTACTTTGGACGAGGCGAAATCCATTGGCCCTCCCTTTACGGGTTCTATCTTCCCGGTGGGAATAAGTGCATCGTTGACCGGGGTGAATTTATCGGCATTCAGCATCAACTCATGATTAAGAATGGTTGAGTCTTTGCCTGCAGATAAATTAAAATAACAGTGATTGGTAAGGTTGACCGGTGTTGCTTTATCCGTATTGGCTGTATAGTCAATCTTCAATGCGTTGTCTGCAGTAAGCGTATAGACTACCTGTACCTTCAGGTTACCAGGATATCCCTCTTCGCCATCTTTGCTATCATAAGTTAACTGAAGGCTGCTATCACCGGATTTGGCAATGTCCCAGTAAACTTTATCAAATCCTTTATTGCCGCCGTGGAGCGTATTCCCGTGATCATTGGCGGCAAGGGTATAGGTTTTTCCGTCCAATGTAAATTTTGCATTGGCAATTCGATTTCCATAACGGCCGATCAATGCGCCGAAATAGGGAACGCCTTTTTGGGTAAAACCATCTAAAGATTCAAAACCGGTAACCACATCGCCCATCTTTCCGTCTTTGTCAGGAGTTATGAGTTGTGTAACTGCACCACCATAATTAATGACGCTTACCTGCATGCCGTGGGCATTGGTAATGGTGTATTCGGTAACAGGCTTTTGTTCAAATGTGCCAAAAGGCTTTTCTGTTATCCCTGCTTTCATGTCGCTTGATTCTGCTTCTTTTGTTTCGGTTTTGTTTTCTGTCGTGTTGTTGTTACAGGCAGCATTGAACAGCGCGAAACTAACAAGTAACCATTGAATTTTTTTCATTTGAATACTTTATTTTAATTGACGATTGAAAACAGAATTGCAACCTTGAAAGGAACAACACGGCATAAAAAATTCTCAGATGATTCCCATGCTTTTGATTTTCCTTCGCTCCCGCCTGCGTGCCGGTAGGCAGGCTCTGTTTTTTCACCCTCTTTATTCTTCTATTGGCCATAATAAGCATCCGGTCCATGTTTACGTTCATAGTGTTTCTTTATCAAAGAATCTTTCAACCGGGCAGCACTGGGATTGATCTGTTCTGTCAGGCAGGCCATCCTGGCAATACTTTCGAGCACTCCACTGTTATATACAGCTTTTTCAGCATTCTTTCCCCAGGTAAACGGGGCGTGGTTGCCAACCAGGATCATCTCAACTTCTTCGTAACTGAGTTTTTTGTTCAGTAGACAATTCATAACCTGGAAACCGGTCTCATATTCGTAATCGCCTTCTATCATTTTATCATCCATCGGTGGGGCGCAAGGGATATCCACGGTATTATGATCAGCATGTGTCGTTCCAAAGATCGGGATATCTCTCAGCGATTGGGCCCAGGCAGTAGCATAAACAGAATGTGTATGACAAATGCCGCCGATCTTCGGCCAGTGTTTATATAAAACAGCATGCGTCCTGGTATCGGAAGAAGGACGCAGTTTTCCTTTTACCGTATTACCTTCAAAATCTACAATAACCATTTTCGCGGGAGTCAGTTTTTCATACGGAACACCACTGGGCTTGATGGCAAATACGGCCAGGTCGCGGTCTGCTGCGCTTACGTTCCCAAAAGTAAACAGGACCAATCCCAGTTTCGGTAATTGAATATTGGCTTCATAAGCCTCTTCCTGTATGTGTTGATACTTGCTCATTCGGGTAGATCATCTTTAAGCAAAAAAACTAAAAGCTCGCCCGGTATTTGGGCACTAGTACCGGGGCGAACGAATGCGTGTCAAATTAACACTATTATCCGATTTAATAAGCGCCATCCTGATAAATCTGTCTGGAGGATATTAGCCCTAAAACTGATCCAGATCGTTGGCGCTAACAGCTCATTCCGGGAAAAAAGCATTTCATTAAAAAAAAACTTCCGTTCACTAAACGGTCTATGGTTTCGGAAGATAGAGTTCGTTTCTTTGTGTGGTAATCGGAAACATTAACCATAAATCTTAATCCAGTTTTAGGCAGTGTTCCGTCCCATGAAATGAAATTTTGAACGCGGATTTTTAAGATTATTAAGATCTGTTATGATCGGCGTTCTCCCTATCCAGTCTTAAAAGTCTCTCTCATATAGCAGTAGTTTGGGTTTCTTATGTGAACGGCCCGGGATTCTTCCAGGGCTTCTCTCTTTTATATGGGTACTATTCGTAAATTTGGGATGCCATTTCTCACGTGTCACTTTTCACCTTTGACTTAAATGAACATTCATGGGAGTCTGGAGTCAAATCGCCGAGTATCTCTACATTAAAAAGAAAGATCCCAATCGTCCGAAAAGCAAATGGATCGGGTACATGCATGGCATTAACCGTATCAGCCTGTTGATCTTCATTCTTTGCCTGATTATTTTAGCTATTAAACTTCTTCGTTAAGAAAGCGGGTGATCGACCGGGCAGCGTTGGCTGAAGCATTGCCACCCTGGGCCAGCAATTGCTTTAATGTGGCATAATCCATTCCAATTTGTTTTCTCCGCTCGGGATCAAAGAGGATTTCATTAAGCTCCCTCGTCAAATTAAGAGGTGTAAGCTCATCCTGTATCAACTCCTTCACTACAAGTTTGTCCATGATCAGGTTTACCAGCGAAATATATTTTACGCGGATCACCCGTTTTGCGATCTGGTAAGAAATGGCCGACCCTTTATAACATACAACTTCCGGCACGGCAAACAACGCAGTCTCGAGCGTAGCGGTACCTGAAGTTACAAGCGCAGCTTTGGCAGTTTTAAGTATGCCATAAGTACGGTCCGTCACTGAGACATTCGGATAAGATTTCAGCAATTCGCTATAAAAAGAAAGTTCAATGGCAGGGGCTTTGGCTACTATGAAATGTATGCCCTCGAAAGAAGGAGTTATCTGTAGCATGATCGGCAGTTTCTTCAGGATTTCCTGCTTCCTACTTCCAGGCAGCAGAGCAACAATCGGCCGGCCGCTTGCCCCGCTCTCGCTCTGTTTTTCTTTCTCAATCACTTCTACCAGCGGGTGCCCCACATATTCCACTTCCCAGTTCCATTTATTTTTAAAATAATCTTTCTCGAAAGGAAGGATCACCAGCATTTTGTCAATGCATCGTTTCATCATTTTTACACGATTTTCCTTCCAGGCCCAGACCTGTGGGCTGATGTAAAAAATGACTTTTAATCCTTGTTCCTTTGCCCATTTCGCAATTCGCAGGTTGAAGCCAGGGTAATCGATAAGTACCAGTGTGTCGGGTTTGAACTCGAGAATATCCTGTTTGCAGAATTTGAGATTTTTGAAAATGGTCCGGAGGTTCATCAACACTTCCGTAAAACCCATAAAAGCGAGATCGCGGTAATGTTTCACCAGTTCACCACCCGCTTGTTGCATTTTATCGCCGCCCCAGCAGCGAATAACAGCGCCGGGGTCAAGCTTTTTTAATTCTTTAATAAGATTACTGCCATGCAGATCGCCGGAAGCCTCTCCCGCTATGATGTAGTATTTCATTCTTGCCTTTCCGGAAGGAACATTTATACTGCAAAATACAACTTGTGCTTAAAGAAATAATTGATAGCATCAAAGCCACACCTTCAGGATGAGGATGCCGATCCCGTAAATCAGAGTAAGAATGAATATTCCCTTGGCAGTAGTGTCTCTATGTGTATTTACATAAATGGTAAACAGTACTACGTTAGCCAGCAACGAAAGAGAGCCGATAGAGGTGATCAGCCCGCGGTCGTTAAAAAAAGTAGATAAGAATTCGCCAAACGAAAAGGTCGAATACTTGATAAAATAAACCACAAGCAGGCCCACCATCGGTCCGATCAGTCCGAGTACCAATCCTAATTTAAGATTATCCTTTTTAAATATCATGATTCCCATAATTTTTTCAGTCGGTTCATAAGAACGTAATTCGTCAGGTCAAATTGTACTGGCACAACGGTCCCTTTATCAAAATTTACGAATTCACCGGTGAGCCAGTAGTATTTACGGCCATTCGGATCGACTCTTTCCACAAAATCCTCCTCGTACTTGGCATAAGCCTGTTTGCACACCATAATACCATTCAGCAGCTCTTCCGGCACAGATGGAATATTTACATTGAACACGGTATGCTTGTCCAGTTTTGTTGACAGCATTTTTTCGACTACCATTCTTGCATATTTCCTGGCGCCTGTAAAATCGGCTTCAATATTATAGTCAAGCAGGGAAAATCCGGCGGAGGGAATGCTTTCAATGGCGGCTTCTACCGCGGCTGACATGGTGCCGGAATAAATAACGTTGATGCTATGGTTCGCCCCATGATTGATTCCACTGAGGCAAAGATCGGGTTTGCGGTGAAGGACTTTGTCGACCGCCAGCTTTACGCAATCAACCGGCGTACCTGTGCATGCATAAGATTCGATATCTCCGAAGGCATGAACTTTATGCAGGCGAAGCGGCTGACCGATGGTGA
>VBAT01000010.1:210729-242872 GCA_005884665.1 Bacteroidota bacterium
TACCGCTTCCACAAGGTTCATGATGCCTGGCGCCGTTATCCCGTCATCATTGGTGATCAGGATCACCGGCTGCTCAGTCTTAGCGCTGATTTTAACCTCGGTTGGTTTTTTTGGGCTTTTCGAGGTTTTCTTTTTTGCTTTTGCCATATGCTGCGCAAAAGTGATACTTTTTTTTTAGACATCAAGGCCATAATATCAAAAGGGAAAGGCCAAAACAGGAATTTGGCCACAGATACACACGAATGGTTTATTTCAGGCGTCAACTGTCAGTTGTCTGTTGTAGGGTCTCAGATATAGGTGTCAGCTTCTAATCAATTCACCGGATACCTGGCACTTTATCCGTGGCAACATTGTTTCGTTAAATTGCGGCGCTGCCAAAAATTTTGCATTTGTCAAATTAGTTAGTACTTTGCATGCTAAATAAATTAGTTTATGGCACAGGCTAATAAAAATCTTAAATACCTGAGAAAACTCCGGGGCTGGACCCAGGAAGAATTTGCGCAGAAACTTCGTATCAAACGTTCGCTCCTCGGAGCTTATGAAGAAGAACGGGCCGAGCCGCGTATCGATGTGCTGGAGACTGTGTGTGACATTTTCAAACTTACCCTGGATGATTTACTCCGTAAAGATGTAAGTGATAATAAAAGTAATTATCTCGCGAAGCGCCGCGCGATGAAATTAGCGGGTGGTCGCACCGATATTCCTTTTGTCCCGATAAAAGCAGCAGCCGGTTACCTGGCTGGCTATGCAGATCCCGAATTTGTTGATGAATTGAACACATTTACTTTACCTATGTTGACGGGCGGAAACTATCGTGCATTCGAGATCGTTGGCGATTCAATGCTACCGACGCCCAGTGGTTCGGTAATTGTAGGTGAAAAAGTTGAAAACATCGACGATGTAAAAAATAATACGGCCTGTATCGTCATTTCGCGAAATGAAGGTATTGTTTATAAACGCGTTCAAAAAAATGGCCGTACAAAAAATAAACTCACACTGGTGAGTGACAATCCCGTTTTTCATCCTTACGCCGTTAACGCCGATGAAGTCCTTGAATTATGGCAGGCCCAGGTGGTTATTTCCAAAATGAATACCCAGCAACGCTGGAATATGAACCAACTCGCCGACATGGTAACAAACCTCCAGGAACAAGTGGTTTCCCTTAAAAAACGGATGAATTAGACTTAATTTCCGTGGAAAAGAAATTCCGGGGCATCGTTCCGGCCTTCAGAGCAGTCTTAATATATTTGTTTTGCTCAAATGCATACTGTTGCGAAGGCTCATTAGTTTTCTCCCGATGCTGCTGGTTTGTGAATTGCTATTTTCCCAAGCTAAAACGTTGCAAGCCAATAAGGTTAGCCATCCCCCGATTATCGATGGATCGCTAGATGACCTCGCATGGCAACAGGTGGAACCGGCAACCGGCTTTATTCAGAATTTCCCTAACTATGGTTCTCCTGCTTCTCAAAAAACAGAGGTCAGGATCGTATACGATAACGCAGCCATATATATCGGCGCCCATATGTATGATGATCCGGCTCTTATCCGGAAACAGATCACGGCAAGAGATGAAGAACAGATGAAAGACCTGGACTATTTTTCCGTTTTTTTTGATACCTACAATGATGACCAAAATGGCTTCCAGTTCCTTGTCACCAGTTCAAACGTACAAACCGATGCCCGGTTAGCGCCTAACCTCGCTCTGATGCCGGGAGAATATGGAGATAAGACCTGGGATGCTGTTTGGGAAAGCCAGGTAACGATAACCCCGGACGGCTGGATAGTCGAAATGAAAATACCTTATCTCTCATTACGCTTTGCCAAAAAAGATATACAGACCTGGGGCTTGCAACTCCTTCGTTCTGTAAGAAGGAATAACGAAGTAAGCTTCTGGAACCCGGTAAACCCGAATGTCAATGGATTTGTCAACCAGTTTGGCGAATTAGCTAACCTCAAAGAAATACGACCTCCTCTACGACTTAATTTTTCACCGTATGTATCAACAGGGATAAGATCTACACCGGAAAATGGAGAGTATAAAACCACCTGGTTACGTAGCGGCGGACTGGATGTCAAATATGGAATCAACGAAAGTTTTACCCTGGATGCAACACTCATTCCTGATTTCGGGCAGGTTGTTTCAGACAATCTTGTAAACAATCTTACTCCGTACGAAGTGAAGTTTGATGAATACCGCCCCTTTTTTACTGAAGGAACAGAGATATTCAACAAAGGCGGTTTATTTTATTCCCGGAGGATTGGGGCTGTTCCGTCCGGGTTTTATGCGGCAGATACAGCCGACAACAACCCCAACATCGAAGTAGTAAGGAACCCGGCTAAGACAACCTTGTATAATGGATTAAAATTCTCCGGTCGCACAAAAAAGAAATTGGGCATTGGTGTTTTTAACGCGATAACGGCGCCAATGTATGCGACACTGAAAGATAAAACGACCGGCGAGAAAGAAAAGTTTCAAACCGAGTTGCTGGCCAACTATAACATCATAGTACTCGACCAGGCGTTAAGAGGCCGATCGTATATTACTTTTACCAATACAAATGTGATCAGGAACGGGGAGGGGCGTGATGCCAATGTGAGTGGCCTCGATTTTAGTTTTTATGACAGGAAGAATATATTTAATATTCGTGGATTTGGACACTACAGCCAAATAATCAACCCCAGTTCTTCAAATGGATACAATACTTCTTTAAGAGCAGGAAAAGTTAGCGGCAGGTTTCAGTATTATCTTCAGAATGTTATTCTATCCAGGTATTACGATCCCAATGATCTTGGTTATTTATCGGCAGCAAACCAGGTCATCAGCACAGGCGCGATCAGTTATAACCAGTACACACCAACAAATAATTTTCTCAATTACACCTATTCGCTAAAGGCCACCTACCGGCAGTTGTATAAGCCGAGCGCATTTGTTGATTTTACACTGGAGGCAATGGGTATGTGGACATTTAAAAACTTCTGGGTTACTTCGGTCAACCTCAGTTACCTGCCGGACCAGCATGATTATTTTGTGCTTGGCAACTCTTTTTCTGCCTATGCCCGGCGACCAGCTTACGGGTTCATCAATATCATCGGGAATACCGACAATCGCAGGAAATTGTTGTTTAACTATAACCTCTTGCTTTCTAATTTCTTTAATACGCCCGGGAAAAAATATCATGTTGCAGAAGGTGGGATACGCTACCGGTTCAGTAATAAACTCACTATGGAACTGTCCCACAGGCATGAGGGTGAAACAAACTATATCATTAATTCAGGTACCGAACCCAATGGTCAGCCAGTCATTGGCTTTGCCAATTTCAAGGATGTCACCTCGATATTTTCAGGCATCTATAATTTCACACCGAGAATTAACCTGACTGTCCGTGTAAGACATTACTGGAGCAATGTGATCTTTAATGGGTTTGCCAATGTAGACAATAAGGGATACCCGGTTATGCGTCCTTTTATGCCCGGGCACGATGAGAATATCAATATTTTCAATGCTGATGCTTTCTTCACCTGGGATTTCCGGCTCGGAAGCCGCCTGATACTCGGATACAAGAATGCACTTGGCGATGATGAAGGACTAAATACTGCGTTGCTTAAAAATTATATTGACAATTTTACCCGGACATTCTCCCTTGACCACGGTCACGAGGTCACTCTCCGCTTCATTTATTTTCTCGATTATGAGCAATTGAGAAGAAAGAACCGCTAGCGAGAAAGAGAAACAGAATGGGAGCGAGAGCGAAAACATCGTAGTGAGCATCGCTGTTCGCTCTGTTTCTCGCTCTTCCTTTCACATCAGCACTATCTCTTTTTCAATAATAGCGAATGCCTTTTCATTTTCTTTAGGATCTACCTGGTAAGTTCCGGTAAACCGGCTGAACGCAGGAAGCACGCAATGATTGTTTGCAAAATAAAAACAGGGAAAATGAAGTGCCTGGCGACCACGGCCACGAATGCTTATGCCAGGATGAAGATGACCTGAAAATATGTATTGGCCTTTTGTTGCTTTCAGGCCTGGTTCAAGAATGTCGTGGATAAACAAAAAACTCTTTTCCAGGTATTGTCCTGCATTGACCGTGATCTCTGTCTCCCTGTACCATTTGTCATCAAGGATGTCGTGGTTTCCTTTCACGAGGTGCACATAAAGCGAAGGAAAATCTTTTCGCCACCGGCGGAACAGGCCCATTTCCTTGTTTTCGACGCTATGTGTAAGATCGCCAACAATGATCAGCCGTTCAGCTTTAAAAAAAAGTATTTGTGACAACAGCCTGTGAAGGTCGTCCTTAAAAATCTGTTGTGGTACTCCTATTCCTTCCTTTCGAAAATGACCGGTCTTACCAACATGAAGATCGGCTACGATCAGGGTGGATTCATTTTCCCAGAATAAGGTTCTCTCCGCGCTCATGATCAAATGTTGAGTTCCGATCATATGTGACACATACATGCTCATAGGGCTGCAAAAATAAATGTAATGACCGCTTGTGCAATCAAAAACTGATTCAAAATATCTTTTTCCTAGCCAGGTAAGTCTGAGAAATTAATACGGGGCGCAATCACCGGTATTAGTATGACGGAGCTTATCGTTCCAGCTGCTGTTGCATCCTTCGTACGCGGTCTTCCAGTTTTTCTGAAGAAAGATCCTCCCGCATGCTATCGACCTTTACAGGAAAACAAAAAGGTGTAAGCCTTTGTGGAAACGTGATGATTATTTCGGATCGCTGGATCCTTTCAAGCATGTCTCTCAACCGGGCTTCTTCCATTTGTTGGTCGAATACCTCCTGGTAAGCCTGGCGGAGCAATAGATTATCGGGCTCATATTCGCTGAATACATTAAAAAGAAGTGAAGCTGAAGCCTGGAGATGCCTGGCTTTTTTTTGTTCACCGGGGTAACCCTGGAAGATCAGCCCGCCGATCACTGCCACATCGCGGAATTTTCGCCTCGCCATTTCTGTGGAGTTGACGCTGCGTTGTATGTCGGCCAGCAAATTATCCGGCGAAAAGAGTTCATAGACATTCGTATCGTCAACGGGAATGGGCTGATCGCTTAACAATTCAAAGCCATAGTCATTCATGGCAAAGGAAAAAGTAATCGGCCTGATACGGCTGATACGCCAGGCCAGTATAGCGGCCATTGCTTCATGCACCAGTCTTCCTTCAAAAGGATAAACAAACAAATGAAAGCCATCATCCGTCTCAATGTGTTCGATCAACAATTCATTTCTTTTGGGCACATGTGATAGTTTTTCCTGCAGCTCAAACAGTGGTTCCAATACCTGCAGTTCTATTTCTTCTTCACTTATACCGGTTTTGCCCCGTCGTGTTTCCGATTTACGGTCCAGTGTTTCTCTTAACACCCTACCCAGGTTGGCGCTCAACGGCATTCTTCCTCCCTGCCAGCTCGGCACAATAGATTTTTTTGAATTACTTTTCCTGACATAGGCAGTAAGGTCTTTGATCATAATAAACTCAAGATTTCTTCCCGCAAGGGTGAAGACATCGCCGGGCTGCAACCTGGAGATAAACCATTCTTCTATAACGCCGACGTAACCACCCTGTAGAAATCTTACTTTCATCATTGCTTCGCTCACAATGGTGCCGATATGGAGACGATGACGCATAGCCAGGCGCCGGCTTTTTATTTTATACACTCCATCTTCAATTTCTGTTTTTTTATAATCATCGTACTGGGTAAGAGCCTTTCCCCCTGCTGAGATAAAATGCAGCAATTGTTCCCATTCATCCTTCGAAATATGTTTATAACAATAGGTATCTTTTATTTCTTTAAAAATCTGTCCCGGTAAAAATCCATCGGATACAGCCAGTGTATTTAAATATTGTATCAGTACATCATAGCAGAGCAGCATGGGTGGCCGGCTTTCTATTATTTTTTGGCTGATCGCTTTTTTAAGGGCAGCCGCTTCGGCCAGTTCCAGGGAATGGGTGGGTAAAAAGTAAATCTTACTTATCGCGTCGGGACTATGACCGCTACGTCCTGCTCTTTGTAAAAACCGGGCCACGCCTTTAGGTGATCCTACCTGGACCACAGTTTCAACAGGCCGAAAATCAACCCCGAGATCCAGGCTTGCTGTACATACCACAGCCTTCAGTTTACCTGAATGTAAATTCTCTTCCACCCAGGTGCGTAGTTCCATATCAATAGAACCATGGTGTAATGCAATGGACCCAGCGAGATCAGGACAAATATTCAACAGGGTCTGGTACCAGGTTTCACTCATTCCCCGTGTGTTTATAAAAATAAGGGTGGTCCTGCTTTGTTGAATGACCGGTATAAGTTTACCGGCCAATTTAATACCCAGGTGACCTGCCCATGGATATTTTTCAATCTCGTCTGGAAAAATGGATTCTATATCGATGCGTTTATCCATATTGGACCGTACGATCACTCCTTCGTTCTTCAAAGGCGACATCAGTACCTGTTTGGCTTCATCCAGGTTGCCGATCGTAGCACTAATTCCCCAGATGCTCAGTCCTGAATCGTTAGTCGTTGGTCGTGAGGCCTGACTATCAACTATCGGCTCTGAACTATTGACTATCGACTGCAAACTCCCCGCTATTCTACTAATCGCAAGCTCGACTTGAACTCCACGCTTACTTCCCAGCAACTCATGCCATTCATCTACGGCTATTATTTGTAGTGAACGAAAGATGTTTTCATGTCCTTTTTGAGCGATCAACAAGTGCAGGCTTTCGGGAGTAATGATCAATACTTCTGGCATCTGCCTTTTTTGCCGCTCCCTTTCGGCAAGTGGAGTGTCTCCATTACGTATCCCAATTTTCCAGTTGAGCTGCAATTCGCCGATCACTTCTTCCATTGCTCTGCCTATGTCCTTGGCCAATGCACGAAGCGGAGTGATCCATAAAAGTTTTAAACCTTGCTTTGGTGGATGTTTATCGCCAGGATGTTCGTTGATGTATTTGATGATGGCCCCTAAAAAAACGGAGAATGTTTTACCACAACCGGTTGGTGCGTTCACCAGCCCGCTTTTACGGTCAAGGATGTGCTGCCATGTTTCTTCCTGGAATAAAAAAGGTTGAAATCCTTTTTGTGCAAGCCATTCCGTCACCACTTTGTATCCCTTCGTTTCCCTCAACATTTTACAAACATAAAATAAAAAACGAGGCAATTGAATTAGCAAATTCCAGGAACCACGCTCCAGTCCGCCAATGGGCGGGACAAAAGATCCAAATCAAAAATCAAAACGTTTAGATTGCATGCCCCTTTTTTGAATATTTGAATTTTTAATTTATTTGATTCTTGGATCTTGGTTCTTGGTGCTTTACAACGATATTCGGCGGTATGTATTTCAGTCCATCCTTACTAAGTGAAACTCAGTAGGAACCACGGCTACGTAATTTTTCAGTCTGCACAAATCACTGAAATGGCTGGTATTTCTTCCGGTCAAATGTCGCGCAATCGTACTTTTTTATACTTAAAAGACAGCTTTACTGAGGCATTATTTTGCCATGTTTTAACAAATGAAATAGCTTTATTATGTAAATCAAACTCTATGAAAGCACAATTATTCATCATTTCAGCCACTTTGTTTTTAACGACCACTTCATTTAATAGCATACAGGTTTCGCCTGTAAAAACAGCCCTGGCCCTTAAACAGGCGGACGCGAGTTTCGTTTTTTTAAGAACTCACCGGCAGGGAAAAGGTGTAGCTGCTACATGGGCAGTTAACACTGGAAATGTAGCCAGCTTTACCGTCAAGCGTACTTATGAAGACCCTGCGGACCCTTATGCATTTTGGGAAGACGTCAGAACTGTTCCCGGTGGCTCAGGCCGTTCATTTAAGTATACAGATGAAAGTGTTTTCCCGGGTTATGTTAACTATAAGATCGTTGCGTTAATGGATGATGGTAGCTCAATAGTTTCGGAAGTAGCGACTGTAAGGATAGTCAGTCATTGATCAGGTGACTGCAGTAACTGTGCGTTAAAAAATGTGCCTATGAAGAAAGTTGTACCCATCCTGGCTTTTTTACTGCTTAATATCTTTGAAGGATATACACAAATCACTTCGCCAGTGATCCGCGCCAATTTTGGCGTGGACGCAGATATGCGTTCCAATTTCTTCAACGGCTTCGTCCAGTCTGGCAACGACGACTGGTTCATGTTACCGGGTTCAATAGGCACAGGGCAATTTATGATCGACACGACCGGAGCAGCCGCGAGGGTGGCTCGTTATGCAACCGATGTTCCATTCAGAAGATCAAGCTTTATTCGAATGATGCGATACCCGGTATTCAGTGTGATTAATAACCGGCTGTTACTGGATGCTGCATTTGTCCGCGATTTTCATGGTGATGATTCAACAGTATTTGCTTCTGGCGCCAGTAAGAATGGAGATAATCCCGGCGACTGGTCAACCCCCGTATCTCAGGGCATCCCGGACAAAAATGATATCCTTGATGTTATGGTGCACATTAGAAGAGCCGGTCCAAATATTACCGATTCATTGTGGATGATGGGTGGGATGTCATTAGATAACACGACCGGTGACCGCTATTTCGATTTTGAGATGTACCAGACGGATCTTACTTATAACAGGTCAACTTTGAAATTTACCGGCTATGGACCAGATGCAGGTCATACTTCCTGGCAATTTGATGCGGCGGGAAATATCATCAAGGCTGGAGACATCATTTTCAGCGCTGAATACCAAAGTGCTTCCCTGACCTTTATCGAAGCTCGTATCTGGGTGAACCAGGCATCCTTATCCATTTCGCCCGTAGCATTTGCCTGGAGCGGGCAGTTTGATGGAGCATCCTATGGAGCTACATATGGTTACGCGAGTATACAACCCAAAGGAGCCGGAACTTATTATACCGGTCTTCAGTGTGCTAACAATACCTGGGGCGGTCCATTTTCGATCATCTTACAAAATGATGCGATCGCTACGAATTATATAGCCAAACAGTATGTTGAATTTTCAGTAAACCTGACTAAGTTGGGATTAGATCCTGTAACCTCTATAACTGGTGATCCCTGTGGAATGCCTTTCCGGAGATTATTGGTCAAAACAAGAGCGTCCGCTTCATTCACAGCACAGCTAAAAGACTTCGTGGCACCCGTTGCGATGTTCATTGCACCTAAAGCCGATATTGCTACTGAGACTCCTTCTATGTGTAATTCGGGATCAATCGGTGAAATACATGTGACCAATCCTGTATCTACTTCTACATATCAATGGACGACACCTAACGGGAATATTATTTCCAGCCCGACAGGCCCATCCATATTTATCGACAAACCAGGTACCTATATCGTCACTCAATATTTGATGGTAGGTTGTACAGCTTATGCAAGGGATACTATCCAGGTTACACTTTCATCGGGTTGTTTTGTCTTACCTGCTGAGCTTGCCGATCTGCGCGGGACTTACAAAGATGGTTGGTCCCAGCTTAACTGGAAAGCATTGAACAACCAGCAGGTGGAACAATTCCTCGTACAACGTAGTGAGGATGGCACAAACTTTACAACAGTTGGCCAGGTAGATAAACAGGGTTCATCTTCAGGAACGGTTTCTTATTCATTTACCGAAGATATCAGCAAAGTCAATGGCCAACGGGTTTACTATCGCGTTGTACTTGTTTCCTTAAGCCACGCAATAAAATACAGCAATGTGATTAGCCTTTCGATGGCTGCAATGACCCATAACAACAACATCACTATTTTCCCCAATCCTGCACGGGATATTGTACAGTTGCAGCTCGCTGCATTGTCTAATTCAACAATAAAAATCGACATCTTTGATGCTGCCGGCAGATTGGTGGCAACGCGGCACACCGTAGTATATCGCGGGAACAATGTGATTGCAATAGAAGATCTTACTGGCAAGCCACGCGGCCTGTATACGATCTGTGTAAATACCGGCGAAGAGTCATTTAAGCAAAAATTGCTATTGATAAAATAGCTTGTTTCAGGCTATACCGTCTTTGCTGACAGTATTTACCGTGTCCCTGGTTTTTAGTAAATACACTTGCTTGCTGAGTTAGTTAATTCGGTAATTTTAGTATCGTGTGCGATTGAAACGGGCCTTAGAGAACATTTTCTCAAATCCACTATTCATGAATCGTTTTTCCAGGCGCCTGCTGCTACTTGCAAAACTATCACAGATCGGGCTGAGTCCCCAGACACTTCTTGTTTATCGCTTCCTAAAAATTTATACAAATAAGAAAGGAAAATTAACCTTCCTGGCAACTGGTAATGACGATTGGCATAGTCTGCAGGTACAGGAAAAATGCCAGTTAAAAGGACCTGAAAAAGATCGAATATTTGGGAAATGTGCATAAAAACGACGTTCATTTTTAGGGTGTTCTGATTTTGGCTTCTTTTAGTAATCAGATACAGAGTTTGAGGGTGATATTGGCATAATTATTATCTATACCGGGATGTATGCTGCTTACTTGCTAAAATGGGTTGGTTTTTGGGATGTGGTGAGCAATAAAACCTGGCTCCGTTTAATGCCAGGAAGAGAAGAAAACCTGGCAAATCGAATAAGTAAGGCCGGGTAAAAAAAGTTACATGGTAATGACAATCCCTCAGGCCCTTTTAGCTTTTTTTGGAGGATCATCTCTGCCATCATTGTGTTGTTCCGGAAGCAGGACATTGCACCTGTTGTAGCCTTCATTTATGTAACCTTATTTAATCATTCATACTCATTGAAAAATGGTAAACAACAAATACATTTTATGCATTGACGATGACGATGATGATTGTTCATTATTGCGGGAAGCAATTATTAAAGCGAACACATCGTTTTCGGTAAAATCGGTAAAGTCCGGCGACGAGGCGATCAAATTCCTGGTAAAAAGCATAGAGACGAATGATCTTCCTGGACTCATTGTCCTTGACATCAACATGCCCGGCATGGATGGACAGGAAGCATTGGTCCGGATCCAAAAACTGTTGGCGCTATCTTATATCCCGATATTATTCTTAAGTACAAACCCCAGTGAGAACGATATGTTATTGGCTGAAAGCAGGAACGTCTCTGTTTTTACCAAGCCTACCTCTATGAAAGGATACGACGATATTACGCAAACGATTTTTAAAACTTTACTCAAGGAATATTGATGATTGATATTCTCATCATTTGAATGGTACCAGTATAATGCGGTTTTATAACCGTTGATCCTGGTCAAATTAAAAGATCGGCCCTTTATCTTGTTGGTAAATTCATAAAACACTTCTATATTCGAAAGGTTGTTCATCTGACCAGTGCTATCGAGACCACCAATCCCTTCCCAATGTTGCTTCTTCCTGCCCGGCTTTACCTGAAATGTGTTGATTTGGCTATTGTCTAATGGCAATAGTATGCCGGCATGGTTTATCCCTTCCCTGAAATATGTGCAATCTTATGCGGGCCATTTAGTGCATATGCAGATTATTTGGCTCAATAGGAGAAGCGCATTATTACAATTGACATTCCTGGAAACCAAAATAGACCGGCGATGTCGCAATCCGCCTGGCATTGCCGGTTTTTCATTTCATGCAGGAGTTTTGCATGATTCGATAAACAAAAGTCGGGCTGATAAAAAGCTACAATAAGGACACGATTCAATGCGAGGGACCACCCTTTTGGGTGGTCTTTTTATTTCAGCTGAACATCCGGATTCAGTTTACTGATTTAATCGCCCCGTCCTGCCATTTGAGGAAATATAATTTTTTGTTTTCGAAATAGTCGAGCCGCATGGTTTGCCTGTTTATCTCGGGTTGTATGTTGTAGTCAATAAAAACATTGTATTTACTGTTCGCCAGGTTGGAGGAAAGATCTTTCCCATATTGAAAAAGCAACCGGGAAAATTTCCAGGTCACTTCATAACCACGAAATACCATATCACTGGGTCTTGCATACATCGTGTTGTTAAAATGATTGATAATGTCATTGCTAACCTTATCTGTGCGTGGGTTATAAAAAGGCGTGCTGTAGATGATCTCCGGCCCCTTAAATTCTGCCCTGCCAAAATCATTTCTCAAGCCGTCCCAGGTCGGCATTCCCATAATAGTGACCGGGTATTTTTTGTAAAGGGAAGCGAGCTGGGTCACTAGTTGTCGTCCAAAATTCTCATCCAGGCTCGCCGCAAGACAAAAACTGAGGTGGTTGGAGTCAAGATGCTGGGCCAATTGTGCCGCAGAAAAATTTTCGGGCAGGTCGACATATTTTATTTTTAGCGGAACAGACACGGTAGCCTTGCTATAATTGTCAAAATAGCTTTTGATCTGGTCCTCGAGCATTCCTTTTTTACGGAAAACGATCAAGGGATCGAGAGCATGATATTTCTGTATGTACTTATAAATGCCTTCACATTGCGTTTTCAGTGTCGGGTTTAGCAGTACAAAAAAAGGATTGTTGGAGGTGCCCCCGTCATTAGGGATCGTTACATTAATAACTGGTATGTTCCTGGTCAATCCTGTTTGGGCAAAGAGGCGAACTTCATTTCCCGAACAATGTGCAATGATCATTTCCACGTCGTTCAATTCCGGTTTATTGAGTTGCTGTTCGATAGTTTCCGTGGCTGAACGGGTATCATACACGAAAACATCTAAAGGCTTTCCTTCTCTACCGATGGAATCTAAAGCAAGCTGGGCGCCTTCATAGAATTCGAGCCCCGGATTAATGAACTTGGGGAAGACGTTCTTTGCATATTTATATTCTTCCGCTGGCCCAAATGCCGAATCAAGATAAAGGGGGGCGAAAATAGCGATCTTATGCCTGGCGACAGCTGTACTGTCCTGTGCATTTGATTTTTGTATTAATACAAAGAATACGACAACAACCAGGATCAAGGAATTTTTTACCATCTTAATTTTTTTAACCCGGGAACCGGCACTGCTTATTCCCATTCGATCGTCGCAGGGGGTTTGCTGCTAATATCGTACACGACCCGGTTTATACCTTTTACATTATTAATGATCTCATTGGAAACGTTGGCCAGGAAATCGTAAGGAAGATGAGCCCAGTCCGCTGTCATTCCGTCTACACTCGTTACAGCCCGTAAAGCCACCGTATATTCGTAGGTCCGTTCATCGCCCATCACGCCAACGCTTTTTACCGGTAACAAGATTGCCCCTGCCTGCCATACAGTTGCATACAGATGGGAATCTTTCAAAGCTTTCACATAAATATGATCGGCCTGTTGCAACAACTGCACTTTTTCCTCGGTAATTTCGCCTAAAATACGGATAGCCAATCCGGGTCCGGGGAACGGATGCCGCTGGATCATCTCGTCAGGGATACCCAGCTCTTTTCCCACTTTTCTTACTTCATCTTTAAACAAAGAGCGCAAAGGTTCTACCAGTTCAAGATGTAGATGGTCTGGCAATCCACCAACATTGTGATGTGATTTGATTGTGACAGAAGGGCCATGCACCGATACACTTTCGATTACATCAGGATAGATAGTACCCTGGCCAAGCAGGCCGATTCCTTCGATCTTTGTGGCATGTTCCTGGAAAACATCTATAAATAAACTACCAATAGCTTTTCTTTTTGCTTCTGGATCAGTTTTGCCTGCCAGCGCAGAATAAAATCTTTTTCTCGCATCAATTCCTTCAACATTCAATCCCAGTTTAGCATAAGTGGAAAGCACCTCGTTGAATTCGTTTTTGCGAAGAACTCCATTGTCGACGAAGATCCCAATCAATTGATCACCCACAGCTTTATGGATCAATGTAGCAGCAACGGTGGAATCAACACCGCCGCTCAACGCCATGATCACGTTGCGGTCGCCGATCTTTTTCTTCAGCCCTGCTACCGTATCGGTAATGAAATGAGCGGGTGTCCAATCCTGATTGCAGCCGCAAATGTTAACCAGGAAATTATGAAGGATCTTTTTGCCCTCGGTAGAGTGATATACTTCTGGATGGAACTGGACCCCGTATAGCGGATGTCCCGTACCATTCTTTTTGAATGCTGCAATAGGAATACTTTCAGTGGTCGCCAGCAGCTCGAATTCTTTTGGTAGCTCGAGAATAGTATCAGCATGACTCATCCATACCTGGCTTTGCTGGGCAACATTTTTTAACAGGAGATCATCTTTTTTTCTTTCCAGGACGGCACGGCCATATTCCCGTTTGTTGCTTTTTTCTACCCTGCCTCCAAAACGCTTGGCTGTCAGCTGCGCACCATAGCAAACACCCAATACAGGAACCTGTTTAATGAATTCCTGGATATTGACATCTGGCGCTTTATCCTCATTTACAGAAAAAGGAGACCCAGAAAGAATGATACCTTTTAACCCTGGTTCGAATTCAAAACTTTTATGATAAGGAATGATCTCACAGTAGACATTTGCCTCCCTCACAGCACGGGCAATCAGCTGTGTATATTGCGAGCCAAAATCAAGGATCAGGATTTTTTCTGTCATGCTGCGAAGGTAAACAACAGGGCGGAGTTGATCGATAACAAGTTATTAATATTGATTACCCATTAACCAGCTGATTTTTGACCTGTAACCGGAGGATTATTTTGAGCGTCTTATTTACTGATCGGGAAAACATTTGATATTTGTAACAACAAAACCAACGCACATGTTCAGACTCCTCTCAGCTGCATTTTTCAGCTTTATTATCTTTTCGTCCTGCAATTTTGTCGGTGACCGCGTTCATGGAACGGGCAACGTCGTTACCAAAAGCAGGGATTTTTCAAATTTTACAGGGGTGTCGGTAAGTAGCGCCCTTAGCCTGTATGTAAAACAGGATAGCGCTTATTCTGTAAAGGTGGAGGTGGATGATAATCTCCAACAATATATTGAGATCAGCCAGTCAAATGGTATCCTGCATATCAGGCAGCGCAACAATACAAGTCTCGATGCAACGGCCGGCAGGATCAGTATCTATGTTTCAGCTCCCGAATTTAAATACCTGGAAGTTTCGGGCGCTTCCTCAATTACAGGTGAAAACAGTTTAACCAGTTCATCAGGCATCGAGATCCAGTTAACCGGCGCCAGCAATGGCCAGTTGGAATTGAAAGCACCGGTTGTGAAAGCAGATGTCAGCGGCGCCAGCAAAATAACATTGCGGGGACAGACAAAAGACCTCTCGTTGGACGGAAGCGGAGCTTCGCAAATCAAAGGTTTTGATCTGTTGTCCGAGACCACCACTGTGGAAGTGTCGGGTGCAAGCACCGCAGAAGTTTTCGGCAGTGTTAAAATCAATGCAACTGCAAGTGGTGCCAGTAGTGTCCGGTGCAAAGGAAAAGGAGAAATTAGCAAAGACGAGAGCGGGGCAAGCAATGTTAGTAAGATAGATTAGAAGGGATTAAAAATCAGATTAGACAGATATTAAAAACAGGTTGGTTAATCGCGCCGATCTTGTTTTTCCCCGGTAAAACCAGCCATCCAGTCTTCACAATCCAAATTAAAAGCTCCATGTGGGGCTTTTACGATTTCTAATCAGCCAAAGATTTTACATCTTGTGAAACGCTGTCCACCTGGGAATGAAACGAGCTCAATTCATACGTATTGCTGCTGCCGCAACTGCGGTCCTTGCACTTCCTGCTTTCTACTACTATAGCCGGAAAAATACCTGTCGCAACCCGCTACTAAGACCCACTGCCCTGGCCTGTTTTTGCGATGAGCAAACTATCCGCAAGATCGGGGAGGATTATATATCGGCGAAACCAGTCATCAGTGATGAGAAAAGAACATTCGAGGAAAAAATATTGAAAGGGTATAATGGCTTTTCTTCACAGGAGACAGATGATATACGCATTTCAAATTGGATCGAAGACAAGATCAGGCGCGATTTCATAGATGGGCGAACAGTAGTTGTTGATGGATGGGTACTTTCTGAAACAGAAGCCTGCCAATGCGCATTGCTTTCATTAAACTAAATTATCAGTCATGCACCAGGATGCCAGGTATATGGATAATGACTCCGTTATTGACGGTGATATTTGCATTATCGGCGCCGGCGCTGCAGGTATAAGCATAGCCCTGGAGTGGGACAATCTTCCTTATAAAGTGATCTTGCTGGAAGGAGGTGGTCTTGAATATGATGACCGGGTACAGGAATTATTCAGGGGAAAAACTACAGGTCAGCGTTATTATCCCTTAAAATCAAGCCGACTGCATTTTTTTGGTGGTACCACCGGCCACTGGGGCGGTTTATGTTCGATTTTTGAGCCATCTGCATTTGAGAAAAGGGACTGGATAAGTGAAAGCGGCTGGCCTTTTCCTGCAACAGAACTGGGTCCCTATTACCAGCGTGCGCATAAACGGCTGGAGTTGGGAGAATATAGTTTCGAGGTCGATCACTGGATCGGGAAAAATGCGTCGTTGACGCCGCTTCCGCTCAACAAAGAGGTTTTCTATAATAAGATCTGGCGTTACTGTGTCCCCGAAGCAATGAAGTTTGGTAAAAAATTCCGTGACAACATCATACGATCTAAAAACATTCAGTTATTCACATATGCTAACGTTGTTAATCTCGAAACTTCAGATAATGCCCAGAAAATAACAGAAGCCACCATCAGGAACTATGCAGGCAAAACACATCGTGTAAGGGCAAAATATTTTGTGCTCGCCTGCTGTGCAATCCAGAATTCGAGAATATTATTGTCATCGACTAAGCAGGTTACGACTGGTCTCGGCAATGAAAATGATCTGGTGGGGCGCTACTTTATGGAAAACATAGAGATTAAATCTGCCGAACTCTGGTTAAAGGAGCCCGATGCTCTCCAGCTCTACATGCGGAACGCTCCGAACTTCAAGGCAGAACTGGCTCTAACATTGCAAAAACAACAGGAACTGAAAATACTCAATGGCATGCTCTCTTTTGATCCGCTCGACCTGGCCCGGAAAATCCCGCCTTTCATAAAAAGCTGGACTGAAGAAGACCCCAGAGAAAACCGGAAAAAGATGGAGAAAATATATTCCAATGCCGGGGAATCAAGGCTGTCGAAAATGCTGCATTCTAATAAACACTCTTCGTTCGAAATAACGATGCGACTCGAACAGGCACCTAACTCACTTTCAAGGATTACACTGGATGATATCGAAAAAGATGAGTTGGGCATGCCCCGGGCCAACCTAAACTGGGTGTTCACCTCACTGGAAAAGAAAAGCGCCAGGACCTTATACAATTTGTTGGGAAGGCAAATGGGTATTGCGGGTATCGGGCGTGTAAAGATTGAGGAAATTTTGCTGGACGAAACAAATAGCACTATGCCTTCCACGACCAGCGGCGGATGGCATCATATGGGCACCACGCGTATGAGCGATGATCCGAAAAAAGGGGTCGTGAACTCGGATGGAAGGCTACACAATATTTATAATCTCTACGTTGCCGGGTCTTCCTGTTTTCCAAACGGCGCAGCCGTAAATCCCACCTTTTCGATTGTAGCCCTGTCTCTGCGGCTTTCCGATCACCTGAAAAAAACCATGCAAAGCGAAACAATACTGGATGTTGTGAGAGTTCAGGCAAAAAGATAAATAGAGATGATTACAGGTTCACGTACTTCACCGTGATCAATATATTCCTGTTCCTTCCTTTGTCATCTGTACATGAAATTTTCTCTGGCCCTTCTTGTGGCACAAAAAACTGCTTGTCTCCTGCGCTAGCGGTTTTGTAAAATTTATCGTTTATATACCAGTATACCTTGCTTACATCGTTTGCTGTCCGGCAAACCAGTTGTAAAGGATCGGGTGATTTCCTATTGATGAGATATTCACTTCCGTTGACAGGAAAAGTAATAGCAGGAGCATTGCCTTTAAAGATCAGTTCGCAGTCGGGATTATGGGCAGGTATTTTTGCATAAGCGATACGGTTATCCTCAAACCAGCTTTGCATATCAGGTTCCATGATCTTATACCATTTCTTCTTATAACCGCTTTCGGGAACACAGCTTTTGCAATAGGATATTTTTTCATCGGGACTGATCATGATCTCCTGCCAGTTGTTGCACGTTTGATTGGATGATACCAGGGGAATGAAGTAATCGGTGGTCAGGTTGGTGCAATGGTCAGTGGGTACTAATCCCGTTTCGCTGCATANTTCTTTTGGCTGGACGAACCATTCTTCATCGCTATCATAGTCGATCGTATTAAATATCTTAAACAACAATGGCGTAGCAACATTGGCTCCACTAAGGTCGGCTACACCAACTCCGGAAAAATTACCTACCCATACACCGACGGTGAAATTCCTGTTATAACCGATGCTCCAGGCATCTCTTTTTCCATAGCTGGTACCCGTCTTCCAGGCGATTTTAGGCATCCGTTCAGTCGAGCTCCAGTTCAACGGGAAATCAGGCCGGTCAACCTTTGATAAGATTTCATTGATCATAAAATTCGCAGCAGGACTGATAATGTTCTTTCCGATTTGCCCCGTATCATTTTGAAGGTAAGCGGGAGAAACATAATTTCCATTGCTGGCAAAAGTGGAAAAAAGGCCGGTAAGCTCTTCCAACGTGGTGCCACAGCCGCCCAGGATCATGGACAGCCCGAGTTTTCGCTGGTCTCTTTCAATTTGTTTGAAATTGCATTGGATTAGCTTCCTGACCAGTTTCTCATGACCCAGCATCTTTAAGCTTTTGACTGCGGGTATATTCAGGGAATGTTCCAGCGAATATTCAACACTGACATAACCATTAAATTTCTGGTCGTAATTTTCGGGAGCATAACCCTGGTAGTTGACGGCTACATCTGTCATAACCGTTTTTGGGGTTAAAAGCCCTTCATCAAAACAGAGGGCATACAACAGAGGTTTTAGCGTGCTTCCCGGCTGGCGGACGGCGTTAGCTCCGTTCACCTGCCCACCATCGAGCGAATCTTTAAAACTGGAAGAACCGACATAAGTGATCACCCTGTGTGTTCTATTATCGATGATCATCACCGCTGCATTATTAATATTGCGCAGTTTTTGTATCCGGGTATAATCCTCGACCAGTTTCTCGGTCTTTAGTTGTGTGTTGAGATCGATATTGGTTTTAACCAGTTCAGCATTGCTGCTTCGCGATAGCGAGGTCTTCAGTTTGTAAGAAAGATGGGGAATATAGTGTGGCACCGTTCCTCTCGATGCGATCAGGGGTTCAGCGAGCGCATCCTCGATTTCTTTTTCGGTAAACAGTTTTTCCTTAGCGAATTTTTTCAGCCATCGGTTCCGTTCCTCCACAATTTTATCATTATTCTTTCCCATCACAAGTGAAGAAGGCCGGTTAGGGATAATGCTCAGCGCTGTGATCTCAGCCAGTGATAAATGGTCGGGATTCTTGCGAAAGTATAATTGAGAAGCTGATTTTACTCCTTCGATGTTGCCGCCATAGGGCACGAGGTTGAGATACATCTGCAGTATTTCATCCTTGCTGTATTTCAATTCCAGTTGGAAGGCCCGGAACATCTCGATGATCTTGCTGATCATATTTCTTTTTCTCGGCTCCAATGCCCGGGCTACCTGCATTGTGATCGTGCTGGCGCCGGAAGTTCGTTTCATCCGGAATATGTTTTTTAACATGGCCCTGGTAACGGCAAAAGGATTTACCCCGGGGTGAGCATAAAAATACCGGTCTTCTTTAGCCACAATGGTCTTACGTAAAAGCGGTGAGATTTCGTCCAGTTCTGTTTTCATCCGCCATTTCTGATCGCTTGTCAGGTATGCATTGACTACCTCACCCTTATTATCCGTGACAATTGTTGAGTATTCGATTTTATCAGGCAGGGGGAAGAGCCAGTTCAAAATAAAGAATAAAAGGACCAAAACAAGGATGATAATGCCAAGTCGCCTGCAAAATCTGATAATTCCCTTTTTGGTGATGCGGATTTTCATCGCAGTGTGTCGCTGTTGTTAATCGATCCATGTCGCCATGTAACCCTAGCCTCAGCCTCAATCGGTGAGCTTTGAACTCTCAACTCCAAACTCTCAAAGATGAAATTAATATAGAAAAAGATTAAGAAGATGATAAAACTCCGAGAGACCCGAAATAATATCTTACCCCGGAAATAAAAAGTATTATCCTTTTGCCCTTAACAAAGATTTATCTAGTAAAATTTGCAAAGCCTGTTTTATACATATTATCTTTCCTTGCAAATTCTTTTTAGTCTTTATGGACTTATCAGATATCTCAAGGCCAACGAAAGATATTCCTCCTTAGCTTTTTTGACCCCATAACTTCTCTTAACCCGACAGACATTTGCCGGTTTTTCTGCCATTTGACATTGCTGAGGTTTAGCAATACGAAGGTTGGAAAATACCTGCAGGCGGGAAAAGCATAACTCCGTGTTCCGGTTCACCAAATTTCTTTACCTTCTCATCAACAAATACTTCAACCAACCAATATGCGTATCAAACCTATATCTGTCCCGGTGCTTATCGGGACATTTCTTTTGTTTGCCTGTAATAAACATAGCGCCGTTTCCCTCGATTTTACCAACGCAAAAGGCGAAGTGCCACAGTTGGGCAACCTGTATTTCCGTTTTAATCAATCCCTTGTTGGCGATTCGATGTTGAATGCCTGGGATTCCACCGACTATATTTCTTTTGAACCCCGTATACCTGGCAAATTCCGCTGGGAAAGCCCGGACCAATTGGTATTCTCGCCTTCCCAGCCGCTGCTTCCTGCTACTTCTTATAAAGCAGAAATTAAGAAGGCACTGTTACGTTTCAGTAAATACAATTCAGTAAAGGGGGCAGAAGGGATCAGTTTTCATACGCCTGAACTGACTTTGAATAATTCACAGGTGGTTTGGGTGCCGGTGACCGAAAGCAGTTCCTCTGCCGTACCACAACTGGACCTTCAGTTCAACTACCGGATCAACCCGGCCGACCTGAAAGAAAAGCTGAGCATAGAAGTGGATGGACAAAAAGCCGATTATAACCTTATTACGATGTCCGCAGACAATAAGATCTCGATCCGCATCATTAGCCTGAAAATGCAGGATAAAGACTATGAGACCAAAGTAAGTATTGATAAAGGACTGAAACCAGAGAATGGGAACAATCCTACCGAGGAAGCAATCACTTCTTCTTTGTCGATTCCATCACCTTCTGTTCTGATCATCCAGGGACTGCAGGCCGAACATGACGGTACAGAGGGAACTGTTCATATTACTACCAGCCAGCAACTCGCGGGGGATAACATTAAGTCTTTGATGAAATTTGAACCTGCATTGAGCTTCACTTATGAGCCAGTTGACGACGGCTTTATCATTCGCAGTGATAAGTTTGACCTGGAAAAAAGTTATTCATTGACCATTGCCAAAGGCGTGCACGGCAGAATTGGGGGCGTGTTGAAAGAAGATTATTATGGAAGTGTGGCTTTCGGTGAACTGGAAGCCAATATCAGTTTCACTAACAGCAAAGCAGTCTACCTGTCGAAAAGGGGCGGAAAGAATATCGAAGTTCAGATCACCAATGTGCCCCGGGTAAAGCTGGTTATTTCCAAGATCTATGAAAATAATTTGTTATTGACACAACAACATAGTTATTATCCCCGCGAATCAAACATGGAAACCCGGTCCGCCAGCTACGAAGACTACGATGGTGATTATGAAGAGGAAAGCGCTAATATTACTATGGGCGATGTCATTTATGAAAAGGAGATTGACGCCAGGTCACTTCCAAAGAGTGGCGTATCCCGGGTGCTGAATCTTTCGCAGTTTGAAGACCGCCTGCCGGATTTCAAGGGTATTTATCATGTTATGATCCGGTCTATGGAACATTATTGGGTAAGAGATAGTCGCTATATTTCTTTGTCGGACCTTGGTTTGATTGCAAAAGAGGGGCAGGACAAGATCTTCGTATTCGCCAACTCGATAAAAAATACCTCGCCAGTTGACGGCGTGAACGTATCTGTTTATTCAGCCAATAATCAACTGATAGGAAATGGAGCGACCAACAGTGACGGCGTTGCCGAGATAAATTATTCAAAAAGAGATTTCGAAGGATTTAAGCCCGCCCTTGTCATTGCAAAGACTGCCGATGATTTTAATTACCTGCCATTTAACAATACAAGAGTTAATACCTCTCGTTTCGAGATAAGCGGGAAGCGAAATAACCCTAGCGGCCTGGATGCGTTTGTATATGCCGAAAGGGATATCTATCGCCCCGGCGAAAAAATAAATTTCTCGGTTGTTCTCCGCAACCGGGAATGGAAAGTGCCGGGAAATATTCCATTGAAGATGAAATTC
Source organism: Bacteroidota bacterium (assembly GCA_005884665.1). Taxonomy (GTDB): domain Bacteria; phylum Bacteroidota; class Bacteroidia; order Chitinophagales; family Chitinophagaceae; genus VBAT01. The sequence goes on from VBAT01000010.1 coordinate 232,891, forward strand.
CTGATGCCAAATGGAAAGGAATTGAAGTCATTCCGGAAAACCCTGAATGAAGAAGGTTCGCTGGAAGGAAACATAGACCTGGCGGTTTCTGCCATCACGGGCAGCTACACACTTGAAGTATATACGTCCACCGATGTTTTACTGGCTTCTAAGAATTTTTCCGTGGAAGAATTTGTTCCCGACCGTATCCGGGTTAATGTAAAAGTCGATAAAGATTTCATGAAGCCTGGAGAATCTTCCAAATTGCTGGTAAATGCTATGAACTTTTTTGGGCCGCCCGCAGCTAACCGGAATTACGAGATGGAAATCCAGGTAAAACAGAAATCTTTCTCACCTGAAAAGTTCCCAGGTTACAATTTCAGCCTGGCTAATCAAAATTCTTTTTTTGATAAAGTGGTCAACGAGGGAAAAACAGATGCCGAGGGCAACGCTACCGCGTTATACCAGGTGCCGGAAACGTATAAAAATATGGGTGCACTGCAGACAAATTTTTATACCACGGTATTTGATGAAACCGGGCGTCCTGTTAGCCGCGCATCTTCCATTGATATCTATACCCAGGATGTCTTCTTTGGTGTAAAATATGACTGGTATTATTATTACCCGCTTAATCAACCTGTCCGGTTTGACCTGGTGGCTGTCAATAAAGATGGGAATGCAGTGAATGCACAGGCAAGGGTAGAGGTTATCAAGCATGAATACAGAACAGTACTGGCACGCAGTGGCGATTATAAAGAGATGATCGAAGACAAGATCAACGTAGGCAGCAATACCCTCTATAATTATATACCGCGGTCACCGGGGGATTATGAATTCAGGATCTACCTGCCAGGCGCCAGCAGCTATGTAAGCCGCCGGTTTTACAGCTATGGAAGCTGGGGCGCCAACAATAATTCTTTTGAAGTAAGCAATGAAGGAAATATCGAAATTACGCTCAATAAGAAATCATATTTGGCGGGGGATGCTGTTACAGCTCTGTTCAAAACCCCTTTCAATGGACGGTTGCTGGTGACCCTCGAAACGGATCACGTTTTATCTTACCAGTATGTTGAGACCAGGAACCGCAGCGCAAGCCTCGATCTCAAACTGACCGGTGAACATGTTCCGAACGTTTATATAACAGCTACACTGATCAAACCTCATGAGATGTCAGACATTCCCTTAACTGTCGCACATGGATTTCAAAACGTGATCGTGGAAGAGAAAAGCAGAAAAATAGCTGTAGAAATAATAGCAAAGAAAAATGTCCGTTCAAAAACACACCAGTCGGTGACTGTAAAAGCCGTGCCGGGCAGTTATGTAACGCTATCTGCGGTGGACAATGGTGTATTGCAGATAAGTGATTTTAAGACACCGGACCCATATGGTTATTTCTATCAAAAGAAAGCTTTACAGGTAAGCGCCTATGATCTTTATCCATTGTTATTCGCCGAAGTAAGAACAAGGTTGAGCAGCACGGGTGGGGATGGCGAGGCCGATATGAAGAAAAGAACAAACCCAATGCCCGCCAAACGAATAAAAGTGATGAGCTACTGGAGCGGTATCACCAAAGCCAACGGTAGTGGTGAAGCAAATTTTGAATTTGACATCCCGCAATTCAGCGGTGAGATCAGGTTGATGGCTGTATCATACAAGGGACAAAGCTTCGGTTCGGGAGAAAACACAATGACAGTGGCTGACCCGATCGTGATCAGCACGGCACTACCCAGGTTTTTAAGTCCCGGGGATACCGTAAATGTGCCGGTAACATTAAGCAATACCACCGCTAAGGCAACGAACGTCACAGCTACAATCACAACAACTGGTGCTGTCAGGGCAAGTGGCGGAAGCAGTCAGACTGTTTCATTGACTGCGAAAAGCGAAGGAAGAGCTATGTTTAATATCGTAGCTAATTCAACGATCGGTATTGGCAATATAAAAATTGTAGTGAATGGATTAGGAGAAAAATTTGAAGATGCGACGGAGATATCTGTTCGCCCGCCTTCAACCTTACAAAAGGTGTCAGGCAGCGGTGCCGTTGCCGGAGGAACTACACAAAAGATCAATATCGGCCTCAGCGATTTCATTCCGGGTAGCGTTGACTATAATCTGGTAGTCAGCCGTTCACCAGTGATTCAATTGGGAGAACAGTTGCGTTATCTGGTTCAATATCCATATGGATGTACCGAGCAAACTGTATCAGCCGCCTTTCCCCAGTTGTATTATGGCGATCTCGCCGACCTGATGCAACTAAACCGTCAGAATAAACAGAATGCGAACACGAATATTCTGGAAGCGATCCGCAAAATAAAAATGAGGCAACTATATAATGGAGCTGTTACACTGTGGGACGGCGAGGGAGAAGAAGACTGGTGGGCTACCATCTACGCAGCTCATTTTCTGCTTGAAGCAAGAAAGGCTGGTTTTGATGTTGACAACAGCCTGACCGAAACAATGTTAAACTATATCAGTAACCGGTTAAAGAACAAGGAAACGATCACCTATTACTACAACCGGAATCAAAACCGGCAGATCGCTCCTAAAGAAGTTGCTTATGGTCTGTACGTATTGGCGATTGCCGGTCGTACAAATATTCCGGCGATGAATTATTATAAAGCCAACACAGGCATCCTGGCGCTGGATAGTAAATATCTTTTATCTGCCGCTTACGCGATAGCCGGGGATAAGAAGTCGTACCTGGCGATGTTGCCTTCTGCTTTCACAGGCGAAGAATCGGTGCCGCAAACCGGGGGCAGCTACTATTCCGATGTCAGGGATGAAGCAATTGCACTAAATGCATTGATCACTGTTGATCCATCAAACAGCCAGGTACCTATCATGGCCAAGCATGTCGGTGATAAGTTGAAATCACGGTATTGGCTGAGTACACAGGAGCGGGCATTTGCCTTCCTGGCTCTTGGCAAGCTCGCAAAATCAGCTAACAATTCAACTGCCACGGCGGAGATTCGTGTAAATGGCAAAACTGTGGCTAAAGTGGATGGCGGCCAGTGGAGAGGAGATAAAAATGCATTGAAAGGTACTTCGGTGGAGATTGCAACGAGCGGTACTGGACCCCTGTATTACTACTGGAATGCAGAAGGCATCAGTGCAAGCGGCGCATATAAAGAAGAAGATAATTACCTGAAAGTAAGGAAGCATTTTTATGACCGGTTTGGGAACACCCTTTCTTCATCAAGCTTCAAACAAAATGATTTAATTATTATTGGTATTACGCTGGAACGTTCTTTTTCGACACCGATCGAAAATGTGGTGATCACAGACCTCTTACCAGCCGGTTTTGAAATCGAAAATCCCCGGACGAAAGAAATACCTGGTATGGACTGGATCAAGGATGCCTCAACTCCAATGGCGTTGGATGTCCGGGATGATCGCATCCATTTCTTTGTGAATGCTTACAGGAACAGTCAAACGTACTATTATGCTGTCCGCGCGGTGTCACCCGGGCAATACAAGATGGGACCTGTAAGTGCGGATGCGATGTATAATGGGGAGTATCATTCGTATAATGGCGCGGGAATGATCACGGTTAGTCAGTAAGTAGAGTTCAATAATAGAAAGATGCCACGGATACAAGAATTAACGGGTTGTATCCGTGGCCATATTATTTTGTGCAACTGTTACTACCGGTATCTTCGACCCATACGATAATAACTTATTCGTGATCCTGTTCCATAATCCAGGCAAGCGAAAATCTTTGATGGGATTGACCATTATGAGATCGGCGTTTATCTTTTTAGAAAATTCCAGCGTGCTTTTCGCGAGGTTTTGGCCTTCCAGCAAAAAGCATTGAACGGGAATAGTAGAAATGCTTTGAACTACTTCCAGAGCCTTGTCAAGGATTTGCTCGTTTTTATTATCAGCATGTTTCCGCAGCGATACAAAGTAGACGGTGGATTTGTAAGCTCTTCCCAGCAACGTCGCCAGTCTTATTTGCCGCATTGGTATTTCACCAGATACCGGAAGAACGATCTTTTTAAAATGACAAACCAACCCGCTTGCTCTTATTGCCAATACGGGTACGTTGGTTTTTTTTGCCAGCCGGCTGATTGAAATAGAGGAAACGATGCGTTGAATGAGATTGAATTTAGGCAGTCCTGTTATCACGAGGTCCATATCGTACTGCTGAATATAATTTACCAGCTGTTTTTGCCGGTTGCCATTCAGGACGCTTATTTCAATAGATCCTTCTCCGCAGATCTGTTGGCGATAGAGGTCTTTTATCTGCACGAGTTTCTCGAGCGCCGCTTCTGCATAATTATTCCGGTTAAAAATACGCTGGCGTCTTCCCGTCACATGCACGAGATGAATATTGCAATGAAAACTGTTCGACAATTCAATTGCCTTTGCAATGGCCCATTTATTCTTTGCCGTAAAATCAACAGGCACTAGGATGTTATATAATTTACCAGACATAGGCACCAGTTTTAATTGTAAGGAACTTAATTGCATGCAGGCTCTAGGCTAATGCAAGCAATGGTTCGAAATTTCTTTCTCTTATATTTTTATAAGCAATTTTTTCAAGCAAGTCGTCTTTTGTACAGAAGGCAACTCCTTTGCCCGCATACGCCACCATGCACCTGTCGTCTTTATTGTCACCTACTGCTATGCAATTTTTCATCGGCACATTATGTTTTTCACACACATGCTGCAGCGCATTGGTTTTGCAAAATGAATGCCCGCATACGCTGTCAGGGGATCCAAAAAAATAAGAAGGCAGGTTTACCTCGCCCGTTGCTTTGCCATCGAAAAATTCCAGTTGGTGAGCTACGGCAAAATCAGCACCTATCTGCTGCTTTACATAGTTGGCAATTAATGTATAGCTGTGACTTATGATTCCCACCAGGTATCCTTTTTGCTTAAAATTTTGTATGACTTCAATAATATTATCCGCCATTTCCATATTGCTTATGATATGAAGCAATTCATCCATCGTCCGGTTTCTCAACAATAAGCCGATCCGCTTGGTAAGGATGATCGGGTCTTTTTCGTTAAAGCGCAACTCTTCCAGCTTTGGCCGGAATCCGAAAGCATCTGCGCATTCATTGATATACCGGCTTTTTAGGATCGTGTCGTCCATATCAAACACGATCATCTTTTGGTGAGCAGATAAATTCTCCCGCAACACATTATTCATCTCCCGCTGGATAACCTCAAGCGAGTTGGCATTCTCCATGGTCAGGGCGTTATTTTCCTGTCCTTGTGCCTTGGTGATGATTGCCCTCGAAACTTCCCTGCTCATTTTACCCAGGGCTTCCCATGGTTTACTTTTATTTTCTATATATCCGATATTTATTTCCTGTACCCTCGCCTTCATGAGGTACATGTCAATCAGTATGCCGATGTCTACCCCGTAATCATTAAAGAACTCTATTTTTTGAAAGAACGTTTTTTTCCCTGCTATCATTCCGCTCAGCGGTTGAGAGAAATGCGATAAACCGGGGAATAAAATCGTGAGTAAAGGTTTCGCCACCAGTTCTGTCACCCTGCCAGCATTGCGCGCGAATGCACCTTTTACAAAATCTGCTTCATTATTTAATAGCGGCGTTGTGAGCTTATTAATTGTTTTCTCAGGGTAAGGATCAATATCGGCATCAAGAAATACGATGATCTCATTTGACGCCGCTTCAATTCCTTCTTTCATGGAAATTCCCTTGCCTCTTGCTGCGCTGATAATAACTTTTGCTTTTGCCTCCCGGGCTATAGTTGCGGTTGTATCTTCCGATCTGTCGTCTACCACTATTATTTCTGAAACACCAGGCTCCGAGCGGCAAAAATTTATTACCTGCGCAATTGTTTTTTCTTCATTTAAAGCAGGAATTATTACAGTAAGCATGGTTCTCCCTTTTATATTGTGACATTAAATGATTTAATATGAAAAGATTGTCAACTATTTGCCGGATGTTATTCAAACATCAAGCCTGAAAACCCCCGATAAGCCAGGAAGAGGTGGTTCTTGAGTAATTAACAGAATGGTAATTGGGTTACAAACTTACACAAATTGGGAGTGGCTGATTGATAAATGCTATTAGAAGGATTTAAAACGGCCATTAGAAAAAACGAATAAAAAAAGTCCGGTTTACAAAACCGGACTTAATGCATTTCTAATCCCGGGGAATTCCGGGGCGATTAAGATTAATAGTCGTTGCTATATCCACCGCTGCCGCCACGATCACGATTGTAACCGCCGCCGCCGCCTTTGTTGTAGCCGCCGCCGCCACCACCTTTTCCTTTGTAGCCGCCGCCACCGCCGCCGCTACCAAAGCTTCTCTTTTTGAATCCGCCGCCGCCGCCGCTGCCACCACCTTCCGGTTTAGGACGGCTTTCATTCACAACGATATTACGGCCATCAACTTCAGAACCGTTGAGGGCAGCAATAGCTGCTTGTGCTGAAGCATCGTCAGCCATTTCAACAAAACCAAAGCCTTTACTGCGTTGGGTGAATTTGTCTGTAACAATCTTAGCAGAAGTTACTTCGCCATAAGAAGCGAAAAGGTTGGAAAGATCCTGGTCTTTCAGGTTCCAACTGAGGTTTCCTACGTAAATGTTCATTTTACTGATAAATTTTAAAAAACTAATAAGTGCCAACAGTAAACAGTAACCTTGAACATTTACCATGAGGATAAGTAGTTCTTCAGGACTTGTGAAACTGTACAGAACACCAGAACAACACAAAATAACGGATTTTTTTCCGACATATTACCAAATTGGGAAATTCATTTGGACAAAAGAGAAAATTTTCCTATTGGAGCCATCGCCTCACACTGATTATCCGTCGTTTAAATAAGAAGGACCGGCTGGATTAGAGCCGGTCCCTGACATAGGATTACATCTAAGGTTTGACCAATTTCGCTGTTTGAATGTCTCCATTTCCATCGTCCAGCCTGACGAAATATGTGCCGGATCTCAAACTACTTATGTTAACAGGAGTGTGAGAAGCACCTATTGCCGGCATAATCACTCTTAATATCTGGCCGTCTGCCGATGTAATAATCAGTTTGGCGCCACGATTGATCCGGGCATGCTGCACGGTAATCTCATTAGTTGCGGGAACCGGGTAAAGTTTTATTTCTTTAGAGAAACTGTTGTTTCCTGAAATTCTCAATACTCCGCTGTATTTTGTTCTTCCATCAATATCTACACTCTTGATTCGATAAAACAGCGTGTTCGAAGGAGTATTAAAATCGGTCAATGTGTAGATCGATTTGCCCTTTGCATTCACAGTGCCTACGGTAGTAAAATCAGATCCGGTCTCACTTCTTTGGACCTGGTATTCTCTTACATCTATTTCCTGGGTAACGTCCCATTTCAGATCTACTGTTGTTGAGCCATTATTTCTTTCTGCTACCAGGCCTATGAAGTCAACAGGCAACAAAAGTGCTTGGGGCCCGAGCGACACATTATCAAATACAGCGAAGAATGGCTCATTGATGAGGTAAGATACTTCTATACGGAATGTTGTATTTGGTCCGTTGATAATATCAGGATCTATCAATCTTATACATACGTCGCCTTCAAAACCATTCAGTAGCGGCGTTGGATCAGGAACCGTGCTAGTGACTCCATCGACATAAGGCGTAGCTGCGGGTGGCCAGGAAGCAAAGAACTGTGTGCCGGAAGTTGCTACCACATTGGTAACAGTACCGGTTGAAGTTTCTGTGACGCTAATAACCCTTACCTGGAACCTGTCGGTTGAAGGGCTCGGTACTATGTAATGGAAACCGAGATTAAAAGTCCCGCTTGGATTTGGATTTGTATACGGTGGAGAAATGAGATTCATCACCCTCGGAGCTCCCGGCGCACCGGTACGATAAGGTGGCAGATAGTCCGTCCAGTAGCCGCGGCCGGCGTGATAATAAAGGGAGCTGTCGAAAATGCTTCCGTATACGCTGGGTGAGTTGAAGCCATTATCATTGGTGTTGAAATTGGCTACAACCCCGGAGCATACACCGGTGGTTACCTGTGTGGGTACCTGCGATTTGGCAACGAAAGAGATGAGTAATAGGCATAGTACGGCAATGATGGCTGTTGGGTAGATTTTTTTCATACGTCTAAATTTTATTCACGGTAAAACAATACAAGTGTCTTTCAAAGGATGGACGTATGGTTTTCGGAGGGGATTGAATTAAAGGAAAGTTTAAATACAACAAAAGACATTCCTATTTTTTTTTAAACCTAAACAGTCGAATAAACTTATGAGGATGTAGAATAAAATACACAAGCGGGAAATAAGAAAGCCTTTCCGGGAAGGAAAGGCTTTGAAAAAAGTTGAAGCTGACTGGTTACTCGGCCACGACTTCGAATTCCACTTCGGCAGACTGACCGGGTCCAAAATCGATACTCGCTTTATAAGTACCCAATTCTTTTACATCTTCAGGGATCGTTATTTTCCTTCGATCGATGTCGTATCCTTTTTGTTCGCGAATAGCGCGGCTGATCTGTAGGGATGTAACACTTCCGAATATTTTTCCGCTGGTACCTGTCTTGGCACCGATCTTAAGGGCGGTTTCTTTCAGTTTAGCTACTACGCTGTTAAACTCGGCAAGCATTTTTTCTTCTTTCTTTTTTACCTGTTTCATTCTTTCCTCTAGCTGCTTGCGATTGCTGGGACTGCTTTCCACGGCCAATTGGCGGGGTAAAAGAAAATTGCGGGCATAACCGTTCTTTACTTTTACGACCTCGTTCTTGGCACCCAGATTATCTACGTCTTGAATTAAGATTACGTCCATGGTGTCCTCCTTATTTTAAAAGATCGGTTACATACGGCAATAGCGCCATCTGGCGGGCTTTCTTCACCGCATCGGAAACTTTGCGCTGATATTTCAGGCTGTTGCCGCTTAAACGGCGAGGTAATAATTTACCCTGCTCATTTAAAAACTTTTTCAGGAACTCTACGTCCTTGTAATCGATGTAGCGAATGCCATATTTCTTAAAGCGGCAAAACTTTTTTACACGGTTGTCACTTTTAATGGCGGTCAAATATTTAATCTCGTTCTTTGCCATGATTATACCTCCACTACTTTTTCAGTTCCTGTTTTTACACCACTTTTCTTTTTGGCATTGTACTCGACGGCGTATTTATCGAGTTTGGTGCATAAGTGACGAAGTACTGATTCGTCACGAAGAAGCTGGATCTTCAGCTTCTCATTGAAGTCGGATGGCGCAGTGTATTCCAAAACCCAATAAAGACCGGTAGTCTTTTTTTGGATTGGATACGCCAGTGATTTCAATCCCCAGGCATTTTCTGCCACAATAGTACCGCCAGTGTCCTTAACGAACTTGGCATACTTCTTTTGTTCTGCTTTGAAGTCTTCATCGCTCAGAACAGGGGTAAAAATCACCATCAATTCATAATTGTTCATTACGTGATTTTTTTTGTATCCGCCAAAGCTTTAGCCAGGGCGAATGGTTATTAATTCGTTTTTCCCCAATGGGCATCCCGCAATACGGAATGAATCTGCCGAACCCCATCCTTCGACGGGACAGATTTGGGGCGGCAAAGATATGGGAATAGGGTCAGAACAGGAAATGAAGAAGTGTCAATTTTCAGCTATCATTTTATAAAGGTCCGTCAATAAAAAACGCCCTGCCCGGAAGCAGAACGTTTTATCTATTTAATTGATTATCAGTAAATTATAGTTTTATTAATCTGACTACTTTCTTCTCGTTGGCCTGGCTTACTTCGACCAGGTAAATACCACTTCTCCATTCGCCTCCTACCTGGATCGTGGAATTGGGAAAAATTCCTGGCTGCAGTGCGATCAACCTGCCATTCACATCTGTGACCTTTAGCGTTACCGGTCCGGTTTTATCGCTTTGAATCTCGAGGTTAAAACGGTCAGTGCTTGGGTTAGGACTGGCTGTAACAGTGAGTTCGGTCATTGGCTCTGGTTGAGACTTCGTTCCTTTTGTTGGCAGGTTGGTTCGGGTAAACTCTCTTACATCGTTTGAAGACGTGCAGTTGTTGTCGTTCCATATCACCAGT
>VBAT01000010.1:242916-262534 GCA_005884665.1 Bacteroidota bacterium
TCGGCTATAAACCATCCTTTCATCAATATAATATTACCGTTAACGTTCAACAACCCTTTTGGAATATACACATTGGCCGCAACGATATTGTTATCGCCTTTTACAAGGAACTGTTCGCTGTCGTTGTTGTTATCGCCAAGGTAAAAAGTCACTTTGGGGCCATCCACGTTCACAAGTGTCCACTGGTCGATGATCACATTATCCTTTATTCTTACTGATGTGCAACCGCCGAATTTTACCTGTGTAGGGTTACCGGGCTTGCCGGTCGCCGTCATTGTTTCAATATTTACGATTCCTCCAGTAGGTGAGAATGTCACCTGCGCTCCTTCCTGTATATCGATTTTACCATACAAAGTACCGGCGATAGTTACGATCACATTCTTTTTGATAGTAAGCGATTTATAATTCGAAGTCACAGGCGATGCCGGGGAACTGCTTATTGTCAATGAAGACAGGTTGCTGGTTACTCCCGCGAAATTGAAGAATGGCGGGTTTGGTCCATCATTCGCAGGTGTATTTATTCTGTTTGGAACATATGACCCTGCCTGTACCTGGATATTTTTTGCTCTTGCAAAACCAGGAGATGACATAACAGNTTGAATGCAGCAGTGCCGTTAGCGGCTGTTACGCCTACGGACCCGTTGATCAGGTTAAGCTCTCCGAATTTTGCATCAACTGTACCATACACCAGGTACGACGTATTGTTATCGGTGACTGTTATAGTTTGAACCTGTGCCGGAGCATGGTTGTCATTTCCATCTGATAAGGTCCATGTGCGGGTGATAATTACAATATTTCCGCAACTATTGACCTGATCGGTATAGCTTGCCTGTAAGCCTGTAGCACAATTGTCGTGTTCATCAGATACATCTCCTGTTGCCGCGGTACTTGCATCGTAACTGCAGGTGCCTGTGAACGCAATGGTCTTATCGGCAGGTTTCGTGAATACAGGAGACTCGTTGTCATTAACAGTTACAGTGAAAGAGCAGCTATCCTTGTTGCCAGCAAGATCAGTAACAATAAATTTATTGATTGTTGTACCCGCAGGGAATGTGGATCCACTTGCCAAGCCGGTAACCTGCTCAAGAGTAGCACCGCAATTGTCACCATAAGTTACATTATAAGTGACCGCAGCGCCACATGTACCCGGATCTGTACTCCTTACAATGTTGCCGGGACAGGCGATCGTCGGCTTTTGCGTATCATGAATTGTTACGGTAAATGAACACGTCGCCGTGCCGCCGGCAGCATCCGTTATGGTGAATGTATTTGTTGTAGCACCTACCGGGAACACAGAGCCGCTGGGGAGGCCCGCAGTCTGTTTTACCACAACGTCTCCGCAATTGTTTGAATAAGTAACACTGAAATTCACAGTAGCGCCGCAACTGTCACGCCCGTTATCCTGTTCGATATCACCGGGGCAGGTAATTACGGGTGGCGCAGGTTGCTCAAATTTATAACGTGTGAATACGGGGAAATGATCAGTAGTGGTACCTCCATAATTACTGACAAGGTTGGCAACATCGTTTAAAATATTTGCTGATGCGGGAAGATAAAAAGTTGCCATGTCATTGGAAGTAACCACATGATCGATCACATCGTTGAAAGATACAGTGGATTTTTTACCCGCCAGACTTAACGGGAGTGTGAGCGCTTTATAGTTCACAGTATCCCCCGTAAATGCACTCCAGGATGTAGTCGTGAATCCTGCTGTGATGGATTTATCGAGGTCATCATTGAAATCTCCCAGGATGACGATATTGTCATTAGGATATAACTGGTTCAGGAAAGCATACAATGAATCAGCGCCTCTCTTTCTCCGGTCATACGCGGTTGCCGTAGGTGAAGTGTTTGCTTTAGCATGGACAAGTACAAAGCGTACAGTTTTGGTTACGCAGTTTAACGTTATATCTGCCGTCATCATAAATGGATAGCGGCCACTTGACCACCAATTGTAAGCCGGGTTGGAAAGATCAGCTGCAGTGTTCGGCCCATTGGTCAACAGGGCAGTTGTTGTAATGTTGCTGAACATAGAAGTCTTGTAAACAAAAGCTTCCTTTTGCGCTTCCGAAACAGGACTTGGATTGCTTTCGAACGGATTAACGTGCGACCCATAATCACAAACCACGTAGGCATAGCCAGGCATGTTGCGCACGATAGCACCCAGTCTTGCAGTATCCACAACTTCTACAAGGGCAAATAAGTCGGCGCCTACATTTTGCATAATGGTTTGAGCGTTGGACTGCTGAAGATCATTATTTACAGGGCCCAGAGTTGGATCGGTGCTACCAAACCATTCCATGTTCCAGTTCATCACTTCCAGTGTTGTCGCAGGATCAATGCTCGTTCCTTTGAGGTGTATTGAATCTATAATATCGGAGGTGGTTACCGTGACCAATCCTTCATAGTCCTGTCCGGTTTGCGTGGGCGAGAAACGAATGTAAACCGTCTCGGGTATATTGTTGGCGTCAGCTGCAGTGTAAGTAATAGAAGGACTAAAGTTGGTGCCGTCTTTGGAAAGATCAAAAGCGGCGGTTGCTTCCAGCGTGATATCGTCCGTAAGATCGTTGCCGGTAACAGTAAAAGTTTTGGTAGCTGATGAGCCGGCTTGTACAAATGTGAATTGAATATCCGAAGTGCTCACGGTAAGACTTGGCGGTGGAGCTACCGGGGAATTGATAATACTTACATCATCGACCGTCCATCTTGCACCGTCATCGCTTGAAGAAACATACACAAAGGCAAAATGTACATTGGCTTGCTTGAAAGCAGACAGGTTGATATTTTCTGATAAGGTCCAGATATTCGAAGTTTGTTCCGGGAATTTACCATTGATATCAGTCCAGGTTGCCAGCGCAGGATCACCGCTGGTATAATCTGTAGATATCTTTAATTGCAAAGGCTGTCCGTTAAAGGCGGTCCTGCTCCAGAAGGTAAGTAACGGGAAAGTGGTTCCCGAAAGATTGAAGGAAGGCGAAATAAGCCAATCAATATTCGGGACATTCGTACCACCCGCAAAACCATTTATCTGTACAGCATTGGGGAACTGGGCCGTGCCTGCCGGTGCATTTGGATCACGTCCAAATGGAGTACAAGCCCATACAATAGCTCCCTGCTGACTGAATTGCGTAAAGCCATCTGTCAACGAAGAAGAGCAGGTGTTGAAATCGGCCACGTAAAAATTAATGCCGGTTGTAAAAGCCCAATTGCTACCTCCGCTGATCCCGCCAAAATCATTTCCACTCAAATCTTCCAGGGCGCCATTATCAAGTTCAATGTAATAACCTGTGTTTGACTCCAAACCGGAAAGCGGGAATGAAACGGCCGCTCCCGAGACAGTTACCGTGGGTGTATTAATGTCAATAGTTTGGAAAACGCTGTTGTCGGCCGTTCTCCTAATGACGATATTGCCGGAAAGTTTTTGAACAGGTTCGTCGAATGTTACAGTTGCGCCAGTATTTAAAGGAACATTTGTAGCTCCATTTGCAGGAGATAATGCGTTAATGACAGGAGGGGTTAAATCCAGCGGATTGGCTTCAATGGAAAAATCATCAATGGCCAGTCCATCGTCAGAACTGGTCGCGTTAAAATCATTCCAGCGGATCATAAATCCGGCTCCATTGGGAATGGAAATTCCATTTATATCAAATGACAATGTATCGCGGTTGCCCTGGGCGTTTCCATCCATCGAGCCAACTGTTCCGGCTGAATTGGGCGCAATAAAATCGAGTTGATCTACGTCTGTCCATGTTCCTGTAACAAGGTTGGTGGCATCTGTGCTGTACTGAAAATCCAGGCGGTCGTTTCTGCCTGTCGCACCCAGTCTCCATTGTTCGCCGATGTATTTCACCCGAAGCTTGGTGATGGTTGTGCCGGTATTGTTCACATATAATGAGCCGAAACTGGATATTAAGGTCCCTGATTGCAGGGAGCCAAGCGATCTTTCAGTTGAAGATGTGATACCGTAGCTGTAAGTGTCGCCGGTATTGGATCCGCCGTTATCCGTTGCATATAATTCGTTGTCTCTTGCGCCGCCACCTGTTTCATTCATCAGCCATCCGGGTATTGAAAGACTGTTGCTGGTCCCAGTATTCGATAATGAGTTAAAATCTTGCGAGTAAACGTTACCAGCCGTCAAAGAAATCGGACCCACATCATCACTGGTAAGATTAATGGTTGCAGAACCTGTACTTATCAGGTACGGGTTGCTTACCGTATTCAATGTAAGAGTTATTGTTTCGGGTGATTCAGCCGCCGGGTCATCTATCACATTTAATGTAATAACAGCCGACGAATTTCCGGAAGCAATCGTAAAAGTTCCCGTCTGGGGATCGGAATAATCGCTGTTCAGCGTAGCCGTTCCGCTTAAAGAATAAGTTATTGTTACGCCACTGGCCGGTGCGGCACTGGAAAGAGTAATAGTAAACGTGCCATTAGTTGCTGGCTCCGCGGCATTTGCTCCTGCGGTCGCAGAAACTGTTGGTGCTACATCGTTATCCGCTATGTTAATACTTGCCGGAGAAGCACCGATCGTATAGCCGGCAGTGGGGGAAGACAATGTCAGGCTGATATTCTCGGTAGACTCCACATCGGCATCATCTATTGGTGTGACGGTAACTGTAACAGATGATACACCCGGTGCTACGGTCAGGGTACCACTTGATGCAGAAGGATTGCCATTTGAAAACGAAACGGTATAATCGGTTCCGAACCCAGCGGAACCTGCAAAAGCAAAATTCACATTTGTAGAAGAAGTTGTGGCAGGACTGAAATTAATTGTAAAGCTGCCATTAGTGGCTGGCTCTGCCACATTAGCTCCGGCCGAAACAGATACAGTAGCTGAGGTAGGACTGGCCGTTACATTCAAATTGTCGATGCTGATCTTGGGTCGCGAGCCGGCTGTTCCTCCTGAGCCGTTGTGATAATAAAACCTCAACCTGGCCGTAGGAGAATTGTTGAATGCAGCGGGCAGTGTTACGGAAGTTATACTTCCTGAAGTTGCAACATTATTAGTAAAGTTTAGAACCTGTGCCGCTGTTAGCTCGGTAAAAATAGCCCCGTCCGTGCTATAATATATACGCAATGACCCCTTCCGATCTCCTGTGCTATTGTTCACTTCTGCCCAGTCGAAACTAAGGGTGCCGGCATTCACGCCGGTAAAATCCATAAAGAAATCAATTGCGTCAGAAGAGCTGTTATCGGTGGTGCCGGTAGCAAGGAGCATGATAGTTCCAGTACCTTTTTGCACTCCCCCGCTGGTACCCGTAACAAAGTTGGCTGTGGAAGTGGTTATTCTTACGCCATCTGGAATTGTACCCGTTGCATTCACGGCTACCGGGCCAAAACGGTTGGCACCTATCCCGGAGGCAAAACCATTTGACCAGTTTGCTATATCACCAAAGTTTTCGATGTAGCTTAATCCCGGTTGTGAGGCCATCGGCACAGGAGTTTGTGCCATGAGGCCGCTGGAAATAGCAACAGCAAGCAGCAATACGTAAATTTTTCTCATAAGCTTTCGTTTTCGTTGTATGTGGTGTATGAACAGGAGCCATTATCGCGAGCTTAATGCGACACAAATCCGATCCCGTAAAATTTAATAATAACCGAACCTGGAACCAGTGGTTTTAAATAAGGAGTGGCTTTTGAACTAAGCAACTAAGCTAAGTAAAAAATTAATTCGGATTTTACTGGTGATAACTATTGTTTACGTAGTAAAGCTAGATTCCGGTAGGCTCAATAGGAACCAGTAACAAAAATATAATATGAAAGGGCGGCTGTTAATTTGCAGCTATTCTTATGTCGATCATCCTGAGCTGGAGGCTCTTTTCCCCATTCCATTCATTCTCATCTATCTTGAAAACGATATCAACGGGTTTTTTAAGTTGCAGCAAGGCCAGTTTGTCAGCCATATTAAAACCAATACCGGTGATGACTGTGTCACCCTGCCGCACAGAGAAGCGGAGATGCTGTTCTTTTACGATCCGGGAATAGCCGGTGTCCATAACCTGGCGGGTTATAAATACGGGGCGGAGGTTTTCAGGACCAAAAGGTTCCATCTGGCAAAGGATATTGTAAAAAGGCCATTTGATATCGCGGAGTTGGATTTCTGCATCGATTACGGATTCCGGTATCAGCAAATCGGGGTGGATGGTAGATGAAACCACTTCCTCGAATTTATTTCGGAATGCATCTACCTTTTCGAGTTCGAGCGTCAACCCTGCTGCTGCAAAATGACCACCATACCCGAGCAGGTGATCGCGGCATGCATGGATAGCTTCGTACAGATTAAAGCCAGGAACACTTCTCGCGCTTCCGGACGCATAGTCACCGGATTGCGTCAATACGATCGTGGGCCGATAATAATGTTCGATCAATCTCGATGCCACGATGCCTACAACTCCTTTGTGCCAATGAGGTTTAAATACAAGTGTTGAACTACGTTCTTTCCATTCGATATTTTCGCCGATCAGTGCCAGCGCTTCTTCAGTGATATTGAGATCCGCTTCCTTCCTGTCTGTGTTGTCGCTATGCAGCATTTCGGCATAGTAGAGCGCTTCGCTATCAGTTCCGGCGACAAATAACTGGACGGCCTTTCTTGCATCGTCCATCCTTCCCGCTGCATTTACCCTGGGAGCTATCATGAAAACGAGATTACTGATATGCAGTTCCGATTTGAGGCTGCTCAGCTGAATAAGTGCTTTAATACCTTTATTGGGGTTGCTATTAACTTTCTTTATACCATGAAAGGCCAGAATGCGGTTTTCACCTGTAATGGGTACGATATCGGCTGCGATTGCCGTCGCCACAAGATCGAGGTATTCGAATACTTGCTCATCGCCCAATCCAAATTGCGGCGCCAGAGCCGAGATGAGTTTAAATCCTACACCACATCCGCATAAATCTTTATAAGGATAATTGCAATCTTTTTGCTTCGGATTTAAGATTGCGACAGCAGGAGGCAAAAGCTCGTCTGGCAGATGATGGTCGCATACAACGAAGTCAACGCCTATTTCCTTTGCATAAGCAATCAGGTCGGCAGATTTAATTCCACAATCGAGGGAAATAATGAGGGAGAAATTATTTTCCCTGGCAAAATCAATCCCAGCCTTGCTCACACCATACCCTTCCCGGTAGCGATGGGGAATATAAAAATCAATATTGGTATAGACTTTTTTCAGGAACTGGTACATGCAGGCGACAGCAGTTGTTCCGTCCACATCATAGTCACCGAATACAAGGATCTTTTCTTTGTTATCGATGGCGGCCAGTATCCTGGCTACAGCTTTATCCATGTCTTTCATCAGCCAGGGATCATGCAGATCAGCAAGAGAAGGGCGAAAAAAATTCCTGGCAGTATCATATGTTTCGATGCCACGTTCAACAAGTATCTTGCAAATGACAGGATGTATCTTCAATGATTCCTGCAGGGCATTTATTTTGGTGGGCTCAGCGTCCAGTATTTTCCATCTTTTTTGCATAGGATTTTATATTCTTTCAAACATCAGTATTTGCGATCAGTGACATATATCACCATATCTTCGAGCCCTTTCCTGGCCGGTGTTTCGGCAAATTGCCTCAAGATCTGCAGCGCTTCATTTTTATATTCGTTCATTTTTTCCGTGGCATAGCTTATTCCACCGCTTTCCTCAACCATATCGATCACCCATTTCACTTTTTCCTTATCCCTGTTATTGTTTTTGATAATGTAAATCATCTTGCGTCTCGTTTCCTTATCTACTTTGTTCAATGAATAGATAAGCGGGAGTGTCAGTTTTTTTTCCTTGATATCATTGCCGGTAGGTTTGCCGACATTTTCACCGGCATAATCAAATAAATCGTCCTTGATCTGGAAAGCAATGCCAGCTTTTTCACCAAATAGTCTCATTTTTTCCGTTATGTCATTGTCATTACTCGTTGACCAGGCGCCCGCCGCGCAAGCAGAAGCAAGCAGAGAGGCGGTTTTGTTTTTTATGATCTCGAAATAAATATCTTCCTTGAAGTTCAACGATCTTGCTTTTTGCAGTTGCAACAATTCGCCCTCGCTCATTTTCCTGACCGCGTCGGAGACGATGTGAAGTATTTTATAATCGTTATGATCGAGCGATAGCAGCAAACCTTTTGCGAACAGGTAATCGCCGATCAGGACATTCGCCTTGGCTTTCCACAATGCATAGGTTGAAAAAAAACCTCTTCGTTCCATGGAATCGTCTACTACATCATCATGTACAAGCGTGGCTGTATGGAGAAGTTCAACCATGGAAGCGGCCCTGTAGGCCGAGTCATTGATTTCATTGCACAGTTTGGCAGAAAGTAGGACAAACATGGGTCGCAACTGCTTTCCTTTGCGTTTTACAATGAATCGCATGATGCGGTCGAGCAGGGGAGTCTGGCTTTTTACAGCGTCTTTGAAGCGTGTTTCAAAAACTTTTAATTCATCTTTAATCAGGTGGACCGGCAGTTGCATAAGTATAAGTGCGGCAATTTACGGAGCAAAAACTTACAGAGTCGGAAAACCAAAAAATACAGTTTTGAACGGTGAAATAACGGAAAAATAAAGTACAAATCCTGCGAAATAGTATTACAAAAATTTGGCAATTAAGGTGTAAGTCATAATTTTGCGAAATATTAACGCATTGAATTTTTGTTAAAATCTTAATCCTTAGTTATGGCTAGCAAAAAGTACATCCTATTAGCAGGCATTTTCTGTCTGCTAGTTTCAGCATCATTTTCCCAAACTCAGAAACGATCATACGAGGATTCTTCCGTAATCCCGACGAAGAGAATGCCTCAGTACACTGAGTTTATGGCAGGCACTAATAATTATCCGGCAAAACCCAGAAACCAATGGGAAGTTGGCTTGAAAGTGGGAACTTTCCATGTGAATGGGGACGTTCAAGCACAATTTTTAACCCCAGGTTTCGGTGTTCATGTAAGAAAGGCGTTTGGATATGTATTTTCCATGCGGCTGGAATACAATTACGGCATCGGCAAAGGGCTTGACTGGACATCCAACGAGAACTATGCTAAAAACTCGGCGTGGGAAGGCCCTACAGTAGCTACCCGGTATTCCGCAGCTTATAGTCCTGCCGGTGGTCCCGTCGTTTCTTCAATGGCGGCAATTGGCGGTAACCCTGCCACTCCCATTGAACCCGTTTACTACAATTACAAAACAAATGTGCAAGATCTGTCATTGCAAGGTGTGGTCACACTGAACAATATTCGTTTTCATAAGGCACAAACGAAACTTACATTTTATGGATTTGGTGGTATAGGTTTAGCGACATACGACACCAAAATCAACGCTTTTAACGGTACCGCTAAGTACAACTTCAGCAGCATCGCCGGTAACGTATACAAGAATCGCAAGGATACAAAGAACGCACTGAAGGATCTTCTCGATGATTCGTATGAAACTCCTGCACAAAACCAGGGAGACCGTCGCGCTAAATTGGGTGGTAAAACGATGAGACCTTCGTTTATCGTCGGCGCAGGAATGGCCTTCAGGTTAAACAGCCGTATTAATCTCGCACTGGAAGACAGGGTGTCTATTCTTAAGGACGANGACGATCTTATCGACGGCCAACAATGGGCAGAACATCCCTGGGGTGACGCTGGTCTCACTAGCAATTTCGATACATACAATTTGTTAAGCTTAGGCATTAATATCAATATTGGTAAAAATTCAGTTGAGCCTCTATGGTGGATAAACCCCCTCGATTATGCGTATGCTGAAATACGCAACCCTCACCTGATGAAACTGCCCAAACCAGTACTACCCGATAGTGATGGCGATGGCGTTACAGACCAGTTTGACCGCGAGCAGACACCCGCAGGATGTCCTGTTGATACACACGGTGTGAGCCGCGATACAGATGGCGACGGTGTACCGGATTGTAAAGACAAAGAATTGGTTACTCCAACATATTGCCAGCCGGTTGATGTTGACGGCGTAGGTCATTGCCCATGCCCTGATCCAAGTTGCTTCCCGAAAGACACAACCTCACATGGCTGTGCTGAAAAATTAGGAGCATTACCAAGTGTTACATTTAAGTCAGGCTCTAATAATATAAGCGAAGATGCACAAGCTGTATTGGGTTCAGTAGCATCAAGAATGCGCAACAATCCTGAATGTAAAGTAGTGGTTGTTGGTTATTGTGCATCCGATAAGAAACAGCAGCAATTAAGCTGGGATCACGTAAATAAGGTTATTAGCTACCTGGTTGAGAAAGAAGGTATCAGCGCCGACCGCTTTATCTTCAGCTATGGCCAGGAAGGTGGCGATTGCAATACGGTTGATCTCCGCGGTGCGAATGAAGGCGAGGACGGACCGAATACAGTGGCTCCGCCTCATCCGAACCTTCGCAAGAAATAAGCAACTAGGTGATTACTTTTTGCTGATAGATTAAGTACCCTCCCCAGTTTTGGGGAGGGTTTTTTTGCTTTAGACAAGGCCGGTTTCCAGCCATGGACCATTCTTTATCAAAAGCTTAACCCTATGAGTTTGGAGGCTTATATTTTTTACCTAAGTTTTGCCTGTATCTATTACCTTTGCAGTCTTTTATGCGTTTTATACCTGTGTTTATAGCTGTTGTTTTCCTGGCTGGTTGCAGCCGTGGGATAAACAAGATTCTCAAGAACTCCGATCCCGAATACAAGCTCCGCTATGCCGAGCAGTATTTTGTGAAGAAAAAGTACAATAAAGCGCAGGTGCTGTATGAAGACGTAATGCCTTATTTTAAGACAAGATCAGAGTTCGAAGACATCTATTACAAATATGCCTATTGCGCCTATTATCAGGATGACTATATGAATGCTGAAAATCTGTTTAAAACGTTCCTGGAAATATTCCCGAACAGTTCTAAATCAGAGGAAGTGGATTATATGAGAGCTTATTGCTTTTATAAACAATCCCCGAAACCAGAGCTGGACCAGACGAATACCATCAAGGCCATCGGCATGTTGCAGACTTTTATCAATACGCATCCAGGTTCTGCCCGGAACAAAGAAGCTTCTGAAATAATTGATGTCTGCAGGGCAAAACTGGAAACAAAAGACTTCAAAAGCGCAAAGTTGTATTATGATATGGGACAGTTCCGTGCGGCCGGTGTGGCCTTTGCAGCGCTGCTGAATTCCTATCCTGAATCGGCACAGGGAGATGAATATAAATTGATGACGATTAAATCGTATTATCGTTACGCGGAATTGAGCATCGAGGATAAGAAGGCCGAGCGGTTTGAACATGTAATAGACGAATGCAACGACTTTGTAGATCGCTTCCCTGACAGTAAATTGCGCAAAGACGCCGAAGAATTCATGAATTTATCACAGTCACAAATAAAAAAATTATCAAATGAGCAAGCTAAGACGCCAGCTTAGTGCCGGCATTACTAATAATGTGGAAACAAAAAGCCTTGATGATATCAAGAACAAAACAGGCAATATTTATGAATCCATAGCTATTGTTGCTAAAAGGGCTAACCAGATCAATATTTCGTTGAAGGAAGAATTGCATAACAAACTGGACGAATTTGCCAGTCATACCGACAGCCTGGAAGAGATCCATGAGAATAAAGAGCAGATTGAAATATCCCGGGCTTATGAAAGAATGCCCAATCCTGCGCTGCTTGCAACGCAGGAATTTATGGAGGATAAGATTTATTTCAGGAAGGAAGAAGACGAATTGTTTAGCTAGTCTATTTTATAAAGCATTGTGTAAGCGATCTGCCGGAGGCGGATCGCTTTTCATTTTGAAAGGAACCTGTCGTTCTCCGCCTTCAGCGGATATGAGATATTATAACTAAGTGGTACATTTGATAGAGATGTTGAAAGGCAAAAAAATATTATTGGGTATCACTGGCAGTATCGCTGCTTATAAGTCCATTTATCTCGTCCGGTTGCTGGTGAAATCCGGTGCTGAAGTAAAAATCGTCATGACGCCATCCTCTAAGGATTTTGTTTCAACTCTCACCCTATCAACCCTTAGTCATCATCCCGTACTGACTGATCTGTTTGATGAGCAAAGCTGGTCCAATCATGTTATGCTTGGGCGATGGGCAGACCTGATCGTTATTGCTCCACTTAGTGTTAACACCTTATCGAAAATGGCAAATGGGCAATGCGACAACCTGTTGCTGGCCGTCTATCTTTCGGCTACCTGTCCTGTGGTGGTCGCTCCCGCGATGGATGAGGACATGTGGAAACATCCTGCCACCCGCGAGAACATTAAGAAACTGGAATCTTTCGGCAACAAGATCATTCCGGTAGAAAAAGGCGAACTGGCAAGCGGTTTATACGGCGACGGACGGATGGCTGAGCCTGAACAGATTGTTCAATTCATCACAGATGGTTTTTCGCCAGAGCAAAATAAGCCAGGTGCCCTCGCCGGTAAAAAAGCCCTCGTGACGGCCGGGCCGACATACGAAGCGATTGACCCCGTTCGTTTTATTGGCAATCATTCGTCGGGTAAAATGGGCATCGCAATAGCCAAAGAGTTATATAACCGGGGGGCTGAAGTTACCCTGGTCATGGGGCCGGCATCGGTAGAGTTTTCGGCAAACGGCATTCATTTGATAAGAGTTGTTTCGGCTGAAGATATGTTTAAGGTCTGCAACCAGGTGTTCCCGCGAGCCGATATTGCCGTGATGTCTGCCGCTGTTGCCGACTATACACCGGTAAAGAAGGCAAATCAAAAGATCAAAAAGAAGGAAGAGCAATTCAGGCTTGAACTTATCAAAACAAAAGATATTCTTAAGAGCCTTGGAGAAAAGAAGAAAAAAGGACAGGTACTAGTTGGATTTGCGTTGGAGACAACGGAGGAAAAGAAACATGCGCTGGAAAAACTGGCGAAAAAGAATGCCGACATGATCATATTGAATTCATTGAATGATGCAGGCGCGGGATTCGGCCACGATACTAACAAGATCACCATATTCAGGAAAAAAGGCCGTCAGATCTCATTTGGCACAAAACCAAAAGAAGAGGTAGCAAAAGACATTGTTGATACAATAATCAGGTTCCACTATGCATAAAAAATTTTTAGTCGCTATTATATTCAGCACTGCTGTTTTGTTTGTACAGGGGCAGGAACTGCAAGCTCGTTTAACTATTATTTCAGTCAAGATCAGTTCAACTGTAAACAAGAGTGTTTTTCAGACATTGCAGACTTCACTGACCAATTTTATCAATAACCGTAAATGGACCAACGATGTTTTCCAGACGGCTGAAAAGATCCAGTGCAATTTTCTTTTGAATATCGAGGAAGCTCTTGGTAATGACGTATACCGCGCAAAACTCACCATCCAGGCGGCCAGACCGGTACATAATACTTCGTATAATTCGCCCATCATCAATTTTCTCGACGATGATGTTGTCTTTCGTTACGCAGAATTTCAACCTATCGAGTTCAATGAAAACCGTGTACAGGGCAATGATCCGGTAGCGGCCAATCTGACTGCAATTCTTGCTTATTACATCGATATCATATTGGGGTTTGACTATGACTCATTTTCGCTTCGCGGAGGTGATATTTATTTTCAAAAGGCATGGAATATCGTAAACAATGCACCTGAGTCGGGGAGTATTAAAGGATGGAAATCATTCGAAGGACTGCGCAACCGTTACTGGCTGGCAGAGAACCTCAATAATAACCGTTTTGCCCTGATACATGATGTTATGTATTCTTATTACCGTAGCGGCCTGGATAGGTTTTATGAAAGTGAAGATGAAGCCCGTAAGGGTGTGATGAATTGTTTGAACTATCTCAGTTCACTCGATAAGGACAATCCCAATTCGATGATCCTCCAGTTTTTTTTCCAGGGAAAAAGTAATGAAATGGTCAAAGTGTTCAGTCATGCAAGTGCGGATCTGAAAACACGGGCCCGCGAAATCCTGATGAAGATTGATATTTCCAATGCAGAGATGTACAAAGAGTTGAAATGAGAAAAATTTTATTCCTCTTCTTTTCTCTATCTATAATTCTGATCCTGTCTTGCCGTGACAAAAAAGGGTTGCCGGCTGACATATTGCCTCAGGATAAAATGCGGGATATATTATGGGATATGATCAGTGCCAGTCAGTATCTGAACCTGTATGTGTTGCCTAAAGATTCCGTCGACAAATTGGCTGCAAGCGCAAAAGTATACGGGCGGGTCTTTCAGGTGTACAAGATCAGCAAAGACCAGTTTGATAAGAGTTATTCATATTATCGGGAACACGATGTATTATTGGAGCCCATTCTCGATTCATTGAGTAAAAGGCAGGCATACTCGATAGAAAGGCTTCAGAAACGAGATGATACCCTGCGAAACCCCAAGCCTTTCTTCCGGGAAAAATAGATTTTGTTGTCTTCGTCTCGATAGTTGACGGCCGTTTGAAGTCCCTAATACGGGTTATTTTACCTGCAATGAAAAGCATATTGCGGAATTTTTTCTACTTCCCTGCCTCAGGCAGCTCACGTTTCAGCGCAGACATGGTTTGCATGACATTTGATTCGAAGAAACTGTGTATCTGAACAATCCTTCTATATCCGAATTGCAGCTATTAGAGTTGCCACTCCTGATAGAAATGCTTTCCCAGCAGACGGAGGAGTATTTGCAGTTTCTGAAAGAAGAGGGATATACAGCCAGGACACTTGCCTCTAAGGAGGCCGTTGTCAATTTGCAATTGGTAGTTGAGGCAAAGCTAAAAGCCGGCAAGCGCATGGCCAGGAAAACAGATATGGTCTCACGTTCTGCTGATAAACACAAGCAGCGATCCAATAAACTCCCCAAATAATTAGAACCGTCACGATGATGGTTGGATATAAAAGCTTTCCCATCTTACGTCCAATCCCTAATTTTATCCTTTAAAATTTAATATGAATAAAGTTGTTGCTAATGCTGATGAGGCTATCAGGGATATCAACGAAGGAGCTGTGTTGATGCTCGGTGGTTTCGGGCTTTGTGGTATCCCGGAAAACTGTATTACAGCATTAGTAAAAAAAGGTGTTAAGCGACTGACATGCATATCGAATAATGCCGGTGTTGATGATTTTGGTATCGGTCTAATGTTGCAGCAAAAACAAGTGCGGAAAATGATTTCCTCTTATGTGGGAGAAAATGCGGAGTTTGAACGTCAGCTGTTGAGCGGCGAGCTGGAAGTAGAATTGATCCCGCAGGGTACGTTGGCCACACGGTGCATGGCTGCGGGCTATGGAATGCCGGCGATATTTACTCCCGCCGGGGTAGGAACGGAGGTTGCTCAGGGAAAAGAAACGCGGAATTTTAACGGCAAAGATTACCTGCTCGAGTATGCTTTTAACGCTGATTTTGCCCTTGTAAAGGCCTGGAAAGGGGACCCGGACGGTAATCTGGTATACCGGGAAACAGCCAGGAATTTTAATCCTCTAATGGCAATGGCAGGAAAAGTAACTATTGCGGAAGTAGAAGAACTAGTGCCGGCTGGAGAACTGAATCCTGATACTATTCACACGCCAGGCATTTTTATTCACCGCATTTTTCAGGGCAAAAGTTACGAGAAAAGGATTGAGCAAAGAACGATACGAAAGAGAAGTTGAAGCGTATGTCTACCGATAAATTGTAATACCGGTTCTCATCTTACCTATAACAAATTGGATCCATTTAATATGGCATTAACTAAGGAACAAATAGCGCAGCGCATAGCAAAGGAATTAAAGGATGGTTATTATGTAAACCTTGGGATTGGAATACCTACTCTTGTCGCCAATTATATTCCTAAAGGAGTGAACGTCGTATTGCAAAGTGAAAATGGTTTATTGGGTATGGGTCCTTTCCCTTTGGAAGGTGAGGAAGATCCTGACCTGATCAATGCAGGCAAACAAACGATCACCACAATTGCAGGATCTGCTTTCTTTGATTCCGCGATGAGCTTTGGCATGATCCGGGCAGGCAAGGTGGACCTGACGGTACTTGGCGCAATGGAAGTAAGCGAACGTGGCGATATAGCGAACTGGAAGATACCGGGTAAAATGGTGAAAGGAATGGGCGGGGCTATGGATCTTGTTGCCAGTGCGAAGAACATCATTGTAGCCATGATGCATACGAATCCAAAGGGCGAGTCAAAGCTTTTACCCAATTGTGTACTCCCGTTAACGGGTGTGGGATGCGTAAAGAAGATTGTATCGGATCTCGCGGTGTTGGATGTGACCCCGGAAGGTTTCCGGTTGCTAGAGCGTGCTCCAGGCGTTAGCGTGCAGGAAATCAGATCAAAAACGTTGGGAAAATTGATTGCGGCCGATGATATCCCTGAGATGAAATTTGAAGGCTAGTCTGTTATTCTATCAGGTTGTTTTTTACTGCAAAAAACACAAGTCCCGCGGTGTTCTTGCTGCCAAAACGTTCCATTAACCTGTCCTTGATAGCTTCTACGGTGCGAGGGCTTATTTCCATTTTCTGGGCAATCTCCTGCGCGGTGAACTCCATACAGATAAAGCGCAGCACATCTTTTTCCTTATCACTTAGCGTGATCTCGTTATTCAAAGAAGGGACGACCTTTTGGCGGGAATGTGATTTTTTTAGGAGTATGCGATTCACAAAATTATTGAGATAATAACCTTTTTCATATACTTCCATGATAGCGCGGCGGATTTCCTGGGGCTCCGCATTTTTCAATAGATAGCCGTTAGCTCCATTTTCCATCAGGTGATAGACGAAGCGTTCATCCTCATACATGCTTAACACAAGAACCTTAATATTTGGGTATTGTTTACTGACAATCTTAGTGGCTTCGATACCATCTTTACCGGGCATACGGAGGTCCATTAGTATCACATCAGGCTCTGACTGGGCCAGGCCGTTAAGCAAATCATCCCCATTTTCCGCTTCCTGTACAAACTTGAGATTGGTAAAAGGGCGCAGCGAAAGAATAACCCCCTTTCGAAAAATCTTGTGATCGTCAGCAATGGCGACTTTGATTATTCCCATAGTTATCAGATATTGGTCAAAGGTATGGTTTTAACAAGTTCAAAAGAATAAGGCCATCGAAATTAGGACGCTGACCTCATCCCGAACATCATTAACTTATAAAGCATCTGACTTTCTACTCATAGGGTTCGTCTTTTGGCAATTCGATGGTGACTTTGTAATATGTCTGCGAAATATCCTTTTCAAAAACGATGTGTCCCTGTACAACACGTAAACGGCTGCTGATATTTTTAAGCCCAAGGCCTACATTACTCTTATTCAATTTATCAAAATCGGATTGCACAATCCCTTTTCCGTCGTGGTGGATACGTAGATAGAATTTATCTCCATGTACATTTTGGGTAAGATGGATGAAGCTGGAGCTGCTATGTTTTAATATATTATTGACCAGTTCCTGTACGATACGAAACACTACCAGCTCTTTTTCGGGTTTGAGCCTGTCTTTATAGTCGTGGAACCGGCTACTGGCATTCATGGTGCCCGAGCCGCTGATCTTCTGAAACAGGTCATTGATAGCCGATTCCAATCCAAAGTTTTTCAGGGTGGGTGGCATCAGGCTATGGCTGATATTACGGACAAGTTGTATGGTATCGTCTATAATTTGGCGGGCCTGGAAGATGGATTGAAGCTGTGTGGCTTTATCCTGGTTTACCAGGTTTTCGTTGAGATATAACCGGGCGGTTGCCAGTAATGGGCCGGCGTCATCGTGCAGGTCGGCAGCCAGGCGTTGGCGTTCCTCTTCCTGGAGTTTTATAGAGGCGGTCAGCAGGATCTTTTGTTGTTCCTGTTCCATTTTTTGAAGGGTCTGCTGGTAACGGGATACTCTTCGCTGGTGGAAGATTATGAATAATATCAAGCCGATGGTAAGTACGAGCATGCCAATAGTACCGATGAACAGTACAAAGGATACTCCGGATGGGTTGGCTTGAAGGAGAAACATAGGTTGGGTTAGTATGGTTTGTTACAACATAAAGTCCAGATTTGGTAAATTCTGGGATGTTTGGCTTGTTTTGTCAGGATGTCTGGAATATATATAGATTGCGACCGTAAGTAACAAATTCTTGATCGTTTCGGTAATATAGGTAAGAAACCAATATTGATCGATCTCCTTCTGTTTAAGAGTAGTTGCAGTTAAATATATAAAGAAAGAACTTCCTAAATATATAAACAGGCCAACAGCGATCCAAAAAAAATAGTTGTCATAAATGGGCGTGCTGGTAGCATCTTTCAGTTGTTCGTAAAAAAAGAAAAATATGAAGACGAATATCAAAATAGCCTCTATCCCAATTGGTATTGAATCAAACCCTTTTTTTTCTCGTGAAATAAAATAGATAATATGGAAACAACAAAAGGCTAAAGACAAGATAACGATTAGTATTTTCTGTTTTTTTATTTTCAATTGCTGAAATATCAAAGCCGCAAAAAAAGAGAATTCAAGCAACGTATATCCGGGATCGAGAATTTTTCTCGGAATGAGGTTTTCAAAAAATAACAAAAGGAAAATTAAAAGACAATAACACGTAAGCGTTAAAATCCGCTTGTCCCAGCCAATTTTTTGAAAAAGTATCAAGAATAGGAGCGGTGGCAGTAAAAAGGAGTAGTAAAGTATATAATAAAAAAGGTTTTCTATATGCTTGGATTTGCTCCAAATATAGAAAACCTTTAGAGATTTTAATAATCAGCAGCCAGTTAATCTTCCCAAATGAAAATAGACGGGTCAGACGGATCCGTGGGTTTGAGTCTTTTAATGCATTTCATAACAGTAACATGTTTAAACTTGATCAAATCGATTTGTGTTGTAAAAATTACCCATATGGGTTGCTTCTTCTACTGCTATGTAAATACGCATTTCGACCGTATAATAGCGTAATAAGCAGACAGATAGATAGTTGCGAGGGGTTTTACGAGGGGTTATACGCCCAAAAAAAGGGTAGTTTTTCTTAGGAGATTTCGTATTTTTACTGACAGTAAAAAGGGGAATTCCCTGTGAAATTTCACGTAGAGCTACAGTTATTAACGGATGTGCGGAAATTTTGGGACAAAGAATGCTGGAAAGTAGTATAAAAAAAGAAGTTGATTGACATTGGACTTCGCTATGATCTTTCAATGGATTTGGAAATCAGGTTTTGGACGGTTTCCCCGGTCAAACCGGGACTAAGGATATCGGATATAGGGGCTAATCCTGGTCAATCAACTTGTAACAAAAATATACAAGTGCAAATGGATCGCAAGAGCATTACTGCTTTGTTTTGCTGCAATGGTTTTTACGGTTGCACAGGTATATTTTCAGAAAAATACATTTTGCACTGAACATATTCATTTGAGGCGACATATTTAACAATGATCAATAAATCTGGGAATGAGGCAAAGACGTAAAACTGTACACTAAAAAAACTACATTTGAATCCGAAAAAACCCCTTTAACCCGAGAAAGACTGTAAACCAAACTACCAATGAACACTGCCCAGCAGATCAAAGTCTCTATTGCCGATGATCACAAAATATTCCGCGACGGGATACGAATGGCGCTCAAAGACAAGGAATACCTCAAAATTTTATGGGAAGCAGAAGATGGCAAGGACCTGATGCATAAATTAAAGCTGAAGATCCCGGATGTCATACTCATGGATATACGGATGCCGGAAATAGACGGCATCAATGCCATCAGTATGATCCGG
>VBAT01000010.1:262577-270083 GCA_005884665.1 Bacteroidota bacterium
GTGCTCACCATGTATGATGACCAGGAGATGATCACGAAAATGATGGAGATGGGAGCGAACGCCTACCTTACCAAGACCACCGATCCCGAAGAGATCTACCAGGCCATTCTCACCTGTATGAATGATGATTTCTATTTTAACGAGCTGGTAAATAAGGCGGTACTTTTAAAACTACAGCATAAAAAGACGGTCAGGCAGTTTTATCCCAACCCGGTAAAGCTTTCCGAAAAGGAGATACGTATATTAAAGCTTATCGCAGAAGATAAAACCACCGAAGAAATATCAAAGGAAGTATTCCTCAGTCCCCGTACGATAGAGACTATCCGGCAAAATATGAAGCAAAAAGTAGGTGCCAAGACAATTGCTGGGCTCGTGATGTACGCAATGCGTAATAAATTACTGGAGTAGTATTATTCCTTCATAAACTATTCTAATTTTCAAAGACCCAGGCTCAAGCTGCGTAATGAATAATATCAACGATAACTATTTTGATGGTTATTATAAGGAGATCTGGCGAGCCCTTATTCCTCCAGAGCTGACTGCCAAAGAAGTTGATTTTATGTTGGGTTATTTCAACCTAAGCCAGGGCGACAGGGTGCTGGATATCATGTGCGGGTATGGCCGCCACGCCATTGAGTTGGCAAAAAAAGGAATAGACGTAACGGCGGTGGACAACCTTGAGGCCTATATCTCCGAGATCAACAAGACCGCTAAAAACAATTCCCTTCCTTTAGAAGCCATACAGGCCGACATTCTTCTGTATAAATTAAACAAGCAATTTGATCTTGCATTATGCATGGGGAATAGCCTGAATTTTTTCAAAGAGGAGGAGATTCATCGGATGTTAGTCAATGTACATGATCACCTGGATAAAGGAGGTCATCTCCTCATCAATACCTGGTCCCTCGCGGAAATCGCGATCCGGAATTTCATACCCAGGGCCTGGGATGAAGTCAATGGTATTAAACATATTTGCCAAAGTGCCTATCTCTTTCATCCGACCAGGGTTGAATTTGAGTCGACTTTTCTTTCTGCCGACGGAGGTGTTGAAAAGAAGAAGGCCATTGACTATATATTTTCAGTTGCGGAAATGGAACACCTCTTGAACAAAGCCGGCTTTTTGCAAAAGAAAATTTACAGCATTCCGGGAAAGAAGGAATTCAGTCTTGGAGATCCCCGGGCTTATATTATAGCCCAAAAGAACTAGTCTCTTTTGGGTAGAAATCACCGGCATGGCAGCCTGAGATAGGCTGAACGCTGATAAATTTCATCTTAAATAGTTACAATACCGTGCTTTATTGCCACCATGACGAGCCCGACCCTGCTCTTTGTATCAAGCTTGATGAATAGCTGGTCTCTAAGCGTATCGATCGACCTGGGATTTAGCGCCATTCTCTGCGCGATTTCTTTATAAGTCAGGTCCGAGCAGGCGAATTTTAAAAACTGTACCTCGGCATCAGTTAACATGGCCTTTTGCAAACTATTAAAGCTGTTCGCTTTGTTGCGAAAGAGATTGACCAATTTCCCGGTTGTGTGATTTGAATAATAATAACCAGACTGAACAACTGAATGAATAGCAAATTTCAACTCGTCTGGGTGGATATCTTTTTTCAAAAAGCCTTTGACGCCCGCCTGGAGTAAACGGATCAACGAAAGTTCCGAATCATACATGGTAAGCATAAGCACATGCGTTTCTGGAAGATTCTTTTGCATCCATTCCGCCGTCTCAAATCCATTCATATCCGGCATATTCAGGTCAAGTATGACAACATCCGGCACCGGACCCGCATTTATTTTTTCGATAAGATCCCTACCTGTGCCTGAATGATAGATCATTTTACAGTCGCCAAAACTGTCGATCAGTGTTGATAGGGCATTGCGCAGCAACAGGTGGTCATCTGCCATCGCTACTTTGATCAGTGTGTTTGCGTTTTGCATATTCATTACAAGGTATTATAAATGTAAGAAGAGTTCCCTGGCCAGGCTCGCTGCTGATATCCATTACACCCCCCAGCATTTTTGCTCTTGCAGTCATGTTTTTTAGACCAGCCTGGGTATCGCCTGATCCTGCGTGGGGTTCAAAACCTTTTCCGTCGTCGCAGATGGCTATATATAAGGTGCCATCGGTGTAGTTAAAGCTCAATTCCGCATGCCGGGCTTCAGCGTGTTTGAGAATATTATTGAATGCCTCCTGGACCATCCGAAAAATGATAAGCTCTTTTTCAGCATCCAGGTATACTGTGTTTCCGGTAACAATGGTGTCGATGGTAAACAGTCCCGTTTGGCGGATGCGTCGTATTTCATTCCTCACCGCGTTTACCAGTCCCTGTTGTTTGATAAGATCGGTGTTCAGGCCTTTTGAAATGGCACTGAGCTCTTTGATCGAAAGGCCCAGTAATTCAATCGATGTTTTTAGCTTTTGCTCCGATTCAGTTTGATTGTTCCAGTTAAGTGTATTCAATTGTAATTTTGCCAGAGTCAGGGAAAGATTGATGTTATCATGGATTTCCCTTGAAATATGTCGGAAGGTGCTTTCCTGCATCTCCAATTGCGTTTCAACTAAGGTTTTCTCATGGTTAAGTTTTATCTGTTCTATATCCCTGACAAATAATATTTGTTTCTTTCTATAGACGTACAATATCATGACAATGAATACTGCCATTGTCAGTATAAGAGCTGAAGCCACCAAAAGAAAGATAATTATATCGTTAGTGTTTTTTTGCACAAAAAAGCTCTTGTTAGGAAAATGAGATTGAGTGAAAATGGAATATAAAAAAAAGCAAGATCCAGTAGATATCTATGTTCATATTGATTGTCATAAACAAAACGATCTATTAACAGGTAGGGAATTGAAATGACGGAGTAAAATAATATGCCGGTGACAATCCAAAAAGAAGGACGTTGGTATAGGTTTACCACTGGATCATTTTTCAGCAATTCATAAAAATAAACAAAGCTGGGGGGCACCAGGAATAAAAACTCCAAAGCTCCAACAACGTCAGCTATGTAAATTAATCTCGGTGTTAAAAAGGCAAATCGAGTTGTTTCTAACAACACGGTGATTAGAAAAAAAGAAAACCCAAGTATTTTCATCACACGCAGGATCGATTTATTTTTGATAATTTTCGAAAAGAAATAGTAATATGTTAACAGCTCAGCCAGTGAAATAATGGTATTCGTTAGTGTTATAAAAATGAAAATTTGATATTTGGAAAATGAGGAAAAGGTCTGCAGATATGTGTCACAAAGAGAAAATATGAAATCTATTATTAAATATATTAAAAAAAAGATAGTCACTTTATTTTTTTGAACAAACAAAAACCCAGTAACAATTGCAATTAATCCACAAAGCGGGGTAAACAGATTGCCATAGTTTTCCCGCGCAAGGAAATTTATCAGTTTTTCGAAGTCACTCATTGCTATGTTGGTTAATCTGTTTAAAAATTACTTCGGATTCTATAGTTGCCACTTGATGATGATTAAATGATGTTATATTTTTAATAATTCAGCTATATCGTTAGTTTCTTCTTGCATAAAAACGCTATGCTCAGAAATATGAAGTTTATTGTAAAAGGGATACTAAAAAACAGCAAGGATGTAAATCGCCAGTTGTATTGGTTTATTAGAAAATGAGAAATTGTGTAGTAGGGAATAGATGTAGCCGAGTAGAAAAAAATTCCCGTAACTATCCAAAAAGATGGACGTTGATATAAATTTACTAAGGACTCCCGCTTAAGCAATTCATAAAAATATGTAAGACATGGAGGTAGCAGGAACAGGAATTCGGTGGTCCAAATTGCGTTGGCTATATAAGAATACTTCTCGGTAAAAAAAACGGAATGGATTGCGATCGATAACGAAATGAGAGATATGAAGACGACTCTGAGGATTTTAATAGTTTTAAGCATCGTTGGGTTGGCCAAAATATTCCGAAAGAAATAAAAATAGACACACAACTCCAGCAGGGCGATGAGTGTATTTGTTATTTTGATGATCACCGAGATTTCATACGTAGTGACAGAAGAGAATACCTTTATGTAGGTCACCCCAAGAGACACCGAAAGGTCAAAAACCAGATAGGCCAGAAAGAGAATTCCTAACTTGTCTTTTCTTACTAATATCACACCGGATATTATCGCAATGATTTCAAATAGTTGCATGATAAAATCGGCATAGTAGCCGTTTTCAAAATATTTCATCAACTTTTCAA
Organism: Bacteroidota bacterium; assembly: GCA_005884665.1. GTDB lineage: Bacteria > Bacteroidota > Bacteroidia > Chitinophagales > Chitinophagaceae > VBAT01. The sequence continues at coordinate 266,788 of VBAT01000010.1, forward strand.
AATCACTCATGTGCGGCAGCTTATAGACTTTAAAATACCAACTTATTCCGTGGATCAAACCGGAAAAAAACCGGAAAAAATGTTTTTTACCCCGGATTTTCCAAAGCGGAATTCAGACTGTCTTAAAAATCAACAGGGAATGGACCTGCCCCAGGGATATTTTGCATTAAAGTCATGGCCATTTCCGTCCGAAAGGAGAATAAAAAATGGCAGCCTGCCATATACTCGGGGGCCCAACCTCCTCCGCACACAACAAGCTGCATTTGGTTTTTAGGGTTTGTTATAGGCGCAAAAAAACCCCTCCGTAGGGCAGGGGCTTGTGTTACTGTTATGAAAGAAAAAGTTTATATCAGGTGCGGCATTTCAGAGGAAGAAGGTTCAATGGTTAATCATGAAATTGAACGTTAGGCTTGGTTTTTTACATACGATCTCTGGAATTAAAAACGAGTCAGGCTAAAAACTATAAAAAAGAGAAAGTTGACTGTTTGGAGAGTGTCGTCGGGTATTTCAAAGGAATTGGAAATAACTTTCTGGACGGTTTGGACATTGGATGAGTAGGATCAACGAGTGCATCCTTGCAATCAACTTTCTCGAACAAAAATATATCCACAGGGCACTGTGCACAAGAGGAAAACTTCCCTATTTAAATCGTATGGTAATTACTGCTGCATGCGTAGTTACCCTGTATAAATCACACGTAAACTTTCTATTTATAGAGATTTATTATCATGGGTACCTGGTAAAAGTAGTTTCCGCAAAATTTAAATCAAGTACTTCTACTATGGTATATGTTGCAGGAATTTTTCAATTTGCACCCGCAACAAAACTTATTTCGTCCACTAATTTTTACCAATATCAACCCCATGAAAAATCACGAGACCAACAACTCAGTTATTAAAGTCGCCATTGCTGATGACCACACGCTTTTCCGTACCGGAGTAAAGACTTCCCTCTCCAGCCGTAAGGATATTCAAATGGTAGCAGAAGCGGAGAACGGCATGCAACTGCTGAATCTCCTTCGTCACATTCAGCCGGATGTGGTATTGCTCGATATCCAGATGCCAATCATGGACGGACTGGCTACTCTTCCCGAAATCAAAAAATTGTATCCCGGCGTAAAGGTGATCATGCTTTCCATGCATAATGATCACTCCGTGATTTCCAGGATGATGGAAATCGGGGCCAATTCTTATTTGACGAAGGAATCAGGATCAGAAATGATCTATGAAGCTATCCGTGGTGTTTACGAGCAGGATTTCTACTTCAATGACCTTACCAATAAAGCATTGCTCAGCGGCTTGCGTACCAAGCGGACAGTAGAATCTTCCATGCCGCAGGATGTGCAGCTGACCGATAAGGAAATAACGATACTGAAACTGATGTGCGATGAAAAGAGCACAAAGGAGATCGCAGATATCGTTGACCTGAGCCCCCGTACTGTAGAAGCTATCCGCGACAAACTCAAAACAAAGACAGGAACCAAGTCGATGGCCGGTCTTGTGATGTATGCGGTTAAGGCAGGGTTAGTCGAACAACACTAAGAAAGCCTGCCTGCCGGTAGGCGGCTCGTTAGTCGATAGTCCGAAGCCCAGTGACAATGGGGTACTTGTGTTTCAAGATCTAAGCGGTTTACTAACTCCAACCATATAATGCCATTCCGTTAAAAGCGGGGTGGCTTTTTATTGCCATAAACCTATAAGGTTTGGGTCAGATGATTCAATCTTGTGTCTTCACCGAAACCTTGTGGGGTTTATGCCAGGCATTCTTTATTTTCATTGGATGAACAGCGTTTCTCTCAATGGCAAATTATTCCCGGCAGATAAACCTGTGCTGATGGCCGACAACCGCGGTTACCGCTACGGCGACGGTTTGTTTGAGACCATGAAGCTGATCAATGGGAAGATCATACTGGAAGCTTTCCATTTTGAGAGGTTTTTCCAGGGGCTGCAACTGTTGAAGTTCAAAGTCCCATCCTCTTTCACAGCTTCCAAACTAAGAAAACAGGTGCTGGTCCTTTGTGAAAAGAACAAATGTATGGATCTCGCCCGCGTTCGGTTATCCGTTTGTCGTGGCAACGGTGGTTTACAAGATCAGCCCGGCGAGCTGCAATGGCTTATTGAATGCATGCCGGCGGATCAGTCGGTCAACTCCATCAATAAGAAAGGGCTCAACGTCGATATTTATACCGGGCTTCAAAAGAACTGCGATGTTTTCGCCAATCTCAAATCAGCCAATTTTCTCCCGTATGCAATGGCGGCGGAACATGCCCGTGAAAACAAACTGGACGATTGTATTGTCTGCAATACCCGCGGGCAAATCGCCGATACAACTATTGCAAATATTTTTTTACTGAAGAACAAACTGGTCATTACCCCGGCGCTGACGGAAGGTTGTGTGAACGGGGTGATGCGGCGGTATATCCTGGAAAAACTCAGGGATTCGGATTTCGAAGTGCGGGAAGGAGTGGTTACAAAGAGTGACCTGGAAACATTTGACGAAGTATTTCTTACGAATGCAATGATTGGAATAAAATGGGTAGCACAATCCAAAAAGAAGAAATACATGAATACACAAACCCTGCGGATCTATAATGATATTGTAGCCCCGCTTTTTTTCTGAAGACTACTTCACCTGATTTTTGAAGCAAATAAACAACTAGAGGAACAATTCCCCTGTATAGCGGGTGTAACTACCTGTAGAAAGAAAAACGCCGTACAGTGTTTCAATGGCAGATTTTCCACTTGTTCCAAGATCGAGCGAATAGTCGTTTACATACAGATCGATATGCTGGCGCATGACATCTTCGCTCATAGACTGGGAATGCTGTTTGACATAATTTGTGATCAATGGATAGTTTGCAAATGCATGATCAAGACTCTTCCTTATCAGTTTATCGACAGTAATAGCCGTTGACAAGTCGATAGATCTTTTAATAACGATACCACCTAATGGAATAGGAACCTGCATTTTTTGTTCCCAATATTCGCCAAGGTCCACCACCTTGTGAAGACCACGCTGCTGGTAAGTGAACCGGTTCTCGTGGATGATGACACCCAGATCGGTTTGCCCGGATAAAACCGCGTCTTCAATGGCAGAGAAGATCATAAACTCTTTATTTTTTGCTTCGGGATAAGCAAAACTGAAAAGAAGATTGGCGGTGGTGTTGATGCCGGGGAGGGCGATGCTGGATGCTGGATGCGGGATGCTGTGCGGATGACGGCTTATCAAGAGGGGACCCAGGCCTTTGCCCAGTGCGCTGCCTGCATTCAACAATATATATTTATCCGGAGATTGGA
>VBAT01000010.1:270137-447274 GCA_005884665.1 Bacteroidota bacterium
AGTTTGGTAATATCTAATTTTCCCTGCAATGCCCATTGATTCAGCGTTTCCACATCTTCAAGAACTGGCTCAAATTCTATTCCGCCGGTTTCAATTTTTCTATTTACCAGGGCATCGAAAATGAAAGTGTCGTTAGGACATGGAGAAAAGCCGATTGTGAGTTTCAAAGTTGGAGGTTGAGGTTGAGGTTAAGGTTGAGGTTAAGGTTGAGGTTGAGGTTGAGGTTGAGGATGGCATCTTTTATTTTCCATTTCTTTTTATCCCGTTCGCCGATATAGTTGGATATGCTTCTCAATTGCAAAAAAGGAATTTTTTCCTGTAAGCATACATAATGCAGCGCGGCACCTTCCATGGATTCAACAACCGGGTCGAATTTACCGATGTATGATTCTATCATTTGTTTGCTTGTCGTGATCTGATTTACCGACACCGCGTTCACGGCTTTCAAACCGCTTTGCTGTATCAATTTACTATTCGGGTTGACCAGCCAGCCCTTGTTGAAGGGAAACCGGTTGGCATCGATAAGTCCCATGTCAAAAACAGTATTCAATTGATTGTGCTCGGTCACGCCCATATCAGCGATTATGTCCTGACTGATCACAACAACCGATCCCAGTGAAATGTTTGAATCAAAACAGCCTGCTATACCCGCCTGTATCACAAGATCTGGCTTTTTTAACCCGACCTGTTTAGCCAATGAATAAGTGGTGGCTGTTAACCCTACCCCGGTTATCAATACATCAACCTGGGTGTTACCGGCATCAGCGCGGTACCTGTCGAGAAAAGGGGCTATTTCTTTTGTGGTTGCAGCAACCAGTAAACAGTTCATGATGGGCAAATTTAATCATGGATTACGCAGATTACGGGGATTTCTCGGATTTTGCCGATCGAAGGGATGTCAAAATGGGGACGGAAATTTGGAAGCCAAAGGACGTTTGCCAGAAAAAGACGGGAATTGGTATCGCTAACATGCAGGAAGCGTTTGTGTGGTAACTGTTTGATGTCTTAACTTTGCCCTCTTTTCATGAATTATGGTATATCTCACGAGACTGGAACATTTTAATGCGGCGCACAAGTTATACAATCCTGCATGGACACCTGAAAAAAATGACGAGGTATTTGGTCCATGTGCTAACGAGAACTGGCATGGTCACAATTATGAATTATTTGTTACCATCAAGGGGCAACCCGATCCCGATACAGGCTTTATATACGATGTAAAACAACTGAGCGTGCTGATCAGGGAAAAGGTCATTGAAAAAGTGGATCATCGCAACCTGAATCTTGATGTTGAATTTATGCAGGGTAAGATCTGTAGCACGGAGAACCTGGCTGTGGGAATCTGGAACGAGTTAAAACAGAATTTGCCTCTGGGTATTCAACTGCATTGTATTAAACTGTATGAAACGCCAAGAATATATGTTGAATATTTTGGAGAGCAGAATGCCTAACCTTTAAACCTTTTCAACGTGTCAGCATGAGTAAGAAAGTGTCCGTTTTCAGGAAAGAACATTTTAATGCGGCTCACCGGTTGTTCAATCCGGGTTGGGATGATGTGACCAATGAAAAAGTGTTTGGTAAATGTGCTTTGCCTCATTACCACGGGCACAATTATGAGATGGAAGTAAAGGTGACTGGCAAGCCGGATAAGAAAACAGGATATGTCATCGACCTGAAAGAGCTGGGAGACCTGGTAAAAAGAGAGATACATTCCAGGTTTGACCATAAAAACCTGAATCTCGATACAAAAGAGTTCAAAAATCTAAACCCAACGGCGGAAAATATTGTTGTTGTTATTTATAAATTACTGCGGCCGCATATTGACAAAAAAATGGGCCTGCAGATCCGGCTGTATGAAACTCCCAGGAATTTTGTAGAATACCCGGTTAATTAAGCAATCGTTATAAATTGAAATAAGGATTATGCAATATCAAAAAACTGATGAATACTGCGAAGAAACACTTCCCGGACTGATGGCAAGCTATAAAGAGGCGCTTAAATTATTGGGAGAAGACCCCGAGCGGGAGGGATTGATAAAAACGCCCGAACGTGTGGCCAAAGCCATGCAATTTCTTACGCAGGGTTATAAACAAGATGCTCATGCCATCATCGATTCAGCCAAATTTCACGAGCCGGTAAGTGAAATGATCGTGGTAAAGGACATCGAGATATACAGCCTCTGCGAGCATCATTTGCTGCCGTTCATCGGGAGAGCCCATGTGGCATATATCCCTAACGGGTGGATAACGGGTCTGAGTAAGATCGCGAGGGTTGTGGATGTATTTTCGCGCAGGCTGCAGGTGCAGGAGCGATTAACTGTGCAGATCAAGGATGCGATCAAGGAGACACTAAATCCTATCGGTGTAGCGGTGGTCATTGAGGCCAAACATTTATGTATGATGATGCGGGGCGTACAAAAACAAAATTCGGTTACCACTACTTCCGCTTTTGATGGCGAGTTTCAAAAAAATTCAACCCGGAGCGAATTCCTGAAGCTGATCTCTGCCAAACTCGGATAAAACTATTTTTGCAGCAATGCTATAAAGATTTTTTTAGATAAAGTCTTTGTGGCATTTTTGTTTTTGCTAAGGACCAAGGAACATGAAACATGCCTATGTATTTCCCGGACAAGGATCGCAATTCCCGGGAATGGGAAAGGAACATTATGCGAACAGCGCTTTTGCCAAAAAACTTTTTGAGCAGGCCAATGATATTTTGGGATTCCGGATCTCAGATACCATGTTCAATGGAACGGAGGAAGATCTGAAACAAACAAATGTAACGCAGCCCGCAGTTTTTCTGCATTCAATCATTGCTTTCCGTAGCATTGATCCCACGACCAGTAGCGCCAAACCAGATATGGTAGCTGGTCATTCATTGGGGGAATTTTCGGCGTTGGTGGCTAACGGGACCCTGAGTTTTGAAGCAGCTTTGAACCTGGTAGCTGTTCGCGCCCGTGCGATGCAAAAAGCATGTGAACTAAACCCGTCTACCATGGCTGCTGTGTTGGGCCTCGATGATAAAAAAGTAGAGGATATCTGTAAGCAGGTGCAACTGGAAACTGGTGAGGTGGTTGTTCCTGCTAATTATAATTGTCCGGGTCAATTAGTGATCAGTGGTTCTATCAAAGGCATTCATATCGCCTGTGAAAAAATGAAAGCCGCTGGGGCCAAAAGAGCATTAGTATTGCCAGTTGGTGGCGCTTTTCATTCGCCGCTGATGGAACCTGCCAGGGAAGAATTGCAGGCTGCCATTGATTCTACCAATTTTCATTCACCGGTTTGCGCTATATATCAAAATGCAGTAGCCAAGGCTGTGATCGATAAAGCAGAGATCAAACAAAACCTCATCGAGCAATTGACTGCACCTGTTCGCTGGACCCAAAGTGTTCAGGCTATGGTTGCTGATGGAGCTACCTCATTCACCGAAGCAGGACCAGGGAAGGTTTTGCAGGGTTTGATTTTGAAGATCGATAAGACAATGACCGTAGCCGGAGTGAGCTAATAAGACCGTTTGAAATATCTGCGCATCATATATTTTTTGGTTTTTTACATGGTTGCCACTTCCTGTCATTCGAAGAGTGGGGAGGAAACTGCAAAGGATGAACCGGGAGATTTCAAAGAAATGGAAACCGACTTGTTGAGGACGTATTCCAAACTCTTTTCTTTATACCAGCATGACAATGACTCTCTCGAAACGCAGAGTGATTTGTTTTCGGGCAAACTGGTTGGTTTCATCAAAAACAATCCAGCTACACTGAATTATCCTTTCCATCAATTAAAAGACAGCAATGCAGTGGATATAGCTACATCTTCTGACAGCCTGTTCCGGATATATAGCTGGGATACCTGGTTGGGAGGAACAATGCACTACTTCGACAATATTTATCAATACAAATCGGGAGACAAAATCTATTTCCTGCATCCTGAAAAGGACGGAGACGATTCTGAAGCTTTTTACTCAGAAATATTTACAATAAAAACTGGAAGCAGGACCTGGTATCTGGTTGTAGGTAATACTATTTCGTCGACAAAAGATGCGGCTCAGTTTATTAGAGCCGTAACAATTGAAAATAATGCGGTGAATGATACAGGAAAACTTTTCAGGACAAAAACTAAATCCCTCAACGAAATTTATGTTGCATTTGATTTTTTCAGCGTAGTTGACAGGCCCGAGCGGCCTCTAAAATTAATTAAGTACGATCCCGATAAGAGAATTGTTTATATCCCGGTAGTGAAGGAAGAGGGTAAAGTAACTGATAAGTTCATTCTTTATCAATTCAATGGACAATATTTTGAGCATATCTTAACCGAAAAGACCTCGGGTGAAAACCGGTGATTCGTGGTGTTAATACATGTAAAGTCAGTGAAAATACACCTGACTATTTCGGCTTCGTTCAAGCCATTTCTTAAATTTGATTAAATACTTATCTATGGGAGTAGTTTACGCGGATATTACTTTGATCAACGCAGTAGATGTTGAATTGGCTGAACGCCATATCATCGGTGAAGAAGAAATAAAACAGATGACCGTGAGGATGCTTGTAGATAGTGGCGCTTATCTGATGAGCATTAACCGGTCTGTACAGGAGCAACTGAATTTGAGATTTATTGAAAGACGTTAATTGTGAACCCAGACCATCCTGATGGCGCCGTGTTGAAAATGAAGCGGGCTGCGAAACCCGTCATAGCTTGATGGGTTCCTGAGTTTCTATCTTTAATACCACGGTTTAATCAGACATATAAACTGCAGTTGATCCACTCATGATCAAATCCTGCATTGTATTTTTTATAAAAATTGATAGCCGGTTCGTTCCAATCCAGTACCTGCCAGATGATACGATTCCAACCTTTTTCCCTGGCTTCCACCATCAGCCGTTCGAATAAAAGTCTGCCAATCCCTTTTCCTCTTGCCTCTTCAGTGACAATTATATCTTCGAGATACATGGCCTGTCCTTTCCAGGTGGAATAGCGGATGTAGTATAATGCAAAGCCCAGGATCGTTGATTTACCCGGTTCATTTGGAGAATGTGATTCGGCGACGAAGGCCCACCAGATGGGGTGGCTGCCGAAACCGCTTTCGACAAAATGCTCCATTGTCACTGTCACATCGTTTGGAGCTTTTTCATAAATGGCTAATTCCTGAATCAGTTCCAATAACCGTGGACAATCTTCTTTAACAGCCTTGCGTATGTTTATTTCCATTTCCGAAATTAGTTTAAGGCCTGTTCGAGATCTGCGATTATATCCTGTACGTTCTCTATTCCCACATTCATCCTTATCAATCCATCGGTGATTCCATATTTTTCTTTTTCTTCCTTCGGCACACTATAATGCGTCATGGAAGCAGGATGGGAAAGCAGGGTATCACAGGTACCCAGTGAAACCGTTCTCACGCACATGTTGAGCTTGTTCATAAAATCAATTCCGCCCTGCAAACCTTTTTTCAATTCAAAGCTGAGCATGGCCCCGGGATGCCGCATTTGTTTCATGGCCGTTTTATGATCCGGGTGGTCAGGCAGACCTGTATAGTTGACTTTTTGTACTGCTGGATGTTTTTCCAAAAATTTTGCAACTTCCATAGCATTATTGCAATGACGGTCCATTCTTAACTCCAGCGTCTTCATTCCATTGATCAGTAAAAACGCATCAAAGGGATTGGCGCTTCCACCGAGGGTCTTAGCCATGACATACGCTTTTGTTTTCATGAACTGCAGGTCCCGGCCTAATATGATTCCCCCGATTGCAGTGCCATGTCCATTTAAAAATTTCGTGGTGGAATGAATAACGAAGTCGACATCGAACCGGAATGGCTGCTGAAGGTAAGGTGTGGCAAATGTGTTATCACAGGCCACGATCAAATTGCGTTGCTTCGCCAGCTTGCTTAATGCTTCTATATCGACGCACTGGATGGTAGGATTAGCAGGAGTTTCGATATACAATAGTTTAATGGCCGGATCTTTTTTTAGTGCTTCTTCCGCTTTGTTGAGATCGCGCAGGTCCGCTATAATAGCGGTGATACCAAGCGCAGGTAAAACGTTTGTAATGATCTCTTCGGTGCCGCCATACAATGAATAATGCGTCAGTATCTTATCGCCGGATTTTAAATTGGACAACAACAGTGTTGTAATGGCAGCCATGCCTGAAGCCTGGAGAATGCCTTTTACTTCAAATGGCGAACCGTTTTTGGTTAAACCAAAAGCTTCCAACGAAGCGATTTTTCTTTCAGCCTCCGCAAACGTAGGATTACCCCAACGCGAATAAATGAAGCCTTCTTCTTTTCCACTGAAGCGACGCATTCCCTGTTCGGCTTCATCATAGACAAAAGTGCTGCTGGCATAGATCGGAACAAGGTGAGCGTATTTAGGGTCCTGCTGGTGTCCTGCATGTACGGCCACCGAACTCCATCCGGTGAGAGGCGATTTTTTATCTGACATCAAATATGTTTTTATTGTCGTGGTTAGTGAGACACTAAGCACAGCCGACAAATATCCGAATTAAATTAAAGTATTTTTTATGTGGTTAGTGAGACACTAACCACAGCGACAGTGGAACACTAATCACGGCCAAATCCATCAGGAGTTATAAGCCCATTTTATCAGGGTTGCTCCCCAGGTAAACCCACCACCGAAAGCTGCTAACACAAGATTATCACCTTTCTTCAATTGTTTTTCCCAATCCCAAAGGCATAAAGGAATCGTACCGGCTGTAGTGTTGCCGTATTTGTTGATATTGATCATTACTTTTTCTCTGGGCAGACCCATGCGGTTGGCAGTAGCGTCAATGATCCGGAGATTGGCCTGGTGGGGTACCAGCCAGGCGACATCGTTACCTGTGAGATTATTTTTTTCCAGTAATTCGGCGCTGATATCGGCCATGCCTTTCACTGCGAATTTGAAAACTGGTTGGCCGTCCTGGTACACATAATGTTCTTTAGCCATTACCGTTTCTACGGATGCAGGCCTGGCAGAACCGCCGGCTTTCATGTGCAGGTACTGGCAACCACTACCATCACTTCTCAAGATGCTATCAAGCACACCATTACCTTCTTCATTAGGCTCAAGCAAAACCGCTCCAGCGCCATCGCCGAAGATGATGCAGGTAGCCCGGTCACTATAATCAACGATTGCGCTCATTTTATCAGCGCCGCAGACCACAACTTTTTTATAACGTCCACTTTCAATCAAGGAGCTGCCAAGAGTAAGGCTGTATAAAAAACCAGAACAGGCAGCGCCGACATCAAAGCTCCAGGCATTTTTCGCGCCGATCTTATCACAAACAATATTGGCTGTAGCAGGAAAGACCATGTCTGGAGTGACAGTAGCCACGATCAGGCAATCGATTTCAGCCGGATCAATCGCTCTTTTTTTACACAATTCTTTTACTGCAGGTGCAGCCAGATCAGATGTCGCTTTGCCGTCTCCTTTCAATATTCTCCTTTCTTCAATTCCAGTCCGGGTGCGGATCCATTCGTCGTTGGTGTCCACCATTTTCTCAAGGTCGAAATTGGTCAGTTTATCTTCGGGAACATATCCTCCAACAGCGGTGATAGCGGCAGTGATCTTTTTACTCATCTCTCTGCTATTTAAAATATTGTGCGGGCAAAGGTAAGGTAAACAGCCGGGAGTATTGAGTGCAGACTTCCGGGCACAAAATCAATAGTCGTTAGTCAACAGGTACTAAGCAGGACGCTGGCTAAAGGCCGTTGAATTAATACTGTTAACTCTGCACTCACAAACTAACGACTAAGGGCTAACGACTAGCGACTTCCGGCTCCGGACTTCACTCCATTCCCTTATTTTCGCGCCATGATAGCATACCTGAAGGGTGATTTTGTAAATAAAACGCCGGCTTCCGTGCAGGTGGATGTGAATGGGGTCGGTTACGAAGTACACATCAGCCTGCATACCTATTCAAAGATCCAGAACCTTGAAAAAGGAACTTTATATACACATCTCCTGGTTCGCGAGGATGCGCACATACTTTTTGGCTTTTATGAGGCGAGCGAAAAAGAAATGTTTCAGCAGCTCATCGGTGTCTCCGGTATTGGCGCTTCAACCGCCCGGGTCATGTTGTCATACATGAAACCGGAAGAGCTAAGCCGCGCGATTGTAACTGGCGATATACGGGCCCTGGAAGGGATAAAAGGCATTGGAAAAAAGACCGCCGAACGCATTGTCCTTGAGCTCCGTGACAAATTGGCTAAGCAGCCCCTGGCAGCAAATATTCCGGCTATGAAAAACAATACCTTGCAACAAGATGCGTTAAATGCTCTGACGGCTTTAGGCATTAACCGATTGGCTGCTGAGCAAGCCCTACTTAAGGTGGCGGGCGGCGAGCCAAACCTGCCTGTTGAAGAATTAATCAAAAAAACACTCCGTATCCTCTGATCCACCTTTTTACCGGAATTAATTTATTGTGAGAACCATTGAACTGTAAGTCAGCCCATATCTTCCGTACGCTGGTAGTATCAGCTATTTCTATCGCTTTATGCATGAAGGGATACGCTCGTCGTTGCGATAATCCCGATTTTTATTTCCAACAAAATCAGAACCCCAGGGACACTGTTCCGTCGTTCCAACGTTACGGAGATCCCTATGCCAATCCAAATCGCAACACCTTCGATTTCAGGGACACAGGCTACATTAAACGCTCAATCGAATACGATCCGGCAACTAAGCAATACTATATAGTCGAAAAAATAGGTAGCCATTACTACCGGACCCCGACCGCTTATTCCATGGAGGAATTTCTCCGGTTACAGGGCGGAAAAGACGAAGCAGATTATTTCCGTAAGAGATCGGCTATGCTTGCCGATATGAACCGACGACTGTTCAAACCCAAATTCAAGGTATCGAATGATTGGTTTAACCGTATCGTTGGCACCGGCAAGATCGATATCAAGCCTTCGGGTTATGTTGATATCCTTGGTGGTTACCAGGGGCAAAACATAAAAAATCCGACAATACCCGAACGAGCCAGGAAAAACGGCGGCCTTGACTTCAATATGAACGCCCAACTGCAGGTTGATGCCAATATCGGGGATAAGTTAAAACTACCTATCAATTATAACACGCTTGCCAATTTTGAATTTGAAAACCAACTCAAACTCGATTACAGGGGCCGCGACGATGAGATCGTCAAGCAATTCATGCTTGGCAACGTCAACTTCTCCTCGAAAGGAACGCTGATACAGGGAGCCCAATCCCTGTTTGGAGTAAAAACCCAGTTGCAGTTTGGCAAACTATTTATCACAGGCGTATATGCCAACCAAAGAGCCCAGAGACAGACACTGGCACTCGAAGGCGGATCATCGACGCAGCGATTTGCTTTAAAAGCCGATGAATACGAAGAGAACCGCCACTTCCTGTTGGCCCAGTATTTTCATGATAATTTCAACACGGCGATGAAAGAGTTGCCGGTTGTGCATTCGCCTATAAATATTTTACGGGTGGAAGTTTGGGTAACGAACAGGAACGTAGCATCCACTACCGACACAAGAGATATCGTGGCGTTGATGGACCTTGGTGAAAGTAAACCGTACAACGCAACCTGGGTTGGTAATCCTGGCGATCCCAAACCCTCCAATTCTTCGAACACACTTTATTCAACCCTGCTGAGCGATCCTCAGAATAGGAATTCAGCGCTGGTTCAAACAAGACTTGTCGGCCTCGGGATGGCGCCTGTGCAGGAGTTCGAAAAAACATTTGCGAGAAAACTTCAACCTTCTGAATATTATTTTAACCCACAGATCGGGTTTATTTCTTTGAATCAAACTCTTCAGCCTGAAGAAGTGTTGGGGGTAGCTTTCCAGTACCAGTATAATGGACGCACTTACCAGGTGGGTGAATTTTCACAGGATTTTCCGCCGGATACAACAGGTACGTCACAGAAAGTTTTATTCCTGAAATTATTAAAGGCCACATCACAGCGAACCAATCTACCTCTTTGGGACCTGATGATGAAAAACGTTTACTCGGTAGGCTTTGGTCAACTTGAGCGCCAGGATTTTGATTTGAATATATCTTACGAAGAGCCCAGCCTGGGAGAAAAGATATACCTGCCTCCCGCCGATGTTTTGCCGCAATATTCAGGGCAACCACTTTTGCAACAGGTCAATCTCGATCGCCTGAATAACCAGAACGATCCGCAGATAGATGGCAAGTTCGATTTTATCGAAGGCTTTACGATCATCTCGTCCATGAGCCGGGTTATCTTCCCTGTGTTGGAACCATTCGGTCATGATCTCGATTATCTCTACGCAGACCAGGCTAAGCGCGATAAATATTTGTTTTACCCTCTGTACGATACAATTAAGGCGATTGCTCAAACCTATGCTAACCTCAATCGATTTAAGATATCCGGTAAGTCGAAATCTTCATCGTCTGGCGGCAATACCGATTTTCAATTAGGTTACAATATTCCCCGCGGATCTGTGTCTGTCACTGCAGGAGGACAAACATTGCAGGAGGGAGTAGATTATGAGATCAACTACGATCTCGGTACACTCAAGGTGATCAACCAGGCCATTATCAATGCTGGCGTGCCTGTAAATATTCAATTTGAGAACCAGGCTGCGTACAACATACAGCAGCGAAGTTTCCTGGGAGTACGGGTTGACTATGTAGCAAGTAAAAAATTGACCATTGGCGGAACATTTGTGAAGCTGGGCGAACGTCCTTTCTTCGTCAAACAATCTTATGGTGATGATCCTATCCGGAATAAAATGGTCGGCTTTGATGTGGATTATCGCAGCGACCTGCCACGGCTCACCAAGTGGCTGGATAAACTTCCTTTTTATTCAACGCGGGAAATGTCATCGGTGACTGCTTATGCAGAAGGCGCAATGTTGATTCCCGGGCATGCTCCGCAAATCGGTAAAGGCAATGAAGGACAGATTTACATCGATGATTTTGAAGGAACCCGTTCTTCCATTGATCTCCGCTTTCCCCTGATCAACTGGAATCTTGCTTCCACTCCGCAACTATATCCCGAAGCGACATTGAACAATAACCTGGAGTATGGCTATAACCGGGCAAAGATCGCCTGGTACAATATCGAGCCGGTTCTGCAGGAAAGAAATAATACAAACAACCCTTTACGTAATGATCCGACGGAACTGTCAAAGCCGGAAACAAGACAGGTGTTGCAAACGGAAATATTCCCGCAACGCACCAATGATTTCGGACAGGGATTGCTGACCACCTTCGATCTTGCTTTTTACCCAAAAGACAGGGGTCCTTACAATTTTAATACTTCGCCAACCGCTAATTCAGCCGGTATCGGGCCGGACGGAAGATTGTTAAACCCGCAATCAAGATGGGGAGGTATCCAACGCAATATCGACCAGATCGATTTTGAAACAGGCAATATCGAGTTCATGGAATTTTGGGTGATGGATCCTTTCATTAAGAACAACGCAAACCCAAGTGGTAATGGCAAACTCTATATCAACCTTGGAAATATTTCGGAAGATATCCTCAAAGACGGCAAGCGCCAGTATGAAAACGGGTTGCCTACGCCAACTAATAATGCCCCGGTTGACAACAATACAGTTTGGGGCAAAGTGCCATCCAATCCTTTACAGGTTACCAATGCATTCAGTAACGATGCAAATGACAGGCAGTACCAGGATGTTGGATTTGATGGTCTTTCGGACGAAGAAGAAAGAACAAAGTTCAATAATTACCTGGCGACACTTCCGCCGGGAGTAGCGGCGAAGGCCCAGGCCGATCCATCGGCAGATAATTTTCAGCCGTACCGCAGTGATCAATTTGACCATGACCACGTCGGCATACTTGGCAGGTATAAGAACATCAATAACCCGAATGGTAATTCGCCGATTGCTGACAACAACAGCCAGTATGTTAGCGCATTTACCCAATATCCCGATGCCGAAGAGCTCAATCGTGACAATACTCTAAATGAATCAGAAGAATACTTCCAGTATAAGGTGGAGGTAAAGCCGAATATGTGGATGGATCCAATTGGCACTCATCCATTCATTACCGATGTAAGAACCGTCCTATACAAACCGATCGATGGCACGGCTACCCGCACGGAACACTGGTATCTTTTCCGTATACCAGTTAAAGAATACGAAAGTAAGGTCGGCAACATCCCTGATTTCAAGTCCATCCGCTTTATCCGCATGTTCCTTACCGGATTTGATGATTCTGTCGTAATGCGTTTTGGTAAATTTGAGCTGGTACGTAACCAGTGGCGCAAGTTCCAGTTCGACATCGACACAACAGGAAGCTATGTGAGCCTGCCGAGTCCTGACCCGGTTGAATTCAATACATTGGCTGTAAACCTCGAGGAGAATGATCAGCGTGAGCCGATCCATTATGTAATACCTCCCGGTATAGAAAGGCAACAACAGCTCAGCAACAATAATGTCCAGTTGTTCCTGAATGAGCAATCACTCAGTGTTCAGACCTGCGATCTACCGAAAGGGCAGGCCCGCGGTGTGTTCAAGACAATGAACCTCGACATGCGCCAGTATGGAAAACTGATGATGTTTGCCCACGTGGAAGCCAGGAAAGATGAATCATTTGTAGGAGACAAGACACTTGTAGCAGTGATACGACTGGGCAACGATTTCCAGGGAAATTATTATGAAGTCAGAATACCGCTGACAAAAACAGAATGGCATGAAAAAGACAGTTTAAAAATATGGCCGGAAGCAAATAACCTGGATATCGACCTGCAGGAACTGCCCAAATTGAAATCGCGACGGAATAACCTGGGGGGACTGGCATCTACCTATTATTCGGAGACATTGCCGAATGGCCGGACTCTTGCAGTCATGGGTAACCCCAATCTCGGGGAAGTAAAAGGGATCATGCTCGCTGTAGAAAATGAAAGGATCGAACCTACCTGCGCCGAGATTTGGTTCAATGAGCTTCGTTTTTCTCATCTTGATGAAAAAAGCGGGGTGGCTGCACTGGCAAGGGTAGATTTCAAACTGGCCGATCTCGGCAGCATCAACCTTGCAGGAACTTTCCGGGGTAATGGTTTTGGAAACCTCGAGGATAAAGTGAACCAGCGAAGCCGGGAAGACATTTATACGTTCGATATGTCGGCAAACCTTGAAGGCGGCAAACTGTTCCCCAAAAAATGGGGGTTGCAGATACCTGTATATATGGGTCTCAGCAAGATCAATTCAACACCTCAATACGATCCGCTTGACCAGGATATCCTCTTAACTCAAAAGATCAATGAAGCCTCCAGTAAGTTTAAGAAGGATTCTATCCGCAACTATTCCCAGGACGTAACGACGATCAAAACATTGAACTTTACCAATGTCAAAAAATTAAAGACAGATGGTAAACGGCCGAAGATATGGAGCTTCTCCAATCTCGATTTCAACTACTCTTACCTTAGCACCGTCCATCATGATCCCCTGATAGAAAATGATGAGCTGACCAGGACCCGCGGCGCCATCGCGTATAATTATGCGCCACAGGCAAAATATATCGAGCCATTTAAAAAATTGATCAAGTCGAGATCGAAATGGCTGACACTGTTCAAAGACTTTAACTTTAACCTGATCCCGTCACAGCTATCATTCAAGGCCGACCTGTTCCGCCAGTTTGGAGCTACGCGTATTCGCAATATTGGGGGAGGAGGGTATAAAATACCGGAAACATTCAATAAGTATTTTACGTTCGACCGCTATTATATTTTACAATGGAATCTTACAAAGTCCATCGCTTTTGATTTCCAGGCGACCAATAACGCCCGCATTGATGAACCGTATGGGCGCATTGATACCAAGGATAAGAAAGCGGTAGTACGAAACAATTTACTCAAGGGCGGCCGTAACACACAGTACCAGCAAAATGCAACATTGACCTACACGGTGCCGATGCAAAAAATTCCGCTGCTCGACTGGACAACGGTGCGGGCATCGTATGCCACCCGGTATAACTGGCTGGCTTCTTCACTGCTGGCAAGAAACCTGGGAAATACTATTTCAAATACACAGACAAAAACGCTCAACGGTGAACTCAACTTCGAACAGTTGTACAACAAATCAAGGTTCCTGAGAGCTGTGAATGCTATCCCACCTGCAGGCGCTAAGGACGATAAGAATAAAAAAGATGATAAAACAAAGACGGCAGATAAGAATACAAGGAATGATAAAACCGTTACTACGCCGTCCTGGGAAATCAGCAAAGATTCGCTAGCCAAGATGAGTCCCAAGGAAAGAAGGAAGGCAAAAAAGATGATGAGAAAGAAAAGAAGGGAGGAAAAGAGAAGGTTGAGATTGGAAAAAAAGAACGCACCTCTTGAACTGCCGGGTTCGGTCAGGTTTGTTGGCGGCCTGGTGACATCACTAAAAAGAGTAGGCGTTCAATACACAGAAGATTACGGAACGACGCTACCGGGTTATATGGACAGCACAAAATTAATGGGCTATAATCCAAGCAGCAGGAACCCCGGATTTGATTTTATATTCGGTTACCAGCCTGATACGAGCTGGATAAATAGATTCGGAAGTAAAGGTCTTCTTTCAACCGATCCGCTGGTAACAGAGATGATCCGTCAACGATATAACCAGCGATTGAATATCACTGCGCAGGTTAGCCCGCTTCGTGACCTTAACATCGATATCAATTTTGATAAGACATTTGATAAGGGCTATTCAGAACTATACAAGGATACGCTTCCCAACCAGGGAGTTGCTGGCCTGACAAGATTAAGCCCCTATTCTATGGGTAGTTTCAGCGTCAGTTATATCTCTTACCAGACGCTGTTTGAAAAATTTGATCCTAACGTAGTATCCGAAACGTTCAAAAAATTCGAAGCCTACCGGGCCCAGCTTTCTGGCAGGTTAAAAACCGAAAATCCATACGCAGCCGGTAATTCATTGGATCAATACGGTTATTATGATGGATATACCCGTTATGCGCAGGATGTGGTGATACCGTCCTTCCTGGCTGCATATACCAAGAAGGACCCGATGAAAGTAGCGCTGATCAAGAGCAGTAACCCGAAGATCAATTCGAATCCATTCGCCAATATCATACCCAAGCCTAACTGGGCCATCAGCTACAACGGGCTGTCCAAAATACCGGGACTGGATAGAATATTCGCGAACGTTTCCATACGTCACGGCTATCATAGCACTCTTAGTATGAACAGCTTCAATACGGCGTTATTGTTCCAGGATCCATTCCATATCGGTTACCCAATGTTTATCGATACAATATCCGGCGAAAGGAGATATGTTCCTTATTTCCTCGTTCCAAACGTCACGATCCAGGAATCATTTGATCCTTTGATAGAAGTGGATATGACATTTAGCAACCAATTGCAAACAAGAGTTGAATTCAGGAAGACCCGTACTTTAAGTCTTAGCCTGATCGATTACCAATTGGCTGAAAACCGGTCTACAGAAGTTACAGTGGGTATGAACTGGCGCAAAAAAGGCGTACCGATTTTCCAAAATGGTATCCATTTATTCGGGCGGGACATCAAGCTCGATAATGATGTGACCTTCAGGTTTGATTTCAGTTTGCGTGATGATGCTACCGCTAACAGCAAGCTTGACCAGGGAACTTCATTTGGAACAGCCGGGCAAAAAGTGATACGTATTGCGCCTTCGATAGATTATGTCCTGAACAAACGCGTAAGCATGAAGCTTTACTTCGAGCAGAACCGGAATATACCCAAGATCAGCAATGCCTTCCCGATCACTAACACAAGAGGAGGGGTGCAGGTAAGAGTTTCATTGGCACAGTAAACAGCCGTCCGGCCAGAGTTTTGTCACCAATATGAAAATTAACCGGCATTGGCTAGTAAAGACCCTGGAGAATCTATTAATTATCCCGGCGGATGAAGGCGGTTGGAGTAGAATCTTTCGCCGGCACAAGGATCCTGAATATATCATTTTTCCAGACCTCGGTGTAATGATGATCGCTTAAGAATTGATTCAACACGCTGTCTCTTGGCTCATTCTTTTTGTGCCAGGCCGAATCAAACTTTTCGGGGGCTTCTGGCCAGTTGCCCGCATTTCCTACTGTTTTCTTCAGCTGCTGAACAACGACGGGCAGTATCTTTTTTTCCTGCACGGTTTCATTTAATTCATCTCTTAACAAGGACGCTTCATAGAACCAGGGCATTGAATTACGCAGATAAGGAACCGTTTCGGTCCAGTAATGGTACATTGGGATAGAATGATAGGCCAGCACCTGTTCACCCGGCTTCACGTATTGGGAACTTGCATGGAGAAGTTCATTTAAAACATCTGCTCTCTCCCGGGTTGTATAAACGCCTTTCATGTATTTGTTGTCAATAGCATAGTTCATTTTCAGGCGGTCATGTTTGTCAAAGAAAGGATAGTTCCAGGTATAATAAAGGCAGGCAAAAATCGTCACAACCACTACGCTTGTGCGTATTCCTTTCAATGTGTTTTCATCAAAGCGCAGAAATGATGGCAGGATAAATGACCTGCTACCCACTCTTATCTTTTCCAGTGAATGAATACTGAAGATATAGTCGATCGCGATGGGAAAAGAAAGCCAGAGTGAATACTTACCTACCGTAAACAGGCTGGCTGAGCTGCTAAACGGGTAGGTCATTAATATATAACATCCTGCCAGGGCAAGAAATCTTATCTCCAGGCTGGACGGCGGGAAAAGCAACAGGAAAGTTGTCACCAGCACAAGGCCCGCGAAGAAATAAACAACGATATCGTTGTCGATCTTTCCTTTTAAAATGATATAGCAGAATCCTATGATGATGAGATACCGTACCCCATCCACCATCCATTTTTTATACAGTGATAATTTCCGGACAATATAGATTGCTATACCAGCGGCTATTGCCAGCAGCGCTACATAAATAGTAAATTTTACAGCAGAAGAATAGGTGACAAGAAAGTTCTTGATCAACACCATGGGTCCGTAGAAACTGTCTTTTCCACCCTTTCCCATTTTCTGCAGCAGTTTTATCGAGTTGATGAAGATTTCGAGATGACCGATCATTTTCATGAACCCAAGAATGGCAGCTGTCATAACAACAAAACCACCTCCGAATGCAGTCGCCTGTATCAGTTGCGTCTTGAAATTATTCTTCTTATAGAATCCCCAGTAGAATATTCCCAAGCCCAGGCCAAGCGACAACACGTTTGGCAAACGAGTGAATGTGCAAAGCGATACGAACAGGCCGGCTAAAAATATTTTACCGTTCTTGTTTTCTTTAAGACCTGTGAACAGGAATGCAATTGTCAGCATGTTGAATAAAGCAGACAGGTCATTATAGTGTACTTCCTTCAGGTTGTTGTTGATAAAAAAAAGCACCATCAATAAACCCAGTTTCAGGTTACCCGGATTTAAGTACTTCTTCAAGAGGTTATAGGTGATGATAATGGTAGAAGTTGTGACCAATACGCCAGCCAGTCTTAATCCCCAGACACCAAGCCCGGGAAACACATAATCAAATGCACCACCGACGATGCCGGAGAACCAGAACATGAAATTGTACTGGGTAGCTTCAGGGTTTCTGAATATCTGCTGGTAAAATGTTGCATAAAAACCTTCGTCTGAAAGATCCACTCCCTGGAAAATGAAAATGATCTGGTATATAAAAACGAGAAGGAAAAAGACCCTGGGATTCATTCTCTCCAGGAGGTTAGAAGACGGCTTGAACGTTGTCATATCGGTGATTGAAAAAACGTTAAACGTAATGAAATAAGTCGGAAAATTCAAGAAACCGGTGCTGTTTGGCAGCATTAGGCAGACGTAAATTCCCTTTTTACCAGCCTGTCACTGGCCGGTGAAAAGAGTAAAGCCATGGTTTAAAGATAAATAGTAGGAAATCAGCTTTTAAAAAAGATTTTTTTACCATGGGGTATAGAAAATACGGGAATAATTTTATTATTTTGCGGTGCTATCCTGATTAGAAGTACCGGCAAAAGATGAGTCAAAATCTATCTTTCGATCCTTAAAGCGCCGGAATCAAAGTACCCAATGTTCTATCGTTTTATCCCTTTTTTTAAATCCTGATTTGCCTTAAAGACCCGGTCAATTGCTCACCCGAAAGATGAGGCATCTGAAAATCCCCTGTTCAGAAAAACCGGAAGACACCTGATTTGCAGCGCAACAGACAAGTGACCATAAACTCTTAATAACGCTTATAATTTGTACAAGCAATGAAAACTATTAACCTTGGGATTATTGGCTATGGCTATTGGGGCCCGAACCTGGCCAGGAATTTCTTTGCCGCCAATGATTGCACATTGAAAGCTGTTGCCGACGCCCGGCCGGAACGCCTGGCTGCATTGGCTAAAGTATTTCCTTCAGTTAACGGAGTAAAAGATGCGGATGACATCATCAATGACGTGAACATTGATGCAGTTGTCATCGCCACTTCGGTATTCAGTCATTTTCCACTAGCCAAAAAAGCATTGATGGCAGGCAAGCATGTACTGATCGAAAAGCCCATGACTGCATCTGTAGCGGAAGCAGATGAATTGATCGAACTGGCTGCGAAAAGAGGTCTCACCCTGATGGTAGACCACACCTTTCTTTATACAGGTGCCGTGCAGAAGATGAAAGAGATCATGGACAGCAAAGTGATCGGCGCACCACAATACTTTGATTCAAGCCGTATCAACCTTGGGCTGTTTCAGCCTGACGTAAATGTGATCTGGGATCTTGCACCGCATGACCTTTCCATACTTACTTACCTGGTAAAAGAAACTCCGGCGAGCATCAATGCTACCGGTATCTCGCATACCCAAAACGGCATTGAGAACATAGCGTATATGACCGTTAACTATGATTCTGATTTTATCGCTCATTTCAATGTATCCTGGACCTCACCTGTGAAAGTAAGGCAGACATTGATCGGTGGCGATTCAAAAATGATCGTTTACAATGACCTGGAGCCCTCAGAAAAGATCCGGGTGTATGATACAGGATTTAGACATAAGACTGAAGAAGACAAGACCAAGATCATGGTGGATTACCGAACCGGTGATGTATACATTCCCAAGTTGTCTACCCAGGAAGCTTTGTTAGGTGTCGCCAATGATTTCGTTCAATCGATCATCGGCAAAAAAGAGCCGAAAGCCAATGGCTGTCTCGGCAGGCAGGTAGTACGAATCCTGGAAGCTTCACAAAAATCCATCAAGGAGAACGGTAAAGAAGTTTGCATCAGATAAAAATTACGAGCCATCATGGAGAAGATCACCATCAATAATGACAAGCAGAGCCTGAACAACGTGGAAGTGGGAGAGAACGTCAAAATATTCAACTTCGTCAATGCCTACGGTTGCAGGATAGGAGATAATAGCAGGGTAGGAGCTTTTGTAGAAATACAAAAGGGCGCAACGATCGGTAAAAGCTGCAAGGTATCCAGCCATACATTTATCTGCGAAGGTGTACATATAGAAGACAATGTATTCATCGGTCATGGAGTGATGTTCACTAACGATCTTTTTCCAAGAGCTACTCGTCCCGACGGAACACCGCAGACGGAAGAAGATTGGAAACTGGTAGAGACCTACGTCAAAAAAGGAGCTTCGATCGGTAGCAACGCGACCATACTCTGTGGGGTTACGATCGGAGAGAATGCACTCGTTGGCGCAGGAGCTGTTGTGACCAAGGATGTAGCTCCGAATTCAGTGGTGGCCGGCAGTCCCGCAAAATTTTTTAAAAACATATAATCAAAACCTTTAGACGAAAATTTCATGGAAAAGAAAATACCGTGCCTCGACCTTAAAGGGCAACATCAGCAGATCAAAAAAGAAGTTTTTGAAGCATTTGAAAAAGTATATGAGAACACTGCCTTTTCCGGCGGTCCATTTGTAGAAACATTTGAAAAAAGCTTTGCGCAATTCTGCGGTACAAAGTATGCTGTAGGCGTTGACAACGGGACTTCGGCATTGCAATTGGCCATGCTGGCCCTCGGTATCGGCGCAGGTGATGAAGTGATCATCCCGGCCAATACTTTTATTGCGACTGCATGGGGTGTTTCTTATACTGGAGCAACTCCCGTGTTTGTTGACAACGATCCCGACACCTGGGAAATAGACCCGGCAAAGATCGAAGCCGCTATTACGCCAAAGACGAAAGCTGTGATCGGCGTTCACCTCTATGGTCAGCCTTTCGATATCGACGCGGTACAGGCTGTTTGTACAAAACATGATTTATACCTGGTAGAAGATGCCGCCCAGGCACAGGGTGCACATTATAAAGGAAAATCGATCGGCGGTTTCGGGGAAATGGCTTGCTTCAGTTTCTATCCGGGGAAAAACCTGGGCGCTTGCGGCGAAGCTGGTGGATTGACGACGAACAGTGAATCTTATTATAAACATTTACAGAGCCTGCGCAATCATGGTATGACCGTTCGCTATTACCACGACGAAGTAGGTTTCAATATGCGCATGGGTGGCCTGGAAGGAGCTTCTCTTACCATCAAATTAAAATACCTGCCCGACTGGAATAAGCGCAGGCAGGCAATTGCAAAAAGATACCAGGCGGAGATAAAGAATGACAAATTGAAAATGCAGAAGCAGCCGGAAGGACATTGCTCGGTTTATCACCTGTTTGTAGTCACTACACCCGATCGTGATGACCTGATGAAATTCCTGAACGAAAGGAATATTTTCCCGGGTCTGCATTATCCTGTTCCCTGTCATTTGCAAAAAGCATATGCTCATTTGGGCTATAGGAAAGGAAATTTCCCCAATGCTGAGTATTTGGCGGAGCATTGCGTCTCGTTACCCATGTATGCTGAACTGACGGATGCGGATGTTGATTATGTGATCGAGACATTGAATAAATATTAATAGCAGGTCGCTTTGGCGAAAGGTTTTTTTATGCTGATCGATAAATTGTTTAAACGTGTTGAAGCCCTTGGGTTGAATTTAGAAGGGAAAACTGTGCTTACGGAAGCAGCAAGCGGAGCTTACGTTGTTACGCCATTGCTCGCGGCCATCGCCGGGGCAAAGGTTTATGCATTTACCCGGACAACACGTTACGGAACAGTAGAAGAGATATTTGCAAACACGAAGAAACTTATCGAAGAATGTACCTGCCGGAAGCTTGACATTACATTGATCGACAAATTAACCCCGGAGATCATTGCAGAGGCCGATGTTATTACCAACTCAGGACATCTTCGTCCTTTGAATGAAGAAAAGCTCCGGTATGCAAAAGACAGCGTGGTGATCCCCCTGATGTATGAAGCCTGGGAATGGAGAGAGGCCGATATGGATATCGGCTATATCCGCAAAAGAGGTTTCAGGATCGGCGCTACCAATGAGCGACATCCCGAAGTTGATGTTTTCAATTATCTCGGTGATATGGCTTTGAAGCAGATCTTCGATGCAGGCATCACACCGTATAAGAACAGGTTTGTTCTTGTTTGTAATAATGATTTTGGTCCTCATATCGCTAAAGTCGTTGCAAAGGTCTGTGAGGGACTGGCAGTGATAGACAAAAACGAGAACAGGGATAAATACAATTTTCCCAATGTAGAATGGCTCGGCAATTTCCCTGAAGTAAAAGTGCCGGCCGAATACAAAGATGCTGAAGCGGTTATTTTCACTGCCTATCCTTTTGACCAGGACTGGATCGGAGACAATACAAGCCTGGACATTCAACAGATCAAAGCAGAGATCAGGGACCCGTATATTCTCCGGTACTGCGGTGATGTCGATGAAAAAGTGCTGGACCGGGAATCAGTAAGATATTTTCCTGCGCATGTACATAGCGGGCATATGGGTGTTTTACCTTCTGCTGTCGGCTATGACCCTATTATCCGGTTACAGGCGGGAGGATTGAAGTCTGCGGAAGCATTGATCACAGGTAAACATGAACACAATAATATTTCAGTATTGGAATTGATATAAAGATGAGTACCACCACCAACCTAATAGCAATCGGTCGTTCCCGTTACCTGTATGACGGGATAAAACACCTTTTGTCTAAAGGTTATTCTTTTAAGGCGATCGTCACGGAAGAAGCTTACGAGGAATATGATATAAAGCATACCGATTTTGAACAACTCGCAAAAGAGGCAGGTGCTACTTTCTTCATGATCAAATCACTGAACAACGAGGAGCTTACCGGTATCGTAAAGGATAATAAGATCAGGGCAGCCATCAGTGTTAACTGGAAATACACCATTCCCAAGAGCTTTCTTGACCTGTTTGAATGCGGTATTCTCAATTTTCATTTAGGTAACCTGCCTGACTACAAAGGAAACGCAACGGTGAACTGGACGATCATAAATGGCGAAACTTATATCAACGGTAATATTCACAAAATGGACCCCGAATTGGATGCCGGGGATGTCATAGCTAGAAAAGCGATACCGATCACTTCGCAGACCTATATCGCAGATGTATTAAAACAGGCCGAAACCGATGTACCGGTTTTGTATGAAGAAGCAATAAAAAAAGTGATGGCAGAGCCAAATGCGTATGAAGTGAAAGGCACGGTACGCGGTTCCCGCTGCTACCCGAGATTAGCGGAGGACAGCCAGATCGACTGGGACCAACCGGTAGAAAATGTCAGCCGCCTGGTGAGGGCATCATCCCGTCCGTATAAAGGGGCTTATAGTTTTTTGAACGGCGAAAAGATCGTGATATGGAAGGCCAGGCCTTTTATGCCGGAAGATAAATTTTTCGCGATACCGGGACACGTGGTGGCCCTAAACAAAACCGCCAGCAGTATAATGGTAGCCTGTACCGATGGATTGCTCGAAGTGCAGGAGATTGAAAAAGACGGTGAGGTAATGGCACCGACCAATTTTATAAAAAGTATACGATTACGTTTCAAATAAGAAGCATGCAGGAGAATACCAATAAGACGGTTACCGTTGTCATACCCATCTTCAATGAGTATGAGGGTATTCCTTTTCTGGTGGATAGCCTGAATGAATTCTTTGGGCAAAATAGCCAGCTGGATGCCGAGGTGATATTTGTAAACGATGGTTCAAGAGATAATTCGGTTGAACGACTGGGCTCAATGTCTCATAAGACTTATAGGGCAAAAGTGATCAGCTTCTCGCGCAACTTTGGTTCTCATGCAGCGCTCAGAGCAGGTATTTCCCATGCCTCAGGCGACTATATCTGTTTCAACTATGCCGATCTGCAGGATCCGCTGGAACTGGTCACCCGAATGAAGGAACTGATGGACCAGGGTCATGATATTATTTGGGCGCAAAGAGAAAGCACGAAAGTGCCCTGGGGGGAGAAAATGTTCTCGAAGTTCTATGCTTCACTGATGAAGAAATTTGCGTTTAAGAATTTCCCGGAGAAAGGCTTTGATATAGTGATGTTCAATAAAAAAGTGGCGGGTGAGGTCAATAAGAACGTGGAAGCAAATTCGTCCATCTTTTTGCAGATACTGGGAATGGGCTTCAGGCAGACCAATATTACTTATAAGAAAAGGGAACGGCAAACCGGCGTCAGCAAATGGACGCTATCAAAGAAGGTAAAACTGTTCATCGATTCATTTGTAGCTTTTTCTTATGCGCCGATCCGGTTTGTTACAATCATTGGCATCCTGTTTTTTATTGCGGGACTTATCTGGACGGCTTATATCGTTATCCGGAAAGTGTTTTTCCCCTATCCATATTCTGCAGGTTGGCCAGCCATGATGTCGCTGTTGTCTTTGGGTTTCGGCATTACCAATATTTCGCTGGGTATAATTGCGGAATATCTCTGGCGTACACTGGATGCAAGCCGGAAACGCCAGGTATTTATTATTGATGATATTAAAGAACTAAACAGATAAATGATGAAAGCTGTACTATACTGCGCTTTGTACGCCCTGCTGAATGTGTCGGGTGCCGCGATCATCAAGTGGAACCTAAAGGGCAAAGTGTTGACTTCATTCAATCAATGGCTGAATATATTGTTGAATATACAGGTGATCTGTGCATTTGCGTTGATCTTTGTGTCGATGCTTGTTATATTCAAGGCGCTATCATCGGCTAATTTCACGTTCGTGATACCTGTATCTGCCGGTATCAATTTTATCCTGACAATAATAGCCGGTTATTATATTTTCAAAGATCAGCTGAGCCTGGCATCATTTATCGGGTTCACATTAATCATATCAGGAATATTATTATTGAGTATAAACAGTACCCAGCATGCAACACAATAAAATAAAAGACAGTGTAATCTGCGTTACCGGCGGGGCCGGTTTCATTGGTTCTTATGTAGTAGAGGAATTGATCCCCCTGCAACCAAAGAAGATCGTGATCATTGACAATTTCATTCGCGGGACCCGTGAGAACATGAAATCGTTCATCAACAACCCGATCGTTGAATTTTATGAAGCGGATATC
The DNA here is from genome assembly GCA_005884665.1 of Bacteroidota bacterium. Taxonomy (GTDB): domain Bacteria; phylum Bacteroidota; class Bacteroidia; order Chitinophagales; family Chitinophagaceae; genus VBAT01. The sequence continues at coordinate 294,455 of VBAT01000010.1, forward strand.
CGGGATTCGATAAAATTAGAGCATTGCATTGCGGGGTCTGACTATGTATTTCATATGGCCGCCCTTCGCATCAACGCGTGTGCTGCCAGTCCCCGCGATGGATTTGATGTGATGCTGAAATCAACATTTGAAGTAGCCGAATTGTGCAGGAAACATAGTGTGAAAAAGGTCATTTACAGTTCCAGCGCATCGGTCTACGGGCTGGCACAACATTTTCCTACACCGGAAACAGATAATCCATACAATAACCAGACATTTTATGGCGCTGCCAAAATGTGGGGAGAGCAATTGTTCAGGAGCTATAAATTCATGTATGGCCTGGATTATGTTGCCCTCCGTTATTTCAACGCCTATGGTCCCCGCATGGATACGGACGGAAAGTATACAGAAGTGATGATCAAATGGCTGGATTGCATCCGGGATAGCCGAAATCCCCTGATCTATGGTGACGGGTCGACAACGATGGATTTTGTTTATGTAAAAGATATCGCGAAAGCAAATATTGCAGCGCTGCAGGCAGATGTTACCGATGAAGCGTTTAACATCGGCAATTGTGAAGAGACCAGCCTGAAAGGATTGTTGGATGTGTTGCTGAAAGTAAACGATTCAAACCTTACGCCTGAATACAGGGACGAGACATCATACAACCCTGTGAGCAAGAGATTGGCGGATATCAGTAAAGCAAAAGAAATGCTTGGTTTTGCACCGACTGTTAGCCTGGAGGAAGGAATGAAAGAATTGACGGATTGGTATTTTTCTAAAGTGAGTGCGCCAGCGGCTAGTTAGAGGTGAGTCGTGAGTCGTGAGTCGTGAGTCGTGAGTCGTGAGTCGTGAGTCCAAAAGTGAAATGCAAGGTCTGGTTTTAAACGAGCTTTGCATTCAACATTCAAAATTTAACATTCAACATAATAATATATGATTCCGATAGCAAAACCCTATTTAACAGCTGACGAAGCGCAGGCTGCGTATGATACGATCCTGACAGGATGGATCACCCAGGGCCCGCGAGTGGCAGAGTTTGAAGAAAAGTTTGCCCGGTATACCGGCGCGAAATACGCGGTGGCAGTTTCTAACTGTACAACTGCCCTGCATCTCGCTATGATCGTGGCGGGAGTTAAAGAAGGCGATGAAGTGATATGCCCTTCGATGAGCTATGTGGCTACGGCCAATTCAATAAAATATGTAGGAGCCAAACCAGTATTTGCAGAAGTAAATCCAAAGACGTACAATCTCGATGTGGTTGACGCCGAACGAAAGATCACGTCAAAAACGAAAGCGATCCTGCTAGTACACCAAATTGGCATGCCTGCTGATATTGATGCTTTTGAACGACTGGCAGATACATATAACCTAAAACTGATCGAAGATGCCGCGTGTGCAGCAGGATCAGCTTACCAAACTAAAAAGATCGGAAGCCATTCCGAACTTGTTTGTTTCTCCCTGCATCCGCGTAAAGTGATCTCCACCGGCGACGGTGGATTCATCACTACCAACCGTGAAGACTACTATCAAAGAATGAAATTACTCAGACAACATGGGATGTCGGTGAATGACCGCGTGCGTCATGAGTCTTCCAAACTGATCTTTGAAGATCATGTCGAGGTAGGCTACAATTACCGCATGACCGACATCCAGGCTTCCGTGGGGATCAAGCAGCTGGAAAAACTCGACTGGATTGTAGCGGAAAGGAGGAAGATAGCCAAACAATACAACGAGGCCTTCGCGGATATTGATTTCATACGGTTACCCGTTGAAGAAGAAGGTTATTTCAGCAATTACCAGTCTTATAGTATTTACCTTAAAGAGAATTGTCCTATCGGCCGAAACGATCTTATGCAGAAGATGCTTGATGCCGGTATTTCAACGAGAAGAGGTATTATGACAACCCATCGCGAAACGGCTTATAAGAATGAATACGCCGATGTTGTGTTGCCTGTTTCAGAAAACGCCTGCGATAACAGCATCATACTCCCGCTGTACATACCAATGAACTCGGAGGATATAAAAAAAGTAATTGAAACGTTTAAGGCTACTGTTATGGTCCCGGCCGTATAAGTTTGCTTTGCTTTGCTACGTCAACCTGTATGGACCTGTTCATACAGGTTTTTTTATTGGATCCCTGCGATGCTAGGTGCCGTCAGTCGCTGTTATTACATTGGTACCTGCTGATGCATTAGCATTACCGGGAGTGTCCGTTTTTTTAAATAACATTACATAACCGCAGAGTCCTTTCTTCTTTGTTTTATTAACCTGTACTGGTTTCATCATATGAAATTCGGTGCGCCCCGGGACGTAGTAGAAAGAAATAATATTTCCATCCACATCGCCCCACCTTTTTTGCTGGAACGCTACCTGGTTTTCTTCCCAATCGTACATTCTTACTTCGTATAAACGAGAAGTATAGTCACCGATAAAAACAAATTGGTACAGGCTGCCTTTATTAAGCGGGACGATCACCGGCATTTCATACTGGCTTTCCATAGTGATCGAAGCTTCTTTTAATAAAGAGAAACCATCTTTGCTGTATAATGTCTTTAGGCTATCTGCTTGTTTACTGATCAAGTCATCTTTGCATGACTGGAGCTTAATGACACCCTGGGAATAGGCAGCAAGATGGGACAATGACGCAAGGAATATAATAAGGAACAGTTTCTTCATAGGATTTTTCCGTATAGAAATGGATGAATGCCATAAAATTAAATTAGAATCCCCTGGAATTTTAATGGTGACCTGTTAATTTTTGAGGGCAGGTGATTTTTCTACGTAAATGCACGGATGATTGCCACGGATACACGAATTAACAAATAAACCGATAAAAAGGCTATCCTGGCTGCCGGTAGAAGTAAATAGCATCGGCCTGTTGGATGCAGGTAACAGAAAGATCGTTAATGCAAACATGCGGAGGCAAGCTAGCGCAATAGTAGATTATATCGGCTACATCCTCAGCAGTTAATGGATTAAGGCCATCATATATTTTTTTTGCCGTTGTTTTGTCGCCTTTAAAGCGGACCAATGAGAATTCGGTTTCGGCCGCACCAGGGTGAATGCCGGTCACTTTAATATTATGCCGGAGCAGATCGATGCGCATGGCCTGGTTAAGGGCATCTACCGCGAATTTTGTAGCACAATACACATTACCTTTTTCATACACCAGTTTGCCGGCCACCGATCCCATATTGATGATATGCCCCTGTTTTCGCGCCGCCATAAGACGGGATACTGCTTTTGCGACATACATAAATCCTTTTACGTTCGTATCTACCATTATATTCCAATCGTCGAGATCGGCTTCTTCAAAATAATCGCGGCCCAACGCAAGACCTGCGTTGTTAAACAGGATGTCAATGGTTTTCCATTCAGCCGGCAGGTTGTCAATGGCATCGAATACAGCTTTTTCATCGCGGACATCAAAAGCCAGCGTCATGGAAGCGATATTATATTTTTTTTCCAGTCCGCGGCAGAGCTCTTCCAACCGGTCTTCTCTTCTGCCATTTAAAATAAGGTCATAGCCGTTGGCTGCAAATTTTTCCGCAGCGGCTCTCCCAAACCCGGATGTAGCACCGGTAATGAAAACGATTTTTGCCATGAATTGTCTTTTTTGCGTTCACGATTAATCCGAGTTCTAACTTTAGTGAGAACGCAGATAGTCATGATGATCATGATAATTATGATATGCGAATATCCTAACGATCTGCGTACATCTAATAATCATAATAATCTGCGTTCAAACTATTCGGTAAGAAACTCCTCCAGTACCTGGTTACTTTTCGCCGCTTCCTCCATCATCCCCATATGTCCTGATTCATGAAGAATATGCACATGGGAGATCTGTGGAAGGTGGCATTGCTTTAGTCCGTCGGCCATGGGTACAGCGGTGTCATATTCGCCCATTACGAAGAGTATGTCCTTCTTAAAATTCTTCAATACCGAAACCCGATCGGGACGATTGATCATAGCTTCATAGTATGCGATTAACGCTTCCGGAGAAAAATCTTTCAGGCTTTCTATGAACTGGTCAACCATACTGGCTCTCTCTTCCTTTGTCTTTGCTGAAAAAAGATTGGGTGAAGTTGTTTTTAGAAATTCGAAAGCTCCGTTCTCCCTGATAAATTCAATCCCTTTTCTTCTTGCGGCCTTTTTTTCATCCGAATCCGGGAATGCTGTTGAATGAAACAGGCCAAAAGAATTAAGCGTCTCCCCGTATTTTTCGACAAGGGCCAGCGTAACATACCCGCCCATGCTATGACCTATCACGGAGACCTGAGCCTGTCTCGGGTCACCTGTTTCTTCATTAATAACCATCTTGAGTATTTCTGCCATTCCTTCCACGCTCATATCACTGATCATTTCTGAACGACCGCTTCCGGGAAGATCAGGAACGATCAATCTATACTTGTCTTGGAGAGCATCAACCTGGTTTAGCCACACATCTCCTATCTCTCCAAAGCCATGCACCAGCATTACCGGGTTGCCCTGTCCATAGAGACGGTAGAAGATCTTTTTACCGGCTATTGTGATTTCTTTTTCCATTTCACTATCATCCTATAGTTAAACCTTCGGGCTGTTCATTTTTTTTGCAATGGATTTTCTCTTTATCCATATCCCCAAATTCCATGCAATAAATAAAACACTGAGAACGATCATGGCGCGGGAAATGATATCACCTTCCCTTACAAACAGGGTCTTCGTATTGCTCGATGGCACATTCAATTTTATTGCTGCTGCTTTGTCCCAGGGTTGGGGATCGATTACCCGCCCGTACGGATCTATAAAACAACTGATACCGGTATTGGCGCTCCGGACCACCCAGGTACGGGTTTCAATGGCACGCAATCGTGCATAATTCATATGTTGCTTATGACCCGGGGTATTTTTCCACCAACCATCGTTGGTAATGATGCAAATGATATTGGCGCCATTGCGGACATACCGGCTCATGAATTCTCCATAGATACTTTCATAACAAATAGCAGGGGCGATCTTGTAACCTGTTTTTGTTTCCAGTACCGTTCTTTCTGATTGCTTGGCATAGCCCGCCGTAGTTCCACCAAACTTCGCAAACAGTTGGTCTATGAATTTGAGGAACCAGGGTAAAGTTTCTACGCCGGGAACCAGCATGGATTTATGATAAAATGCATGGGCGCCTCCACTATCAATAACAGCAGAGCTATTATAGAATTCAATGTTCATTCCATTAATTTCCCGGGAATATTTTGTTTTGTTATCCAGTTGCCTGAAACTTTCGATACCGGTAAATAACGACAAATGCGGGTGACGTTTAAGAAAGGTCCAGAGCGGACCTAACAATGAATTTTCTTCCAGGGCTCCTTCGTTGATCGATGAAGGAGTATATAAAGCTGTTTCCGGCCAAACCACCAACGATGTATTGCTATCGATTGCCTGTTCGCTGAGTGAGATCAATTTGAATAACTGGGAATCCAGGGATCCTGCCTCGTCAACTTTTTCATACGGGTCGATATTAGGCTGTACGATGACAATATTGGATTGCCCTCCACGCTTTCTCAAATGAATACCATCAAGTAATGAGATCAACAAAGGCACAATCAATATTAGGATACCAAGCAATAGCGGTCTTGGTGTTTTTTCTTCCGGGGGTTTAAACCGGTTCTTAAGGTAAGCAAACAGGAAAACGTTTACCAGCAGGATCCAGAAGGAACCCCCACTGGTGCCGGTGTATTCATACCATTGCACCCAATGGGGGCGGTTGGCTAATGCGTTTCCCAGCGTGAGCCAGGGCCAGCTAAGTCCCCAGTCCTGTAAATGGATAAATTCAAAACACATCCAGAAAGCGATCAGGGCGAGATAGCCGCTGTTTTCTCCGAGCTGTTTTCGCACGATCTTGAACCCAAGCCAGGGAAAGCACATTAAAAAGCTATTGGCAAGAAAGGCCATCAAAGCGCCGATCTCCGATGCGTTCCATATCCACCAGGTTGTGGCCACATTCCAGGTGAACATTGTTATATACGTTAATCCAAAGAATTTTCTTTTGCTAACCACTTTAGATTCGACCCATAAAAGCGGTATAAAAGCTACAAATATCAGGAAGGTAAAAGGTGAAACCGGCCAGGCTGCCCATAATAGAAGTCCACTGCCAAAGGCGAATAAAAGATTCTTAGATCGCTTCAAAAAGAATGTTTGTGTAAAAATAGTGGTTTGAGCGTTTGTTTCAGCACCATTAGAAGTTAATTGGTTAAATGGTTAACCCGTTTATCGGTGGCGCTCTGGTTAAACCGTTAAACCATTAAACCATTAAAACGTGTCCGTGTGTATCCGTGGCAATCCCGTGATGTCCGGCCATAGTTTTTCCATAAGCATTTCGAAGAAATATTTCTTTATGGAAATTTTTTGTTTACCTGTCTCATGATAAAATATATAGCCATGGAAGTAAACAAAATCCTTTCTGCAAATATTCTTGACCTGGTATTTGATAACAGGAACAAAGAATATGGAGCTTACGAGCTCAGGGTCACTTATCCCGAACGGGTAAAGAAATCAATGATCATCGTTTTTATCATTGCGGCGGCGGCGGTAGGAGGGGCTGCCCTGGCCAGTTCAATTAAACCGGGCCCGGGACATACGAAGATTTCGCAGGATATTTATATTACCGATATTCCCAAAAAAGAAGATATCCCGCCACCTGAGAAACCAAAACCTGTAAAACCTCCTGAAACAAAGAGCGTAAAGGTCACTACGCTTAAGATAGTGGACGATAAAGATGTGATCGAACCACCGCCCACAAAAGACGAAATAAAAGACGCAAGGGTCGACGTTATCACAAAAGGCGGGATAATCGATGATGGAATTAGGCCGACAGACGAGGTAGGGGATCATAAAGATATCATCGAGGCGAAAACAACAGAGCCGGATATAGTCTCGTTTGTCGAAATTGATGCAAAGTTCGTCGGCAACTGGGCAAAATTCCTTACAAGAAATCTCAATCCCGAAGTACCAATTTCCAACGGAGCACCGGCCGGCAGATATAATGTCATTATCCAGTTCGTTGTTGATCTCGAGGGAAATGTTAGTGATATAAAAGCTCTCACCGCTCATGGCTATGGTATGGAAGAAGAGGCGATACGTGCATTGAAGAGAGCAACAAAATGGGAGCCGGCCATTCAGAACGGTCATCCTGTAAAAGCATATCGCAAGCAGCCGATCACATTTGTGGTGGAAGGAGAGTAAGGTCTTGTCTTAAATGATACCTGGTGCATATTCAACTATGCACCTTTTTTATTTTATGCTACTTAGATCAGTCCTCCGGTCTTATAAAAAAATGCTTCTCATCTATCGTTAGCGGATTTTTGGTGAACCATTCAACAAACTCCTTGTACTTATCGGTATTAGCATCATACCATTTCTGAAATGCATCTTCATCACCTTTCATGAACAACCAGTAATTGTAAGCTTCGAGATATCCTTTGTCCCGTAATTCTTTCTGAAAGCTGAGCAGGATATTTGGATAGTCCGTGTTTCTTTTTTGTTTGAACCACCAATCGATAAAAGCAACCCGGGCATTGATAATGTACTCCAACGTTACTTCCTTATTTTTCTTTTCTATTGAGTTGAAGCCCATTCCCACCAGGAAATCTATTCCATATGCCATGCGAAAAGGCAGTTGGAATTTTTTAGAGGGATCTACCATCGTAATTTTCGAGTCGGTGAAATCCACCTTGGCTTCCTTATCGGAAACGATCGTAATGGACTGCTTATACATCTTGAAAAGCAATTGGCTCATCCGACCGGTGCGCTCGGAGTTCCGTTCAATGTTCATGAACATTTCGCCATAGAATATGCTCCAGATGCGGTGATCTGTTTCTGAAAACAGGTCAGCAAGCCGGACATAGTTGGAAGGATAAGTAGGTTCTGCTTTAATTCCTTTTTCCCATTTATTAAGCGCTTCCCCGCGATTGCCGCTGTTGGCTTCGATAATACCCCATTCCATATACAGCCTTCCCGCATTGGGAAATTTTTCCAAACCAGTTGCATAAGCAGCAATAGCTTTATCCTTATTGCCGGCTTCGTCATAGGCATTTCCCAGCATCTGGTAGCATTGGGCATCCGTTGTCTCATATTTGGTGGAAGCTTCAAAAAAAAAGATGGCATTTTTACGATCCTTCTTTAGCATGTAAGCGTACCCTGTTTCATAATCATAAACATAATTGGTGGGGTCCATCCGTTTGGCCGAATCGAGCAGCATGATGGCCTGGTCCGTCTCGCCTTCATCCATAATCTTCACGGCCTGCCTGGCCAATTTTAAAGCATCTTCTTTTTTATTTGAAGATTGCGCGGCTGAAACAAGACTTACAAATAAAAAAATAACAGGCAGAGTTAATCGCATAAAAAGAGTTTAAAGGAAGATGCGGTTCATGCTAAATTACACATCACATACGGCTGTAATTCGGTGCTTCCTTCGTGATCTCGATATCATGTGCATGGCTTTCACGCATACCCGCATTGGTTATTTTTACAAAGGAGGCATTTTTCAGCTCATTCATATCCCTGGCGCCGCAATAACCCATTCCTGCACGTAGCCCGCCTGTGTACTGGTAAACGACTTCTCTCAATGTTCCTTTGTATGCAACGCGGCCTTCGATGCCTTCCGGAACATATTTTTTCACATCGTCTTCCACATCCTGGAAATAACGATCACTGCTACCCGTGGCCATGGCTCCGAGTGAACCCATGCCACGGTATTCCTTGAATTTTCTTCCTTCATAAATGATGGTTTCCCCCGGACTTTCTTCTGTACCTGCGAAGATGCTGCCCATCATCACACAACTGGCCCCGGCTGCCAATGCTTTAACCATATCGCCTGTATAACGGATACCGCCATCTGCGATCAGCGGGATATTCTTTGCCTTTAAAACCGAATGAGCTTCCATAATTGCAGTGAGTTGCGGTACTCCTGCACCCGCAACGATTCTTGTTGTACAAATCGATCCCGGGCCAATACCCACTTTTACCGCATCAGCACCGGCTTCCGCCAATGCTCTTGCTCCCGCAGCAGTGCCGACATTGCCTGCTATTACGCTTAGTTTTTTAAAATTCTTTTTTACTTCTTTCAATGCATTGACAACTCCCTTGCTATGGCCATGTGCACTGTCCAATGCGATCACATCAACACCTACATTTTGAAGGGCAGCCACGCGGTCCAGCAAATCCCTGGTAATACCGACACCCGCACCGATCAGCAACCGCCCGAATTCATCTTTTACAGCATTGGGATAGCTTCTTAACTTCAGGATATCACTATAAGTAAAAAGACCGGTAAGCTTTCCCTGTTTATTGATGATAGGAAGCTTTTCGACTTTTGTTTTCTTGAATAGTTCTTCGGCTTTCTTGAGGTCCGTTCCTTCGGGAGCGGTATAAAGATTTTCTTTGGTCATCACCTCGCTTACCTTCCGGTTGCTATCAACTTCAAACCGCAGGTCGCGGTTGGTAAGAATACCTACAAGAAGCCCTCCTTTATCGACGATCGGGATACCACCTATTTTGTTATCCCGCATGAGGCGTAATGCATCCCCAATAGTGGCATTGGCCATCAGAGTTACCGGGTCGATGATCAGACCACTTTCGCTACGCTTCACTTTTCTTACCTGGTCAGATTGTTTTTCAATCGACATGTTCTTATGCAGGATGCCCAATCCGCCTTCACGCGCCAGTGCAATAGCCAACGCTGCCTCGGTAACGGTGTCCATCGCTGCTGAAAGAAGCGGTACATTCAATTTAATGTCCCTGGTGAGATAACTCGATATGTCTACATCGCGGGGTAACACCTGGCTGTAACCGGGCATCAGCAGTACATCATCGAAAGTCAGACCTTCACCGAAAAATTTGTCGCCCTGGGTAGGCTTACGGCGATTTGAAGAGGGATTGTTCCTGGAAGAGGAGATATTTCTTGTTGCCATGTGCAAAGATAAGGGATTGCTAGATACTGGATGCCCTCATTGCGAGGAGCGAAGCGACGAAGCAGCTGGATGCTAGATGTTGGATGCCGTCATTGTGAGCGGAGCGAAGCACTAAGACGATGCTTTCTCTCCCTCTCCTTCGGAGAGGGAGGCCTTATAATTCTACGGCCTAGCGAATCAGCGTGGTCGTCCCCTTCTGAAACACCTTCTGGTGTGTATCGCGATGAGTGTACCGTAAGTACCAGACAAATACGCCCGGCGCCTGGGGGATTCCGCCTACTTTGCCATTCCATTTTTCGCGCCAGTCATTTGTGGCAAAGACCAGCTGGCCCCAGCGGTTATAAACTTTGAAGTCAAGATTCTCCGCCTTGATGGCATTATTGGGATAGAGAAAATCATTGAGTCCGTCATTATTCGGGGTAAAAGCAGTGGGCACTGCAATGAAACAATTATTCAATACGCGCAGCTTTTTACTGATACTGTCGCTGCAACCAAGTGTATTGTTGGTCACCTGGAGTTTTATTATATAGTAGGTCTCGATGTTGGTCTGAGGGAAAAACTGTGGCGCCGGTTTCGGAACATTACTTGTACTAACGCCGCCAAATGTCCATTTCCATGAATCAATCAAACCTTTGCTGGAATCGGTGACGATACAAGGGTCTTCGGGACAGATCACATCCGGCATCACAAAAGCGGCTATTACTTCGTTGTTCATTACCAGTGTGATGCTGGACGTATCCCGGCAAACACCATTGCTTACTATCAGTTGGATCGTGTTGGTACTGGAAGCGGGGAAAACGATCGTATGATTTTGAGTAGAGACCTTGATACTGTCATTGAAGGTCCAATTCCAGCTGTTGACAAAATGAGCGCCATCATGTGAAAAGATAACTGTGTTACGGCGGCAATCAAGTTCCGTAACATAAGTGAACCTGGCTGAGACTGTATCCTCTGTTGTAAAGTTGAGCGATTGGACAGGCAATTGAACATTACATTCATCTATTACGGTGCTTCCATCGGTGCCCGCCTTTAATGTAAGGGTATAAGTGCCCCGGGTGTAAATCGGGGATGCAAATTTCACAATGATGTAATCAGTGAGTCCGTTGATACAATTACCGGCAGCACTGATAACCGTGACCGGTGTGGGACCTGTAACTACGAAATCACTACCGTTGGCAGCGATAGTGGTGCAGGTGATCCTTTTTGGGAAATAAACTTTTACGGAATCAGGTGTACAACCTGGCTTGCCGATGCTGTCTGCAAATATCGGTTGAGGTATCGCATAAAAAAATGGCGATTGTTCAACGGGTATATTGCGATCGCATATGTCACGTAATGAGTTTCCATCGGTACCATTATTAATGATCAACTGGTAATTCCCATTCGGTAATGTATTGGACAAAGTGATCTCTACTTCATCAAAATCAAAAGCACTGGAACAATTAGTGGCAGTGGCCGATACAACGGTAGCGGCAGCAGGAGAGACGCTAAATTCGCTGCCGGTAGGAGTAAGACTGGCACATTTCATTTTCTTGTTCATCTTCACCCGGATCCTTTTTCCATCACAATCAGGTTTGGCAACTCCCAGGTGAGGCTCGGTGGGATCAGTTATCACAGCAGTGCCACCACCAAAGGATAAGTTGTAACCGCTTTGTGTATCTGTAAAATGACTGATCAGTAATAAATATTCATGGCCCTGTATCAATGTTGGCATCCGGGCGAAAGTAGGTTCATTGTCGGAGGGTATCGAAGCGCAATTAATATAAGTAACACCGGTTGATGATGCGCCTGTATTACCATAGGTTCCTGACCAGTTGCCGGTCACAACCAGGGAAGTATCGGTAAAAATATCATCGGCGTTATGCCCGGTAATATCATAAAGCTGCCAGTCATAATCCTCGTTGGTCGCCAACGGCGAGATAAGAAATCCCAGCGTTCCGGCTGTAAAACAGGTGAACCGGTAGAAGAAAGGGTTCTTATTGGCATACAGCGCCGTACCAACACCTGAACAGCCAGGAACATACAAATCGTTTGTGCTGCAGATCGGAACGTTATTCTGCGTAAAGGTACTGGTGCCACATACCGGGAAAGCAGTCGACGGGGTTTGCCCGAGCGTTGTACAGGGCTGGGAAAAACCTTTTTGAACCAGGAAAAGGAATATCAGGGCTATGGCTCGGTGCATAATTCTCATAAGTAATGACGAACAGTTGCGGCTATCAAATTTCGGAATAAAACCTCATAAAATGAACTCTTTATGTGGCTGTTACACCGGCAAATGACAACAAAAAGTAAGAATCCGTGGCTTCTTGAGTGTTAATTTGTTTATTAGTTAATCGGTTAATTGGTTTCCTGCTATTTAATTAACGTACTAACCAGCAGTTAACGTATCAACGGGTCCTTTCTGTTGATACGTTTATTAGTTTAATTGTTAATTGGTTTCGTATTACGCACTAATTAGCGTATTAACCGATTAACGAATTAACGTGCTCATGCCTTTCATGGAGAATTTTTTGTGGGTATCCTTATCCGTAAAATCGAGCATCCAGATATAGACCCCGGTACCCTGTTTGATACCACCGACCGTCCCATCCCATTTCTGCCGCCAGTCCCTGGAATGGAATATCAATTGCCCCCAGCGGTTGAATACTTTAAAATCAAGATTCTCGGCCTTGAGCGCATTTAAAGGGAAGAGATAATCATTCAATCCATCATTGTTCGGAGTAAAAGCAGATGGCACCGCAATGATACAGGATGATAGAACTCGTAATGTCCTTGTAGCAGAGGCCTGGCAACCGAGATTGTTGGCCGCAGTTAATGATATTGGGTATAATGTTTCTGTTCCTGTTGTTGGATATACCTGCATCGGCGGGTCTTTAACGGTGCTGGTATTAGAGTTGCCAAAGTCCCATTGCCATGAATCAACATGGCCTTTCGTTCTATTGATAAATAATACACTATCACCCGGGCAAACGGACTCGGGCAGATCAAACTCAACAGTGACTTTATTATCTAAATTGACGGAGGCAGTATAAGTATCATTGCACATTCCATTCGATACTACTAACTGTACCTGGTTTTGACTGAAGGCGGAAAAACTTCGAGTGATCGTCTGCGTTGTTCCTGCAGCTGTTCCATTTACCGTCCAGGTCCATTGATTGACGTTATGCTGGCCATCATGAGCAAATGTTATGACATCCGTCTGGCAATCGTATTGTACCTGGTATTGAAACTCGGCAGAGACAGTATCGCTGGTAATAAAATTCAGTGTAGAGTTTACAAGTGTCTCGCGGTTGCAATCGCTTAATAAAGTATTGCCATCACTTCCAGTCACCAGGCGCAATTGGTAATTGCCTCCAACAACGATGGGGGAAGCGAGTTGTACATTGATGCTGGTTGTAAGTCCATTTGCATCACATGTACCTGTCGCCGAAGCAACGGCTACAGTTGCCGGACCAGTTATGACGAAATCGCTTCCATTGGGTGCAATGGATGAGCAACGTATCGGTGATTTGAATAGTAGTTTCAATGTTGACGGAGAACAGGCAACAGGAATAATGCTGTCCATGGCTACCGGGAAAGCATCAGGTATCACAAACCTCTTAAAATCTCCTACAGCGACATACCTGTTGCAATCGCCCCGCAATGTATTCCCATCTGTACCCGCTTTTACCTGCAATTGATAAGTACCGCTTACTATGATAGGGCTTGCAAACTGGACTGTTATTGCGTGAACGTTCGGGTTGATATTGCATTGCCCGGCAGCTCCTGTGACGGTTACCCCGGAAGGGCCTGTAACATTGAATTCACTTCCATCCGCTGAAATTGACAGGCAATCCACCGGGTCAGTAAAATTAATAGTAACGGAAGATGGCGAGCAGGAGGGTGTAGCTATAGTACCCAGCGGCAGGGGTGGTTGCGCGGCAAGTGTGAACAGCGAAGAGCTGCCCGCGGATACCCGCCTGTTACACTGGCCTACCAGGGTGTTGCCATCTGTGCCTGTCGCGATCTGCACGGTATAATTACCTGTAACAAGTATCGGCGTGGAAAATTGAATGGTTATGCTATTGGTCTCGCCATTGCCATTACAATTTATGGCAGTGGCAGAAGAAACAGTCACAGCAGAAGGCCCCGTTATAATAAAATCAGTTCCATTAGCTGCAACTGAATTACATAAAATGGGATCTGCGAACGTCAATGTTATTGTTTGGGGCGTACAGGGCGGTGGTGAAACCGTTCCCATTGCAATGGCCGGTTGCGGAGCCAATACAAAGCTGGTGTTATCTCCTGCAGTTACCTGCCGATTGCAATTTCCAATAAGAGTATTGCCATCGGAACCATTATTGACCTGCACCTGGTAAGTGCCTGTAGAAAGTACGGGTCCGGCTAATTGCAAAGTGATCGTTGTGGTTTCTCCCGCAGCATTGCAGTTGACAGCAGTAGCAGAAGATATCGCTACAGCTGAAGGGCCGGTAATTGTAAAATCACTTCCATTGGTGGCGACCGAACTGCATTGAATAGCTTCTGCAAAGGTCAATGTAATGGAAGAAGGAGTGCAGGATGGAGGAGTGACTGTACCCATGGCAACGGGCGATTGAGCAGCTACGGTGAATGCGGCATTGGCCCCGGCAGTTACCTGGCGGCTGCAATTCCCGACAAGAGTAGTTCCATCAGTCCCGATAGCCGCGTTTACCTGGTAGTTACCTCCAACCGTAATGGGGGAAGATAACTGGATCGTTATTGTATTTGTTTCTCCGTTTCCACTGCAATTAACAGCCGTAGCGCCAGATACTGTCACAGTTGAAGGACCCGTGATCGTAAAATCGGTTCCGTTGGCGGCAACTGTATTGCATTTTATTGGTTCAGCAAATGTCAACGTGAGAGAAGTAGGTGCGCAACCTGGTTGAGTTACTGTTCCCATTGGTAGTGGCTGTTGGGCAGTGATCGTGAATTGTACATTGAAACCTACAGGTACCGGAGTGCCGCAATTATCCAGCAAAGTATTACCGTCGTTGCCATCGGCCATTGTGATGGTATAATTGCCTGCAGCGAGCGGAGCGGCCATGGTTATAAGCACCGAATCCATATCGAAACCGTTGGAACAGCCATAACCGCTAACAGTTGCGATAGTACCTGATGGAGTGATGGTGAAATCGCTTCCATTGGATGCAAGCGAAGTACATTTCATTTTTTTATTGAGCCTGACGATGATCTGTGTACCGTCGCAATTAGCGGTGGCATTGTTAACTTTTGGAGGTACAGGATCTGTAATGACAGCAGTACCGCCGGTGAACGATAATTGATAGCCGCTTTGGGTATCTGTGTAGTGGCTGACAAGCAAAATATATTCATGGTTCAGGATTAATGCAGGCATCCTGCTCATTAAGGGATAAGCATTTCCCCCACAATTAACCAGGCTGGTACCAGCCGCTGAAGCTCCTGTAATTCCCGAGAGACCTGACCAGTTGCAGGCGACAAAGAGCGTCGCATCGGTGAAAACGTCATTCGGATTGCGGCCGGTAATGTCAAATAGCTGCCAGTCATAGTCATCAGAAAGCACATTTGGAGTGATTTGGAAACCTAATGTACCTGCTGAATAACAAGTAAAACGGTACCAAAACGGGTTTTTGTCAGTATAACCGCTGATGCCACAGGGACCAGGAATATTTACATTTCCGCATAGCGGAACAGAGTTTTGGATAAAAGACGATGTGCCGCAAACGGGAAATGCAGTAGCGGGCGTTTGTCCAAGTATAGTGCAGGGTTGCGAATAAATTTTGGAAATACCGATAAGAAAAAGGGTGATAAAAACCAGGGAGTGTTTGAACTTCATAAGTCAGCGTTTACCGGCAGCAACGGTTTTAAGCAGATCAGGCGAATTTCGGAAAAAATAGCTAAAACACAATGTAAATCGTGGTCATGTTAGCTGAAGTTGTCTACTGCAGCGAATACATTTTCCCCGGAAGTGAAAAAATCACGTTTTGTAGTTCCAGGTTCAGGATCGCGGCTGCCACTTTGCTGCTGCTCAACCCGCTTTTTGGATTGATCTCGTCAATATGTACCGCTTCTTTTTCTTTTAGTATTTCTACGATGATCTTCTCTTCTTCCGTCAAGTCAATAAACAACTCCTTTTGCACCCTCGCTCTCCGCTCCCTGCTCTTCGTTCTTTCATCATCCCATCCAAGCAGCTCAACAATTTCCTTTGCTTCCGTCAGCAACACAGCCTTGTTGTTCCTGATCAGGGCATTGCAGCCTGCGCTTTTACCATCACCCACTTTTCCCGGGAATGCAAATACATCTTTATTGTAGCCGTTTGCCAGTTCAGCCGTGATCATGCTTCCGCCTTTGATCCCTGTTTCCACTACAATGGTAGCATCGCTCATGCCCGCGACGATGCGATTACGCGCAGGAAAATTGTGTTTATCAGGATCGGTAAAGCTTCTGAATTCGGTCAGCAAGCCTCCTTTTTGCCTGATCATGTCCTTTGCCAGGGCGGCATGCTGTGAGGGATATACCTGGTCGAGCCCATGCGCCAGTACGCCGATGGTCGGAAGTTCATTTCTTAATGCGGCTTTATGAGCAGTGGCGTCAATGCCGTGAGCAAGACCACTGACCACCGTGACATCGAGTTCAGCAAGATCGGTTACCAATTTTTCGGTAAGCTGCCTGCCGTATTCGGTATGGCTCCTGGTGCCAATAACAGCAATTACTTTGGATGCATTCAGGTTAGCTTCGCCGCGATAGTATAAAAGAACAGGAGAGTCATAACAATTCAATAATCGCTTCGGGTATTTATCATCGGTAATAAACAATGGTGTGAGCTTATACTTTTCAATAAAGCTGATCTCCTGTTCTGCTGTTTTAAAATCATTAAAATCCCTGATATTGTTTGCGCGGATGCTGCCAATGCCTTCCATGCTTTCCAGTGAGGTCCGTTTGGCTTTAAATATTTCTGCGGGTTCAAATTGTTGTAATAAAATTTTTGCCTGGACGGGACCGATATTGGGGATAAGGGTTAAGGCGATTTGATATAGGAGGTCTTTATTCATCTCTGCAGGGAAATAAAAATAAATAATACCTGCAGAGCTATCAAAGAGTGAAGACGGTTTTAATCCGCTAAATGACCCGTATGACTTATTTGACTTACTGACCGATCACTTTCACTTCCGTTCTCCTGTTTTTTGCCCGCCCTTCTTCCGTTTTATTATCGGAAACCGGCTGTGTTTCGCCGAAACCTTTTGCGGAAAGCCTCGGAGCAGCAATACCATTTGCCACTAGATAATTAACGACTGCTTTTGCGCGGCTATTGGATAAGGCAAGATTATCTGCCGGCTTGCCTACATTGTCTGTATGACCGCCGATCTGGATCTTTAATGCGGGATTGTCTTTTAATAGCTGGACCAGCTTGTCCAGTTCAACCTGCGATTCAGGTTTCAGGTCGAATTTATTTATATCGAAGAAAACATTGTTGAGAACGATCATTGCATTCACCTCCAGCGGCTGCAGCCCGATGTTTTTTTCATAAGAAGAATCGGGAGGATTTTGGCTCAACTGGAAATTATCAGAATAAAAGAGATAACCCTTCCTGTTTACATTAAATGCATAATCTCTTCCCACTGGTAGCGTGACAAGATACCTGCCATTTTCATCTGTTTGAACTTTTTGTAAAACCTGCTTTGTCGAAAGATCTATCAGTTCTACAGAAGAAGGCAAACCCTTCGTTGTTTTTTTATCAAACACCTGTCCTTTTACCCAAAACGTTTTAAAAGGTCTTACATCTTCTCTTAACTCAAAACTGTAAATATCCAAACCACCTCTGCTGTCACTGCGGTCACTGGCATAATAAGCCGTCTTGCCATCCGCAGCTACAAACAAACTTCCTTCATGATTGATCGTATTGATGGGAAAGCCCAGGTTTACCGGGATGCCCCAATCCCCGCCAGGGCCTTTCCTTGTATAAAAAAGATCTTCATCTCCATAACCCGGCCAGAAATCAGAAGTGAAATACAAAGTTTGATTGTCTGCATGAATGAAAGGCGATAACTCATTACCCGTACTATTAATAGTGGGCCCGAGGTTTTCAGGTTCTCCCCATTTACCATTTGGCTGCTTCCGCGAAACATAAATATCACTGCCGCCATAACCGCCGGGTCTGCGGCTGGCGAAATATAAACTTTGCTTATCGGGAGATAAACAGGGTTGAGATTCCCATTCGGATGTGTTTACTGCTCTTCCTGCATTAACGGGTTCGCCCCAGTTTTTTCCATCGAAGAATGCAAGATAGATATCGCAACTTCCGGCACCGTCTGGACGATTACAACCGGTAAACACCAGCCAGTCGCCATCCTGCGATATGTTCTGTGCACCTTCATTTTGCTCTGTATTGATATTTCCTTCCAGCGGTTTTGCCGGTTCCCAGGTTTCACCGTTTTTTTTGCTGTAAAAAAAATCTTCATTGACGGAACCAAGCCGCCGGGTAAAGATCAATTGCTTTCCATCGATCGTCAGCGATGGCAGGTATTCCGATTCATTCGAATTAATGGCGCTGCCCATGTTTTGCGGAGCAAATACATAGTTCCTTCCCGCGTTCTTCTTTGCATAATCTACCGCGAACTGGTAGCAACGCTTGCGATAGTTACAGGCTCTCAACGCATTTTCGTTTTTAGGCGGTCTTTTTTCCAGCAGCTCATTAATTGCAATCAACGCTTTTTCAAATTCACCAATGCCGGCAAGCTGGATTGAATAAGGAAGTTTATAGTCGATGGTGTAAACTGAGTCCATCGCAAAAGCCTTTTCATAAAGGCCAATACTTGTGTTGTAATTTTTTAATTGCCCATATACCCCTGCAAGTGAAAGATAGGCTTCCAGGTATTTGTTATCTGTTTCGATAGCTTTCAATAACAATCCAGCCGAAAGGGTAAGATTGCCATCCTCCGCTCTTTGCAAAGCCTGCTCGTACAGGGCAACAGCTTTCTTATTTACTTTCGACGGATCATAAGTTTGCGCAGAGGAAAAGAAATGCAGGAAAATGCAATAAATGGTAAGTGTGACCAGTTTTTTCATCGGACGTTTTGTATAGGCGGTAAAGTTAACATAATCCCGTTTTTAATAATAGGGCGAGCGGAAAACCACAGAGAAGAAAGCTCCGTGACTCTCTGCTGCTGTGAAGCAAGGCCGGCAGGGCGGGTTTGTTTTCCTCTGTGGGCATTCTGTCATAACGGTATGCAAATCTTCTTATTGCCGCATCTCATCAAAAAGCTGTTTATGAGTCGGGTTTTTTTACTGTTTGGCTGGATGTTTACTTTCTCAAGTACTTATGGCCAGGACCCGCGATCCTCGGACTGGCACACAATTGATTCAAACATTAATAAGAAAAATCATCTTACGGGCTGCAGTTCACCAGTGACTATATGCCATCCGGAAGGTCTTTATTAGTTACAATATGATCGTGGCGCATGAAGGTTACTTCAACAACGGTCACACCTCATTGCAATGCTACAGTAACAGCATAAGAGTACAAACTTGCCTGTGATCTGGCGGTTTTTGTTCATAAACGGTGTCAATCCTGTTGGCGTTGCTCATAGGGTGTGAGCGGGAATGTTCTTAACTTTCCTGTCAGGATCTACAGCTTCAACAAAACCAACAGTTATGAATAAATACATCACAGAATTTATTGGCACATTCTTTTTGGTGCTTACCGTCGGTTTGACCAGCGGTATGAATGCGTTAGCCATAGGCTCAGCATTGATGGTCATGATCTATGCAGGCGGACATATATCCGGTGCACATTATAACCCGGCAGTAACCCTCGCGGTTTACATCCGCAAAAGAATATCGCTCGGCGATGCGCTTATCTATATGGGATGCCAGTTCGCTGGTGGATTGATCGCCGCGTTGGTGGTCAGCCTGTTTATGCATTTACCGGAAGTTGCAGATCAATCAACAATGAATACCGGGAAAGCGATAATGGCTGAATTGTTCGGAACATTTGCACTGGCCTATGTTGTGCTAAATGTAGCAACGGCAAAAGGCAACGAAGGAAATAGTTATTTCGGCCTGGCAATCGGGTTTACCGTGTTTGCCATGGCTAGCGCATTAGGCCAGTTCAGCGGAGGCGCTTTCAACCCGGCTGTAGCAGTTGGTCTTATTGTAATGAACATATTTGAAGGTATTAAGATCTGGATTTACCTGTTAGGTTGCTTCGGCGGAGCTGCTATTGCTGCCGTGGTATTTAACCTGAATAATCCCGCAGAGAAAACACCGGCGCCGCCCGAGGCGATGATCGATTAAGTTATAAGTTGTAAGTTTTAAGTGGGGAGTAGTCAGCCGTGAATTACGGGAATTACTATCGAATGGCGACTGCCCGCTCTCGCTCTCCGCTCTGCCGTCAGGGTACATTAATATACTTATGTATCTGCAGGCTCAATTCCCATTGAGGATGAGCCTTTATGTAATCGATGATCAGTGGCGTCATCTGGGCAGCCTTGCTCCATTCAGGTTGGAGATACAATTTGCATTTTGGAGAAACCTGTGCTGCATATTGTTCAGCCCAATCAAAATCGCTTTTGTTGAAAATGATCACCTTTAGCTCATTGGCAAAAGGAAGAATACCCGGCAGGGGAGCTTTGAACTTTTTAGGTGATAAGCAAATCCAGTCCCACGCTCCACTCAAAGAATAAGCACCCGAGGTTTCGATATGTGTTTTTAAACCTGCTGCATGTAATTCATTGGTGAGTTCATCCAGGTCATACATCAACGGTTCGCCGCCCGTGATAACCACTATTTCGGCCGGTGTGTCTTTGACCATTGATCTCAGGTCTTCAATCTTCAACTGTGGGTGTTTGCCAGCTTCCCAACTTTCTTTGACATCACACCAAACACAACCTACATCACAACCACCAAGCCTGATAAAATAAGCAGCCCTTCCCTGGTGGAATCCTTCTCCCTGCAGGGTATAAAAATGCTCCATCACCGCGAGCATTGTTGTTTTTATCGTCTCGTTCGCTTCTTTCATGAACTTCGTGGTCCCGCGTTCGGCGGGAACGGTTTTAATTACTCATTTCACAAGACCTGTAGGTATTCTTCATCAGCGCCGCGATGGTCATTGGGCCAACACCACCAGGCACAGGAGTAATCCATGAGCATTTGGAAGCAACGTTTTCATAGTCCACATCGCCTTTCAATTTAAAACCGCTTTTCTTTGTTGTGTCAGTTACTCTTGTTATACCTACATCTATCACAACAGCGCCTTCTTTTACCATATCTGATTTTACATATTCGGCGATCCCGATTGCCGCAATGATAATATCACCCTGAAGGCAAATTTCCTTCAGGTTTTTTGTCTGCGAATGGCAGATCGTGACCGTACAATTGCCGGGGTTGCCCTGTCCGCTCAGCAAAATGCTGATAGGTCTCCCTACAATATTGCTGCGGCCAAGAACAATAGCATGTTTTCCCTTCGTGTCAATTTTATAATGTTCAAGCAACAGCATGATGCCATAAGGAGTTGCAGGTATAAAGGTCGGCATTCCTTCAACCATTTTTCCTATTGTGATGGGATGGAAACCGTCTACATCTTTGTCAGGACTAATGGTATTGATCACTTTTTTATCGCTGATATGTTTGGGCAATGGTAACTGCACCAGTATGCCATCGATATCCGGGTCCCGGTTAAGTTCTTCAATCTTTTCGAGCAATTTATTTTCAGAGATACCATCCTCCATCCGGACCAGGGTAGACTTAAAACCTGTTTCTTCGCAGGCTTTTACCTTGGCGCCCACATAGGTTTCACTGGCCCCGTTATTTCCAACCAGGATAGCTGCCAGGTGCGGTATTTTCTTTCCTTCGATGCCTCTCTGTGCCACATTGATTTTCAATTGGTCTTTGATCGCCTGGGCTGCCTTTTTTCCATCTAATATTTGCATGGCGCAAACGTACGGAAAGTTAGTGAGTGGGGAGTGGTCAGTCGTCAATGGTGAATGATGGAAACTCGGTCATGACTGCCACACCGATTATCGCTCCCGCTTCCCCGTCCGCATTTCCGTTGTTTTCTCGGTGATCCTGGGATAAAAAAACAATCCATAGACGTACAAACACCGAGGGTAGCATCGGGCTGGATTTTACTTTTATTTCATACAATATCGCGATGAAGAACACCACCCTTTTGATTATTTTTTTTATAACGTCAATTATTTCAAAATGCCAGGCTCTGCGAAGGCCGGTTGCCGCTTCTTATATCGCGTCAGGTACCTACAGCCTGAATCATGCGGATGTTTTTTCATTTAGCTCCAACCAGGCCTCGCTGGCGCAATTAAATAATGCGGCGATTGGTATTTATGGCGAACGCAGATTTTTACTCGGCGAATTAAGTATCTATCATTTCGCACTGGCTGTTCCCATGAACTCAGGCAATTTTGGAATGGATGCAAACTATTTTGGTTTTCCCGGATATAATGAGTCTAAAATTGGGTTTGCCTATGCCCGCAAACTGGGGAATAAAGCAGATGTAGGTGTTCAATTCAATTACAATGGTATTAAACCCGCTGGTTATGATAAAGCTTCTGCTATCACCTTTGAAGCAGGTACCGTTCTTCATCTCTCGGAAAAGCTACATACAGGCTTTCATGTTAATAATCCCGTGGGCGGAAAATTTGGTAAGAACCACCTGGAAAAATTACCTTCTGTTTATACCGCGGGTTTTGGATACGATGCTTCCGAAAAATTTTTCTTCAGCCTTGAAATGATTAAAGAAGAAGACCAGGATGTTAATATGAATGCAGGATTGCAATATAAACTCATCCCTCAATTATTGCTCATGACAGGACTATCTTCGGCCACCTCATCGGTCTCGTTCCGAATAGGATTATACCTGGACAACCTTCGGATTGAAGTTGCCGCCAGCTATCACCCACAGTTAGGCGTTAGCCCGGGATTGTTACTGCTTTATAATTTCAAACGCAAGAAAGATTGAAAAATGTCTTCTTGATATTAGTTATTGCAGGATGGTCAGTACACCGTTGCATGGCACAGGATATTCCACCGGCTGCAGAACAGCAATTGGAAAATCTTACAGAGACATCAGAGACAGAAACAGAAGATGATTCTTACCTGCAACAATTAGAGCAATTCAGAAAGGACCCGGTGGATATCAATACGGCCGGTGAGGCTGAGCTGATCGAACTTCAAATACTTAGTAGCGTTCAGGTACAAAAGCTTCTTTCCTATCGCAGGCTACTCGGAAAATTGGTTGACATCTATGAATTGCAGGCTATACCGTCGTGGGACCTGGTGACGATCCACAGGTTGTTGCCATTTATAACTATTTCACCTGCTCTTTCCGGGAAAGATGATATCGCCCATCGTTTAAGGAGCGGCGGTCATGTCATTTTGCTTCGTATGTCCCAGGTCCTGGAAAGATCCAAAGGATTTATTGAATCAAAATATCCCGGTTCGCCGCAAAAGGTTTTTTTTCGTTACCGTTATGCCTATAAAAATTTGTTGCAGTTCGGCATACTGGGAGATAAAGATGCTGGCGAGCGGTTTTTTAAAGGAGCGCAAAACAAAGGATTTGATTTTTATTCTTTTCACCTGTTTGCAAAAAAGCTCGGTATCATCCAGGCGCTGGCGATCGGAGATTTTACCGTTAATCTCGGGCAGGGTTTGATCCAGTGGCAGGGACTGGCTTTCAATAAAAACGCCGATCTCGCGAGTATTAAACGTCAATCGCCGACTCTTCGCCCCTACAACTCGGCTGGTGAATATAACTTTCATCGGGGTTTAGGTATCACACTAAAAAAAAGAAGGGTAGAAACAACAGTCTTTGCTTCATTGCGTAAGCTAAATGCAAACACGGTCGATGATACAATAAGTCATGAATCAATCGTTTCCTCATTTCTCCTATCCGGCAACAACCGCACAGCTGCTGAACTGGCAGACAGGCATACCCTTCAACAAATGACGCTTGGAGGTAATATTAAATACAACGCCGGTAAATGGCATGCCGGGATAAATGGTATCTATTATAATTTTTCAAAAGCCATCGGTAAACCGGATGAGCCTTATGATTTTTATGCAATGAGTGGGAAGACCTGGTACAATGCAAGTATCGATTACAGTTATACATTTCGCAATCTTCATTTTTTTGGCGAAGCTGCAATTGACAAGGATCCTGACAGGGCATTTATCAATGGATTACTGCTGAGCGCAGATCCCCGGGTAGATGTATCATTTCTTTACAGGAGTATTGGTAAAGGGTATCGCGCCCTGAATGCAAATTCCTTTACTGAAAACAGTTCCCCGGCAAATGAAAAAGGATTTTATATGGGTATATCCATTCGTCCCACAGCTGCGTGGCGAATAGATGCCTACAGTGATATCTATAAATTTCCATGGCTGAAATACCGGGTTGATGCGCCCAGCTATGGAAAAGATTTTTTGGTACAACTCTCCTACACGCCGAATAAGCAGGTGGAGATCTATGCGAGGTACAGGAATGAAACAAAACAACTGGACCAGGGTGCAGGGATCACCAACTATCTTGCACGGGTACGCCATCGAAACCTGAGAGTACAACTTAATTACACGTTCAACCGGTCATTAAGTTTGCGCAACCGCGAGGAGTTAGCCATATATAAACTGGAAGGAAATGATACGGGAAAAGGATTCCTTTCATTTTTTGATTTCCTCTACCGGCCTTTGCTGAAACCGTATTCCGGGATCTTGCGGCTGCAATATTTTGAGACCGGCGGATATGATGCCCGCATTTATGCCTACGAGAATGATGTGTTGTATGGATACTCCATCCCGGCATTTTATGACAAGGGCTATCGCTATTATCTTACCCTCAATTATGATATGACAAAGAAATTTTCAGCCTGGTTTCGGTGGGCACAAACAATTTACTACGATAAAGACAGGATCGGTTCGGGCTTTGATGAGATCAGGGGCAGCCGGAGATCGGAGATAAAACTCCAGGTCCGGTATATTTTTTAGATCAGCGCGGCGAACTTGGTTTTTAATCACATACTAATTTTGGTTTTGCGTAGGCGTCTATTTGCCGCGGATTCTCGGAAAACCACTAAGAAAACACTAAGGCCACGAAACAACACAAACTAATAATAGTGACTTTTAATGTCTTAGCGTGCTTTCTGAAGCCCCTGAGCACTTTGCGATAGTTCTTGTATCGCGAAGAACCGCAAGAATGCTCAAAGTCTCGGAAGGTATCCGTGTCAATTGAAGTCATGCGGTGTATCCGTGGCAATTTTTCAACTCCGTGGCGTGAAATTATTTTCAAACTAAGCACTATTGATTTTTGGCGATTAATCAAAAAACCGGAATTTTGACGCAGCAAATACATATTCGATGCTGTCTGATTTATACTCCAAAACTGACTGATCAGCTGATTATCCACCTTAATTAGCAAAACCAGCACCTACCGGCTTATCAACGTGTAATCTTTTTTACAAGCACTTTCTCTTCGTGATCCATGGAGGAACAGGAAACGGATCTATTTTATATCAATCTAAATCGAAAATCACATGAGAAAATCTGCCTCATTAACGGCAGTGCTATTGCTGTTATGCGCGATCGCATTTGCCCAAACCCGCACTATTTCCGGACAGGTAAAAGATATCAAAGGCGATCCTGTTCCTTTTGCCAACATTTCAATCAAGGGTACTAATACCGGAGTCTCCGCCGATATCAGTGGCAATTTTAAGATCGATGCCAGGACCGGGCAGGTATTGGTTGTCAGTTCGACAAGCTTTGCCGAACAGGAGGTAACTGTAGGTGATTCCCCCACGCTGACAATCACTCTGCAACCGCAGGGTAACTTACAGGAAGTAGTGGTAACGGCATTGGGTATCCGCCGTACAAGAAACCAATTGCCTTATGCCGCCCAGCAAATCACCGGTGATGAAGTCAACAAGACAAGAACGTCCAACTTTGTTCAAAACCTCTCCGGCAAAGTTTCGGGACTTGAAATTCGACAAACAAATACCCTCGGCGGCTCAACCAATGTAGTCGTCAGGGGTGTAAAATCTTTCGTGGGAAATAACCAGGCCCTGTTCGTTGTTGACGGCGTTCCCTTCAATAATGATAATACCAATTCCGCCAACCAGACAACAGGCAGGGGCGGGTATGATTACGGAAGCGCTGCAGCGGATATAAATCCCGATGATATTGAATCCATCACTGTGCTCAAAGGCGCGGCTGCCAGCGCATTGTATGGATCACGAGGCAACAATGGCGTTGTTTTGATCACTACGAAAAAATCAAGGAGAGGGCTGGGGATCACCGTCAATTCCGGTATCACGGTAGGCTCAATTGACAGGAAAACATTCGCCAAATACCAGAATGAATATGGAGCAGGTTATGGCCAGTATTATGAAGATCCCACAGGCTACTTTTTTTATCGCGACGTGGATGGCGAAGGCACGCCTGATTTGATTACTCCTACTACCGAGGATGCGTCTTACGGTGCTGCTTTTGATCCAAACCTCATGGTTTACCAATGGGATGCATTTGATTCTACCTCTCCCAATTATCTTAAAGCCAGGCCCTGGATGGCTGCCGCGAATGGTCCCGCCGAATTTTTTCAAAAACAGATATCCTCTAATCAAAGCATATTCATAGATGGAGCTTCCGATAAAGGATCGTTTAAACTGGGATATACACGCAATGATGACCGGGGAATATTGCCTAACAGCAGCATTAAAAAGAACCTTGTCAATTTTGGAGGCACTTATAATATTACCGGTAACCTTACTGCCGGCGCCACTATTAATTATGCCAACATAGAAGGAAAAGGAAGATATGGCACCGGCTATGATAATAATAATGTCGCAACCAACTTCAGGCAATGGTGGGAGACAAATGTTGATATCAAAGGCCAGCAGGACGCTTATAACCGGACGCATCGCAATACTACCTGGAACTGGTTTGATCCTACAGACCCAGTCAATGGACTTGTGCCTATCTATTGGGACAACCCGTATTTTACAAGGTATGAAAGCTTTGAAACAGATACCCGCAACAGGGTCTTCGGTAATGTAAACCTCAACTATAAAATATCCGATTGGCTGAACATCATGGGCCGCGTAGGTCTTGACCAGTATGGCGAATTGCAGGAAGAAAGACAGGCAGTCGGCAGTATCAACATACCTGGTTACTCAAGGTTCAATCGTACTTACAGCGAAGCCAATTTTGACCTGATCGCCAACATGGATAAAAATCTCTCGCAGGATATTAATTTCAAAGCCCTGCTTGGCACGAATATCCGCAAACAACATACACAAAGTATTGATGCTTCCACCAATGGAGGGTTAACGGTCGCTGGTATTTATGCATTGAACAATTCTGCCAACCCGGTCAATCCGCCATCAGAGTTTGATGGCAAAAGAGAGGTCGATGGAGTTTTCGCCGGCGCTACGTTTACCTGGCGTGATATGGTTACTTTAGATGCCACTGTACGTCGCGATGCTTCGTCTACTCTTCCCGAAGGCAGCAATGTTTATTATTATCCTTCTGTATCGGGTGGTTTTACATTTTCCAAGCTACTTCCAGCTGTCAATTGGCTGACCTACGCTAAAGTAAGAGCCAATTACGCGCAAGTGGGTAATGATGCCCCGATTTATAGTGTACTCGATGTTTACACGATCACTACTCCATTTGGGAGCCAGCCTACTACAACTGTTCCCAGCACAAAGAATAACCCCATTTTAAAACCCGAGCGTACAAGCAGCGCCGAAATCGGTTTGGAAATGGCTTTCCTGAAGAACAGGGCCGGGTTTGATATTGCTTATTACCAGGCCAAGACCATTGACCAGATATTGCCACTGGCTGTTTCAACAGCTACAGGCTATAGTTCTAAATTTTTGAACGCCGGTACGATCGATAACCGCGGGATAGAATTAACCATGTTTGGAACACCCATCCAAAACAAAGATTTTTCATGGACCATTAATTTAAACTGGACGAGAAACAGGAATAAAGTTGTTGAACTGTTCCCGGGTGCCGACAATCTTGTGTTGGCAACTTTCCAGGGCGGCGTATCATTGAATGCAACGTTGAATCAACCTTATGGTACGATCAGGGGATCCAATTTTGTTTATACGAATGGTCAAAAAACAGTAGACAATGACGGCTATTATATCTTTTCACAGACCTCCAATGAAGTGATAGGTGACCCCAATCCAGATTGGATCGGTGGTATCAATAACACCTTCAAGTATAAAAATATCGCGCTGAGTTTTTTAGTCGATGTAAGACATGGCGGCGATGTTTTTTCTCTTGATATGTATTATGGCATGGCTACAGGCCTTTACCCGGAGACTGCAGGCAAGAACGATCTTGGAAGTCCTTCCAGGAATTCACTGGCCGATGGGGGAGGCGTTATTCTTCCCGGCGTGTACCAGGATGGAAAACCGAATGCATCAAGGATCGCTAATGAATATGGAACTTTCGGTTATGTGGTCATCCCTTCAGCAGGCTTTGTATATGATGCCAGCTATGTGAAATTGAGAGAGGCGGTGCTGACCTATAGTTTTCCCCAGAAAACAATATCAGGTTTAAAATATTTCAAAGGCATTGATATTTCAGTTATCGGCAGGAATTTGTGGATCATTCACAAGAATCTTCCCTATTCCGATCCGGAAGAAACGCTCAGCTCCGGGAACCTCCAGGGTTACCAGGGTGGCGCTTACCCCACGACAAGAACTATTGCCTTTAACCTTAAATTAAGATTCTAATATGAAAAAGTTATTCATCTATATAATCCCGGTAATATTGTTGGCGGCCTGTACCAAAGACATTACGAAACTCAACAATGATCCAAAGAATCCAACGAATGTCCCGCCGGCCACGCTATTTACCAATGCGCAGAGAAGCCTGGCCAGGACGCTGGTTTCTTCTAATGTCAATGTAAATATCTTCCGGTTGATCGTCCAGTACTGGCAGGAAGTAACTTATCTTGATGAAAGTCGCTACGATCTGAATACAAGAAGCATCCCGCAAAATTTCTGGACTCCTTTGTACCGCGATGCGTTAAAGGACTTTTCCGAAGCCAGGAAACTGATCCCTTCCCAAAGCCTGGATGCGGGGCAAAAAGCCAATGAAGTTGCCATAACTGATATCATGGAAGTATATACATGGTACTACATCGTGACGACATACGGAAATGTTCCTTACACCGAAGCGCTGAATATTGAGAATGTTTTCCCGAAGTATGATGATGCCGCTACGATCTATAACGCCCTTCTTACAAGACTGGATGCGGACATCGCGGCATTGAATCCTTCCGCAGAGAGTTTTGGATCGGCTGATATTATATATGGTGGTGATCCTGCTGCCTGGAAGAAGTTCGCGAATTCATTAAAATTAAAAATGGGAATGACCATTGCCGATGCCGACGCGGCCAAAGCAAAAACAACTGTCGAGTCTGCTGTTGCATCTGGAGTATTTACATCCAATGCGGACAATGCCGAATTCAGCTTTCTTTCTGCTCCACCTAACACGAACCCGATCTGGGAAGACCTGGTGCAGAGTGGAAGAAAGGATTTTGTGGCAGCCTCTACTATTATTGATACCATGAAATTCCTGAACGATCCGCGTATAGATAATTATTTTACTGTTGATGGATCAGGCGGTTATTCCGGTGGTGGACCTGGCAGAAGCAGTAATTATGGTACCTACTCAAAACCTGCTACCGCTATTACAGCTCCCAACTTCCCGGGATTACTGCTCGATTATTCCGAAGTAGAGTTCTTCCTGGCTGAAGCGGTGGAAAGAGGATTTAATGTAGGCGGAACAGCAATGACCCATTATAATAATGCGGTGACTGCATCGATTCTCTATTGGGGAGGTACGACCACTGAAGCCACAACTTACCTGGCTCAACCCAGTGTAAATTATTTGACTGCCCCTGGTACTTATAAACAGAAAATAGGCATCCAGAAATGGATCGCATTATACAATCGTGGTGTTGATGCCTGGATAGAATGGAGACGGTTGGATTTTCCGCGTTTACAACCTGCATTCCGTGCAGTAAGCGCGATACCGAAAAGGTTCACCTATCCTATTATAGAACAGAACTACAATACCGCTAATTATAATCAGGCTGCAGCCGCCATAGGTGGTGATGTGGTGACGACGAAGCTGTGGTGGGATAAGTTTTAGACGATACTTGATGCCGGATGCGGGATGTTGGATACTCGATGCTGGCTACTGGATTCCGCAATGCGAGCATAGCGATCAATTGGATGCTGCTAACTCTTCCTCTCCTTCGGAGAGGGAGTTGGAGGGTGAGGCCAGATGTCAGACGTCTCACTTCTCACATTTCACTTCTCACGTGTATGTAATCTCAAGTGATGTCTCAATAAACCGGGACATCATTTTTTTTCTCAAAACAGATATGTAAAGCTCCTGATTCAGGCATCACTGCTTTGTGAAGGATGAGCTGTTAATCGTCAGTGCGCGGCTTTAACAGAAACGACGTTTTGAATGATGAACGGCGAGTAGTGAGAGCCCGGAGTGGGGAGTCCAAATTTGTGAGTCATGAGCGCTGAGCAACCGTTCGCGCTGCATGACTATTGACTATTGGCTGGGGACTAGCAGCTGATGTTCTAATCCGATTCTAATACTTGTGAATCAACATATAAGCACTGTTAATGCCGTCCCTTATATATTATATATTTGCCGTGGTCTTGATCACACGCATTTTCCTGCAGACTTTTTTACGAGCGGTGTTGGATTGTTAAAATTTCTTTATCTTGGCGGCAGCTTTTTCAGCGACTTATATGTCCTTAATCACGAACCTTACCCTCCTGAAAACTGTAATTATCGCTTAGAATCAATGTTATTAAATCTTTAAACTAACGTTCACATGAGAAAAATCGCATCACTGTGTACAGTGCTGATGCTCCTATCTGCATTGGTATTTGGCCAGCAGTCCGTGACGGTAACGGGGCAGGTCAAAGATGACAAAGGAGAGTCTATTCCCTTCGCAACAATCCTGGAAACCGGAACAAGAAACGCTACAAAAGCAGATGCTTCCGGGATGTTTAGCATTAAAATCAAAAGTGGTTCCAAACTGACGATCACAGCAACAGGATTCAATGAATCAACTGTGAGCCCGGCTGCTAATGGCACCATGGAAAGCTTTTCCCTCACAACCAAAACTGGTGAATTAGCGGAAGTAGTGGTTACAACCGCTATGGGAGTAAAGAAACAGAAGAAAGAAGTTGGTTACTCCACTACCACGGTCGGCGCCAAAGAACTTACAGCAGGTAAAGCGACCAATATAGGAAGCGCCCTGCAGGGTAAAGCAGCTGGCCTAATGGTGCAATCACCTAACTCAAGTGTGACTAACGATGTACGTGTTACTTTAAGAGGTAACCGTTCAATTTCTGGTAACAACCAGCCGATCCTTGTAGTAGATGGTACTATCCTCGGCATTGGTTACCTCAACCAGCTCGAGCCAAATGATGTAGATAACGTGACGATATTGAAAGGCGCTTCAGCAACCGCTATTTATGGTAATGAAGCAACTAATGGCGCTATCATCGTTACTACTAAAAAAGGAAGCCGCAACAATCCTATCATCAACTTCACAAGCACAGTGAATGTGGAAAGCATTTCGCTGATGCCGAAACTGCAGAATGAATTCGGTTCTTATGGTGGTGAAGGTTTGGATGCTCTTGGTCACTCCAGTTATATTCCTTACGAAAATCAGAGCTATGGTCCCCGTTATGATGGTTCAATGGTGCCCCTGGGCAACCCGGTTCGCATCTTCAGACCCGATGGTTCTTTCTACGATACAGCTTTGATGATTCCTTACAAAGCGCTTGCTGACGAAAAAAAGAATTTCTTCGATAAAGCCTTCACTTACCAGAACGATGTATCGTTCTCTTCAGGTGATGCTACAGGCCAGATCTTTGTTTCTGCCGGTAACATGAGAAGGAATGGTACTACACCTGGCGATAAAGCACAAAGGAACTCTCTTCGCTTCAACGCTTCAAAAGATATTCATAAAGTAAGCATCGGATTCAATGTGAACTATGTGCAGTCGACTTTTGATGTCGTTGGGCCGGATGTGAACCAGGACCGTTCAGTTTACTGGACAGTATTGAATACGCCGGCTCATGTGCCCCTGACCAAGCTTAGCGATACGCAGAACAATCCTTATGCTACTCCTTCAGGTTATTTCAATGCCTATTATGGCAACCCCTGGTGGACAATCCATAACTCACGCCAGAAAGATATCAGGGATAATCTTATTGGTAATCTCAGGCTCGAGGTCAAACCTTTGAGCTGGTTGTCGGCTTCATATAATATTAGCTATAGCGCATTGTTTGACAAATTCCAGTACCACAGGAACAGCATTCACTATGACAGCTGGGCAAAGGACTATGCGGACAATGGGTTTGATATTTATCCTGCTTCTGGTGGTTATAAAAGTTCAAACTATCCCGGAGTTACTCAACAGGGATATCGCGAGAACTTCACAAACTCACGTTTGCAGGGAGATGCTTTGATCGATATGCATAAGACTTTCAGCAAATTCAATACAAGATTATTGCTGGGTCATTCAGTATATGAAGTAAGGACAACCCAGAAAGATGTGGGTTATGATCCTAATACCGGTTCAATCAATTCTTACGATGATATTTCAGTTTGGGGACCATCATACGCAATTGGTACTCCTCTTTCTTACAATGCTGAGACAAAGAGAAGAGCAATGGGTGTGTTTGGTGACCTTAACGTTAACTACGCTGGTTACCTTAATATTCACGGAAGTCTCAGAAATGACTGGGATTCAAGATTGGAAAAAGATAACAGAAGTTTTCTCTATCCCGCAGGCGACATCGCATTTTTGTTCACTGATGCGATCCCCGGTTTAAAGAGCTTCAGGCCTTTAACTTCCGGTAAACTCCGCGTGGCTTATTCTAAAGTGGGGCAGATCAACGTTAATCCTTATTCAACACGTGATGTATTCGTGTCACCGGCAGGTTTCCCGTATTCGAATTCTGCAGGTTCTATCTCTTCCTACATTGCCAGTGGTACGTTCAACAATCTTAACATCAAACCTGAATTTACAACAGAAAAGGAAATTGGACTGGAATTAGCCTGGTTTAGAAATCGCTTATTGGTTGACGTTGCTGTGTTTCAACAAAACACAATCAACCAAACCCTTGCTCTAAGCATTTCTTCAGCTGCCGGACGTTCTACAGCTATCCTCAATATCGGGGAAGTACAAAACAGGGGATTTGAAGCCGATGTGAAAGGAACAATCGTTCAAACGAGAGAAATAACCTGGAGAGCGGGTGTAAACTATTCTTATATCAAGAATGAAGTACTTTCAATTGACCCGGGTACCAAAAGCCAGCAATTAAGTGGTGGTGGATTTGGCGGCGGCGGTGTGTATGCGATTGTTGGGCAGTCTTATCCCTATTTGCAGACAACTGACTGGATCAGAGTTTCAGGAAATGCTACTTTGGCAGACGGATCTGCAAACCCCAACTATAGCAGCGATGCTGCACAATGGGGGCGTATTGTCGTAGATGGACAGGGCTTACCTCAAAGAGATCCTAATGTAAAAGGTTATGGTACCACACAGCCTCCTCACCGTTTGGGCATAAATACTTCAGTTAGCTGGAAGAATTTCACTTTCAGCGCAGTGGCTGAATATCGTGGTGGTGGCGTAGTACTGAATGCAGTTGGCGCTGACCTGGATTTCACAGGCGTTTCAGAAAATACGACCCGTTTCAACCGTGAAAAATTTGTGATACCCAATTCTGCTTATAAAGATGGTACTGGCAAATTTGTTCAAAATCAAGACAGGGTAACAAATACTGATTCCTGGAACTTCTTCGGAAACCTGTATAACTCAGTTGGTTCTAACTATGTGACCAGCGCTGATTTCTGGAAAATCAGGGAAGTAGCAATTGGTTACGATTTCCCGGTTAACCTGGTACGTAAGACAAAGATCATCAAAGCAGCTAATCTCTCTTTGGTAGGTCGCGACCTGTTCATCTTTACCGTTCAGGAAAATATCTGGACCGATCCTGAGTTCAGCAACACAACCGGTAATGGTATTGGTATCACTACCAATGGTCAAACGCCTTCTACGAGGAAATATGGTATCAGCTTAAACCTGACATTCTAAACACAATAATTCAAACGATATGAAGAAATATATTTTATTAATAGCAACAGCAACCACGGCACTCGCTGCGTGCAACAAGGGTTACCTGGATCTCAGTGAGAATCCAAACAACCCTTCCACTGTACCAGCAGCATCATTGGTAGCGGCCGCGGAAGTGAGGACGGCCAATATTATGGTAGATCCAAACCTCGCGACGGTCAATGTTTGGATGGACCAATGGGCCTATAGCCCCAACTACGCGGTGAATCAGGATAGCCGTGACTATAAATTTACTACCACATTCGCGGCAGGAGCCTGGACAAACCTGTATGCGGTTGCATATGACTACCAGAAAATCATTGATTTTGCCGTGGCGCAAAACAATCCGGCACTGGAAGGCATCGGCAGAACCATGAAAGCAATGCTTGTGGGATATCTTGTTGATTTGTACAACAATGTTCCATATACAGAAGCTTTTAAAGGCGCGTTGAACAAAGCACCTAAATACGACAACGGTAAGGATGTGTACGAAGCAATTTATAGTGAGCTTACGACAGCTATTACCAAGTTCAATATCGGAAGCGCTGTATTTCCTACAGCTACCCAGGACGTCATGTTTAAAGGCAACAAGAGTCTTTGGATCAAGTTGGCTAATACGATTAAACTGCGCCTGCTTCTCCGCCAGGCAGGAAGAGCTGACAGGGCCGCTTATATTGCAGGTAAGATCGCTTCAGATTTTCCAGCAGGTTTAAATTCATTCATTAAGGCAGGTGAAGGAGCATATGTAAATCCCGGTTATACAAATTCCGACCTGAAACAAAACCCTTACTGGGCGAGCTTTGGATATAATGCTGCCGGAACAAAGACAGGTAATAACGACTTTTTTAAGACTGCAAATTATGCTGTCCTTTTTTATACCAGCCAGCAGGACGACAGGCTTTTCTTCATGTCAAAGCCAGTCGGGACAGGATCAGGACCGGGCACCATGTATGGAATTTTATGGAGAGGCAACGAAATGGGATCGCAGGGAAATGGAGCTTCTACCTACTCCGATAATTTGAACAATGATCTGTGGGGAGGTACGGCATCGGCTCCCGCGGCTTATAGAAGTCCAAGCTTTGACCAGCCGATCCTTTCAGATTTTGAATCGTTATTCCTGCAGGCCGAGGCTGTACAAAGAGGATGGTTCACCGGCAATGCTCAAACACTTTTTGAAAGTGCTATGACCCAATCGTTCACTTACATATTCGATAGAGTGGATGGTGCTGGAGCTGGCGCAAGTTATTATGCCGGCGATCTTCTTCCGGATGCAAGAAACAGCTGGACAGCGGCTACCAACAAGATTCAGCTCATCATAACTCAAAAATGGGCTTCATTGAATACGCTGAATTTCTACGAACCATGGGCTGAATATCGGAGAACAATGGATCCGGTAACTAAAAAAGGCTACCCTGATGTTCCTCTATCCAGTAGCCTGAGTCGCGGACCGAATATTCCATTTCGTTTAAAATACCCCCAATCGGAGTATGACCTGAATGGAGCGAATGTAGCTGCCCAGGGCAATATCGATCAATTTGCAAGCAAAATCTGGTGGATGCCCTAATAAACCATTAAATGTGTAACAACATAAACATTAAAATTATGCGATTATTAAAACTGACAGCCGTTGTTGCTACCTGCAGCCTGGTAGTTACAATTAC
The DNA here is from genome assembly GCA_005884665.1 of Bacteroidota bacterium. GTDB lineage: Bacteria > Bacteroidota > Bacteroidia > Chitinophagales > Chitinophagaceae > VBAT01. The sequence continues at coordinate 330,220 of VBAT01000010.1, forward strand.
CGGGTGTATAAAGGAGCGCGGCAATAATTTTGTAAACGAAACTTCGCCCACTCCCAACACGGTAGATTTTAATCACCAAAACGAAACGGCCGCTTTGGATATCGTTCCGACGCCGACAATCTATAAGTTTTATGCTGAGTTGAACTCTTCTTATAAAGCTTACCCGGGCACTACGATAACTATTGCTAAAAACCTGGGATTGGTTTCTGGCGCAGGCGCCGATTTCTTACCTGATTCGGCCTATCAACTGGTTAACAACACGGCTACCGTAGATCCCGCAACGCATGTTGCAGAATTTCAACTGAAAATTTTCACATCAAAGATCGATCTCACCAAGAGCTTCGCAGTTGGTTATACTATCAGTTCAGTTACGGGCGGAGCTGTTATCGGAACCAACAAGAGCACAATCCTTATCGTTATTGGCGCCAAAAACAAATGGGATGGCGTATATGAACTAAAAGGATATCATAACAGGGATCCGTATACATTCCCATATGATGTTGAAGAGAGCATGATTACCGTAAATGGTACATCGGATGCATTTTATTGGAATGACGTAGGCTCCGTGGGTCACCCGATTGGTACGGGTCCCGGCGCAGTCAGCTGGTATGGTGCATCGGTTGCGCCGGTTATTGTTTTTGACCCGGCTACCAACCTGATCACCAATATATATAACAGTGATCCAGCAGGTCCTCCCATTACAATGTTTACAGGACCGGGAAGCGGTCAGAGTAGGTACGTGCCTGCTACCAAAACGATCTATGCGTATTGGAATTATAATGGCAACCCTTTGCGTGCTTTCTTTGATACGCTGACTTACCTCAGGCCGAGGGACTAATTTTTCAATAATTATTTAATAATAATCGCCAGGGTCGCAGAAATTGCGACCCTTTTTTATTAAGTGCAAAGAATTGGAATTTTAATGATGTCCGTCCGGGTAGAATCTAAGAATCTATTAATCCCTCTCTAATTTAAATTATAAAGCAATCAACCAGCTTCCACGAAATGCCGTTTACTCAATGAGTCTAAAATGACAAACAGATAATTTCTCAAAAGAATTTAACATGGTTTGCTCCATCAATATGAGGTATATAAATTAAATTTGTCCTTCCCCATTTTCGAACTAAAAAAATTGTTTACATGAGAAAGAAGCTTTTTGCAAGTGTAGGAGTAGTTTTTATTTTAAGCGCAGCCAATGCACAATTCAGTCATGGCGGTACCACCGGCGATATGCGGAATTTTGCCTCTCAAACATCGGTAGTCGTTCAACGTACCCCGTTCAGTAACCAAAAATCCAACACCATAGGTAGCCAGTTCCTCTTCAAAGACTGGGCAACCGGGATGGTGACCAATAAAGAAGGAATTAGTTTCAGCGGCGGATTGTTCAACTACGATAAAATAAACAAGAACCTCTACATTTTGAAAGATGATACGACGTTTCTTATAAATAAATTTCAATTGCAAACAATCCGTCTTCATGACGTGGCAGATAGCAATACTCGTTATGTTCTCGAAAAGATTCCTTCATTGAAAACAGATGATCTGTATTTTGTGGTTGCAAAAGGCAATAAGTACTCGCTGGTAAAGGAAGTAAGAACAAAGTTTATCGCCGCCGATTACCAGAGCAATGGAATCGTAAGCTCAGGAAATATGTATGATGAGTTCAAGGATGAGTACAAGTATTTCATCATCTTCCCCGATGGTTCTGCGCATGAAGTATCCTTGAAGAAAAAATCTATTAAGAACGCGCTGGAAGCCGAAAAAGATAAAGTAGATCAATTCTACAAAGCCAATCCCGACGAAGATCAGACTGAGAGTTTTCTTTCGCGTCTGGTTACATCACTGAATTAATAATAATTCGTTTCAATAAGGAAGAGACTATCTAAATGGTAGTCTTTTTTTTGCCAGGAGATTTGCCATGGATTCCCGGATTAAAAAGGGTTTAGCCACGGATACACGGATTAAAAGGTTTAAGCTACCGAAGCATGGAATATTTATTTCCATCCGCGTGTCTGTGGCAATTGCTTAATCTAACGATTTTTCGTCCTAGAGAACCATTAAACCTTTAGACCTTTAAACGATTGAGGAAAATTTCAAACTGAGTCACTACTTGCCTATCTTATCTTAATTTTGTCGTCTAAATACCTTGTATGCCCGATCAACCGCAGCAACCCAACCAGATCAATATAGAAATATCAGAAGAAGTAGCTGAAGGCTCTTATGCTAACCTGGCTATCATCACTCATTCCCACGCAGAGTTTGTGATCGATTTCGTAAACGTCATGCCGGGCACACCCAAAAGCAAGGTCAAATCCCGCATCATCCTCACTCCCCAGCACGCCAAGCGCTTGATGAAAGCCATCACGGAAAACATTGCCAAATACGAAGCAGCCAATGGAGCTATTAAAGATCTGGAGGAGCTGCAACTGCCGTTGAATTTTGGGGCACCGACTGCGCAGGCATGAGCACAGTCGATAGTTCTTAGTCAATAGTCGATAGTCAGGGGCGAGCACAGGGACTAATTATCATGAGAATTTTTCGGGGTGATTGAGCATAAATAAAACAAGCTTGGCGACCTCATCGTTTTCTGATTTAAACTCGTCGTACTCAATTTGGCTAAGATATTTACATGTTATCGCAAAATCAAGCCAGACCTGTGTTTCAGCATTCTCTGTCTCCGAGTCATTTAGTTTTGAGATGAAATAATTCTTATATTTTCGTCTTTTATAGGCCTCTACTATATTTGCGCATACAGATCGGGAGGATCTTCTTATTTGTGCTGTTAACCCGTATCGCTCCTCATTCGGAAATCTTTTAGATACCTGATAAATCTTCATAGCCAAGGAAAAGGCTTTTTGATAAGCAAACAGTGTTCTGTAGTCACCCATATGTTCCGTTTATCTTTCTATTACTAACGACTATCGATTAACGACTATCGACTTACAAAAGCCCCTCATCGGCGAAACTATAGTATCCATTCTCACTTACTATAATATGGTCCATCACACGTATGTCAAAATAGGCCGCTGCTTTCTTGATCTTCTCAGTGAGTTCCTGGTCGGCCCGGCTGGGCCTGAGGCTTCCTGAGGGATGGTTGTGGCAGAGAATAATGCTGACGGCATCTTCGTCCAGCGCTTTTTTGAGGATGATTCGGGGGTCGGCTACAGTGCCTGTGATACCGCCTTCGCTTATGAGTTCGAAATGCTTTATTTTATTGGCGCGGTTAAGAAAAATAACCCCAAAGACTTCGTGGCGGTAGTCTTTCAGGACTGACTGGAGGTACTCGGCGATATCATGGCTTGCAGAGACGATCTTCCGGTCAAGGGAGGCTGAGCCATGCCTTCTTCGTCCCAGCTCCAGGGCGGCTGTGATGATGACAGCTTTAGCTTCACCGATCCCTTTTATTTTCATGAGCTCTTTTATATGAAGCTTGCCCAGCTCATTGAGGTTATTCTTTCCAAGGGCAAGGACGTCCTTTGCCAGGTCCACAGCGCTTTTGGCGCGAGCGCCATTTTGAATCAGGATGGCAAGCAATTCTGAGACACTGAGGTTTTCCGAACCTCTTAATAGTAATTTTTCCCTGGGCTGATCGTCCTTTGCCCATTGTCTTATCGAGTACTTATGCTCTTGCATGATTTAACTTTAGCGAATATTTTTAGGTCATTGATACAATATTCTTGTATCGATTTCTGAGACATAGCAATCCAATACTTTTTGAAAAACGTACTAAAATCTGGACTCATGAAAACCAAATCCGTTACCTCTATCGGCGCCCTGCACCCGATCCTTTTCTTTGCCGTGATGTATATCGTGGTATTATTCTTTTCAATTTTTATCTGTTCGGCCCTTTTTTACAGCTGTAAATCAAGCCCGGGCAAAGTAGCCAAAAAGTCTAGCGCCCCAGCGCAGAAATCCACGCTGCCCGCCGGTGTTTCGACCGCAGTTGTGCTGCGTTAAGATCGGTTTCCAGGCCGGAATATTTTCAGCATAGCCATGCCTGATTGCGTCGATAGTAATATCTTCGCCGCACATTTTCACGCTATGCATTCAGCGAAAATTTTCTCAGGCACCGGCTCGCAAAAGCTAACTGACCAAATATGTAAAAGGTATGGCGCTCAGCCTGGAAAGGTCAATATCCAGCGCTTTAGTGACGGTGAGATATCCCCCGGTTTTCTTGAAAGTATAAGAGGCGATTACGTTTTCCTTGTTCAAAGTACCTGTGCTCCCGCCGAGAACTTTATGGAGCTGCTGCTGATGATAGATGCGGCCCGCCGCGCATCGGCTTACAAGGTCATCGCTGTTATTCCCTACTATGGTTATGCCCGCCAGGATAGAAAAGACCGCCCCCGGGTGGCCATTGGCAGTAAACTGGTTGCCAACATGTTAGTGGCGGCAGGGGCAGACAGGGTCATTACAATGGACCTTCATGCGCCCCAGATCCAGGGCTACTTTGATATTCCCGTTGACCATCTCGACAGCCACGCAGTTTTTATCCCTTACATAGAAAATCTGAGGCTGGAAAACCTTACCTTTGCGGCCCCTGACGTGGGAGCTACCAACCGTATTAGGGAAATTGCCAGTTATTTCAGTGCAGAAATGGTGATCTGTGATAAACATCGTAAACGTGCCAACGAGATCGCCAGCATGGTTGTGATAGGAGATGTGGCCGGGAAGGATATCGTGATCATTGACGATATCTGCGACACGGGAGGAACACTGGCAAAAAGCGCAGGTCTTTTAAAAGAAAAAGGAGCGAAAAGTGTAAGGGCACTCATCACGCATCCTGTTTTAAGCGGCAAGGCTTACGAGAATATCGAAAATAGTGCGCTGGAAGAACTGGTTGTGTGTGATACGATCCCTATGAAAAAGGAATCACCCAAGATCAAAGTGATATCAGTGGCTGAACTTTTCGCAGTAGCTATAAGAAATGCATTTGAAAACAGGAGTATCACCAGCCTGTTCGTGCATTCGCAGAGACGAAGCCTCTAGCGCGCCGCCTAAAAGAAAAATTGTCATTGCGAGCGGTACATTAGTAAAGATGCAACTATTGTAATTTCGAGCGAAGCAAACTAACTAAACTAGCAAAACTTTTAAACAACAATAAAAATGAAAACAATTACAATCGAAGGACAACTGAGGACCGGATTCGGGAAATCCCATACCCGCGAGCTCCGCTCTCAGGAACTGGTACCTGGTGTAATTTATGGGGGTGCGGAGGAGATCAATTTTTATGCTCCTGCTGCGGCTTTCAAAAATTTAGTGTACACACCAAGTTTCCAGTTGGCAGAAGTAAAAGTGGATGGCAAAACTTACAGGACCATCATGAAAGACCTGCAGTTTGATAAAGTGAATGATTCACTTATTCATATTGACTTGTTAGAATTGGTGGAAGATAAAAAAGTGGTCGCCGATATTCCGCTGAAATTTGTGGGTGCATCAAAAGGGGTAAAAGATGGCGGTAAGCTGATCGCCAAAATGAAATCGCTGAAAGTAAAAACTTACCCGAAGTATTTGAAAGAGCAGATCGAGGTCAATGTCGATAATCTGGAACTGAACGGTAATATCAGGGTAGAAGATGTGAAAGTCGACAACTATGAGATCCTGAATTCACCTCGTATCCCGGTTGNNNAAAACAGGACGAAGCTGCTGCTCCCGCTACTGGTGTGGCTGCTCCTGCTGCTGCCGGCGCTGCTGCTCCTGCTGCTGCCGCGGCTGCTGCTCCTGCCGCCGAGAAAGGCAAGGCAAAAAAATAAGTTTACGGAAAGTATATCGGAGACCCGTTTTCCCTCAGCAATGCTACGGATTACGGGTTTTTTATTTGCTGACATTAGCGTTAATTAGTGTTATGAAATTCCTGATCGCGGGCCTGGGAAATATCGGTAACGAGTATGCGCACACACGTCACAATATTGGATTTGATGTTGTCAATGCATTTGTGCAAAAACACAAGGGGAGTTTCACCAGCAGCCGGCTTGCCTATACAGCCGAATTAAAATGGAAGGGTAAGATATTTATTTGCATTTGCCCCACCACCTTCATGAACCTGAGCGGGAAAGCAGTCAAGTACTGGATGGATAAAGAGAATATTTCCATCGAAAATTTGTTGGTGATCATTGACGAAGTGGCTTTGCCATTAAATAAATTACGTTTGCGACCAGGAGGAAGCGATGCGGGACATAATGGCTTAAAAAGCATTCACGAATCATTGGGCACTACGCAATATCCACGGCTCCGGTTCGGTATCGGTAATGATTTTCCGAAGGGAATGCAGTCCGATTTCGTTTTGGGCAAGTGGCGGAAAGAAGAAGAACCGTTGATAAAAATCAAGATAGAAAAAGCCGTTGAGGCAATCGAAATGTTTGCTTTTCAAGGAATAACAGCAGCAATGAACTGGATAAATAATCAGGATTTTTCTTTATGATAAATGAAATGTATTACTTACTTTAGCGTCTCTGACCCCCGGTTCCGATACTTTTTTCGGGCCAAAATCCAATTGACATATTGAATAGCTGAATATATAGGATGAACAACCCTGTAGAAGTAATGTATCCGATGTATTTAAAAAACAACCAACTGTTATGAAGATCTTTTGCGTAGGCCGTAACTATTCAGCACACGCCGCCGAACTGGGCAATGAAGTTCCTGATGATCCCATCATTTTTATGAAGCCCAAAAGCGCGATGTTACAGCCGCATACTCCCTTTTATTATCCTGAATTCACTAATGAATTGCATTATGAATGCGAGCTCGTTCTTCGCATCAGTAAGAATGGAAAATATATACAGGAGAAATTTGCCAGCAAGTACTATGATGCTGTTACAGCCGGCATAGATTTTACCGCCCGCGATATTCAAAATGAATTAAAAGAAAAAGGATTGCCCTGGGAAAAAGCAAAGGCCTGGGACAATTCTGCAATCATCGGTAAATGGCTTCCTTTTACCGGTATCAAGAATAAAAAAGATATCAATTTTTGTTTGTATAAAAACAAAGAACTCGTCCAGCAAGGGAATTCATCCCTTATGATCCACCAGTTTGATGAGATCGTAGCTTATATCTCTAATTATTTTTCAGTAAATATCGGCGATGTCGTTTTTACAGGTACTCCCGCCGGCGTTGGCGAAGCGGTAGTCGGCGATGAACTGGAAGGATTTATAGAAGATGACAGCATGTTTACGCTGGAAGTAAAATAGTAATACCCGTTCAGTCATAAGAACACTAAAACCAACTGCACCCAGGCCATTCCCTTAGACGGAATGGCTTTTTTTCTCCGCCTTCGGCGGAAAACCTGTAAGGTTTTTTGTAAATCTTGACCTTTAGCGAACTTCCAAAAAAACCTTACAGGTTTAAACAATAAATTTGCTTCTTTCATTGCTTGCACTACATGACCGACAATCAACTTCTTTTAAAAGCTTATCGCCTGATGAGCCAGGTAAAGGTAATGGCTGAAACATATGAAGCCAATCGCCAGGTATGTAAGTATGTTCACTCTACATCAAGAGGACATGAAGCCATACAACTAGCGACCGCCTTTCATTTATTTCCGCAGGATTATGTAAGTCCGTATTACCGGGATGAAAGTCTCTTGCTTGGATTAGGTTTTACACCTTACCAGTTGATGCTTCAATTGCTGGCAAAAAAGGATGACATCTTCACGGGAGGCCGCGAATACTATTCTCATCCCAATTATAAAGAAGATGACAAGGCGGGTGTGGTCCACCAGAGCAGCGCTACAGGAATGCAGGCAATACCGACGACTGGCATCGCACAGGGCATTCAATTTCTCGAAAGAACGAATTCTTCACGTTTAAGAAAAGGAACCGATGGCCGGTTACCGATTGTAGTATGTTCACTGGGTGATGCAAGCATTACCGAAGGAGAGGTAAGCGAAGCTTTCCAGTTTGCAGTGCTGAAACAATTACCTGTTATTTACCTGGTTCAGGACAATAACTGGGGTATCAGCGTTACTTCCAGCGAGGCCCGTTCCATGAATGCTTTTGAATTTGCCGCAGGATTTAAAGGCATGGGCCGCATTCAGGTGGATGGAAGTGATTTTGAAGCTTCGTACGATGTAATGAAATATGTCTGTGATGTGGTTCGTAAAGATAGAAGGCCATATCTCGTACATGCACAGGTACCCCTGCTGGGCCATCATACAAGTGGTGTCCGAAAAGAATTTTATCGTTCTGATGAAGATTGGAAAAAGCATTTGCAACACGATCCGAATCCCAAGCTTCGTAAAAAACTACTGGAAAGGGGAATTCCAGAACCGGACCTCTTACAAATAGAAAAAGAAGCAGCTGGATTGATAGCGGAAGATTTCGCGAAGGCCGTGGCATCACCCGAACCCGATCCTTCGGCCGTCGCTGATTACGTATTTGCACCCACACCGGTGACAGAAGAAAAAGGCGAGCGAACTCCTCGCAATGCAGAAAAAGTTATCATGGTAGATGCAGCCCTGTTTGCAATTCGGGAACTCATGGAGGCACATCCTGAAACTGTTTTGTATGGGCAGGATGTAGGCAGGAGGTTGGGTGGTGTATTCAGGGAAGCGGCAACACTTGCAGAGAAATTCGGCGATCATCGTGTATTTAATATGGCCATACAGGAAGCTTACATCATAGGCTCTACAGTAGGTATGAGTGCTGTTGGCATCAAACCAATTGTTGAAGTTCAGTTTGGTGATTATATCTATCCAGGCTTTAACCAACTGGCGACCGAGATCTCGAAATCCTGTTATCTCAGTTGCGGCAAATTCCCCGTATCCATGATCCTCCGGGTACCGGTTGGCGCTTATGGCGGCGGCGGACCTTATCACAGCGGTTGTGTCGAGACAACCTTGCTTTCTATAAAAGGAATTAAAGTGGCTTATCCTTCCAATGCTGCCGACATGAAAGGGTTGATGAAAGCCGCTTTTTATGATCCCAACCCTGTGATCATGTTGGAACATAAAGGACTTTACTGGAGCAAAGTGCCGGGAACTGACGAAGCCAAAACGATAGAGCCTTCAAAGGATTATATTTTACCATTTGGAAAAGCCAATATCATCCTGCATGCGGACCCCGAAAAGACTGCTAACGGCGAATCTTGTGTGGTTGTTACTTATGGTATGGGAGTCTATTGGGCAAAAACGGCGGCCCGGCAATTGAAAGGGCAGGTGGAGATTGTAGATTTACGGTCATTATACCCACTGGATGAAAGCCTGGTCTTTGAACGGGTTAAGATGCATGGGAAATGTCTTGTGCTTACGGAGGAACAGCAGGAAAATTCATTTGCCGAAGCTTTAGCAGGGAGAATCTCCCGGGCCTGTTTCCGGTTTCTCGATGGGCCTGTTGAGGTTCTCGGTGCATTAAATGTACCAGCTATCCCGATGAATATGGGATTGGAAAAAGCGGTATTGCCGGATGGCGAAAAGACAAGGAAAAGACTTGAATATTTGCTGAATTCATAAAGAACTTAAATAGTATGGTTGATTGCCGGCAGGGTGAACCCAAAACTGCTGCCCGAATCTGATTCAGTTTTACCCATATGCTATTGATAAATATTCAGAAGGAATTCCTAATCTCTGGTCGGCATGTTTTCCATTTTTATTTGTGGAAAAATAATTTAAACTTGATAAACACCAAGTAAATCAATGCGGCCGCAATTAACCAGGCTGCTGCAATAACAAGTAAATCTTTCGCTGATCTGCTGCTCCGCATAAGTATAATATTGATGGCTAAACCAGTTTTAAATGACCCTGAAGGGTACCGGGACTCTACCAGTTCATCAACCATACAAAAAATAAGCTGCCCATGCAAAAGGTCAGGATACTTATGGCCACTGTTAATCGTGTTTTTTGTTTTTTCATCTTGCAAAGATTTAGTGAAACCACCGGAATTTGAACCATGCTATCCAGGAAAAGGCAATGAGAAGTGCCACCACCACTACTACCAGGATAAAATCCTTCCAACGAGTAGCTTCATCCCCTAACCTGTGTTTTTGATCATCGGGCATATCGAATCTGGTTATTACTTTAATTTATTTAACACAGCATGGCAGATGTCCAACGAGGTGCCTTGTTTACGGTGAAGCCTTCCAAAGAAATTGTCCTTGTCAATAGCTTACGCAGTTGCTCCCCGTCGTCGACAATCAAAATATTGCCTGGCATAGTAGACTAAGATAAAAAGTAAACCTGCCAACTTCAGTCATCCACTCTTTTTAGCCTTAGCTTGGGAGGTGTTCCTACCATCAATGGGAATTTTTCAACCGTTACATTGATTGGATCGAGGCCAAAACCTTTTTCTTCCGACAAGCTGATATCTTTTAGCCAGAAATGGAGATTCATGATTATTCTTTCGAAAAAAGGCAGTTCACTGTCCTGGCTCAGGTATTTTTCCATCACCATGAACTGGAAATCGCCCACCGTATTGCTACTGGCAAGGCTTTCATAGCGGCTGATAACATTTACTTCATTGTTCGCTACCAGGTCTTCCACCACCTTCCTGAACATCAGGTTGATCCTTGTAGCTACTCGAAACCCTAACCGGAAGTCTATTCGGATAATATCGTTGGGGATGATATGCTCGACCTTATATTCCGCGGTATACGGATCATCCATAGTATCCACATGAGCGAACCAGTAAATATCTGCACGCTTTGGTTTCTTATTAAGTATCGAATAAATGATTTTATGTTCAATCTCTTTTGGATTATCTGCACTCGTCAGGTATACCAGGTGAGTTGCATACTTTGGGACGGAACGGTCGTCACTCAGTTCCTGAATTTTCGGAACATAATGTTCAAGCCGTACAAATTCAACATAGCGGTTCTTGATCTTTCTTGCTTTGTACCATATAAACATCACTATGAACAATAAACCACCGACGATCAGGGCTACATAACCTCCATGCGGGAATTTCTGGATATTGGCATACAAAAAACTAATCTCGATAATCAGGAACACGACTAAATATAAATAGATGAAGACCGATTTGGTTCGCCTGATTACCAGGTAATTTGCAAAAAGAATGGAAGTGGCGATCATGCACAAGGTAATCGCGAGACCGTAAGCAGCTTCCATATTCGAAGCTTTTTGAAAATACAGGACAATTCCCAGGCACCCGGCCAACAACAACATATTTATGGCTGGAATATAGAGTTGGCCTCGTGCTTCGGTAGGATATTGTATCCGTAGTTTGGGCCATAAATTTAACCGGATGGCCTCGCTGATCAATGTAAAGGATCCGGAGATTAATGCCTGGCTGGCAATAATAGCCGCCCCGGTGGCAATAGCAATTCCAAAATAGAGGAACCAGTCAGGCATAATTCCATAGAAAGGATTAAAACCGGAGTTGATCATTTCTGCTGTTATCGGTTGCCCGTTATAATGACTCAGCAGCCAGGCACCCTGACCCAGGTAATTAATGATCAGACAGGTTTTTACAAATATCCACGAATACCTGATATTCCATTTGCCAACATGACCAAGGTCGGAGTATAGAGCTTCCGCACCGGTTGTACATAAAAAAACTCCACCCAGTATATAAAATCCGCGGGGGTATTGAACAAGTAATTTAATCCCGTAATAAGGATTAAACGCTTTAAAGATCAAAAGGTCATCGGCTACATGAACAGAGCCTAGCAAGGCCAGCATAACAAACCAACAGGCCATGATGGGCCCGAAGAACTTGCCGATAAACTCCGTTCCAAATTGCTGGATGAAAAAAAGAATGGTAAGGATCCCGATAACAATACCCACAATCGTGGGCTGGGTTATATTGGACAAAACCGGGACTTGCTTTAAACCTTCAACTGCAGATGTTACTGAAATAGGAGGGGTGATCATGCCGTCCGCCAATAACGCGGCTCCGCCTAACATAGCGGGTAGCACCAGCCATTTTTTTCTTCGCCGAACCAATGCAAACAACGAGAAGATCCCACCTTCACCCCGGTTATCCGCATTGAGTGTCAGGATAACATATTTGATAGTTGTTTGAAGCGTGAGCGTCCATATGATTAATGACAGGCACCCGATCACCAGCTCCGGGGTAATAGTTTTGCCGCTTACTATCGCGTTTAAAACATATAAAGGAGAAGTGCCGATATCGCCGTAAATAATTCCTAAGGCGATGAGAAGTCCTGCAAAGGATACTTTATTCTGTGAAGACATTAATAGGTATAATTCAAAAAACAAATGTAGAATCGAAAGAGTAAAGTCCGGGAAAAACGGGCAATATGAGCCAAATCTTTATAAAATCTTTATACGCTATACCGGCTTTTTACTCTTTCCTTATGCCTGGCGGCCTACTTTTGTCTCCTGTTTTTTCACCGATGATTGGGATTTTCACTAAACGGATCAACAAGCGGGAGCAATACCTGATCAGCTTATTGCTGGTATTGGCCGTGTCCGGTATTTGTTATGGCATTGCTACATTCCTGGGGTACCGCGTCGTTGCTTTTATTTTGCTCCTGACGGTATCGCTTATTGCCATTTCATTTGACATATTACCTGTTCTTCTTTCTGCTATACTTAGCGCCTTTATCTGGAACTATTTTTTTATACCACCCCGCTTTACATTTCATGTGAGCACGACCGATGACGTTATTCTTTTTATTATGTATTTCGTGATCGCGCTGATCAATGCCGCTCTTACCTACAAAATCAGGCAGGTTGAAAAAGCGTCCAGGAAAAAGGAAGAGAAAGCAAATACGCTCAAGCTGTATGACACCTTGCTTCATTCACTTTCGCATGAGCTCCGGACCCCGATTTCGACCATTATTGCGGCAACGGATAATTTGCAGTCAAGCAATGATAATATCACTAAAGAGAATAAGGACCAAATGGTTTCCGAAATTTCCAAGGCATCTTTCCGGTTAAATCAACAGGTAGAAAACCTTTTGAACATGTCGAGGCTGGAATCTGGCTTTATCCAGCCTAAAAAGGACTGGTGTGATATGAATGAGCTAATATACTCCACGGTAAAGAAAATTGAACAGAATAAGATACACCAGAAAATAACGATCAACATCAACCCTGATATGCCTCTTGTAAAAACGGATAAAATGATGTTGGAGCAAATCGTTTATAACTTATTGAATAATGCATGTCTTTATACGAAAGACGACAGTAAAATAAATATCATCGCGATCAATCATGCGGATGTGTTACAAGTTACTATCGAAGACAATGGTGAAGGATTCCCCGAGGAAGAGATCGGGAACGTATTTGATAAATTTTACCGGCTGAAAAACGCTAAAGCGGGCGGCACCGGGCTTGGCCTGTCCATTGTTAAAGGATTTGCCGAAGCGCTCAAGGGGAATGTGAGTTTAAAAAATGTATCAACCGGGGGATCAAAATTTACCATTGAAATTCCCTGCGAGTTGTCGCATTTAAAAGCATAACAAATGAACAAGGCCGAAATATTAATTATAGATGACGAAGAACAGATCCGGAAACTCCTGGAGATCACATTGCGGGCAAATAATTATACGGTCACTCACGCCGCTACGGCAAAGGAAGGAATTATCATGGCATCGAATCATCCGCCCGACCTGATCATACTCGACCTGGGCCTGCCCGATAAAGATGGCCTGGTGGTATTGCACGAATTACGGCAATGGCATACCAACCCCATCATTATATTGTCCGTTCAAAATGCTGAGGAAACAATCATCAAGGCCCTTGACAAAGGCGCCAATGATTATCTTTCAAAACCCTGGCGAACCGGAGAGTTGCTAGCGAGAATTCGATCTGCTTTGCGAAGCTCGACACAGGAAGACATTGAGCCGATCATTAATTCAGAAGATCTGCAAATTGATCTCCAGTCAAGGAAAGTAAAGAAAAATGGGGACCTGGTTAAACTGACATCTACGGAGTACAGTTTACTGGCTTTGTTTGCAAAGAATGAAGGTAAGGTTTTGACGCATCAATTTCTTTTGCGTGCGATATGGGGTCCGGGGTTTATTCATCAATCGCAATATCTCAGGGTATTCATCGCACAAATCCGGAAAAAAATTGAGGATGATCCCAACAGGCCTGAATACCTTCTAACGGAGTCAGGAGTTGGTTATCGTTTTGTAAGTAAGCAGGGTTGATCCAAGGCCAACGAGATTTCAAAATGCGGCATACTTAAATTTTTGCCCACCTACCGATGCTTCGTACATCAAACCACCTTTTTGCTGGGTGTATATCATGATCCCGTCTGTATATTTTGCATTGGCAGAAGCGCCAGCGGTGGCAGCAACGGCTGAAGCCTGCGCGGAGAATTCAACCTTGTTGGCCTTGAAATGATCCAGCGCTGTCTTGGTTTCAAAGAATATGAGCTCCCTGTATGCCTGGCCGCCAAGTTGGAAACCTACAGTTACCTGCGACATCTTCGCTTTTCCCACAAGCCTGCCTTGTTCATAAACAGCACCATTCCCTGAGGCTCCCCCAATACCCACAGCACCCTTACCAACGTTGGGCAGAATCAAATAACCGTAGGCTTTTGCAAACACATTTTTCAACGAGGGATCTGTACGAAGAAATTCTGCTTTGGCAGTATCACAATCAACAATTATTTTTTTCTCTTTGTCTGTTTGAGCAATAACTGCATTTGCGGTTAATAAAGTCGAAAAAACCAATATTGATTGCGCAAGCTTAATAGACGGATATTTTTTCATGGGGGACTATTTAATTAATTGAAGGAACACATTTCTGATTAAAAATCCTCCCGGCAAAGTTGCAAAGGTTTTTGCATGACCCCCCGATGAGTTCGCCAAGAAATAATGGATATGTGCGTACTAAAATTAAAATCGCCTGACGATAAATAACGGCTGTCTTTTGGTTCCAACTTTGGGCCAATTTTTCTGGCAAGCTTTTATAAAACTTTGCATTGTAGTAATAATTTGTAATGGGCAGTATTGAATAAGCCAGCAGCCTTTTGGATTAAATTATTAAAAGAATCTACGAGACAACAGCGGAAGCCTGCAAATGTTTATTTTTTATCCACTGTTCAATTTTTTTAAGTGGCATTGCGTTCCATGTTTTATCTCTAAGCAGTCCGCCCTTCCGGGCTGCGCTCACTCCCCACTGGATATTGTCAATTTCCTTTATACTATGCGCGTCAGGATTAACGGAGATCATTACTCCTTTTTTGAGGGCATAGGGTATCTGTGCCCAGTCCATATCTAACCGGTATGGGTTTGCGTTTATCTCAATGACTACGTTATTGGCAGCACAGGCATCAATAACTTTTTTATAATTGACAGGATAACCTGGACGGATGAGTAGTAGCCTGCCGGTCATATGTCCAAGAATGGTTGTATAAGGGTTTTCAATGGCTTTTATGAGGCGCCGTGTAGCCTTTTCTTCATCCATTTTTAGCAGCTGGTGGATAGATACGATCACGAGATCAAACTGCCCGAGCAGTCCTTCTTCATAATCCAGGTCTCCATTTACACGAATATCGCATTCGATGCTTTTGAATATTTTAAATGGTTTTACCTTTTTATTCAGCGCATCGATTTCTTTCATTTGCCGCAAGACTTTCTCTTCTTTAAGCCCACCCGCGTAGTGTGCATTTTTCGAATGATCGGAGATAACGGTATACTCATATCCCTTTTCAATGCAGGCCTCTACAAAATCCTTAAGAGTGTCTACTCCGTCACTCCAGGTTGTATGATTATGTACCACGCCTTTGATGTCTTTTAGTTCAACAAGGTTTTCCGGTTTTTGGAAAAAATCCCATTCGGCCAGGTCTTCTCTCATTTCAGGCACGATGTAATTCATCTTCGCCGCCTTGTATATCTCGTCTTCTGAAGTAAAACCTGCTTTATTCTTTATTTTTTTCAATACCTGGTTTGCATGTGATTCATTTCCCGTTAATCGGAAGAGATCAAAATAAAAATTCTGTTTTTTGCTGTGATGGATGGTGACAGGAATTTCGTCCTGGGTGATACCGGTAGTCTTGTTCGGGGTTTGCTTTTTAACGATCATCAATTTTTTCAAAGTTGCGGGAGACAGGTCTTTTGTAGTTGCCGTGGTAATAATTTCAATTCCCGGTATCGTAAGGGCTTGCCGCCGAATGTCGCCGCAAAGACTTACCAATTTGGATCCGGTAGCTTGTTGAATTTTGGTAACCAGTCTTTCGGCAATAGGGGCAATTCTGCCATAATGAAAATGATTTTGGCTGACAGTATAGGTTTCAATTGCCTTTATAATATTGGATTCTGTCTTTTTACCAAAACCCGGAAGTTCACTGAGCTGATTTTTCTTACAAGCTTTTAACAAGCCTTCTATTGTATCGATCTTTGCCTCCTTCCAGATCCAGGCTAATTTCTTTCCACCGAGACCCTTAATTCGCATCATCTCGAACAGCCCTGCCGGTGTAAGTTGTATTAACTCGTCCAACGCTTCAATCGTATCTGTCTGCTTTAGTTCTTTTAATATTTTGGCGATCGATGGCCGGAATAATTTATTGATCGTGGTTTCATCCAGCCCGATAATATTATCACTGAATCTTCTCGTGTAGTAAGCGGCACTGGCTAACTCGCCAGATAGCTTAGGATATTGGTCATGTAGTGTTAGTAGCTCGGCATAGAGCTGCAGCATTCGTCTTATCTCCTGGTTGGAAGGCATGAAAATAATATATAAGAATTATGCCGGTTTCCGGACCATTGTAATGACATTTTCGACCATGTCTGTAAGTAAATTAACAGCAACTAAAGGCCCTTTTTGAGTGGGGGCTTGGTGAGCTCAAAAAAAGGGTCCCGACTGTATTCAATGTCATCCAATTCCAATTTTTTCGGTAAATCTATTATCTTTGCCGCCCGTAAATCTTATCGATTTAGTAAGAAAATGCACTAGTTCAGATGGCTAGGGCGTTGGATTTCTATCCGTTGCGGCTGATTTAGGAGATAATTAACTAAGGCGCGGTAGCTCAGGTGGTTAGAGCGTTGGATTCATAACCCAAAGGTCTCGGGTTCAACTCCCGATCGCGCTACAAAGGCTCTTGACAGGAGCCTTTCATAATTTAGAATTGAAAGAACTTTTTTATGAAACCACTCTCACTGAGCGTTGGATTCATATCCGCCACGCGGCGGACCCGGGTTCATTCCGATGGCTATCGGAACCCGATCGCGCTACAAATGCTCTTTACAGGAGCCTTTTATAATTTAGAATTGAAAGAACTTTTTTATGAAACCACTCTCACTGAGCATTGGATTCATATCCGCCACGCGGCGGACCCCTGGGTTCATTCCGATGGCTATCGGAACCCGATCACGCTAAACGGAATTTGTTAAGCCAAATTCCGTTTTTTATTTGATGGAATGTGAATGAAAACTCTTTATTATCCGTTTACAGGCGATAATAATTTTTCTATCAGGCAGTCTGCAATAAGCTCTCATGTAAAGATTGCGTGCCACGGCCAGTTCAACATACTTATGATGAGCAAGCATAATCCCCGTTTATTTTTTGCAACTGTTATAGATCATGTTTGGGGATACGATCGGGGATAAATTGCCGGGGGTACGCGGTGGTCACATGGAAATTTTAAAAATTTGTTTTCCATAAATGACAGGGAAGAGAACACTCTGTCTGCTCAGACAAAAATGAACCTCACCACGTGGTTGGTTTGATCTGTAAGACTATTTACTCTTGCGCGATCCTTTCTTTGGCCCTGGCTTCTTTTTTCCACCGGAACTTTTTCGTGATGATGATTTCTTCTTTGGGGCTTTGGCGCCAGATTTCCTTGCTTCGGAAAGGGCGATCGCTATAGCTTGCTTGCGGCTCTTTACTTTTTTGCCGCTACGGCCGCTTTTTAGCTTGCCATGTTTTTTTTCATGCATGGCTCTTTTTACTTTTTTCTGTGCACCTTTTGAATACTTAGCCATAAAAGAGTTTTAATTTTTAATATCCTATATCGTGCCATAGCTTATTGTGGTCCTGAATTATACATCGACCTAAACTTATAAACATCCATCTACGTGGCTTTATAATTGAAGCTGAAATTGACGATTTGCCTGCTATAACCAATATCCTCGATACGTCAATGTTGGAGTTGGTAAATGCGCCAAGGAGAAACGTTTTACTATACAAAGTGGTGTCGCTAAATAAGGTTTCGATGCATTATTTCAAATTGCGGAAAAGAATAAAAATTGTGGAAATAAGTCCACTTTAAGCAAAATAAACTCGTGGACAAGGCTCATGGCGAATAACCGCAGAATTATTAGCCGAATTCTGCATAGAAAATAGCAACATCATATTATTTATTGACTTATTTATATCGATTAAAAAATTCGCAATGGCACAAACAGTAGCTGAATTCCTTGTTGAGCGTTTGCAAGGCTGGGGAATCAAAAGAGTTTTTGGCTATCCCGGAGACGGCATAAATGGAATATTGTCAGCGTTGCAGTCTTCGAAGGGCCGGATAAAGTTCATTCAGTCCAGGCATGAAGAGATGGCCGCTCTGATGGCATGTGGTCATTCAAAATTTTCCGGGGAGCTAGGGGTTTGTATGGCAACATCGGGACCTGGTGCCATTCATTTGTTGAATGGCCTGTATGATGCAAAGATGGATCATCAGCCCGTAGTTGCGATCATAGGTCAACAAAAACGAATGTCGCTTGGTGGCAATTACCAGCAAGAAGTTGACTTACTTTCCCTGTTTAAAGATGTTGCTTCCGCATTTGTACAGGTTTGCATGGAGCCGTCACAGATAAGGCATTTGATCGATCGGGCATTTCGTATCGCACTGGTGGAAAGAACGGTAACATGTATTATCGTTCCGAATGACATCCAGGAAATGCCTTATGAGCCACCTCCAAGAGAACATGGTTCTATTGTTTCATCGGCAGGATATGATCCTGCGATCGTATTGCCATCGAACGATCAACTACAACAGGCGGCGGATATTTTGAACAATGGAAAGAAAGTGGCGATGCTTATCGGTGCCGGTGCGATAGGTGCGGAAAATGAGTTGATGACGGTTGCAGAATTATTAGGAGCGGGTGTTGCAAAGGCTTTGCTTGGTAAGGCAGCTTTGCCGGATGACCTGCCCTACGTTACAGGAACTATCGGACTACTTGGAACAAAGCCAAGCTGGGACCTGATGACGGAATGTGATACACTTTTTATGATTGGCTCTTCCTTTCCTTATTCTGAATTTTTACCAAAACCGGGACAAGCAAAAGCCGTTCAGATAGATGTTGATGGAAAAATGCTGGGAATACGATATGCAATGGATGTGATGCTGCAGGGGCATGCCCGTCAAACATTGCAATTGTTGATACCATTATTAAAACAGAAAAAAGACCAGGTCTGGCAAAGACAAATTCGGGAAAATAATAAAGAATGGAATAAAATTGTTGAAGAACGTGCGATCGCAAGCGCCGACCCTATCAATCCACAGCTTGTGTTTCATGAATTAAATAAGCGGTTACCAAATGATTGTATGCTGGCTGCCGATTCAGGGTCAACTACGTTCTGGTATGCGCGAAATCTCCTGATCAGGAAAGGAATGAAAGCCTCTGTTACAGGATCGCTGGCTACTATGTGTTCGGCAGTGCCATATGCTATTGCAGCCAAATTTGCCTATCCTGCGAGATTGTCTATTGCGATTAGTGGTGACGGCGCTATGCAGATGCTTGGAATGAATGAGCTCATCACTATTTCCAAATATTATAAGCAATGGAATGATCCCCGGTTAATGGTCATAGTAATAAATAATATGGATCTAAACATGGTAAGCTGGGAGCAAAGAGCGCTTGGAGGTTACCCGAAGTTCGAGGACTCTCAATCGATACCTGATGTTTCTTTTGCATCTTTCGCGAGAAGTATTGGTCTTGAAGGATACAGAATCGAAAAACCAGGGCAAATTGAAGACACTCTCGACAGGGCATTTGCTTTGGACAGGCCGGTAGTAGTTGAAGCCTTAGGCGACGCCAATGTGCCTATATTGCCGCCGCATATGAGCGCAAAACAAATAAAATCGTTTTTCAAAGCTCTGATTAAAGGCGACGACGAGGCAAGTGACATTATTAAGCAGGTCTACAAACAGGTAACAGCGGGTTAAAGGTCCGGTCAAATTTTGATCAATCAAGTGCGTGGGCAAATTACAGTCGTCGCATAATAATAGAATATAAAACCTGTTTATATTTCGCTAAGTATTTCTGCTTATTGTTCCCGTACATCCATGGCTTTGTCGTTTATTGACAAGGCAAATCATTTTTCAACTAATTGTTTTAAACGGACTGCATTAAGCGCGGCATAACCAAGCTGGTCATTATCGAAATATATGTAAACGGGTTTGCCAATTTCGCTCCACTTTTTACACCTCTCCGCCCAACATTTCAAGCTGGTATCTGTATAATTTCCCTGGTATTTACCGCCAGGACCGTGAAGTCGTATATAAATAAAGCTGGCTGTTAGCATCATTGGGGAGGTATGTCCTTCGAGTTCATAAATACAAAAGGCACAATTATAATCAGCCAGTAGATCGTATATCGCTTTATTATACCAGCTATGGTTCCTGAATTCAAAAGTGTATAGAAAACCGGGGGGAAGAACCGATAAAAAGTTTTTCAGTCGCTCAAAGTTCAACTTCCATCTCGGGGGAAGCTGAAATAGTATTGGACCAAGCTTGTTACCAAGTTTACTTACACTTCTGAAAAACTTCCTTAGTTCCAACTTGCCCATATTTAGTTTTTTCATATGGGTTATAAAGCGGCTCGCTTTTACGGAAAATATGAATCCCGGTCTTGACGAGTTCTTCCATGATAGAAATGTTGACGCTGAAGGAAGTTTGTAAAAAGAATTATTGAGTTCAACTGTTTGAAAAGATTCAGAGTATCGCTTGAACTGATCATTCGATTTTATGCCGGCAGGGTAAAAGGTTCCCTCCCAATGTTTATAAGACCAGCCTGAAGTTCCAATATATATCTTTCCTTTTTTCACTTTTTTGAAATCCTAAATATTATTCCGGAAGATTTCAACCTATAAAGCAAATTATGGCAAATGAATTTACAGGGTCAGGCGCTCAATTTTACTTTCCAGCAAATGGGGGTTAAAAGGTTTTTCGATAACGTCATCGGCTGGGACATCTATTGTTTCCTGGCGGAGCGTATGCCCCGTCATCAGGAGTATAGGAATATGAGTTGTGGTTCTATCATTTTTTACTCTGTACACAACATCCTTTTGAAGTACGTCCACCAGCATCAAATCCGGATCGAATTCTTTTATCATATTCATGATCTGGTCTTCGTTGCCTGTATATGTCACTTCATGTTGTCTTTTTTCAAGCCATTTCTTTAAAAGGCTCATCGTATCTACATCGTTATTTACCACTAAGATCTTAGCCATCCCGTTAATTTAAGGTTTAGAGTAAAACTTGACAGGAATAGAAAAATAAAACACCGATCCCCTGCCTTCTTCACTTTCTGCCCATACCATTCCACTATGTGCGTTAATTATCTGGCGGCACAAATACAATCCTAACCCAATTCCTTCCATTCCCTTTGTTTTCTCGGCTCTGAAAAATTTTTCAAAAATATATGGCAGATTTTCTTTTGAAATACCAAGTCCCTCGTCTTTAACAGCGACTATGATATGATCGTCCTCAGGTTTGACATGTATCGTCACCTCGGTTTTCCCATTGGAATATTTAATGCCGTTACTCAGATAATTTACAATTACCTGCACCAGCCTGTATTTGTCAGCCTCGACCGCCACGTTTGTTTGTCCTTCAACAATTATGTTATATGCCGGTTGTAAGGCGTGCACCATATCGATAGCTTCTTTTATTACTTCGCCGAATTGAAAAGAGGATACCTGCAGCTTCATATTACCGGCATTCGCCTTTGTTAAATCATACAGCTCGGTGATCATCTTATTCAGCCGCATCACATTGTTTTTACTGCGTTGCAACATATCTTTCACTTCTTCCATATTATTTTTTTTTACCGCTTCGGCCATAATTTCGTTACACAACACTACATTTGCCAGCGGGTTTCTCAATTCATGGCCAATAAATCCTATGACATCTTCCCTTTCCCGCTCTATCTGTTTACTGGCTGTTACATCATGCATGTACACCAGCATGACTTCGCTGCCCTGGTTATAGACAAAACTATTACTTACCTCGAATACCTTCTTATCCATGTTCACTGTAAACATTTCAACCTCGCGACAAGAAAACTCTTTCCGGGTTTGAATGGCTTCAGTAACGGTCTTATTCAGAAGCTCACTCCTGTCAAAAGGACCAATAACAGCTTCAAAGTTCAAGGGAGTGCTTGCTGCAACATGGGTTTTAAATAATATATTACACGCCTCATTTGTTTTAATAACCTCCTGCTGTTCGTTTAGGACAAATATGGGGTCCCTAATAGATCCAAGGATACTTTCATTAAACTGGTTCGATGCCCGGATCTCATTTTCCAATATTTTTTTTTCATGAATGTCCTGGATTATTTTAATGATTATGTTTTCGCCATTTTCGTTTTGCAGTAAAAGAGATTCGCCTGAGACCCATCTTTGGCGCCGATCAACATTGACGAGGTAGTTGTTGTCAGAAGAATAGCCCGTACCTAAAACGGCCTCAAGTTCCCGCTGGGGCAGATTTTTTTCCCGGTCCTCCTCAGTAAAAAGAATTGACGCATTCATGCCGATTATATCCTGTTGTGTATAGCCAAAATGTGCCGTGAAAGATGGGCTGATGGCAATAACGATTCCTTTGCCATTCATTATTAGGACAATATTTTCTCGGCCGTTTCTGAAGAGTGTTTCAAAATAATTAACCGGGGACGTGCTACTCATCTTCTACAATAACTTATTTTAAAATTAATTGTTGATGTAACGTTGTATTACCGCTCAAAAACTCGGCCATATTGAAATCAAAGGACTGTTACATTATCTATTCGTTTCTATGCGGGAAAAAGCAATGAAAAGAAGATCCAATACCCGGTTCACTGTCTACCGTCACAAAGCCGCCATGTATGATCATAACTTTTTTAACGACAGCAAGGCCGATACCAGATCCTTTATACTTCGTTTTATCATGAAGCCTGAAAAAGAGATCAAATATGTTATCCAAATTTTCTTTGGGAATCCCAACACCATTGTCTGTAATGGAAACCACATCATACATCACATCATTTTGGCTGAATGTCGATTGGACTGTTGTTTCGGTCACTATTTGGCGATAACCAATAGTGACAGCATGGCCAGTGTCTTGTTTCCTGAACTTTATGGCATTTTCCAGTAAATGATGAAATGCGACAGATAAGAGCAATGGGAAACCGCTTATGGAAGGCATTTCTTCTACCGAGATACTGATGTTAAGTTCTTCAATTGTTGTCGAAAAATCCCTGATTGCTTCCTGCCACACAGCGGATAGGCGAATATTTTGTTGGCGGCTCTTTGTTTCATTCAATGCAGTATAGGATGTTAAATCATCAGTAAGCAGTTTCATTTTCTGGATGGCCGATTGTGCCCGTCGTATGTTTGCCCTGCCTGGATTTGAAAGGTTTCTCGCATCATTTGTAATAATAAATTCAAGATTTGTATATAAATTTCTCAGCGTTTCGCTATAGTCCTTCGCCGTAATATGATGAAACGTTTTCATTTCAGAGTTCATCGATTCAAGCTCACGATCCTTTAAGAATAAGGCAGTGTTTAACTTGTTTATTTGTTCCTCCGTTCTTTTGAGCCCGTTGATAGTTTGGGTAACATTTAGTATATGGGTGGAAATACCATCATGACTGCGCTGCAACACCTTGCCGCACGCATGATGCCAATCCCAGTTTTCTGAATCCTTCATAGATCGGTACTCTACATCAAAAACTTGGTCATCTTTTGCGGTAATGAAGAAGTTGAAATACTTTTCCACAATTTCACGATCTGGAGGATAAACAGATCCCAAAAATACTTCGTGGCTAACGCATTTCATTTTTTCAGAATCGAAGCCGGTTTGGCAGTCGAAAAAATTAAACAAACCATTTTTCAGTTCCATTATACTGGTTGTAATCGAAAGTGTTTGCAGGATTTTAGTGAGTGACTCAAACTTATTTATTAGATCTAGCTCGCTTCTTTTTTGCCGGCTGATGTCTGTAAAGCTTAGAATGCACCCTTTCTGGAATTTATCTATACTTACCCGGACCCACACGTCAAGGCCATCTCGATTGTACTGGAAGTCATTCTGCCAGTATCTACCCGTTTCAATTACGTTTATACATCGCTCAAAAAGACCATTACTTTTTGCCTGCGCGAATTGTTCAACAATGAGTTTATTTTTGAAATCTGCGCTTGGAATTGATCGCAGCTCTTGCCCGTTTGCAAATTCATATCTAAAATCATTTATTTTGCCTTGCTTGTCGGGTAACGCAACGGCTATAATTGTCGCGTGTAGCGAACTGCCAATAAGGTCAGGCAACATATTAAGCGAGTCTTCTCTTTTGTCCATGAAAATTTCCTTTTTAGCGCTTTAGCTGATGGGTAATGCTGCACAACAAACTAATACATTAAATGCCGGACGTAAGCAAACGGGTATATTGCTTTAATATTAGATTTACCTAATTGTGTTTCGTGCAATTAATAAAAGTTGCTGTTGCCGATCCTTAAGCCAAAAGGACTTTTCAATGCAGAATGTTACGAAGGCCGTAAGGCTATGAAGATTTTGTTTTGGATTGTACCTAAAACGTAAGTATAAAATCAACGCATCAAGTGCTGTGCGGTAATCAAATTTAGGCTTTAATTGCCAAAACAATCACGCTGTGGAAATAAATCTTTCGTTATTTCATTACTAAAAGAATGGTGTAATTAATTCCACACGTTACCGAAAAATTGCTAAGCCAATCGACTCTATCGATCAAACGATAATAGTTGGTAATACAAATTGCGATCGAACTACCCGATAATATTGGTCAACTATAAATCGGTCAAAAAGCGTCGGACAGGAGTAAGTATTGGCGGCTAAATTTGAAAAATAATATAGTTGACCAATCAATATAGCGGCTAAGATCCATACTGTTTCAGCCATTATACGAAGTTGGCTCTTATATTACTGGCAGATTTTTTGTTTTACTGTTAGTCTCGCTATCCTTGTTAACCCAGTAATACATTTCTAGATTTTTAAACTTTTGTCCCTATGGATATTGTATGCTTTTGCCATTTACGATGGGATTTTGTATACCAGAGGCCTCAACACATTTTAAGCAGGATCGCTGAGTACTGTCGTATTTTTTTTATTGAAGAGCCGATTTATGACAGCGATACAAATTTTCTTGACACGAGTAATAAAGAAACCAATATCTGGATCATTCAGCCTCATTTGCAAACTGGCCTTTCTTCTGCAGAAGTTAGCGAAGAACAAGTAAGGCTTCTCAAGGATCTTTTTAGTTTTTTTAAAGTTAAAGAAGCAATTGCCTGGTACTATACGCCCATGGCCTTGAGTCTCAAAGCATCCTTTGAACCAAAGCTCATTGTGTTCGATTGCATGGATGAGTTATCAGCATTTAAGTATGCGCCGCCCGAACTCATACAAAGGGAGAAGGAATTATTAAAGCTGGCGGATATAGTTTTTACCGGGGGCTATAGTCTTTATCAAGCCAAGAAAAACAGGCATCCTAATATCCACCTCTTTCCAAGTAGTATTGACCGAAAACATTTTAATAAAGCAAGATCGATAGGCAAAGATCATATCGATCAACAAAACATTTCGCATCCCCGCATTGGATTTTTTGGGGTAATTGATGAAAGAATGGACATTCGGTTACTTAATGACATCGCATTAGAAAGACCGGGCTGGAATTTCATTTTCATCGGTCCGATCGTAAAAATTGACCCGGCCACATTGCCCTCTTATTCCAATATTTATTATTTGGGACCTAAACCCTATAAAGAGCTTCCGGAATATATCGCCGGATGGGATGTGGCAATAATGCCCTTTGCAATGAACGAGTCCACTCGTTATATAAGTCCGACCAAAACACCGGAATATCTGGCTGCCGGCAAACCTGTCGTTTCCACGCCGATTCACGATGTTGTAAAAACCTATGCGAAGGATGGTCTTGTAAGTATCGCCGGCAACACCAACGATTTTATCAATGCACTACAAAGATGTATTGAGATGCAGCATAATGACGGGTGGTTGAAAAGAGTGGATGAATATCTTGAAAAAGATTCCTGGGACCTGACGTGTGAAAAAATGATGCAACACATTAATACAGCACTTTTCACTGAAGGTAAACCGAATAATGTGCCAAGACAAAAGGAGGACTATTATGTTTGATTTTTTAATTGTGGGAGCAGGTTTTGCCGGGGCTGTGCTGGCTGAACGGCTGGCGTCAGTTGCCGGAAAGAAAATATTGATAATGGATAAACGTAACCATATTGGAGGTAATACATATGATCATTATGATGAGGCTGGAGTTCTCGTTCATAAATATGGACCACATATATTTCACACAAACTGTCTTGAAATATTTGAATATCTGGGACAGTTTACGAAATGGCGGCCTTACGAACACCGGGTATTAGCCAGTGTAGACGGAATGCTTGTTCCGATTCCGATCAACCTGAACACGATCAATACTCTTTATGGGCTTAATCTTTCTTCGACCGAAGTAGATGAATTTTTTAAAACAAAGGCGGAAAAGAAAGAAAGGATCATCACTTCTGAAGACTCTGTGGTGAGTAAGGTCGGACGCGAGCTTTATGAGAAATTTTTTAAACACTATACGAAAAAGCAATGGGCACTGGATCCTTCGGAACTTGACGCTGCTGTGGCAGCCCGGATTCCCACAAGAAATAACAAAGACAATCGTTACTTCACCGATATGTACCAGGCAATGCCCTTACGTGGATATACAAGGATGTTTGAAAATATGTTATCGCACCCCAATATCAGTATACTGTTGAACACAGATTATAAAGATATCGTCGACAAAATCCCATTCCGGGAAATGATCTATACAGGTCCAATCGATTATTATTTCGATTATTGTTTCGGTAAACTGCCTTACCGTTCAATAGAATTTAAATTTGATACGATTGAGGCGGAGGTTTTTCAACCGACAGGCACTGTTAATTATCCAAATGAACATGCTTATACACGGGTAACTGAATTTAAGTACCTGACAGGACAAAAACATCCAAAAACAAGTATTGTATATGAATACCCTAAAGCCGAGGGCGACCCTTATTACCCGGTACCACGACCTGAAAATGCCGAGTTGTATAAAAAATATCAGCGGTTGACCATGGGATTAGCAAATGTTTATTTCACGGGCCGGCTCGCTACATATAAATATTATAATATGGACCAGGTGGTCGGCCAATCATTGGCGTTATTCAAAAAGCTATATCCCCCTAACGAAATAAAAAAGCATGTCAACGGTCAAAAACTGCCTGCAAAACAGCATGCCTGAGATTTGGGGAGGCATCGAGGGCACAATCAACCGCGTTGGAAACAAGTACCGCGATCAGTTTGAATATGCCGGACATTATTTGAGAACAAATGATATAGATAAGTTTTCAGAGCTAGGTATCAGTAAGCTTCGTTATCCCATATTGTGGGAACGTCATGTATCGAAGCCGGGCAAAGATATAGACTGGAAATGGGCAGAACATCAACTGGAGAGGATCCGGAAAAATAATATTACGCCAATCGTAGGCTTAGTTCATCATGGCAGCGGGCCAACGTTTACCGATTTGCTTGATGATGATTTTCCCAGTAAACTTGCTGGTTATGCAGAACAGGTGGCGATAAAATTTCCATGGCTGGAATTTTACACACCGGTAAATGAACCGCTAACGACTGCAAGATTCAGCGGGTTATATGGCTTTTGGTATCCGCATTACCAGAATGAATTGAGCTTCATAAAAATGTTGCTTAACCAGGTAAAAGCAATTATCCTTTCCATGAAAGCTATTCGCAGTATAAATCCCCATGCTAAACTTGTGCAAACTGAGGACCTGGCAAAGACCCATGCAACAGTAAAATTACAATACCAGGCTCGCTTCGAAAACAAAAGGCGGTGGTTGACTTATGATTTATTGTGCGGTAAGGTGAATGAGCGGCACTTTTTCTGGAAATATCTTACCTCGATCGGAATAGGCGAGGCAGACTTACAGTTTTTTCTTGACAACAGTTGCCTTCCGGATATTATGGGTTTCAATTATTATGTGACTTCAGAGAGATGGTTGGATGAAAAAATAGAAAAATATCCTGTATGCACGCATGGCGGCAATAACAAAGATATTTATGCTGATTCCGAGGCGGTGAGATCAGGAAATGCAGTGGGCTTAAAAGCCTTGATACGTGAAGCATGGCAGCGATATGGAAAGACGCTGGCAATAACTGAATGTCATCTTAATTGCACCAGAGAAGAACAAATGCGTTGGTTAAAAGAAACATGGAATGATTGTCTTGCATTAGCCCAGGAAGGTATTCCCCTGAAAGCCGTTACTGCCTGGGCTTTGCTCGGGTCGCATGACTGGGATACACTTCTCACAAAATGTAATAAACACTATGAAACCGGCGTGTTCGATGTAAGAAGCAATAATCTCCGGTCAACATCACTGGGTAAAATGATCCGTGCTTTTTCACAAAAGCAAAATTATTACCACCCCTTGTTATCAGAAAGAGGATGGTGGAACAGGGATCTAACCATAATACCGAATCGTAGTTACATTAAAAAAACTGGAAAAAGACCATTACTTATTATCGGTTCAACAAGTGTATTGGGCAGTGCACTGGTGAAGGTCTGCCAGCAGCGTTTTATACCCTATGCACACTTAAATGAAAACTATGTGACCCTGAATTCGGAGCGTATTGATGATATAATCAAAGAGAATAAGCCCTGGGCAGTATTAAATGCCGGAGGCTATCACGACGTAGACAGGGCTGAGCAAAATGCAAAAGAGTGCTTTAAAGCAAATGTTACGGCGCCTGGTTTATGGTCGGGTTGTTGTCGCAAATCTGGCATTCAATTTCTGACATTCTCTTCCGATATGGTTTTTAACGGGGAGAAAAACAATCCTTATAATGAAATGGATGCAATAATGCCGTTAAATGTCTTCGGGCAAAGTAAGGCAAAAGCGGAGGAAATGGTGCTTAAGAATTACTCAGATTCGCTGATCATTCGTACGGGACCTTTTTTTGGCCCCGGCGCCAAACTAAATTTTGTGAGCAGTATATTGGAAGCCCTAAAAGAACGGAAAATGTTTGTTGTGCCTTCTGACGTTGAGTTTTCCCCTGCTTATACGCCAGATCTTTTAAACGCAGCATTGGATCTTTTAATCGATGAAGAAAAAGGGATTTGGCATATCAGCAATAGCGGCTCAGTGACCTGGTTTGACTTTGCAAATCTTGTAGCTGTACAAGCGCGCTATAAAAAATATAATCTCGTGGCAAAGCCTTTAAATGAAATGAAGTGGTTTGCAAAACGGCCCCATTATAGTGCTTTGGTAAGTAAAAAGGGAATAGAGCTGCCACGGTTCGAAAACGCATTAGAAAGATATTTTGAATTGAAACCCGACTGAATGAATTATGGCTGGAAATAAATTTATGTTCTCGACCGGTATTGAAAATAGTTATCCCACAATTCAGTTACCGGATGGTACCATAAAACGGGTTGATGAAATGGAAAAAACATTTCATTATACTAACTGGGAAAAGGATTTCTGTCTTACAAAAGACCTGGGAATTGAATTTTTAAGATATGGACCGCCTTATTATTCTACGCATCTGGCTCCTGGAAAATATGATTGGTCTTTTACGGATGAAACTTTTAATAAATTAAAAGAACTGCACATTACACCTATTGTCGACCTATGTCATTTTGGAGTACCTGATTGGATTGAAAATTTTCAAAATCCCGACTTCCCTGAACTTTTTGCTGAGTATGCGTTGAGTTTTGCTCAGCGCTTTCCTGAATTGCAATTGTATACGCCGATCAATGAAATTTTTATTACTGCCATGTTTTCGGCAAAATATGGGTGGTGGAATGAGCGATTGAACACTGACAGATCATTTGTTACCGCTTTAAAACATTTGGCAAAGGCGAATGTAATGGCGATGAAGGCCATTTTAAAAGTTCAGCCTGAGGCTACATTTATTCAAAGCGAGTCTTCTGAATATTTTCATGCCATGGATCCACGGGCCGTTCCTCTTGCAAGATTTTTAAATCAAAAAAGATTTCTATCCCTTGATCTTACTTACGGGTATCCGCTGAATGTTGCAATGTATGAATATTTGTTACAAAATGGGATGACAAGGCAGGATTATGAATGGTTTATCAAAAACCAGGTAAAGGCGAAATGCATAATGGGCAATGACTATTATGTAACAAATGAGCATTTGGTTTTTCCGGATGGACATACGCAGGCAGCCGGTGAAATATTTGGCTATTACGTTATAACACACCAATATTATAAGCGCTATAAGTTACCGATCATGCATACTGAAACGAACATAAAAATGCCAGCATGTAAAGAATGGTTATTAAAGCAATGGGCGAATGTTCATAGGTTAAAGCACGATGGCATCCCAATTATTGGATTTACGTGGTATAGCCTTCAACACCAGGTCGACTGGGATTCTGCCCTTCGCGATGATGCCGGACATGTGAACGAACTTGGGCTTTTTGATCTGGACCGCAATATTATGCCGGTCGGTGAGGCCTATAAGAAATTGATCGAAGACTGGAAAGATATACTAAATGAGGAAAGTTTTGGACTAACATTTGATAACTGGTAGTCACCGTGTAAATATTTTCTCCTCCTTTATAATATTGGCAGTAAAAAAAGAAAACAATGCAGTTGCGCTTAATTCAGCTTTGGAGTCACTCTTGGCAGTTTCTTCCTTTGGTTGTGAGGGAAGCTGTGAAAAAACGGTTGTTTCGCTTTTAGTTGCTTTTGGGATAAGTTTCCGTAATCTCTGTTTCATACCTTATTTTTAACAATAAACATGCCTTTCTGTTTAACAAATTGTTATCCGATATCTACCTGTGAATAACTTTTTTCAATTCGTGATTTACGTAGTGAGTGCGGATAAGTCGGTGCAGATTGGTGAGAACAGATAGTAATTAAAGATAACCTATTTATCAACGAAAAAAATAGCCTTAACCGAATGCTGACCCGGATATTTTTCTTATGTCCTTATTTTCCTTTCCTCGTTCCCCGCCTGAATAAGAATCAGCGTTGTTTCTTATTCTTAACCGTGAATGAAGGGCTATCATAAAATGAATTGATGATCGGAAATATACCTGTTCGAACTTCCGCCGGGCTTAATTTTCGAAACAACATTGGGAACGGGTTTCGTCTTTTGAGAATTTAGAACCTCCCTGACGTGTTGCAGTCTTTTCTACCATGCGTTTTTTTTCAATTTCAAGCAGCGTTTTTAGCTCAACCGCTCTCCTAAATTTGACCGGTATCCAACGGATTCAAATGTTAAAATAACTTAGTATAAAGGCAATTCTCAGAAACTGAGAGCACTAAAATATTACTTATTTGCATGGAATAAAGCAGGGAATGATGCTTGCATGCATAGCATGAATCAACGATTGCTAAAACCTAAAACTGCCAAATGGAAAAGAAACCTTTGCCTGCAAAAAACTGCGGGAGCGTTACCAGGTCGACCATTCACATTCTTTTCTTCTTTTTTACATTACAATTTGCGGCGGTGTTGCCAGTGTTGGCTCAAGAAATACGTGTGTCCGGAACGGTCAAAAACGCAGAAGGAAAAGCTTTGCCCGGCGTAAGCGTGATTGTAAAAGGAACAACAAACGGCACTACCACCGATCCGGATGGGAAATTTACAATTGATGTTCCTAATCAACGTTCGGTGCTGGTGTTTTCCCTGATCGGGCACGCTGACCGGGAAGAAGTTGTAGGTAGCAGGAGGGCCCTTGATTTAACGCTGACCGAATCGGCAAGTAATCTTGATGAAGTTGTTGTAGTTGGTTATGGCACACAGAAAAAGAGAGATGTTACCGGCGCGATATCGTCAATACAAAGTAAACAAATTGCTGAGCGGGTACCGCAGAATGTATTCGAAGCAATACAAGGGCAGGTCCCCGGCGTGTTAGTAACGCAGGAATCCGGCAGACCGGGTGCAGGGAACTTGCTTATCATCCGCGGGATGGGGACATTGGAGGGAGGAACTACTCCTCTTTATATTGTTGATGGTGCGCAAGGTGTAAACATAGATGGTATCAATCCCGCTGACATCGAATCTATTGAAATATTAAGAGATGCGGCATCTGCAGCTATTTATGGGTCTGCCGGCGGCAATGGCGTCGTAATTATTACAACGAAAAAAGGAAAGGAAGGAAGAGCAAAAATAGACCTCCGTTATTTTACGAGTTTCGGCGAGTTGTCACGTAAAGTGCCACAGGCTAACGCTGCTGACAGGAGATTGCTGGACTTGAAACGAAGCAGCAGCGGCACGACCAGCATACCTTCCGACTCTTTAAATCCTGGTTACAATGCCGACAACGATTACCAGGACATGCTTACCCAAACGGCGATGAGGAACCAAATTGACCTGGGTGTAAGCGGGGCCAGCAGGACTATGAATTATTATGGAAGTATTGGTCTGATAAAAGACAAAGGCCTTATTATAAACAGCTGGGCAAATATTGCCAGGGCAAGGTTCAATATGGATTTTAAACCTAGTGACCGGTTTGCATTCGGCACACGCATTCAGGCTTTATATCAAACCGAAAACAGGATAGATGAAGGCCGCACGTTGCAACAAGCTATTCAGCGACCGCCCAACTTCAGAGTGTATTTTCAGGATGGAAGCCTGGCAGGATTGATTGGTGGAAGAAGAAACCCTGTGGCGGAAGCATTATTGAACAAAAACAACTATGACATCTATGATGTAAGCTTGTATAATTATATCAGCTATAATATTCTTAAGGAGCTGAAATTTACAGTTGATGCCAATGTAAGCGTTAACAATACCCACAACCTGGTTTTCCTTGCCAAACTGAATAGCAGTGCCAACCCATTGAATAATGAGCTGGATGACAATTCAGATTATACCACGTATTGGATGGCGCAGGGATATTTTAATTATAATAAAACGTTTGGAAGAGATCATACTATAACCGGCGTACTGGGACTAAGTTCTGAGCAGGGATTCAATCATCATGCTGAACAATCGGGGACCAACCTGGTGACTGAAACGGTTCTTACAATGAATTCAGCCCAGGTAAAGAATCCAGCCACTACCAGTGAAGAAAGATTCTTCAAGCATTCTTACTTTGCACGACTGGGTTATTCTTATAAAGGCAGATATCTGTTCAACAG
Organism: Bacteroidota bacterium; assembly: GCA_005884665.1. Taxonomy (GTDB): domain Bacteria; phylum Bacteroidota; class Bacteroidia; order Chitinophagales; family Chitinophagaceae; genus VBAT01. The sequence continues at coordinate 363,491 of VBAT01000010.1, forward strand.
TAATTTCCGTGCCGACGGCTCTTCACGTTTTGGTAAAGACAGTAAGTGGGGATATTTTCCATCGGCCTCCCTCGGCTGGCGTTTTTCTGAAGAGAGTTTTATGAATTGGTCAAGGAAGTATCTTGCCGACGGCAAGTTCAGGATAAGTTATGGCGCTATAGGTAATGACAGGATTGGCGCCTATGATGCTATTTTGCGATACCAGTTTGGAAATAATTATTATAACGGGCTTTCAGGTGTAGCGACAGCTTCACTGTTTGGCAATAATAAGCTCGCCTGGGAATCCGTCAAACAATTTGATGTGGGAGCGGACCTGACATTATTAAAAGGCAGACTTTTTTTTACTGCCGATTATTACAATAAAACAACGGAAAGACTTTTATACAGTGCACCGCTGCCTTCCAATACCGGGTTTGGTACTGTAAAGGTCAATGTAGGATCTATTCAAAATAAGGGATTCGAATTTGTATTGAGCGGTTACCCGATCCGTAGTAAAAATGTTTCCTGGAATGCATCGCTTAACATGTCATTCAACAAGAATACGGTTAAGGAGCTGTACCAGGGCACCGACCTTCTTCCCGGTGCAGTATGGAAAGTTTCAGAAGGCGGCCGCCTCGGTGATTTCTATGGATACAGGGCACTAGGTGTGTATGCTTACGATGAATCCAATGCCTGGACACCTGACTACCAGCGCCAGCTTACACCTGTATTTGTGAATAATGTATTTACAGGATATACCCTTGATGGCAAACCTTATACCGGCGTGGTAAAACAGTTGAGTACAAACGGTCTTGTGTCGAAAGGGGGTGATATGATCTGGCAAAATAACAACCTGGATAGTGTAATAGACGATAACGACCGGCTCATTTTAGGTAATGCTTTCCCCGACTGGATAGCGGGATTGACAAACACTATCAACTATAAGGGATTCACTTTATCGTTTACCTATTATGTAAGTTGGGGCTCAGAGATATATAATAATGCCCGTGTTCAACTCAACCTGAATGCAACGACTAATGTAACACCCGAGCCAGTGTATATACACGGTGCCTGGTGGCATCCGGGTGATGTCACGATTTGGCCGATTGCAAAGAACAATGCGGTCAGCAATGGCAGAGCGGGAAGCAGTCTTTATATTGAAGATGGATCCTTCATCCGTTTGCGGAATGTTCGCCTCTCTTATGAGGTGCCAAAGAAAATTATCTCGAAAGTGAAGCTGCAGGCAGTCAGCGTATTTGTGTTTGGAAATAACCTGGTGACATGGACCAACTATAAATGGTATGATCCGGAAATTTCTTTGGGCGGAGCACTTACGCCCGGACAGGATAGCGGACGTTTCCCAAGAAAAAGAGAGTTTGGCGGGGGCATAAACATTAACTTTTAAATTCCGGAAAATGAAAAGATCAGCATATATACTAATCATTTTGTCTGTCGTACTGGCAACAGGATGTAAAAAGAAACTGGATCAACAACCGATTTCTGAGTTGTCGGCATCATTATTCTGGAAAACACCCGAGCATGCGCAATTGGGTGTTGCAGCAATATATGATGAAATACAAAAGACATTCAGCAGCGGAGGCAGTTTTACCGAATGGGGCGATGCAAGATCGGATAATTTTACTTTTGGAGGAACCGGCGAAAACCAGCAAAACATCGTTTTAAACGGTTTGAATGCCACAACTCCAACTGCAAACTGGGATAATTTATATGTTGCAATATCAAGAGCAAATTTTGCAATCAAATACCTGCCGGGGATAACTGCACTAAGCGAGCTTCAGCGAAATAACTATCTCGCACAGGCATATGGCATCAGGGCATACATGTACTTCTGGGTAGTAAGATTATGGGGTGCGGCACCCGTAAGGCTGATTCCATACGAGAATATTGAAGAGAGTCCCAACCTTGCCAGGAGCCCGGCTGATTCTGTCATGAATAATGTGATCCTTCCCGATCTCAATAAGGCAGCTGACCTTGTAGACAGATCGTCAACGAATGTATATGAATTGAACTATGGAGGCATTCTCGCTATACTTGCCGATGTCTACCTATGGAAAAAAGATTATGCAAATGTCTTGAGTACGATCGATAAACTGATTGCGCTGAACCGCTACGCACTTACACCTTCAACTCCTGTTTTTACCTCTTATAAGGATATGATCGTAACAGGTAACACAAAAGAGAATATATGGACATTGAACTGGGACTTTCTTGTTGATGGAGGAAATGGAATTGGCGGAAAGATTGGATCGTCCGATCAAACCTCTAACTATTATATTGATAGCATCGTTTCGATGAAATGGGAAACCAATAAACAGGATATACGGCGCGGTATCACTTACGATACAACGATAGCAAACGCACTTCAAAGAATAATACAGGTATGGAAATTCTATCCTTTGGATAATACCGGGAAACCTGTAGTTCCCAGTCGCGCACAAAACCAGGTAAAATTGCTTTTATATCGTTGGGCAGATATTTTATTAATGCGTGCAGAAGCGTTGAACTGGGCTAATAACGATAAAACGGGAGCGACTGCCATTGTCAATCAAATCCGTACCAGGGCAAAGGCAGGAAACTTAAACCCTGCTCTTTATAATAATCTTGCTACGCAACTGGATATGGAAACGGCTATACTCGATGAACGGCAACTGGAACTTTTTGCCGAGGGAAAACGCTGGTTCGACCTGGTGAGAACTGGAAGAGTGCTGGCAGTAATGGATCCACTTGTAAAGAGAAGACAGCAAATGCTCGGTGTTGGTCAAACGGGGTTTTCCGATGCGCGAAAAATACTTTGGCCGATATCAAGAGATGCGTTGAATAAAGATCCCCTGTTGATCCAGAATCCCCCGTATTCAGATTGATCATCTTTTCAAAACAAGAATTATGAAAGCAATAAAATATAAATTATTATACTATAGCATCTGCGGCTGTATCCTGGCAATGACGTTTGCAGGCTGCCGGAAACTTTTCGGGCTGGAGAATCAAAAAAATGTCGATCATCCCACAACTACGATTGACCCGCATATTTATAAAAATGCCTGGACGTATTTGAAAGAACGGGCATTAGGCTCCAGTCCGAATGATACGATTTTCAAAAGGTTTTACCAGGGAATTATTTATTCAGGCATCGACACCAATGAATATACAAAGCCAGGTAGAACCTTTATTTTTTATCACAACGATGCGATTTTAAGAAAAAGCGGTACTACTACCACCACCGACTGTTATTTTGGAAAATATAAAGTCGGACCGGCTCCTGGCGTTGCAGCTACAAAATGGGAGGATTATCCTCCGTTACAGGTAAAGAATCACCTTCTTTCGTTGATCGTGGAAGGTGAACATACTTTTGAAAACATAACACCTGATCCGGAATTTGATAAAACCCTTATGCCATTAGGTTATGATCCGTTGAATCCTGAAAGTCTAATTGCTTTCCGGGTGATCAATGACAGGGACTCGAGATTACGGATCAATGATTTTCCCGGGAGCGACTATCCAACTCCCAATCTCGCTACCCCAGGGCTCCAGGCCCGGACGGCCGGTATTTTATCGACCAACGGACCAATACATGTCGTAGACAGGGTAGTTTTTTTTCAGAAACATTAAATAGCGTAAGTTGTATTTGATAAGATGATCGCAGGATGCCTTTATCCTGCGATCATTTTCTTTCCCGTTAAAGTGCAGTCCCGATGAAATTAAAACTTTCATATCTTTTATTGTTGCTCAGCCAGGCATTGCCAGCCCAGCAAAAAACAAGATTGATTGTGGCTGCCGGCCAGAAAACGGTAGCGGCTACCCAGGGCCTGTCTACCGGATCACCACTGACCTGGACAGAAGTAGCTCCTGGAGTATGGAAAGGAGTAGCCGGAACGCCTGAATCGTATGATCTGCTAAAAGCATCCGGGGCTGTTATCAACAAAGATGCATTGACGAAAATGGCTACAGTGATCTTTCCTCTTCCCCAAAACGATATCGCAGCTACGATCAGCGATGGTAAAACCTATTTGCGATTTCCATTGGAAAGAGAAGAACAGCTTTATGGTTTTGGATTGAATTTTCAAACGGTACATCAGCGGGGAAAAATATTGCAACTGCACATGGACCACTATGGTGGCAGAGACAACGGACGTACGCATGCTCCTGTACCATTTTATGTTTCATCAAAAGGCTACGGGGTGTTTATCAATTCAGCCAGGTATATTGATGTATATGCAGGTACCGGTGTGCGTAAAGACAGCAAGAATTTACCGCCAGAAAAGGATCGCAACACAAATAAAAGTTGGGACTCCCGTCCTTATTCGGATGCGGTAGAGATTTTAGTTCCAGCGGAGGGAGTGGAGGTTTATGTATTTGCTGGCCCAACTTCACTGGATGCAGTACGCCGGTTCAATTTGTTCAACGGGGGCGGTCCATTGCCTCCGCGCTGGGGTTTAGGATTTACCCAAAGAGTGAGATCTTTATTTACTGCTGATAGTGTAAAGAAAGAAGCCGAAGCATTTTTACAAAAAGGGTATCCCCTTGATTTTATCGGGCTGGAACCCGGCTGGCAAAGCAAGGCCTACCCGGGAACGTTTGAATGGGATAGAACAAGATATCCCGAACCGGAAAAGTTTGTAAAGGAAATGTTGGATAAAAACATACGGTTGAATTTGTGGATCAATCCTTATGTTTCCAAGCAAGCTTCTTTTTATAAGGATATTTCTCCATACACGGGGTCGCATACAGTGTGGGTAGGGGAAGTGCCGGATCTCACTTTGCCCGAAGCAAGAAAGATATTTTTTGGACAATTAAAAAAAGACCAGGTCGATATTGGGGTAAGTGGCTACAAGATTGATGAAGTAGATGGATACGATCACTATCTCTGGCCGGATGTTGCTACGTTTCCATCAGGCACAAGTGCGGAGCAGTTGCGTCAAACTTACGGGCTGCTGGCTATTCGTTATACGGCTGAATTATTTCATCAGAAGAATCAGCGAACATATGGCCTGGCCCGTGCAAACAATGGGGGCGGTGTTTCTTTGCCATTTGTTATTTACAACGACTATTACAATCATGAGGATTTTATCACGGCCCTCATCAATAGCGGGTACATCGGCGTGTTATGGACGCCAGAGGCAAGAGCATCTAAAACAGCAGAAGAGTGGTTGCGACGTTTTCAAACTGTTATCTTTTCGCCCATGGCGATGATCAATGCCTGGGCAAGCGGAACAAAACCGTGGTCGTATCCTGAAGTAGCGGAACAAATAAAACAACTGGCGTTGTTGCGTATGCAAATGATGCCTTATTGGTATTCGGAATTCGCGAAGTATCATTTTGAAGGAACACCTGTATTCCGCGGAATGAGTTTGGAAGATGGATTCAGGCAGGAATCCAAAAAGGAAACCGGAGCCACTAACCTGGAAGAAAACCCTTATGCCGAAGCAACAACTAAAGAGATCAAGGACCAGTACATGGCCGGGGAATATTTATTGGTTGCGCCTTTGTTTACCGGGCAAACAACTCGCAAAGTTGTTTTGCCCAAAGGCAAATGGTACGACTTCTATACCGGTGAATATGCAGGTGATGGTGAAGTGTTGACCGTGACTCCGGGGCTGGATAAGATCCCGGTTTATGTAAAAGACGGTGGAGTTATCCCGATGATGCCTCCTATGCTCCATGCACCGAAAACCGGTGAGAAGGTCGATATCGAAATAAGGCATTACGGTGAAAAACCGGGAAAATATCTTCTGTATGATGACGACGGAGAAACGTTCGACTATGAAAAAGGGTTATTTAGCTGGCGAATTATAACGGTCGAAAAGGATAAAAAAGGGGTTTGGAAAGGAACTATTTCAGCACCGGAAAAAGGTAAGCCGAACACAACCGGGAATGTTACGTGGAAGTTCATGTCGGTTCCTGCAAAACCGGTGCCTTCTTTATTTAAAAAAGAAGCAATAAAAACACTTGGACAGCATGTACTTGCTGAAGCTGCCCTGGCTTTGAACGAGCAGCCGGTAACAGTTACTGCCCAGGTTTCTCCGAGGAGCGCCGGGAGCAAACATGATTTTTTCAGTGAAGGCGATTATTGGTGGCCTAATCCAGTAAGCGCTGATAGCCCTTATGTTCAGAAAGACGGAATGACCAACCCGGATAATTTTGTGGCGCATCGTCATGCAATGATACGTTTCAGTAAGATCGTTGGCGCATTAGCTTCTGCATATACGATCACGAACGATGATAAATATGTGCGACATGCTTTGTTGCACTGTAAAGCCTGGTTTATAGATACTGCAACCAGGATGAACCCGAATATGCTGTATGCTCAGGCTATAAAGGGAAGATTCACCGGTCGTGGAATCGGTATTATTGATGCGATCCAGCTAATGGAAGTAACGCAGGGCTTAAGAGCTATGGAGAATTCAGCGGCGATGGATAAAATATTGTTGTCAGAAATAAAGAATTGGTTCGACCAGTTCCTTCAATGGCTCACCACGCATCAATATGGCAAAGATGAAATGAATGCGGCCAATAATCATGGTACCTGCTGGGTGATGCAGGTAGCGGCTTTTGCAAAATTTACCGGCAATCAATCATTGACCGCCTTTTGCAGGGATCGATATAAAAAAGTTTTGTTGCCCAGTCAAATGGCGGCTGAGGGAAGCTTTCCACAGGAACTACGCAGAACAAAACCATATGGGTATTCCATTTTTAACCTGGATGCCATGGCAACCATCTGCCAACTGCTTTCATCTGATAAAGACAACCTTTGGACCTGGCAAACACCCGATGGACGATCCATCAGGAAAGCAATCGAATACCTTTACCCGTTTATTGCCGACAAAACCAAATGGCCGCATAAACAGGATGTCATGTATTGGGAAAACTGGCCGGTAGCCCAACCTTTTTTATTGTTTGGAGCTGATGCCTTTAATAATAAGCAATGGTTTGATACATGGAGGAAACTGGATCATTCGCCCAAAGAGGATGAGGTGATCAGGAACTTACCTGTAAGAAATCCATTGATCTGGATAAATAATCAATAAGAATGAAACGAAAAATTTTAGGTAGTATTTTAATTGGACTGTGTTGCGCAAGCAAAAACTCTGGCCAGTCTATTAAGTTGCCTGGTGTTTTTGCCGAAGTGGAACAGCAAATGCATGTAATGCTGGCAGAGGTTCCGAAAGCAAAAGCAGCACGGTCGGAAGCCACGGCAGTTACACCTGGCAGTGAAGGACAGGAACTTGTTTCTGCCCGCACATTAGATAGTGGGAAATTAAAACTTGTATCCTCAAGAGACTGGACCAGCGGTTTTTTGGCCGGCGAATTATGGTTTTTATATGACTATACGGGTAACCCGGAATGGAGAAGGGATGCCGAACAGTATACGGCAAAAATGGAGAGGGAGAAAACGAATGGCGGCACACATGATATGGGTTTTAAAGTGTATTGCAGTTTTGGGAATGGGTATCGTCTTACAAAAGACCCGCATTATAAAGACGTGATTATACAATCAGCAAAAACATTGGCCACGCGGTTTAATCCAACAGCTGGGGTGATCAAATCATGGGATAACCATACCAAATGGAAATATCCCGTAATAATCGATAACATGATGAATCTCGAATTGCTTTTTGAGGCTACAAAACTTAGCGGAGATTCTTCTTTTTATAAAATAGCGGTAAGCCATGCCAATACCACAATGAAAAACCATTTCCGTAGTGACTTCAGCTCTTTTCATGTAGTAGATTATGACACTGCAACCGGGACAGTATTGCAAAAAACCACGCACCAGGGCTATTCGGATGCATCGGCATGGTCGAGAGGACAGGCATGGGGTCTTTATGGATTTACGATGTGTTACCGGTTTACCAGGGACAAGCGATATCTTCAGCAAGCGGAAAAAATTGCAGTGTTTATAACAGGGCATAAAAACTTTCCGAAGGACTTTGTGCCGTATTATGATTATAATGACCCTGCTATTCCAAATGTGCCAAAGGATGCTTCTGCGGCGGCAGTGATAGCTTCTGCTTTATACGAGTTGAGTCTTTACAGTAAAAATGGCGTAGCCTATACGAAAACGGCCGATGCCATATTGCAAAGTTTGACCAATAATTATCGGTCGCCAGTGGGACAAAACAAAGGATTTATTTTACTGCACAGCACAGGATCAAAACCATCCAACAGTGAAGTGGATGTTCCGTTGGCCTATGCCGATTATTATTACCTGGAAGCGTTGTTGCGATCAGAGAGATTAAAAAAGAAATAAGGTTCGGCCCGATTGCTCGTTATCAAGCGATATCATGCCAAAATAATTGAATAGAAAGCGATTTGACGAGAGAAAATTGATGGCAATAATTGGTTAGTTGCAGGTGATATCATCTTTATTTAACCTGGAAAGATTACACATCATATGAAAAAAACATTGTTGTTCCCGGTGATCTTATGTTATTTATTGCAATCATTGAATGCGCAGACAAACGCCAATGATAAGCGTATGGAATGGTGGCGGGAGGCTCGCTTTGGCATGTTCATTCATTGGGGAGTATATTCGGTTCCCGCTGGAATGTATAAGGGGCAAAGGATCAACCGGATCGGGGAATGGATCATGAATAGGGGAAAAATCCCTGTTGCTGATTACCAGCAGTTCGCAAAAGAATTCAACCCGGTAAAATTTGATGCCGATGAATGGGTGCGAATGGCCAAAAATGCAGGCATGAAATATATCGTGATCACTTCCAAGCATCACGATGGCTTTGCAATGTTTGATTCAAAGGCTAGTAAGTGGAATATCGTGGATGCGACTCCCTATGGAAAAGATATATTGAAACAACTGGCGGAGGCCTGTCGCAAGCAAGGCATCAGGCTCGGGTTTTATTATTCGCAGGCGCAGGATTGGAATAATCCCGGCGGCGCTGCTGCCAGGAAGGTAGCGAGCGAAGGATGGGCTAATCCTGATTCTGCTGCCATTGATGCTTACACGGAAAAACACAACGGACATTGGGATCCTGCGCAGGAAACAAAAACTATGTCACAGTATATAAATGATGTTGCCGTGCCGCAGGTAAAGGAGTTGCTTACTAACTATGGTGATGTTGCCATATTATGGTGGGATACTCCAACAGGTATGACCGACGAATATGCAGAGAAGCTCAATGCATTGCTTACCCTTCAACCCAATATTATCACAAACGATCGCCTCAAGCGCCCAAATTATCCCGGTGATTATAAAACTCCGGAACAGCGGATCCCGAACCTGAGTGAGTTGGATGGTAAAGACTGGGAAACCTGTATGACCATGAATGAAACGTGGGGATATAAAAGTTATGCAAACAACTGGAAAAGCACGCAGACACTGATCCGCAATTTGATTGATATAGCATCAAAAGGCGGTAATTATTTATTGAATGTCGGTCCGAAGGCAGATGGAACATTTCCCCAGGAAAGCATTGACATCCTCAAAGGAATGGGCGCATGGATGAAGGTAAACGGAGAAGCTATCTATGGTACCAAAGCTAGTCCCTTTGGATTGTTTACCTGGGGTCGTTGTACGAAAAAGGATCCCGATAGCTATCCGGATGGAAAACACGCAATACTTTACATATCGGTATTTGACTGGCCTAAAGATGGCAAGTTGTTAATACCCGGATTGCCAAATGAAATAACCTCGGCGAAATTGCTTGCCAACGGAATGGTATTAAAAACTTCAACTACCAATGAAGCTGCAGTTATTAATTTACCCGAGCAAGCCCCGGACCCGGTAGCAACTGTTATCCGGCTCGAGGTAAAAGGCAATGTAGAACCCGTTCCGGCAAAACCGACTGATAAAGTTAAACCGGCCGAATAACGAAGACCAGTTGAACCCGCGGCCGACGTAACAAAATAATCTTACAAGGCTATTGATATGAAGAAAATATTTGGTCAAATCCTACTTATTTTTTTTTCGGTATTGACAAATGGCAGCATTTGCATTGCTCAGTCTTCGCTCAAAAGCCAATGGGTATACCCGGACACAAAAGGAAAATTGGTTTACAAAACACTGGAGACCGGGGACAAGATCATGGACTTTTCTTATGCAGGTTATATGGGTGGAGGCGTCGCCCTGCCCAATGTTCCGGTAAAGATCACATTGAACCCATCGGCTGGTGATAATTCAGATCATATTCAACAAGCGATAGATGGAGTTTCAAAGATGCCATTAATAAATGGGTTCAGGGGAGCGATTCTTCTCAAGCCCGGTTCCTATGATTGTGAAAAGACGCTGAAGATAAATGCGAGCGGTGTGGTATTGCGTGGCAGCGGTTCGGGTATCAATGGTACAATTCTAAACATGACCGGTAAGCCTCATGCATGTATTGAAATGCGGGGAACAGTGACGTCAAAGCCTGTCGGTCAGCCTGCAGCTATTGCAGACAGTTATGTTCCTTCCGGCACAAGTTCATTTACTATTACCAACGCTTCCGGATTATCAGCGGGGGACACCATTCGTATCACAAGACCTGTGACAGATGAATGGGTCCGGTTTATGGGAATGGATAAGCTGGTGCGCAATGGGCAGAAACAAACCTGGGTGAGCGGCGATATACAAACCGAACGTGTGATCCGCAAAATTGAAAGGAATAGAATAATAGTTGATGTGCCTTTGAACGATTCTTATGATGCAAAGTATACTGGTGCTGTAACTGTTCAAAAGATCATTACTTCGGGTTTGTTATCACAAATAGGGATAGAAAATTTCAGGATCGTTTCACCGGCACAATCTGTTACCATCAATGAAGGTCATCACCGGGCGTTTAACATGAGTGGCCTTTCTGATGGTTGGGCAAGAAATCTTGAAATATTCAACACGGTCAACAGTATCAGTGTTACCGGTAAGCGAATAACGATTGACAACATAAGCATCATTCATGATGTGCCTACTATCGGCGCGGCAAAACCGGCTGATTTGAACGGAAGCGGTCAGCAGGTATTATTCAATCGATGCAGGATTACCGGTGACAATGTTTTTTTCCTGGCGACGGGGGCCAAAGTAACAGGGCCGGTGGTATTATTAAACTGTGTTTTTCGCGGCAATGGATGGATACAACCACATCAACGATGGGCGACCGGGCTGTTGATTGACGGGTGTGAAGTTCCGGATGGAGGTATTGATTTCATGAACCGCGGCGTAATGGGCTCAGGACACGGATGGGCGATTGGGTGGGCGATTGCCTGGAATTGCAAGGCAAAATCGTACCTGAACCAGATGCCGCCCGGTTCCGCGAATTGGGTGATCGGGGGCTCGGGTGAACACCAGCGAAAAGCCATACCTGGTTCAAATGAAAGCGGCAACATAGCTTATGATTCTGTGTTATTGCCGGAAGGTATTTACGATTCACCCGGTGTGCCGGTAATACCATCGAGTCTTTATTTAGCGCAATTAAATGAAAGACTGGGAAAACAGGCATTAGTGAACATTGGTTATAAAGATTACAGTAATGACCAGGCAGGCAAATTTTAACTAAGCCTATTTATAAAACATACATACATGAAGATAATTTCTGCCAGACACTGTTTGATAGTTACCGCTGTTATTATTCATGGTATAGTTAATGCACAGACTGATATCGCCGAATTTAAAAAATGGCCCAAAGGTTCTTCGCCAGAAGAAATAGGTCAGCGTATTGCGGATCATTTTATAGAAACGCCGCATACGAATTTTAATCGTCCCACACCCCCGAGGACCATTACATATCCTGAAACATGTACATGGTATGGCGCTTTGACATTTGCCAAAGCAACAAAGAATAAAAAACTGGTGGAGCAACTGGCGCAACGCTTTGAGCCTTTATTTGGCAGCCGCGATACACTAATACCCAAACCCGATCATGTTGACCTTTCTGTGTTTGGTTCTGTTCCACTGGAACTATATATGCAAACAAAAGATGACCGGTACCTGAAATTGGGTAAATACATCGCAGACAAGCAATGGGGACCGCCGGAAGGCCCGAGAGCAAAACCTGAATCGTGGGCACTGTATAATAAAGGCCTCACCTGGCAAACAAGGATGTGGATTGATGATATGTTCATGATTACCGCTGTACAGGCACAGGCATACCGTGCAACAGGAGATACTGTATACATCAATAGGGCTGCAAGAGAAATGGTCGTTTACCTGGATTCATTGCAAATGCCTAACGGGTTGTTTTATCATGCGCCGGATGTTCCCTTTTTCTGGGGACGTGGCGATGGATGGGTGGCGGTTGGCATGAGTGAATTGTTGCGCTCATTGCCTAAAACGAATCCCAACTACGGCAGGATCATGAAAGGATATAAATTAATGATGGCTTCGTTATTGAAACACCAGGGTGAAGATGGGATGTGGCACCAGTTAATTGACGACCCTGCGTCGTGGGCCGAAACTTCCTGCACGGGCATGTTCACGTTTGCTTTTATTACCGGTGTAAAAAATGGATGGCTTGATAAAAAGACTTATGCTCCGGCTGCGCGGAAAGCATGGCTGAAACTGATCACTTACATCAACGAGAATAACGATATCACCGAAGTATGTGAAGGCACCAATAAAAAAAATGACCGGCAGTATTACCTTGACCGGAAACGCAATATTGGTGATCTGCATGGACAGGCGCCGGTGTTGTGGTGTGCCACAGCCCTGCTGAAATGATGATAATCTTAGTTTCCATTTAACAACACTCAAATAAATTTTACACCGGGTTTAAACACCCGGTATTTTTTGCCTGTTAAGATTGCTCACTGTTTTGCAATCGGAAATATAGTAAATGATAATGCGATAATGGCTCATCTTGCTCCTGCTAAAATTGCTCAACGCTTTGCAAATGCATTGCGAATTTGCGCTATTAAATAATATTTACTTGTGTTATTGACGATTATCCTCAAAAACCGGATAGTAAGAGGGTTTAGACATATGTATCTCGTACAGCAAGTACGCAGGTTTTATTAAGCAATAAGGACCGGTAATGTTCTCATTGCTGGTCCTGTTTTTTTCGATGCTAAGTTTTTATATGGCATGGCGACAAGGGAAAGAAGGGAGAATTACACTGGTAGCAACCCGGCAGTTTTTTTTCGTATAGCAGTCAGATAAAGTACATCGGGAAACCGTTGTACTTTTTAATTATCACACCCGAAGTGTTACCGATTCTTTTATCGCATCATTTTCAAAAACAACAGGCTTACCCGCATTGGATAATGCGCCGCCGTCCACTATAATATTATTGCTTTTTGCTCCTCCTACACGAAGGAAGGCCAGTGCAGGTGTCAGCACCCTTGTCGCCGTTAACAAAATATCTTTTGAATTAATAATCCGTAACAACTCGGTTCCTTCGCTTCCCTTCGCACTCAACCCATTGATCGTAACATCCTGCACATTATCCAAAATAACCGCCGGTCTTGCATCCGGCTCATCATACTCCAAACGGACATTTTGTAAAGTCAGGCCTTTTACGTTGCGTGCATACATGCCATATGCCGGAGGTCCGCCAGGCGCGGGATCCCATACACCAAAATATTCTGCCGCTATATTCGGGACAACTTTGGCAGCCTGTTCTTTAGTTCCGCCACCGGCGTATTGTACGTGTACATCTGTAAAACTTATGTTCTCTAAATAATAATCACCCATTGCATTTAAAGTAATACAGGAATTCTTTTCGCCTTCTCTTACTGATACGCCAAAATGAATATCGGGATGATCCACCGGCTTTGCAACTACTGTGGCCCGTATCGCGTTGAACACAATATTGCGAATAAAAGGTTTGGCAGTGTTGGGTGTGTTGTTGTTTGCATTGTTATTCGATGGTCCACTGAAACCAATCCCGATCGGCCCTGTCACATTTCGCATGATGATATTCGAAAAAGTAAAGTTCTCAATGCTGGCTCTCCCGGCACTGATCTTGATCGGGCAACCATAGGTTTCATAGATCAGGCAATTGGTGACAGCAATGTTTTGCGATTCGCCACCACCAAAACGAAAGACCGACCACCGTGTACTGAAGCTACAATTAGTGATCGTCACAAACTTATTGCTGCCAAACAAAGCACAGGCATCGTCCTGGCATTGCACATCACAATTGGTTATGTGTACGTATTCGCTGTCGTTAAAATGAAAACCATCGTTATTCCTGTTTACCCGGTTATAGATCTTTACACCGTCGATATACACCCGTTTGCAACCCAGTATCCGAAAACAATGATAAGCGCTGGCCGTGAAGAAAGCATTGGTCAAACGAAGATTGCTGCACTGGTAAAAGATAGCGAGGTGAGGGCGATCGAAATTTCCGCCGACACCATTTTGTCCCGGACCGGTATTATCACCTTTACCATTATAAAACGCCAAACCATTTCCGTCAACTGTTCCCATTCCTTCGATGGAAACATTTTGTGCATTAACGGCATACAACAAGACGATATTACCATTGCCGGGAGGAACTCTCTTGCCTGCTGTATAATCTTCTCTTTTTGGACTGCCCAACAATTTTCCGGATGCAGCGATATGCAGTGTGACATTTGATTTTAATTCGATTGTGCCCGAAAGAAAATCACCGGCAGGAATTAGTACTATTCCTCCTTTTTCATTAGAACATTTATCAATCGCTGACTGGATCGGGGCGGTATCCAGTATTTTACCGTCACCTTTGGCACCATGATCCCGTACATTATAGATACGTGCACCTTCCAACCTGTCGTCTTTGCCTTTATGATCCGGTGATGCATTGGCTTCGATCCCAACCATCGTGGCGCTTGCAGCCAGTGCAGGCACAGTAACTTTTCCCAGCCATTGCCTGCGGGAAAGAGAATTATTTTCTTCCATATTTATCCAACTTATACAATTAGTGAAAGTGCTTGTATGAAGACCTACTATCGACCTGCTTACTGCGCCGTCGCGTAGCTGCGGCGAAGCAAGGCCGGCAGGGAGGTTAAAGACTATTTTCCTCTTGCTTTCAACTGCGCCATATACAAAGAACCAGGTTCTAATCCCTCCTGGTTTTGTCCTTCCCATTCGGCGTCAGGTCTGCCTTTGAGTCGCCCTTCATATTTTCCGCCTTTGAGACCGATACAATAATTCACTCCCGATGTCCATGGGTTTTGAATCGCCGCCCGTTTTACCGTACAATTCCATACTACCTGTGTCACACCCGCCCAGCCATGTCCGCTGCCCCAATTGCCCCGGTCCTGCACATTGATCTCACCATCGGTTACAATATTATCATATAGGGTACCCATTGTCCAACGATGATGGGGGCCGATATCTGCATGTGTTGTTTGAGCTGTACAGTTATAAAAGACATTTGGGCCACATACTCTTGCACCTGTTACAAAATCATGACGGCCGTCGGAAGCATGACAGTTGATAAATAAATTGAGTTGCCCGGTGTTGTTGAAAGAATAGCGCCGGCCCCCGGTAATGATGGATTTATGGTCAAAGCAGTTGCTGGCAAAAACAGAAATATTTTTTGCGCCGCTCTCCAGATTCACACAACTGTTACCAAAATACCTGGCGGTCACATTAAGGATCCACCCCTGTTCGATCTTGTCAAAAGTGATGGCGTTCCAGGCATGGTTCTCCGCAGTGTCCGATTCGAACTCAGATTCACAATACAGGTTTTCAATTCCCACATGTGATATACGTCCGTCAAAACTGTATTTATATATTTCGGCGCCGCCATACTTGGTTTCCATCGCCATTACAACCGGGTTGTCAATAAAGATTTTATTACCCTCAATCTTTGTGATCACTCTTTCAAACCGGAAATCGTATTCCCCGGCCTGCCATTGTTTGGTTCCATCTCTTTCTTCGATCTTATCCATCTGCAGGTCTTTGATCCATTGCTCCGTGCCTGGGCGAAAAACTATGATCCTATCTCCTTTGGTGAAACTACTCGCGGAAGCAACGTTAAATGAGAAAGATCCAACCGGGACATATTCGTCCGTAACTTTTACTCTTGTTCTTTTAATTTCGGTGATATTGCCTTTCCCTGAAACGTGGATGAGGGATACTTGTTTTTTTGATAGCGCAATAAGCCGTGTTCCATTGATATTGTCACCTTCACCACGTAAAACGATACCGCTGGCCCCGACGTGGATTTCTTCGGGTATTTTATAAATCCCTTTTTTTAATAGGATCGCTCCGCGGAATCCGTCTTTACCCGGCATCTTTTTGGAAACTTCATCGATTGCGGCCTGAATGATAGCTTCACTCGTACCGTTTGCTGCCGGTTCGATTGTTTTTACAACGGCTACACGGGGAATGTCTTTATCGGCCCCATAATATCCCACGCGACTGAAATCTGGAATGATATTTCCTTTTTCATCTGGAATATATTTCAGGGACCCGTCTTTATTTACCCTGATGAATTTGGATTCCCAGTATGGCGATGGACTTTGAAAAGAAAGGATAACAATTGCCAGTAAAAAGGCCATTGTTTGTCGGGCTATATTAAATTTCATAGCAAACAATCTTATTTATGAAGTATTACCGGTATAATATCCGATTTTTTTAAACCACTGTGACTAGTATGCAAGAATAGCTCAATAATTTGCCAAATAAACCTCTTGTATCCCGCTGACTGACACTTAGAATTGTACCATTATATGAAGACGATGAGGTTATTTTTTCTATTCGGTTCACCATTGTTTTGTGGCTGCTTATTTGCCCAGTCCTACGCCCAGGCTCAGCAAAATGACCGCTGGTCAATACAGCCTGATGGTAGCATCGAATGGAAGATCGATAGCCGTCTCCCTCAGAGGGATCATATTGAGATGAGCGGTCAAAAAGTGTCATTGTGGATACAATATGAAGTAGATACCAGCGGGGCATCCAGTTTTGTGAGAACTATCGTGTTTCCTACCCATCGTCTCCTACCTGCGCGCACCACCGCGCACATGATGTATGACGTGACCGACCGTGATCTTCCCC
The DNA here is from genome assembly GCA_005884665.1 of Bacteroidota bacterium. Lineage (GTDB taxonomy): Bacteria > Bacteroidota > Bacteroidia > Chitinophagales > Chitinophagaceae > VBAT01. The sequence continues at coordinate 380,397 of VBAT01000010.1, forward strand.
GTTTTTTTATCAACGATCGTTTACTAAAAGCAGGTGTGTTCAATGCAGCAGTGGCGACAGACCAACCTGAAAAAGTTATCAGCGTTCATCATAAGGGGATAATGGAAGTGCAAAGCGATATAGGCAGGGACAGGACGATCCGGTTGAAAAGAAGTTTTTTTCCATCGGTTGACAAAGCGATGGCGATCGAGAAGCTCGTTTTTATCAATACGGGTATCCAGCCGGCAAAAATTGAAATGGAATATCTACAAAGGGAAACCTCACCGGGTATCAATCGCAGCAAAGAAGGCCCTCATCATTTCATCATATCTACCAGCAATCATGGAGAGAAAAATGTGCAGCCGGGAGACTCCGTTATATTCGGCATCATTTACCAGGCTACAAGGGCCGAGGAGAAGGCAATAGCGGCCGATATCGCGATGGAGCAAGAGAAAAGAAAAACGCGGGTCAGCGATATCCTGGAATTGTTAAGACTGGAGACACCCGACCCGGTATTGAATACGATGTTTGATTTTGCCAAGATCAGGGGAACAGAGAGTATCTATAATACCAAGGCTGGATTGATGCATGGGCCGGGTGGTCTTCGTTATTACGCCGCCATCTGGGCCAATGACCAGGCGGAATATATCAACCCCTTCTTTGCTTTTTTGGGAGATCAAACCGGCAACAGGTCAGCGATGAATGCTTTTCGTTTATTCGCCCGGTATATGAATCCCGATTACAAACCAATACCCAGTTCGATCATTGACCAGGGTGATGGTACGTGGAATGGCGCTAAAGACAGGGGCGATATGGCGATGATCGCTTATGGCGCCGGCCGGTTTGCGTTGGCTTACGGGAATATCGATTCGGCAAAGGTCTTATGGCCACTGATCGAATGGTGCCTTGAATATTTGCGAAGAAAAATCAATGAAGATGGTGTTGTGTATTCAGACAGTGATGAACTGGAAAACCGGTTTCCCGCGGGTAAAGCCAATTTGAACACAAGTTCGTTGTACTATGATGCATTGCGCTCTGCGGTTTATCTTGGCAAAGTATTAGGGAGTCCGGCCGAACAGGTCAAAACATATGAACATCAGGCAGGGCAGATGAAAATAAACATTGAAAAATATTTCGGTGCAACCGTCGAAGGATTTTCTACTTATCGTTATTATAAGGGCAACGATACATTACGTGCATGGATTACAACACCACTGACGGTAGACATTTTTGACCGGAAGAACGGAACTATTGCAGCTTTATTTTCTTCCCGTCTCTGGACCGAAGATGGTCTTGCTTCACTTGCAGGAAATAAAACTTTTTGGGACCGTTCTACCTTGTATGGATTGCGTGGCGCTTTTGCTGCGGGCGAAACAGAGAAGGCATTAAGTTTCCTGCAATATTATTCTAGAAGAAGATTACTGGGCGAACATGTGCCATATGCAGTGGAGGCATATCCCGAAGGCAACCAGCGTCATCTCTCCGCCGAGAGCGGGCTGTATTGCCGCATTTACACAGAAGGAATGTTTGGCATTCGCCCCACGGGTTTTAATAGTTTTGCCTGTACACCGCGTTTGCCCGCAAAGTGGAATAATATGGCGCTACGAAATATCCATTCATTTGGAAATGTATTTGACCTGGAAATAAAAAGGATGGGGAAGGACAAGCTGGATATAATAGTTAAGAAAGATAACGAGGAAAAGAAATACACGATAAAGGAGGGAAGAACTGTAAACATAAAACTATAAACGTTCAATGTCCATGGCGAAACCCGGCGAAAAAATTTAACCACACCGTCCACTGGGAATAACTATTCTATTTTCCGATACAACAAATCATTAAATCCCAGGTCTTCACTTTTTAGACCCGCGGCAGTGCTAAGATATTTTGGATCATTAAAAACGTCCGCCGCCTGCAGCAGCAGGGGATAGATCTCATTCTTATTGTATTTACTGATCTGCTGCCAGGTCCATGGTTTTTCCCCCAGCGCATAGGGTAACAACCAGTCAAATGCACCGCGGATGCCCACAGCATGTGATGTTTTGAAATTCCACAGGTCAACGCCTGTTTTTTCTGCCAGCGTCGCTACTGTAAACCACCCCCGCAGATTCATCGTGCTATAACCAAGTGCATTCGTTCTTGCCAATTCCAATGGCTGTTGTCCTTCTTTGGTCAATTGACTATCGAGTCGTTTCTTGCTTTCTTCGGCCAGTTGTTTTGCTTTTACCTTGTCACCAGTAAACAAGGCAAAATCTATTGCCTGTGCATAATACCAGGTGCCGTGATTGTTTTTTGCTGCATGCTCATCCTTTCCATTCTTACTGGTCAGCAACCAGTTTAAGTATTGGGAATACCATGCCTGCAAAGCTTTGTGATCAGCTTCGGTCCATGATTTCGAGCCAACAAGAAGACTGGCTGCATCTGCAATATTGGTCAACGCCACCGTTTCAATGATGCCGATGCCCCTGCCGGTATTCACACCGGGAATGGCCTGGCCATATTCAAGATGGGGATTCATTTTTGTGGTTTCATTCAAAAACCATGTCCGCAATAGCTCAGCCGATTTCTGCGCATATTTTTCTTCGCCGGTGAGATACCATACGAGAGAAAGTGTTCGAGTAGCATTTTCCAGCCTGCCTAAATAAGTGCGATCAGTAATCTTGTTGATTTCCGGGTTGCGAACACCATCCCTTCGCAGATACGGCAAGCCATTGGGTTTCGAACTATCATACCAGAAATACGGTGCCTGGCTCATATAATCATGTTTGTTGCCACTCACCGGCATGAACTCCTTATCCATCACCGATAAAGGTCTCATTGATAGAATAGAGTCAGCCCGCATTTGTAATGTGGAGACTATTTGTCTTATTTCACTACCCGGTTGTTGTTGTATCTTTTTCAGTTCCGACAACCGGCTTGCGTTCATAACAAGAACGGAAGGAGATTGGGCACTCGCTAAAGCGGTAAACAGAAGAATGCCCGGTAGAATAACACATCTTTTCATTACAACAAAGAAATGTGTTTAAAACAAAACAGCTTGCTCGCAGGTTGCCTGTTTATTCAGCGATTTTGACGGTGGCTGATTGCGGTGAGTAAGATTCCTCACTATTGACTAACGACTAACAACTCCCGGTTCAGTAGTCACAACCTGCCAGCCGCAGGCGGCTCACGCTGTCAGCTGTCCCATAAACTCCTTCTGATAAGTCAGCGGGCTTTTGCTGGTGATGAGTTTGAAATATTTATGGAAACTGCTGAAGTTATTAAAGCCGCTTTCGTAACATAGCTGTTTAATGCTCAGGTGATTTTCAATAAGCAATTTGCAGGCATGGCCTACACGTATTTCAATCAGGAATTGTGAGTAGGTTTTCCTTGTCCTTGATTTGAAATAGCGGCAGAAAGAGCTTGGGCTGATATTGGCAATGCCGGCAATTTCTTCCAATTGGATAGGACGTTTAAAGTTTTTGAGACTGTACTCATAAATCGCATTGATCCTGTCTTTTTCGTCTTCTACGAGGTCATATTTAAATCCTATCGATGACAACATCTCTGGTTGTTTGCAGCTCGCGATGATATTGAGCGCTTCCATTAATAAAATAATACGATGATTATCTGTAGTATGTAACAATGACTCAAGTATCTCAGCTACTTTTTGTTTTGTTTTGCCTGTGATCTGCAAACCCCGCTTTGCCCTATCAAGCAAACTTCGGATATGAACGTTTTCCGGGAGCTGGAGAAACTGGCTTCCCCAGAAATCTTCACAAAAATGGGCTACCCGTACATCCGCTGTGACGGGAGCGCTTTCCTCGAAATAGGCGTCGTCAAATCTCCAGTAATGCGGCAGGTTGGAACCGACAAGGACCACATCGCCGGTTTTAAATTGCCTGATACTGTCGCCGATGAATTGAGTGCCCTCACCTTTTTTAAAATGGATCAATTCGATTTCAGCGTGGTAATGCCATCGGTTGTTAATGTATGGAACTAGGTCCTGGCGTACACTGAAGGAATAAAGAGGCTCTTTAGAAACTTTTAGTAGTTGGGGTCTCATACAAGCAAGTTTTCGTTATTATTAAGCTATTTATTCCTCAAAAGGCGGAAAAGCGGTCTCGTGATGCCAATTTAGCTTAATAAAAGCCCAGCTAAATAAAAATACTGCGGAAACGTTTTCGACGCCGACCCCTGGAAATAGTGTGAGGATTTTCAGGCAGAAGCTCTAAGGAATTTCTAATCGGCCCGGAATCATTGGCTAAATAAGATATCCGTTCACGGGCCCTTTCACGGAAAAGCTGATGACTACCGCCAGGGGATAGTCATTGGTAATATCTACCACTGCTTTGGGCTTTTTTTTGAACGATCCATGCTAAAATTGCTGAATGATCAGGCAATCAGCTAAAGCAGGCTTACCATCATTATTTATTTATTTGTTTAAGCGATCGGCTGCTTAAAATTCATTTATCCTCTATTAATTATCTCCCTGTATTGCATATAGCCGGCGAATAGCAAATTTTTTTTAATGGAAAAGGAAATAGCGAAAAAGACAAAAGCAGGAGAAGCGGAATGGGTTTTTCTGAAAATCCACCCGGATGATAATGTGTTAGTGGCGCTGAAAGATCTGCCCTCAGGTTCCCCCGTTTTAGTTAACCAGGATTCATTTCAGTTATGCGACGATGTAAAGGCCAAGCATAAATTCTTTTTGAATGATTTGAGCGCAAATGCTGATGTGATCATGTATGGTACACTCGTGGGAAAAGTACAGTGTGATGTGCTCAAAGGCCAGGTGATGACCACTCATAATACTCGGCATGCAGCAGGAAAATATAGTTACCGGGCTAACCAGTTTAAATGGACACCACCGGATGTGTCCAAATTCGTCGACAAAACATTCAACGGATATAAGAGAAGTGATGGAAGGGTGGGAACAGCCAACTACTGGTTATTTATTCCTACTGTATTTTGTGAAAACAGGAATCTGGACGTAATTAAGGAAGCGATGTGGAATGAATTGGGTTATGCCGTTACTGACCGCTATAAAAGTTTTACAAGAAAATTATTCGAAACTTATAAAGCCGGTGAGGATATTGATACGGTCAGTCTAAACCCGGTGAATGCCGCTAACAAGGACCGGTTCTTTAAAAATGTAGACGGCATCAAATTCCTCAATCATGCAGGCGGTTGCGGCGGCACTCGCCAGGATGCCGCCACTCTCAGTTCGTTGCTTACGGCCTATGCGGATCATCCCAATGTTGGGGGCGTTACGATCCTGAGTTTGGGATGCCAGCATCTGCAGGTAAATAATTTTTTGAATGACCTGAAACAGCGCAACCCTTTTTTTGATAAGCCATTATACGTTTTTGAACAGCAACAAATACAAAGTGAAGAGCAACTCATTGCAGATGCGATCCGGCAAACATTCAAAGGTCTTGTAGAGATCAATAAACAGGATAGAGAGCCGGCTCCACTCAGCGCTTTATGTATTGGTGTAAAATGCGGCGGAAGTGATGGCTTTAGTGGCATTTCGGCCAATCCTGCAGTCGGACAGGCATCAGATATTCTTGTTGCCCTGGGAGGAAAAGTGTTGCTGGCAGAATTTCCTGAACTGTGCGGCGCAGAACAGAATCTCATAGACCGCTGTGTAAATGAAGAAACCGCCAATAAGTTTATTCGTCTTATGGAGACATATGATGAACAGGCCCGCAATGTAGGTTCGGGGTTCTATATGAATCCATCACCAGGAAATATAAAAGATGGCTTGATCACCGATGCTATCAAATCAACGGGGGCTGCAAGAAAAGGAGGCACATCTCCCGTGGTCTCAGTGCTGGATTATACTGAGCCGGCTACTGAACCGGGTCTCAGCCTCGTATGCACACCGGGCAATGATGTGGAATCAACAACGGGAAAAGCGGCTTCTGGAGCAACGCTCATTCTTTTTACAACAGGATTGGGCACGCCAACTGGCAACCCGGTGGCTCCGACCATCAAAATATCGACCAACACAAGGTTAGCAAAGAAAATGAGTGATATAATTGATATAGATACCGGCCCCATCATTTCCGGTGAAAAGACCATTGAAAAGATGGGCGAAGAGATCCTGGATTTCTGTATCAAAGTGGCAAGTGGCGAAATAATTCCCAAGGCTGTCCAGTTAGCACAGGATGATTTTATTCCCTGGAAAAGAGGGGTGTCATTATGATCTTCCCGTCGATTTTCTTTCTACGATTTGCGAAGCTATTGTTACTTTTTTTTCATTCGGCAACAACATCTTTTTTTCTACGACCTTAAAAAGAATAGTAGCAGCTTCCTTACCGATCTCATAGGCCGGCTGAATAACGGTAGACAGAGGCGGATTGAATAATGCCGCTGCAGCCAGGTTAGAAAAACTGACCACCTTCAGCTGTTGGGGAATGCAGATGTTCAATTCGTAGCAGACCTCGTAAGTATTGACGGCAAATTTTTCTATAGCTGCGAAGATGCCATCGGGTCTTTGTTCGCTTTGCAAAAGCTTGCGGATCTTCTGGCGGTTTACTTCATCATCTGTGCCACATTCAACGATCATTTTATTGCCAAGCCCGTGCTTTGCAAGTGCCTGCAGGTAACCTGACCTGCGGCCATTGCTGATGGAAAGATTACAGGCAAGGGAAAGAAATGCGATGTTCTTACAACCCATTTTCAATAAATGCTCAGTTGCCTTGTAGGAGGCTTTCGAATCGTCAGTAGTGATATGCGGCACATCCATCTCTTCACAAACCCGGTCAAAAAAAACAAGGGGCATCCCTGTCTGCCGGTAAGCTTCCAGGTGATCAAAATTAGTGGTGGTGTTGGATACAGATATCATCAGCCCGTCAACCCGGCCGTTACGCAGCACTTTCAAAATATCTTTCTCGCGATTGTGGTCCTCATGGGTCAGGTAGATCAATACGTGATACCCTTTTTGTTGCGCCACATCTTCTACACCATTCAGTACCTGGGAAAAAAAATTGTTTTGTATCTCCGGAACAACGACTGCGATAGTCCTGCTTTTATTCTGCCGCAAACTGCTGGCATGGGGGTTAGGTTGGAAGCCGAGTTTAGCAGCCAGCGCTTTTACCCGGTCCCTTGTTTCCTGGCTTATCTCGTGGTTGTCTCGTAGGGCACGCGAAACGGTGGACACGGCAAGATTAAGTTCTCCAGCAAGCTTTTTTAGATTCACGTTATCCATGTGGCAGCCTATTGTTCTGAGTCAAAGATGGTAAATTTCGAAAACGTTTCCGTAAAAAACCTTTAAAGTTGATTACGCGTATCTTATTGCATTTATTAATATAAGAAACGCTATCTGTGTTTCGTCCAATTAGGAGATAATGGGATATAAACCACCCAGGCATAACGAGATGATAAATTGACAGTTAGGCGCTTCTTCGCGGCAAAATGAAATCATTTGTGCGAATTAATAAATGGTCAGTGACTATTGATATCGAGCACCTGCGAAAAAGATAAGTTCGAATGTTTCTTTGTCGATTGCATTCATGTCAGGGAGGATCACGCCCATCTCCGACATGCCGCCGCCAAAATTTCCAGGGAGAGGAGGGACCGCTAAACATTGATGGATACTGCCGGCAACCGGGCGAGGAAGAAAAATGCAAGATGGATCACGCTGAATGTGTTCAACCACAACGAGCATGCCCGAAAAGTTTATGAAGATGCCTGGTAAAAAGGAATGTATCAATACCTGAAAGAGCTAAAATAAAAACACCCCTGGTGTTGACCAGAGGTATCTTTATAAAAAGGCAAGCATTACCTTTTATTACTTCCTGAGTCGGAGCGGTTCTTGTCCTTCTCGCTCTGAGAGGAATCACCTGTGTTCTGGCGACTGCCCTGGTTCCCTTGCTGACTACCCTGGTTACCTTGTTGACTTCCTTTCTGAGATGATCCACTGCCACCTTGGTTGCCGCTTTGGCGACCCTGATCGCCCTGGCCCTGTTGACCTTGATTTTTTTGATTCTCTGCCATAAAATAAATTTTATAGTTATTAAATCGTACACAATCATTCTTGAAAAAAGTATGCCATTGCGGTTCTAATTTACAAAGTATGATGTGACACCGGCCTTGTAGAAATTTTACCACAATTCTGTCAGCGATTTTGTGGTTGTGAATTTTTTAAGGCATATACCGGTGGAATTACTCACAGTCTCAGAATTCAAAAACAAAATCTGTAAATCTGCATTCCCCTGGATGGAATGTATTTGGCATTAAGAAAGTAATACTAAGCATGGGGCCCGATGGGGACCCATTTGTTTTGCTTGCACGCCGGATGACCGGAATTGTTGCGCAGTTTTTCCGTGTGAATATTTTATTGAAAAACCTTATTGCGGGCACGTCATTTGTTTAACGTTTTTATAATGAGTGAATATGCCCTGGTATAACGGCGACTATCCGCCTTCCTATAAAAATCAGCCTCCGCGTTTGCGAGCAAAGGCTACAGAAATTGCTAATACATTACTTAATGAAGGAATGCCAGAAGGAATTGCTATCGCTACAGGTTTAAAAAGAGCACGGCAATTTTTTACTCCAAAATCGAAAAGGCAGAGGCCGGCAACAGCAAAAAATACGGCAACTCAGGCTATGGAAAACCGAAACATCCTATCGAACAACAAGGAGAAATGATAGTTGACGAGCCGGGTCGGGCGGAAACTGCATCCAACAAGAATATAATTTATTGCGCCTTAAAATTCCATTTGGAATTGTCACTTTTAAAATCAAATTCTGCAAGTGTTGGTGTACTGTCTCCTGAAGATACCAGTGCTAGTTTCCTACCTGAAGCCGGAACTACTTTAGGCATTATTCTATAGGTTCCATCAGTCAATTGATCGATTCGCCATAATTGTTCTGGTGCGCCGGTAAATGCCACTACTGTTATTACTTCTGCATCGGCAGTTGCTGCTAATGCCCGATCTGTTCCTGCTATCACAATTTTATAATACGGTCCTCCTAAATATCCTGTTGTATCAGGCGCATCCGTGATCGTCCATTTTTGATGGGGGCGGCCCATGTAATCTCCTATTCTTGCAGCAATGTTGCCTGTCGGCCAGGTCTTAATTACATCTACTAATTCCTGGGGAGGAACAGGTTTTATTGGTTCATCGTTGGGCCGACCAAATCCCCGGGGTCCACCTGCCATTCGTATAAAATCAACTGCCAGCTCTAAAGCATATCCTCTTCTCTCCGATTCAATTTCATAAGTGCCTTCTTTAAACTTGTCTCCTGCAACAGGCCATCCATCTTTCCAAAGCAGTGGAAGTATGCCCAATACGCTGCGACCACCTTGTTCTAAATCTGCTTCATAATGCAAAGACATTTTCTCCACTCCTTTTTCAAGAATCATATGTCCAAAATGCCCCGGGCCTATTAATCCTCCGCGAGTAGCAACAACCATTTTGCCTCCACCTTCCAACATGTTTCTTCCTACGTTATCGAGATAAGGACCTGTTATTTTTTTTGAACGACCTACCACTACGTTGTAGGTAGAGTTTGCACCATCGCAACAACTACCATGCGTAGCAAGCAAGTAGTACCAACCATCACGATATATCAAATCTGTAGCTTCACACACAATGGCTATATCGACCGGTTTACTACCTTCTTTGAGCTTTCCTGTCCTGGGGTCCAATTCTACAATGCGACTGAATCCAAAATAGGTACCATATGTTAGCCAGAGGCGTCCGGTAGTAGGATCCAACATAAGACCCGGGTCAATGGCGTCATTCTCTTCATAGCCATCCGATGTAGCAACAACAACCGGCTCCGAATATTTAAAGTCGGAGGATTTCGGATCGAGTGTTTTGTTCCACATCGTAAGAATAGCGCCTTTGTGTGCGCCGCCGCCACCGGTTGCTCCATACGCTACAAGATAGCGGCTGCCAATTTTGATGGCATCGGGAGCAGCTCCACCGCCCGGTCTCACAGCACCGCCATTCCATGTCCAGCCATCCTGGGATATCAATCCACCACCACCTGTGCCAAATGTGTAATACTTTCCGTCACATTCAACGATGGTTGATGGGTCATGGATAAATGGTTTTCCTACCTGTGCTATTGATGTTTGTGTTATCGATACCGCTAATAAGGCAGCCAGGCAGATTATTTTCATTCTTTTCATAATAAATTCCATTTCGAAATAATTGATACTTTAAATAGACTAATAGATTTTATTCGTAACTGATACTGAAGTTTTTTACTGGCAATCCTTTTTCATCTAAAAAACGAACACAGAAGTTACACATACCCGGTCCATTTATTACAGCCCCACGTATGATGTTCTTTCCTTTTTTAAGAGTTAAGAGGGAAGAGGTACCATTATCTACAATCATATCCCTGTCACCGGAAAGCATAAGCGCTTCCCTGCCATTCAACCACCACATGCTTCCAGAATTACATCCGGCTGCTATCCTTACATTTTTGATTTCTTCCGGGCAATTGATGACCGTGACAAGCCAAAAGAGGACGCCATATAGCGGCTTGTTTATTGCGTAAGTAAAATGGTGTAAATTGAAGTTGAATGACTTACTGTCCAGGGCATACCATTTTAGTTCTTGATTTCCCACTTTAATGGTTTCGCCATTTTTGGGAACTGTGGTGTAATCGTTGGAAAAATTGTCGGTTGAAAAAGTTGTTCTGAGGTAATTGTCGGTGAATATATTATTTCTAGCAATGTCTTTCTTAACAGGTTCCAGCACCAGCCAACGCTGAATGAATCCCTTGTCGTTGGGTAACTTTTTTACGCTGGTGGCCGGCGTAAAGTGTCTAGATAGGGTATGCGTGGTATCGCCTTTTATGGGTATGGGAGGCAGGGATGGTCTTTGTTGTTGCGGCGGAGCCTGTCCCGCTACTGTGATGATGGCTGATTGTAATTCGAACAAAACCGCAAAAGCCATAACTGGCAACAAGGACTTGTGTTTATTCTTCATGGTAGATTTCTTTTGTAATGATTGTTTCTAAATCGAGCATACTATATGTAAACCCTGCAAAACGAAGTTAAAAAAAGAAAGACGCATGCTCAGTCAACATGTGTCTTTCTTTTTTACGAATGGGTTCTGTTTGTGAGCTTTAAAATTCCACCTGGTATAGTAACTATTCATATCAGACCTGGCAAGTGTCGGTGTGCTATTCGTTATGTTGTGTGCCGTTTTTTTAGCTCTATCTACAGTTAACCTATGTTTCTAAAATCTTTCTACACCTTTAACATTCATCTTTACTGAAGTAACCCTATCAGGGCTTGTCATAAATAGTATTTTATTATTTTCTCCTGCAAAAACATTGTTGGTACCCCCGGCGGCAGGAATTGTTAGTATCTTATTTCCATTTTTATCATAAGCGTTTAATCCTACTCCACCGCTTACATAGATATTTCCATCTTCATCCAATGACATCCCATCGCAGAAGTTTAAATTATTAACAAGCGTCTGCATGTTGGAAAGGGTCCCATTTGAATTAATATTAAAAACCTTGATTTGACCTGTACCATCATAGGTCCAATTGTTTACATACAGCTTTTTGCCATCTGGAGTTCCGGTAACACCGTTTGGCCATGTATCAGCGTTCCATCCGCTCATTGTCGTTACCCTAACCAGTGTGTGACTTCCTGGCGCCAGATAATAAACGTGACCACCTTTGCCCGTTACAGCCTGTTCGGAGTGTGTTGGTTCCCAATTTTGCTTGCGGGGGTCTGATGCATCCCAATAATCTCTCGGAAATATTGGGTCAGTAATATAGATCCCCCCGGTTTTTGGATTGATCCATACATCATTGGGACCATTTAATAATTTTCCATTGTAGTTATTTACCAATACTGTATGTGTGCCATTCGGAGCTATCCTCCACAGTTCGCCATGCATATCCGCACAAGCAATGAGGTATCCGTCTTTGTCCATAGCCATGCCATTAGCACGACCAGTTCCAGTTAAAAATGTAGTGATCTGCCCGGTCGATGCTTTCCATTTATAAATTTTATCATTGGGTTGGTCGGTAAAAAATACATTCCCGTGTTTATCAACGGCTGGCCCTTCTGTAAAACCAAATCCTTTTTGAATAGTATCTAACACTCCGTGCTGGCTTGCTGACACAAGACAATTGGGGTCAAAAAAGGTGCTGCCTGGTATTGGCGTACAGTCGCAATTACGAGCTGTTGTTTCAAATTCTACTTCATTAGTATCATCTTTCCCCCGATCAGAACGAAGCATGCTTTTTGTACAGGAAAAAAGCCCTATGGTGCATACCACACCCAGGAAAAAAATCATTTTCTTTTTCATACTAACAAACAATTTTAAGTTTGAAATAAGGACGATAACAATTGGTCAATGTGCAGAATTCTGCATTGAAAGGAAAACTATTTACTTTTGGAAGTAAAAGCTACCAATAGAAGCCGGTGAGGAATATTAAACAAGAGTATTCCTGGATGACCTGTAATCGTTTCATTGCAGCCGTTAGTTTTACGGCGTCTTTAAATTTAAAAAACCAGCTTATTTTTTTATCCCGTCATCATTGCCTTTATACTCAAACCAATCGTAGGTAGCAACAGAGGTGGCTGGCTCCCCATTAGAAGTGCCATACAACGCAAACAAACTCCCAACAAATCCGCCTGCTACCTTTGTGCTGAGGAATGATGCATCCACTCCATCGATTAATAGCTTCCATTTATTTTTTTTCTCTGCAAAATAGAATGCATAAGTTGACCCTTTCGCTTCAATCTTCAAGTACAGCAATTTTCCCGAAGCGAGTGGTCGAGATGCTAACAAGTCTGCAATTTTATTACCCCGGGAGGGAGATTTATACAACTGAATAACTGGCTTACCGTTTTCAGTTGATTTGCATAAAAAGTAGTAATTGTTTTCACTTTGAAAAATCATTAGCCCCGCTTTTTCTTTTTCAGAAGCAGGTGTGAAATCAATAGCTGTGGCTGCATAGCCTTTTAAATTTTGCTGCCGGTACCCGAGAAAGGAGGGGCTTTTTCTTTCAGATGCTGTTTGTGGCCGGAGCGACAATTGAAGAAATCCACTTTTTGCCGTTAAACTATAAGCATTCGTTTCAGGGTTTCTAAGGAACAAGTAACGATCGTTAAACTTCTTGCTGTTGAAATCATCTCTAAAAGTTACATTACCGCCAAAAGGATTGTTTACTTTTTTGGTTAATGCGGGCAAAGGAACAGGTAGTGTATAAGAAACCTCCTCGTTTCCATCCAATATATGTGGCCACCCGTCTTTCCATTTAACTGGTAACAGGAAAGTTTCTCTTCCTGTATTATACAAATCATCGCCGTAAGGACGGCAGGCAAGAAAAACAGCATACCATTTGCCATCGGGTGTTTCTACAAAATCGGCATGACCTGTTGTGGTAACCGGATTTTTCCGTTGTTTATCCAGGTGACGTTGTGTAAGTATAGGATTATTTTCGTAAGAATCGTAAGGACCATCCACCGATTTACTTCTGAAAACAACTTCTGAATGATTGTACCCGGTACCGCCTTCTGCACAGATAAGGTAATACCAGGCATCTTTTTTAAAAATATGTGGCGCCTCTATCCAGATTGGTTTTTTAGACAAATCAGTGCCGCCATTTACCAGTAATTTTTCCTTCCCTACTACTTTCATAGTATTGATGTCAAACTCATACATGCGAATAGTGCGGTGGCCATTGTATAATGGTTTATTATCAGGTGCATCATTGTTATATACCACATAGGCTTTGTCGTCTATGAAATCAATTGAAGGATCTATTCCTTTTACCTCCGGCAACCAGACAGGATTGCTCCATGGTCCTTTAGGATCTTTGGCTGTAATAATGAAATTTCCTTTCTTATCAATCAGGGTACATAGAATATAAAAAGTTCCTTTGTGATATCGAATAGTTGGAGCAAACAAACCTCTTGATACTCCCGCATTAGTTTGGTCTAATTGCTCCTCTCTATCCATCGCATTACCGATCTGTTTCCAATTGACCAAATCTGTACTATGAAAAATGGGTAACCCGGGAAAATATGCAAAAGTAGAATTGGTGATATAATAATCATTGCCAACCCGACATATGCTTGGATCAGGATAAAACCCAGCCAGTATAGGGTTGTTAAACGTTTGTGCTGTAGCTCCTAACAACAATACGCTGAATATAGAACACAATAAAAATTTCCTGATCATTGTTATTTAAATTAAACGAATTAATAATTATAAGGGTCAATTGTTATTGATGAACCTTTTTATATCCGGNATATCCGGTACCGCGCCATGTATTTGGCCGACTATCCGTCAATAACGAGGGTCATTGTATGCCGGTATCTTATTTCAAAGGTTTAGGTCAGCTGAATTGTTTTTATTTTACTATAACTTTTATCTGCGTAAACGAGTGCGGTGGAAAAGTATAAACGAACTTATTATTTTTCGTTTCAACATCGCTCTTTGCTGGTATGTATTCGTTCTGTTTTTCTATTGTAAACGCTTCCTGTAAATTCTTGGTGGTTATAAGAGTGACTTCGGCTTTACCTGAAAAGTCACCCGATGCATTCACAATGTCTGTTGTAATAGCTTTTTCTTTATGCCTGTTTACAACATTAATAAATACTGTATTGGTTTCTTTGGAATAAGTTGTTGCTACATCAAGATAAGGGATGCCCTTATATTTCTCCGTATTAAAAGTGTCACAATTTACATACGTATCAACAGAAGTTCCGCGGCAATTGGTAGAATAGGCTTTGAAAAGGTAAAACAAAGGCGATTTAAACGTGTTTTTCTTTGAATCACTGGAAAGTAGAGAAGTGAGCATGGTGAAATTACCCATTTTCACCACATCGGCATGGCGTATGAAAGAATTGAACGATTGCGCTACGGGCAAAATGTTCATGAAATTTCTTCCAAAAGATCCCCACTCATCTACTGAAAGATAGATCGGGTTTTTAAACCCCTGCGTATTGGACACGGCTTCAATTTCCCCGGCGGTAATTTTTATCCTGTCATCAAAAATCATGGCTCCATCCCCCATATGTGTGTAATAGTCCGGTGAACTTTCCCAGTAACTGTGTATCGACAGGTATTTTATTTTATCTCCAATACCCATTAATATTTTTCTGTTCCAGTTGTCCCATTCATTTTTACTATACCAGGATGAACCGCAACCCACCAATTCAATGTTCTTATCAACTGCACTCATCGCTTTGGCAGCTTCTCTTGCCACTTCAATATAGTCTTCTGCATTTTTATGACCCAGTTCCCATGGCTTTCCATCCACTTCATTTCCAAGGTCCCAGATCTTTACGTTATAAGGGGCAGGATGGCCGTTTTTTGCCCGCAGGTCAGAATAATAAGTTCCCTTGGGATAATTACAATATTCCAGCCAATATGCAGCATCCTGTATTGTACCCAACCCAAGATTGACGGCTACTATGTTTTCACTACCGATGGCTTTGTTTAAGGCAAACCATTCATCTGTGCCCACATGATTATTATCTATGCCTCCCCAGGCCATATTAATACGCACTGGCCGTTTATCTTTCGGTCCTATTCCATCCTGCCAGTTATACCCCATTAAAAAATTGCCACCGGGCCAGCGGATATTGGTAATTTTTAATTCTTTCATTGCGTCAATATAATTTTTCTTAAAACCATTCTCATCCGCTAACGGAGAAGTTGGATCGTAGAGGTTTCCGTAGAGTGTATTAACCTGGGGAGAATCAGGTAATCCTCTCCGGCCACTGATCTGGATCGGCTCCATAAATACCCCGTAAATTTTCGGGTCGATTTCGCCGATTGCTCTTTCGACATCAATTTTAATTTTTGCATTTTGAGCATGAATGAAGCCCGGAAGCGCCATTAACAAACAGAAAAATATTTTTTTCATAAAGAGCAATTTACTGGTTACTTAAAATTGGCTGACTATTATTTCGGTTGATGTATTTGCTGTTGATATTTACTCAAACCGTATCCAGTCCACCGCTACCTGCTTGTCGTCCTTCAGCAATACAAACAAATTTTGAACTCCCTTCGGAAACTTCAGCACCGTTGCCTTTACCTGTTTCCATTCACTGGTTTTTGGGATCTTCACTTGGGCAACAACAGTTCCATCGACGCTGCCGGTGCGTATTTGTAAAGTACCGCCGGTTTCCGATATAGCGCTTACCAATAAATTTTTAAATGCTGTTTTTCCAAAATCAACCGTATTATATTGAACCCATGCACCTGGCTTATTAAAAACAGTTTTCCAACCCAGGAACCTGTTGGTAGTATCAATAAAGTCGGTAGAAGTTCCCTCAGGGCTAATTGCGCTATAGCGATCAATCTGTATTTCTTTGCCTGGATTGGTTACTCCAATTCCCCTCAATGTTGGTATTACTTTTTTGATCGTACCATCTGCATTGAATGATAAACTATCGGCTCGTATTGAACGGGCTTTATCAAACCGTGGAGAATAATCTTTATTATGATAAAACAAATACCATTGATTCCTGAATTGAATAACTGAATGGTGATTCGTCCAGCAACCCGATTCAGATTCATCCATAATAACACCGGTTACTTTAAACGGTCCCAATGGATTATTTCCTATGGCATACTCCAGGCGTTCAGTTTTGTTCTCTACATGAGGATAGGTTAAATAATAGATGCCGTTCCTTTCAAACATATAAGGTCCTTCTTTCAGTCCCTTTGACGGCAGATCACCCAGCGTTTTAACTTCTGAATCAAGTTCCAGCATATTTGATTTCAATTTTGCCACATAAATATTTCCTGCCGACCAATAGAGATAGGCCTGCCCGTCCTTATCTAAAAATACATTGGGATCAATACCCCGAACTCCTTTGATAGGTGTTGCCTCGGGCGTAAAAGGGCCTTCCGGTTTGTCGGCCACTGCAACACCTATTGTAAATCCCCGTCCATAAGTAACAGTATCTTTTGCGGCAGTGGGAAAATAGAAATAATATTTACCATTCCGTTCGATACAGTCCGGTGCCCACATGCTGTAGCTATTTGGTCTTACCCATGGTACTGTGTTTTGGGTAACAATCATACCATGATCTGTCCAGTCAGAAAGATTGGAGGACGAAAATACATGGTAATCTTCCATGCAAAACCAGCCTACACGACCTTTACCTTCTGTAGCAAGGATATCATGCGATGGGTACACATAGACCCTGTCTCCAAATACCCGCGCTGACGGATCAGCAGTAAACTGGTTTCTTATAATGGGATTTTGCGCCGATGTGTAGTTTACCAAAAGCGCAACTACCATAACAGGTAACAGGCAATTCTGATATATTTTTTTAATCATATGGTTTGTCTGGTATTTATTTTATCTGTTGAAAAAATTAGTTATAAAAACTGTGTTGAATTATTAACAGCAATGGAAATAGATTCGTATTTTTTTTAATTTTTATTTTTGCCCTGAAATGTTTGCGTTGATATGGAAATAATCAAAATCAGCAAAGCCTCCTGTATTTTTAGTAGCGTAATTAAATAATGCAAAACGGTAACCCATGAATTGCGGAATGGTATAGGCCATTTTTAGCGGTGTCCCCAGTGCCGTCCAGTTGTTGCCATCCAGGCTGTAAAAGAAATTAGCTGTATCTTTTTTATTCGTGAAATTGCATTCCGCTTTAAAGAAAACAATGTTTTGGGTAAGCGGAATGGCCGCCACCTCTTCACCTTTTCCTGTGCTGGCATTAATCATTACAATTGTCCTGCTATTTCCATTTATCCTAACTCCTGCCAATCCATAATTTTTTTGGAGAAGTCCGAGCCCGGCAAAATCCCCATCTTTCATGCTGGATACATCCAACGAGGTTGAGCCAGTACACAATGGTCCGATGGTACGTTGGGTTAATGAATTCCTGGCGAATAAGAACGAAGTATCAAGCCTTCCTGTTTTTAATCGTAGAAAACCTTTTCTTTCTTTCAGCGACCATAAATTATTATCAGGGTTATGATTCCACTGCCAAACCAATGGTAAAGCGGGTCGTCCTTTTTTCCGTGTAAATTCATCTGGTGCCACGATGCCCGGGATTAATCCTTTGCCTGCGGGTAAATCAAGAGTTTCCGGCACTTTACCATTTGTGCCTAATACTGGCCAGCCATCTTCCCACTTAACAGGCACTAAATAAGGTATGCGGCCAACTGCCCCATAGTCACGAAAGAGATAAGCATACCAATTCCCATTGGGCATATTGATTAATCCACCTTGTGCCACACCTAAATCCTGAAGACCAAGTTTGCCTTCCCAGGGTCCGGTAATTTTGTCCGCACGGTGAATGACAACTGTACGCATGCCACCACGTGGCCATGTGATGTTGAATAAATAATATTTACCATTGATTTTGAAAAGCTGCGAGCCTTCTGCCTGAAGATTAATATTAGTTCCTGCAGGCGCACTTGCATTTTCAATAATAATTTGTTCAGTTGTACCCGGTTTTACTTTGGTGACGTCTTCGTTTAATTCAACTAACTTAAGTTTGCCTACCCCATAGATCAAATAAACACGGCCATCATCGTCAAAGAACAAAGAATGATCATGATATGCGGGGGCAAACGAAACCTCTTTCCAGGGCCCTTTTTCAATATTTTTTGTTGTATATATATGCGTTTTGCCGGAAGTTTGGGCAAACGTGCTAACGTAGAAAGTGCCTTTGTGATAGCGGATACAACTTGCCCATGAACCTCTGCCATATGCGCTTTTACCATTGGTAAGATTCATTGCATCATTAGCAATCAATGTGTCGTAAGCATAACTAACCAGTTTCCAGTTTACTAAATCGTTTGACTTCATAATTGGTACACCCGGACTCATATGCATAGTGGTGCTGCTCATATAATAGGTATTACCCACACGGATCATAGACATGTCGGGAACATCAGCAAAAATTACCGGGTTTTTTGCTGTTTGGTTTTCCTGGCCATGTAGAAAGCCAACAAAAAGGATAGCCGCAAAAGTTATGGATCGTATAATATATTTTTTCATTACTTAATTACTAGTGTGTATGTTCTTCCTGGCATTGTTAGTAAGTCAACCACGATAGTTTTTTTCAGTTCAGGCTTTGATGACATTGCTTTTGACGAAACAATTGGATCGGGCGTTGCTGTTACCTGGTAAAATGGGTTTGAATTTTCACCTGTCGCATTTTTCAAAATACCGTTGGTCAGTTTAAGTGCATTCGGTGTTCTCAACCGGAGGTTGCCGCCCAGGTTTGATTTTATTATAAGCTTTGTCACTTTGAAATCTTTCCATTCCATGCATACAATTTCAAAACCGCCTATTGCCCGTAATCCTTTAACGCTACCAGTTGACCATTCGTCAGGAATAGCAGGAAGTAAATGAATATCGCCGTCAGCACTCTGCATCAACATTTCGGTGATGCCCGAAGTACAACCAAAGTTGCCATCAATTTGAAAAGGCGGATGCGCATCAAAAAGATTATTATACGTGCCGCCACCAGCATCATATCGTGTACCGGTTGTATTTACCGGGGAGAGCTGGTTTCGTATCAATTTGTATGCGTGATTACCATCCAACAATCTTGCCCACCAGTTTACTTTCCAACCCATACTCCAACCTGTTGATACATCACCACGTTGTATTAATGTAGTTTTTGCTGCATTGTATAATTGGGGAGTGCGGTATGGTGATATTTGATTGGAAGGAAACAGGCCATAGAGATGAGAAATGTGGCGATGATTATCTTTTGGATCGTCAATGTCATCCAGCCACTCCTGCAATTGGCCATATTGGCCAATATGCATTGGTGCCAAACGGCTTCGAACTTGCATTAATGTATCAGCAAACGCAGCATCTTTTTTTAAAATTTTTGCTGCCTTTATAGTTGAACTGAATAATTCAAAGAGAATTTGGTTCGTCATGGTTACACCTGCATCAAGAGCGGAACCCTGGTGCGCTTTTGGGGTATTTTCGGGAGACTCGTCAGGGTTAACCACCAACCAGTGATATTGGGGATGTACAACCAAATAATCAACATAAAAAATTGATGCACCTTTTAGTAAAGGATAAATGGAAGCAAGGAAATTTTTATCGCCGCTATATAAATAATGCTCCCAAAGATGTTGGCTCATCCATCCACCGGATGCACTAAATGCACCCCAGTTGGCGCCATCAATGGCTCCGGTAGCCCGCCATATATCTGTGTTATGATGGGCTACCCAGCCCCTTGCACCATACATATCTTTTGCAGTTTGTTGTCCTGTTACGGCCATATCTTTTACCATTTGAATAAACGGCTCATGAAGTTCCGCGAGATTTGTTTTTTCAGCCGGCCAATAATTCATTTCCGCGTTGATGTTAATGGTGTATTTACTATCCCATGGCGGATTGATCTTATCATTCCATATTCCCTGTAGGTTTGCAGCCTGCCCCCCAGGTTGCGATGAAGAAATTAATAGATAGCGGCCAAATTGATAATACAATGTTACAAATGAAGGGTCATTGGTTGAGTTAAAATTTTTTAACCGTTCATCTGTTGGAAGATTGGCTGCATTAGTTATTCCCAAATCCAATTTTACACGATTAAAATACTTTTGGTAAGCAGTAACATGAGCAGATAAAATTGCATCAAAAGATTTTGGATAAGCTTTATTCAAATAATCCGCAGCTCTTTTATTTTCATCGCCACTAATATCGTGATAGTTATTAAAATTGGTAGCAATCGAAATATAGATTGTTACGGCGTCGGCATTTTTAATGAAAAGAGAAGTATCGTTTGCAGTTAGTGTGCCACCTTCAAGTTTCATGCGTACAATACCTTTATAATTCACCATGCCTTTTACGGTCTCATGATCGGAACTGGTTCCGAAGATTGTCAGTTCTTTCGTCCCGGTAGCAACCGGGATTGTTTTAATAGTTGCTCTTTTTTGAGGTGTTGTAAAAAAAGCTGTGAAAGAAATATTGCCCGGTTTACTCGCCGTGAGCCGCATAACAACTACACGATCAGGAAAAGAAGCCAATGCTTCACGTGTATAGGTTATATCATTAACGGTATAAGACGTTTTAGTAGTAGCTCTTTCAATATCCAGTTCTCTATAATAATCCGAAAAGTTAGCGTGCCCATCGAATGCAAGTCGAAGGCTGCCTAAGGGTTCAAATTTTTGACCATGAGATTTTTTAGTAATGATTGCATTATTGACAACTCTTTCTGCTTCTTTTCTCTTTCCTTCAAATATTAGCCGCCTGATCAAAGTAAGAGAATCCAATGCCAAAGGATTATCATTACGGTTAGGTCCTCCACTCCATAAAGTGTGCTCATTTAACTGTATGGTCTCAGTGTCGACATTGCCGTAAATCATTGCACCTAGTCTGCCGTTGCCAATGGGCAATGCATTTTCCCACACTCTTCCGGAAGGTTTATTATACCATAATTTTAGTGCTGTATTATTTTGCGCATGAACAACTGTCGCTGATAAGATCAAAAAGGGCAACAGTGTCAAGACATGGCTGACCACTTTTAGTTTCACTTTCATTATCCTTTATTTTTCTTCTTCTTTTTTTTACCTGTCGCTACCGGTTCTACCCCCGTAGTCGTTTGAATGATTTTTTGAATGGTACCATCGGGATTGTAGTACATATAATCTATGCAAATGGAACGGCGGTAGCTGCCACCGGTTGGTAAAGAGCCATTATGATAAAAGAAATACGATTTGCCTTTATAATCGACTATGCCGGGATGGGTAGTAAAACTGTTAGGTACATTCTCCTGGATGATCCCTTTGTATTCCCACGGACCAGCCGGATTTGTCGCCACGCAATATTCAATCATTTCTGGTTTTGTTCCAGCGCTCGCATATACCAGGTAATACAATCCTTTGCGTTTATAAACCCAGGGTCCTTCTATATAATGAAGCGGCTTGAAAGTAGTAATAGGGCCATCCAGTTCAATCATATTTTTTTTCAGCTTTACCCATTTGCAGCTACCATTGCCCCAGAACAAATAAGCCTGCCCATCATCGTCAATAAATACTGTTGGATCAATATCATCCCAGCCATATTTCATATCAGTGGTCATTTCATTTATCGTAAGTGCCTTGCCGATAGCATCAACAAATGGACCGGTTGGCCTGTCAGAAACTGCTACGCCTATGGCAGCTCCTCCATTACTGATACTATCTTTTTTATGAAACGTCGACACAAACCAGTAGAATTTTCCGTTTCTTTCAATACACTGTGCGGCATATGCATCTCCTGTAGCCCAGGAAAAAGTGTGCGGCGAAAGCAGTGCGCCATAGTCTTTCCAGTTTACCATATCGGTCGAAGAAAACACATGCCAGTCGGGCATCTTGTAATTGGTTGCCGTTACGGAAGCAGTATCATGTCCTGTGTATAAAAAAACGGTATCATGATATACAATTGGTGCAGGGTCTGCAGTAAAAATGTCTTTAATGATCGGATTTTGCGCCGTTGTTATATTTACTGAAAAACTGCTTAATGCGGTAACTACAAGAAATAGTTTTAATTTCATTTTATTGTTATTATTTGTTCCAATTTATACCAGGCAGATAAACTGTTTTAGCAGCGTCGCTGATTTGCTACAATTCCCGGATATATAAAGACTTTATATCTACCGCAGTCTGGCTATGATAATGACAAAGCTGGAAGCCAATACTACCTTCTAAAAAGCCTGCGTCATGAACAATATCAATTGTCTTTACTCCATTCAGCCATGCCTGTATGTGATGTCCTTTCACAATAATGTAGTAGTGGTTCCAGCCATTTTGGTGAACCAGGTTTTTTACCAGGGCATCCGGATATTTCTGCACCATACTTGCCCGGCGTTCTTCCCAAAGTGACCCCCAATATCCTTTACCCATATCGACCTGGTAGCCGGGAGCATTATCGTAATTTGTTGGATTGATACGAACACATACACCGGAGTTGGCATTGGAATCTCCGACCATTCTTATCATCACATTTAATTCAAAATCTCTGTACGTTTTTTTGGTATAACTGTGATGATGCTCCGTTTCCCTTCCCATTTCTCCATGAAAGGATGAATCGGTAAACTGCCAGAAATTATTTTCAAAATTCCATTCTGTCGGTGACTGTAACAGGTTAACCCATCCTTTTCCTTTCGGTTTATTGTGCTCCATTTTTCCTTCCTTTGGCAAGGTCTTCTTTAACGAGATAGTATCCACCTGTGCTATCGAAATAAAATTGCTACCTATCAGCAATGACGATATTAATAATCTATTACAGACTTTATTTTTATTTAGCATGTTCTTAATATTTGTTCTTAAAAATTCTACTAAAATTTTATTGCTAATTTTTTTCCTGTGTAAGTTATTTCCTTATCAGGTTGTGCGATCATATTTTCTCCGCCACCTTTGGTTGCGCTGACTACAACAATATTAAATTTCCTACTATCCAGCATTCCCGGAAACGAACCATTCCTATCCCCAATCGTCAACATTTTCTTTTTATCATCCCAACTAAAAGTAATAGTGGAGTATATTCCTTTTTCGTAGTTGTAGTTGTCATTTTCATCCTCGTACAACACAAATCTTCCGTTAACTCCGGGATAGATTCGTATCTCAAGAATATCCCACTTTTTCTCTTCGGCATATTGAACATCAGGCCCAATAGGGATAATGGAACCTGCTTTTATATAAAGAGGTATAATATCAAGGGGAGTTTGCCTGCTTACTTTATTTCCACCCACTAATTTTTCACCGGTCCAGAAATCGTACCAGTCACTACCGGCCGGCAAATAAGTTTCCTTTGATTCAAATAAGTTTCCTTTGATTTAACGGCGCTGAAATCTTCCACTTGTATTGTATCTCTTCCATTAACAGCAGGCTTTATATACATAGCAGTCGCAACAGGGCTTACCAAAACCGATTTACCAAACATATACTCATCGTTAATGTCCAAGGCATTTTTATCATGGGAAAAATCCATCATCAATGCCCGCATCATGCTGGATTGATTAGCCGTAACATCCCAGGAAGTAGAATAGATATAAGGTAATAAATGGTAACGCAGGGTGATATACTTTTCAATTGCATCATAATATTTAGTTCCTTTTGTACCAAACTGGTAAATTTCTCTCGGAGCACCCTCACCATGTGAACGCATCATGGGACAAAAAGCACCAAACTCCAACCAACGAACATACAATTCACGATACTCCGGGTCTTCTAATTTTCTGCGAAACCTTGTAAGAAAAAATCCGCCGATATCGCTGTTCCAGTAAGGAATACCTGTCAATGAGAAATTCAATCCTGCAGAAATTTGATTTCGCAATGCTGTCCATGATGCAGTAACATCACCCGACCATGTATTAGCACCATAACGTTGCTGGCCTGCAAATGCGGAACGTGTAAGAATAAAAATTCTTTTACTGGAATCAACGGCGCGCTGGTGCTGAAACACACCGCCAACAGTCATCAACGGAAAAGCATTCCGTACTTTCCGGAATGATCCGAGATAAGTTTTATTATCCAGGTCCGCAGGTTTAAAATCAAGATGGTCTGGTTCAGAAGAATCGATCCACCATCCATCTATGCCGTAGGATAGAAGAGCTTTCAAATATTTCCAGTAAATATCACGGGCTGCAGGATTATAAGGGTCATACACTTTTACACCCGAAGGATAATCGCGGATAGGCGGCCATTTTTCCGAGCCCGATTGCGGCCACGTGCTGAAATTCATTAATGCTCCAATTTTATCCAGCTCCCTGTATTGTTTTGTTTGAGGTCCAAATGAATTCCAAATAGAAATAGTGAGATGAGCTTTCAGATTGTGTATATCATTCACCCACTTTTGCGGATTAGGAAATTCGACATTCAGAAACTCCATGGCATTCCAGAGGTAGTTGTTGCCCCAGTATTGCCAGTCCTGTATGATTCCATCAAGCGGTACTTTTAATTCACGATATTTTTTAACCACATCCAATAACTCGTCCTGGCTTTTATAACGTTCCTTGCTTTGAAAGAAACCATAAGTCCATAAAGGAAACATAGGAACCTGGCCTGTCAGCTCACGCATACATGCAATCACTCCATCTGCATTACCCCCGTACATAAAATAATAATCAATGCAATCTCCAACATCGGATTTAAAAGAGGTACTTGCGACGCTATCGATAAATTGAGTTGGCGAATAGTTATCCCAGAATACCCCGTAACCTTTAACCGACTGAAAAAAAGGAACATAATCGCTGGTATTGCTTTGTATCATATTCAGCTTGAGGTTTCGTTGCACCATTTTTCCTGCCTGTTGCTGGCCCAAACCATAGATGGCCTCATCCGGATCTAAAGCATATGCCTGGAAAACGCTGTAGGTGCTGGTGCCTGCATCATTAAAAGGTTTGAAGAAGGTACCATTTTCTTTTTCGTTTAAAAGAACGATGCCAGCCTTATCAAGAAAATGTATTTCTCCTGATGTAAGGTAATATTGGACACTTAGATTTTCAGTTTTTAGTATAAGCACATCCGATTTCTGTTTTGCACTAAAATTTACTTTTTCGGGCATCGCAATAACGGACAGGCTTTTTTTAGTAAAAGAAGTTCCACCGGGAGACTTGATTATTCTTACTGTTGAAGCGGTGTAAAATTGAATTTCAACATCCACGTTATTTATACTTGTTTTTATACCCGTATTTGTTTTTTGCCATGTTTGTGCTTTACCACTGAAGCTAACAGCGATGATGAAAAAAATTATTATGAAAACTGGTTTCATTTCTGGGTAAAACTTTCTCTTTATAATTATTTATTCCCTAATCAATTCTATCTTTTCTTAATGATCCACGCATTTGTTTCAACAATCGTTTTAAACGATTAATGCAGGTCCCTTGTTACCACATCGCCTGAACCGCCCTGTAAAATATCGAGATCTGCACCAAGGTGTGCCTGCTGTACATGGTTAATATATAATCTTACATACCCTCTTGCGGTCATTGGTGATGGTGCTATCCAAGCTGCTTTTCTTTTTTGTAATTCTTCATCGTTGATGTCAAGATGCAACTTTCTTTTTTCCACATCAAGTTCAATCATATCACCATCTTTTACCAGTGCTAACGTACCGCCGATGGCGGATTCGGGAGACACATGTAGAACTACTGTGCCGGCAGCAGTACCACTCATTCTTCCATCAGATATCCTTATCATGTCTTTTATTCCTTTGCGCAATAATTTTTCGGGTAGATCCACATTACCAACTTCCGGCATTCCGGGATACCCGACCGGGCCTACTGTTTTCAAAACGATTACACAGGTTTCGTCAACATCAAGATCGGGGTCATCAATCCGTGCGTGATAATCTTCCATTGTTTCAAATACCACTGCCCGACCACGGTGTTTCATCAATTCTTTCGATGCTGCCGATGGCTTAATAATGGCACCGTCCACACATAGATTCCCTTTTAGCACAGCAATCCCGGCATTATGTTGTAATGGTTGCTCAATAGTAGCAATTACCTCCCGGTTATAGCAAACTAAATTATTATAATTCTCATCAATTGATTTTCCATTAACTGTAATTGCTTCGGTGTGTAAATATTTTTTTATTTCATTTATGACCACTGGTAATCCGCCAGCATAATAGAAATCTTCCATTAAAAATTCGCCTGATGGCTTTAGGTTAACCAACAATGGAATCCTGCTACCAATTTTATCGAAGTCTTCCAGGTTTAATTCCACACCAATTCTTCCGGCTATAGCCAGTAGATGAATAAGAAAATTTGTAGAGCCCCCAACTGCCGCATTTACAACGATCGAATTTTCAAAAGCTTTTCGGGTAAGAATTTTTGACAGCCTCAAATCTTCTTTTACCATTTCTACAATTCTTCTGCCACTCAGTTGCGCCATTACTTTCTTTCTCGCGTCAACCGCAGGTATAGTAGCCGCGCCAGGTAACGTTAGTCCTAGAGATTCTACCATGCAAGCCATGGTAGACGCAGTGCCCATACTCATGCAATGGCCCTGGCTCCTGGCGGAGCCTATTTCCGCTTCTAAAATATCTTCTGCTGTATAATTTTCATTCAATGTTTTTTCCTTTACCATCCAGGTGAATGAGCCTGAGCCTAAACATTCACCTTTGAATCTCCCATTTAGCATGGGGCCGCCCGGGACAACAATGGTTGGCAAATCGACACTGCAGGCACCCATTACTGTGCTCGGTGTTGTTTTGTCGCAACCAGTCAATAACACCACACCATCAATAGGATTGGCACGGATGTTTTCTTCTGTATCCATGCTGGCAAGATTTCTGAATAACATAGTGGTGGGCTTCATGATTGTTTCGCCCAGCGAGGTAACCGGAAACTCCAATGGAAAGCCACCAGCTTCTATTACACCCCGCTTTACTATTTCTGCAAAATCGCGGAGATGCCCATTGCACGGAGTCAATTCACTCCAGGTATTGCAAATACCAATAACGGGACGCCCACGAAAATAATCATCGGGATAGCCCTGGTTGCGGAACCATGACCGATGCACAAATCCCATCTTATCATCTTTGCCAAACCAATCGTGACTCCTTAATTTTTTTTTCATCTGATGATAGTTTTTAAATTTATTGCTTCATTTTACAGGACTTAAATGATGTTTTTATTTGATCTTGCAAAAAGATATTTATTGTACTTTTTTTAAAAAAGACCTGATGTAGATACAAAAGGTCTTTCTGCTTATGAAATAAATGCTGCTTTAGCCGTTAAGAATTGTTGTACCTATTCCATTTCAATTATGCATTCGTTAATGTATCCCATCGTACCCTTCATTTAAACTTATTAATCCGCTCTGATCTTTTTTATGAATACAGTTGTAAAAACCCTTGCGGTGACAAGGGTTTTAAAACATCTTATTTATACGCCGTTCTGCATTACTAAAATTCTTAATTAAGGCGTATCCCAAAATACCCTGGAAGTTAATTTATCACCACCCATGGCAGCAGCAGCAGCATTATAATTTGCTGTATTTGCAGATGCTTCGATATCAGGATAAGAAAGCCTCCTTACAAAACCAGGACTGCCAAGAGCTCCAGCAACAGGATTGGGAGTTAAAGCAGGAAACCCGCTTCTTCTAAAGTTCGCAAATGCTTCTGTCCCATTCCTGATATTAACGATCCAGTATTGCGTGTTGATCAGCTTAAGTGCATCAACAGGAGTATACACTACTGCTGGGTTAGTCAGGTATGCAGTTATTTCAGCGGCAGTAATAGGAGTGGTCCCTGAATAAAGTGAATACGCTGCCATGTCAGCAGTAATCGCGTTTTCGTAATATATCTTGGCCTGAACATCACCGCCGGGGATCCAGCCTCTCTTTGCTGCTTCTGCCAGCAATAAAGATGTTTGCGCATAAGTGACCCAAAACTCGGGCACTCCCGGTGCGGCAACTATGTTTACATTAAACTGTGAATAATTAAGCCCTGTTCCCCTGCCGCCTCTGTAAGGGCTGCCAGGCGCCAGGATCTGGTCACTGGTTACACCAATAGGAACGCCATATTGATTGGCCAGAACAACATCGGGATTAAGATCGGATGCAATAGAACCCGGATTCGCATATTGGGCTATCATGAACTTACCACGCGGATCGTTGGTTGACTTTAATTGGTTGACAAAAGGTTCTGCCGCGTAATTAAAATGAGAGAAGTTTCGCAATGCCGCATTATCAGCTTGTGCAAAGACTGTTCCGTCATTTTTGACAAACGCATTATCTGCATTTGAAGTCATCACTCCACCGGCAAATGCTTCTGCTACAATGGTCGCAGCTTTTGTAGGATTAACTTTGGAGTACCGCATTCCCAATCGTAACAATAATGAATTACCTAATTTTTTCCATTTAGCTACCTGGTCCGTAGCATTCCCGGTTTTGGTTGATGGCTGCGCATTTGCACCATAAAAAAGATCAGCAGAAATAAATTCACCACTAGTGCTCAATGCAGCTACTGATTCTTTGAGCTCTTTGTACAAATCATCGTAAATGGTCGCATCATCATCATATTTTGGATAAAATATAACATCTGAAACCGCCCTTCCAGCCTCAGAGTAAGGAACGTCTCCATAGTTATCAACCAAACCCATAAATACCTGTGCTTTCCAGATCCGGATCATGCTCCTCAAATTAACACGGGGTGTATTGGGTCCCAATAGTTGCAATGCCTGGATAAGGTTTTTGACTGGCGGTGAATTGCCATTTGATCCGCCGGCATATGATTGATCCCATTTGGGATTGCTATTTGCATCAATATTCGAATTGAAGCTAAAACCGTCATTAGCTCCGGTGTTGTAAGGGACCACGAATTGTTGAACAATAATATGCTCTGCATTCCATGTGCCGATATGGCTTCGTTGGGCTCCCGCAAGCAGGAGCGCAGGATCGATTGCCGTTACAGCATAAGGATTGGTGTTTATTTTTTCAAAATCTTTATCGCATCCCGCAAGAAGGACAACGGAGCACACAAAGATTAGTCGTTTAAATATCTTTATCATATGTTAGAATTTAACATTTAAAGTAAGATTGTAGTTACGTGTGGTGGGTAATGAGGAATTCTCATAACCAGACCTGATGTCCCCGGATGACTGGATAGCTTCAGGATCAAGACCCGGAAGATCTTTATGAATTATGGCCACATTACGACAAGCAGCCGACAATGATACTCCTTTGACGAAGTTCAGGAAAGCGATCTTGTTTATAAGGCCCGTAAAATTATACGCTAAAGAAATGTTTCTAAGTTTGATGAAATCAGACTTGAATGTAAAAGGATCGCCTATCTGGTTGTTTCTGTAGTCTGTCCAAAAATTCTGCAAACCATTACCTGCAACAGTAATCACAGTAGTGTTGGGCTGGCCCGTGACTTCATTAATCCCAGGGAATACATAACCACCTTCACGACCCTGCAATGACAATTTACTATGTCCCTGTCTTGTCATGTTCAAAAGCGTAGAACTTAATACCGTACCTCCAAATTTGTAGTCAATAAGTATTCCCAAACTCAGATTCTTATAGGTGAAAGTATTATTCCATCCACCGGTGAACTTAGGGATAGAACTTCCCACAGGATTATAACCAGTTGTAATTCCTGGCGGATTTGTATTTGATGCAAGCGGGCGACCAATGGTAGTACCAGCGCCACTTACGAGAATTTCACCTTTAACATTTCTCCTGTATGTTCTTGTATATAATTGGTTCATTGCCATACCTTCTGTGTACCTTATTTCTCCGAGAAACTCATTACCGGTACCATTAAAATAAAGCAACAGTATTGTTCCGCTTGGATTGCCCACATCGAGGACCTGTGTTTTCAAATATGCATTATTCCAGGAAGTGGTCCAGCTAAAATTTCTGTTTTGTACAGCTCTATATTCCAACAGGGTTTCCAAACCGCTGTTCTTTAATGAGGCCAGGTTTTGTTTTGAACTGGTATACCCTGATGCACTGGAAATAGGAACATCTACTATTTGGTCCGTTGTTACTTTATCATATACGGAAATATCCACCAGCAACCTGTTTTTGAACAATCTCGTTTCCAATCCTATTTCTTTTTCAGTTACGGTAAATGGCGACAACGATGGATTAGGGGCCCCTGTACCATTAACACTTGCTGTAGTCTGACTATTAAATAGATTTGCACCCAGGCCATAAGTAAGAACGCCATCATAAGGGCCCACACCTGCTACACCTCCTACCTCTGCCCAGGAAGCTCTCAGTTTACCATAAGAAAGCCATGTCAGATTCTTTAATAACTCCGAGAAAACGAAACTACCGGATACAGAGGGATAAAATTTACTATTATAGGCGGGGTTCAGTATAGAAAACCAATCATTTCTTGCTGTAGCGTTGATGAATAAAAGCCCATTGTATCCTATTTCAGCCAGGCCATAGAGTGAATTAATGCGGGTTTGGTTATAATTATAGCCATCTCCTGCGCCCTTGACAGTGCCATTTCTATAGGAATACAAATTAGGAACGGTAAAATTAGTAGCGCTTTGAACCATCTGCCTGAACTCTGTTCTGTAAGTATTTCCACCAAAACTGGCGTCAGCAGAGAACTTACCAAACTGTTTGCTGCCGCCAACGAGAAAGTCTGCATTTATATCGGTGTTGGTAGTTTGGCTTATATTATAATTACCCCTGTATGTAACGGTGGGAGTAGTCGTGGCAATTACCGTGTTGGAACCTGTACCATTCAGCGCAAAAGACTCGCTGTAATTAGTACCACGGTCATAGTTGAATCTCCCCTGTAAATAGAGCCAGGATGTTATGTCCCAACGTAACGTAGTGGTTCCAAGAAGACGGTTTCTGTCGTCTTTAAATTTTTGTCCGTTTTGCAAAGGATAGTAGGGGTTGTTAACTGTACCGATGAACCCGTTAGTTTGCCATTCTGCTCCCGTAGCCGGATTTTTTGCGTGATCTCTATAGGCCGAGAGCGGTACGGAAATAGGCATCCTGTTAAAGAAGT
Source organism: Bacteroidota bacterium (assembly GCA_005884665.1). Classification (GTDB taxonomy): domain Bacteria; phylum Bacteroidota; class Bacteroidia; order Chitinophagales; family Chitinophagaceae; genus VBAT01. The sequence continues at coordinate 411,774 of VBAT01000010.1, forward strand.
TTACAACGCCATCACCCTGTGTACCTATCTGAGGGGGGTTAATATAATCCTCATCTGCATAGTTAACATTCACCTGTAACTTAAGTTTTTTAGCGATGGTTTGACTGACCCCTATATTAAAGATCGTCCTCTTGTATTCATTACCTGGTACAATACCTTTAGCGTCGGTGTTTCCGATGGATGCCCTGAAACTTCCGTTAGCGCCACCACCTGATAATCCAAGTGTGTTGGTAAAATTTGTTCCCGTTTGCAGGTAGTCATAAAGCTGGTTAGGGTAAGCAGAATAAGGTCTCATTTCCCCATCAAAATTAATGGTAGGCTGACCATCCAATTTTGCACCCCAGCCAAACTGACCATTACCTTGAACCTGCCCGGCAGTTGTGAACTTAACACCGCCTTGTCCCTGGCCATATTCAGTCTGGGTGATTTCGTCCATAAAATTCAAAGCCTGCGAAGCAGTATAGCTGGAAGTAAAATCAACTCCAATGCCCTGATTTTTTTGGCCGGACTTGGTAGTAATGATTATTGCACCGGCGGCAGCTCTTACTCCATAAAGCGCAGCGGCAGCAGCTCCTTTCAGCACGGTCATACTTTCAATATCATCAGGGTTAAGGTTGTTCAGAGCATCCCCGCGGTCACGTGATGGGTTATTTCCTTCGTTTCCCCTGGCATCCTGATTTATTGGAAGGCCATTAATTACTATAAGGGGGGAATTGGTAGCTCCTGCAAAACCAACTTGTCCACGTAAACGAATCTGGTTACTGGCACCGGCACCGGCAGCCGGAGGTGTTATATTCAGACCCGCTACCCTGCCTTCAAGAGATTCGCCTACGTTGGTAGTTCTATTCTTAACCAGTTCATCTGTATTGACAGATGTAGTAGAATAGCCCAGTTTCTTTGTCTCCCGCCTGATACCCAATGCGGTTACTACAACTTCACCGAGATCCTGGTTATTAGTAGACAATACCACCGCCAACACGTTTCGTCCTTTCGCTGGTACTTCCTGCATAGTAAATCCAACCGAACTGAATACGAGCACAGCGTTGGATGCAGCAGTGACTGAAAAATTACCTGCAGCATCTGTTGAAGTGCCTACTGCTGTTCCTTTCACTGTGACAGAAACAGCAGAAAGCTTTTTCCCGTTTTCATCGGTAACAGTTCCCGTTACTGTTTGGCCAAATGAAAAAGCAGTAACAAGCAGAAAACAGAACAATAAATAAAATCTTGAAAGGCCTGGCGGAAATGCCAGCATGCATTTTTTTTTCATATAAGCAGTCGTTTTGTGTGTTTAAAAATCTATACGTCAGCAATAAACGTCAATTTTACACTTATACAAAGTATCCAAACTTTGCCAAAAGAAACTTCCAATAAAACGCGATGTTGGATATTGTACAAAATACTAACTGATTTCCCAGATATTTATCCTTTGAATACTTAAACATAAAATGCTAATGATTGCTTGATGAGACAGTTTCTATTGCGTCACGAGAATTTGCCTGAGCTACAACATTTTCAGCATACAAATGAACTTGCGCTAAAAAAGAGTAATTCGATAAGGTTGAATTCATTTAATGATATCTGGTCGAAGTGTCTTCGCTTTTATTATATTCCTGTTAGAAAATTTGATTGGGTTATCAATTGCGAAAACTGCACCTTATATCCGGGTGTTTGCGGGTAAAGCTCATACACACAACTTTTTATTCTAAAACCACCCTGACTCATGGCTACTTTAAAAAAATCATTTTATAGCACCTGTTATATCGCTGCGATAATTTTTTTAGCGGCTTTTGCTTTTGCCGCTTTCCAGAAAATGCATAACTGGTCAGGATGTTTACTGGCTTTATTTTTTGTAAGTCTTGCCGTTGCATTCAGGGGAAGTAAGCTTTTTAAGGGCTACTGGTACAGTGTAGTGATTCTTGCAGTGGCTACCTTAGCAATGTATTTTCCGCAGCACTTTAAAACAGTTAATGGGAAAGAAGCTTCATTTTTTATTCCAATCCTGTTGCAGGTGATTATGTTTGGAATGGGAACTGAATTAAGCCTTAAAGATTTTGCAAAGGTGATGCGAATGCCCAGGGGAGTAATTGTTGGTATCGTATGTCATTATACCATTATGCCATTAGTAGGTTTTTCAGTAGCCCGTCTTTTTAATTTTCCCAGTGAGGTTGCGGCAGGAATTATTTTGATTGGCTGTTGCCCCAGTGGTCTTGCCTCTAATGTGATGTGCTATCTGGCAAAGGCTAATCTTGCCTTATCGGTCTCAGTTACAACAGTCTCTACACTATTAGCGCCGTTCTTAACTCCATTGCTGATGAAATTACTTGGGGGTAGTTTTATAACAATAGATCTATGGGCAATGGTTTGGGATATCACAAAGATTGTGATAATACCTATCGCAGCAGGACTGGCATTTCACTATATCGTCCGGGGAAAAATAAAATGGTTAGATAAAGCCATGCCGGTTATTTCAATGGTAGGTATCGCATTGGTATTACTCGTTATCACAGCAGCAGGAAGAGATAATTTGTTAAAAGTGGGAGGCCTATTGATAGTAGCCACGTTCATACACAACATGGCTGGTTATTTTCTCGGTTATTGGTCGGCTCGTCTATTGAAGTTTCCGGAGAGAGATTGTCGGACAATTGCTTTGGAAGTGGGTATGCAAAATGCCGGGCTTGCCGCTGCACTTGCTAAAGGCATGGGTAAAATAGCCACCGTGGGCCTGGCTTCTGTAATATTCGGAACTATGATGAACGTAACAGGTTCATCATTGGCAAGCTGGTGGCATAACAGGACACCCGGCGATGAACCAGCAGAAACGAAATCTACTGATGAACTACAAAGTCATTTATCACTTTAAACATAATAACTATGACCAGGTATTTGTTGTTTTTTTTAGTAGCTATTAGCATTGGCCGGCCATCTAATAGCCAGCAGGTACAAATAAGTAAGGAAGAACTTATTTCTTTGACTCCCGAGTGGAAAGGCGAACGTTTTCCCGATGGAAGACCTAAAGTACCGGATGATATTATCCGCAGGATGAAAGCAGTAAGTGTGGAAGAGGCATGGGCCACCATGAATAATGCGGGATACAGGTACCAGATTGCTGAAGGATGGGAAGTAATCAATCCTGATAGTGTATTATGTGGCCGTGCAGTAACTACAACATTTATGCCCGGCCGGCCGGACGTATGGAAGGCAATTGATTCATTAGGAAAAAAGGAAGGAAGAAGATCTCAAAATGTTTGGACTGTCGAAATGTTGGTAAAAGGCGATGTATATGTAGCTGATCAGTTCGGAGCAAAAAAAAATGGGCCTACTATCGGGGATAATGTAGGCAATGCCATCTATGCAAGAACAGGTAACGGAATTGTGTACGATGGTGCACTACGGGATTTGGAGGGATTAAAGGAAATCGGAGGTTTCACCTCTTATTATACCAGTTATGATCCATCTTATCACAATCCGGGAGGTGGACAGAATAGAGATTTGACCACAATGATAGTAGGCATTAATCATCCTACACGTATCCGTACGGTAACTGTAATGCCAGGAGATGTTGTGTTAGGAAAAATGGGAGTTGTTGTTTTTATTCCTCCTCAATTAGCAGAAAGGGTTGTAAAGACATCTGAGATCGTTCGTTTAAGAGACCAGTTCGGTCACCTTCGTTTGAGGGAAGGAAAATATACAGCAGGTCAAATTGATGCCCGCTGGACTGATGAAATAGAAAAAGATTTCTCAAAGTGGCTTAATGATCATATTAATGAATTGCCTGTCGGAAAAGAACAGATACAGGAATATCTTAAGGACCGTACCTGGTAATGAAATGTAATTAACTATCATTTTTTACTTTTTTAATAATGGGAAAATAAAATATAACAAGATGAAAAATTCAAGAAGATCATTCATAACAAAAGCAGCTGTGGCTGCAGCTATGACGCCTTTTGCATCTTTGTCAACTTTCGGACAGGGTCTCACGGAAGCAATTGATAAAACACCTAAACCTTCTCCGCCCTCCGATTTAAAAATCACTGATGTTAGGTGTGCTTATTCAGGAGGCGGCTTATTTGTAAAAATTTCTACGAACCAGGATATCGTGGGCTATGGCGAAGCCGTAGACGCCATTGGGGGAACCTATTATTTAGTTCAACGTCTTGGCAGGCAACTAAACGGGAGAAGTCCCTTATCTCCAAACGTCATTTTTGAGCAATTCCGCAAACAAGCTTTTTTTGGCGGTGCACAATCAGGCATGTATGTAGCTGTGCTAAGCGCTTTTGATGCTGCACTGTGGGATCTGTGCGGAAAAGCACTAGGCTTACCTATTTATCAATTATTGGGGGGAAAATTTCGTGATAAAGTGAGAGTTTATTGCGATACCCAGTTATATTCCGTTCGCAATCCTAAACCTGAAGAATATGCGAAAGTGGCGAGAGCTGCCATTGACAGGGGATATACCGCCATAAAATTTGATATTGACGAAGCAAACGATCCCAACAAATTTGACAGGTGGAACTGGACTGCCAGCAATGCCGAAATAGAAAGAATGTATAATTCCATTGCCGCTGCCCGGAAAGAAGTTGGTCCTCATATTGATATTTGTGTGGACATGCATGGACGTTATGATGCACCGACGGGAAGAAAGGTGGCAAAAGTGATGGAACCTCTAAATCTCATGTGGCTGGAAGAGCCTGTTCCTGCCGATAATGTCGATGTATATAAAACTATCACGCAAGAAACAAGCACCCCTATTTGTGGAGGGGAAAATTTTTATCTGACTTATGGATATACACGTTTATTATCAGAGGCAGCAATAGATATAATAATGCCGGATCTTCAGAAATGTGGTGGTCTGGGCGAAGGGCAGCGTATTGCAAATATTGCAAACGCCTACTACACGCCTTTTTCACCTCACATGGTGGGTTCATTTCTTGGAGCGATGGCCACTGCGCATGTTTGCGCTTCAGTCCCTAATTTCCATATTCTCGAATGGCAAAGCGCATCCGATACAGAACCCAAATGGAAAGATATTGTTAAATACGATAAGCCTTTTATTGAGAAAGGATTTTTGGTTGTATCAGACAAGCCAGGAATTGGAGTGGAGATCAACGAAGAAGGGTTGAAAAAATATGCAACACCCAATGTTCCATTCTTTGAATAACTTTATTAAAAGACCAAATTCCTGTTAGAGTTGGAACGTTAAAGCCTGGATACATGGGGCTATAATTAAACCAAATAACAAAAGCGTGTCTCGCTTCTGTTATTATTCTTATCAGTCAAATTACCTGTAACAACTAAAGAATATTTATCGCTGGCTTCTTATTCTTTAAAAAGGGCCCAGGCATTGTGAAAATTCATTTCATATCGATTTGCTTACTTTCTAACTCCCAGCAGTGTAAGCATTTGTTCAGCATACCTTATCCCCAGCATCCTGTAACCTTCTGCAGTGAAGTGCAGGTTATCCGGAGCATCGGGGCAACCAGCAGATGATATTACGTAAGAATTCTTAATCATTTGCGGCAAGGTGGCAATAATCTTATTCATACCTGCGCAAATACCGCCCTGGTCCGCATTCACCGTCTCACCTGCAAGCAATGGAACTTTTTTTGCTTTAAGGTGGAGGTCTTTTAGTAAATTATCATATACGACTTTTACTTTTTTTGTCCAGAGAGAATCATTTGGGTTTGATTCACCCTGGTGTAATAATATGCCTTTAATAACGCCATCCTTTTGTGCAATCTTCGCCAGCTCCACCAACCGGCCATAAGGATTGCCATCGTATTGATTAATCATACCTATCATCCATTGTGGTGCAGTACTTACATAAGACCGATAATTGTCTTTATCAAACAATTCAATCTTACAACCGCCTACAGAGACATTAATAATACCAACTCGAACATCTTTTGGCAGATTAGCTACCAGTGTCCTGCCAAAATAATCGGCAGGCGTAAGACCGGTTTTACACCTGCTCAATGGTGGTACAGCAGTATACCAATTGCCTTTCGTACGCTTAAGATCGGGACAATCAACTGCTTGCAATACCCGGAAACGCGGGTCAACATCAACGGTATCCTGGGGCCGAATTCTTGCATTGCCTTCCATGTTTGATTGACCGAAGCAAAGAAAGATGTAAAATTTTTTATCCTGGGAAAAAGATGCCACTGCCGTAATTATAAAAGCAGAGGTTAGCATTAATTTAATCTTCATAACAGTTGAGTTGAATGTTGTTGAATTTTTATTGAACAGTCGGTTTTTTCATGTTTAAATCGTCTGCAGCAAAGCTGTTTAGGCACCACAATTCATGTTCACCTCGGATTGCGCCATTTTTAGTGTTTTGAGAACTGGTCCAGAACCACGATCATAAATTATCGCATTTTCACTCTAAGTAAGTATTGGGTAGCCGTTATATAAATGGTACTCCCATCAGGAGTTAGTGCACAATTAGAGGCAGTTACTCCGTTAATTTTTATCTTCCCTATTAATTCGCCTGTCTTGGTAAATATCCAAATCCCACCAGGGCCAGCGGCAAATATGTTGCCTTTATTGTCAATCTTAAAACCATCACAAAGGCCTGCGGCTTTTTCGCTACTTGCATTATAAAAAATTGTTGCGTTTGATAAAGTGCCACTCGAAGTAATATCATATCTATACCATACTTTCTTCCTGTTATCAGAATTGGAAACAAGCAGCGTTTTGCCGTCGGGCATAATTCCGATTCCGTTTGGCGACTCTATAGAATCAATTAACAAAGTAATTTTTCCTGCTTTGTCTAATTTATAGACACCCTGGTAAGCCAGTTCTTTTTTTGGATCGCGATCGCCTCTTTCAAAACCGTAGGAGGGATCGGTAAAATATAGGTCACCATTTTTTGCAAGAAACAGATCATTCGGACTGTTAAGTCTTTTCCCATCATATGCCCCTGCAATGGTAACAAACCTTATCATTGGTGCATTAAGAGGTGCATCCATCATTGCTACTCTTCTATCACCATGTTGGCAAATCAATAATTTCCCATCATGTGAAAGAACAAGTCCGTTAGGCCCCATGAACCCTCCACGTTTTACTGTATCCGTATAACCGCCCGGTTGCAGGTACAATTCTTTTCCTTTGGCTTCGGTCCACTTGTAGACAATGTTACCGGGTACGTCGGAAAACAAAAGCATTTGCTCTTTTTCAACCCACAACGGACCTTCTGTAAATTGAAAGCCTGTCGCAACTGTTTCAACCTTTGCATCTTTATTTATGAGTTTGGAAAGTTTTTTTGAAATGAATTCAATGGTCCCGGTCCCTGCTTTGGTTTCTTGTGTATGTCCGGGGAATGCAGTTGAAAGTAAAATCAGCAAAAAAGAAGTTTTCTTCATAATATTTGGTTGAGATAGTTGAACAATCGTACATGAGCCTTTGAATTTGTAAATAAGTGTTCAAAATTCCATATCTAAATGAGACTGTTGTTTTTTATAGTCGCTAGTATATATGATCAGAAAATTGACTCATAAAATCCTACTGTCCGGTTTGTATTTGTAATATGTTTACAGAATAAGGATCAAGTGTTCTGGTAAATACCGGCTTAATTCCATTTACCGTCGATGTTACCGGCGCTATTTTCTCAGGATCAGTGATGGAATTAGTATCCTCGGGCTTTTGTCCTTTTACCACTATCAGTGTAGCGTTTGGCGATACTTTGGCTGCACCTTTCAGGTTTATAGTTATGGATTGCTTTTTGCCCATTGTATTTACAACTTTGAGATAGACAATCCCTGTTTTTTCATCTTTTGTGGCAGAATAAAATACAGTGGGAACAAGTGGGGCAATTTTAATTCCATCTGTACTATCTCTTCGGGTGAGTGGGCGGGGTTGAGTGGGAATATTTTCTGCTGTCACCGGCACAATTTTATTACCCAAATAATTGCTGAATAATTTCTGTACATAATAGGCCGGTGAACCATAACTGCTCATTGAGTTATAACCAATCAGGTCCGAATCCCATTGCCATGCTTTGGGAGCGGTAGCTGTATTTGTATTGACATTGACAAAAAGAGGCGCATAACATGACATGATTATCAAGTCTGAATTACGTTCCATGCCTGTCATCCATGCAGCATCGCCTAACGCTGCATTTAAATTAGTGGTGGGTGCGCCTTCACGGGTAGCCCATTCTCCAACAAATATTTTAGGTCCGTTGCGATCATATTTATCATACTGAGAGGCGTTTTCCCACATGGCCCATGAGTTTCGGTAATAATGCTCATCGAGTACCGCCGGTTTTTTCCCCGATGTTACTTTTTGAGTCGGGTATTGTGCATCAGCAATAGTTGAAATGCAGATCAATTGCGGGTATTTTTTTTCTATGGCTTCCCTGAATTGTGTAAACCTGCCGTCATAACTACCTGATCTGTCAAACCAGTCTTCATTGCCTATTTCTACATAAGTCAGCTTGAACGGTTTCGGATGGCCGTCCGCCGCACGTTTAGCTCCCCAATAAGTAGTCACATCTCCTATTGCGTACTCAATTTCATCTAATGCATCATCTACATAGGGTTGAAGCAATGAGCCAGCATCAATATGATCCCCATTTAAAGAATAACCGGCATATACTCCCAGCACTGCCTCCCCTCCAATATCTTCACACCATTTTAAAAACTCGAGGTATCCCAAACCATCCGATGCACGATAACCCCACGAACCTTTATGGCCCGGCCTGGTTTCGATTGGACCTAAAGTTTGTTTCCATGGAAAAGCATCTGTGATCAATGGTCCTTCAAGGTAGTTACCCCCTGGAAAGCGCAAAAATTTAGGTTTCATATCAACCAACATTTGCATAATGTCTGGTCTGAAGCCATTTGGTTCGTCTTTATATGTGGGCGGAAATAATGAAACAAGATTGAAATAATAAAGACCCGTCCGGTTAGTGGAGATCACAAACCGTGCATCAGAGGTAGGCTTCACATCAGCTGATGTGGTTAATGTCAGCTCATATTTTTTCCAGAATGTACTTTTCACAAGATCAATTGTACCGGACGCATAAATTATTTTACCGTCGTAACTTTCAATTGTTACGTTTATTGGGCCAGCTGTATTGTCTTCGATTACCGGCCCTGTTGGTTGCGCAGGCTGTTGAGACCCTGGGCGGCGGAAAGGCTGGATAGTTCCAGTACCTTTTAGATAGAAAGATGCTTTATAAGTCGTGCGGGGTTTTACAGGTATACCCCAATAGCCCTCATTTGCAATACCCACTCTGCCCCCTGCTTTTTCAACTGTAAGCCGTAAACAGCTTTGCAATGCACCATTAATAGCATGGCGGCGTTCATCAAAAGGAACGTTGTCCTGTGTTGCTGCAATTATCTTCATGGTTGCTTTTGAATTGAGGGTATCTTCCTGGACAAGACTCCATCCTTCAGGTTTGGTTGGATTATCCTTAAATGCGCGGTTTCGAATCAGTTCTGCATACAAACCACCGTCATAGGAATGATTGATCTCCTCCGTCATTAATCCATAAAGCATTGGACTTACATTGGCCCCGGGTCCGGTTAAATCTAAAGTTATGGTCGTCTTTTGTGCATTCGTGCCAGAATGTACAAAGACCGATAACCCCAATGCCAAAAAGCTTATTTTTAAAATGTGTTTTCTGAATGTGTTCTTTTTCATGCTTTTTGTGTTTTTTAAAATCTATTATCGTATCGAAAGATAATAAGCAAGTTATTCAAATTACTGCCTGTGTTATTGGCAGACCCCGTACGCGTTTGACACAAGCCGGGAAATTCAATTAACTAAATAGCAAAAATTTTATATTTTCTTCATATTGGCTATCGCTGATCATCATCACCCATTACATCATAGCCACGCCACTTAAATTCTTTTGCCAAACCAGATGCACTTGGCCAGGCAATCTTATGTTGCTCACTCGCCACCCATTTTTTACGGTTTTCTTCTGTATCAAACGAAATCTGGATCTGGTAGTTATAAGTTGTTGGCTCGGCCTGTATCGATTTGGCTATATCTTCCGGGAAAAGGCGTAATAGTTTAGAACTAAGATAACCTTGTTGAACGGTCATAGCAGGGACATAAATAGAATAGTACATCTTTTCAAAAGACTCAGCATTTTCTTTAGGAACGATAAAATCCATTTGTAATACGATGGCTTTTGGTTTTAGCAGGGGTTTTGATATGTTCAAACCTTTTTCCTTAGACGCATTTATACCAATTACTAATAGTTCAAGCCCTTCTTTGCTATCGGCGGCTAAGGTTATCTTTTCTCCCAGCTTTCCATAAAAGGCATCGTCTGCTTTAACGGCGGCTATTTCATTATTAATTGAAACAGTGCCCGAGCCTTTAATAACATAATATACTTCCTCAATACCTTCGAGCTGACGTGGCCCGCTTGTACTGTCGGGTGCAATCACCAGGTGATCGACATGATTCCAATCTGTCCTGAAGATATCGGGCCCAAAAACACGGCGATAGAGGACACTATTACCTGCCGTGGAAAGTTTCACCGGTTTAAGTTTATTTTGCTCCAACCGGCCTGATACAAACACCGGAATAAGATCAATCGCTGCACCTACACGGGTATCACCAAGGTCGAAATTATCTGCCCGGCCTTTTGTTTCACTAACGGCAAAATTCAACCAACGAACAGGTTCTTTGGATGAATTATAAATTGCATGAGCATCACCCATCTTACAGGGGACAATTGCCGGCGCTTTTATTTTTGATGTTCTCCCATTGATGGTAAATTCTGCTTCACCAGTTAAAAGAACATACATTTCTTCAATTGTATGGTGAAAATGATGGCCAATGCCTGATTTGGCATTGATGACACCTGCATGTAAATAGAGAAAGTTGGTTGACAGTTCAGTTCGGCCGATCAACTGCGTGAATGCCATTTGTCCCGCTCCCGCATGTACTGCAGTCAAATTTCTGTATTTAGACGGATCATTGCGGACAATACGATCCTTAAGAGTTTGTGCCGTAGCAACAACCATTGAAAACGTCATCAGTAATATTGCAGTCAATCGTTTCATAATGATGAGAAGATTTAGATATCCTTAAAAATCATTTCTATTTGGCATTACATTATTTTTTTTCAGGAAGGGCATACACCACATAACCTTTTTTCATTGCACCAGGCTTTATTGAATGGTTATAACTGTCAGGACTAAAGTTTGCGCTGGCATTTACCACCAGGTATTGTTTTCCCTTGTAGGTGTACATGGTTGGCTGCCCCTGCACTTCATTACTTAATGTGGTTTCCCATAATATCTTTCCAGTGTCCGCATCGAATGCATAGAGTTTACCTCCCTTAGCCGTTGCAAAAACTACTCCTGTCGAAGTAATAACCATGCCTTTCCTTAGCGCACCCGCCGGAGCTCCTTTGGATTTATCTCCTTTAACGTAAGCTGAGTCTTCGCCAATAGGCATTCTCCATTTGATGGTTCCGTTATTTAAATCATAAGCAAGAATAGAGGACCACGGTGGTGCGGCTAAACCCATCCACTCGGTACCATAGTCCGTTGTATAGCGGTTTTCAGGATGGCTTACACCTTCCGGGTACTCTGACATAGGAGTTCCTTTGCTGGCATCCGGTTTAATACGGGCACCTCCAGAATCTACTATTGGACCGGTGGCTTTTTTATTATCGCCTCTTCTGCCGGGAAAATTAAAACTCCGGGGAATACCGCCCATATAACGGAATAGTGAACTCAGCGTTTGTTCATCCACATGAATGAGACCTGGCATACGGCCGCGGCCATTTTGCACAATATTTTTGAATTCATCATAGAAGACACGCTGTCCAATGTTTACCAGTGAAGGTCCCACCAATCCTTGCAGTTTATCACCATGGCAACTTTGACAATTGGCCGTATAAAATATTTTTACTTTATTCAGGTCATTCTCCGACAGGTCAATTTTAGGTGGTACTACTTTGTTCAATTTGTAAATAGAAGCATATTCCTGTGTAAGTATATACATGATGCCATTCTTCGGGTCGCAAGCTGTATTGCCATAATTAGCCCCTCCTAATGCACCCGGCATCATGATAGTTTCATATTTATCTGACGGGGGTACATAAAGACCAGATTTAGCAGAGTCCAATCTCTTAAACCATTTCTGTTTTATACTATCAGGAAAGAAAGGATTCAATGTTTCCTTTGTTACTTCATGGCGGGTAAAACTCGGTAACGATGGAACCGGTTGTGTTGGCCAGGCCATTTCCCCGGGCATTTCACTGGCAGGAAACGGTTTTTCTTCAATTGGGAATACCGGCTCTCCGTTTTCACGGTTGAAAACAAACACGAAACCATGTTTGGTGGCTATGGCAACAGCATCAATTTTTTTACCATCACGATTTACTGTTAACAATTGCGGAGCGGCAGAAAGGTCATAATCCCAAATATCGTGGTGAACTGTTTGATAATGCCAGATACGTTTTCCGGTTCGGGCATCCAATGCTACCAGCGAATTACCAAACAGATTGCTTCCCAGGCGATCAGCCCCATAATAATCATAAGTTGGAGAACCCAGCGGTAGAAACACGATGCCCCTGCTTTCATCTACTGACATTTCACTCCAAACATTTACACCTCCTACGTACTTATATGCATCTTTGGGCCAGGTATCGTATCCAAATTCACCCGGCTGTGGCAGAGTATGAAATGTCCATTCAAGTTTTCCGGTAACAATATTATAGGCCCTTATATAGCCCGGGGGCGAAAAGTAGCCTTCACCGGGAGCTGAACCCAGTATTATTAAATCATTATAAATAACTCCCGGCGTCATGGCCTGCATTCTCCGGATCGAAGTAGGATCCCGTTCCAGGCCAGCCCGCATATCCACATACCCGCTATCTCCAAATTTCTTAATAGATTTCCCGGTGATGGCATCAATTTCCTGGAGAGAATTATTCAGCGTAAACACCAGGCGCTTGTCTTTTCCGTTTTTGCTTTCCCAGTAGTTAAGACCTCTTCGGGATAGACCCTGCAGGTTAGTATGAATCCAAATTTCTTTCCCGGTTACAATACTCAAAGCAATGATCGAGGAATTCTTTCCATATACATACATGGTAGTATCTGCTACAATAGGTTGAAACATGTATGGGATATTGTCCTCTGTTGAATACGACCAGGCAACCTGCAACTTGCTAACGTTTTGCCTGGTGATTTCTGCGGCATCAAAATATTTTGACTGATCCGGCCCACCGCCGTATTGCGACCATGTAGTATGATTGTAAGATGAAGAACCTGTATTACAACTTAAATAAGCAAACAGGCATGATAGTGCAATAATTGCACAGGTAATTTTGGTGGGTCCTTTTTTCTGATTCATACTGCAAGTATTAAATTAAACCTTTCCCTGCCTCACTCTTATTACAGCAAGCCCGGACGTTTTCTCTTTTTAATCGTTAATCAAAAAAGAAGGATAATTTATTTAAAAAGCAACTGTGCAAAATTGTACAGGTTATTTCTCCACACCGGCCAGGTATGTCCACCGGGGTATTCACTATAGGTATATTTGATTTTCATTTCGTCAAGTTTGCCAAGCATAATCTGGCCATTTTTCCAGGCTATATCATCCTTGCCTCCTTCTGAAATCCAGAATAATTTAATGCTATTATTCACCTTGTCGGTGTTGTTTTTCAAAAATGAATATTGGGCATCGCTGATATCGTTCATCATCGGCACTATCCAACCAGAACTGAATACCCCGAGATAAGAAAACATATCCGTGTTGTTGATGCCGGTATATAAAGTATGTATGCCACCAAGTGATAAACCCGCCATTGCACGGTTGTCAGCATTATTGAGACTGCGGTAATTTTTTTCAACGAAAGGAATGAGGGACTCTTTCATTTCTCTTTGAAATAATTTTAACGAACTTTCAATGCCACTTGCATTAAAGCCACCTGCTCCAATGTTTGCATCTGGCATAACAACCAGCATAGGTTTTGCTTTGCCAGCGGCGATCAGGTTATCAAGGATCAAATCTGTTTTTCCTTGTGTGGCCCAGCCTCTTTCATCTTCACCACCCCCATGTAAAATGTATAAAACAGGATAGCTGGTATTAACTGCAGAATCATAGGCAGGAGGGGTGTAAATGTAAAACTGTCGCCATGAGTTAGTGACCCTCGAAAAATATCTTTTAATGCGGATATCACCATGTGGCACATTTCGCAAGGCATAATAGGCACCACCACTAAAGGGAATCTCAATCCCGCTGGCCATTCTCCCCATTCCATAAAAAGATTCGCTCGCAGGATCAGCCACTGCCACCCCATCTATTAATAAAGAATAATAATGAAAGCCTTCGCTGATGGAGTCGGTAGTTACTTTCCAAAGACCGGCTGTATCTTTTATAAGATCATATTTTTTGCCTAAATCTATTTGTACTTTTTTAGCGTCCGGTGCTTTGATATTGAAGATCACACGGCTATCAGCAGTGATTTGCGGGTAAGGGGCATTGGGGATATTAGATGGCGCCGGAGCGCCAGCGACAGGGTATTTTGAAAAAGTGGATACATCAACAGGTTTGAAAATTAATTGGGAAAACATAAACAACCCGTCTTTCCATACTTTAAAATCATGTACACCCGGTTCAATAAAATAAATATGTGGGACATTATTCTGTACCAGGTAGTCATGTGTTCTTTTGCTGAAGGAAATCAATCCATCACTCGCACCACAGGAAATAAAAAGTAATTTAATTTTTTCTCTTGCAGCAGCTGCATCCGGAACTAACTCCTGGGGAGGCTTTGTATTAGGGGCAGATGAGAAGCCACCTATCCACGCAAACTTATCGAGATTGCCCAAACCAAAGTTCAGTGATTGTCCGCCACCCATTGATAGACCTGCAATGGCCCGGTGTTCTCTATCCGTAAATACAGGATATTTTTTTTCAATAAAGGGAATCAAATCATTCAGCAAATCTTTTTCAAAGGTTGCGAATGCCTGTACTTTGTCGGGTGCCATAATATTTCCTGTAGCCCGGTCATTTTTCATGGCTCTGCCATTGGGCATCACCACTATCATAGGTTCTATTTTACCCTGAGCGTACAAATTATCTAATATTACTTGTGGCTTTCCACCGTTCAACCATTCTTTCTCATCGCCGCCAATGCCATGCAACAGGTACAGCACAGGGTATTTCTTCTTTTTTGAATACCCGGGAGGGGTGTAGATCAATGTGCGGCGAAGGGTGTCAACCGTTTTAGATTTATATGTAATGGTATCAATTTTTCCATGGGGAATACTATCATGCGGTACATCAAAACCCGGCTGCCCCGGTTTTACTGGTTCCTGGGAATTAACAGATACATTAATAAGCACCACACTTCCTATCGCAGCTAGTATTTTTTTCATATTTGGCGATTTTATTTGAATGGTGTTTTATTATTTAAAAAGAAGTGGTGCCATTTGATAAAGACTACGACGCCATGATTGAAACTCATGCGCGGTACCAGGAGAAACATAAGTAGCAACATTAAAACCGGCTGCTTTTAAATCGGATTCAACTTTAGGAAGGCCATTAGCTCCGCCTGTTTCTTTGCTACCGTAGCTTATAAATATAAACTTCGGCTTCTGTTTACCTTCTAAATCTGTCGGAGTATAGTTACCACCACTTAATAATCCCCAGTAACCAAAAACTTCCGGTTTGGCCAATGTGATCACTTTTGTTTCTGCGCCACCCATTGAAAGACCCGCCATAGCACGTCCATCTCTTTTTGCAATCGTCCGGAAATGCGCATCGATATAAGGTATCAACTCATCTAACAATACAGTTTGAAAGCCATTATTTGCAATCATACCGGCCATCCCACCGCCAGCAGGAGCCCTGCGATTTATGCTATCCGGACGAGCACTACCAGGAGCTAAATTGCCGGTGGGAGTACGAGGACCGAAGCCAGGCCTGGCACCAGTATTCGTCATACCATAGGTCATTACAACGATAAAAGGTTTTATTCTACCTTCTGCGATCATATTATCCATAATCAGGTTAGCCCGGCCTTGAAGACCCCATGTAGTCTCGTTTTCACCCCATCCGTGTTGCAGGTATAATACCGGGTATTTGCTCTTACCGTTTTCGTACCCCGGGGGAGTATAAACAAATGCAACCCGTGATGTGTTAGTGCTTTTTGAAGGGAATAACACTTGCTGCATATGCCCGTGCGGAACATCTTTAAGTGCATAAAAATCCTGGTCTTTTGCAGGTATTTCAATACCGCTTTCCCAACGTTGTGAGCCATAGAAATTTCCTGTTCCAGGATCATTAAAGGTTCCACCGTCTACGTTAATGTGATAATAGTGAAATCCTTCATCCAATGGCCCTGCGGTGGTGCCAGTAAAATAACCACTATCCGCTTTGGTCAGCTTTGTTCCTCCCTGGCCGGCAAGGCCAAGGCTTACCCGGACACTATCAGCATTTGGCGCATATATTCTAAACCTTGCATACCCCTGGGAATTTACCTGTGGATATTGCTGAAACGGCTGGTTAAGAACGGAAGGTTTAAAATCTTCGATGACAGCAGGCTGTGTTGTTTGGGCGAAACCGGTAAAGCATACCAGCATCATAGCTAAAGCAATTGTTAGGAATTTAGTATTCATTTTTTTGTTTTATATAGTTTAGATGTTATTTGAACAGTTCTTGTAAAGTTGTTGAGAGATATATTTCATAATTCATCCAGGTATGCCCACCCGAAACGTTATATGTTTCAAATGATAATTTGAATGTGTACAGCGGCCTCAAAGCAATGAGATACTGACAATGCATGAAGCGCTTGCTGATGAGAACAGCCACAGGCATTACTATGAAACTAAAAAGCAATCGGTTTACTCCTTTGTTATATAAATGACGATGTGATCAAGCTGCAAAAAACATCATGAAATAAATGTCATTTTAACACTTACAAATAAAATTAATGCTAAAAAGTCATGTATTTGTGCATAAAAACTCAGTGGTGAATTTTATAAAAGCCGGGTAAGAAGTGCTCTGTTACTTTACCGTTTATTAATATTTTGAATTTAAGAAAGTAATATTTTATCGATATATTTATTCTAACTATCGGGATCTGATTGGACAGATTGCTAACAACTTGTTGTTATTTCTCTTTATTAACTGCTGATGAAAGAAGGTTCAGTAAAACTTGAGAAGGAGTTGCTGCAAGGCCTGCAACAAAACCACGAGGAGGCGCTTGCCTCGCTAATGAAGATGTATTATGCTAATCTATATAACTATGGTGCAAGATTTACAAAAGATGATGGATTGATTAAAGATTGCATACAGGAAGTTTTTATCAGCTTGTGGCAGCGAAGGGAAACTGCAGAGAGTATTTTATCTCCCAGGTATTATTTTCTGCGTGCTATCAAAAACAAAGTCCTTAAGGCGATACACAAAAATGTCGACAAGATATCATCGGCTGATTTGCAGGGTGAGTATGATTTTTTTCATGATTTTTCTATTGAACAGGTTATTGCTGAAAAGCAGGTTTCTAAGGAAAAAGCCATTAAATTAAGAAATGTATTGTCACTTCTTTCCAAAAAACAAAAAGAAATTATTTATTTGAAATATTATCAATACCTGGATCATGGCCAAATCGCCGAGTTAATGAACATCAGCAGGCAATCAGTATATAACTTACTTCACGAAGTAATACACAAACTACGAAGCTTGTGGCACACAGGGTCTGTGGTACATTGATCCCATCCAGAATTATTCTTTTCCCCACATATAGCACACAAAATTCTCTCCCGGGTTTCTTTTTATTTGAAGATTAATGATTTTGTCAGGATCGCCATTTTTTAACTCCATAAAGCTCGGGAATCAATGACGATCTGGTCAGGCAATTTTTCCGTGCCCGCTAAATTTGGGAATTTTCAGACAAGCTTTGAAGGCATCATGTCGCAAGCTTTGATATCGAAGATCGAGATATTTAATAGCGTATGGGAGTGTCTCTTGAATCAGCGTACGCCATGGTATAATCTAATTTTTTAACGGTGCCCGCTATATAACTAATACCCTTAAATAGGTGTTGTACATAAACGGGTTCAGTATAATCTTTTTTATCATGACCCAAAGTAGTACACCATGTATGTCCTCCATCAAAATCGTTTGTCCAGGCGGCAGGATACAATTCAGAAAAACCGGCTGCATTTTTAATAATGAGATTTCTTTGCACTGTATCCGATATATCCAGTGTAGTAATGTCGTGGGCTAATATTGTTTTTGTACCTGGATATAATTCTTTTGCAAAATAACATTCATCTTCTTTCTCCCAGACCTTAGGCAAACCCTGGACAGAGGGATGCGAAGGATCAATCACCTTAACAGTAAATTTTTGAAATTTCGCGTGCCATGCAAAGGTTCCACCAAGCATCATCTTAAACCATTTCCAGTTTCGCTCTGTCCCCGTCACAGAATGAATTCCTACAAATCCGCCCCCCGCTTCTATATAACGCCTGAAAGCCAAGCGTTGTACATCCGTATCAAAGACATCGTTGTTGGTGCTTGGGAATATAAGGAGGGTATACCGCTTCAGGTTTTCCTCTGTCATTACAGAAGGGTTACTGGACGTGTCTACTTTGAATCCATATTGTTTGCCGAGTTGCTGAATACAACTTACAGCACTTGGTATATTATCATGCACATATCCTTTTCCATTTTTTGTGTAAACAAGCACGGTTACTTTTTTCCATTCGTCCCGATAGCTATCGGGAACGATCGGCTTCACTTTGTTCTGTGCATATACACTCGTGAAAAATGCAAACCCGATACCTGCCTGTCCGATAGGCAGGGCCATTGGATGGAATACTAAGGAAAGGGCAAACACCAGCCTGGCAATCATTTTCATGATACATATTTAGTGATTATTGAGCCATGCGTCTAGCTGCCTGTTGGCATATAACAACCTTGTGCGTGACCTCATAAGCATAGGTTCATCGATCTTCACGCAACGATGATGGTTATTATGTGTTCCTATACAAAAAAATCAATCCTCTGGTATTGCGTCCAATGGCGGAACATTCAAATCTGCACCAGTGTATCCAATGTTTTGATTGATACGCCCGTCTGTATTAGCGGAAATGGCAGATTGAGGAACGGGCCATAATACATGAAATTGACTGATCTTGAACATATCCTGGTGGATAGTAACAAAATTGTTCCTATAAAAACCATTTTTCTCCAATATTCTGTCAACCATAAAATTAGAAACAGAAAAATTATTCAAAGCATAGGTTTTACCATTGTAAGGTTGACCAGTTTTTGCAAACAGGTAGGCGATCCGGGTCAACTCTGTTTTCCGGCCTTCTTCATAATATAACTCCCTGGCTCGTTCGTCTAATATAGTACCGATACTCATTTTAGCAGCTGTATAAGGAGCACACCCTGCTCTTTGTCTTACTTTATTTACATCAGCCGCAGCATTGGCCATATCGTTTTTCCAAACATAGGCTTCTGCACGTATCAGGTAAGTTTCTGCGAGGCGCATTACATACCAATCGGTATTTCCACCCCTCATTGGAGTATTTTCAACGTCCGGAATATAAAGTTTATAATGCGGCCATGGATACCATTGGCGTAAAGTATCTGAGCATAAAAGTGTTCCTGTCGAACTATACAAACGCAATCTTTGACCATAGTAAGGGTCGACATTCTTCAGTGCAGGGTTACTATATCGTACGTTTTCCATATACATCCAGTTACCCGATGTTGAATCATGCCTGAGATCATTTACATCATCCCATATCTCATTATAGTGGTAAGAAGTTGAACGGCAGCGACCGATGCCACGGCCATACAATTGCATATTATCAATCTCAATATTGGCAAGAGCCGATATACCTGTACCGCCATTTGGTGTTCTGATACCTGCAATGGATATACCGGGGGCTGCCTGGCGCATAGATTGAATGCCACCAACAAATCTGCCTGCATTTCCAAAAGCATCAGTAACTAAGAACAAAACTTCAGTATTGGTTGCGGCAGCTTTGTTTGCCGGACGGTGTAAATCCCAGATAACATTTTTGGAGGCAATACCTGCGTCCACGCCAAACCTGCTCGTCATTAATTTATAAGTACCATTATTAATAACGGCACTGGCAGCAGCAATCGCATCATCAAACAGACCCAATGCCAGATCTATTTTGGCCAGTAAATGATAGATGGCGCCCCTGTTTACATCTCCTCTATCGGATTTCCATGGTACCCAAAGAACAGCGCTGTCAAGGTCCCTTTTCATCCGCTGTAAGATCACATCTCTTTTTACCGTGGCATAATCTGTTTTTGCACTGGTTAATTCTTTTAAAGGACAGGGGACATCACCAAACTGATTGGTTAAACGGTAATAATCATAGGCTCTGAAAAAATAGGCTTTGCCTTTAATCATGTTTTTAGTAGAATCAGGAATAGCCGTTGCGGCCGGAAGCCGGGAAATAATGGTATTGGCTAAACGAATCCCTACCCATTCCTGGTTCCAGTACCAGCCAATTTTATTTGCATCCACACTATTCAGATTTGCATCCGGTTTAATCTGTACATCTAAGTTTTGTGCCGGACCTGTTTTATCATCTGTTCCTTCTACGGCTATTTCTGAAAAGATGGTTTCGGAAATAATCGGGGCGCCATCACCATACCATTCGTCTTTTAGATTTTTTGCACAACCATTTAAGGCTGAACTAAATCCCACCACGTCTACTAGTGTATTTTCAGGAGAAAAGAAGGAGAGTGGTTTGGGTTTCAACCAGTCTTTTTTACAACCCTCCAAAAGCATCACGCCAATAACCATGATGGCTGGCAGGCTAAGTAATTTATATAAATTTTTCATGTATTTATTATTTAACGGTTATCTTATAATGTCAGGTTTAATCCAAAATTATAGGTCCTTGGAACTGGAGTGATATTCGAAAGACCATCGGCTCCATGATATTCAGGATCGAAATAATTCCATTTTGAAAATACAGCAGCATTTACCACATTGGCATAAAATTTCAACGAACCTATTTTCCATTTTTGGGTAAGTTCTGCCGGAATGGTATAGGCAAGACTGATATTACTTAACCTGACAAAGGAAGACTTTTTATACACGTTCCAGGTAATACCGCCGCCCCTGGTAGAACCAATTTTCCCATATTCATTAGTGGGGTTGTAAGGAGTCCAATAGGGTACTTCATAAAAGTTAACCCTATCATAGAAAATATTATTACTATTATTCCTGGATCCATTGGTAGCTTCATTAAATGTGCTTAGCTGACCCATCCTGGCGTATAGAACAAAAGAGAAATCGAAATTTTTATAGATCTTAAATTCGTTCCTCAAATTCCATGAATATTTAGGAGAAAAATCACCAATAAATCTTTTGTCTGCAATTGTGTACTTGCCGTCTCCATTTCCGTCAACCAGGCGCATATCACCCGGTTGAAATCCATATTGAGTTGCCAAAGCCTTATCTGCAGTTTGCCAAACTCCCTGGATAGGATAATCGTAAACAGCAGAAATGGATTTTCCGATATACCAGTTATTAACTAGATCATCCTTTTCTGACCGGCCAATTTCCTTTCCTGTCAGAGGATCATAATCAGGAGTGGCTCCATACAGATGGATAATTTTGTTCTTGTTTGTCCAAATCCCAAAACTCGTATTCCATGAAAAATTTCTCTTCTGCAGGTTGACAGTATTCACCGTGAATTCAACTCCTTTATTTCCTACTTCTCCAAGGTTTGTCAAAATACTACTGGGAGGGGCAACTCCAGTGACAGAAGACAGTGTGCGGTTAACCAACAGATACTTGGTGATTCGGTTATAGAAATCAAATGAACCACTTACTTTACCTTTGAAAATAGAATAGTCCAAACCAAAATTTGTGGATCTGTTTGCTTCCCATTTCAGATTAGGGTTGGCTAAATTAGTTGCTATCAGATAAGAGGTATTATAGCGGGCTCCGCCTGATGTTATGAACTCATAAGTCCCGCCAGTTAAATTGGACAAGGCAGCATAACGACCAATTTGCCTGTTCCCGTTTTCACCGTAGGAAACTCTAAGCTTGGCATAATCCAGCCATTTTGAAAATTGCTTCATGAATTTTTCCTGGGTAAGTGTCCAGGCCACTGCCAGCGAAGGAAAAGTAGCTCTTGGATTTAGTTGTCCAAACGCCGAATAACCATCTCTGCGCACAGTTGCGGTTAATAAGTAACGTTGGTTGTAATTATAAACTACCCTGCCCATCAGGGCATCACCCGTTTCATATTGGTCATCACTGTTAACTATGGGAGGCAGCGTAGCGTATTGAATGCCATTGTAGCCTAAGTTATCATTGGGCGCAAAATTCTCGGCCTGGATAGTGGTATTCCATGATTGGAGTTTTTCCGCGTTTACCAGGAAGGTAGCTTCTATAGCATGTTTGCCAAAAGTTTTATTCCAGTGTAAGATATTATCCCACTGCCATGAATAAACAGTTTGATTTCTCCTGTTGACAACTCCTTTTCTCGCTACTATATCCGGCTTTTTAGAAGACTGATGCTGGTATTCACGTAACACATCATACCGTGGAGAAAAATTGATCTGGTAAGAGAAACCAAATGGCAAATCTCCCTTTGCATAGACACTGGCAAAGAAATCATCATATTTATACAAGCGTTTTATATATGCCTGGTCTAAAAATGGATGGGTATTGGAGCCCGGATCATCGTTGGGGCTTTGTCTTACGGTTACGCCATCAGCAGCATAAAAGGAGCCCCAGGGAGTAGTAGATGCAATATCACCAAACCTGACAGGTACGGAACTTTCGTCCCTGTTAGAATATTGAAAATTGAATCCCACTGTGAAAAATTTGGCGGCTTTTGCTTCTAAATTAAGGCGGGTACGGTACGTTGTATATTTATCACCCACGGTTAATCCTTCATTGGTTAAATAGCCCAATGAAAAATAATAATTAAAATCTTCTCTTCTCTGTGTAATACTTATCGTATGATCATGTTGTATGGCGTTATCATTATAGATCAAATCTTCCCAGTCAAGAGATTTTCCTGCTTTGTAATTGTCCTTTTCAATAGGTTTAAACAAATCACGTTGGAACCATACATCAACAGGATCGAGGCCCGTGGATCCATCCAACGCTAACCACTGGGCCAGGGTAAAATTGGATGGTAATTTGGAAGGATTGGTATAAAGATATTGGATCCCCGGTTTGCTGGTAGAGTCAAAACTGGCTTTAGCCCACATGGCATCTGCACGAAATTGTAAAAATTCAGTTGCATTTAATAAGTGGGGTTGATTGACCAGTTTGTTCATGCCGAAATTGCTGTTCAACGTAATTACCGGCTTACCTGGTTTTCCTTTTTTAGTTGAAATCAGTACAACGCCGTTGGCAGATCTTGCTCCGAATACGGCAGCTGAACTGGCATCTTTTAGAATATCGATGGTTGCAATATCATTGGGATTAATATCAGCCAGTGTTCCCGGATAAATAACCCCGTCCAGCACTATCAAAGGTTGTGAGCTGGCTGTTAAGGTACCCTTGCCTCTGATCTGCAAGGTCCCGCTTTGGCCTTTGGTACTCGGGTCAAAACCAACATCTAACCCGGCAGCATTACCCCGCAACATGTCTTGTACCGATCTTGGGTTTTCATTTTCATACCGGGGGCCTTTTACCTGTGCAATTGCTCCTGTCAGGTCTTTTTTCTTGGAAGTGCCATACCCCGTTACTACCACTTCATTCAAAGAAGAAACAATTTCAGTCATTGTAATGTCAATGACGCCTCCTCCCTTGACCGAAATTTCTGTGATCTCAAAACCGGTGTAGGTGAATACCAGCACGCCGTTTTCAGGAACATCGGTCATCTGAAACCAGCCATCCGCATTCGTAGTAGTTCCTTTCTTTGTTCCTTTTAAAAGAACACTTACCCCGACGAGCGGGTTTTTTTTACTGTCAGTAACCTTTCCGGAGACGGTAAGCGAAGGAGATTTAGCATTTAGTACCAGGGACAGGCAAATTGAAACAAAAAGAAAACAACCAGTTCGCCTGAGGATGTTACCACGAATGGCATAAATAGGGAGGCGGCCACGAATGGCATTAAATAGTGTGTGCATATTGGCAAGCTTTGGTTTTACTTTATAACAATCATTCGATTTCACACGGCCGGATTATCAAACAGCTTTCAACAGAAAAAACTGCTCTAAAAAAGCTGAATGCGATAGCCAGAATAAATAACGAGGAAGATTCAAGGGATAAATAAATCAACAATCATCGATGCACATCACAAAAAGTAGGCCCTGAAACAAGCTACAAATTCTTTCCCATAGCAAGCCAATTAATTTTCCCATGCCGAAACCAGTTCTTAGATCGTTGACAGGCAAAATCGTTCCTCTAAAAGCTATTCCTGACTAAATTTATCAATATTTAATTACTCTAGTGGCTCATATCCTGTCTTTGGGAAAGAAAAGGCTACTACAACGATTGAAATTGCATAGAATCCTGATTTTTTATTAATTTGGAGAGACCACTCTGAAAAAGATATGCTTCATGAAAAAAGGCGTCACGATCAAGGATATTGCGTTGAAACTGAATATGTCCGTCTCAACTGTATCAAAAGCGCTAAATAATGATCTTTCGATAAGTATTCCCACCAAAGACAGGGTCAAGCAGCTTGCAAATGACTGGAATTATGTACCGAATGAAGCGGCGCGGCACTTTAAGCTCTGTAAGACTTTTACACTCGGGCTCATTATTCCGAATATGCTGGACCAATTCTTTGTATTAGCCATAAATGGTGCAGAGAAAATAGCCGCAATGGAAAAATACAATGTTATTATTTCTCAATCGCATGAAGATCCGCTCAATGAAGAGAGAATTGTCGACTTGATGAAACGAAACAGGGTCGACGGGTTAATAGTTGTTATTACAAAAAAGACGGAGGATATGTCACCTTTTCTGAACCTGAAAAACATCGGCATTCCTGTTGTATTTTTTGCCCGTCCTCCTAAGGATGATTCCTTTGATTATGTAACAGCAGACAATGAAGGCGGAGCCTTTAAGGCAACTGAATATTTAATAAAAAGGGGACATAAACGTATTGGTCACCTTATGGGGCCTGAGTCCATGGCTATAAGTCAAAAAAGATTGCAGGGATACAAAACAGCTTTGCAAAAGAATAAGATCGGGTTTGATCCTCACCTTGTGAAGGTTGTAGACCTTACAGAGGAATCGACCTTTTTTGCCATGAGCCAGTTTATGAAAATGAAATCTCCGCCAACCGGAATTTTTGCCTTCAAAAATTATATTAGTCTTGATGCTATCGAATTTCTTAAAAAGAAATTTCCCGAGATGATCGATAAAGTAGATTTTTCGGGGTTTGGAAATCTACCGCTTTTTCGACATCTTGATCATAAGCCGGTTGCATCCATTGAAGAGAGTTCTTATGAAATGGGAGAAGAGGCGGCCCGGCTCTTATTCCGATTCATCAGAGAAGAAGATTCCATGAATACACGTGCAGTTCAACATATCCAAATTCATTGCAAACTTGTGGTTCATAAGTGAGCCACAGCTTCATGAACACCACCACCTGGCGGTTATCCGGGGCGCTTCAATTCCCGGCATATTCATTCGACTCGCTGAAATAGTATTGAACGAGAAAGTCCAAAAGAGTCTACGCTGTATTTTCACCTGCTATTGCAGAACGAAAGAATCAGGAGTGACTTTATGATACGGATTTAATATTTGCCTTGGCCTCCCCAATGTTTTCGTTATTAGAAAAGGAATGGATTTGCAGAAGAATGCGTTTTTGACTCAGTTATAGTGAAAAATTACTCGCTTGTAAAGATTGTAAAGCCGGGTAAGCTTGAAGTTGCATTTGTACCTATATTTAGAAAACTTTGTCGATCGCTTATAACAATGAAGACAAATGCTGGAGCTACCAGGCAGCAGCTATGCATAACTGGTAACAGACTCAAAGAAAGTTGCTAAGCATTTACACGTATGAAGTGAACATATAAAGTGGGAGTTAACGCTGGTCTGTATTAAATATTAATTAATTCCTGTCAACAATAGATGCGTAATAAAAAAATAAATAAAAATGTTGGGAATTGCCGGGGCGGTATAATAGTTTTATTTCATTCAGAAAATGTATAAAGGAGTTTAACTAAAAAAGAAGTTAAACGGGCAAAGATTAGCAAGGCGTATGCGGGAATAAAATGTTCCTGCAAAAAAATCTTATGTCAAAAATTTAGCTTCCATGAATGAGTTTGTTTATTTTAAATCCAATGGTGTTTTTTTCCAGGTGTCGGTGTTGGATATCCGGTATATAGAAGCAGCGAATAAATATGCGAAGGTGATTACTCCACGTAAAACGTATCTGATCACGGCATCTATGTGTTGCCTGGAAAAGAAATTACCCCGGAATTTATTTTGCCGCATACACCGTTCCTATATTATTTCATTAAGACATGCTTCTCATTTTGATGCGGAAACAGTATATGTCAACGATATGACAACAGGTTTACCGATCGGTAAACAATACAAAGGTGTGTTACAAGAAAGACTATTTGTTATTACTGATGACGAAAAGGACGAAATAAGTGTTTCCATTGATAAAACAGATAGCTTTTACATCAACTAATTTTTCATCAATACACATGCTATTTTCCTTCGTTCCTCTAAAAGATACTTTCGTTCCTCTTTTTCCTGCGTCTGCGAACTTCTTATAAAAAGCAACTAACACCGGGCTATCTTGTTTTTCACAACCACTACTTGTGAAAATGACAGACCTTATCAGACTGCTATTTCTTTCCATTAGTTGTATTCAATTTTTATCTCCCGGCCGTCCGAGTATCGTCCGACATTTTGTAAAATTTCCAGATACTTTTTCACCCAACATCTATTTATGCTGAAAATAAAAGAGAACAAATGCCGGCCAGGCTATATCTGTAAACAAAACACATCCTCAAAAAATAGATATATGTACAAGATTATTTTATTGCTAATCTCTTTCGGAAGTTGTTTGGCCATAAACGCACAGGTTAATGGAGCGGCTAACGGGCTGTCTGTTAACGGAACCAATGCGGAATTAGGCGGAACATTGAATAACGCGGCTACTTCTATTGATTTCGGAAGCGGTAACAGCAGTTCCAGTTTGTTGTTCAAGAAAGGAACATCCAATTACTTTTTTATGGCCAATGATGGTAAGATTGGCATTGGTACCAACTCTCCCTCTACACTATTCAATGTAAATGGAGTGATGAGGGTGGATGGTACCGCTACCAACCAGGTGCAGTTCACCGGTAACAATTCTTTCAATCCGGGTTTTGTGTTCAACGGATCCAATAGTAATCTTCATGTTTATACTTTCGATTCGCAAAATTTTTCGGTTGCCTCAGATGGAAATACGCGCGTAAGCGGCAGCTCGTCTTTATTGTTCTATAATACGGCGAACATAGTAGCCTACCAGCAACCATTAACGCTTAAGAGATCATGGCCGGGAACCGCTTCCGGGGTCGGTGTAATATTTGACAATGATGTCTTGAGTGCAGTACCCGCTACTTACCGGATCGCTTCTTTCCGCCTGACAGGAACGGAAAAAGCATGGATAGATCAGACAGGCGGCGCCTATTTTAGTGCGGATGTTCTTATTTCCAGTGCAAGAAGCATGACCATTGGGAAGGCTGCCAGTACCAATCCTGCTGCTAATAATGCCAATAGCGCCTTTGGCTATTCGGTTCTCATCGCCAATACCTCCGGTAACATGAATACGGGTGTGGGCGACCGGACACTAAGTTCAAACACAACCGGAAACTACAATACGGGGATTGGGACCAACGCGCTTTTGTCTAATAATATAGGCACAGGCAATGCTGCACTTGGATACAGGGCGCTTGAAAGTAATACTACGGGAAATTATAATACAGCCATTGGTTACAATTCGCTACCGACAAACTCAACAGGATCCCAGAATACTGCAGTGGGAAGAAATGCGCTGGCCGCGAATACGGCCAGTGGCAATACAGCAGTGGGAGATATCGCTCTTGGCTCAAACTCTTCAGGAGCTAGCAACACCAGCATCGGTTATTGGTCCCTTTATAGTAATACAACAGGCAATAGTAATGTGGCGGATGGAGCTCTGACACTTTACAATAATAATACTGGAGCCAGTAATTCAGCTCACGGAAGCCAGGCTCTTTATTATAACACATCGGGAAATAATAACGCCGCCCTGGGTTCTACAGCGCTCTACAATAATGCAACCGGCAGTTATAACACAGCAATAGGTAATGGTGCAGGCAGCAATTTGACCAGCGGCAATAACAATATTTTTATCGGATCGGCTGTTCAACCCAATATATCCAATACCAGTTCCAACCAGCTAAATATCGGCAATTGGATATACGGCGACAATGGCAACATCGGTATCGGCGTAACCGCTCCTTCTGCCCATTTGCATAATAATGGTTCCGTCCGTTTCCAGGGTCTTACTCAAAATAACAGTTTAACGAATGTAGTCGCTTCTGATGCAAATGGAAATCTATACCTGAAAGATGCTTCATCAATGGGTTCGACCAACTGGACGACGGTCAGCACTAATATATATAATAACAATACCAGCGGTGTGGTCCTGATTGGGAGAACGACAGTCCCCACAGTCGCTACAGAAGATCAATCTGGTCTTCGACTGGCGGTAGAAGGCATTGTCTATTCCAAGAAAGTAAAAGTTACACAAACAGGCTGGGCAGACTATGTTTTCCATCCCGGATACAAATTGCCAACGCTTAAAGAAGTGGAACAGTTTATTGAAAAGAATAAACATTTGCCCGGGGTCCCCACAGCGGCTGAAGTAGAACAGAAAGGCCTCGATCTTGGCGAAAACCAGGCAACCTTGCTCAAAAAGGTTGAAGAACTGACACTCTATATGATCGAATTGAATAAGAAAGTGGAAAAGCTTGCGGAAGAAAATGAAGCGTTGAAAAAACAACTGGCAAGTCAAAAGAATTGAGAAAGACGATCTCCTTATGGGTTTTAACCGGGTAACATATCTTTTAATGATTACTGTCCTTGCAGCGGACGTGGTTGTGGCGCAGGAGATTTCTTCAAAGCCTGTCCGCGATAGTATACCCTATATCCGGGTGATAGATATCAACAAAAGGGAGTTTCAAAGGCATGATACGGTTTGGGTATACAGCGGCATCTGCAAAACACTAAAGGTTTCGCAATATCTCATAGGAAAAAATAATGTTTTGAAACAGGCTTCTGCCAGCAATAAGTCGATCGTTGTTCACGGGAATATATTTTATGATTTCTTTTTCCGCTCTTACGCGGATACTCCATATTATCAACGGGATTTCCGGCAGCATACCATACGGACATCATTAAACATTTCAGTGAAGGACAAATATGTTTTCCGGTTTAACGGTGGTATCCGGGTAAGCAACTCTCCCTGGTTCCGGAACTTTTTTGATGGGGGATTACAATTCGATCAAAGCTCTTCGCTGGCAAAAATGAAGCGAGAGGCCGAAAACAAAGTCGCCGGGATGGGAATAGAAAAGCCGGAACTGGAAATGACAGAAGCTGCATTGAAAGAGCAACTAAAAAAATATAATGATCTCAAACGCTCTTTAAACGGACCGGACCTGACCCAGCTGTTGATTGAAGAAAGAGAACGGAATTACTATAATAGTTTAAAGAAACAGGACCCTGATCTAAAAAAAGAGCTGAATACAAAAAAAGATGCCGTGGAAACCAAAATAAAGGACTCCATTGAAAATAAAATAAAAGGTTTTGTCAGTGAAAAAATGGAAGGGACCGATTCGGCAAAAAATAAAGTAGCAAGGCTGCGAGACAAAGCAGATTCAACGGAAAATAAGGTAAGCCGCTATATAAGTGAAAAGAAAACGCAACTCGATTCACTGGAGAAAAGCATAGCCCGGCTTCAGCATAAAGCTGACAGCCTGAAAAACTCGGTAAACAAAGAAACAGGTGAACTGAAACAAAAAATTGCAAAAGCAACGAATGCAAGAGAGCTGAAGAAAGTGCTGGTGGATAATAATATACCGGAAGACAAGAAGAACAAATTGGATAAAGTGATGGCGGATGTAAAGAGCATTGGTATCGGCCGGTCATTTATCGATTACTCAGAACTTACCGTCAATAGTGTTTCCTTAACCGGGCTCAGCATAGAATATAATCCGAAGCTATACGCTGCATTTGCTGCGGGAAAGATCGACTATGGGTTCAGGGATTTTATGGGAAGAAATAAAACAAGCAACAAGCAGCAACTTCTTGCTGGAAGAATCGGTTGGGGGAATAAGGACAAAATGGCTGTGATAGTAACAGCGTATACCGGGAAAAAGTACAATTATGGGAGTGTCTTAAGCGATACAGTCAGCAGCTATATAAATGTGGCCGGTTATTCTGTAGAAGGTACGATCAAAAAAAATGAGAATGTTGGAATAACGGCTGAAGTGGCTAAATCCACAAGACCTGTAACCGGGAGATTGAATGATACAAAAGAAGCAGGCAGCCTGTTCAGGTTTTCCGATCATTCCAATCAGGCGATCAGCATTAAAGGTCAGACGATCATCCCGGAGACAAATACGCGGTTAAGTGGTTTTTTTAGAAAGTCTGGTGAGAATTTTCAATCCTTTAGTCTCTTTACGTATAACACGGATCAGACGGCATGGTCATTGAAAGCCGACCAGTCTTTTTTGAAAAACAGGGTCAACCTGCTTGCGATGCTTCGCCGCAATGATTTCACCAATCCATTTACGGAGAAAACTTTTAAAACAAAAACTGTATTTACCAGCGTGCAATTGAACATACGAGTGCCGAAATGGCCAACTATAAGCGCAGGTTATCATCCTGGCTCGCAATTATATTTTATCGATAGGGACAGGATAAGAGAGAACGTATATTATATACTGAATGGTTCGCTCATTTATACTTATTCGGCAGGCGGCACAAGGATGACGTCTTCGGCGATCTATAACCAGTATTACAGCAAAGGGACCGATTCAGGTTTTATAAGTTACAAGGGTAAGAGTTATATGATCTCACATTCTCTTTTGTTCCGGACACTGCAACTTGGCGGCAACTTTATTTATACTGACCAGAGAGAGCTCCGCTACTACACCGTGGAAGCAAATGCAGATTATTTCCCTAAATCGTTTTTTAAAGTCGGCATTGGAGGCAAATACAACCGCACCGCATCGGGTAAAGTGTATTGGGGTGAAAGAGCACAACTGACGTTGGAGATAAAGAAATTGGGCGGATTACAAATGCAATACGAAAAATCATTTTTACCTACTGTTTACCAAACATTGTTCCCGGTGGAAACGGGGAGAATATCATGGTTTAAATATTTCTGATATGATTAAAAGATTGACCGGTTTCATAGCTGCTTTTATTTCCCTGCATGCCGTAGCGCAGATAACCGTAAACGTTCAACTACCGCAGGCCGGCATGATGCAAAAGGACCAATTGTGGAACCTAGTGCTGATGAACAATAGTAGTGATGTATTCGAAACTACTGTATCGATCACTTTACAGGATGCTGCAAGCGGGCAACAGGTTTTATCAGGCGGCACCCGCAGTTTTATGCTTGGAAAAGGGATCAAAGTACTTGGTTACAGGGACGTGGAGCCTGTACAGTATAATTATATCGCAGCGGAGTTTACTACTAACTATATTCCTCTTGGATCGTACGTGGCTTGTTACCG
This sequence comes from Bacteroidota bacterium, assembly GCA_005884665.1. Taxonomy (GTDB): domain Bacteria; phylum Bacteroidota; class Bacteroidia; order Chitinophagales; family Chitinophagaceae; genus VBAT01. The sequence goes on from VBAT01000010.1 coordinate 443,457, forward strand.
GGTGATGAGGAATGGTCTTAAAGGGCCTGAACCATTGGCGGATGAATGTGTACGTTTAAATATCAGCCCGCTGAGTCCTCCTTTGTTGAATACACCGGCCGATAGATCTGTTTTGCAAACTATTTACCCGCAGTTCACCTGGTTGCCTCCCTCGCCAGCCGAAATGTTCAACAACCTGAACTATGATCTCGTTGTAGCAGAAGTATCCGAAGGACAATCTCCTGCTGAAGCGGTAATGAAAAATGAACCGGTATATGTGAATGGCAATATCAAAAACCCGGTTGACATCTTTCCTTCCTCTTACTCTTCCCTGAAGCCCGGCAAGACCTATGCCTGGCAGGTGACTGCACGTAATGGATTGAACTATGCGGCAAAGACGGAGGTGTGGACGTTTAGTATTAAGCAACCGGACACGGGTAACCCAATGATCTCTTCATCGTATATCATATTAAGAGCGAGAGAAGAGTCTTCGGGGATAAGCTATATAAGTAACGAAGAGCTTCTTGTCAAATACTATTCATCTGACAATGATCATGAAACATCGGTAAGATTTTTATCTGCTGATGGCAAGCCGCTCAGGCAGGTCAATCAAAAGATCGTTTACGGAGATAATTTCCTGAAGTTCAAACTCGGAAAGGAATTTCAGAAAGGAATTGTATATATCATCGAAATATCTGACAAACAAAACAGGGTTTCCAGTTCAAAATTCAGTGTACAATAATTAACCACAGCCAACAGAGTTACTATGATCCAGTTGTTAGCGACAAGATACAATAAGCAGATTGCCTATATATCGGCTTTGATTTTTTACGTGAGTATGGTATTGCCGGCTTATGGAATGCGGGGAATCACAAGCAATCCGGAATTCAGCTACAGAAGCTTTAAAAGCTTCAGAACCCCAAGCTATGATTTTAGCCCATATGGTGTGGCGGAAAGAAGCAATTACACTGCGGAAAAAAAGACTTTCACTTACGCTGCAAACAAGGGAAATATTGACGCTGAAAGGAAGCCAACTGATTTCTCGCCGGAAAAATCATTTATTGACGGGCCAAGCCAGCCGGAAATGTCATCTTTCAAATCGGTTGGTTCCAATGATATGGTAAACCTGTTTACCGGTGATTTCAGTTATAATATTCCCTTGCTTGATGTGGGAGGCTACCCGGTAAATATTTTTTACGACGGAAATATAGGAATGGAACAGGAAGCCAGTTGGGTAGGGTTGGGGTGGAATATCAACCCGGGAAATGTAAATCGCAATACGCGCGGTATTCCGGATGATTTTAGCGGCGAAGAAAAACTGGTACAGATCCAGAACATGAAGAGAAACAAGACCTGGGGAATAAGCATCGGTGGAGACTTTGAACTGGTGGGCATCAAATTGCCTTTGGACGTTACACTCGGTTATTCTTTGAATAATTATCTCGGGCCCGCCATTGAATTGGGACTCAAGGGTTCGACCTCTTTTAGCATAGGAGGTAAAAGCGGATCGGAGAAAGGTCCTATCGGAGCAAGCCTCGGTTTAAGTGCAGATCTCAATTCACGAAGCGGGATGACGCTCACGCCAAATGTTTCATTAAGCGCAAACGCTCATGAAGAGAATACAAACATCAGCATGGGAGTTGGAGCATCAACAAGCTATAATTCACGAACAGGTATAAAGTCATTACAGTTAAATACCCAGCTAAGCTTTTCTCCTGACAAAAAGAGCAAAGATGACTATCCACATTCTTTTGGCGGAACTCTTTATTCAACAAGTATCAGTTTTGTCAAACCAAGTTACATTCCTTCCCTCCGGCCTGTTATAACCAATTCTTCGGGTGCCGGCCGATTCCAGATAGGCGGTGCAATGTTTGGCGCCTATGGTTCTCTCGAGGCGGACGGTTATGCGCAGGTCTCCGAAATCGAACCCGCTAACCAGACAACGGAAAAGCCTATGGTGGGTTACCTGTATGCTGAAAAGGCCAAGAAGAATCGTGATGCGGTGATGGATTTTACGCGGTTCAATGATAACGAGGTCACACCGACTACGACTATTATTTCTGTTCCTCAATATGCATATGACGTGTTTTCGATACAGGGCGAAGGAACGGGAGGAAGCATAAGGTTATATCGAAATGATAACGGTTACGTAAGAGATAATTATACTCCCTCAAAAGATAAAAGTTGGTCTGCTGGTGTTGATATCGGAATACCCGGGCATGTTGGAGCAAATTTCAATCTTGTAAAAACACCCAGCGCCATCAAAGAATGGGGTGATGGGAATAAGCTGCGTAATGTAACCGGCTTTGGCGTCGCCCTCGATGACAGGGAGAATGTTTATTTCAGAAACCCGGGTGAAAATAGTGTGTTACAGCCGCATCAATATGACAGTATTGGCGGCCTGGATCTCGTCAGGTATAAATTAGGAGGTACAAAATCCGACCCTACTATCGAACCGAAACTTCAAAAAGTAACTCCTGCCGGTAATGTTACAGAAGAGGTCGATATTCAACGGTCAATCGGTGTACCCGGTAGGAAAAAGAGAACCCAGGTTACCAGTTTCCTGACAGCTGAAGAAGCCAATGAAATCGGACTGGACAAAAAGATAAAAAGTTATAACCCGGATCCTCAAAACTTTTTATATACTGATATTAATAACCCGAATGACGGCCTTAAGTTAAAAGTGCTGGAAGAGATTGACAGATTCTCCGTCAATGGTGACAGGAAGAAAAATCATATTTCCCAAATCAACGTAACAGAAGCGGACGGGAAACGCTATATATATGGCTTACCTGTTTACAATCTTGTACAAAAAGATTTTTCGTTTACCGTTGGTAATGATTGCAGCGACTGCGATCTTGTTCCCTTTACGGCGGATGAGCCTACCCTTGGTTCACCTCATCTTGGGAGCGGGGTTGGCGGCAAAGATGGATTTGTACAAACGACAATTACACCGCCCTATGCACATTCTTTTTTGCTGACCGGCTTATTGTCTCCTGATTACGTGGATGTAAACGGCGATGGGATAACAGAAGACGACCTGGGAACAGCTGTGAAATTCAATTACACAAAAGTGGGTATTCACAAATGGAGAACACCATTGAAGAAGTCACAAACCGGCGAGCTACAGGCAAACAGCAACCCGGGAAATCTATCAGAAAAAAGGGACGATAAAGGAATCGTATCGTATGGAGAAAGGGAATCATGGTTCCTGCATTCAATAGAATCAAAGACCATGATCGCGTTTTTTGTTTTGGATGATGTGGCCAGGCTGGACGGAAAAGGTGTTGATGCGGAATTCGGCGACGTTAGCAGTTCAGATAATACAACCAGGCGATTAAAACAGATAGATCTCTATAATAAAGCCGACCTGAAAAAGAACGGACTAAGTGGACCCAACCCGGCAAGACCAGTAAAAACCGTTCACTTCCAATATGACTATGCGCTATGTAACGGAACTCCGGACAACCAGTCGGGCGGCAAGCTGACGCTTGAAAAAATATGGTTTACTTATAACGGTCAGAACAGGACCAATAAAAACCAGTATGTATTTTCCTACGGCACCGGCACCAGTAATCCTTCCTATGCATTTAATGCTTCTGATCGATGGGGAAATTACAAACCGGTTTCTGATAACCCCCAAATCATGAAAAACAGGGACTATTCTTATTCAGTTCAGGATAAGACAAAAGCAGATCAAAATGCGAATGCCTGGAATCTTAAAAAAATATTACTGCCATCCGGTGGTCAATTGGAGGTAACCTATGAAAGCGATGACTATGCATATGTACAGGATAAAAAAGCTGCTGTGATGTCTGAAATAATAGGTTTTGGAAGCA
>VBAT01000010.1:447296-458827 GCA_005884665.1 Bacteroidota bacterium
AAATGGAGGATCCATAACAGAGAATGACTACATCTTTATCAAAGTGCCTGAAGCATGCACAAGTAAAACCGATGTGCTCGAAAAATATTTGAAGGGAATGGATCAACTGGCGGTAAAGATGCTGGTAAATATGCCTAAAGGGCAGGAGTATATCACATCTTATGCGCTTATCGAAGATTATAATAAATATGATGGGGTAGGTGGTCCGGGTATTTGGATAAGAATGAAAAAAGTGGAAGACAAAGGCAAATTTTATAGTCCGTTATCGGTAACCGCGCTGGAGTTTATCCGTGAAAAATTGCCTGCCCAGGCCTTTAAAGCCTATGATGTGACAGAAGGAACGGCACTGGAGCAACTGGAAACTATGTTCAAGGGCCTGATGGAAGGCATATCAACAACGTTTTCAAGGATCCCTCAGTACCTGAGAGAATTACTTAAAGCTCAAACAATACAGTTAAATAAATCTTTTGCAAGGCTGGACGTTGTCAGCGGCTACAAATATGGCGGAGGAAATCGTGTTCGCAAAATAGTATTAAAGGATAACTGGGACAGGATGACCGGGCAGTTTGGATCTGTATATGGACAGGAATATGATTATACTAAAATGGAAGTCGTTAATAAAGTTCAGCGCACTATCAGTAGTGGGGTGGCTTCGTATGAACCGGCAATCGGCGGTGAAGAGAATCCTTTTCATTCCATTGTTCAGCTTCAAAATAAAGTGCCTCTCGGTCCGACTTCCTATGGTGCTATTGAAATGCCAGTGATGGATGCGTTTTTTCCCGCGCCTTCGGTAGGCTATAGTAAAGTGACAGTGACTTCAATAGGAAAAAAACAAAATCCAGATCCTGCGAACAAAAAAACAAGATCAGGAGTGGGACGACAAGTTACCGAGTTTTACACAGCCAGGGACTTCCCTGTCTATTATACAAATACTCCGCTGGATGGTGGGAGTGATTGGGAAAAGCATATTAAGCCGTCGTTGTTTTTCTTTTACAAGTATGCTTACGATAGCCGCACGATATCCCAGGGATTTTTGGTTGCGACAAATGACATGCATGGTAAAATGAAATCCCAAACTTCTTTTGCAGAGAACGATCCCGCACAAGTAGTGAATTACACCGAAAACTTTTACCGGAATACCGGCACTAAGGGATTGGATGAGAAATTCAGCTTTATTGACAATTCGCTTGGAGGTGAGGTGGTAGACGGTAATATGGGAATAGATGTCGAGCTGATGACCGATACCCGGCAGTTTACTGTTAAAACCGCCAGCCTTGATATACATGCGCAGGTTGACTGGATGCTACCTCCTCCCTTTCCGCTTTGGCTGCCATTTATATGGCCGGTGACGGCAGAAAGTGAAAATACCTATCGCGCGGTAACTACGACAAAGGTTATTAATTATCATGCGGTAGTCGACAGCGTGATTGTGATTGACAAGGGAAGCCAGGTAAGTACAAAAAACCTTGTGTATGACGCTGAAACGGGCCAGGTGATTGTGAATCGCACCCACAATGAGTTCGAGAAACATATTTATTCAGTCAGCTATCCTGCTTATTGGGCTTATAGCGGAATGGGCCTGGCTTATAAAAATATTGATGCGATTTACAGGGGAGTAAAATTCGAAGATGGAAAAATTACTGATGGTATATCGCCCGCCGACATAAAGAAAGTATTTGAAAGCGGCGATGAATTATATATTATGGACGACGGCGACGCGTCCGAATGCGATCCTTCACTGGCTTCGCCCGCAGGACATATAGTAATATGGGCTTTTGATAAAAACAAAAATGGCAGCAATTCCGCATTGACCGACATCAACCCCGACTTTATTTTCATTGATCAAAATGGCAAACCTTATTATAGAAACGGAGTTACATTCCGTATAGTACGCAGTGGCCGGCGTAATATGCTCGGCACGCCTGTAGCCGCCGTATCGCTGATGACAAATCCCATTGACCCGGTTACACATAAATTCATTTATACGCCCTCAAGTAGGGTCCTTAACGGTTCTGCTGTTGAATACAAGGAGAAATGGCAGACAGACAATGAAGTATTCTATAAATACAGGACCGAATTAAACACAACGACCTGCGAAGTAACAGAAGTGCCTGATTGCGCCGGTTATCTTGAAAAAGGAATTAACCCTTACAGAAGAGGGTTACTGGGAAATTTTGTCAGTCACTTGAGCAGGGTTTATTATAGCGACAGAATTGAGACAAATCCCAGCGGTAACACAAACTTATCCCAATACGGTTTTCTTTCCCAGTTCACTCCATTCTGGATATTTAACAGCGATAAAAACCTGGTGCCGGACAACAGTGCCGCCAATATGAAGAAATGGGTGGCGAATAACGAGACTATGCGTTTCAACAGCAAAGGCATGCAGCTTGAAACGAAGGATGCGCTTGGTATTTTTACCGCTGCCCAGTACGGATATAAAAAAGCATTGCCCACTGCCATAGCCAATAACAGCTATTACGGTGAAATGTTTTATGATGGATTTGAAGATTATGATTATAATGACCTACTGAACACCTCTCGTTATAATAGTTGTGCAAAAAAGTACATAGATCTCTCCGGCATCGGTAATACACAGATAACGGATATTGGCCAAGCCGGTTTCAATGCCCATACAGGTAAATACATGCTGAAGGTTAATCCTGCGACCGAGGAAGCACCATCTGTTTTAACATTACCCGTCAGCACCAGCATCCCGGGTCATGATTTCAGTTTAGCGATGCAACCCACCACCATTTCTACAACTGTTGGCGCGGAACCAAATGCTGCGAGGATTGACAATTGCGGCGACGTGTCAGAACCCAATTTTCACAGTACGGGATTTAATTACAATTTTTTCCTGGGAAACGGCTATTGTGTAGCCGATGTTCCGCTGACTTACTATATAAAGGCACCTAGTTATGGCACTTACAATTTCGCATCTTTTATTACTGAGAGTGGTGGCGGATATACCCTCACTATCTCTGCGATAGATATGCAGACATCCAACGAAACTGTCGTTCATACATCGCAAAGGGCGTACTCGGACCAGGGGGGATATAATTATGTTTATGATTATGCGAACGTGTATTTATGCGCTGACAAATTCTACGTTGTTCGCCTGGTATATACTGTTAACCCTTCTTACGTTTTTTATGGATGGCCCAATGGCTATACGGCTTACTGGTGCGGCATAGACACCGATCCTTCATTGGCCATCTATAGACGACTCGAATCCGTAAGTGGGTCATGTAACTATACCAAACCCATTCCTGCTTCCGAGTCAATGATGAACCCGTCATTTGCTGTAAGCACCAATAAAAAAATGGTCTTTAGCGGATGGGTAAGAGATAACTGCACGGCAAATGGCGGAAGCGCCTGTGAAAATTCTAACCAGGTTGATATTGAATTTGTGAATTCTTCAAGCGCCACAGCGACACTGATCCCTTCAGGACCAGTGATTGAAGGCTGGCAGCGATACGAAGGATATTTCACTGCGCCTGCCGGAACTACGGAAGTGAAAATACACCTGAAAAATAACAGTGAACAGCCGGTCTACTTTGATGACATCCGCGTTCACCCGTTCAACTCCAATATGAAAAGCTATGTATATGACCCGGTGAATTTGCGGTTAACAGCAGAGCTGGATGCAAATAACTATGCGGCTTTTTATGAGTATGATGAAGAAGGCACCCTTATACGAACCAAGGCGGAAACAAGACAGGGTATAAAAACAATAACTGAAAGCAGGAGCGCCAAACAAAAAAATATAACCGATTTCCAATAACTGACTTTATATAAAGTATATGCGATTAAAATATAAGATACGGGTCACACTATTATCCTTCTGGCTGGTTTCGCTGGCCCACGAATATGCGTCAGCCCAGAAAACAGATACATTGTCAGCCCTGCGTGAGTTTGTTGCAATCAGCAACGGCTACAAACATCTTCCCCTGCATCTTGAGCTCGAAATGAAGAGCAGCACCAATTTTGTCACTAGTGAAAATGATACGGCGGACATTAACGGGGAATTCTTCCTGGGAACCGAAAACTCTTATGTACGTTTTGGGGAGTTTGAACAGGTAGTGAATGATTCGCTGGCGTTGCTTGTCAGCCATCAGCTTCAGCAAATGATCCTGTATCCAAACGCCGGGGCCATCATCAAACAAATGAAAAACATGATGGGAGCCGCATTACCTGATTCTTCCATCCTCAATCTTTCGCGAAAATATATTTCGATAAAAAAAGAACTAGTGCCTGGAACTGCCGTAGTAGAACTGCAGAGCCGTGCCAGTTTATATGGTACAAAATTATCCCGTGAAACCATCGAGTTGCAATACGATGCAACAAAAAATAACCCCAAACAGGTTATCACGACAAACAGAACCGTTTTACCATTAGATTCAATACAATATGCCCTGATGCAAAATGAAAAAGGAATGGCAGATAAATTATTTACGCTGGAAGGGAATTATTTCCTGGTAAAAGAACAGGTAACGACTTACCTGTATAAACAGATCGAACGTGCACCAGATGTCAAGATTCCTGTAGTCATCGGCGACAGGATTGTGAAGAACGAAACAGGAGCATATGAGCCGGCTGGAAAATATAATGCATACAAGATCTCAATAAACGATTAATCGCTGACAGGCTATAACCGAACTATGCTTATGACACAATTTATCGGTATAAAAAGCTCATTTGGTAAGGTAAAGAGCGCATCTTTATTGTTACTGGTAGCCATCGTTTCATTTTGGAATACAAGCCACGCACAGTCCGATGGCGGGATACCTGATAACTACAACGGAGCGGCGATTGGTGTTGCTGTCCCGGGAGGGTCGCCGATAACGCTTCAATCGGGAGCTACGGTTTCCGTTACCTGCCCTTCCGGAAACAGTGCAGAAATTACAGGATCGCGTAAAATTGTAAATATTGTCCGGGTTTACCTATATGAAGAAACAACAAAATATCTGTCTGCTGATTTTACAGCTACTGTTCCTGTTAAAATTGAATATGGTCCTAATTCCAGTTCCCTGCATGAGATCACCAAAACATTCACGTTAAGTTATCATAAGGCGGATGCCGCTAAATACGATGCAAAGAACTATCTCAGTTTTGAAGGTGCTGAATTTGTAAGAATAACCATCATGGGAAATGTGAGTCCCGCTTCTGCCGGCGGAGTAAATCTTACTGATGTATTGATGGTGGAGAATGAAATGCGTGTGACCCGATATTATGACCTGCAACCAGGCGTCACACCTGTTACGTTTACCGGTCCTTCTTCACTAACCAACCCTGTAGATGCAGCTTCTATTTCGTGGTCGTGGCCGGGCAACGCGGGAAACAATGCCACACAACTGGAATGGACATGGCTCGAAGATGAGTTGCAGCCATACTATTATGTGAATGGAGTAATGAACTATGATCTATTATTCAGGAATAATGCGACGCGTATTGATCTTCCGTTTAATGTAAATCAATTTAAGATCCCACTGTTTTACGATGGTGTTGGAAGGCTTTATTATCGTATCAGGCCCGTTAATATTAAGGCTGACGGAAGCCGCAGCGATGGACAATGGGCCGGTCCGCTCAATTGTCCGTACCAGGGACACAACAATGATCTCAACTGGCAGGTCAGAACTAGCTTTGCAGAAGACGGAAAGCTGAAATCGGTGATGGAATATTATGATGGTACGCTGCGAAGCAGGCAAACCGTTACCAAAGAAAATATAGACAATACTACCGTAACTGCTGAAACCTTTTATGACTACGAAGGTCGTCCAGCGGTACAGATACTACCCACCCCGGGAATAACGGGAACAGATAATATCATTAAATACCGGGCAAATCTCAACTTATTTAATGCACCTAATGCAACAAATGCTAACCCGGCTGATTTTTTTGATCTGAGCTTAAACACAGCGACAGGAGATGATCTGTATACAACAACATCCTTGTCCGAAAATACAGGGGCTGCCAGGTATTACAGCGCATCTAACCCAGACCTGAACCTTGGGCCAAATAAGAATATACCTAAGGCAGATGGCTACCCTTATACCGTAACACGCTATACACCCGATGCAACCGGGCGTGTAATGTCGCAAAGCGGGTTAGGGGCTTCACATAAAATGGGAAGTCACAGGGAAACAAAATACTATTATGGGTCACCTTCGCAGGAAGAATTGGATGCGCTGTTTGGAACTGAGGTAGGTTATAAAAGTCACTATTTTAAAAATATGGTAACGGACGCTAATGGACAGGTGTCTGTTAGCTATGTTGACATGCACGGACGGGTTATAGCCACAGCGCTGGCTGGTCAAACGACGCCGGGAAACCTGCTACCAATAAACGCTGGTGACGGGGTAAATTACCCGGGGCAAAACGGCACTGGTCCTCTCACCACGAGCCTGCTGGATGCGACCACGAATATAGAAAAAGGTAATACCATTGAATCGGTAAGCACCCTGCTCGTGCCTGATGATAATGAATATACATTTAAATACAAGCTGACGCCGGAAAGTTTGAATCTGAATTCCTGTAACAACACGCCGATATGTTACGAGTGTCTATACGATCTTGAAATAGCCATAACCGATGAATCGGGCGACAAGGCCCCATATATATATACGTATAAAAATTTGAGTGTGTCAGGTGAAGTGGATGACAACTGTAACACGCATAATGCATTTATCGCAACCTGCCCTGAATGCCAGGCGCCTGTTAACAATGAAATTACCATCATTAAGACATTGCCCCGTGGTTCTTATTCCATAAGAAAAACGCTCAAGCTAAGCGAAGCGTCACTACAACAATATAAGGACCTGTTTTTCCAAACCGGCAAAGGGGTTTGTAAAACAGAACAGGAAATAATCGACTCGGTGTTTGCAGCACTATCTGTGGGATCCGATTGTCATGCGCCGGCGACGCCAACCTGCGAAACCTGCTTCCAGCAATTGGGCACTTATGAGAATTTCCGCAGCAATTACGTGGCTACTCTCGGAAACACAAGCCAGTCGCCGGAAATGCTGGAAGCAGAAATTCAAACAGCGTTTAATACCCAAGTGCAGAACTGTAACCGTCTTTGCAATGATGTATCGCAGCTGGTGAATATAAAAAGGCAAATGATGCTTGCTGATATGATGCCATATGGTGGTCAATACGCAACCGAAGAGCCGATATCAACTACAAATGGCACTTCGATGTATGGTAAATACAATATTTTTTCGACAGGCAATGCCGGACAGCCATTTTATCAAAAACCGCAGGATGCAAATCAGCAACCAGGTTATTATAAAAATGAGATTGGACAGGTGGACCTGCAAATACATCCCGGCGGAACTACAGATTATACGTTGGTTAATAGTTTGACAAAAGAGCAATTCACGACTCAATTTGTAAATAGCTGGGCAGAGGCTTTATTACCACACCATCCCGAATACAACCGGTTGACATTTGCCGAGAATACACTGGCGCCGGCAAACGTATATAACTGGATGAGCTCATTTACTGCAAAAAATACCTATGCCGAAGCATCGAGCAATGGTTATATTATGACAAGCAGCGCCACGATCACGGATCCCTTCTATACCGTGGCTCCGTCGTTAAAAGGTGATATGGCAACGTGGGTCACCAGCAACTATGCCGGCAGCGGCTTTAGCTTATGGCAAATAGCACGCGGGCAAATGCGTTGTCAAAATGCAAGCGATGTTCATGCATGCTATGATAATGGTGGCGTTAAGCTTCCTCCTTTTGCCGATATCACTACAACCGCAGACAAGGACCAGTTGTGGCAGAATTTTCGGAATCTCTATTCAGCGGCAAGAGACAACCAGGTGAATGGCTATATAGTTACACAACGCCCACTTGGGGATGATGCTGCTTTGATCCAACAGGGATACCAATTACGATTTGGCACCAATGCCCAGACCGCTTCACAGATTGGCGGAAGCTGGTATCCGACTACCATTGGTCAACAACCTCCGGGCGTGCCTTCCACCGGTGTGCCGTCAACGGGGTTGCCACCTTCTGTCACCAATACGCAAACCTATGCCGTCCGTTGCGAGGGCTATATAGAACAATGGAAACAATCGTTGCTGCAATGCGGCCCGCTTGCCAGCATGAGTAATACGACATTGAGAGACCAGATACTGGATGAAATAATGGAAGGTATGGTTTCAGTGTGCGAAAGAGGCAGCGATGCATCCAATCCTTATGGCTCGTCTACTGTGCCAGTGCATGTCGACGGCGAACCGGATTCTTTTGAAGAAGTAATTCTCAAAGCCTATTCCGATCATGGTATTATTCCACCCAAGGACTATGATTGTAATCCTTATGTAATAGAATTCCCCAAACCGTATGGAAAGAATCCGAAATTTACTAAGGAATATACGCCTGTTGTAGATTCATGTGCATGCGCAAATTTCAGCGCCATCTCGACCGCAGCTACTGCTGCCAACTACAACCCGGCGTCGTTGTCATCCATCAACGATTATCTTGAGCTGAACTACCAGGATACCCTGACCGCAGAATTGCATGCTGCGTTGCTGAATTGCAGCCAGTACCATCAAACCATATGCGATACATTCGGGCATACGATCACTGCACATTGCTATGATCCCAATCCCTGTACAATTGATTGTGCTTTGCGACAGGCTCCCGGACAGAGAGGCAAAACCATCACCAGCCTTCTCGCTGCCCATCCCGGCAATTGCAGTGAATGGCAATCATTCCTTTCCTGCTATTTTGATACGCACACATATGATTCATCTACTTGCCAGAACGATTTTACTTACTTCTATAACCAATGGCATGGCGATAGTCTTACCTGGAGCCAGATTGCCGCTCTTTACCAGTCTTCCTGCGGGCAGACCCTGAATGTTTGTGTGCCATGCACTACGCAGGTGCTTTGTGTAGATTCCGTTCATTGCCGTGACGTATTCAAACCATTTTATTTATCTACGCCACAACCGTTGCCTGACTTTTTGAAATGCGGCTACACCAAGCCTCAATGTCTTATTTGCGACAGTCTTGTTAGTCTCACGAATCAGTTCAAGTCAATTTTCAGTACTCCGTATAACGGCGGGCCGGTATTTAATACTAATGACCTTTCGGATGTGCAAATAAAGCAGAACGTTTTATTTGCCCGCTTCCTCAATTACCGTACAGGCTTCCAGTATACGTGGATGCAATATGCAGAAGCGGCGGCCGCATCCAATTGTGATGCAATTACGAGTGGCGTCGTTGCGGATCTCGAGGTGACAAGCCGGACCGGCAATACACCTCTTCAATACGTCGCTTCCAACAGCATCACGTTCCTGCCTTCGTTTGAAAGCGGGGTGAACGATGAGTTTGAAACATTGCTACAACCCAATAGCGGCGGCGGACAGCAGCCTGTTATCTGTCCCAACACACAAACATTGGATGACACTACCGGCATGTTTGTCATTGATACGCCCTGTCATCATATAAGAGTTTTGGCGATATCGCTTGGTCAGAATATCTACCAGCAGCAATTGCTGGCTATCCAGTCGAATTTTGAAAACGGGTACAGGGCAAAATGTATGGATGCCAAGAATACCGAGAGCTTTACGGTGACCTATGCGTCCAAAGAATATCATTACACGCTTTACTACTATGATATGGCAGGCAGCCTGGTTAAAACCGTGCCGCCAAAAGGGGTGCATCCCAACCATGATCCCGGATTCTTGGCCGATGTAAAGGAAGCAAGGGATGAATGCCGCAACAATGATGTTTGCACCCTGGACCCAACCAAAATTCCCGCTCACAGTTTTGTAACGCAATACCGCTATAATAGCCTTGGGCAGGTTGTCGCTCAAAATTCCCCCGATGGGGGCCTTTCAAAATTCTGGTACGATAAACTGGGAAGATTAGTTGTGAGCCAGAATGCGCAACAGGCGTTAGGAAATAAATATAGCTACACTGTCTACGATGCATTGGGCCGTATAGCCGAAGTGGGTCAAAAGCCACAGACGACACTGATGAGCCAGTTAATAAGCCAAAACGATCCATCGGCTCCCGTCACGCTGGAACAATGGCTGGCGCAGGGCGGCATAAAAGAACAAATAACCTATACGGGGTATGATGTGCCATTCCAGGCAACGACTTCCAATCCCAATGGTACCTTCTACGGAGCGGGGCTCAACCAGCGTAACCTGCGAAACCGGGTCAGCTATACCTATACACGGAACTTTGAAAATGATCCCGCGGTACCGCCGTTCTATACAGGAACCTTCTACACATACGATATACATGGAAATGTAGATACCCTATTGCAGGATTACAGTGGAGTAGATGCCATGCAAAGCACGGGAAACAGCCGCAAACGCGTTGTGTATGATTATGATCTCATAAGCGGTAAAGTAAACCGCGTGACTTACCAGGGTGATTGGTATAAAACTGCATCGCCGGAAGGCTGGCAGCATAACACTGACAAGTTCTTCCATCAATACAGGTATGACGCGGAGAACAGGCTGGTTGAAGTGAAAACCAGCCGTGACAGCCTTGAATGGGAAACCGACGCTACCTATAATTATTATAAATACGGCCCACTCAGCCGTACCACGCTCGGGCAATTGCAGGTACAGGGTACCGACTATGCTTATACAATACAGGGTTGGTTGAAGGGAGTCAATTCAACTAGTGTAGGAGATGGATCTTTTGATATGGGAGGTGACGGGAAAATCGGCGGTGCGAACGTGAAAGTGGCAAGGGATGTATACGGTTTTGCACTCCACTATTTCGATGACGGCGCATCAGAAATGGATTACAGTCCTATTGGGGGAACCAGTGCGTTTGCAAGACCGAATAATGCAGCATTTGTCTCCCTGTTCAATGGAAACATAGGGGCCATGAGTGTAAATAATGCCGGGCTGCTGAGAGGTCCTGCGGCCACTACTAATGCGCTGCCATTATTCTATAATTACCGGTACGATCAGCTGAACCGGATCAAAAGCATGACTGCATACAAAGGACTGTCCAATACGAATCAATGGGTTCCTGCTTCGCTTTCCATCGATAATGATTATGGAGAATCAGTCACGTATGATCCTAATGGAAACATCCTGACCTATGACCGAAACGCAACAGGTACGGTTACTGCTCCATCGGGCTTTACCGGCGGTGTGGCAATGGACCAGATGAGCTATGAATACTATCCTAATACGAATAGGCTGAAGCGTGTGACGGATGCTGTGACAGCGGATAAATGGGATAATGATATCAATTCTCAAACCAATACTAGCAATTATGTCTATGATGCTATCGGCAATTTAATACGTGATGAGGCAGAGCAGATCAGCATCAGCTGGACGTTATATGGGAAAATAAGCCGTATTGATAAAGACAACGGCACCGTTATCAACTATACGTATGATGCTGCAGGCAACCGTATCACCAAAACGGTGCAGCCTTCCGGATCTTCCTCCGCTAAGACAACGGTATATGTACGAGATGCATCGGGCAACGTGATGAGCATCTATGAAAAGGAAACAGCGTTGGCTATTAAACAAACC
>VBAT01000010.1:458900-519360 GCA_005884665.1 Bacteroidota bacterium
AGATGACCGTTGCTGTGCCGGCTCCTGATAATTTGGAAGGCGGTTATGGGGTTGCTTATTTCCATACGTTTACACGAGGGGAAAAGAATTATGAGCTGAGCAATCACCTGGGGAATGTATTGGTGACAATAAGCGATAAAAAGAAGGCTTTTGACCCTGGTGCTGACGGTACAATCGATTACTATGAAGCCGATGTGCTGACCGCCAGTGATTACTATCCCTTCGGGATGCAAATGCCTGGAAGGAAGTATTCGGCTAATGGAGGCTACAGGTATGGGTTTAATGGGAAAGAACAAGATCCAGAAGTAAAAGGAAGCGGCGCACAGTATGATTATGGGTTCAGAATATACGACCCTAGGTTAGGTCGCTTCCTCTCTGTTGACCCTCTGTTTAAAACTTATCCCTATTACACGCCCTATCAATTTGCATCCAATGATCCTATAATTGCGATTGACGTTGATGGGCTTGAAAGTTCAGACGACAAAAATCCGGCTGCTAAGCAGGCACTTCCCGTTCCTCCTGCAACACCAGAGGTCAATCCCAATCAAGTTAGGCAATACGATGCCAGCAGTTGGTGGAGCCCATTAACCAAATTTTTTCCATCTACTGGAATAGTTGAACATTCTCATGCCAACGATATAAATACGATTTATTCTAAGACGGGAGGAGATGAAAGTTTTAATGCAAATGGTGCAGACAATGTCATTAACAAGATGAATGCAGGATTAACGCCAGTTGCGCCTGGCAGTATCATTCAAGATCCCCAAAGTCCACAGGCGGTTACTAATATAAATAGTGCCTACTACGCTGGGAGTGAGAGTGGAACTGAAAAGCAATGGATAAATTTAATGTTGGGAGGTATGATTAAAGGGACTATTCCAGAGAATATAGTGTTTTCTGAAAATGGAACAGTAAGCAACTATTTAGTTGGATCTCCCGTTTATAACAACGCACTTGCTCAATGGGATGCCGCAGGACGACCAGCCAACAATAGCGAGAGACTATATAATTTTAACTACGGACCTTCCGATCAACTAGAAGATGTG
This sequence comes from Bacteroidota bacterium, assembly GCA_005884665.1. Taxonomy (GTDB): domain Bacteria; phylum Bacteroidota; class Bacteroidia; order Chitinophagales; family Chitinophagaceae; genus VBAT01. The sequence goes on from VBAT01000010.1 coordinate 459,947, forward strand.
GTTACCAATTTCTCTGTTTTTTCAATGTCCAATTTTGTCGGTTCTGCAACCTGTACGGTATTGGCAAATCCAAATGAAAATACGATTACAATAACCATAACAAATGTCACTTCTGTTCATTCAGGGGATTATATGAAGCACATGTGGTGGCATAATGATGAGCCGCCGTTCTTGTACAGAGACCCCAGTAATGGGGCGCCACAACCGTATACTAATTTTTCTCAAACCTACCGTTTAAAGCTAAACTATAGCGATGTTATAAAAACTATTGATGAAAAAGGGAATTATGCGCCTATCCGTTAACTTTGAAAAATTTTTTATGACACGAGTCAGTTTAATACTATTATTGTTTTGTTTGTCATCATGCTATAGAAATGAGAGATGTAAGCCGTACTATCTGGGAGAATTTAAAATTAATTCCAACTTAATTACAAATCCCTCTTGTCTGAATTATGTGAAAGAATACAAATGGGATACTGTAAAATTAGTATCGAACGAAAACGGCAAATATTTTTTTGAAACGCTTGATAAACAACTAAAAAAATGCGAGGGAAAATGGTGGATTACCTCAAACGATATTGAAGGAAATTGTTTTGGGCATATAAAACAAAAAAATTTGGAATCAGATATCATGGGAATTGCCTTTGATATCAGCATTAAAATAAACGGTGATACATATTCCCTTCCTTTTAGAAAGATTGATAGCTTGGGAAATTTTGTCCAGCCTTCTGATATTTATAATAAGCCAGATCGTTGATCGCACTAGGTTTGGCTATTTTACGAAAGACAAGTTTGTGCTTTTGCCCGGGATAAATCCATGTTGACGTTCGTTGTTCACAGTCTTTTTACGGATAAAGCCATCATTATTTAATGCAGCTGATGCTACGTTGCAAACGAAGCGTCATTCCTATAGTAGGAAGTTTTATCAGCATAAAGACTACGAACAACTAGAATTATCTTTTATTGTGGTCATAATCAGGAACAATCCCCTGTTCTTTATACGTCCGGATGTATCTTATAAGAGCTTCAATCCCTCCCGCATTATCTGAAATATTTTTAAAAAAAGGATGAATAGTGTCACTCGCTATTGAAGAAAAATTGTCTTTAAATACTGAGTCATTTTGTTTTGACATCTCAATCAATGAAGGCTTATGTAAAGTGCCATATGTGTTCTCAGAATGACAAGACAAGCAATTGCGATAATATAGATCTCTGCCAATCTCTAAACCGTTAATGCTTTTTTTTGAAGCGTTGTTGCATCCAAATATCACTACGGTCCATCCAGTGAGTATTGTTCTAATTAGGTTTAGTGACATTGGCACCTCCGTTGTTTAGAAAATCGTCCAATTCCTTTTTTGTTGTAGTACTAAACTTCTGTTTTTCTTCAGACCAAGGCGTCTTGGTACGATTCAGCATCTCAAGAATTTGATAAGGGCTAAGTCCGTTATTAAGCCAAACCTCAAAGAATAACTGATTACTATTTAAACTATTGTTTCGGTTTTTATAATCCATAAGATTTGGCGTTCCTTTATCACCGGGCTTTTTATTCCAGAAATGACGCACCCCAAATGAATGGGCTATTTCATGTAACGCAGTCTGAACATAGCTGTTAACTTTCATGTCAGCTATGTCAGCGACAGAGACTGTGGCCACCCTATTTCCATTCGATTTTCCGATGGGTGTTATTATAGGTTTACCTTCAATATCTTCGGCAGGAGTTGGATCATAACTATCAACAATGGCTAGTACATGAGCATCACTTTTAATTTTATCTTTACTGTCAATTATTTCAACCTGTATATTAACCTTAAAATCGAAAGTCCACTGCTGATCTTCGTATTTTCCAGTCCTTACCCCCTTGTTACTGCTTTTTCCCTTGTCTCCTAATTTTAAATCAATATCGGTCATAACAGTCTCCGTAGCTTGTTGATTTAGGAGATTATACAAAGCGCCCTTTACGTTTGAAACGTAGGTATCAATGTATAAATCTTTATTACTTTTTGAAGATAGATTGAGTACCTGAAGCTTTATGGTTATATCACCAATCACCCTAAACTTGTTAGTCCCCCTCTCTTTTATAATTACAAGATTAGAAGGCTCAACCGAACCTCCGCTCGGATCTATAAAAAATATAGGGTTGCCTAGAGCGTAAAGATATGGGCTTTTTGAAGGGTATTTAAATTGCATCGGATCTACACTTAACCACATTACAATTCTTGCATCATAAATTCTAGCTCCGAAATCATAATCATCTGTCGCAAATTCATCGCTTTTCTCCTTCCCATTAAACCCGTACCGATAGCTTCCATTAGCCGAATACTTCCTTCCAGGCATTTGCATCCCGAAGGGATAGTAACCTGCCCTCCATAAACCCTTGGCACACTTAATTTTCTAATGAAATTTAATTCATCCATTCATGCCATTTTCTTAACTTTTGAACGAGTTTTTAGCATGATCCCATTAACCAAAACCACCATCTTATGCCCCTAAATTCCAACCGGCAACTCGACTTTTTTAGCCTTTACGAAAAGTTTATCAACGATAGTAAAAAAGGAAGAAGACTGCAACCAAATGGCAAACGAATATCCGCCGGCACTGCAAACAATTATTATTATACTTACCTGTTGCTAAAACGGTTTTGCGAGGAAAAGCATTTTGACCTCCGCATCCGGCCGGCAAGAAGACTGAACAAACGGGAACTGATCACTGAAAAGAATTACTGGAAGAAATTCTATAAACGGTTTACCGATTATCTCTACGATGAGCTTGGTTATTTCGACAACTATATCGGCGTTACGATAAAAAACATCAAAACCTTTTTTAACTACCTCAACAAGGACCTGGCCATGGGCGCCGGGGACTTTCATAAACAGTTCTATGTACGCAAGGAAGAGATCGCCATCTTTCCTTTGCTGCCGGAGGAATTAAATTTCCTTATTCATGATAAAACTTTTGAAGAGGGCCTGAACCCAAGAATGAAGGAAGTAAAAGATTTTTTTGTATTTGGTTGTACCGTGGCACTTCGTTTTTCTGACCTGGTGGCCTTGCAAAAATCGAATGTCCGCATTGTCGGAGGTAATTATTATTTAGCTGTTCGTTCGGTAAAAACAAGCACCGACTCGCTGATAAAATTGCCGGCCTATGCCATCGACATCATCAACCGCCATCAAAAATTGAAGAAGAGACTGCTGCCGAAGTTCAATGTCGTCAATCTCAACAAATTCATCAAGCAACTGCTGGAACAGGCAGGCTTCACCCATCCCGTTCACATCACAAGAGGCAGGAGAGGAGTAGCCATTCAACAGAAGAAAGAACAACAATCTTTGCGTTTCTGCGATGTAGCTACCACGCATACCATGCGAAGAACAGCTATTACGACCATGTTAAGTCTCGGTGTGCCGGAACAGGTGGTGAGAAAGATCAGCGGCCACTCATCCTCCGGAAAAGAATTTTACCGTTACGTCTTATGGGCGCAAACCTACCAGGATATGGAAATGGAAAAAATGTTTGCGTCGTTGCAGGGAAAGAAATTACAAACGGCATAGCGAATTAATAATAATGAGGAATAGTGAGCAATGAAGCGAAGGATAATTCCTGGCAACTCCATAAAACCCACAAAACTGGTATAGATCCCCTACAAAGGCTCTTTAATCGCCTTTTTTATGACTCAAAATGAAAGCGAAAATTAATCTCCTACGGTTGAACTTACTTCCAAATTATCCTGTAGATTAGCTTATTAATAGCAAGGGACGCTATCAAGTAGACCTGCTGAGAAATTACTGTAATGGACGGCCCTTAATAGCGGCAATTATTGTCTTCTTACCTACCCAAAATACAATTGCCGCCATTCAATAATTGATCCTCAACCATGTGACAATAGGCGCCAGACCTGGGCATACTTTAAATGTCCTATACAAGGCCGGTCCCACGACTGTCCATATTAGAAAGACCAGGCACGGATCATTCACTGATAATTGTAATTCTTTTTTTAATAAATAAGATCTCGACATTTATGAAATCAGCCATCATTTTACTTTTCATCACTTTTTTTTCTTTAATTTCTTTTTCACAGGAATTAAAAAGCATTTCTACAATTGAGGAACTACGGACCCTCGATGTAAACGATACAACTGTCTTCTATAGAAACCGGCAGGTTTTTGTAAGTGGGTACTATGCTCCTAACGACGGTGGAGGTGGTTGGTTTCTATTTGTTGATACGAGTACGAAGTTAGATAACGGAGGAACAATCATCAGGCCTCATGGCGACGCTAATGGGCGATTCGAGAGGATCTTTGATCGCGATGTGAACATACTCTGGTTCGGGGCAAAAAGAGATGGAAGTGCCGATGTGTCAACAATCATAAATACGGCTTTGCAGGTCGCTAATCCAATAAAAAATAACAGTTATCTTAATATTTACGGGTATGGTAATGTAATTATTCCCGGCGGCACCTATAAAATGGATGGTCCTATTGTCATAAAGAATTCGGTAAGTATTATTGGAGAAGGCAGCGGGATGTTCCCCTACCAGGAGGTAAGATTTATTTATTCAGGTAATACAAAGGGGATCGTGATACTTGCCGATAAACAAAATGCCGGTGCAAGGAGCGTAATTATAAAAAACCTGTTCTTAAGAAATTTCGGACCATCCACCGATAGTTCAGCACATGGGATATTCACCAATACAAGAATAGTTGCGGAAAATGTTGCAGTAGAAAATTTCGGTGGCGATGGCTTCCGCTTTCAGACCAATGATTCCGGTAATGCCAACAATTCCATGCTCATCAACTGTACAGGGTATTACAATGCAAGAAATGGCCTGTTTTTATCGGGTAATGAAAGCAATAACATCGGCATTTACTCCTGTAACTTTTCAACGAACGGAATGTGCGGCGTATTAGATAACTCGTTTTTAGGAAATAGCTATTACAACTGCCATACTGCTTTTAACGGTGTACGTGCTGCGTCCTCATACAATAAAAGCTGGTGTACTTACAATGGGAAAGTTTACCAGGCAATCAAATACCCAAGTCATTCCGGTATAGAGCCAACCGTCAATCCAAACTGGCAACAGTATTGGGTCGAAAATTCAACGGCATTTGCTCCAAATACTCCTGCGCCATGGAATTCCATCTCTATATATTGGATAACGGGGAGCTATGTTGTAACAAGTACTTCTGCCACAAGCAATTTTTACGGGGATTATTCAGAGGGCGGCCAGGGCGCAAATATGCTCAACCAGTTTTCAGTAGCCTATGGCGGCGATCATGGAGCGATATTCGCTTCGAAAGACAATATCTATTTACACCCCTCAGCCTCACAACTACTCCTGGGCGGAAGTGGAATGAAGATAGCGGATAAGGATAGTGTAAATACATTCGCAGGATTTAGCAGCACGTTCGGATTGCAATTAGGCAGTAGTAAGGCGGGTCATTCCATAACGCAGTTCAAGTATTATGAATCGGATAGAACGACAAAACTGTTCACAGGTAACAGCACAGGCAACCAGGCATTTAAAATTATCAATAGCGGGTATGATCCGGCAAAACTTGGAATTACATCGTTGACCAAAACAGGTATGCTGGTGTTCCCGTATTTCTCCGGCTTTTATATGGGCAATGCAGTTAATGGAAACCAGGAAAGGAATATAAGCGCAGCAACGGCGCCGCCTCCTACAGCGGGAAGAGCCTACGGCGATTTTTGTTTATATATCGGCACGGATACGACAATTATCGGTTACAGGTTTGTTTCACCGGGCGTCTGGAAAACTTTAAAGGCGGCTAATTAATGTCTGAACTGAACCTGCTATACCTATCGATCAAAAAAAAATGTTTTCGTCGTTTGTTTCTGTGAATTATCATACCACGACAATAGTTGCAATGGGTAAAGTTTTTCTCATCTCTTATCCAGCTGGCAAAAAATTTCAACAGGCCGATACTAACAAAAAGATTTCCTACACTTTATTTCCTGCGATTCCGCTTTCAACACGACAGGCCGCCCTTCCCAACTAACATAATTGAAGTTGATATCAACAAATGAGCATCCCATTTTGCGGAGGCCTGATTCTTGCATAGTAGCTATCGTCTAGTTTTATCCGACTGTTGAAAACCACACCCAGCAAACCGCCAACTGGCGGATCGTTTGCCAAATGAAAATTTCATAAGCTTTATCTGTAAGCCGCAAAAAAGATGTGTGACAGGTTCAGCGGAGCTATTTCCAGTCCTGAATAATTCAATTTTCCCAATCCTTACTATTCATTTATAAATTATGATCGCCAAACTCAGTTTCTTCGGCATAGTCATGCTTGTGTTAGCTGCTATGACAAGTTGCCAAACCGCTAAGCAATTACCTTATTTTAAAGACCTGCCACAAGACCAGGCAGTGAGCAAGATTGCTACCCGGCCTTATGAACCGCTGAGACTTCAGCCAAATGATGAGATCCAGGTGACTATCTCCAGCTCTTCCGCTGAAGCCAGTCATTTTTTCAATCTCGTGGCAACCAGCCAGCCTATGCCCGCCAGCTCGGTGACGGTTGCCAGCACTTCACAGGGATTTAATAATCTATACCATGTTTCTTTCACAGGCTCGGTTACGATACCTGTGCTGGGAGATTTTGCAGTCGTAGGAAAAACGACCGACGAAGTAAAAGCAGAAATAATGGAGAGATTAAAGGATTACCTCAAAGATGCGGTGGTTATAGTAAAGCTCACCAATTTCAAAGTGACAGTGATTGGTGAAGTAAATAAACCCGTGATCGTGCCGGTCAACGGTCAAACGATCAATGTAATCGAAGCTATCGGCGCCTCTGGCGATATGACCGTATTTGGCATTCGAAAAAATGTAAGAGTGATCCGCAGGCTGCCAGACGGTACAACAGAAGTGGCAGTACTCGATTTCAATAATTCCAACGTTATGCAATCGCCCTATTTCCAGTTAAAGCAAAATGATATCGTATATATCCAGCCTAATAAGAACAAGGGCCTGCAGGGCAGTCGCTCTAATATATGGGTACCGATCGTTACAACGATCGTTTCTGTAGCGGCAATAATTATTGCCAGCAAATAAACCGCATAAATATCTCTGAAATGAATCAACCCCTTTACAATGTGCCCGAGGAATACCCGGCACGCCAGCATGAAGAAGGATTTAGCCTGAAGAAATGGTTTGACCGCATGCTTGCTCACTGGCAGTGGTTCGTGCTTAGCCTCGCTATATGCCTCGGCTTCTGTTATCTATATCTGCGCTATACCAATCCAGTCTACAATGCCGTTGCTTCCATCATCGTTAAAGATGAAAAGAAAGGGGCAGATCTGCTGGATAATTCAATGATGAAGGAAATCGGGTTGAGCGGTAACAACAAGCTGGTCGAAAACGAGATCGAGATACTGAAAAGTTATGACCTGATGCAGGCAGTTGTGAATAACCTGCAATTGTATACGTCTATCCAACATGTCGGGAGAATCCGGGATGTGGAAGTATTCGCGGATGATCTTCCATTCCACCTGGATATTGTCAATCCACAAGACATACAGGAAACACAAAAATGGCAGGTAACCGATTCTACCAATGGGATCGTCTTTCGTGGTGATAAGAATAAAGCTCCCGTGTTTATTAAATATGATCAAAGTTATTCTTATAATGGAATTAATTTCCGGGTAAAACAGGATTCCAGCTATTCTGGCGCCAGGTTCAGCGAGTACAACGTTGCGGTTTCCGTTCCCTCCGATGCAGCGATTGCATTTGGCCGCAAATTATCTGTGGATGCAGCAAGTAAAGTCGCCACCGTCATCAACCTTGAGATGAAGGACGCCAATAAAAAAAGAGCTGTAGCGACATTGCAGTCGTTGATCAATATTTATAATATACAGGGAGTGGAAGACAAGAACAGGGTAACAGATAACACCGTGAATTTCCTGAATGAACGGCTGGTTGATGTTACAAAAGAATTACAGGGCGTTGAGGGGTCGGTAGAAAAATTCAAGAGCGAAAACCGTGTTACCGATCTTTCCTCCGACGCAAAACAATACCTTGATCTCTCTCAGCAGGTGGATATTCAAAAAGCCCAGAGCCAGACCCAATTAAATATTATAGCTGCCCTGGAAAAAGATCTTCGTGAAAACGAAGCCAATCCTAAGCTGGTTCCGTCCACGCTTGGGATCAATGAACCATCCCTGGGGCTATTGATTGAAAAACACAATGAACTCGTATTGCAAAAAGAAAGGGCACAACAGGTATCAGGTCCCAAAAATCCGATGCTGATCGACCTGCAGGAGCAGATAAAGGAAATACGTGCCCGGATGATAAATAATGTAGCTAACCTAAAACAGGCGTACACGATTTCCCTCAATGATATTTCCGGTAAAGATGCCCAGCTCAACGGCCGGATAAGAAATGTACCGCTGTTGGAAAAAAAGCTGGTACAGATCACCCGCAACCAGAATGTACAGGAACAATTGTATGCATTCCTATTGCAAAAAAGAGAAGAAGCGGCTATCACCCGCGCATCCAATATTGAAGATTCAAGAACGATCTTACGGGCACGCAGCCTTGGAAAAGTTTCTCCAAAGCCGACGATGGTTTGGGCTTTTGGAATATTACTAGCTCTTCTCATTCCAATTACCGTTATCGGGATGCGGGATTTCATGAATAACAGGATCGGCGATGTAGACGAACTGCAAAGCCGTATGAGCTTGCCCCTTCTGGGAACCATTCCACATATTAAAAAATTAAAGACTCCGGTTGTTATCCACGGCCGTTCGAGATCAGCAGCGGCTGAACAAATAAGGAATATCAGGACCGCCATCAGTTACACGGGGAATGGAAAGAAAGTCCAGACTATCCTGGTCACTTCATTTCAGCCCGGTGAAGGGAAAAGTTTTGTGAGCTTAAACCTGGGGCTTGCTTATTCACTGTTGAATAAGCGGACCGTCATTCTTGAATTTGATCTACGTAAACCCATGCTGACAAAAAGCCTCGGCATACCCGCCAAGCGAGGCATCAGCAGTATCCTTGTTGGTAAGTCAGGGATAGAAGAGCTTTTGATAGAAGTTCCCGACCACGACGGTAATTTATTCGTGCTTCCTGCGGGTAGTCTTCCTCCCAACCCGGCCGAATTGATATCTGGTATTAATATGCCCGGTCTTATCAATTCACTCAGGGAACAGTTTGATTACATTATCATTGATTCCCCTCCTTTGAACGTGGTGACCGATGCAACCCTGCTCCAGGAATATGCTGATATCACACTGGTAGTGTTAAGACAGAATTATACTTCGAAACTGGTATATGAAAAACTGAACCAGCGGATTGCCCAACACCCGGATCAGCGCCTGTACATTGTATTAAATGATACTGGCAAGACAAAACGGTACGAAGACAGGTACGGGTATTCTGGTGGATATTACCATGACAAAGATCATATCGTTCCAAAGGAAGAAGCAACATTGAATTGATAAAGCAACCGGAAATCAAACTCTGATACCTCACCTGCAAAGCCGTCAATCATCCAAAGTGGAAGTAAGAAAAGCATTATTTAAAAATTTTCTCGCCAGTGGTTGGGCCAAAGCATCAGCCGTTATATTCAGGTTGGTACAGGTACCTATACTCCTGTCGTTCCTGGGTATTGAAGATTACGGTCGATGGCTGGTATTGTATACATTGCCTTCCTGGTTATCCCTGGCCAATCTTGGATTCGGTAGTGTCGCGGCAAACGACATATCCATGGCAATTGGTAAGGGGGAAGTTGGCAGAGCGAGGGCGATATTTTCATCTACATTTCGCGTTGTCTTCTATATTCTTTGTGCAGGCCTGGTCCTCCTGCTTCCTCTCATTTTGTTTTTTCATTGGGAAAAATTCCTGAAAGTTTCGCCGGCAAGGCATAGTGAAATAATATGGGTATTAGTATGGTTCACCCTTACTACATTCCTGTCTTTTTTTGGGGAGATATTCCAGGCAAGGTTCAGGGCGGCAAGAAAAGCGCATACGTACATGTTGCTTTATAGTTTCAGGCCATGGATCGAGTTAATTTTCATGGTTGCTGTTCTTCAATTCACTACGCGAATGGACTATCTTGCTTTCAGCGTGTTTCTGTCCACGTTCATTTTTATCCTCAGTGTACAATGGTTCAGTTACCGGGCGATGCCAGAATTATCATATTCGCGGCATGACGTTGAAAAAACAATACTAAAACATTTGTTCCGGAAAGGAATGGCATTCCAGGCATTCCCGCTTGGCAATGCATTGATCTACCAGGGAACGATCCTTGTGGTGCAGGCGGTGCTGGGTCCTGTAGCAGTAGCCATCTTTGGGTCTGTAAGAACATTGGTCAGGTCAATTAACCAGATGCTGGAATTGATAAACCAGGTCCTTTGGCCGGAACTAAGCATTCTCTTCGGGAAAGGCGATTTGAAAAAGGCAGCAAGGCTGCACCGCATCGGCGTAGTATTATCCATCGCCATAGCGCTGGTCTTTGTGTTGTTATTAGGTGTGTTTGGCGAAAAGATTTTCTCCTGGTGGACAAATGGATCAATTTCTTTACCCGGAAAACTTTTGTTATTGTTCCTGCTGCCAATTCCGTTTAACTCGCTTTGGTTTACCAGCAGCGTGATCCATATGGCTTCCAACAAGCATGAAGGATTGGCAATACGTTATTTAATAGCCATGGCCATGGCGGTGGCAGGTTGCGCTTTATTATCCTGGTTATTTGGTATGGAAGGCGCCGCCATCTCTACCGTGATCGCCGACATTATCCTTATACCATATGTCTTCAGGGTTTCCCTGTCGCTAACCGGGGACAGTCTTGAAAAATTTATGTACGGGATAAAATATGATGTGCAACTTATTCCTGCATTCCTGAAAAAGATCAGGAATGCCCGTTAATGATCAGACCAGGTAGTTATAATTTATGAAGACCGGGAAAGAAAATAGCATCTCGTTACCACAGCTGAAAATACTTGCCGTCAAATGTTGTTATTTGAACCTGGCGGGGTTGGTCGTTTTCCTGGGAATATCATTATTCGCTGATGTAACACAGGAACTGTCTATCATTTGCGGGATCCTTGCCATACTCATTTCTTTATTCCCAATAGCCTATAGCATTGAAAAGAAAAAAATAGCCCTCGTATTTACCGGGATTGCAGTTTTCAATATAGCGCCGGTATGGTTCCTGTATCTTGAATCAGTTTTACCAGGGTACGATGCTTTTTCTTATACTCAACCGCTTTTTCGTGTCCTGGGCTTTTTATGGATATCAATTTTCCAATTGCTCGTTAATCTTATCTATGTGTTACTCTGGAATAGAGGCCATAATTTTTCTGTTCGTTCTTTCGCATTCCTGAAGTTTACCCGGTTCAAACCGGTTTTCTATACGAGGATGACGATCCTGATCTTTACGATTCCCCTTGTTGTTTTTTACCTGTATTACGGATCAATGAATTTATTGTGGACGGCGTTGACAGCCGGCAGGTCGGAAGGAAGCAGCGGTATGCTGATACGTGACTCAGTAGGAGGGTCTGAGTCCCTGATGCTTCCCTTTACCTGGATATGGCAACTCACTCCTGTGTTTGCGTGTATTGCGTGGATCACTGCGCCCCGGAAATCCAGGATAGCTGCCGGGGTTTGTTTATTGCTTGCGCTGTTCGTCATATTTGTATTCTTTCTCAGCGGGTCGAGGGGCAGCATGATGTTCGTAGCGGCGCCGCCCTTGTTTTTTCTTTTTTATTATAACTGGCACCGCGGTATCCGCTTCTGGCTTCCCGTGTCACTATTGATCATCGCCCTGATCGCGATCATGGAGATCCAGGTAAGGTTCAGGGGCAATTTGCTGGAAGTTATCGCCGATCCGGCAAGAGCGGCAAAGATGCAGGACCTGAGATCGATCACCACTTTCGATCCTACGCAATCGCAACGAGATAACAATATGTACCTGTTTTGCCTGATGCTGAAATCTTATCCTGAAAAATATTCCTACGAGGGATTCAACGATTTTTTTGCCGTACTGGCTAACCCGGTCCCGCGTTCCCTCTGGCAGGGGAAGCCCGTGCTGAATGGTGCAAAAGATATTTCCAACCAGTCTTCATTTGTTTTGTCGGGTCCGCTTACGATGGGTACAACGAGCCTGTCTTTTTCCATTGTAGGAGATGCCTATAAAACAGCGGGTTTATTTGGCATGCTGATTTATGCCATATTGTACGGCGCATTCTTATTGTATTTTGATGGAATACTTTATTACGCTGATAAAAAGCAGCCATTATCGGTTGCAATACTGGGAATGGTGTTGTTTCTCGCCTTCTGGGGCTACCGCGCTTTTTTTGCGCTGATATCATTTTTGTATCCCGTACTCCTGTTATTGATTTTTTTCAGGATCGTCAAGATGTTTAGAATAAAATGAAAATTACTTATACAGCACCGAACCGGGCACATCACTATCCCTATGCCGAAGCATTGAACCGCGCCAACCTGTTACACGCTTTTATTTCCGGCTTTAGCCGGTTTAGTCCAAGAGCTTCCTTACCTGCAGTAGGCAACAAACTGAAACGCCATGATTTTTTTCAAAACCTTTACCTGGCGAGCCTCCGGTTGCGTTCAGGGTATCGCATAACTTCCACCTTTAACTACCTGACTAATCTTAGCCTGGATAAAGCTTCATACAGAAGCGCAAGAGAGTCGGACGCGTTCATCTTTTATCGCACGGAAGGATTTACCACCACGAAAAAATTAAAAAAGGAGAGGACCGCCACCCTCTGCATCATGGAAGAAGTGAACAGTCATGTAGATAATCAATTTGCCATTATGCGGGAGGAATACAGGGATTTAGGTTATGGCAAATATCCTGAGAAGATCCCTGATCATTCCAGAAGACTGGAAATGTATGAAATGGCAGACTATATCCTTTGTCCTTCGGAGTTTGTCAGGACCTCGTTTGTAGAAAAAGGATTTTCGCCGGATCGGCTATTGAAAGTAAACTTCGGGTTCTCGCCCATGGCTCATACGGACAAAACTCCCGTCATCGGCATGAAGGAATGCTTCACTGTACTGTATGTCGGGCAGCTCCATTTCAGGAAAGGTTTGCGTTATGCTATTGAAGCATTCAGACGGTTAAAACATCCCAATAAAAAATTTGTGATCGTCGGTCCCAGGGTTGGAATAACAGGACTTGAAAAGATCCAGCTGCCAGACGGAGTAGTTTTTACCGGCACATTGAAGGGAGAGGAACTAAATAACGAATACCGCAAAGCCAGTGTATTCATTCTGCCGAGCCTCGAAGAAGGCCTGGCACTGGTTCAACTGGAAGCTTTATCATTCGGAATTCCAATACTTATCACTACAAATACCGGCGGCGAAGATATCATTAAAGACGGTGTGCAGGGATTTGTAGTTCCGCCCGGCAATGCAAATGTACTGGCGGAAAAATTACAGCAGATGGCTGATGACAGGCAATTATTGAAAAATATGTCGGAGCAGGCCCTGGCGACATCACGTGCTTATGGGAGTTGGGATTTGGCGGTTCAACGTTTGGAAAATCTTTTGGAACCACTCGTCCTTTCAAATAAATGATTGCCTAAAAAGTTTACAATAAAAATCACTTAATACATCCTCCATTCATGAACAAGGTTGAAAAAATGAAGATTCTTTTATTATGGGCGCCAATCGCGGACTATACGCTTGCATGTTTCAGAGAATTGGCTGAACGGAAGAATGTCGAACTCTACCTCGTTCGCCAGCCGGCAGAATCAGACGCCCCCTACAATCAACCGGACCTGGGTTTCTTTCGCGAAGCTTTGATTTACCGGAAAGAAAATGAAAAGGAGATCGAGGAATTCTGCCTGTCACTGGAGCCAGACATCATTATGATGTCATCCTGGAACTATCCGCTTTATATGTCAATTGCCAGGAAATGCAGGCGGAAGGGTAGTTATGTTATTTCAAGCTTTGATGGCCAGTGGCGGTCAACTGTCAAACAAAAGATCGGAACATTGGTCTCCCCTTTCTTTTTGAGGCCTGCTATCGACAATTTTTTTGTCCCTGGCGACAGGCAGGCAATCTTCGCAAGAAAATTAGGTTACAAAAATCCTTTGTTAGGCTATTATAGTGCACGTACAGGCAGGTTTGGTAACATCAGCAGGAAAACATCTTCACTGAAGTTCATATTTGTTGGGCGGCTTGTGCCAGTCAAAGGCATTGAGCAACTGATAGAAGCTTATAAAGGATATCGTCGTACAACTCGCCGCCCCTGGGAAATGGTGATTGCCGGCACCGGGCGTTTAAAACATCTTTGCCAGGATGTTGAAGGGATAGAAGTCAAGGAGTTCGTTCAACCAACTGATCTGCCCCAACTATTGTCTGAGGCTACCTGCCTTGTGTTGCCCAGCACTTTTGAACCCTGGGGCGTGGTGATTCATGAAGCGGTGATAAGCGGACTGGCGGTTATCTGTTCGCATGCCTGTGGCGCCTCCACCATGTTCGTAAGGGACGGTCAAAACGGATATATCATTAATCCTGATGCGGCCTCGCTCACCACTGCCATGAAAAGGATATCTGGCAAAACAAATGAAGAACTTGACCAAATGTCATTGGCAAGCCGGACACTCGGATCGTTATGGACGACAGAAAAATGGGCCGACTATGTGTACGAGAATATTTGTTTACCGGTAAAACAATTGCAGGAACCATGAAACTGCTGATCCTGGGTGGTTCAAGCTCCCGCAATTCAGGCGGCGTATACGATACCGCACGCATGATGGGACAGCGATTACACCAACATAATAATATAAATGTAGAATACCTCATGTTCGACGACGAGTATTCTGACGAGGACAAGAAATACTATTCCCAATTGCCAGTGCACAGTTATTCCGTGAAAGGGCCAAAGAAATTTGGTATTTCCACAGACCTGTACAGGCAAATCAGGAACATCCGCCCGGACATTGTGCATACACAATCACTATGGATGTATTTATCTTATGCCAATAAGAAATACAACCGTAGTACCGGTACACCTTATATTATTTCGCCGCATGGCATGCTTGATAAATGGCAGCTGAAGCAATCTTTTTGGAAAGACCTGAAAAAAAATATCGTTCTCAGCTTATATGAAAGAAAACACCTGGAAGGAGCCGCCTGCCTGCATGCCCTTTGCCAGGAAGAATATGAAGCAATCCGCGCATTTGGATTAAAGAACCCTGTTGCCATTATTCCCAATGGAATCGATTTACAGAATTCCTTTCAGCAGCCCGTCAACCGTGAATCAACTGGTGCAAAAAAGCAACTGCTTTTCTTAGGCAGGATCCATCCAAAGAAGGGACTGGACAATTTATTAAGGGCATGGTCGCTATTATCTCCCGGTCATGACTGGCAACTGGTAATTGCCGGTGAAACAAAAGACGAAGCTTACAAGCAACTTCTTTCCGACAAGGTTAAGAATTATGACATAGCCGAAACTGTTTCATTCGTAGGTGGACAGTTTGGAAACGATAAACACGCCTGTTTTAACAATAGCAATGCCTTCATATTGCCATCATTCAGCGAAGGATTGCCGATGTCGGTATTGGAAGCCTGGTCCTGGCAACTCCCTGTACTTATCACTCCCGAATGCAATCTGTCCGAAGGATTTGAACATAATGCAGCGATCCGAATCGAAGCAGACCCGGAGAGTATTTGTGAGGGCATCCAACAGGTGATGTCGATGACGCCGGAGGAAAGGATAAAAATAGGTGAACAAGGCCTTCAACTTGTCCGGGAAAAATTTTCCTGGACACATGTAGCGGATTCAATGACACATGTATATAACTGGGTATTGGGTAAAGCTGATAAACCGGATTTTGTTTTTTGTTAAAAGCATTTTAATTGTTAACGATCAAACCAAAGAACTTGCCTGTCGAAACAAATGAGTCTACGTACGCTACGCGACTCGACACTACTGATTCTTTTACCGAAGCTTCTTTTTCACTAAGCAACCGCATAGGAAGGGTTGTTTGGAACATTGTCTACTTTTTCCTGTTCCGCCCGACACCGAATTTCCTTCATGCATGGCGGTCTTTCTTATTGAGATGTTTTGGCGCCAGTGTTGGTAAAGGGGTTCATGTTTATCCGGGGGTAAAGATCTGGGCGCCCTGGAACCTGAAATTGAAAGACCAGTGCGGCATTGCCAATGGGGCTACCCTTTATTCGCAGGGACATATTACAGTTGGGTATCGTGCCGTGATCTCGCAAGACGCGTACATCTGTACCGGTACACATGCATATAACCTGAAAGGACAACCATTGATCACGTTTCCTATCATCATACAAGATTATGTGTGGGTGGCAGCAGGTGCGTTTGTTAATCCAGGTGTCACTATCGAGGAAGGGGCGGTCATCGGTGCCCGTTCAGTTGTGACGAAAAACATGCCTCCGTGGATGATCTGCGCTGGTCATCCCTGCCGACCGATCAAGAAAAGGATAATGCTATCTATTAATGAAGGCGATAAGAGCTAAAGATATTTTCCGTCTATGATTTCCGTATTAATACTTACAAAGAACGAAGAACAGGATTTACCCGGCTGCCTTGAATCGGTCAGCTGGTGCGATGATATTCATGTTTTCGATTCATACAGTACCGATAATACCGTGGAGATTGCTATGAATGCCGGAGCCCGGGTAACACAACGCCAATTTGATAACTGGGCCGAGCACCAGAACTGGGGTTTGAAAAATATTCCGTTTAAATATGACTGGGTATTCTATATCGATGCCGATGAACGCATTTCAGCGGGCCTGAAAGAAGCTCTTTTGAATTTTGATACGGCTACCACTGGTGCGGTTGCTTATGAAATACAAAGAAGAGATTTTGCCTGGAATGGCAACTGGCTCAAAAATTCGCAGATATCGCCGTTCTATCTCCGTCTATTCCGGCCGGAAAAGATGCGATATGAACGATTGGTCAATCCTATTTCTGTCGCGAATGGTCCAGTGAAAAGACTACCAGGCTATCTCGATCATTATCCTTTCAGCAAAGGATTTCGTGCCTGGTGGTCCCGTCATCTCAGCTATGCGGATATGGAAGCAATGATGCGGATGAAGGATAAAGATAACAACACGACGTTTTCCTTCAAAAAAGCAATATGGAGCAGGGATTTTAGTGAACGACGCTACCATCAAAAGGGTTTATTCTATAAGGTCCCCGGTAGACCCTTTATTAAATGGCTCTACATGGTTATCGGCCGCAAAGCCTTCCTGGATGGAATGACAGGCATTACTTATGCTACCCTTCAGGCTATATACGAGTATTTCATTGTGCTTAAGACAAAAGAATTACAGACGAGCAATGGACACATCAAAAAAAGGCAACAGCAAACAGCCGTTCTTTAAAATAGTACAGCGTGTTATTGCCTGGATCATGGGTATTTTTTATGGTTCGGGTTTATTGTACATTTTCTTTTTTGCAAGGCGCAGGTGGGGACCGCCGCCAAAGGAACGTATCAATCTTGATTTGTTCAAAGAAAAATTTTTATTCTGGCACGCAGGTGCCATTCACACAAAACCGGAGGCTGTGGAATTTTATAAAGATCTTTTCGGGAATGTGTTGTTGTTCATCCCCCTTCCTTTTTTTCTCCTGTATTTTTTTGGAATGAAAAGTTATTCACGTTTGTTGCTCGTATCGTTTATCACCAGCCTGGCTGTAGAAACCACCCAGTTTATCTTCAGAATTGGCGTGGCCGATATTGATGATCTGTTCTTAAATACCATCGGCGCACTGACAGGGTTGTTGATCTTACATACATTATTCCCTGTGGGCAGCAGGCAGTACCGGTTGACGGATAATTGGCAAACGGCAGATGAACTATAACTACAGGAGCCGCCTTCTTTTTATCATTCAGATTCAAAAAAAGTCATCCTTTAAACCGGAAGAATAAGTTCGGTGCGATCTCCCGTTTTGCAAAATGGCAGATCAACACAAGGTTGAATCCTTATCCCGTAGTATATAATTATACCGATAAAACCAAGCTGGTGGTCCAGCGAAGCATGACTGGGGCGACCGGTAATCTTTATTGCGGGCTGCACGAGTTCACCGATATGGGTTTCGTTCTTCATTTTCTGCGGAGTGAAGATCTATTCGTCGATATCGGCGCGAATATCGGTAGTTACACCGTGCTTGCGGGCGGTCATGTCGGTGCATCGGTGGTATCTATAGAACCTGTGCCTAAAACTTTCGAACACTTAAAGACCAATATCGCCATTAACCAGATTGGTGAAAAGGTCATCGTTTACAATTTTGCTCTTGGGAACGAAAAGGGTCAAATATCCTTCACTTCCACACTTGATACGATGAATCATGTAGCGACACAAGCAGAAGCAAATACTATCCAGGTGCCGGTAGAGACACTGGATACCGTGCTCCAAAAAGAAAAAGATCCTGTGTTGTTAAAGATCGATGTGGAAGGATTTGAAACAAACGTGCTCAAAGGCGCCACGGAAACACTACAGAAGAATAACCTTAAAGCGATCATTATAGAATTGAATGGCTCAGGCGCTAAATATGGGTACGACGAACGCCTTCTTCATGAAAAGTTGCTGGAATATAACTACAATCCTTACCGTTATGATCCGTTTGAGCGGGAGTTAACTCCGATCGATCGGTTTGGGACACATAACACGATTTATATTAAAGACATTGACTTTGCCCGTGAAAGGGTAAGAAAGGCTGATAAACTCAGGATACTTGATAACTGGCTCTGAAGTCTTGATGGCGCTTCAGTTTAAAAATGGATCTCACGCCATCCCGCCATTTGCGGGACAAAGGCGCAACGTACATAGAGTCATGGCAAGATCGTTGCATCGTTGCGTCGTCGCGTGAAATTTAGTCGCTAAACATTTCACTTTAAATAATTATTCCAATGCTTACCGGAAAACCTGGTCGTCTTTTAATCGGCTGCCTGTTACTATTGCTTGGTAAAAGCAGCGATGCACAATTTCTTGATTCGCTTTCAGCCAGCGCCGGTCTTAATTTCCGGGCTGCTACCCAGCATTACCAGCCATTTTGGATGGTCGCCAATCAATTTGGTACCGTTACTGATCTCAAAAGCGATCTCAGTTCGTTTATAAAAGTGTCGAACAAGCATGTCCTCGCCTCAAGTGAATCACAAAATGACCATGGCCTTTACGATTTTAATGATTTTAGTTTGTCGTATGGCCTGAGTGTTTATAACAACAATCATTTCCGTTCGACATTTCTCGAGGAGGCGTATGCCAAACTTGAATACAGGAACTGGTCATTACGCGCCGGCCGATTTGAAGAAACCACGGGTGATCTCGACCGCCAACTTTCATCCGGTTCGCTGGGCATCAGCGGTAATGCGCTACCAATACCGAAAATCGGGATCGCTGTTACTGATTATAAAGATGTTCCTTTCACAAATGGATGGCTGCAATTCAAAGGAACCTTTGCTCATGGCTGGCTGGGGCACGACCGCTATATCAGAGATTCCTATTATCATGAAAAGACTTTCTTCCTGCGGATAGGGAAAGGGGATCTTAAAATTTATGGTGGTATCGAACATTTCGCTGAATGGGGTGGCAAACGCGGAGGACAGGCATATGGCGGATCGATACATGATTTCTGGGATATTGTGCTTCTCAAAGAGTCAGAAAGCACACCGGAAAAGGATCCGCACTATGGCGATCATCGCGGCGTCATCGACGGCGGATTGTATTGGGACACCAGGGATTATTTGGTGCATGGTTACATACAGAAACCTTTCGAAGGAAAAAATGATATTGGTTTCGGGACCATGAACGGTCTGGCAGGTTTTGATATTTCCTGGAAAAATAAATATACCGGCCTGCAAAAGATCTTATTCGAGATCATCGACACAAAAAATGTAAACAGTCATGTACCCGTCAATAAGCGGGAAAGCTATTATAACAACAGTGTCTATAAAACAGGCTGGGAATACCGCAACTATGTTATCGGTACGCCTTTATTTCTCAACCGGGCAAGAGCTAATGATTATTTCCCGGAGATCACCCCTTACAACTGGAATGCGCCCGATAGCGCCATTATTCAAAATACAAATATTGTCAGCAACAGGGTTTTCGCGATACACCTGGGAGCGCTTTATTCAATCGGCGGGGACTTTGATGGAAAAACCCTGATTACTTATACGGCAAACAATGGAAATTATACAAACACAGACCTGTTTACCCCGGCGAGGGGACAGGTTTATTGCCTTCAACAGTTTTTTTATGATCTGCCGAAATATAACCTGACCCTTACCGCTGGCCTTGGACTTGATTTCGGACAGCTAAGCCATAATGATGTTGCAGGGATCATGGTTGGGGCTACCTGGAATCTCGCTACGCTTCGATCGCAATGATAAATACAAGATGCTGGTCGCTGGTTACGGGATACTGGATGCTCACATTCAACGACCTGCCTCCAACATCCAGCATCTAGCATCCAACATCCAGCATCTAGCATCCAGCATCCAGCATCCACCTCTTTAAAGCAATTACAAAATAAAGTATAATATGAAAATCCTCATTTGCGGCATTAATTACGCGCCTGACCTTACAGGCATTGGAAAGTACACAGGAGAAATGGGAAGTTGGTTGGCAAAGAACGGTCATACGGTGGAAGTGATCACGGGTATGCCTTATTATCCACAATGGGAGGTCAGCTCTTCCTACAAAAAAAGATGGTGGCACAGAGAAAACGTGGACGGAGTAAAAGTATATCGTTGCCCTCTTTACGTACCGAAAAAAGTGACTTCCGTCAAAAGAATACTGCACGAATTTTCTTTTGTATTGAGCACACTCCCGATCTGGATTAAAAAACTGTTCAGCCGGAAATACGACGTGGTGATCAGCGTTTCACCCCCTTTTCATCTGGGGATCGTGCCACTCCTGTATTCAAAGATCAGGTCAACAAAGATCATCACGCATATCCAGGACCTGCAGGTGGACGTGGCCAAGGAGTTGAGAATGAATACCATGTTTGCGATGGAGCGAATGATCCTAAAGGGGAGCTCGGCGGTTTCAACAATCAGCAAGGTAATGTTGAAAAAGATCGAGGATAAAGGAATCGCCTCCTCTAATTGTCTTTTGTTCCCCAATTGGGTGGACGAAAACATCATCCAGCCTGTTGCAAAAAAAGATTCGCTTCGCCGGGAGTTTGGGTTGTCGCAGGAAGATAAGGTGATACTTTATTCCGGGAACCTCGGCGAAAAACAGGGGCTCGAAAATATCATCGAGGCAGCAAAGCATTTTCGTGACAACAATTCTGTAAAATTCGTTATCGTGGGTTCCGGGGGTGGCGAAATGAAGTTGAAGGAAATGGCTGGCGAGGCAATGTTGACAAACATTCATTTTCACCCATTGGTGTCATATGAAAAACTGCCGGCCCTGCTCGCTATGGCAGATGTTCACCTCGTATTACAGAAAAAAAATGCGGCCGACCTGGTAATGCCCAGCAAGCTTACTTCTATTCTGGCTGCAGGCGGCTGCCCAATAGTAACCGCATCTGAAGGCAGTACTTTGTACAAACTGATCCGGAAGAACCAGCTTGGGATTGTTGTTGAACCTGATGATCACGGTAAACTGGTACAGGGGATCAGGTTCGCTCTTGAAAACAGCCTGGAAAAATTCAGGGACAATGCCCGATTCTATGCCAGCAGGTATTTATCCAAGGAGTTGATATTAAAAAATTGGGAAACTATTTTGCTCAAACTGACAAATAGCAAGTGGGAAAAGCAAGCCTCACTGGTGTTAATAAATGAGTAAGGTGGGACTGTCATGGGTAAAATGACAAGTGGAAAAACATACTGTTGATTTTTTGCCGCTTGTGGTGTCGAATTTTGATTGTCTGTGGGGTTTAAACTGCTTAGCAAACGTATGCAGGAGCAGTGGTATCATTTTTGTTTTATTCTTAATATCCTTTCATCCTTTCTAAAACGTGAACCTGTCCCTGGCATTATCAAAGTTGAAAAAGAAACGTTTGAATTGTATGAAGAGAATTATTGCAAGCCTGCAAATTTTTATTTCCCTAACGATTGTCATTCAGCAGCATTGCTTGGTTCAAGTAACGTTTCCGTCAATTCAATAAAAAGGATTTATAACAAGTAAAATAAAACACAAGTGAACAGGAGTAGTAACAACCGGCAAGTAAGACCCAGCATGGCTCGACGCCTCACCCATTCCACTTATGCGAGACGAAATTTACACGACGCATACCGCTAAATATATTAACCGATAGACCACCATCTCTTTTTAATCCTGAGCTAATACAATTAATTACTGTCGGCTGACTAAACGCCGTTATTGTTCCGGTGATCCGGGTGATAACAGTCATTTAGCCGTAACCCGGTTCAGAGTTCTGTGACCGGGATAAGGAGACCTTTTGAAAATAGTCAAACTATGGAAAGTGGAAAAAACTGGTATGCCGTATATACCCGCCCTAAATGGGAAAAGAAAGTTTCAGAACTGTTAAGCAGGAAAAAAATAGAGAATTACTGCCCTCTATATAAATCGGTAAGACAATGGTCCGACCGTAAGAAGACGATCATGGAGCCGCTATTCACCTCCTATGTTTTTGTAAACATCGAAGAAAATGGCCAGCTGCCTGTAAAACAAACCGACGGGATTTTAAATTTTGTCTACTGGCTCGGTAAACCCGCCGTGATCAAAAATGAAGAGATCGACGTGATCCGCCAATTCCTCTCGGAGAATGACCATGTAAAACTCGAGCAGATCGAGGTGAATTTAAATGACAGGGTCAAGATCATCAACGGGCCGTTTCAGTACTGGGAAGGAAGTGTGACAGAGATCAGGCCTAAATCTGTCAAAGTATTGTTGCCGTCACTTGGTTATGCACTGGTAGCAGAGATACCGAAATCCCGCGTCGAATTGATCAGCACCAATTATGCAATGAACGAGGCCAGCTAATAGTAAAAATATAATCACCCAATTTCATACACATGCCCCGGGTGCACGTTCCTCCGTGCATCCGGGACGTAAAAAGACAATCTCAATGAAAACTGCTTTGATAACCGGTATTACGGGACAGGATGGTTCTTATCTCGCCGAATTATTGCTGAAGAAAGGATATATGGTCCATGGTATCAAGCGGCGCTCTTCGCTGATGAACACAGGACGTATTGATCACCTGTACCAGGACCCACACGATAAGGATATACGACTGAAATTGCATTATGGAGATCTTAGCGACAGCACCAATCTTATCCGCATCGTACAGGAAACGCAACCGGATGAGATTTATAACCTCGGTGCCATGAGCCATGTAAAAGTGAGTTTCGACACTCCTGAATATACAGCCAACGCGGACGGCATCGGTACATTGCGATTACTCGAAGCCGTGCGAATCCTGGGATTACAGCAAAAAACAAAAATCTACCAGGCTTCCACTTCCGAATTGTATGGCCTGGTACAGCAGGTGCCACAAAGCGAGAATACTCCGTTTTATCCGCGCAGCCCTTATGCCGTGGCTAAACTATATGCTTACTGGATCAGTGTTAACTACCGGGAAGCATACAATATGTTTGTCTGCAATGGGATACTTTTTAATCATGAAAGCCCTGTCAGGGGCGAAACATTTGTTACGCGAAAGATCACTCGCGGCGTGTCAGCTATCGCTCTTGGATTGCAGGACTGTTTATACCTCGGCAATCTGGAAGCAAGAAGAGACTGGGGTCACGCAAGAGATTATGTAGATGCTATGTGGCGGATTTTACAGCAGGACAAGCCGGAAGATTTTGTGATCGCTACCGGTATCACCACATCAGTGCGGGAGTTTGTGACAATGGCTTTCCGGGAGATTGGTGTCACTGTCGTTTTCAGGGGCAATGGTGTTGAAGAAAAAGGATATGTGGCCGCCTCTGATAATAATGAATATTACCTGGCTCCCGGGAAGGTGGTGGTAGCTGTGGATCCAGCGTACTTCCGCCCGACCGAAGTAGACTTACTGATAGGAGATGCAACTAAGGCCAGGATGAAACTTGGATGGGAACCGGCAACACCGCTTTCTACTTTGGTGAGAGAAATGGTAGAGGCAGACCTTAAACTATTAAGATCATACGGCTCGGATTATATTTATTCTTATGCTGAAGCAAGCTAAGCCACAATGGGAGCGATAGAGTGAGGGCGAGTGCGTCATTGCAAACAATCACTGCTGTCCGCTAAAGGAACATATCGTTCAAATTTGACCTAATCATTTACTATTTCCGGGAACAACCATGAAACATCGTTTTTTAAGAACGCTGCAGCTTCGTCTTGCCGTGCTGGACGTTTTGATGATCAACATCGTTTTCTTCGCGCTTCAATTCCTGTTCCTGAAATACATGCATAAGCGGCCAAACGCGGAATACATGTATTTTATTTTTTTCCTCAATGGAGTATGGATAGCTATAGCCTCGCTGAAGAATATTTATAACGAACGATATATCGGATCATTTGAGCAATTTACCAAGGTCATGCTGAAGGCCTATGTGTACCTGCTGCTGGCAGTGATCATTTTCCTGTTTTTCTTTCGCCTCATGCTGATCTCGCGTTTATTTCTCATTATCGCGTTGAGCAGTATTCCGCTGGCCCTCCTGGCAAATCGGCTGATCTATTTTTTCACGTACCAGTATGTGAAAAAGTCAGCAAAGAAAGAAAACAGGATCCTGGTGATAGGCTATAACAACCTATCAAAAAAACTGGCCAGCTATTTATCTGAAGATGGGATCAATGAAATTGTCGGCTTTTGCGAAGAATACCCCAATGTCCATGAACTTTCACGATACCCGATCCTCAGCGAGGTATCAGAAACACTGGATGTTTGTAAAAGATATGGAGTGAACGAGATCTATTCTACCCTGGCGCCGGAAAACAACCCGGGACTGTATAAATTGATCCAGGCTGCAGAAGACAACTGTATCCGGTTCCGGATCGTGCCCGATCTCGGAGTTTTTATCAAGCGGCAAATGTATATCGACTACCTGAAAGAGATCCCAATCATTTCTTTGAGAAGAGAACCGATGGAAGACTGGGGAAACCGCATTCTTAAGAGGTTGTTCGATATAGTTGTCAGCTTATTCGCCGTTGTGTTTATCCTATCCTGGTTGATTCCCCTGGTCAGCCTGCTAATCTTTCTCGAATCTCGCGGACCCATATTCTTTATACAACAGCGATCAGGTAAAAACAATCGCACGTTCCCCTGTATCAAGTTTCGCAGCATGATCCAGAATAAAAATGCCAATATCCAACAGGCTGCCCGGAATGATAGCCGGATCACGAAGATTGGCAAATTCCTCCGGCGTACCAGTCTTGACGAGTTTCCTCAATTCCTTAATGTGCTTAAAGGTGATATGAGTATTGCAGGTCCGCGACCCCATATGCTGAAACATACGGATGAATACTCAAAGCTGATCGGGCAGTATATGCTGAGACAATTCGTAAAGCCAGGCATTACCGGTTGGGCACAGGTAAACGGTTTCCGGGGTGAAACGAAAAACGTATTTCAAATGCAAAAAAGAGTGGAGCATGACCTTTGGTACCTGGAAAACTGGAACCTGTTACTCGATATTAAAATTGTGTTTATGACGTTGTTTAATGTCATAAAAGGGGAAAAGAATGCTTTCTGATTGCTGGGATGCTGGATGCTAGATGCTAGATGCTAGATGCTTGATGCTTGTCGATCACAGTTGGCGCCAGCGTCCAGTAGCTGGCATCCTGCATCCATTCTGCTATATCTTTTCTTATTCATTATCATTAGGGCTCTTTGCGGAGCCTTTTTTCATTTATATGATTCCCTGTTCTCAGTTTAGCCGTATCTTTTGATTGAAAAACTCAAAGGTTTGACAATCCCGGGTAAAAATCAGCAGTGGCCGAAAGCATATCGAGAAATCGAAGTGAAAACAAAGGAGTCGGGTTTCACTATGGCCTCCGATATTCTTACCTGTTCCCTGCTTAGAACGCTGGCCGCATCGAAGCCGGCAGGCAGATTTCTTGAGCTGGGCACCGGGACAGGCCTTGCAACCTCGTGGATACTCGACGGAATGGACAAAAATTCCGTATTGACTTCAATTGACAATGATCCCAGGTTTTTGAACATAGCAAAAGAGTATTTAACGTTTGACAAAAGACTGAACCTGGTGCTGACAGATGGAGGCGATTGGATCACCAATAACCAAAGCAGGAATTTCGATTACATTTTTGCCGACACCTGGCATGGAAAGTATCTTTTGTTAGACGAGACCCTTTCCCTACTTAACAAAGGAGGGCTTTATATAATTGACGACATGCTGCCTCAGCCAAACTGGCCGGATGGCCATGCTGAAAAAGTATCCATCCTGGTCTCTGCCCTGAAAGAGAGAGACGATTTGTTATTAACGGAGCTGAATTGGGCGACAGGGATTATGATTGGGGTAAAAAAATAAAAAGGATGCAGGCCAGCTTAACCAGGCGGCGGTTGATCATGGGTGTATCGTGTTTGGGAACAGTCGAGGAGGAGCGCACAATTATACAATCTGCCAGATTTGGGCTTTTTATACCAATTATTTAGTTTAGTAGCCAGCGATTGCTTATTACGAACTAAACACTACCCTGATGATCGAGCCAGGAATTGTTGGAATATTACTAATTGTTGCAAACATTGTTTTTTCTTACAAAGGGTTTACTAACAGCCTTTTTTTTGATGGCTATAAATTTGAGGTTGACCGGATACTTGTGAGCAAAGACTATAAACGGTTGATCACTTCCGGCTTCCTGCACGTCAGCTGGACACATCTCATTTTCAACATGCTGAGCCTTCTCGCTTTCTGCGGGCTCCTGGAAAGCAATCTTGGAGAAATTAAATTTTTCATTATCTACTTCGCAAGCTTAGTTGGGGGAGACCTTCTTTCATTATTTGTTCACAGGAATCACGGAGACTATACTGCAGTTGGCGCATCGGGGGCAGTATGCGGAGTCATATTTGCCGCTATCGCATTGTTTTCCGGGCTTGATATCGGTTTGCTTGGAATTCCGCTCTATATTCCGAGCTGGTTGTATGGGATTCTGTA
Organism: Bacteroidota bacterium; assembly: GCA_005884665.1. Taxonomy (GTDB): domain Bacteria; phylum Bacteroidota; class Bacteroidia; order Chitinophagales; family Chitinophagaceae; genus VBAT01. Next base: position 486,979 of record VBAT01000010.1, read on the forward strand.
TGTTTTAATTTCCATTTATGGCATTAAATCCAACAAGGGCAACATTGGGCATGATGCTCATTTGGGAGGAGCGCTGGTAGGCATGATAGTGGCGCTGCTATTAAAGCCGTCCGCATTTATACCGAATTACTTAACAATTTTAATTATTGCGCTACCAACTGTTGCGTTCATTTGTTTAATAATTGCAAGACCACAGATATTGCTGGTTGACAATTTCCGTTTCAAAAGCCGGGCAAAGGTTTATTCAATCAACAGGAAGCCCAGGAAAAAGAAAATTGACGGACAGCAGGAAATAGACAGTATTCTTGATAAAATAAATAAACATGGAATGAGTAGCCTCAGTAAAAGTGAAAAGGAAAGACTGGAGCAATTTTCAAAAACAGGTCAATAAAAGCATCCAATGTTGCTTCTTCGATTAATATCTGCCGTATTCCGTAGCTTGCTGTCGATTTTCAATCATGAGCAGCCCCAACCTCGTCCAGTTCTTCAAAAACTCCAACCTTGTTTCGCAAAAAGCAGCAGACGAGATCGCCGCGACTTTCTCACCTAAAGAATTAAGCCGTCATGATTTTCTTTTTAAGGAGGGCAGGGTCTGCAATGATTACTATTTCCTCGAAGAAGGATTTATCCGTTCTTTTGCCCACGATACCGACGGCAATGATGTCACAACTAATTTCTATGCTGCCAACCAGGTTGTGTTCGAAGTTTTTTCTTTCTTTAATCGCACGATCTCCAAAGAGAATTTCCAGGCAGTGACGGATTGCAGGGGTTGGTATATTACTTACGAGCAGCTCAATCATTTTTTTCATTCCATGCCCGAGTTCAGGGATTTTGGGAGATCGATCCTTGTAAAAGGATTTTCCACGCTGAAAGAAAGAATGTTGTCGATGATCACGGAGACAGCCGAACAACGGTATGATGCGCTGCTAAAGACCAATCCTGAAATATTTCAATTCGCGGCCCTGAAACATATTGCTTCTTACCTGGGCATAACCGACACTTCGCTAAGCCGTATTCGGAAAGAATACTCCAAACGGTGAGGGCGGCGCTCAGCTCGCAGCTGGATGGCGGAAGTATCACTGCTGTGTCGAGCATCCAGCATCAAGCATCCAGGTTTTCTTGCCATTTGCTAAGCTCACGGATCGATTCCTGGACTTACTTTGTACTGTAATTACTACAACGGCAAATCGCGATAGGAATCGTTGATCTTCGTACTCTTCAGGGATTGTCTGCATTAAAGAGATGAACGCTAACTTATCATTTTCAAATTAATCACAATGAAAAATAATTTATCATTGCCCGCAGTGGCATGGCTATTGCTCACCGTTGCCTGCATGACATTAATAATAATAGGTCTGAGAGCGATATTGAAAAAAACAGGTTGGGAAAAAAGGAGGCAGCAAAAGATAATGACCGGAACTGCGCTGCTCCTGTCTATATGGACGGTGTTGTTACTTGTTCTTTCCAGCAAGGGCTTTTTTTCAGATTTTAGCGCCCGGGACTGGCCATGTTGGTTCCCCTGCCAGTGATCCTGGGAATTGCTTTTTCAAAGACCGGATCCAGGTTATTGCAGTTGATACCGCAGCACTGGTTGGTGCTATTCCAATCGTTTCGCATCGTAGTCGAATTGCTATTGCTTGTTGCATTTATCAATGAAAAACTTCCTGTACAAATGACTTTCGAGGGAAGGAATTTTGATATTGTCACCGGGCTGTTGGCACTGCCTGTTGGATACCTACTGGCAAAAGGAAAGATTCCGGGGAAGTTTGCGATAGCTTTTAATATTATCGGCCTTGTTTTATTGCTGAATATCCTGGTAATTGCCGTGCTTTCCATGCCAACTCCAATTCGTTATTTCATGAATGAACCGGCGAACACGCTTGTGGGTCAGTTCCCATTCATCCTGTTGCCGGGAATATTGGTGCCAATTGCTTACGGATTACATATTTTTTCGCTGAAACAATTATTGAAACAAAGGACTGCCGACGTAAAGAAGCAGGGTTTGAATCAAGGGGTCCATACAACTATTCCCGGTTAAGTAAAAAAGGTGGAACACGCCTGGTCCAACATTAAGCGAATATTAATTAACCTCCTATTTTTCAAATGTTGTTGTGACAGAGTGATTTAAAATTAACTTTGGAGATTTTAAGACAACAGTTGTTACACATGAAGGTTATTTTCCTGGCTCTGTTCCTTCCATTTTTTGTGTCCGCACAACAAAAATGGACAAATAAGCAACCTGCAGTAAAAAAAGTAAAGCTACCCAATGGGTGGAGCTTATCACCGGCAGGCCGCTCTATTCCTTTAGGCGATCTGCCATTGAATATAGCGGTGTCTCCTTCTAAAAAGCTGCTGGCAGTTACAAATAACGGCCAGAGCGTGCAAAGCATTCAATTGATCGACCCTGTTACTGAAAAGGTCCTGGACAATATTATCATACCCAAATCCTGGTATGGTTTAAAATTCAGCAGCGATGAAAAATACCTGTATGCCAGCGGGGGTTACGATAACTGGATATTGAAGTATGCCATAGGGAACCGTAAGTTAAAGCTTATAGATTCAATCAGCCTGGGACAGAAGATGAAGGATATTTCCCCTGCCGGTATAGATTTGGATGATACAGCTAAAAAAATGTATGTAGTTACCAAGGACGACAATTCGCTTTATGTCATTGATCTTGTAACAAAGAAGATCATTCAGCGCGAAGCTTTGCATGAGGCTGCTTATACTTGTTTATTGTCCGGCAATCGCAGGGAATTGTATATCTCACTTTGGGGAGGCAAAAAAGTGCTGGTATTTGATATCGCTTCCAAAAAAGTCAATTCGTCTATCGATGTTGGTGAAAATCCCAATGAATTGCTTTTATCCAAAAACGGGAAATATCTTTTTGTGGCAAATGCCGGCGACAATTCTGTATCGGTAATTGACATCGCCAAACGAAAGGTACTTGAAGTTTTAAACGCGGCATTATACCCCAATGCTCCGACCGGTTCTGCCAGCAACAGTTTAGCCCTAAGCGAAAATCAGCAAACGCTGTATATCGCGAATGCGGATAATAATTGCCTCGCTGTTTTTGATGTCGGTCAACCGGGGATGAGCCGGTCAAAAGGATTTATTCCTGTTGGCTGGTATCCCACCAATGTAAAACTCATCGGCAAAAAGATATTTGTCAGCAATGGAAAGGGATTTCAATCCTTTGCCAACCCAAAGGGACCTAATCCTGTCGGAAGAAGACAGACTGTAAACTACCAGGCAGGCGACAATGATAGATCACAATACATCGCGGGACTAATGAAAGGCACCATGAGTATCATCGATGAGCCTTCGGCTATGCAATTGTCCAGCTATTCAAAACAGGTGTATGAGAACACGCCTTACACAAAAGAGAAAGAACTGAATGCAAAAGGCGAGCCCGGTAATCCTGTACCGATGAAAGTGGGTGGTTCTTCGCCTATCAAACATGTTTTTTATATCATCAAGGAAAACAGGACCTATGACCAGGTGCTGGGAGACATGCCGGAAGGAAATGGCGATACCAGCCTTGTATTATTTGGAGAAAAGATAACGCCGAACCATCACAAGATCGCGAGGGAATTTGTTCTCTTCGATAATTTTTATGTCGATGGGGAGGTAAGTGCTGACGGGCATAACTGGAGTCTTGCAGCCAATGCCAATGATTACCTGGAAAAGACCTGGCCCACCAGCTATGGACACCGCGGCGGGGTATACGATGCCGAGGGACATAGGGATATTGCAAATCCTGACCGTGGATTCCTTTGGGATTATTGCAAAAGGGCGGGTGTAAGCTACAGGACATATGGAGAATTTATAGACGATCAAAAACCCAACATTCCTGTATTGAAAGGACATTTTTGCCCCTATTTCACCAGTTGGGATCAAACGGTAAGAGATACAACCAGGGCGAATCAATGGAAAAGGGAGTTTGATTCACTGGTAGCGAAAAATGCATTGCCGCAATTAAACACGCTTCGTCTTATCAATGATCATACAGAAGGATTAAAAGCTGGAAGACCGACGCCATTTGCGCATGTAGCAGACAATGATTGGGGCGTTGGGATGTTCCTGGAATATTTGTCGCATAGTAGTGTTTGGAAAGAGAGCGTGGTATTTATTGTAGAAGACGATGCCCAGAATGGACCTGATCACGTAGATGCACATCGCTCCGTAGCGCTGGTGGCAGGACCCTATGTTAAGAGAAAATTCGTGGATCACTCGCTGTATTCCACCTCTTCGATGCTGCGAACGATTGAACTGATCCTGGGACTTCCGCCGATGAGCCAGTATGACGCGGCTGCAAATTCAATGTATAAAAGCTTTACTTCAGTTCCTGATTATACACCTTACAAGTCGTTGCCGGCAAATATCGACATTAACGAAAGAAATTCACGGAAAAGCGCCAGTGCCAGCCTGAGTGAAACATTTGATTTCACCAGGGAAGATCGTGTTCCCGATCTCCTGTTCAGCCAGGTGATCTGGAAAGCAGTAAAAGGAGAAGAAAGTGAAATGCCTGCTCCCAGGAGGAGTGCTTTTGTGATGATGGGCGATAAAGATGATGATTGATGCCGTCATTGCGAGCGGAGCGAAGCAACTGGATGCTGCATGTAAGATGCAACACACTGTCCCATAGGGACGTTATATCGGTGACCACTACAAGGTGCACTGTTCTTATTTGCGCCGTAGGTGCAAAATGTCCTAGTATTTGTGCTGCCGCCTGATGGATGCTGGAAATTAGACGCTGGATGCCCTCATTGCGAGTGGAGCGAAGCAACTACCTTAGCGATACAATCGGCGATTATGAAGAATCTTGCCATATACCTGCTCTTTCTTAGCAGCGCTGTATCTGCACAACAAAAGTGGCCCGTAATCAAACACTACGAAGGAAAGTTTACCGAAAAAATCGCCATGCCCATTGGCGGCATCGGCACCGGTGATATTTCCATTGGTGGTAATGGCCAATGGAAAGATGTGGAGATCATGAATAAACCCGCAATGGGATTTTATGGAGCCCATAATCCCAAGCAGGCACCCTTCTTCATGGTGTTTACAAAGTCCGCCGATGGTGTCAAAAAAACAAAAACCCTGATGGGACCGATGCCCCTATCCGATTATATTGGTTCGGAGGGAAGCCGAGCACCGAATCATGGCCTGCCAAGATTTGCTTCTTCTACATTTGATGCCGCTTATCCTTTTGCAACTGTTAACTTGGAAGACAGGGACATGCCCGTGTCTGCAAAAGCAAAAGTTTTCAATCCATTTATCCCCGGCGATCCCGACGCAAGCGGTATACCGATTGCGGTAATACGTTACGAAATAAAAAATAAGACAGATAAATCTCTTGAAGTTTCGGTAGCAGGTTCTTTGGACAATTTCATCGGCATGGATGGTTCGGTCGCGGAGATCAGCGGATGGAACAGCGTGATTTATCCATTGGGCACAAAAAATAATAAGAATAGTTTCCGGCAATCTGGAAATCTGGTCGGAATTTATATGACGTCAGATAGCGTGGACAAAAATTCAAGGGCCTGGGGTACTATTGCTTTGACGACAGAAAATAAAACCCCGGGAGACGTTATCAGCTATCGCACCGAGTTCAATACAAAGGGATGGAATTTTAATTTCACAGATCTATGGGATGATTTTTCGGATGATGGGATTTTCAAAGACCTGAATTTCCCTCTTAAATGGGACGATCCCAGGGGTGCGCTGGCAGTAAAGTTTAAGCTGGCGCCAAAGGAAACAAGAACAGTTCAGTTCTTTCTTACCTGGAATTTTCCCAACCGGATGAGTTGGGATGATAAAGTGGTTATCGGCAATTACTATTCTACAAAATATGCCGATGCCTGGGATGTGATAGAAAAAACGCTTCCCCAACTTCCATCCCTGGAAGCAAAGACGCTGGATTTCGTCAATCTTATTGCCAATAGCGACTACCCGCAGCAGGTAAAGGAAGCAGCTTTATTTAATAGCAGCACACTTCGATCGCAAACAACTTTCCGCGACAGGAATGGGAATTTCTTTGGATGGGAGGGAGTATTTGCAGCTACGGGTTCCTGTCATGGTAACTGTACACATGTATGGAACTATGAGTATGCTTCTCCTTTTTTGTTTGGAAGTATGGCCATGAATATGCGAGAAACGGAGTATAAGCATGCGTTGCAGGAGTCCGGGCTTATGTGTTTCCGGGTCAATATCCCTTTTGATAAGAAATATGAAGATCCGCTCGCAGCCGCCGATGGGCAGATGGGTACGATCATGAAAGTGTATCGCGAATGGCAATTGAGCGGTGACGATAATTTTTTAAAAGATTTGTACCCGGGTGTAAAGAAAGCATTGTCGTTTGCCTGGATACCCAAAGGATGGGATGCCGATAAAGATGGTGTGATGGAAGGCTGCCAGCACAACACGATGGACATAGAATACTATGGTCCTAACCCCGAGATCGGTTTTTGGTATCTCGGTGCGCTGAAAGCAGCAGCTGCCATGGCGGGTTATATGCACGATACTGAGTTTGAAACAACCTGCCAGACATTATTCACTAAAGGAAGTAAATGGATCGATGAGAATATTTTCAATGGAGAATTTTATTACCAAAAGATCTGGCCGGTGAAAAGTTCAGACGATGTCGCGAAAGGCATTATAAGCGGAGGCGGCCGTTTCAATAATTCAGAACCCATATTCCAGATAGGGGAGGGCTGTCTCGCCGATCAACTGGTTGGACAAAATATGGCGCTGATCTGCGGCCTGGGTTACCTGGCTGATTCGAACAAGATAAAAAAAGCGATAGCCAGCATCTGGAAATATAATCATGTAAACAATGTAGGCGAATTATTCAATAACATGCGCTCTTACGCGCTGGAAGGTGAAGCAGGCGTTGTAGTCACAGTTTATCCTGATCCAAAAAAGCGTCCTGCGATTCCGCTGTCATATGGCTTTGAAGTATGGACCGGGCTTGAATATACCGCTGCAACTGGTATGATCTACGCGGGAATGGGGAAGGAAGGATTACAGGTCATTTCAGATGCACGTAACCGGTACGATGGTTTCAAACGCAATCCATTTAACGAGGAAGAATGTGGCAATCATTATACAAGAGCAATGGCGAGCTGGTCCGCCATACCGGCGCTGAGTCATTTTAATTATTCAGGCGTTACCAAAACTTTTTCCATTACGGCGAAGCCAGGTAATTATTTCTGGTCGAATGGACATAGCTGGGGCAATGTTGTCGTGACCAATAATGAAGCGACAATCAGTGTACATTTCGGCAAGTTAGAAGTACAAGCCATTCGCCTGAGCAACGGCTCAGAAGTGAAATTAAAAGAAGTGAAAACGATCACGGAAGATGGAACTTTGAAATTTAAACTATGAATCGTCATTGCGAGCCTGGCTACCGGCAGGTAGGCGAAGCAATCTCAACTTAAAACTTATTACTTATCACTTAAAACTTCCACCAATTTCTCAAAAGTAGATTGCCATCCCTGCAGGTAATCGTGTTTTGAGGCCGAGCCTAAATTGGCATGTTCAAACCGCATCAGGGTAGAATTTTTTTTATCAATGAAAGAAACAGTCACCAGCGATTCTACTCCCGGTTCGGATTTCCAGCTCCAGGTGAAACTAAGTTTTGCGGGTTTTTCTACTGCAATGTAAACCCCACTGCAGGTATGTTCTGTGCCATTTGAATCCCTGAAACTGATCTCAAATCTTCCACCGGGTTGTACCTCCATTTCCGCGTTTAGCCCTCTACCGTTTGGATCTGATCCAAACCATTTTAAGATTAATGCTGGATCTGTCCAGGCTTCCCAGGTCTTTTCGATGGGAGCAGGGATCATAATTTCGAGAGAGACGCTGTCGTTAGCTAAAGGCTGTGTCATTTTAAATCCTTTTCCCGGTTTAGACGATTAGTCTGTGATTAACTTTTTTGAGACAAGCTTCCATTTATTCAGTTTGTCTTGCTTATAAATCCTTTCGAAAACTCCAATAGCGCCTGCCAGGGTATAGGTCGTCAGTGTTCGCTTCTTGCGATTGATCTCAGGAAAATAGACAATTGTTTCGCTTAAATATTTATCATAATTAAAAATACCAGCGACAGACTGGATATAAAAACTGTACAGAGGTCCCTGGGTCACACCTGATTCCCTGATCACGGCAAAATCTTCTTTACCATCGAAATTGAAATCGGCTACTACCAAATCTCCATAATCATTGTCCAACACTTCAACTTTACTATGGAGGCCCGTTGAATAGGATCGCACATTTTCGCATTTTTTAAATACATCATGATATAAAAATGCGGAGCCGTACTGAATTACCTGCACGGTCTTTCCTGACCGTTTATTACCAATTGAAATCCTGATTATGCAGGAATCGCAGTATACGGTATCTAGTTTGATTCTCCCCACGGTTGTTGTAAAAGTAAAGGCGGAGGACAAGCCTGTATGAATACACAGTTGTGCGTGTATAGCTGAAGTAATAAAAAAGCAGGCTAGGAAGGCAAGAAATAATCTCATATTAACCGGAGTATTTTTTCAAATATGCAATAATTGCATTCAACTGCTCATTGGAGAATTTAAAATTGTGCACAGTTGCCAAATTCTCAAATTCTCTTTTTAGCTCCAAAGCATACTTATCTTTTGCTTTTATAAGAGAGTCCTGCCTGGTCACATAAAGCTTTAGGTAACTCTCGCCTACCCTCTGAATTACCCCAGCCAAGTGATTATCGGTAATCAAAACATTGTGACACGCTCCGCAATTTTTCTGGAACAATGATTTTCCCTGATTGATTGAACTTGTGTCTTGGAGATGTTTGAGGCTATTCGAGTCCGCCGTTTTCGAAGAAACAAAATTGACAGAAGGATTTTCTGATTCATCGTGGCATCCAGCAAAAAAACAGATTGCAACTAAAAATGTGATAATGAGAACGATTTGTAGAAGTTTTGATATCATATAACCGTTGTAGAGCTATTAATATTCATAACCTCGCCATTGACTAAATAGGTTTTGGTCAGTCTTAGCAAGTGCCTTCAGATAATCCAAAGATTCAAATTTTATCTCACTCTCCCGAATATCTAAATTATTTTGAGAGTCAATCGTTATTAAATAGCAGTGCGTATGATAGCCCCGGCCACCATGTTCATAGCTTATTATCCAATGGTTTGCTGTTCTTGCAACAAAGAAAAGTCTTAGCCGCCGTCCGCCGCCGAGATCTGTTGGGTTAAATTGTCCTCTATGCTTTGATATTTTTTTCCAGGAAGGAAATTTAGCGAGTATGTTTTTATTAACTTTCTTTATAGAGCTTATTTCTCTAAAAATTGATTGTTGAAGAATTGTGTTCCAATCGGACGTATCATTTGTCTGTCCGTAACTAAGTGAGGCTATCGTAACAGCGGTTGAGAGTAAAATTGGGTGCCAGAGAAAACTAAACATACTCTAAGAAATTAACAGTTAATATTTCAGTCCAGAGCCCACGGAGGTACGATCGACGAGAAAAGTCTCATAGAGAATAGTATTCCGTTAGGAGTCTCGTCATGAAGACGATTTATGTCTTAAAGTTAACCTGCCTTCGTTGTTTTAAAATGCTAAAATTTATTAGCAGGATAGTTAAAATTGGAACCAGGAAAATGATGAAATAGGCCAGGTAAGATACAGTTACGATAGGCTGAGGTCCCTTTAGTATAAACACTCCATCCCCAATTGGTCCCTGGGAGAAAATAAAAATCTGTGTTAGATTCCAGCCTAAGTGAATCGCACAGGGTATATAGAGCGAATGTGTCTTAGAATATCCATAAGCATATAAAACGCCCATTGTCCCGGTAACTACAAAAATGATTGCCATTTGTAAGATATTGCCGAATGCACCGAATGAAAACCAATGGTAAATTCCGAAAGCTATGGCCGACATAGCAATAGCTTTTACCGGCCCCAATTTTTTAAGGAGGATATAGAAAATTGCACCCCGGAAAATCAGTTCTTCAAATAAGACAGACTTAATATTCCACCAAACAGCTTTAAAAATTACGGTTACTGTCAGAAAGGGATTTAGCTCCCAATGCTCCCTGGCGAAATACATACGTAGGAAAAAGCCGGTTGAACAACATACAGCGGTTATTAAGAAAAATAAAGTGAAATCTAATAGTCTTCTTTTTGTGGGATAGAATCCTAAAAAAGATAGATTCCCCTTTTCAAAAAACCAAACCAGCAACCAGGAAATAATAAGCTGAACGAGAATTCCTAACATATATTACTGGCTAAATTAGGGCTAGCATTTAACGATTGCAATTTTCTGTTTTTTAAACGCATGTATTATTTCAGTTTAAAGCAAAAAAGCCCCATCTTTTTAAGGATGGGGCTTTAGAGGCTAAAACATTTTATTAACCCTTGTATCAGTGGCTAATGCTACAAACTAGATGATCAAAAGAGCATCTCCATAGCTGAAGAACCTGTACTTGTCCTTGATCGCTTTCCTGTAAGCTTCCATTGTCAGGTCATAACCGGCAAATGCGCAGGTCATGATCAACAAGCTTGTTTTAGGCAGGTGGAAATTCGTGATCAGTGCATCGGCAATATTGAAATCGTAAGGCGGGTGAATGAACATGTTTGTCCAGCCTTCAGAGGGTTTTAATAATTTCTGCGCAGTGAACGATGATTCCATGGCACGCATGGTAGTTGTACCCACAGAGCAGATGCGATGACCATATTCTTTTGCGCGGTTCACGATCTTGCAGGCTACATCATCAATGCGGTAATATTCGGCATCCATTTTATGTTTGCTCAGATCTTCTACTTCGATCGGACGGAAAGTGCCAAGGCCGGTATGGAGAGTTACTTCCGCGAAGCGAATGCCCTTTATCTCCAGTCGTTTGATCAACTCCCGGCTGAAATGGAGACCGGCTGTGGGGGCAGCTACCGCACCTTCGTGCTTGGCATAGACGGTCTGGTAGCGTTCTTTATCTTCTTCGTCTGGTTTGCGCTTGATATATTTTGGCAGAGGCGTCTCGCCCAGTTTTTCTAATTGAGCGCGGAAACCCTCTTCACTGCCTTCCCATAAAAAACGGATGGTACGACCGCGGCTTGTCGTATTGTCGATCACTTCAGCTACCAGGTCTTCCTGCTCGCCGAAATAAAGTTTGTTGCCGACACGGATCTTACGGGCCGGGTCAACGATCACATCCCAAAGGCGGTTGGGTTTATTGAGTTCTCTCAATAAAAACACTTCGATCTTGGCACCGGTTTTTTCCTTGCGACCGTACATGCGGGCGGGAAAAACCTTGGTATTGTTCACAACAAACACATCTTTATCATCAAAATAGTCGAGTACATCACGGAAATGCTTGTTTTCGATCTGGCCAGTGTGACGATGGACGACCATCATCCGGGCGTCTTCTCGTTTTTTAGCAGGGTTTTGAGCAATGAGGTTTAGAGGAAGGTCGAAACGGAATTGGGAAAGCTTCATGAGTTTATTAAAAATTTATTTTAAGGGGCTCATGACTGAGGATTCCAATCCCCGGTCTTACGGCACCGGGCCTGGTCATGTTTACCGCTCAGGAGCGGGATTTAAAGCGGGCGAAGGTACGATATCAAGGACCAAAATCCTGAGCAATTCTGCACAATTTTTCAATGTTTTAGGTTAGAATCGAATGAGTGGGGAAATTTATGCCTTCCGGCTGGCTGTTGGGTTAAGGGTTTACGATATATTTTCGAAGATAATGAGGTAGCACAGGGAAAATAAGTTTGATAATTGCCCGTTAATACAAGGATTGCCAGGCCATCCAAACGAACCATACAGTACCTTGCAAGTCACAATTTTCCAGCATTTAGCTTTCACCCTAAACCGACTAGTCAACCTATATGAAGCGACTCCTTTTCCTGATCGTAGCGATTTGCCCTTTCCTGCTATTTGCCCAGCCAAAAATCAAAGACAAAAAATACCAGAGCTTGTTGTGGGAGATAACCGGTAACGGCATGAATAAGCCATCCTATCTCTTCGGTACCATGCATGTCAGCAATAAACTTGCTTTCCAGTTGGCCGACTCTTTTTATCTCGGTATCCGTAATGCAGATATAGTAGCATTGGAAACAAATCCCGAATCATGGCAGGAAGATATGAGCAAGTATAACGATGAAGAAGGCGACGATGATGATAACGGCTTCCGGTATCGCCCTATGTCTTCTTATACCGCAGCCCCGGATGATTATCTCAGCATCAATACACTTAAGTTTTATAAGTATGATAAAAAAATAGAACGTTCACTGTACAGCAACCCTTCCACGATCAATAACCTCCTGTATCGTACCTATGGCAATGCTTCCAGTGATTTCGAAGAAGATACCTATCTCGACATGTATATCTACCAGTGCGGCAAGAAATGGGGTAAGCGGGTGGCTGGAGTTGAACGATATGCCGAAAGCATGAAGTTGATGGCTGAAGCCTACAAAGATGCGGCCAAAGACAAGAATAAAAAAGAAAGAAGCTATGATCGTGACGAAGGTTATTCTCCTGATAAAATACAGGAAGCCTACCGTGCCGGCAATCTTGACCTGCTGGATTCGATCAATAAATACAATAGTTTCTCAGCGGCTTTTGATGAAAAATTTTTATATAAAAGAAACGAGATACAGGCGAATTCGATCGATTCCATCCTGCGCACCAATTCCTCGCTGTTCGTGGGGGTGGGCGCCGCGCATTTACCCGGCAACCGCGGTGTGATCGAACTGTTGCGGAAGATGGGATACAAGCTTCGCCCGGTAAAAATGGGCGAGAGGGATAGCCAGCACAAAAGCTCGGTTGAGAAATTAAGAGTACCGGTAAGCTTTGCTACACAGGCAGCTGACGATGGTTTGTTCAAGGTTGACATTCCAGGAAAATTTTACAAGTTTGGCGATGATGGCTCTCTCGACCAGCGCCAGTATGCCGATATGGCCAATGGGAGTTATTACATGGTTACCCGCGTCATGACCAATGCCTGGATGTGGGGAAATAATACAGAAGAAGTTTATAAAACCGTCGACAGCCTCCTGTATGAAAACGTGCCCGGCAAGATCATCACCAAAACGAATATCGTAAAGAACGGATATAAAGGATTTGCTATTACAAATAAAACCCGTCGCGGGGATGTGCAGCGTTATAATATTTTTATTACGCCGTTTGAAATAATTTTCTTCAAAATGAGCGGTACGGGTGATTATGTGAAGAATGGTGATGAAGCTGACCGGTTCTTTAACAGTATCCAGTTCCGGGAATATAAAGCTGTTGAAGCCCAAACTAGCTGGAAAAAATATTCCCCTGAATACGGTGGTTTTGCTATTGATCTGCCGCACGATCCTTATATCGGCAATGATGGAAGCTGGATCTATGATGCGGAAGACAGAAGCGCCAACACACAATATCGCGTTATCCGTTCAGATGTCCATAATTATGGCTTTGTGGAAGAAGATACATTCGACCTCAACCTGATGGATGAAAGCTTCCAGGCCTCGGAATTTATCGATGGGCCTATCAGCCGAAAGTTCACTAACTACAAAGGTTATCCCGCTCTTGACTGTAAATACAGGGCGAAAGACAAGTCTGTTTTTGTTACCCGATTCATCATACAGGGGCCGCACTATTATACATTGGTCAGTCATAGCAAGCAGGAGACGCCTAAAATGCAAAGCTTCCTGAACTCATTCGAGATAAAACCGTTCTTCTATGAAGAAGCCAGGGAAAGAAAAGACACTTCATTGTATTTTTCTGTCAAGAGTCCAGTATTTCCCGAGCAGAAAAAAGAAAAGATGAATGTTCCCCGCCTTGGTTATTTCGGCGGTGACGATGATGATGATGAATCGGAAAGCGCCCAGTTGGAAAACGGCGCCTATCGAAGCAGGATCATTGCCAATGATACAACTGGCGAGAAGATATATGTTTCGTTTTTTAAAACGCAGCGTTATTATACAGCTACAGACAGCAGCATGGTAGATGACGATGATGACAACGATATGTTTGCCGACAGCACGATTATCGTCAGAATGAAGAAGAAGTACCAGCTACCTAATAAAATGAAAGTAACGGAAAGGATTGTCTCGGATACCGGAAGCAGCCGCGCTATCTGGACCAAATCGTTTTACCGCAACGGTATTGGGTTCGCACTGGTGACCGAATTGGATACATTGTCCAAACCAAGCTCATTTGTACAATCGTTTTATGATTCGTTTACGCCTGTCGATACATTAAAAGGCGCTGATCCATTTGTGAAAAAATCTCCATTGTTCTTCGCAGATTTTATGAGCAGCGACAGTACTGCACATAAACGCGCCGTAAAAAGCATTTACCAGGTAAAAATCGATTCAACTGATTTCATCCCGCTAAAGAAAGCAATCGGCTCCATTGGCTGGAAAGAAAAGAAATACCTCGATACAAAAAAATCACTGGTAGCAAAACTGAGCGACATACCGACAAAGGCAGCTGCAGATTATCTCAAAGAACTTTATTATGCGGCGGGGGATACCCTCGAATTACAATACGCTGCTTTGGAAACGCTGCTCCAGCAACAGACACCTTATTCATTTTCAGTTTTCCGTGATATCATAACGGTAGAACCGCCGGTATTGAATATTAATACCGGTAACCGCTATCACGGCTATTCATCAAGTTACCTCAGCCGCTATTCAAGATCCTATGGAAGAGGATACAACTTCAGCAACGGAAGTTTTCTCGATGAGCTGTATGATTCGCTTTCGTTGACCAAAACGATTTTACCAGACCTGTTGCCATTGCTCAACCTCGACGATTATGAACAAACTATGATGAAGTTGCTTGGCCAGATGGTAGACAGCAACCTGGCAAAGCCGAAAGATTACCAGCCTTATTTCAGCAAGTTCCTCATCGAAGCAAAACAGGAGTTGAAAAAACAGGCTATTGCGGAAAAGAACAAGGCCATCAAGAAAGCGGAAAGCGACAAAGATGATAAAAAAAGCCTGCGTGACGACGATGACGAAAAAGACTATGGGAATGATGACCTGGAACTTTATGCGACACTACTCCTGCCTTATGCCGAAACAAATCCTAATGTATCGCCCTTGCTTCAACAGATGCTGGCATCGGGCGACAAAGAGCTGAAGTATAATACTATGCTGTTGCTACTAAGAAATAATAAGCCAATTCCAGATACCTTGCTCAGGTATTTTGCCGAATTGGAACAGTACCGCTATGAGCTCTATGGCGATTTGAAAGACATTCATATGGTCAGCAAATTCCCTGCGCAATTCAATAATCATCTTGACCTGGGAAGAAGTAAGCTGATGGCGGAAAAATCATACGGCAAACCCGATTCGATTGTATATCTCGACCGCTTACCGGCAGAGATCAAGAACAAGAAGGGCTTTGTTTATTTCTTTAAGTATAAGACCAAGAAAGACGACATGGGTTGGAAACTGGCTACCGTCGGTTTAGTGCCACAGGATCCCAAGAAATTTGAGTTTGATGGTATTGCAAAACCAACTGTGAATGACTATTATTCCAATCTTAAAAAAGGAGATTACTACAAATTTGATTTTACCGGCTTTACTGAAACAAAGATAAAGGACGAAGAACCGGTGGCAGATCAGCTAAAGAAGCAGCTAAAGAAAATGCTTTATTCAAAAAGGAAAAGCGCCCGCGATTTTTATGAAAAAGAGGGAAGCGGTTACGAGGCGGTCTCAAGAGATCTTGGTGACTAGATCCACGCGATAGATCCCTGGCTACTGTCTCAATTCGCCCGGCAGTCCTTTCGGGATAGAAGCGATCAGCCGTTTTGTATAATCTGATTTTGGATGAAAGTAAATTTCATCGGCCTGGCCGGTTTCTTCTATTTTTCCTTTATTCATCACCATGATGCGGTCACTGATATAGCGCACGACGGACAAATCATGTGAAATAAAGATCACTGTAAATCCAAATTCTTTTTTAAGTTCATTCAACAGATTTAGTACCTGGGCCTGAACGCTTACATCCAGCGCAGAAACAGATTCGTCGCAAATAATAAAAGATGGGTTAAGAGCCAGTGCTCTTGCGATAACGA
Source organism: Bacteroidota bacterium (assembly GCA_005884665.1). Classification (GTDB taxonomy): domain Bacteria; phylum Bacteroidota; class Bacteroidia; order Chitinophagales; family Chitinophagaceae; genus VBAT01. The sequence continues at coordinate 503,028 of VBAT01000010.1, forward strand.
TCCGCTGGCGCTGGCCACCGGAAAATTCATGTGGATAGCGGTTATAATACTCCGGGCGCAGATCCACTTTTTCCAATAATTCAATTACTTTCTCTTTCCTGGCTTTGTCGGTAGCCCGGATTCCATGCACTTTTAAGGGTTCTGCCAGCGCAGATCCGATCGTCAATCGTGGATTCAGCGAGGAGTATGGATCCTGGAATACGATCTGTATCTCTTTTCGCAAGGATCGCAGTTCCTGTTTTGGTTTCGAAGTAAGATCAATGTTATTATAAAATATTTTTCCATAGGTCGGTTCGATCAATCGCAGCAAAGCCCGGCCCAGCGTGGTTTTACCACAGCCGCTTTCTCCTACAAGACCAAGAGTTTCGTTTTTATGAACCTCTAAATTCACATCATCCACTGCCTTTATGTAATCCAGCGGTTTTCCAAAGAATGTTTTTTTTGCCGGGAACCAGACAGAAAGATGTTCTGAGCGGAGCAAGACAGGTGTCAGCTGTCGGGTGTCAGGTGTCACATGTTGCTCGTTTGACTTTTCACTTTTCACCCGATAACTATCGGGTTTTGGCACTGTAACTGTCGGGTTTTGACCCTCGTTCAAAAAATCACCCACAACAGGCAGTCTTTCTCCTCGCTGGTGATTCACTGGGCGGCAGGCCAGCAATGCCTTTGTATACGGATGCGTGGGATTAAAGAAGATTTCTTTGATCGTATTTTGTTCAACGATCTCTCCTTTGTACATGACCACTGCACGGTCGGCTATTTCTGCAACAACACCAAGGTCATGCGTAATAAAGATCACGCCCATATTGGATTGCTGCTGCAGTTCGCTGATCAATAACAATATGGTTTTTTGGACGGTCACATCAAGGGCTGTAGTGGGTTCGTCGCAGATCAGCAACGAAGGATGGCAACACATGGCCATAGCAATCATTACCCTTTGTTTTTGTCCACCACTCAATTGATGAGGATAGCGGCTAAATACCGCAGGTGGGTCCGGTAGTTTTACTTTTTCAAACCATTCAATGGTTTGTTGCCTGGCTGTCGACGCGGAAATATTTTTGTGAGCAAGCAGCGCCTCCATCACCTGTTCGCCGCAGGTTAGTACGGGATTTAATGATGTCATCGGTTCCTGGAAAATCATTCCGATCTTGTCGCCACGGATGGTCTGAAGTGCATAGCGATCTTTTTGCAATAGATCAACAGGCTCATTGCCATCTTCGGCAAAAAGAATATGACCTGAAACATATTTTGCGGGAGGGGATGGGAGTAATTGGAGGATCGATAAAGAGGTAACCGATTTTCCTGAACCCGATTCACCAACTATTGCGAGGATTTCGCCCCGGTTTACCTGTAATGAAATATTTTTTAAAGCATGAGTAGTTCCCAATCCGGAAATGAAATCAACAGACAGATCTTCGATAGTTAACAGGGGTTGCATGATGTCAAATCTATGGAATAAAAAGCTGCGCAACATGATCGTCATTGCGGCCTGCCTGCCGGCAGGCAGGCGAAGCGAAGCAACTGAATGCTGGATGCAATCGTCCCTGAGACATTTTTCAGTTGTCTATACCGATCCCAACGATCTGATTATTGCATAGGCGATTTTGCCCCTACGGGGCAAATTAATCATGCAATGACTCTTGAGCCAACGATATATTGCCCCTCTGGGGCATACTGAGCTTTGCAATAACTCATGTAAAGGACAAAATAGATGTTTGCGCTACTCTGTTGTAAAAAGCCAGATGTTTCAATTTGTATTCGTCCCAGAGGGACATAATATTGGTAGCAACAAGGAACGAAGGTGCGTTCGCGCCGTAGGTGCGAAATACGATTCGGGTAGAGATGATGATCGCGCGGCACGTGTCCGATGTTTGAATTATTTGGACACAACCTTAATTATTAATTTCTTCCGCGGTGTCGGATAGTACGCCATACAGACTGCACAATTTCGATCTTTGACCGCGTCAAGTGTAAAATAAAATTCATCTCCCTGGCCGATCGATGCCGGGAAATCACAGGGATTGGCAAGTCCAAAAGCATTGGTATAAGATTTCCCTGTTGTCTCATCTGTCCAATTTGACATTACCTGGGAAGTATCGAGGCTACCTTCTATCAGCCGGATCGTATAGTTCATACATAGGGCTTTTATCTCGAGTTTTCCCTTGTATACCGTGCCCTGTTTCTTCTTTTCATTACATTTTTTCGCCGGTAGGCCGAGGGCAATTACTGCGATCAAAGGGAGTAACAGTTTCATGAAGTTTATCTTCAGAACTTCAAATGTCGTACCGTTAAGCCGTCGTTGATTAGCTGTTTGAGGGAATCAATGCCAATTTTAAGATGTCTTTCAACGTACGTGGAAGTTACCGCCCTGTCACTTTCCTCGGTTTTAACACCTTCGGGGATCATCGGCTGATCGCTGACCAGCAAAAGGGCGCCGGTCGGGATCTTGTTATAAAATCCTACCGTAAAAATCGTGGCGGTTTCCATGTCAATGGCATAGGCCCTGATCTTTTGGAGATATTCTTTAAAAACTTCATCATGCTCCCATACCCGGCGATTGGTGGTATATACCGTCCCGGTCCAGTAATCGACACCATAATCACGGATGGTAGTAGAAACGGCTTTTTGCAAAGCGAAAGCAGGAAGCGCCGGCACTTCAACGGGAAAATAGTCATTAGAAGTACCTTCTCCCCGTATGGCGGCAATAGGCAAAATAAGATCGCCAAGTTTATTTCGTTTTTTTAAACCCCCACATTTACCCAGGAACAAAACAGCTTTCGGATCAATAGCGGTGAGCAGGTCCATCACAGTAGCAGCTGTGGGGCTGCCCATTCCAAAATTGATGATCGTAATATTGTCGGCTGTTGCACATTGCATTGGTTTATTTTCTCCCACTACCTGTACCCCTTTCCATTCAGCAAAGAGGTGGATGTAGTTGGAGAAATTGGTCAACAAAAGATATTGGCCAAAATTCTCCAGTTTTTCACCTGTGTAACGCGGCAACCAGTTTTTTACAATTTCTTCTTTTGTCTTCATATTTGGAGGACCGAAAGGTTGAAGGACCGAAGCCCGAAAGAACGAAACTATCGGTCTTTCGACCTGCCTGCTGGCCGGCCGGCTCCTGACTTAGCGGCTTAAGAGCGAATTTAATCATTTACTTTTGAAGCATGCTGGTGATCAATTATCCCGAGCCTGGATTTCGTCTTAAAAAAGAAAACGACAGGGAATGGCTATTTGATCCGATCAGGAAAAAATGGTTGGTGCTTACCCCGGAAGAATGGGTACGACAGAACTTCATGAAGTATCTTACCCAGGTAATGAATTATCCCTCTACGCTGGTCGCACTGGAAAAAGAAATCCGGCTGGGGGAATTAAAAAAAAGGTTTGATATATTAGTATATAACAAAGACCATCGGCCATGGATGATCGTGGAGTGCAAAGGAACCGATATAAAGCTGACTGATGAAACACTCCGGCAGGCGCTACGCTACAATATCAGCATGCCTGCGCGGTTCCTGGTCATTACAAATGGCCATTATAGTTTCGGCTGGGAAAAAAAGGATGGCCAACTTGTGGCGATAGACCAATTGCCACTATGGCAATAAACGTAATTGATAACCCTGGAAATTGCCTAAAATAAAAAACCATCCGCGGGAGGCGGATGGTTGCTTCTGGCACATCGCTGCAATTAAGGTTTGTCGAATATCTTTTCATCAATCGTGGGATTGATGTCAATATTTGAATAGGTCGTAGTTTGAAATACCTGGCCATCCATTTTCTGTGACCGGGTCATGAAAAACTTTACTCCACCAAATTCTTTGAGATCAGAAAAAAACACTTCGACGTTCGCCGTTTTTCCCTGCACTTCAACCTCGGATTCCGCTTTCACCATGGTGTAATCGGATGAGCTGATATAATAGTAAGTGACCTTTCCATCATCTTTATTGGTGAATTTTATCTTGTAGGTTTTCACGCCTTCCACATCCGCCTGTCCCTGCAGTTCCACCTGGTTGCCGCGGGCTTTGTAGTCCATCAGGCCGGACGCCAGAGTGGCCTGGGATTTCAGGGTATTCAGATCAGCCCCGGTAATATCAGTTGCCGTAGTGCTTCCCGCCATAGGATTGATAGTCCAACCCTTTCCATCTTTATAGACGCGAACAATCGAAGTGCCCATTGCCTCCACGTCGGCCCGGAATGCTTTACCGTTAACGATGTTAATGGTTAGAGGAAGATCATATCCCTGCGTTGTGTAGGTCCCGGTGATCTTCAGTGTCTTTATCTTATTGAAGGCGTCCATTCCGCCCATGTTGGCTGTATACTTCTGGATCACTTCGTCTACTGTTTGTGCGGAGGCGGAAAAAAAGCTGAAAACCACCAATGCAAGAAATACTCTTTTCATGTTTATCGATTTGAACGGCGAATGTAACTTAAAACTTCCAACAAAAACAACGCAATGACCGCCCGGTCCCGTTTCGGCGGCAGGTAAATAAAGTTATTAAACGGGCTTACTGCAACTGCCGTTTATAAAGTTGCACGACATTTTCCAGGCCGAGGTAAATCGCATCGCTGATCAATGCATGACCGATGCTGACCTCATCCAGCCATGGAATATTCTCTTTGAAATATTTCAGATTTTTAAGATCCAGGTCATGTCCCGCATTTAGTCCCAGGCCCAGTTCCTTTGCTTTCTTTGCTGCCTCGACATAAGGCTGTACTGCTGACTGCTTGTTGCCGGCTGCAAATTGCCTGGCGTATCCTTCGGTATATAATTCAATGCGGTCGGTACCTGTAGCTGCGGCGCCATCCACCATCTTTACGTCGGGATCGACAAAAATGGAAACGCGGATACCAGCTTTTTTGAATACAGCGATAATATCCCTGAGATAATTTTTATTTTCTATAGTGTTCCAGCCATGATCGGAAGTTAGCTGGCCCAATGTATCAGGGACCAGGGTAACCTGCTGCGGCTTTGTTTCCAGGACCAGGTCTACAAACTTCTGTTCACGGCAATTGCCTTCGATGTTGAATTCAGTGGTGATGATTTTTTTTATTTCTCTTGCATCGTTGTAGCGGATATGCCGTTCATCGGGCCGGGGGTGAACGGTTACACCATCAGCACCGAAGCGTTGTACATCGACAGCCGCTTTTACGACGTCGGGGTTGTTGCCACCTCTTGAGTTACGAAGTGTGGCGATTTTGTTTATGTTAACGGAGAGATGGGTCAAAGTTGTAGGTTTTAAGCCTGCCTGCGTGCCGTCGCCAAAAAGCCGCCGGAGACCGGCAGGCAGGTAATAAGTTTTAAGTTGAGAAGCTTTACAAATTTAGCAAAGTTCAGTTTGAGCGAAGTGTTCAAATCACGATCTCGTAATTCATTTACTTCTCCGCCTTTGACGGATGGCAATAGCGATTCGGATCAAAGTTCCATCCACGTGTGATCGGCAAGCAGTTTGACTGCAGCCACGAAATTCCTGAACGGGCCTGAAGGTCCCCATTCTTTGGGTGAAACGAGTGATAGCATATGGTCCCCATCGTTTTTTTCATACAAATAATAAGTCTGGCCAATATTGGGTTTGAAGGCAAGTCTTGCCTTGTAGATCATGAGCGAAAGATCTTTCCGTTTTTGTATCTCTTGCGCCTGCAGGGCCAGCAGCTCGATCTGTTTTCGTATCTGGTCGAGCTGCATATTGGTTTGTTCCTCCATAGCCAGGAGCGCCTTATGTTTTATCAATCCTTCTTCGTTGGGCTTAACCAGGGCGCCGGACACTGAAGCGGAGTAAGGGAGTACGCTAAGCTGTTTATGAAATATTTCAGTATTGGTATAAGGCGTACCATTCTCCCGGTTTCCCTGTTGGGTGGTCTTGAGATAACCATTGGGCATGATCTCATGGACGATATGAAGTACCGATTCTCCTTTTTTATAGAAATGGATTTCAAAACTTATGCTGTCGATAAAAACGGTTTGCGTGTGATCGGCAAGCTGGTGATCGGTGAACTCATTCAAATCACCATCGGCGATCAACCTGTATTGCGAAGCAAAAGCACGGTTTTCCAGGGTGACCCAGTTGTGCGAAATGATGAGTTCTTTTCTGCCTTCAGCCGACTCGATCTTGTAAATACCGCTCTTCGGTCGTTCACCGTATTCATAATTTCCTTTTTCAGGAAACAATTGCCAGGATGCTAAAAAATTATATGCTTGTACCATTTCAGATGTCGATTGTCTGTTGTCAGGTGTCAGTTTCAAATTCTAGCGGACAGCGGGCAGCTGACAACTGGCACCTGATTAAGCAAAGATTTTGATTTCCGGTCAGATAAAAAATACCATAGGGCAAGAGATACAGATAATTCCGTATGTGGTTTTTTTTAGTGTTTACCTCAATATGCCTTCAGGTTATTCTTTATTGCTGAATCTTTCTGCTGGGGTGTAAGGCTAAAGTTGTTACCATATATAGCGTCTTCCCAACCACCGTAATTCGTATTGGGAAGGACGATAAATCGTTTCCCGAACTCCAATGAGAGTTGCTGCACACCGGCAGCTCTTTCTGCCGTTGTTTTCGGACCATCAAACAAGGAACTGAAATCGGCAAGATTGTCGCCAAGGAATAACACGATCTCGTGTGTTGCTGCTACCTGTTGTCTCCGGGACTCTTTACTTGAAACATCTTTTCGTAATATCAAATGCTGTTCATCGGCAAGCGGAAAATGAAAGCGCCGGAGGTTTTGCAGAGTTCCGTCTTTTTCCGACTCCCGGCGATTGGTGATATAAAAAATTTCGACGTTCCGGGATGCTGCATAGTTGTAAAAGGAGAGAGCGCCAGTCAGCGTGTCTGCCATTGCCTTTGCGGTCCATTCGGCCCAGGCTGCTACCTCATAATCTTTTCCCTGTAAAGCCTGGTGAACGGAAAACGGGCTATTGTCAAGGAAAGTTTCATCAATGTCGGTTATGATTGCTCTTGGTTTGGAAGAAGGTTGAAGCAATGCTTCATCCAAACGTAGCCGGGCAATATTATAAGCCTGCAGGCAAAGGGCCCTGTATTCAGCTGCCTTTTGCTCAAATAGGGATGACCAGAGTTTCCCGTCGATCACAATATTGTACGCCGAAACAGGGGAATTGGAACTGTGTTTTGACCCAGAGCAGGCAAATAATAGTAGCAATGGGAAGGCTAGAATGACGAAATATCGCATAAAACAGGCTTTTTGAGCCTGCAAGATAAATCAGCTGGAAATGCGGCGAGGGCCTTAGTATTTCTGAAGCTCATCTTCTATCGCTTCGACAAGTTTGTCCTCATTTTCAGGGATCCAGGCGGGAAGCATCTGTTTGAGGATGGTCCAATGACTATTGCCATCATCTTTCTGCATTCTTAAAAGGATCCTGTTGCCCCTGTCATCCACCGTATCCACGGTGAAGGTTTCCAGTTCTACTCCTCTTAATTTTCTGAAATTGAATTCACGAAGCCGGCCTCCGGCTTTGATCAGGCGCGTAAAATGTATGGCCTTAGTGAAATGTATTTGCATGGGTTCAGTATTAAAAACAAACCCAACATCAATTTTTATGCTAACATTGATTAATGAAAACAAAAAAGTTCTTCACAATGATTGGATTGGTTAGATGGCATCGGAAAGTTCTGAAATCATCATGCAGGCTCTTCATTACCGGTGGCCTTAAAGGCTTGGCCTAATTTAACAAAGCCGATTTCAGTTTGAATAGCACAAGCATTATTTTAGTGCCTAATATTTTGAATATGAGACATTATTGGTTTTTTTTATTCCTGTTTCCCCTGTCATTAAAGGCGCAGGATTGCAAATTGAAAAGGACAGCCGATCCCTATACAAAGGAAATCCAGTTATCGACCGGGTTTATTCAATTGGATGGCGCCTCCCTGGCCATCAATGCCTCTCCCACGGAAATTGATTTTTTCTTTTCGATGGATGGAAAAGAAAAATGTTTCGGGGATGGATCAGCTGTGATAGTCATTTATGACGGTAAAAAGCAAAAAGCCAACTATAAGAATGCGGGTCCGGTCAATTGCGATGGCATCTTTCATATTACATTTAAAAATATGGCTACGACCCCGACGCTCCTGCAGCGGCTTATCACCCAAAAGATCATAACCCTGCAGTTTACCGGGAATAATAAGACACAGATCAACATAAATCTATCCGAAGATCAGCAACAGGCTATAATGACAAAGGGTGATTGCCTTATTAAAGAAGCGAAAACATTAATTAAGCAATAAGGGATTTTGACTTTACGCCTTTGCAATGCCTTCCTCGAGGATTGGATCAATTTTTCTTTTGCTGAAGCGTTCAAAGCGGCGGACAGTCCAGATAGACAGGGTGAGCCAGATGACACCTGCGGCAAAGCCGGCAATGACATCGCTGAAATAATGCAGGCGCAGGTAAATGCGACTAAATCCAATTAATAAAATAAATAATAGCAGGAAGATCGTTAGAACCCATTTCAGGGTACGATTCGTAATATTTTCCCATACGAGAAATATCAGGAGGCCATAGAAAGAAACGCTCATCATGGCATGGCCGCTGGGAAAGCTCAAACCTTTGACAGGCGCCAGCAATGGGATCAGGGGTCTTGGCCTGTTGAATATTTCCTTTAACAAAGCCATTAGTATAACGCCTCCGATCGCTACCACAGGTACTTTAATGGAGTACCACCTGTGTTTTCTGATAAAGAGAAAATAAATCACAAGCGCCAGGTTTGCAGGAATGAGAAACATATGATTGCCGAAGAAGGTAATAACGCGGATAAAACCCGTCATACCTGGTGTAACAAGACGACCTACTTTGTCGAACACGATGAAGTCAAATTGCTGGTACTGCAATTTGAAAACTCCATAAGCAATTACTGTAAAGATTATCAATGCGCAAATGAAAAGAATGAGCACAATTACCAGCTCCAGGGAGAGCAGGGCAAGGCTCGCCAGGTTTTTTTTAACAGCTGCCTGGATTCTTTTATTCATTGTTGATTTGGGTGATTGATAGGCAGAGATGGAGGCATGATCCCTGTTCTATTCATCCAATACGTCCCACGGCGTGATGGGGTTGCCAGGTTTATCATCGACAATATTCTTCGACTGTTTTTTATTCTTTGGCTGTTTTTTGCCAGCCTGCCCAGGTAGGGCAGGAGGTGTTTCTTCCAGACCGGGAACCTTTGCATTTTTTATATCCTTATCGGTAATAACATCATTAATGTCCCGGATGTGACGCCTTATTTTCCGTTTAGTGACTTCATCAGAAAAAATGTATGGTTTCAGACCAGCCTCGATTCCCTGATAATTTGATTTATTGATCATAAAATCGCTTTACTATAAAGGCTAAAACCTGTGCCAGATTTCTATCCGGACGAAAAGACAGGAATATTTATAGGAAGGAAAGCCTTTGAGAATGAACCAAAAAGAGATGGCATAAAAACGAAAAGCAGATAGTAAGATACCTGCTTTCAATAAATAAATGGGGAAAATAATCTATACTGGCCGTCAGGAGGCGCTTTTAAGCTCTTCCTCGATCAGGTCATTCAGAACACGTTCATTCTTAATAACCCACTCAGGCAGCGGCGACTGCACAATCTTCCAGGTGGCGTCTTTCTGTTGCATTTTGAAAGCAATGCGATTGTTTCGAAGGTCGCAAACATCAACCGAAAAAAGCACTCCACCCTGGGGGTCACTATGTTTTCTGAAGTTAAACTCTCTCAACGTGCCGTCAGCTTTCACCAGTCGTGAAAACTGGATGTTCTTGGTGAATAACATTGCCATAACTTGTATTTTGAAACAGTATTGAAGGTCAGGTCATACTGCAAGAATCGTACAATCTTTTCAAAAGGTCCGAATCTGTCACAATTTACGATTAGCGAGGCAAATAAAGGCTGGGAGTTATTAACTTTTAACCGTTATTTATCAACTCGTAATTTGGCCTGCCAACAGAAATTTAAACCGTTAAATAAAACGAGTGGAATATTAACCCCTTTCGCCCCTGTTTCAAACAGCCATTGCCTCCTTTTAAAAGAATACTTTAAAGCAAATCGTGATACACTTGTTATAATGCTGGTTCGATTGGTGGATGATAATGCTCTCTAACAAATGCCCAGTTACTATAGCAGACAGTGAATGATATATGAAGGCTGCAACATTATAAAATTTTTTTCTCAGGAGCTATGATATTAGGAAAATCGTTACTATTTTGAAACCCCTACCCAATTCTTCCAATATCTTCCATTCCACCCTTTGATCATTCGCAGATGCGGCTCGCGTAATTCAATCATTTTAAAACGAGAAGCTAAAAGACGTGAAAGGCTATAGTTCGTCTGCGAAGCCCAGAACCCGGGCGGTTTAAATTTAAAACATGTAATGACAATAAGCGGATTCAAATTGTTGGTCTACGACGGAAAATATAGATAAGGTTCATTTGTTTTCTCTTGGTTTTTCGTTCTCAAAAGTGCCTTGTAAGAGGCACTTTTTTTTGTTTGCCACGGATACACCGATATGTAAATGCAGGGTCGGGCTGTTTGTTTATTGTTAATCACGAATACAGGGATTTTTTTATAGGAGTAAGGCAGGGATACTCGGAATAGTTTAATCCCTGCATTTGTGGCTCTCTCAATGATTCACCCGTATCTATGCAATACATCAATCCTTGGCAATATATCAATCCGTGGTAATCTTATTCCGCGTATCCGTGGCAACATCACCAATTAACCTATCAACCTAAAGGTATCCGTGGCAATAATTAAAAATGCCACGAACGCACAAGCTCCTCATTGCTGTGCGCACGTGGCAAAACCAAACCGTATGCTTATTCTTTATTCGCGATTAGCTATTTTAGAGTCAACCGGGATCTCTGCTTTCACAATTACGTCGTTCTTTACCGGTGCGTTATTGGTAGCTATTTCAGTGGCAGTCGCTTTTTCTCTCTGGACTTTTAATCCTTCAACAAAGGCCAACATCGTTTTTTTATAAGCAATAGCCTCTTCCCTGGTTACCGTTGTAACGCTTCCCTGGCCTTCAAAGAAATAATGCGTAGCGACGAATCTTTTCACATGACCTCTTGTTTCCGCCGGAAGGAAATTTTGCAATTTCCAAAAATTGCGGCTGCCAGATTTTTTAATGGCATCCATAACTTTTCCCGGACCGCTGTTATATGAAGCGATGACAAGCAACCAGTCATTGAATATGGCGTGCAGGTCCCTGAGATACTTTGCCGCGGCCACTGTACTTTTGAAAAAATGTGTACGCTCATCGTTTTTCCGGGTGACCTTCAGGGAAAGAAGACGGGCTGTTTCAGGCATCAATTGCCAGGCGCCTCTTGCGCCAACGTGAGAAAGGGCTTTTGTGTTTAACTCTGATTCTACCACGGCCAGGTATTTTAATTCCTGCGGCAGGCCATATTTACTAAACACAGCATCCGTGATCTTAAAATAAGATACACTCTTGCTTTTGATTGCCTGCAGATCTTCGCTGTTACTTGCCAGGTATTTTTTTACATACGAGGCAGCTTGTTTGTTCATGCTGATACAGGGTGCACTCAACAGGTCGGTTTCGGAAGCACCGTTCAGTTTTAACAGTACGGTGTCAAAGCTCAACGGTTGCGTGCTACTGCTGTCGTTTGCAGAAGAACTGCCGACCTGGCGGGCGGCTACGCTCACAAGCGCAATTAGGAGAAGCAAACCGTTTCCGATAAGAGCTCTTTTCGTCAATTTCCGTTTCATTTGTTTTCATTTTCGGGATCATTAATGCCGACGCTTAGGGTTTGGATCTCCTGATTCATCATACTTGGAAGTGTAAACTGCCGGGCTACGGACTTTAGGGTTTTTCGTTTCCGGAAATTTACACTGTCAACTAGAGCGAAAGTACCCTGTAAAACCCGCCCCGCATAGCTTTCAGCCCATAGGAGATTTACGATGACAGCGTAGGCAGGTGGTAACCATGATCTTTAGACCGAAAAAAATTTTACTGAAATTTAGTCATGGTTATATGGCAGATACAAGTGTTTGTGTCGTAAAAACCCGTTTAGTGTTGTGGCTCAAAACGGTAGAATCACTTGTCGTTACTACGACATCTCATCTACTTTTTAACAGCTTTTAAGTGGTTTCATGTTAAGAGTAAACCAGTGTTAGAGCTAGAAAATCGGTGCCTATAACAGCAGATTTTCGTCTTTTTGTAATTTAGAAATTACAGGAAAACAATACAGGGAACTACTGTTTCGTTTTGGTAATTAGTGTTCCTTTGATTGTTAATTTAAAAACCTGTGAGCCTGATGAAACAACTATAAAAAAGTAAGTCCTATTAAAACACCATCACAAATTCGCCACCTTATGAGACAGCAATTTCACACCAGCTTTGCCGATACCACCATCCCCGGCACTTCGCTACAATCATTGATCAATCATGTTTTGAGACACTCACTCAGCGAATTGCTTCGCATGAGCGATAGCTCTGTCATGAACGAAATACCCAACGAACTCTACCTCTTCGTTGATGAAAATAAAATAGCTCCTATCATCACTGAGTTACTTACCACCGTTCTAAATAATGCCCGAAAAGGTCGCATTCATATCCGGGCTGACAGGTTCAGGGATATCGTCATTCTTGAAATTATGGACGAAAGCAACTATAATGGCTATGCTTTGGAGAACAGTATCCTGTCGTTAGAACCGCTTGCAAGAATGATAGGCGGGTATATCAGCATCAGGGGTAAACATCAGCTTGAAACAACAATTTCCTTCAGTTTTCCTAACCAGCCCAATGGTATGAATTGGGAAAGTTGAGAAGGTTTACCAGCCTGCATCCAATTTTACGGCTTCTTTCACAAGCCTGGTAATCGCTTTTTCATTTATCTCTTCCGGGGTATAAAAAATTTTATAGAATATCTGCTTATTAGTTCCGTGTATAAGATAGTTGTCTGAATCACGAAGCTTGTTTCCATACCAGAAGCCCAGTAACACTCCTTTTTGAATACCCCCACGGGGGACCGTCGCCGGCCAGATGATGCAAATTCCTTTTTTGCCATAGAAGAAAGGAACATTATACGAGATCTTCTCTTTGCAGTAAGACGGCAGGTTTTCCAGTATGATCTGCCTTAATACATCGACGATAATGCGCTCATGTTCGGGAAGCAATTCAAATAATTCTACAAGTGATCTGATCTTTATTGGTGAAGAAGGCCTCATGAATGTTGTAATAACGCAAGACAATATGAAGCTAATGACAATTTAGTAATGAGACTTTATTTACCAGGGCCTGGTCTGAGATATCAAGTGGCTGACAACCGGCCCCGGCAAGGACGATTGTTGCCGCTTCACAGGCATTTTGCGTAGTTACCTGCGCCCATGCAGGAATTGGCCATAACGGGTGGTTACTGCTGCTATTTGGATTAATGCTGGCATTACCGCTGATATTACCGGAAAGATATCCCCGGGCATTGCTGCTGTTATGATTAAATTCAATAGGGTTGTCATTCATTACACCATCGGTCTGGTAAAAATTATTGACGAAGTTGGCTGTGCCACCATAGTCGATAGCACTCCCATATCCATAACCGGATCCCCCATTGGCTCCCCAGTTCCATACGATATTGCAACGGAAATCAACCATCATGTTGTCTGTATTGAGATTATCGGAGCAATGTACGAGTGGGTTTCTTTCCCCTACACCGGCAGCGCTCCGGCTTGCAAAAAGATTATGATGAATGCTGATATCTTTTGTTCCTTCATAAGCTATAAGCATGGCTCCAGACCATCCTGGCTGACCGCCACCGATAATGCTGTTTTGTACAGTGATATTATAAGCTCCCGCGGTGATATCAAAATTGCCATCATTACTTCCAGAGACTGAAATATGATCAAATAGCATGTTGTACCCGTTTACCACATTTAAGCCATCATTGCCGGAATTCCTGACGCGGATACTTTTGACGATGATATCATGGCACCCGTTCTGGAACGAAAGACAATTGGCACTATTGCCATTGTCAAGTGTGATGCCCGGGGATGGAGCCGTACTGCCGTCAATAGTAAGATTGAATACAGGGAATTCATTGGAACTATCCCATTGGAAATTCATGATCGTACCACTTACATCAAAGACAATGATTCGATCGCTTCCTATTGCATTATAGAGCGACCCCGGACCAGCAGAATCCAGGTTGGTAACATGAACCGTAATTTTGCCAGTGCCGCCTGTAGTTATCGAACCAAAGCCTTCAAATGACCGGGGAACTGTTTTAGCAGTAGTACTTACGTCCCTTTCGCATGAAAAGAACAACAGGAAATAGAGAGGAAGGTAAACAGCTTTTTTTGGCATGAGTGGGCTTGTAGACACTTACAGATAACGATTAATTATCATTTTTATTTTGTTCGAAATAAGCGTTACGGACCTTAGAGCCTAAACTCAATAAACACCCTGCAGCCGTGACCGGTACTACTTTCAATAGTAACTTCGCCATTATAGGCTTCAGCCCTGTGAATGATATTATTTAGCCCTATACCCTTTGCTTTTTGTTTAGGGTCAAACCCCTTACCGTCGTCAGCGATCTCAAGAGTTAATTTACCATTCTGTTGCTCCATGGACAACTTTACCTTCTTCGCCTGTGCATACTTGATGATATTGCTAAATTGTTCCTGGATGATACGGTAGATATTTATTTTGAGACCTTCCCTGATCAATTCTTCAAAGATCTTTATATCGAGGTCTACAATAACCCCGGTAAGCTTAAAATCAAGCGCCAGGTTTTCAATCGAATCATGCAAGCTCAGGTCCGCAAGTGCTGGCGGTACCAACGACCAGGAGAGTTTCCTGATCTCTTTGATAGCTGCTACTGTAGCCTGTATTCCTTTATCGATAAGTTTCTTATCCGCTTCTGCAGCGGGTTGGATATTTTTCAGGCACAAGTGCGTTACAGCAAGTAGCTGGTTTACGTTATCGTGCAACTCTCTCCCGACCTCGGCGCGGTATTTTTCCTGGGCCTCCATCGAGGCCCGGCTGATCTCGTGCTGCCGGTTCATTCTCGACCGGATCAATTGCTCCTGCAACTGCAGGTTTTCCGTAACATCATGGATCGTTATGAGGAAAGCCTGTTTGCCTTTATAGCTGATCTCTGAAATAAATGGCTCTACCTGGATTATTTCACCATTTTTTTTCCTGTGTGCCCGGATAGTCCTGTCTGCGCCAAACAAACCTTTGTCCAGTTGCTGCTTTATTTTATCATGGTCTTCAGCGGGGCGGAGATCAAAAGCTGTGAGTTGCAAAAATTCTTCCCGTGAATAGCCATAAAGTGCAAGCGCGGTATTATTTATTTCGAGACATTTCAGTGTTTCCTTGTCGAGGATGCCATTCGCAAAAGGACTGTCATTGAACAAACTTTTGTACTGGCTTTCCGATTCCCGAAGGATATTTTCTGTTCTTTTCTTCTCCGTGATGTCCTGAACAGTACCGATCGCGCTTACAGCCCTGGATTCGTCGTTGAACTCGAAATGACCACGTTCGCTTACCCATTTTTCGCCTGCAGGAGTAACAATGCGGTGATCAATTTCAAACAATCCTTTTGTCAATCCTTCCTGCCAGCAATCCTCCACATTCTCGCGGTCATCCGGATGTAATAGCGATGAGTACAATTCAGAGGTGATAATGGTCCCCACAGGCAGTTCATAAATGCGGTAAGTTTCTTCCGACCAATCCACGATATTGGTGACAATATTCATGTACCAGCTACCAGTCTTCGCCACCCGTTGCGCATCCTTCAACTGCTGTTCGCGTATCATCATCTCGCTTTGAACCGCGATCAGTTGTTCTTCATGTTCTTTTTGAACCGTGACCAGGTTAAAAACAGCGAGATACTGAAAGACCTGGCCGTTCTTATCAAGCACCGGTGTAATGACTGAATCAATCCAGTAATAAGTCCCATCCCTTGCTTTATTTTTTATCTCTCCGCGCCATGGTTTACCGTGGCTGATCGTTTCCCACATTTCTTTAAAAAATTCTGGTGGATGATGACCGCTGTTGAGAATTCGATGTGTATTGCCGATCAGGTCAGCTGAAGAGTATTTCGAGATCTCTATAAACTTTTCGTTTACATAAATAATCCTCCCTGACGTGTCGGTTACAGATACTATTGCCGCAACGTTTACTGCAGCCCTGTAAGCCTGTAACGTCGTTGATAATTCTTCATATTTTCTCAGCAATGAATCTGTGGGCATAATTCCTGACTTTATGATCGGTTCCTGCCGGTGGCTTGAAGTACTCTAATATAATAAATCCGCCTTACTAAATTAACCTTTTGACCTGAACGCGCTAACCAGTTATCTTCTAATGGCGTATATCAGTTCATC
>VBAT01000010.1:519478-538589 GCA_005884665.1 Bacteroidota bacterium
ATTGGCAAAAGCATAGTGCCGTATGGCAGAAGATGTTATGCCATGTCCCCAATACGGTTCGGCCAGCCAGTAACCCAGCTCGGCATTTCTTTTATATACATCCTGTTGCGGGTGTATGCCAATACCACCGGCAGCCTGCCCATTGATCTCTATTGCGAACAGCGTAACAGGATCGTTGTTTACTGCAAAAGAAATAAAAACGTTCGCGTCTTCAATCGTATAAGGATGTGGAAAACGATCCATCATAAACCGGGCAATATTGAAATTGTTGGCGTGTTCTGGCAATCCGGATGCATCCTCCATTGTCCAGGGTCGAAGCTTGAAATCCATGTTTTTATTTCAAACTTAGATTAAATTCGGGCGGAGAATTTACCTGCAAAAAAACTATTTTTAATAAAACCGATTTGTATGAATTCCTATGTATTGATGCTACAGGCTGACCCCGATGACCAGGACCTTACGGCGGCTTCAATAGCCGAGATAAATCCCGGTCTCGAAATAAAATATTTAAGCCGCCCCGATGAATTGGATAATTATATCCGTGATAATGGTCAACCTTCTATTATACTTCTAAATGACCACGGCACGATCACGGAAAGAGGCCAGGTATTGCGGCGATTAAAAGCAAATACCGCTTACGGTCATATACCCGTCGTGGTACTGGGTGAAAAATCATCTCCTGATTATGTGAAGGAATGTTACAAGGCGGGAGCTAGCACGTTTATCACAAAACCTTCTTCATTGAAGGCGACACATAAAAAAATAGAAACATTCTTTTCCTACTGGTCGGAAGTAGCAGAGGTCTGATCAGCCTGCTTTAAACCTCATAGGTTTGGCAAAGAAAAAAGTTGTTGTTGACAGCAACTACTTATCGTTTTATTCAGTATTGTTGTATCTATTTGTACCCTACGGGTATAAATGCGAAAGCCAAAACTATCATGCTATTTATGCTTCGAAATCTACCCAGCCCTTTCAGTATTGTTGTTCTTGCAGCCGTCATTGCCGGTCTTATGATTTCCTGTAAAAGGACACCCGCAGACCTTCCCAAATCGGTTGCGATTAGCACCGAGTTCAACGTGGCTTCCACCTGTTCGGAGCTATATATGACGGCAAAGCATGACCTGCAGGGAAAAGAGTATTTATACGTAGCTGCCAAGGAAGGAGGACTAAAAATTTATGACCTGTCCAACAATCCCAAACTTAAAAAAACAGTATCGTTAAGCCAGTTGGATTCACTGGAAGTAATGAACCTTACACAGTCGGGGAATTATTTATTTCTAGCGCTCGGCAATCATTTCGGAACAGGTTTGCAAAGCCCGGGCATGGCAATTATTGATGTATCAGATCCAGTCAACCCTATCGTCAAATCAATCTGGAAGGACCCAACTAAAATAAGTGGGGCGGCGATCGTGGAAGTTGACGGGAACTATGCCTACCTGGGAGCGATGAGAAGCGGCCTGGTCATTTTTGATATTAGTGATAAAACAGCGCCGGTAGTAGAATCGGTATTCGTGCCTTCTACAACATACCCCGATCCCAACCCTGATCTTACGAAGTTCAATGCAAGGGGAATGACGGTCAACGAGGATTTATTATACCTGTGCTATGATGCTGGCGGCCTTCGGGTCATAGATATTACAGACAAACAAAACCCGGTTGAAGTGGGCAACTATGTCAACCCCGCCATGAGCGGTAAGCCGAGAGCTTATAATAATATTGTAGTAGATGATACCCTTGCTTACGTGGCAGTTGATTATTGTGGCATGGAAGTGCTGAACATCAAAGACCCGGCGAACATTCAGCTGGTCGATTGGTGGAATCCCTGGCGTTGCGAAACAAATGCGCTGAACTGGTTTGTTAGCGATGGGCACTCCAATGAAATTGTATTCGATAAACTGCATAAGCTGGTTTTTATGGCCACTGGCAAGAGCGATATGGATGTTGTCGATGTTCATGATCCAAAACAGCTGGCAACACGGTTTGAATACGGAGGCGTTAACAATGGTATAGGTACATGGGGACTTTCCATCTATAAAGACAATATCTATCTTTCTTATATCTGCAATGCATTATCCTGGCCATTTCCGTCCAATTGGACAGGCGTAAGGATCCTGAAATACGAAGTTTATTGATAAGTAATTGCTAAAAACAGATGCGGGTCCGCAGAATATTTTTTTGCGGCAAGGCAGCAGAGTTTTGTTGTGTATATTTATCTTTTTACAATTCGTTACAATGAAGCTTTTATTCATCAGCATTATTATTGCTCTCGGCTTTTGTGTTTGTTCATCTTCTCGTCAACGGGAACAGGGAATTGCCACAGGTGAAAAACAAATAAAGACCGGGGCCGAGCAAACCGAAAAATATGTTCCCTATCTCAGGGGAAAAAGGGTCGCCATATTGGCTAACCAGACTTCGGTGATCGGCAAAAAGCATTTGGTGGATAGTTTAAAAACCCTGCAGGTAAACATCGTGAAAGTGTTTGGGCCGGAGCATGGCTTCCGGGGCAATGCGAGTGCCGGGGCCAGGGTAGTTGACGAAATCGATTCCGCAACAGGTATACCGATTATTTCTTTATATGGTGCGAAAAATAAACCATCGAAAGAGGACCTGGCTGATGTAGATATCATGGTATATGACCTCCAGGATGTCGGTTGTCGTTTTTATACTAACATCAATGCGCTGGCCAGGCTGATGGAAGCCTGCTATGAGAACGGGAAAGAATTATTGATACTTGACCGTCCCAATCCAAACGGCTACCTGGTTGACGGGCCTATACTGGATATGAAATACAAATCAGGCATAGGTATGTTTCCTATTCCCATGTCGCATGGTTTGACGGTAGGAGAGTTTGCACAGATGGCAAATGGAGAAGGCTGGCTGAAGGACAAAGTAAAATGCAATATTAAGATCATACCGGTTGCCAATTATGATCACGATATGCCGTATACTTTGCCGGTAAAACCTTCTCCTAACCTGAATACACAGCAGGCGGTCCTGCTTTACCCGTCTACCTGTATGTTTGAAGCTGTATATGTAAACCATGGCCGAGGCACCTACTATCCGTTTACTGTATTAGGAAGTCCCGAATTGAAAGGAAAATATGATTTTTCGTTTACGCCGGTGAGCATAAAAGGCATGTCGGAAACTCCATTGTTTATGAACCAGGTTTGCTATGGTCTCGATCTGCGCAATTATGATGTAAGCCTGTTGCGCAAAAGCAAACAGATAAATCTTCAGTGGATCATGGAATTGTATAAAGCCCATCCCTACAAGGAAAAATTCTTTGATTCCAAACTGAGCAGGGAGATGAACACCATTGAAGTGCAGATTGGCTCCGGCGAATTCAGGCAGCAGATCATAGAAGGCAAATCCGAAAAAGAGATCCGTGACAGCTGGGAACCCGGCCTGGGTGAATACAAAAAGATGCGAAAGAAATATTTGTTGTATCCTTAGTTTGTTGCCAATAAAAACGGAAGCAGCTGGATTCCTATCTTTATTCAATGAAAAAATGGCTGCTATTCTTATGTCTTCTTCAGGGTATGGATATCCTCTATGCCCAACAAACCAATGATTATTTTCCTCCGCGCGGAAGCTGGAAAAAACAGTCCCCGGTTAAATCAGGATTCGACACGGCTAAACTGAATGTAGCCATCCGGTTTGCGATTAAGAACGAAAGCAAGAATCCCCGCAGCATGGAACTTAGCCAAAAGATGAGTTTTGGCAAAGAACCGTTTGGTGAAGCAATAGGTCCATTTGCCGATCGAGGCGACCCAACAGGGCTGATCATTCACAAAGGTTATATTGTCGCTGAATGGGGAGAACCCTCGAGAGTCGATATGGTTCATAGTGTGAGTAAGAGTTTTCTGTCAACTGTTATTGGAGTGGCGATTGATAGTGACAAGATAAGCCTGGACGAAAACATGGGCACCCGTGTATGGGCTGTTCAGTTGTACGATACCGCTAACCCGGGTGCAGACCCCGTATTTATTTATCCTTTCAATGGAGAGCATAATGGAAAGATCTGGTGGGAAACAATGCTTCGGCAAACCAGCGATTGGGAAGGTACACTTTGGGGTAAGCCTGATTGGGCAGATAGGCCCGATCGCGATTCTACAAAATGGCATAACCGCAAAAGAAATAAACCCGGCGATATTTGGGAATACAATGATGTACGGGTGAATGTACTGGCGCTGGCGGCTACAGTTATGTGGCGAAAGTCTTTACCTGAAGTGTTGAAGAAATACATCATGGATCCTATTGGCGCTTCCACGACCTGGAAATGGCACGGCTATAAGAATTCATGGATATCACTGGATGGAAAACCGGTACAGGTTGTGAGTGGCGGTGGTCACTGGGGTGGAGGCATGTTCATGAATGCATATGATATGGCCCGTTTTGGGTTGCTTACATTGAACCGGGGCAACTGGAATGGTAAGCAACTTATATCAAAGCACTGGATCAACCAGTCCCTGATCCCTACTGAAGCAAACCCTTCATATGGGTTTATGAACTATTTTGTAAACAGGGATAAAAAATATTTGCCGAGTGCACCGGAAACTTCCTTTGCACACGTCGGCAATGGAACAAATGTAATTTATGTTGATACCAGGCATGAATTAGTAATTGTGATGCGTTGGATAGAAAGCAGTGCGGTGGATGGTATGGTAAAACGTGTGCTCGATGCGCTGAAATAAATCACAATCAGCATCGCATTCGGAAGTGAGAACGCGGATCATCATGATTGATATGATATCTTAAGAGATCTTAATGATCATGACAACCAGCGTTCCGTTAGTGAGGACGCGGATCATTATGACTGATATGATATCTTAAGAGATCTTAATGATCATGACAACCAGCGTTCCGCTAGTGAGGACGCGGATCATTATGATTGATATGATATCTTAAGAGATCTTAATGATCATAACAATCAGCGTTCCGCTAGTGAGGACGCGGATCATTATGACTGATATGATATCTTAAGAGATCTTAATGATCATAACAATCAGCGTTCCGCTAGTGAGGACGCGGATCAATTATGACTGATATGATATCTTAAGAGATCTTAATGATCATAACAATCAGCGTTCCGTTACGCGGCATTGTAATTTTTCTTCAGGAAAGCGAAAAGCGTTTCAGGATTAAACGGTTTTGTCATACAATGATCAAACCCGATCTTCAGCAATTCTCGATGATTATCCACGGAAGCATCAGCCGTAAAGGCAACGACCATGATATTCTTCAGGTTCTCGTTTTCTGATTGCCGGATGATCTTGGTGGCCTCAATGCCGTCGACATTTGGCATCTGGATATCCATCAATATAATGTCGAAGGTTTCAGTTTCAAGCATTTTCAATGCTTCTGAACCGTCCTGGGCCACTTTGCTTTCTATGTTCCACTTGGTCAGGAAACGTGTAAGTACCATGGCGTTGATATTGTTATCTTCCGCCACAAGCACTTTCATGCCGTTCAGGTCTTTATTCTGGTTCTTCTCAGCAGTTGTGATCACCGGCATGGCATCTTTTTTATAGACATGCTTGTCAAACAGCAGCTGGACAACAAATTCTGATCCTTTGCCCCGTGCACTGGTAAGACTGATGTTACCTCCCTGCATCTCTACGAGTTTTTTGCTGATAGTAAGACCCAGGCCGGTTCCACCATACTGGCGGGTTATCGTTTCATCAGCTTGCGTAAAGCTGTCGAAAATTTGTTTTTGGTTTTCTTCCGGAATACCGATGCCGGTGTCTTTTACGCGGAAAGAAACTTTTACTTTATCTCCACTATCCTCATCAATAGAATAGCTGAAATCGACACTTCCTTTGTCCGTAAACTTGATGGCGTTGGAAAGAAGGTTCGAAAGGACCTGGTTGAGCCGTACATAATCGCCATACAGCGAATACGCCTTTAAATGAGCCGGAAAAAAATTGAAAGCTATATTCTTTTCAGCAGCTTTATTGGCAAACAGGTTGAATACATACTGGCAGTTTTTTTCAAGGTTGAACGATACCTTTTCAAACACCATATGACCGGATTCAATCTTTGAAAAATCAAGTATGTCGGAAACCACCGTTGCCAGGTGTTGGGCTGAAAAATTCAGTGTACGTACGTATTCTTTTTGTCTACGGGTAAGATCTTCCTCCATCAGCAGGTTGGCTATACCCACTACGCCATTGATCGGTGTTCTAATTTCATGGCTCATACAGGACAGGAAATCGGATTTAGCCAGGGCCGCCTGTTTTTGTTTGGTTATATCCTGCACGGTGCCCCTCAATCCGAGCGATTGCCCTTTTTGATCGAACATGACCTCACCAATAGCCTGTATATACTTTACCGCACCATTGGCCCGGACGATCCTTAACTCAAGAGTGGTTGTTCCCTTGTGCTTCATGAGTTTTCTTATGGCTTTCTGGATTACAGGAATATCCTGTTGGTGAATATTCTTCCGGAATAATTTTGAAAGATCTGCAATTGGATTTTCGGGAAGCTCAAATATCCGGTACATTTCTTTTGACCAGATGATCTCCCGGGTTTGGAAGTTCAATTCCCAGTTGCCTATATGCGCCAGTTCCTGTGTCTCTTCGAATCGGACCTGGCTCTTCTTCAATTCAGCTTCAGCCTTGCTGCGTTCTTTCCGCTCAAACGTAATAGCGATGACGTCGGCAATAGAACGGGCAAATACTTTTTCATTAACGATCCATTCCCGTTTTGGCCCGATATGCTCGAAGCGAACTATCCCGATAATTTTTCCGGCACTGCGTACAGGCACGTCCATTATCGAAGTGATCCCAAGGGGAACCAGGTAGCCAATTGTAAATTCCTTGAAAGCAGGATTTGCCTGGACATCATTTGCAACGATCAGAACGTCTTTCTTTAAGTGCCGGAAATACCCGGGATAATCTTTTTCGTAGATGCGACCGCCGCCGCTATAATGGCCAGTGCTCAGCCGGTAGATGCAATTGGTAGCGATGGATGTGCCATCATTGTCATATAACCACACTGCTACTCTTTCGCAATTGATTGTATGAGCGCCCTGGGCGATCGTTTCTTTAATGATATCATCAAATTCCAGGTTGTTAATACTATTGTTCAGCTTCAGGATCTCCTGTTGTTGGCCGAGGAACTCTTCAGCTTTTGCTTTTTCAGTTTGCGCGGTTTCCTTTTCTTTCAGGGCGGTATAAAGATTTTCCTCAGATCTTTTTCTTACTTCAATTTCGTCATGAAGTTCTTTATTCTGCAAGAAAAAATCTGTGATCAATCGTGAAAGATCACCGAACTCATTTTTTCGTGTGTTATACCGCGACAGCCGTTCAGGATTCTGCTGGTGAAGCGCGGTTGACAACATAGAAAGCGGTTTTAACAGGATGACCTTTGAAAAAAAGTAAAACAGGGCGCCGATGACGGTCACTATTATCAAACAGCTCAGCAGGTAGCTGGCCAGGTATTTCTGGTAAGTGTCCAGGAAAGGATAGCTCCTTGATACCTGCAATGAGGCCAGGGCCATTCCATCTATCCCGTTAAGCGGGTAACCAAACTGCAATGAACTGGTACGGGGATTAACATCATCATCGAAGTGACGGTAGAATTCAAATAATTTGAGATCGATATCCTCGGATTGGCTGTGAATATCGGCTATGTATGTGCTGTCGATCACATGTCCCAGCATTAAATACCCTTTCGGTTTTCCTTTTTGATCCTTTGATGATGATACCTGGCCTGCGAAAACTTCGACCAGCTGACCATTATGTCTTACGTAAAACGAAGTGATCTTCTTTTTTGTTAGCTCGCGTGTGAGTACAGAAGGGATAATAGCCAACCTTGTTGCAGGGAGATCGGTTTTCGTTGTACTGTTATAGTAAGGCTTTCCGTCTTTGTCTGCTACCCATATATAGTCGATTTCCGGGATAGCAAGCTCAGCATCGAGAATATCTTTGGCCCAGTTGGTGTCTTTTTTTACCGTGAGGAAGTCTACCAGCTTGTCCCATCCTGAATAATAATAGGTGTAACCGCTGATCCTGGCAGTGTTTCTTTCCAGTATTTCGATAACGTCTTTGTCGCGGGTTTCATTTAGTTTTTGCTCGAGTAGCTGCCGCGTATCGTTATTGATTTTATATTTTAGCCAAAGCGAAAGTCCTGCAAGGCTGACTAATACCGACAGCAGGATAAGCATTAGCTGGGTTCGAACTTTCATAAAGTTGGATATTGGTGGCTTATAAACTATTACTTCTTCTTATCGTTCCCGCTTCACTGGCCATTATGCCCGTTCCAGGCGGTTAAGTTCCTGCTTTACGAGCACAGCACTATCATCAATTGTGCTGAGTAGTCGCTCGAAAGAGTTTTTTACCGCTGCCGCATCCTTTGCATTTTTACATTCTCCCTCAAATTCCCTGCATGCAACGGTAAGTTGCGGTATCCCGATATAACTGAACGAAGACGCGTGGCGATGAGCACACCTGGTTAGTGATTCAATTCCGGAATGATACGCCTCATTGAATGAACTAATGATCTCGCCATGTTTAGTAAGATAGTCATTGAGAATAAAACAGGCATCATCCGAGGAACCCCCGTAAAGATCCAACAACATCTGGCTATCAAGTGTGATCGGACTCATACTGTTTTTATAAGATAAGGCAATATCTCCCGGAGACTGTCTTTTTCACGCCAATTCTTAGTACAGCAATCAGGAAACTTTCCACTATATAACAATTTTTTTTCCTTTTTAGTATAGGTAAAATTACCTAGGAGAAATCCAGCTGCTGTAGTCATCGTAAAACTGATAAATGTCAACGGTTTTAAAAACAACAAACTGATTTATATAGTAGTAAACGCTTATGCATATTTTACTTGTTTGACATTTCTGTATATATGAAAAAACCTGTGTGACGTAGGTAAAAGGCCAAACTCCCAACCAGTGTTGTTGGTCCATAGGAGGCAGAAAAAGGGAATTAATCGTGGAAATTGCATGAAAAATTATTCATTTATCCTGGGTGATCAGCAGCCATATTCCCTTAACAAAACCCCAACTTCTATTAACCATAAATAACATACCGCTTAACGTTTCTTTATACCGTTTTTGGCACACTGGCACCTGCTTTGAATAATAGACAACAACCGGGACAATAAATAAAGTCGAAGGGTTTCCCGGTTAACCTGGAGACAAACAAAAAAAATATGTTACTATGAAAAAGATTTTTACACTTATCGCAGCTACTGTATTAACTGTCGCAACCTTTGCAGCCGATCGCAGACCTTCGGTTACACTGAGGAGTAGCAAAAATTACGAGATCGTGGTTGACGGCCGAAGCTATTTCAGCAACAGCGGTTTCATGGACCTGTCGAATTTGCGCAGGGGCGTCCACAGCATTAAAGTTTATGAAATGAATCGCCGTGGTGGCAGCCCGCTTGCAGGTTTTGGTGGTTTACTGTTTGGCAGGGGAAAACGCCTGGTTGATGCTTCGAGCTTCCAGTTACAGAACAGGGACATTAACATCAACATTGACTTTCGTGGCCAGATCATGATCCAGGAAGAGAGGAACAGCCGCGACAGATGGGACAATGACAGGAATTCTCACGACAGGGATTATCAAAATCATGACTCCCGTGATGACAGAGGTGGCTGGGACAGACACTAATTAAGTTAAGCAACGAATCCTATTTTCAAACCGTCTGGATAATTCCAGGCGGTTTTTTTATTTGCGTGGAATTAACTTTTTTTCAAGAGTCCTTTTTGTAAATTTCGGTATCAAAAGCAGCTATTATATGAAAACAAAACGTTACACGTTGGCAGGCCTTATTATGCTTGCCCTGTTCATGACTTTTTCGACGGGAGGCTTCGCTCAATCCGGGCGCTATCGTCACGGAGGTGGTTATGCATATGGGCATGGCTACAGGAGCCAGTCAGTTCGGTATTATCAACCCGTTCGTTATTATCAGCCTGTTCGCTATTACTCGCCTGCCCGCTATTACCGGCCGGCGCGGTATTATTCACCTGGTATTTATTACAATGCCCGCCCTTATGTGTCGATCTATCACGGCGGAGTAGACTATCGCTACCAGGAAGGTTATTTCTATCGCCCTTATGGTTCAAGCTTCCAGTTTGTGATCCCGCCTTTCGGGATACATATCTCGAGCCTGCCCATGGGCTACAGGAGTTTTTATGTAGGCCCTTCGCCGTACTATTACTACGGAGGCGTTTATTACAAGCCTTATTCCGGCAATCAGTATGAAGTGGTAAAACCGCCGCTCGGAGCCGTGGTAAATGAATTGCCCCCCGGCGCCNNAAACCAACTGTAATAGATGGAAAAAAATATTACCAGTACAGCGGCACATATTATGAAGAGTCGATAAATGATAATAACCAGTTAGAATATACCGTGGTAGGAACTGACGGGGTATTAAACACAGAGAATGCTGGCGCTAGCAACAACAACAATGACCAGAGAAGTGCCGATAACAACAGAAACAACCAGAGAGGCGAAGATAACAACAGAAACGACCAGAGAACTGCCGATAATAACAACAACACCCGTAGAAGTATCGATAACAACAACGAACGAAGAACTGCGGGCCCGGCAGTAGGAGACCGGTTTGAAGATCTCCCGGCTGATAGCAAATCGGTCGTGATCAATAATGAAAAACTATACATTTCGCCTTCGGGAACATATTACAAAGAAATAGTCAGCGGCAACCAGGTATATTATGAGGTTGTAGGAAGATAAATTTTCCTTAGAGCTGGAAACAGAGAGAGCGAGAGCGAATGAAAAAATTCGCTCTCGCTCTTTTTTTATGCACTGTTCTCTGTGCTGCCAGCATTCAGATGCACAGAAATCATTTTAATGTTACGTAGAGATAAATGCCTCAGAAATTCAATCGGGTGATTTGTTTAAGGGATTGGAAGGGTTCCGTGATTAGTTTCTTTTCCACAATGTTTCGCCCACGATACTGCTTACAAATTGATGCATCATCAATAGCTGATCTTTGCAGATTCGTATAGGAACATATGACATCCGGTTGCCTGAAAAAAAGCTATAATAGGCGATTACAGGCAGAGAGTCCGAAGAATAATTTGTTATCTCAAGTTGCCTCTGAATTTTAAACCGGTATACTGAATTAGAGCCTCAGTTTAATGAACGCGTCGCTGTTAAAATAAGAAGGCCGCCACGGATACACGAATTAACCAATTAACAAATAAACGGATAAACAAAGATTGCCACGGATACACGGGTGATGGGTTTCATTGGCTTCTTATCGGTGTATCCGTGACCAATTTTCAAATCCGACAGTTATCGGATGAGGCAGTACCGGGTTTTTCCCTTTAACTTTAGAGACCAAAATATTTTTATGAGAGTTTTCCTGTCCTTTCTTCTTTTAATCACCACCTGTATCAGCTCTATGTCGCAACAAACTCAAAAACCTCCACTTCATGGTAAGAACTGGATGGCGATTACCGGTAAGCCATTGGCAGCCGAAGCTGGCGCCATGATCTTTCAGAAAGGTGGTAACGCTGTGGATGCGGCCTGTGCCATGCTGGCTGCCACCTGTACCATGTGGGATGTGTTAAGCTGGGGTGGCGAAACGCAGGCATTGATCTATAACCCCAAAACGGGAAAAGTGATTGCTATTAATGCATTGGGTATCGCACCCACGGGCGCTACCGTAGATTTTTTTAAAAAGAAAGGATACAATTTCCCACCTGAATATGGACCATTGGCTGCTGTAACTCCTGGAACACCGGGCGGATTATGTACAATGCTTGCTGAATACGGCACCATGAGTTTAAAAGAAGTGCTGGCGCCAGCCATGCAAATGGCTGATGGTTACCCAATGGATGCACAGACGGCCAATAGCATTGAAAAAAATAAAGACCAGATCAAGCAGTGGCCTTATTCGAAACAGGTTTTTTTAACTCATGCGGGACAAAAAACAGAAGCTCCTGAAGCAGGCGAGATATTCAGGCAGGCCGATCTTTTGCAAACACTGCAAAAAATGGTAGATGCCGAGCAGGACGCATTGAAGAAAGGGAAGAACCGCAAAGAAGCTATTTATGCAGCCTATGACCGATTTTATAAAGGAGATATCGCTAAAGAATTTGCAAGAAGTTGCCAGGAGCAGGGTGGCCTCATCACGCAAGAAGACCTGGCCAAGTGGAAAGTGATGACCGAAGAACCTCTGAAAGTAAACTATAAAGGGATCGACGTATATAAATTACAGCAATGGACGCAGGGACCTTCGATGTTGCAGGCGCTGAATATCCTGGAGAACTTCGATTTGAAAAGCATGGGATATAATTCAACCCGCTACATCCATACTTTATACCAGGCGATGAACCTTGCATTTGCCGATCGTGATTTTTATTATGGCGATCCTTATTTTTCTAAAGACCAGCCAATGAAAGGCCTGTTGTCAAAAGAGTATGCGAAGGAAAGGGCAAAACTGATTCACCCCGACAGGAATGACCCAAAGATCGGTCCGGGGGACCCTTATCCATTCGAAGGAAAAACAAATCCGTTTATTCAAAATCTCAGGCAGCGGATCTTCGGGTTTAATGAGAACCCAATCGATGAGAATTATCTTGACCAGTTGCGTAGAGGAACTACATCTATCGAAGCCGCGGATAAAGAAGGATGGGTAGTATCGGTTACTCCCAGCGGGGGATGGGTGCCCGCCTGTATTGCAGGTCACACTGGTGTGGGCATGAGCCAGCGCATGCAAAGCTTTGTGCTTGATTCCGCGTTAAATCCATTCAATGTGGTGGAACCTGGTAAACGTCCCCGGGTGACATTGACCCCAACTCTTGCCATGAAAGATGGAAAACCATTTTTAGCTTTTGCTGTACAGGGAGGTGACACGCAAGACCAGAATTTGTTGCAATGCTTTTTGAATATCGTGGAATTTGGAATGACGGTTCAGGAAGCAGTGGAAGCCGCGAATATAAATACCAACCAGCTATGGCTTTCACTGGGAGGCACCCAGGTAAATGACCGTAAGCCAAAACCCGGCTCAATACTACTCAATACTAATACCCCCGATTGGATCCGGAAAGAATTGAAACAGATGGGTTATACCCTGAGCTTCGAAGACAGGACTTCGGGACCCATCAATGCCATTTATTTTGACTGGAAGCATGGCTCATTCTGGGGAGGCAGTTCGAATCACGGGGAGGACTATGGAATTGGATGGTGAAAACCCGATGCCGGTTTCAGGATGCTGGTTTCAGGTCGGTGGATGCTAGATGCTGGATGCTGATTAATATAGTGTGGCATCCAGTATCCAGCATCCAGTATCCAGCATCTTCTATTTATCGTATACTGCTTTTATAGTCGTCTCTCCGCGCGGTGAAGAGTTTACCGAAACAATAGAAAGTGCACCGTCTTTCAGTGTCCATGTTTCTGTTCCCTTGAATTCACTCGTCTGGCCATCTCTTTCAAAACTGGTAGTTGAGTTGATCGTGAATGTTTGGCCATCATCTGACCATTTTGCGGTTGATTTTGTTTTTGAGTTGCCAAACCCTGTGGTTTCCGTTTCTTTACCATCAAAGGTTAATGTTACCGAGGTTGTCGTGGGATCTCCCCCGTTGCGACCGGGGCGTGTCCTTGCGATAGTGATCGCATCAGCTTTCTGGTCAATTTTAATAGCGGTGGCTGCAAAGCGGGCGCCAAAATCGCCGAGCTCACTTTTACCTTCATTCAGTTTCCAGTCACCGGTAAAGCTAACATGGTCGGGCATGGATGTAAAAGACACAAGGAGGGCGGCAGGAGCCACCAGGAAAAATAAAAACTTCTTCATAATAGTTTGATTTGAGGACTAAATGTAAGGAGAAAGTTTGAACAGGCTGAGCCGTTAATCTGAAATTAACCGAAATCACGATTTTTCGCTCCCCGCCTCGAAAGAAGTGCGGAGCAACAGTGCGAAGAGCGTTTTCTCCGATACTTATCGTTCCCTCGCTGCCGGTCTGTTTCTCGCTCTATTATTCGTACAGGCTCAACCGGTTTTTCAGATTTGTGATTTCCTGCTGCATGCTTTCCAGCCGTTGAAGCAGATGTCCGATAGCATCTATGCCTTCCAGGTTGATACCAAGATCGCTGTATAACCGGGCTATCCGTTCGGCCTGTGCCAGCTGGCTAAGCGGCAGGTATACCCTTTCTTCAATCATGGCGATCTCTACCAACCCATATTGCTGCATCGAATAGATGAACGACACTTCGAGGTTATGACTTTCACAGAATTCTTTGATCGATACCAGTTCTTCTTTTTGCATACGAAAAATTTTATTGTTGCATATCCCGCAGTTGCCGGAGCAATTCCTTTTGTTTTTCTGTCAGGCGGGTTGGCAGTTTGATATTGTAAGTAATAATGAGATCGCCAAACTCATTTTCTTTTTTATAAACTGGGAAACCCTTGCCTTTTATCCGCACTTTTGTTCCGTTCTGTGTTTCGGGAACTACTTTCAATTTTATTTTTCCGTTCAGGGTATCGACGGTGATCTCGCCGCCAAGCAACGCAGTATACAGATCGATATCAACAGTGGTAAACAGGTCATTATCCTGTCTCCTGAAGTTTGTATTGTTGATGATATGAAAAGTAATATAAAGATCGCCATTCGGGCCGCCATTGATACCCGGTTCTCCATGACCGGCAATCTTTATGGTCTGCCCGTTGTCTACGCCGGCGGGAATTGTAATGCGGATCTTTTTTCCATTTACAGTAAAAGTTTGCTGGTGGGTGCGATAAGCGTCGGTAAGGTTTAGTTGAAGTTCTGCCTGTACATCCTGCCCGCGGTACCGGGTTTGCCGGCCCCGGCTGCCTGTTCTCGCGCTTCCGCCAAATAGTGATTCAAAGAAATCGGAAAAATCACTCTCCTGGAAATCACCAGTAAAGTTCTGTCCCCATTGATCACCTGCGGACGATGCATGTCGTTGCGATTGTCTTGCCTGTTCAAATTGTTCGGCATGTTTCCAATCTTTCCCATACTGGTCATATTTTTTTCTTTTCTCCGGATCGCTTAAGACCTCATTGGCTTCATTGACCTGCTGGAACCGCTTGTTGGCCTCCTTGTCATTTGGATTCAGATCGGGATGATACTTGCGCGCCAGTTTGCGGTATGCTTTTTTTATATCTTCTTCGGAGGCGTTCTTGTCTACTCCAAGTACTTTGTAATAATCTATAAAATCCATATCCTGATCCTTAGTTTTGCAAAATTCATGAATTTTTACTTCCAGCAATAACGGAATCTGCCCCTTGTCAATTTACATGAGGTCTGTTATCAAATAAGATACCAATGGGCAAACTGACACAATGCTATCGATCCATTTTCAAATTATTCAACAAAGTGCCAGCAAACTCCTGCCAGGTCGATGATGTTTACTTCCCTGCCGTAAGGCTGGTTAGCAACTTCACCGATACGTATACCAAATTTTTCCGGAAGTCTTTTGTCCAGCACTTCCTTTCTGAATTCATCCGCACTTGTCACCCGCACAGTGATCATAAAATTTTCAGCGAAGGCCCTGTTATTAAATTTTTGTAAAATGAACTTACAGCCGTCCCTATCAAAGCCAAGGTAATCGCCAGCATCCCAGCTTACATTGAAGCCCAGTTCAGTAAAAAATTGTTTGGAAGCCTGGAAGTCTTCGCCCGAAGGAACAAAGGGCTGGAGTGCAAGAAATTTCATAGCTGATCTTTCTGTAAAGATAGCATGACAATGCAATAGGAGAAGTTATCTGTCCTTCTCTTTTTAATCGTAACCATGCACATAAAAGTTGCTTCATTGATCTTCTGCGCTTGGGCATAATAGTTGATGGTTTTTGTAGTAGCCATCAAGCGATACCGTTATAGTTCATTAAAATCGTTTGTATGAAAAAATCAGTTCTTCTTGTTTCTGTATGTGCATTGGCCATATGTTGCACTCATCGCTACCGGGCAACAGACGCGGCATACCAGGGTTCAGTTAACACCAATAATTACACTAATTCGGAATTACCGTCGACCAATTCAACCAAATCGACAAAAAATTTCAGTAAAGTAGTCGGATGGCCCGGAGCCCTGACACCCACGGCACCTACCGGTTTTACTGTCACAAAATTTGCGGCAGGCTTTGATCATCCCCGGTGGATGTATGTGGCGAACAATGGGGATTTGTTTGTCGCCGAATCCAATACAATCCTGAAAGGAATTAATAAGATTGGCTCGAAACTTTCCCGTAAGATCCGTACGCAACATTATGGCACCAGTGCAAACCGGGTCACATTACTCCGCGACAGGGACAAAGACGGAGTTTATGAAACAAGGTCTGTTTACCTGGAAGGGCTTAATCAACCATTTGGTATGCTTGTGCTGGGTAATCATTTTTATGTTGGCAATACCGATGGATTAATGATGTATGATTATGACCCTGCAGCTACAAGCATTAATACTGCAGGAAAGCAGATCCTTGCGTTTCCGGCCGGGAAACCCAATCGTCACTGGACAAGAAGCCTTATAACTAATGCAGCGCATAATAAAATTTATATTGGAGTCGGATCCGGGAGCAACGTGGCGGAGAATGGCCTGGATTATGAAACCAACCGGGCCGCTATATGGGAAGTGAACCCTGATGGAAGCGGCATGCGTATCTATGCAAGCGGCTTAAGAAATCCTGTCGGTCTTGACTGGGCTCCGGGCACACATACATTGTGGGCGGCAGTAAATGAAAGAGATGAACTCGGCGACGAATTAGTACCCGATTATATTACCGGTGTAAAAGAAGGGGGATTCTATGGCTGGCCTTATTCTTACTATGGACAACACGAAGACCCGAGAATGAAAGATAAACAAAGACCAGACCTGGTATCGAAGGCTATTGTGCCCGATGTCCCGCTTGGTTCGCATACAGCTTCACTGGGAATGGTGTTTTATGATAAGAACGCATTTCCATCTAAATACCAGAATGGGGCATTTGTAGCGCAACATGGTTCCTGGAACCGTTCGGTATTGTCTGGATACAGGGTGATATTTGTTCCCTTTAAAAATGGCAAACCCTCCGGACCGCCCGAAGATTTCCTGACAGGATTTATTGCCGACCTGGAGCGAACCGAAGTACATGGCCGCCCTGTCGGACTGGCTTTGTTGCCTGATGGGTCGATGCTGGTTAGCGATGATTCCTCAAATACGATTTGGAAAGTGGATACAGTTAAATAGTTAATTGGTTAATTAGTATTGGGTACAGAAGCGTCTTACAACTAAAGGGCTAATTAACCAATTAACCAATCAATTTATCAATTTGTGATTTCGATCCAATTGTTTTTCTTTAGTCCGGTGTATGTTTCTTTGGAGTGTATGCACCGAATCAAGTATCGCTTTATCAAAGGTATCGCCGTTTTTCTTTACGAACAGATCATTACCCGGGACTTCCAGCTTGATCTCACAATAACACTTATCCGGGTTTGCTGCAGAGCCGATGTATAATGTAATGTTTGCCCTGACAATCCTGAGTTCTCTGTCAAACTTATCCAGCTTTTCGCGGATAAAATCTTCCAGGCCATCGCCGGCCTTAAAACCTAATGATTGTATGATGATATCCATAGTGAGTTTTTTAGTTATTATTCTTCCTGGTGCGAATTCACAGCTCTAAACCGGTGAATGTATCAGGAAATACAAACTGAATGCTCCAAACACAAGGAAGAACAACATCAACAAAATCGACAGGCCTTGTGGAAAATGTTCTGAATAGACATTTCTGACGGCACGAATTCTTTCATATATCGTTTTCATAAAGTAACTCTTTTAGTACTATTAATTAAAATAGCGTGCCAATTCTGGTTTTAATCTGGATTATACGCAATCAAAAAAATGGGGAAGATTGTTCTCATACATTGTGTAAGAACTCTGTTTGCTATTTACCTGCCTGCAATACAATCCGCTTGCTTCATGATGTGGCTATGAATGATGGGGAATTAATAGTTCAGTGAAGAGAGCGGCTCGCACTTTTGTTCATTGGTTTTTTTCCGGAGATTCGGAGGCGGGGGTGCTACTACCTCAATTTTTTCCAGCGCGGGCCGGATATATACATAGTCACAGTTACTGGCAGATTCATCCATCTTGTAAATAAAGCGTTCGGAATTTATCTTGTGCCGGGTCACCAATCTCGCCATGATATTATTGATCCGGTTCCAGGTTAGATTACTTGTTTTCGGGTTGCAGGTAAAATAGCCACTGAAGGCATAATTCCAGCTTGTATCCTTTTTCATGATCATAGCTATGCTATCGAGCGTTAGGTCTATTTGCCTGGAAAACGTGGCCTGGTTGAAATTAAATTTCACAAGGTATACTTTATCCAGGTTGTCCTGTCCCAATAAAATATTTGTGAAACAAGTCCCAAAGATCAACAGGATTATTTTCAGCGACATTTTCATGCTTAATAAAGTTAAGAAAGCCACTACATATGTGAAAGCGATATGCAACTGTGCCCGACTCAAATAAAAAAGCCTCAAGGAATTTGAGGCTTTTTTTTCCTGCTTCGCTTCGCTCGCAGTCGCAATGACGACGGGCGAAGCGCCAACTATAGACTTAATACCTGTAGTGTTCCGGCTTAAACGGTCCTTCCTTCGTAATACCTAAATAGGACGACTGTGCATCAGTCAATTCATCCAGTTCAACCCCGATCTTACCAAGGTGCAATCTTGCAACTTTTTCATCGAGGTGTTTCGGAAGAACATATACTTTATTCTCGTAATTTTTATGGTTTTGCCACAACTCTATTTGCGCCAGGGTCTGGTTGGAAAAAGAGTTACTCATCACAAACGAAGGATGACCTGTTGCGCATCCGAGATTCACCAGGCGGCCTTCAGCCAGGATGATTACGTCGTGTCCTTCCACGTTATAAATATCAACCTGTGGTTTGACGGTGTCTTTTGTGTGACCGTAGTTTTTATTCAGCCAGGCGATATCGATCTCGATGTCAAAATGGCCGATATTACAAACGATCACTTTATCTTTCATCAGTTTAAAATGTTCGCCGGTGATAAGGTCGCGGCAACCGGAAGCTGTCACAACAATATCGGCTTCTTTTACCGCGTGGATCATTTTCTTCACTTCAAACCCGTCCATCGCTGCCTGCAAAGCACAAATAGGATCGATCTCT
>VBAT01000010.1:538661-606030 GCA_005884665.1 Bacteroidota bacterium
CGATCACCCGGCAGCCTGCACCTTTCAATGAAGCGGCAGAACCTTTACCCACATCGCCATAACCGCCCACGACAGCCACTTTGCCTGCCAACATCACATCGGTAGCCCGGCGGATAGCGTCTACCAGGCTTTCTTTACAACCGTATTTATTATCAAACTTGGATTTGGTAACTGAATCATTCACATTGATAGAAGGCATCGGGAGAGTGCCTTTCGCTACTCTCTCATACAAACGGTGAACACCGGTAGTAGTTTCTTCCGAAATACCTTTTACATGTTGTACCAGTTCGGGGTAAGTATCAAGCACCATATTTGTCAGGTCGCCGCCATCGTCGAGGATCATATTCAGCGGGCGATCCTTACCACCGAAGAATAATGTTTGTTCAATACACCAGTCTGCTTCTTCCACAGTCTGTCCTTTCCAGGCAAACACGCCAACACCGGTAGCTGCGATGGCAGCAGCTGCATGGTCCTGCGTGGAGAAAATATTGCAGGAACTCCATTTTACTTCAGCGCCAAGGGCGGTCAAAGTCTCTATCAGTACAGCGGTCTGAATAGTCATGTGTAAACATCCTGCTACTCTTGCGCCTTTCAACGGTTGAGAAGGCCCATATTCTTTACGAATGCTCATCAGGCCCGGCATTTCAGCCTCAGCCAGACGGATTTCTTTGCGACCCCATTCTGCCAGCGATATGTCGGCCACTTTATAAGGCAAGGAGAAATCAATGGATTTAGTTGCGGTTGACATGTTTGTAGTTTTTTTAAGCGGCAAAGGTAAGTTTTACCCCTGTACAAGCCTAATCGGCTGAGAGGTTTGTGAATAATATTTGCTGCTGCGGGCTTCGACATTGAAGGTCAGCAAGACCACAAACCGGGCAATCATCCTAACTTTGAAAAAAAGGATAATTTATGTACGCCTACGATACCGTATCGGGCGCCGTGGAAGACTTGAAGAAACGCGGCTATAATATGGATTTTAACCTGCGGGATAACTGTCTTATCTGCCACGATGATGTATTCAACGTGGACGATTTCGAGATCGTGGAGTATTATCGGTTCGAAGGCGATTCGGATCCCGCTGATGAAGCTGTAGTATATGCGATCGAAGGTAAAAAAGGACAGAAAGGAGTGCTGGTGAACGGGTATGGTCCATCATCAGATCAAATGAGTTCGGAAATGGCGAAGAAGCTACATATGCATAAAGACTAGATCCGGACAATGAAACCGAATTGCAAAAAAACGAAATACGAAATATGAGACATCGTTTATTACTGTTGGTGTTTTGCTTACCGCTGATGCTGTCAGCCCAGAAAAAGGATTCATTAAAACTAGTGTGCCCTCTAAACGATGCTGTTGAGCCACCTGCTGAAAAGCAGCCCTATAGCCTGGGCGTAACAGAAGTCAAGATAGTTCTCACCAGTGCGACTGACACATCTGTGAAAGCCTGCACAGCCGGAACGGTGACCAATGTTATGAAGGATGATGACGGTACCTGGATGCTAATGCTAAATTCGAAAGATTATTATTTCTTGTATTCTGGTATCACCAGGACTTCTGCAAGAAGAGGAATGAGAGTGCAGGCGGGTGATGCGATCGGCTACCTCAAGCCAGGCGGGAAAATCGAATTCCAACTTTACGATTTTGAAACACCGCTCGACCCGAAGAAGTATGTTAAATGCCTAAAGCAGTAAGATGCCAGATACTGGATGCTAGATACTGGATGCTAGATACTGGATGCCAGATACTGGATGCATCCTACATAACAACAGCATCCTGTATCTAGCATCTGGCATCCATCCAACGTTCATTAGTCCCTGCTGACTCACGCACAATTCATAGTTTCTTTTCCAAAACATAATCATCCATAATAAACCCACTCCCAATGTCAAGCTTTATCATTTCCCTTTCAACAAATCCCAGTTTTTCATAGAAGGCTTTTGCTTTATTGTTGCGGTTTACCTGCAGTTCAAGAGTAGTTGCGCCCTGCTTCCTGATTTCGCTGATCACATGATCGATCATAAACTTCCCGGTGCCTTTTCCCTGCTGCGAAACAAGAACATAGATCTTATGCAGTTTCCAGGCCCGAGGTTTTAATTCCTGATAACAGGCAAAACCAACCGGTTCTTCTCCTTCGTATACAAAAATGAACTGAGAACCATCCTCCATTTGTTTTTTTAATGACGCTTCGCTGTACATCAGGTCGAGCATATAGTCAATCTGCGACTGGGAAAGTATCTGCGCATAGGTCTGTGGCCATACCTGGAAAGTCAGGCGGCGAATAAGTGGAATGTCTTCAACGGTTGCTTTCTGGATAGTAAGCAAAGAGTTAATGTTTTTGAGATTCTTTTAGAAAGAAATCCGAAACCAGAAAACTAGGCTCCTATTTTTTTCTTCAGGTTCGCATCAATAGCATCTAAAAATTCTTCGGTATACAGGTAATCCTTCAAATGTTCTACCTTAGGTTTTATTGTGATCGCTAGATCTTTGGTCATTTTACCCTGTTCTACAGTTTCTATACAGACTGCTTCCAGTGTATTGGCAAAATCGATCAATTCCTGGTTATTGTCGAGCTTGCCTCTGAATGCCAGCCCTCTTGTCCATGCAAAGATCGAAGCGATTGGGTTGGTAGAGGTGGGATTGCCTTTCTGGTATTCACGGTAATGACGGGTTACGGTACCATGAGCAGCTTCTGCTTCCATGGTTTTGCCATCAGGCGTAACTAAAACAGATGTCATCAGGCCCAACGATCCAAATCCCTGCGCAACTGTATCACTTTGCACATCTCCGTCATAGTTCTTGCAGGCCCAGACAAAATTGCCATTCCATTTTAATGCGCTCGCTACCATATCATCGATCAGGCGGTGTTCATACACAATGCCCGCGGCGTCAAACTGGGTCTTGAATTCATTTTTATAGATATCTTCAAAAATGTCCTTGAAGCGGCCGTCGTATTTCTTAAGGATTGTGTTTTTCGTAGAAAGATATAGAGGCCATTTTTTGCTAAGCGCCATGTTGAAACAACTTCTTGCAAAACCTTTAATGCTTTCATCCGTATTGTACATGCTAAGTGCAACGCCGTCACCCTTGAAATTAAAAACTTCAAAGGTCTGAGGTACACCCCCTCCTTCGGGAGTGAAGGTCATTGTCAATTTTCCTTTGCCTTTTATTACGGTGTCAGTAGCCCTGTACTGATCACCAAATGCATGCCTTCCGACGATGATCGGTGCAGTCCAGTTGGTCACCAACCGAGGGATGTTTTTTATGACAATTGGTTCGCGGAATACGGTACCGTCGAGAATGTTACGGATTGTTCCGTTCGGGCTCTTCCACATACTTGACAGGTTGAATTCTTTCACCCTTGCTTCATCGGGAGTGATCGTCGCACATTTGATGCCCACTCCATATTGTTTGATGGCATTTGCAGCATCAATAGTCACCTGGTCTTTTGTCTGGTCCCTGTACTCGAGGCCAAGGTCGAAATATTTAATATCGAGATCCAGGTAGGGGAGTATGAGTTTGTTTTTGATAAACTTCCAGATAATGCGGGTCATCTCATCGCCATCCAGTTCCACCACGGGGTTTGCAACTTTGATCTTTTGAGCCATACAAAACAGATGTTTAGGTTAAAATTTGAAGTTGGCAAAACTACAATTTTAATAAATAGCCAATTCACCGGTTTTTCCTCCTCCTGCACGAAAACATAGTTAATAGCCCGGAAAAAGATCAGCGAGCACAATATTGCTCGCTTTCCCGGCTGTGCTGAATTTGTGAGTCCCGGATGGCTATTTCTAAAAAAACGGCACAATGTCTGCCGTAAAGCAGTGGTTTTCTCCTACCCCTTGATCTGAGTCAATTATTTGTTGTAACTTTTTATCTGATTTATAGTAGCATGGAAACAGCAAGACCATTTTTGACCTACCTGAGAAAGTTTGTTAATCTCACCGACGATGAGTTTACCCGCTGCATTATGCCCATAAGTAAAATAAGGCGGTTTGGAAAAAAAGAGTTTCTTACGAGAGCCGGTGAAGTCGAAGATCATTTCAACTTTATCATCAAAGGACTGGTGCGCAAGTATTACAAGAAGAACAGTCATGAGATCAATACGCAGATATCGATGGAAGGTCATATCATCCTGAGCCAGGAATCCTTCCATAGTCGCACTCCTTCGGAATACTTTGTTGAAACGATCGAGCCTTCGATATTTATCTCCATCCAGTATGATGACCTGGAGCAGTTATATAGCCAGTCAAAGAAAATGGAACATTTGGGAAGGCTGGTAATTACGCATACCATGATGCTTAAAGACCGCTGGCAGATGCAGATGGTAAAGATGACGCCCAGGGAAAGATTCCTGAATTTTGTAATGAAGAACCCCGACCTGTTGCAGCGTGTTCCCCAAAAATATCTCGCTTCTTATCTCAACATCAAACCGGAAACCTTTAGTCGTTTTAAACACCTGCTTCGAAGCCACTCCCGGAGTATTCATCCACCGAAACCCGGCAACAGTCATTCGCTTTCTGCTGCCTAATGAGAGGTTTGCAGCTGAATAAGATCATACATCAGGATGACCAGGTATCCAGCAGTAGCAACAAAGAAACGGCGATCAATATTATTCCTCCAATGACAGAACTTCGCGCAGTAAATGCTCTTGTCGCTGTCCGGCTGAATGCGATAGGGTAAACTGCATAGATTACACATTTTACAAGCATAATCCATCCCGCTAGGGTAAGTATAAGTGAAGAGCGCAGTTCCCAGCGACTATGAAACGTTACGATCACGATGGCAATCGGCAATGTATAAATAACAACTAAAAAGCCTCCATATGTTTTGGATCGCAGCCATTTAAAAAAATCCACCCAGGGCCCAGGCTGCAGCAAATGCGAGAGGCCTACCAGCAGGAAGACAAAACCGAATATTCTTTCTAACAATAATTGCATCTTCAGAGGTTGACAATAAAAACAGGAATCTTTAACTCATGCCTCACCGTGTTAATTGTTTCGCCGTAGAGAATGTCCTTGATGCCGGCATGGCCGTGCGCCCCGATAACAAGCATATCGGCTTCTCCTTTTTTTACCAGCCTTACAATTTCCTTGGCCCGTTCACCAAAGCCCATTAGCGGTTCGGCTTGTATCCCTCTTTCCTTTAGTTGCTCGGTATAAAAAATCAAGTGCTCCTTATCTTTCTCTGTTTCCAAATCGTCACTTTCATTTTGATAAATCCTTGCAGGCACGCTTTCCACGACATGAATAAGTATATAGGATGTATCGCTGGTACCCTGGCCCAGTGCATGCGACAACAATTTTTGATCGTTCTGGCTAAAATCCAAAGCCACTGCGATCCGGTTATAGGATGGAAGCGATAAGGTCTGGAGTGAAACGGCCTCAGGATGAAGCTGGATAGGAATATGCTTGCGGCGCCTGTCGCAATTATCAGTAAGGCAACAAAGGCAAGACCGGCGACAATGATCACAATTTTCCAAAAAGTATTATTCGACGTAGCGAAATAGTCGGCAGCCTGGCCGGTTACCATGTTCAGGTTGAGATATACGAGTATTGCAGTGATCACCCATGCCGTTACCTGGACCAGTGGCCTGATGGCAAAACTGCCCATGGTCTTCTTGTCGCTTACAAAATGTATAAGCGGGATAACTGCAAAGCCCAGTTGCAGGCTCAATATCACCTGGCTTAGGATGAGCAGGCTGTCTATATCTTTTTCGCCATTGACAAGTATGACAATAACCGCCGGTATGATAGCGATCAATCGTGTTATCAGGCGACGCACCCATGGATTGATGCGCAGGCGGAGATATCCTTCCATTACGATCTGCCCGGCCAGGGTGCCCGTTACAGTTGAACTCTGTCCCGAGCAGATAAGAGCCACGGCAAATAATACCGGCGCCACCTTGGTACCTAATAACTGGTCCAGTAAATGGTGCGCTGTTTTTATTTCAGCCACATCGGTTCTCCCGGTTTTAAAAAAAACGGTGGCTGCAAGAACAAGTATTGCGGCATTCACAAAGAAAGCAAGGTTCAGTGCCACAGCGCTATCTATAATATTTAAGCGGATCGCTTTTTTTATACCCTGCTTAGTCCGTCTGATCTTCCGGGTCTGCACGAGCGCCGAATGCAGGTAAAGATTATGTGGCATCACCGTCGCGCCTATGATCCCGATGGCTATGTATAAAGCGGTATCGTTAGGTATGTGCGGAACAAACCCCGTGACCACTTCACCCATGTCAGGTTTGGCTAGAACGATTTCAACCAGGAACGAAAGGCCGATGATAAATACGAGACCGATGATAAATGCCTCCATTTTTCTCATTCCGAGTTTCTGAAGAAACAGCAGCAGGAATGTATCGAGTACCGTGATCAATACACCCCATATTAAAGGAATGCCTGTCAAAAGCTGTAAACCAATTGCCATACCCAGCACTTCGGCAAGGTCACAGGCGGCGATGGCGATTTCAGCCAGCACATACAGTGCGAAGTTGATCGGTGCAGGATATGTTTCCCGGTTAGCTTGCGCAAGGTCCCTTCTTCTAACGATCCCCAGTCTTGCCGACAGGCTTTGCAGCAGCAGTGCCATCAGGTTGCTCATTAACAGTACCCAGATCAGGGTATAGCCAAACTGGCTTCCACCGGCAAGGTCTGTAGCCCAGTTGCCAGGATCCATATACCCTACGCTAACGAGATAGGCAGGGCCGAAAAAAGAAAGTATTCTTCTCCAGACAGGCCTGTGGGCCGAAGTAGTATCAATCGTCTCATGTACCTCGCTCAATGATTTATCATCATGGATTCTATTCATCATATTTTGCAAAAATGTTTTTCGAAAGTTGTTCACTGATGTTGATCGGGGACTGCTGCCTGATCTTTATTTCAAGTGAGTTGTCAAAATTGAATTTCCTCTTCACTTCAAGCCGGGTGCCGATCCCGATCTTTTTATGACCCAATAATTCCAGCATTTCATTCGATTGATCGCTGACATGGCTTACAACTGCCGGCTTGTTAAGCGGCAAGTCCTGCAAACAGACCTGGCGGCTTGTTTCGATACGGCCGTGCATATCGGGAATGGGATCTCCGTGCGGGTCAAAGCGGGGAAAACCAAGAAACTCATCCAGTTTATCAATTAGTTTTTTGCTGCTGACATGCTCCAGGTCTTCAGCCACTGCATGCACCTCCTCCCAGCTGAATTTTAATTTCTCCGCAAGGAAGTACTCCCATAAACGATGACGCCGGATGATTCCCAGCGCTACTTTTTTTCCATCGGGACTAAGCCGGAAGCCGTGATAAGCCTGGTAGTGTACCAGCTTTTTGGTCTTTAACTTTTTCATCATGTCGGTGATGGAAGCAGGCTTGGTCTTCAATTCTGCGGCCAGTTCATTGGTCGTGACTGTTCCATCAGTATGCTGAAGGTGAAAAATCGCCTTGATATAGTTTTCTTCACTCGTGGAATAGT
Organism: Bacteroidota bacterium; assembly: GCA_005884665.1. Lineage (GTDB taxonomy): Bacteria > Bacteroidota > Bacteroidia > Chitinophagales > Chitinophagaceae > VBAT01. The sequence goes on from VBAT01000010.1 coordinate 546,117, forward strand.
TCAACATGACTAAAAATATTTTTAGACAAACCTAAAAAATATTTTTGAAGACTCCAAATTAAACCCGATACTGGATGCTAGTTGCCAGATACTGGAAGATTGGCGCCACGAACAGGATTCTGGTCGATATAGGTCAGCATCCAGTAGCCAGCATCCAGAATCCCGCATCCAGTTGTATTCTTTCCTCAGAATGAATTAATTTGCCGCCAATTTCCAATACATGAACCGTTTCAGGGATTTAGGCCTATTGATCGTTAGTTTAATTGTACTGGCTGGTTGCAATGGCAAGAAAAAACCGTCACTTTCGGGGGAGGACCCCGTAGAAATAAATGATTTTATTGAATTTTTTCCCGTCCGGAAAGCCCCTTACCAGTTTGGGGACACGACCTTAAACAGAAAGGAAAACGATTCTACTGTTATCAGTGCAAAAGTCTTTACGCAGTTTATTCCCGATTCCCTGATCAATCGCAGCTTTGGAAAAGGAGCAAAGGTCAAAATATATCCACTTGGAAGACTGAAATCGCCGGAATCGGATAATTTTTTATTTGTGAAAATGGTCGCGGGGGAAAAACGAATGGCTTTTGTGTTTGCTTTTGACAAGAAAGACCAATTGAAAGACGGATTGCAACTTCTGCGCTATGGCCAGTACACGAATGCGCAGCAAACCCTGAATATTGATAAAAGTTATACCATCACTAAGACCATAACCCGCAGAAACGCCGACGGCACGATCAGCGATGGAAAAGATGTGTATAGCCTGGACAAAGAGACCGGCAAATTCATGCTGATCATGACTGATGCGCTGGATGATAAGGTCACTGAAATAATTAACCCTATTGCGGATGGTGTGAAGAAAAATAAGGTTTCAGCGGATTACACTTCTTCTAAAATGAACCTGGTTTCTATTCGTGACGGAAGAAAACCCGATCGCCTGAGCTTTTTTGTTCACATAGATAAAAACGACGGTGCCTGTACCGGTGAATTAAAAGGAGAGGCCATCTTTAAATCAGCAACGGTTGCCGAATACCGCGAAGGCGGCGACCCCTGTGTATTACGGTTTACGTTCAGCGCCTCCAGCGTTATCTTAAAAGAATTAGAAGGTTGCGGTTCTCATCGCGGTCTTCGCTGTTCTTTTGATGGATCTTTTCCAAGAAAGAAAGAACCAAAGCCAGCTAAGAAAACAACAGCGAAAACCAAATAATTAGGCAATGTCACATTTTGATTCCCGCAATCCCGCAGCTATGCGGGACGACGACGCAACGACCTTATTATGACGGCACATACGTTGCGTCTTTGTCCGGCCAATTGGCGGTATTGCGTGAGATTTATTTTCAAATAAAGGCATGTTCAATAATTAATAATATGATTCTTACTGATCATCAGGTTGCCCCGGTTACTTTTTTTCGTTTATTTTGCGATTGTGTAAAAACGACACTTCATGAACTTTACTAATTTCTCTGTTCCCTATCCGATAGAACAACGTTATTCAAGAAAGGTGGCTTATTTCTCGATGGAGTTTGCGGTTCATCAGCCCTTGAAGATTTACAGTGGGGGTTTGGGTTTCCTGGCCGGTTCACATTTGAGAAGCGCATACGAGCTTCGCCAGAACATGGTCGGCATCGGTATCCTGTGGAAGTTTGGATATTATGACCAGCAACGCAACCAGGACCAGACATTGGCTGTGACCTGGAGCGAAAAGCAATATAGTTTCCTGGAAGATACAGGCATTAAATTCCAGATAAACGTACATGAACATCCTGTCTGGGTCAAGGTTTATTATCTCAATCCCGAGACTTTTAAGACTGCGCCTTTATTTCTTCTCAGTACGGACGTAGCGGAGAATGATTATGTTTCGCAAACGATCACTCACCGTTTGTATGATGCCAATGTGGCCACCAAGGTAGCCCAGTTCATTTTGCTGGGAGTTGGCGGCGCCAAACTAATGGATGAAATTGGCTTCAATCCCGAACGCTATCACCTGAACGAAGCGCATGGGCTGTCAGCTGCATTTTATTTATACAACAAGTACGACCGCAACATTGAAGAAGTTACAAAACGACTGGTGTTTACAACTCACACACCGGAAGAAGCGGGTAATGAAAAGCATGATATTTACCTGTGCCATAAAATGAGCTATTTCTGCGGTCTGACCGTTGACGAAGTAAAGAAGCTCACCGGGAATAATGACGACGCATTCAACCATTCATTGGCAGCTTTGCGTTTTGCGCACATAGCCAACGGCGTATCGCAGCTACATGGTGAAGTATCAAGGGCCATGTGGAGCAAGTATGATAAGATTTGCCCGATCATCTCTATTACCAATGCCCAAAACTGGTGGTATTGGGCCGACAAGCAGCTATATCGCTTTATGGAATCGGATAATGACTATGGTATTGATGACCGGAAAAAATATCTCAAGAAAAGAGCCTTTGATCTCGTGGCCGACCAGACGGGTAAACTCTTCAAGCCAACCATTTTCACCATTGTATGGGCCAGGCGTTTCGCGGGTTACAAAAGGGCGAACCTACTCACAACAGATGAAGACAGGTTTGATAAATTAATGAATGGCATAAAATACCCGGTGCAGATCATTTGGGCCGGGAAACCCTACCCGGTCGATCATCCCGCTATCAGCGAATTCAATCAACTTGTGCAACTCAGCAAGAGATATAAAAACATGGCCGTGGTAACGGGTTATGAACTTACTTGCCAAGGGAAGCTTCCGGTACAAGTGGGATGACTGCTGCCATGAATGGGGCCGTTAATTTTTCCACCGATGATGGCTGGATACCAGAGTTCATCAATCATGGTTACAATGGCTTCGTGGTGCCTAAAGCGGATTATGCCAACATGGGAGTACATGAGCAGGACCAGTATGACCTTAACAAGTTGTACGAGATTTTGGAAAAGGAGATACTGCCTCTTTATTACGACAATCACAATACCTGGAGACAGGTCATGAAGAATGGCATGCAGGACGTACGCTTTACATTTGATAGCAACAGGATGGCCTACGAGTACTACGAACAATTATACAAATGACGCGGTTCATGTATTGAATAGATTGCTTCAGTTTTTAAAGATTCAGGGTTCAGTTCTCATTCAAATCTGCATTCTATAGAATGGTTGACTGCTTCCAGGCAGGAAAGATGCCAGATGCTGTCATTGAGAGGAGCGAAGCGACGACGCAACTGGATGCTGATCGCTTCACAATGGTATGACGAGTATCCAGTATCTATTTAACATTCAACACCTGACTGCCGGTCACCGGCGGCGACGGCTCGCAGGCAGGTTTAAAATAATCGATCGTCATGTTGCCAGAAGAACCCAGTTTATTCGAGCTCCGGTTTACTGAAGAAGGAAAGAAATTCATTCGGAAGTTTGCTGCTATCAGCTATATTATCATGGTGCTGGTGATCATTCAATCCACGGTAATTATTTATTGGCAAGTGAAGATGATCATCCAGCGATTTTCATCAGGATATTACGCAGGATATAAAATGGGTGCCTATGATGAAATTTATCCTTACCTGTCAATATTCATATCGCTGCTCGGCATTATTTCGAACATATATTATACCAGGTTCCCACGACAGTTGTTCCAGAGTATAAAAACCAACGATGAGGCTGGTGCCAACCAGTCCTTCAGAACTCTACTCAACGGAGCAGTAATTTATTTGATCTATTTATTAATTATCGCTTTAATATTCGGCTGGCATTTTATTGCGCAGGCGATATAGTTGCGTAGGGCCATTCCGGCTAAATTGCAGTTAGAATGCAGATTTATTATGATAGTTGATATTCACGGATCATAATTCATCCTGACATTATGATGATCTGCGTTCTCACTTTCAGCTAAACTCCCGTAACAATTGCTCCTTATCTTTTTTAAGCGAATAAAAGCCCGTCAACTTATTGATCACTGCTTCCACGATCGCGTCGGGACAGGAGGCACCGCTGGTTATAAGAATATTTAGAGGTTCTTTGGCAGGCAGGTAATTGCTGGTCAGGATTTCCTGCTTCGTATGAAAATCATAGTGGAGTATATCCTTCTGCGAAATTATTTTTTCTTCATTGCTGATAAAATAAGTGGGAAGTTTCCCCTCGCAAAGCTCAACCAGGTGAGAAGTATTGGACGAATTATAGCCGCCGACAACGATAGCCAGGTCAGCTTTTGTTTCAAGCATGCCAGTCACTGCGCTCTGGTTGTCATTAGTAGCATAACACAGCGTATCCCGGGTGTCTGCAAAATGCTCACGGATAGTTTCGCTGCCATATTTTTCAATCATTACTTCCCGGAGAAAATCCGCAATGCCCTGTGTATCGCTGGCCAGCATCGTGGTTTGATTGACCACGCCAATTCGCTGGAGATCTTTTTCTATCTTAAAACCATCCGAATATTGCCCCTCGAATTCATCGTAAAACAGGAACGGCAGTTTTTCGCCTTTTATGTATTTAGCCAGTTCTATTGCCTGTTGCATATCTTTTACTACCACGGCAGGGGCATGTGCAGCGGCGCGGGAAAACGTAGCCCTTGTTTCCTCATGCTTTGGTTTACCATGAATAATAATTGTATAATCATTTTTGGCAATGAGCTCGCTGCGATTCCAAACTTTTTCTACAAACGGGCAGGTGGTATTATATTTCTCGACTGGAATGCCGATCGTACTCAATTTTTTTTCGATCGCGGGTGTGGTCCCAAAAGCGGGAATGATAACAACATCATCAGCTTTCAGTTCTTCAAAGGAAATAAGTTCACGGCCGTACGTATCCTGTAGGAACCGGACCCCGTGAGATTGAAGATCCGCGTTAACCTGTGGATTGTGGATCATTTCGCTCAATAGAAAGATCCGTTTGCCGGGATTTTCTTCGACGGTCCTGAATGCGATCTCGATAGCATTCTCCACTCCATAACAAAAACCGAAATGACGGGCCAGGAAGATGCGAATGGGACCAAAGTCAAGCAGGGTAGGCGTAAAATCCTTTTTCATCTTGTCCATTTCCTTCCGCTTTTTTTTAATAGCGGCAATAAGCGGACTGCGATAGATTATTGGGACCTCAAAACTTTTCATTCGCTGCAAATTTAACTTTAGTTGACTTAATATTGTACTAGATACTGATCCCGATACCGGATCGGACGCTAACATTCACGGAAATACTAATGAACAAGGCTTTTCAGACAGTTGATTGGGCGCTTGCGAGCAATATTTATGAAGTAAACATCAGGCAGTATACGCCTGACGGCACATTTAGCGCTTTCCAAAAAGAATTGCCCCGCCTGCAACAGTTGGGTATCCGCACCATCTGGTTCATGCCCATCACCCCCATATCCGTATTGAACAGGAAAGGCACTCTCGGCAGTTACTATGCCTGTTCGGATTATACGAGCGTCAACCCCGAGTTTGGCACCCTGGATGATTTTAAAAACCTTGTCAGGAAAGCCCAGCAGCTTGGCATGAAAGTGATGATAGACTGGGTAGCTAATCATACGGGCTGGGACCATGTATGGACGAAGACGCATCCCGAATTTTTTTCGATGGATGACAAAGGCAGTTTCCGGCCGCCTTTTCCCGACTGGGAAGATGTGATCCATCTCAACTATGAGAACAGGAGCCTTTGGACTGCAATGATAGATGCCATGAAGTTCTGGATAGAGGAATGCGATCTGGACGGGTATCGCTGCGATATGGCGCATCTCGTTCCGCTTGCATTCTGGATTGAAGCAAGAACGGAGTTGGATAAAATGAAGCCGTTGTTCTGGCTTGGAGAGATGGAGGACCCCAGGTACCACGAAGTCTTTGATGCCTCCTATTCCTGGGAGTTATTGCATACGATGGAAAGATATTGGCGAAAAGAAGCCAATATGAGCAATATTGATAACGTATTTTTCAAATACAGTTCACTATATCCCAGGGGCGCTATCAAACTCCTGTTCACCAGCAACCACGATGAAAATTCGCACAGTGGGAGTGAGTATGAGCGGATGGGTGATGCTGCACAGGCCTTCGCCGTGCTTTGCATTACCTGGGAGGGATTGCCTTTAATTTATAGCGGGCAGGAACTACCACTGGTGAATAAACGTCTTCTTTTTTTTGAGCGGGACCCGATTCCCTGGACCGCCGAACATAAGCTGGACGATTTTTATAAAATACTGTTGAATCTTCGTTCAACTAACCCGGCGCTTCGCGCTGCGGATGATAACGTACGGACATACCGTCTTGAAACTACAGACAATGCGGATGTTTTTGCCTTCCTGCGAAAGAACGGTCAACGGGAAGTGCTTGTCATCCTTAACCTTTCCGGAGTTAAACGGCAATTCAAAATAATCGGTAAGGTGGTTTCTGGTAAATTCAGGAATGTTTTTTCCGGCTCTACGGAGGAAATCATGGCAGATACGCAGTTTGTAATGGAACCCTGGAGGTATCTTGTCTATGAAAAATAGTTGGCCAGGATGCAGGAAGCCGTCATTGCGAACGCCGCGAGGACACCGATGCTGCTAGCGCTCCCTCTCCCGTCATTGCGAGCGAAGCGAAGCAAGTTGGAGGGTGGGGCCAATAAAAAAGGCCCCACGAAGGGACCTTTTGAAATTTATTATCTGGATTAATTATTCATCATCAAGACTTAATGGATAGGTATAAGTGCCATCAGACCCGGGATAAACTCCCTGTACCTGCACGGTTCCTTCCAACGATGCCAGCAAGCGACCCAATTCCTGTACATTTTTTACTTCCTGCCCATCAACGCTAAGGATAATAAAACCATCCTGCATGCGTGTGCGGCCGAGCGGGCTGTCCTTCTTGATATTTTTTACTACGATACCACCTTCTACGTCTAATTCTTTAGCTTTTTTTGCATCCAGTGTAGAAAGCTCAGCGCCCAATGCTTCTCCAACACCACTGCTCGCGATCTCGTCGTAGGTGCCAGTCTTCGTACTTAACGTGGCATTGGTTGTAAAATCCTTTCCATCGCGACGATAAGAAATTTTTACTTTATCGCCTGCATTATAAGAAGCGATTGTGCCCTGTAATTCAGTCCATGAATTGATATTAATATCATTGATGCTGGTGATCACATCACCTTTTTTCAGGCCGATATTGGCAGCAGCTCCGTCTTTTGCAACGGCACCGATATAAGCGCCATCACCTGCATCGATCTTTCCGGGATCTGCGGATATACCGAGATAAGGTCTTTTTACGTCACCGAATTTGATGAGGTCATTTACAATTTTCTTTACCAGGTTTACCGGGATCGCAAAAGAATAACCTGCATACGTTCCGCTGGGAGCAAGAATGGCTGAGTTGATACCTATCAGTTGTCCATCGGTAGTGATCAGGCCGCCACCGCTGTTTCCCTGGTTCACAGCTGCATCGGTCTGGATAAAGGATTCAATAGGTGTCTGGCTTTGACGGCCATTGATACCGATCGATCTCCCTTTAGCACTAATGATACCGGCTGTTACGGTTGTTTCCAGCGAAAGCGGGTAACCTACTGCTAAAACCCATTGACCGAGTTTCAGGTTATCTGAGTTGCCATAGAGCAGGTAAGGAAGATTAGTTCCTTCGATCTTCAATACAGCAATATCGCTGCTTGGATCTCTGCCTATAACTTTTGCTTTGTACACTTTTTTGTTATGAAGCGTTACCGTGATTTCATCGGCAATGCCAGTTCCACCATCGGAGATTACGTGATTATTAGTGACGATATAACCATCATCGCTGATGATAACGCCGCTACCCGATGCTCTTTGTTCGGGTTGGACCTGGGGTCCGAAATTCTGGAACATATCATTGAACCAGTCATCGATTGAGCCGTTCCGATTGCGGCCACCACCGATATTATTGCTTACTCTCTTAGCAGGGATTTTTGTTTTGATATGCACTACTGCGGGAACAGCAGTTGCCGCAGCTTTTGTAAAGTCAATAGCATCTGCAGGCGCTCCTGCCACATTGTCCCCCATGTAACGTGCATAATTTGCAGGAAGACTGCCATTCGTTGATTGAACGCCGGCAATTTTCTGGGTAGTAAATTTATTGAAGATCCCCACACTGCCAACTGCGGAAGCTGCGCTGACTGCAACCACCATCAAGATTTGTTTAAATTTCATAGTAGTATTTTCCTTTTTTATTTTTTTGAAGAAGATTTGGCAAAGCTTGTTGTCAAAATTTATGCCTTTGCTTTACAAAATAACGAAGTATAAATCCGACAGAAGCCCCGTTCATTCAGTTTAACATATCATTTACTAAGCCTTTCGTAGTTCTTCACAAATTTATTAATAAATCGTAAAACTTAGAACCCGTTCTTCACAAGTTTGTCAGAAATTTCAAAGTATCTATGCCATCTGCATAATCGGACAGGCCGGGAGACTGCGATTTTCCGAAGGCAATATGGCCTACTCCTGTTATGCATTGTATATCGGAATTTTTTTTCAGCCGCTCATTGAGCTGCCTGGGATCGTCGTAATATTCATAATTAAGCCGGCCGATAGGAGAGAATGGAGAAGCATCTTCCACCAGCAACAGGGAAGCATTACTCATATAAAACTTCTTGTTCAGTATCTGGATGGCAAGGTTGTAATCATAATTATTCATGTATTTGGAATGGTCAGCCAGGTAGTTATATTTATCAAAAGCTCTGAGGAGCGGAATAAAATCATAGCCGGTCGGCACGAATATCTTGGACACATTACGACAGCCCAACCCAAAATAGAGATACACATCGTCGGCTAGTTTTACCAGCTCTTCCCTGGTTTCCTTCCCGGTTAAAACGGCCACAGAAGTCCTGTTGCGACGGATGATATGCGGGTATTTTTTGAAATAGTATTCAAAATAACCGGCTGTATTATTACTCCCGGTGGCGATATAGGCATCACAATTCTTCAGCCGTTCAGCGAATTGGATCAGCTCCGTAGGCCCAGGTTCCCATTCCTGGATTTTTTTCACAAGATGCCGGATAAGCGTATCGTCTTTGGAAGAAGGCTTGATAATGGCGTTATGCCCAGAAATAAAAACACATAGCAGGTCGTGAAAACCTACCAGCGGGATATTACCGGCCATGACGATCCCAACCTTTTTCGGATGAGAGTTTGTAGGAGGAATCTCATAGGCAGATGACCAGTTTTGAAGAATATCTTTTTGTAAAAAAGCCCTGGCTATATTGTCGGCAGCACGGCCAATAAACTCTGGAATAAACCAGGAATTCTCCTGGCTGGCCTTTGTTTTAGCTTCTTCCCATTCTCTATCCCCGGATAGCATGTAGGCTCCAAGCCTTGACAATAGATCAATTCGTTGGCTCAAAATCATTTGCAGGATTATTTTTTTGCGATAACTTAGCCACAAAAATAACCTCAACTACTTTAACCCCGGTATTATGGCTATTAAGATAACTGAAGAATGTATCAATTGTGGCGCGTGTGAACCAGAATGCCCCAATAACGCTATCTATGAAGGTGGCGTGGAATGGGCGGTTTCCGATGGTACGTCTGTAAAAGGGTCATTTACCCTGCTTGATGGAACGGTCGTGGATGCAGATCAAAAGAATCCACCGGTCGCTAACGATATTTATTACATCACTCCTAATAAATGTACCGAATGCCAGGGTTTCCATGAAGAGCCTCAATGCGCGGCGGTATGCCCGGTAGATTGTTGCGTTCCCGACGAAATGTATCGTGAAACGGTTGAGGAATTATTAGCTAAAAAAGAAAAATTGCATATTTAAGACAATTGCCTTTTTTATGCACATTTCAAGGTGCAAAAAAGCGGCATGGTTTTTTCAAATTTGTATTTAACTTAGAGTATTACAATTCAGCAGCGATTGCTGCTCATCTTTGGCGGGTGATATTTCCCGTCGTAAAAAGGTGAAGGAGAAACAGCCTTCACCTTTCTTATTTGCGAGACAACAAATGATGAATTGAAATTGAAAGACTTTGCCGACGCGACCTTCTTTGACACAAAAATTCCAAATAACAAGAACCATGAATAACTTGAAAGGTTAAAATCTCAATTCAAATCATTCCAGGTAGCTTTTCATGATTTGGGTTTTATTTGGTTCCTGGTTCTTTTCTTTTGAAAACACGGAAATTCCCTTTTCTCGCTGCGTCTTTCACAATATTTAGCATTTGAAATTTCCTGCTAAGCGGATTTTGCTCAATATTTGCGATGCAAAACCACAAATCAATACATGAAAAAAACCATAGCCCTGGTAACCGGCGGTTTTTCGGGCGAGGCGGTGATATCCTATAAAAGCGCAACAACGATCGGAAATAACCTCGACAGGGAAAAGTTTGATGTTTATAAGATCGATATTAATCCTAATGGCTGGTTTTATGAATGTGATGGAAAAAAAATCGCTGTCGATAAGAATGATTTTTCCATTCAGCCAAAGGATAAAAAAATAAATTTCGATGCTGTATTCATTGGCATGCACGGCACACCCGGTGAAGATGGTAAACTGCAGGGATATTTCGATACATTGAATATTCCTTACACCGGTTGCGATGCCGCGACTTCTGCCATTACTTTTAATAAACGGTATACCGTCGCCATAGCTAAAATGGCCGGTATTAATGTAGCCAATTCGATTCATCTGTTCAGTCATTTACCGGTTCCGGCAACGCAACTACTCGAACAATTAAAGCTTCCCGTGTTTGTCAAACCAAATAACGGTGGATCCAGCATTGGAATGAGTAAGGTAACTGCTCCCGGCGACCTGGAAGCGGCAATTGCCAAAGCATTTAAGGAAGATGACCAGGTGCTGATAGAAGAAATGATCCAGGGCAGAGAATTTACTGTCGGTGTATTCAAAACAAAAGGTAACATCATTGTATTACCTTTAACCGAAGTAAAAGCCCATGACGACAAGGACTTTTTTGACTTCGAGGCGAAATACCAGGGGAAATCTTCCGAGACTACACCCGCTGAGATTGATGAACCCGTTGCGGATAAGATAAGAGAAGCTGCCAGGAAGATATATGGGGTATTCAATTGCAGAGGAGTCGTCAGGATTGATTTTATTTACAATAAAGAGGCCGGCAAACCATTTATGCTGGAGGTTAACAGCATTCCCGGTCAAAGTGAAGCCAGTATTATTCCACAGCAGGTAAAAGCCATGGGATGGAGCTTAAAAGAGTTTTATACCAAATTGCTGGAAGAATGTTTTTAAAGCCTAACCTGCAACAATAACGAATATGTTCAGTTTCATTACACATCGACCGCTATGGCTCAACATCCTGACAGGGCTGTTGCTGGCTTTGATCGTTTTCCTGATTTTCATTCTTTCGCTTAACTGGCTTACACATCACAACGAGTCGAAAACAGTGCCTGCTGTCGTCGGCAAATCATTTACAGAAGCGCAGTCTATCCTGGATAAAAATGGTTTTGCCATGGAGGTACAGGATTCTATTTATGTCGACACAGCCAAACCGTTGAGCGTATTGAAACAGGTACCCGAAGATGGCGAAATAATAAAGATCAACAGGACAGTGTATGTAGTTATAAACAGGGCGGTTCCTCCATTGGTCGAGATCCCGGTCGCAAGGGGCTTTAGTTTTCGTACCATGGTGATGGAACTGACCAACCGCGGCCTGAAAATTGGCGATACGACCTATAAACCGAGCTTTGACCGCGATGCAGTGCTGGAAATGCGGTACGATGGCCAGCTTATTACTTCGGGTATGAAAATACCTATGGGTAGTTCAATAGACATGGTATTGGGATCGGGCGTAGGAAATGAAAAATTCGTGGTGCCGACCCTTGTAGGCATGACTTTTTGCGAAGCAAAAGAACTGATCGAATCGCATGGCCTTGCAATCGGTTCCATTATTATCCTGGGTGCCCCAATTAAAGATACATGCGGTGCTTATATCTATCAACAGAAGCCTGTTAAGTATGATGCTGACGGAAAATTCCAGTATATCCGCACGGGTCAGACAATTGATGTGTTTCTGCAACTTGAAAAACCCGTAATCGACAGCGTTGCTGTACCTTTGCAGCAGCCAGATCAAGAAGAACGTTAGACTATGCAAAACATTTCAGTTGATGAAGTAAAACGCCGTCTCGATGCCGGTGAGAAGATCAATCTCATAGATGTGCGTGAACCACAGGAAAACGCGGAGTTCAATATCGGCGGTCAATTGGTCCCACTCGGCTATATACAAACCATGCAGGTAGATGATATCGAAAACCTGAAAGACGAAGAAGTAATACTCTATTGCCGGAGCGGCAACCGGAGCGGCCAGGCTTGTTTGATCCTGGATACTCTTGGATTTACGAATACAAAAAACCTCGCAGGAGGAATGCTGGCCTGGCAGGAAAAGTTTGGAGCAAGTCGATAGCCGCTAGTCATGAATCCGAGTACTGAGCCACAATTCCCCATTTACAGTCATTGCTAGCGAAGCGAAGCAACACCATTCACGACTGGCACTGATTGCTCACAATTTCAGATTTAGCCCCACCACAAAATTTACCCCTGCCATAGGAAAATAATAGTTTTCCGTAACAGTTTCCCCTCCTGTGATGTAACTGTAAGTATAGCCATTCGGCTCATATTTCGCATTGAAGAGATTGTACACCTGGCCCGTTAGATTTATTTCCTTAAAGAACTTTGGCTTTAAGGTATAGATGATCCTCAGGTCCTGCGTATAAAATGGATCGAGTTTGCGTGATTCGTTTTGTGTATTGTCCAGGTATTCCCTGCCAACATATTTGCTCAACAAACTCAATTCGAGATGGCGACAGGGGATGAAATTGATTGTCGCGGCTCCAACAATGTTTGGCGAAAATGCAATGTCGGTGCTGGCATAAGTGTTCAATTTTTGCCCGCCCTGGTCGTAATCATCAATGTACTCATTGAAGTCGATTACTTTATTCCGGCTTAACGCAAGATTGGCCGATAGATTGATCCATGAATTAATTCCAGCTGCTCCCTGCAGTTCGATACCCATGCGATAGCTTTTGGGAATATTCGTTCTCGTGTAAGCGCCAACATCATTGATCTTGCCCGTCAGCACCAGTTGATCTTTGTAATGCATATAATAAAGTGTAGCGGACCAGCAGGTCAATTTATGGGTTCGTTCAATTCCCAATTCTATATCATTTAACTGTTCTCTTGCCGGCTGCTGGTGGATACCGGCTTCAAAATCATCCCGGTTAGGTTCCTTGTTGGCCATGCTGTACGACAAATAACCTCTCCATCCATGCTTTACATATGTGATGCCTGCTTTTGGATTAAAGAAATCATAGTTGTTGTTTATGATCAGGGTGGGATTATCCCGGAAGCCATTAATATCGTGTTTCACATGCCGGTACTGCAGGTCATAGAAATAATACCAGTTAGCCGCAAATGATCTTTGCTCTCTGAGGTAAATATTGAAATCGGTTTTTAACGCATCGAGATCATACCAGCGATAGGTAGGAGTGGGCAGCCCATTCGATGCCCAGATCAGTTCGCCGAAGTGATTACCGACGTACCTGTTGTATCCTCCGCCAAGAACGAACTGGGTCTTTGCATTCCTGTACTGCAGCGAAAAAACATTTCCGTAAAAATCATTATCCAGCCACAACTGGCGGACAAAATCTGAATTGCCGGGTAATGATAATCCATAGCCTGCATAGGCCTCGTCTGCTTTGTATTGTTCGTAATAGCCTCTTCCTTTCACCAGGAAAAAAGCTGTATTGAACGAAAGGCTCTTGTTGATTTGATGGTCGAAGAATAATTGGTAATGATCCTGCCAGTAATTGTCGGTCTCATTATTATATGGATCTCCCGGTTTTTCGGTGCCTGCATAGTTAACCGTTCGCCTGCCTGCTATAAGATCAGCCTCGGATATTCCATACCAGGCCTGGTAAGTTTTTTCTTTACCGGAAAAAATATTTAAACGTAGTGATGTTTTATCTGCCAGGTAAGCCGTCGAAAAATAAAAGGATTTGAGATCAGATTTCGCCCTGTCAATAAATCCATCGCTGCTAATACGCGAGAGGCGCAGATCGGCGGTGAAATGATCTCCCAGCAAACCGGTCCCGGCCTTTACCGTATTCTTCCATGCATTAAACGAGCCGTAGCTGTTGTTGATCTCGGCATATGATTCTTTATTGACCTCATTTGTGCTGAAATTAATGCTGCCCCCGAATGCACCGGCGCCGTTGGACGAAGTGCCGACACCCCGCTGGATCTGTATACTGCCAACAGAAGAAGCAAAATCCGGGAGATCGACGAAAAAAGTTCCCTGGCTCTCGGCATCGTTATAAGGAATGCCATTTAGGGTGACATTGATCCTTGTCGCATCTGTTCCGCGAATACGGATACCGGTATAGCCGACACCATTTCCCGCATCCGAGTTGACAACCACGGATGGAGTCTGGTTCAGGAGGAAGGGAAGATCCTGCCCGAGATTCAATTTGCTGATCTCTTTTTTGGACAAATTGGTTTTCGTGAACGGCGCATTTTCAGCCGCACGAACTGCCCGTACCTCAACTGGACTTAATACGTAAAAACTGTCTTTGGCTTCTTCCTGGCCCAAAGCTGTTATACAGGCGGACAGGTAGAAACAGGCGATTGCAATCCTCTTCATTTTTTTAGTTTTAATGTTACACCGGCCAGGAATCAATTGGATTGACCCTGTATTCGGCGATAAAAAATGAGAGGGAAATGCTGTTGTAGAAAGGATGAACTACTCCTTCCCTGCGCAGGCATTACCCTGATCAGGTTTTCGGGTATGATCTCAGATTGATGCGCTGAGCAAGACGAAGCGCACTTCGCCAGGCTCAGGGCTCAAACACCCCGGGAACACTGAAGCTCCGACCTTGTCGGAGTTATTTTAAGAACTTTGTTCCGCCTGGACGGCGGGAACGAGCAAATTTAGGGTAAAATAATTTTTTAAGGAGTGTAACTTTCCTACGCTGCTTTTCGTACCACAACAAAACCATTTGTTTATGAAGAAATTCCTATTGTCGTTATTGTTAGCTGCTTCAGTTTATAACCTGTTGGCTCAGAAAACAATCAATGATCCGAATGCAGAAAAAAGGAACGTGGGCAGTTTTCACGGCGTTAACGTGGGAACAGGTATCAAGCTAATGCTGAGCGAAGGCGCAACCGAAGATGTGGTTGTGAGTGCTGACAAAACAGAATACCGGGACAAGATCATAACCAGGGTTGAAAATGGCATACTTAAGATCTACTACGACAATAAAATAGGTGCAATTAATAGCCGGAAGGAAAAAAAGGAATTAAAAGCCTATGTTTCTTATAAAAATATTGATCGCCTGGATGCAAACACAGGAGCCGAAGTGCAGATCGAAGGCACGTTGAAATCAGCCTCGTTAAAAATGTCAGTGAATACCGGGGCGATAGTAAAAGGAGATATAAATGTGGATGATCTTGAAGTGGATCAGAATACCGGGGCTATCGTGACATTTTCAGGCGATGCAGGCAAGTTAGATGTGCATGGCGATACCGGTGCGATGTTCAAAGGCACCGACCTGAAGACAAACAACTGCAACGTATCGGCCAGTACAGGTGCAGGCGTGTATATCACCGTTCAGAAAGAATTGTATGTAAAAGCCAATACAGGCGGTTTTGTAAGATATAAAGGAGAGGCTGGTATAAGAGATATTAAAACAAATACCGGCGGGTCAGTCACCAGGTTATAACAAGATTCAACACCTGCCTTTGTGGCACGCAGGCAGGTTCAACCTTTAAATTAATGGTTATGAAAAAATTCATCTTCTTATTATCCCTTGCGACCATGGTGATGACAGTAGCAGCTCAAAAAGTGGTCAAAGATGCCAATGTCGAAAAAAGAAATGTAAGTGGTTATCATGCGATATCCATTTCCGGAGGCATTGATCTTTATTTATCGCAGGGCAATGAATCGGTGGCTGTAAGTGCATCCGAAATAAAATACCGCGATAGAATTAAAACAGAAGTAAAGAATGGGGTGCTGACCATATGGTTTGACCATAACGGCGTGAATTGGGGCCATGATGACCGTAGGATGAAAGCCTATGTTTCCTTTAAAGAGCTGGACAAACTGACTGCCAGCGGCGGTTCGGATATAGATGTGGATGGAGCTATTAAAGTGAATAGGCTGAGCGTTGATATATCGGGTGGTTCTGACTTTGAAGGAAAAGTGGAGATCAGTGAATTGAAAGTAGAAGCCAGTGGCGGTAGCGATACAAAGATATCAGGTGCGGTGAAGAGCCTGGATATTGTTGCAAGTGGCGGCAGTGATTTTAAAGGATATGATTTGACCGCCGAGGTATGCAAGCTGGATGCCAGCGGAGGTAGCGATGTTTATATTACGGTCAGTAAGGAATTGAGTGCTGAAGCAAGCGGGGGCAGCGACGTATTTTATAAAGGTAATGGAACAGTCCGCGATCTGAAATCAAGTGGTTCTTCAAGCATTAAGAAAACAAGTTGAAACGGTTAAAAAATTTATACATGAAAAAGATAATTGTAATAGTAGCCGCTGTGTTATTCGTCTCCAGCATGAGAGCACAGCAAACAATGAGTGACCCGAATGTACAGGTAAGAGAAGCAAAGGATTTCCATGCCATACATGTCGGTAGTGCATTTGATGTCTATCTCTCCCAGGGAACTGAGGAGAAAGTCGCGGTCAGTGCGGCCAGTGAAAAGGATCTTGCCTATATAACTGTTGAAGTAAGGAATGGCGTATTGGAAGTAAGTTGGGATAAGAAAGGCAAATGGACCAGGGGCAATAAAAAGCTGAAAGCCTGGATCTCGTTTAAAAAGATTGATGAACTCATTGCCGGCGGTGCTTGCGATGTGGATATTGCCGGCACATTAAAAGCGGATGATCTGAAAATAGAGCTCTCAGGCGCTAGCGATCTCTCTGGCAAGATTGAAGTAATTAAAAAACTGACGATGGATCTGAGTGGAGCATCCGATGCCAAATTGAGCGGGCTGGCTACAGAAATGAAGATCGATGCCAGTGGCGCCAGTTCTTTTAAAGGATTTGATTTTACAGTTGATTACTGTAATGCCGAAGCTTCCGGGGCCAGTGACATCAAGATCACGGTGAACAAGGAGCTTTCCGCCAATGCCAGCGGCGCCAGTGATGTCAATTATAAAGGAGGAGGCGTAATTCGAGATATCAAGACCAGCGGGGCGAGCAGTGTATCCCGTTCTTCATAAGTCATATACATAGGGTTAATATAGAACAGCAAAAAGCTCCTTCGGTTTGGGAGCTTTTTTCATTTTAGCTGCCAATTAAGTAGCAATTTTTGCTGTGATCGCCAGATAAAATATGTGAAATAAAACTACTGCATCTTGAATATATAGTTTGGCAGGTAAGCGTCTTAGCTATATATTTGCAACCCACATCGCGAAGTAGAGCAGCGGTAGCTCGACGGGCTCATAACCCGTAGGTCGGGAGTTCGATCCTCCCCTTCGCAACAAGAAAAACTCGTCAAACCGACGAGTTTTTTATTTTATCAGCGGGCTCATATCCGCCGGTTGGCGGATGGGAGTTCCCTGCCTGCGTGACGCAGTCAGGCAGGGATCCTCCCCTTCGCAACAAGAAAAACTCGTCAAACCGACGAGTTTTTTATTTTGACAGCGGGTTCATATCCGCCGGTTGGCGGATGGGAGTTCCCAGCCTGCGTGACGCAGTCAGGCAGGGATCCTCCCCTTCGCAACAAGAAAAACTCGTCAAACCGACGAGTTTTTTATTTTATCAACGGGTTCATATCCGTCGGTTGGCGGACGGGAGTTCCCCGCCTGCGTGACGCAGTCAGGCAGGGATCCTCCCCTTCGCAACAAGAAAAACTCGTCAAACCGACGAGTTTTTTATTTTATCAACGGGTTCATATCCGTCGGTTGGCGGACGGGAGTTCCCTGCCTGCGTGATGCAGTCAGGCAGGGATCCTCCCGTTCGCAATAAGAAAACTTGTCAACCAGGCAGGTTTTTTTCATTTTGATAGAGGGAAGTAACACCTTGAAAATAAAACCTATGACGGCCTGATCAGAGCCCCAGTCTTATTTTCAGCCGGTTCTATAGCGTCCAGTCCGCGTCATCAGCTATTTAGCTTCGGACAATCTCGCTCACCTGTCTTACCTTTGCGACCCGCAAAATGAAAGCAGGCTTTGTCAACATATTTGGAAGACCTAACGCAGGTAAAAGCACGTTACTCAACGCATTGATGGGAGAAAAGATGGCGATCGTGTCACCCAAGGTGCAAACGACACGTCACCGGATCAAAGCAATCCTGACTGAAAAGGACTACCAGGTTGTTTTTTCAGATACACCCGGGATCATCGAACCCAAATACCGGCTTCACGAAAAAATGATGGACGCCGTAAAAAGCGCGTTGGAAGATGCTGACGTAGCGCTGTTGATCGTGGATGTAAATGAGAACTGGAGTGAAGCTGATGAAATCTTCGGAGCACTAAAGTTGAAGGTTCCGGCGATTGTTGTCATTAATAAGATCGACAGGGCCGGCCAGGAAAAAATAAAAGAGGCAGTTGCTTTTTTTGAAAGCAAATCCTATTGCAAAAAATTGCTCACCATTTCAGCAAGCAGCGGCATCAACATCAGGCAATTCCTGAAACCGATACTTGAGCTATTGCCCGAAGCCGAGCCATTTTATCCGGGGGACGATATCAGCGACTTGCCCACTAAGTTTTTTGTAGGTGAACTTGTACGCGAAAAGATCTATGAATTGCTTTCCGATGAGCTTCCTTATCAAACCGCGGTGCTGGTACGGGAGTTCAAGGAAAAATCAACCCTGGTGAAGATTGTTGCCGACATCATTGTGCAGCGTGAAACGCAAAAGGCCATATTGCTGGGAGAGAAAGGCAGTATGATAAAGAAGATTGGCACCGAGGCGCGAAAAGAGATTGAAAAATTTCTGCAGCAAAAAGTTTTCCTGGAGCTGTTTGTAAAAGTCAAACCGAAGTGGAGGGAGAATGAGATGCAGTTGAAGGAGTATGGATACTAGATGCCGGATGCCGTCGTTGCGGGAATGGAGCACTCGCTCTGTTTCTCCGCTCTGCGAAACCGCCGGATGATGAATTTAGAATTATGAATGATGAGTAGGAATATCGCCATTGCGAGCGAAGCGAAACACGTAGGTACTGCCTACGTTCGCAACTGGATTTGCCCCAGAGGGGCATAATATCGTTAGCTCAAAATGGATGAATTTCCAGGCGCTCCGTAGGTGCGCAATATCGGTGAGCAGAATGAATTATAGCCTGCCTACCGGCAGGGCAGGCGAAGCAAAAAAATTAAAAATGTCATTTACATTAGCAATAGTAGGACGCCCGAATGTGGGAAAGAGCACATTGTTCAACCGCTTGCTGGAACAACGCAAGGCCATCGTCGATGACGTAAGCGGAGTGACCAGGGACCGGCAATATGGAGTCGCCGACTGGAACGGGAAAACATTCAATGTCATCGATACAGGTGGTTTTGTCGCAAGAAGTTCCGATGTGTTCGAAAAGGAGATTGCCAAACAGGTATTGATCGCCGTGGATGAAGCGGATGCTTTAATCTTCATGGTAGATGCACACACTGGGATGACCGATCTGGATGATTCGATGGCCGGGGTCTTGCGCCGCAGCACCAAACCCGTTTTTTTAACGGTCAATAAAGTGGACAATCATGAGCGCATGCTGGAGGCGAACGAATTTTACAGCCTTGGGTTTGATCATGTATTTTTTATTGCCTCTGCCAGCGGAAGTGGCACCGGTGAGTTGCTGGATGCCGTTAGCGAACTGATCAAGGAAGATTCATCAGAAGAAATAGAGGAAAAAAATGCCTTACCCAAGTTCGCGATCATCGGTCAACCCAACGTAGGTAAATCTTCCCTGCTGAATGCATTGGTCGGCGAGGAAAGAACTATCGTCAGCGATATCCCCGGGACAACAAGAGATACCATTCATACTCATTATAAATTATTTCAGAAAGAATTTGTGTTGATAGATACAGCAGGGATACGTCGTAAGACCAAGGTGCACGAGGATCTCGAGTTCTATTCTGTCATCCGGGCCATTCGTGCCATGGATGAAGCCGATATCTGCCTTTTGTTGATCGATGCTGCCAAGGGTATCTCGGCCCAGGACCTCAACATTTTTAGTCTCGCTGCGCGAAAAGGAAAAGGAATCGTGTTGCTCGTGAACAAATGGGACCTGGTTGAAAAATCCACCAACACGGCAAAAGATTATGAGAAGCAGTTAAAGGAACGGATAGCTCCATTTACCGATGTTCCCATTCTTTTCATTTCTGCCAAGGACAAGACCCGCATCTTCAAAGCCATCGAAACGGCACTGGATGTATATGACAGCCGTCATCGCAAAATACCTACCTCCGAGTTGAATGACGTGATGCTAAAAGCGGTCGAAGCCTATCATGCGCCAGTGGTAAGAGGGCATCCTATTAAAATAAAATATGTGACACAACTACCGACGGTCGTGCCTTCCTTTGCTTTTTTCTGCAATTTCCCCGATGATATCAAACAGCCGTATAAGAATTACCTGGAAAACCAGTTACGGCAGCATTTCAATTTAAGCGGAGTGCCGGTAAGATTGTTCTTTAGGAAAAAATGATGCTAGCGCAGCGACCTCGCTGTTAGAAAAACTACGATTCCACGGTAACAAAACGCCGGTCCACGTTTTTTTACACAAATCAACATAGCCACGCTCTTTGTTCAGACAGAAAGTTTAAATTACATAGCAATCCATTGCTCTCTGCAAAACCTTTTCGGATCCTGCCCTGCCACTAAATCTGCCTGAATGAAAAGGTTTGTACTCTGCTTTTTTTTATTTGCTTTTTGTTGTGCTAGCCATGGCATGCCGAGAACCTGGATCGGCGGCGGTACGGGCAATTGGAGCGTTGGCGCAAACTGGTCGCCCAATGGAGTACCTACAACGAGTGATGATTTGACAATAAGTAATAGCGCCACAATCACAATCGACGCACCTCCCTTACTTTCTTCGTTGCTTATTACAGGAAATGCCACAGTAAAATTTACCGTGACCAATTCAACCATAACTCCCTTAACCAGGATTTTTACCCCGACAAGTACAACCTCAACGACAAAAGGTTTTCAATTGGATTTAGGATCAACATTAACGTTTGAAACAAATATTTCAAACACTGGTTCAGTCAATATGACTCTTCGTTTTGGGGCGGGGGTATTTGGACTGATAAATGGCACATTAATATTTAACGGCTCGCTTGCTGGAACAGGTAATCCGCTGACAACGATCGACCTTAACACTACTAGCAATGTCCAGGTAAATGGTACAATACAATTTGATTATGCGAGCGACAATATTACTGGTGCAACTACAGCAAACCTGTTCTTCAATTCCGGGTCAGTGATGGAAATTCTCAAAAACGGCGGATCATTTCCTGCAGCAACCTGGAACTCCAACTCGCTGGCCAAAGTGGAAAATATCTTTGGTACGAATGGGCCGGTATTTCTTGGTACAGCCTATGGCAACCTGGAATGGGACTGTGCGAGTCAAACTTTTGTTGCGTCTTTAACTACCAATGTCTCCTTTAATAACGTGAGTTTCATTTCTACCAATGGAGCTGCTTTCAGTGTAACGACTGGGGCCTCTGTCGACAATCATACGATGACGATCAATGGCAATCTGACCATTCAATCCAGCGCGTATGTTAATTTGGTCGGCAACAGCTCCCCGGCTGGCAGTTCTGGAAAAATTTCATTAAAAGGCAATTTAGATCTTCAAACAGGAGGTACGCTCATAACAAATGGAGCTGCAGGAACCACAAGTCAATTGGAGTTAAGCGGCTCCTCAAATCAAAACATAACTGCCAACGGTATATTCTCAGGAGTTAGAATGGAAGTTATCATGAATGGGGTCAGTGCTACTTTGTTGACGCAAGTAATACTTCCAGGCGATTTTAATGCTACCAACGCCAATCTCCAATTGGTGAATGGAAAGATCAAAGCAACAGGAAGCTCAAAGCTTATCATGTTAGCTACCTCCAGTGTGTCAGGCGGATCAACCAATAGCTTTGTAGAAGGACCGATGCAAAAAAGAGGCAACACTGATTTCGTATTTCCGCTGGGCATCGGCGGTATATACGCACCGCTGGGAATGTATAATGGTTCCGGAGCTGCTCCTACTGATGCTTTTACTGCAGAATATAAGAGAGCCAACCCACAAAGCATTTACGGCCCAAACGTTCAAGCCACTATGAATCATGTAAGCTATGTCGAATACTGGACTCTATCACGAAATCTAGGCACGGCATCGAAGTTGATTTCTCTGGATGTTCATCCTCTCAGCTTTTGCAAGGCGCTTGCCAGTACTTATGTTAGCCAGTGGAATGGCTCATTATGGACGAAGCTGAACACGGGCATAACAGATGGACCGCATCCCGTCGGGCTTTATCAAACAGGAACAATTCAAACTCTTTCGGCAGTTTCAAACTTTGCATCGCCCGATACCGCTTTTACATTGATCACTGATCTGAATGAAACTGCCAATCCTTTGCCCGTTACACTTATCACCTTTGACGCACATAAACTATCCGCTACCAAATCTTCCGTTGACTGGGAACTTGCCTCCGTCTGTTCGCCCGCTGCAAAGTTTGAAGTTCAACGAACAGAGACAGCCACTGGATTTGTTACTATAGGCGCCATTCCTGGAACCACCACTGGCAAATCATACAACTTTATTGATAACGATTTGAAAAACGGCATCAACTATTACCGTTTAAAGATCACCGGCGAGGACGGACAGATCAGTTATAGCAGAACTATAGCCATAATGAATGGAGTAAATACAGTCTTGCTCACTTCAATGATACCTACTGTTGTAAATCACTCCGCATCATTAACTGTTTCCTCATCAGCCCGGGAGAAAATAACCATCGTGGTCACGGATATGCAGGGAAGGGTAGTGCAACAAAACAGTTACAATATTGACAACGGAAATTCAACGATCGAAATAAGATTTGACCGGCTGGTAGCAGGTATTTATCAACTAACGGGAACGACTTCGTCCGGCAGGCTTAACACGATCCGGTTCATGAAACAGTGATTTATGAAGTAAAAAAATATATGTCTTTTTTGGACAAAGTCCGGATTTTATTATCTTATATTCGTTTTACAATTCAACCTGCTGTAAGACCTTTTCAAAATCCAAAGTCCACCAAACTTTATTTTTATGAAAAGGTTTCTACCCATCTCCCTTATCATCTTAATTTCTATTGCCGCGAAGGCCCAAACAAATACCTGGACCGGAGATCTCCTGGGTAACTGGGGTAATGCCAGCAAATGGAGCCTTGGGCATGTTCCGACTTCAGGTGAAGATGTAATCATCAACAGCAACAGCAGTATTAATGTGAACTCTTTTGCAGGGGGCGTGAACGCTATCCGGTCTTTAAAGATCACGGGTGGTGTTTCTGTTAAGCTTACCTGCTCAGTGAACGGCACACGTTACCTGCGAATGTCCAGCACTTCCACCTCTTCAAAGGGTTTACAGGTCGATGCCGGTAATACGTTGATATTTGATGCGACCAATACTACAGGTACAGGATTCTGGATATGTGACCTAACTGGAGCAGCAGGTGTTACCGGTTTAGTTGATGGTACTTTACAATTTGAAGGTAGTGGCACTGCCTCGGGTGGCGCCAGTCTGAATGTATATACAGGTGCTTCTAACAATGCCAGTCTCGTTGTAAGTGGTACCGGGAAGATCATTCATATGATCGATACAGGTGATGACAATGGGGGAACGGGATCCTATCTTACTATGCAATCGGGTTCAATTTATGAACAACACGAAGATGGAGGAGCCGTACCGTTTGGCAACTGGAATATGGGATCTACTGTTAAACTGGTTACAAGCGGAGGGACGCCACCATTTTTTGCAGGAAACAGTTACGGTAATGTTGAGATCAACTGTACCGGTCTTACAAGTCCGTTGGCTTTTAATGAAGACATTAGCGTTAACAATCTTACGCTTACCAGCAGCGGTGGCAGCTCTGTAGTGGTAAAGACGGCCAGTGGAACTATTCCTTTTACTCTCACCATCAATGGTAACCTCTCTGTTTCGTCTTCAACCACTCTTGAATTGTCTGTAGTTTCATCTGGCGATGCAGGTGGTAATATCCTGTTAAAGGGACATGTGATGAATAACGGAACCATCAAATCGGTAAGTGAAAGTGGAAACTTCGAATTCGGAGGCAGTTTCAACCAGGAAATTTCCGGGACGGGTGCCTGGTTTGGAAATGCTCTTACACTCGTAATAAACAATACTGCAGGAGTCAAACTATTATCACCGTTAACCCTTAAGACCGGTCTACAGTTCGTCCTTGGAAATATCAAAACCGATGCGATCAACATTCTTACAATGGCCGGAGGGTGGTCAGGTGCTTCTCCAGCGAGTTTTGTCGACGGGCCTATGCGGAAGGTATCTACCGGCACTTGGATCACATTCCCTGTTGGGAAAGGCACTATTTATGCGCCTATTGGCTATTATCATGTTTTAAACCATCAACTAACCGATACATTCCGTGCAGAGTATTTCCGGGCTAATCCCCAAGCCGTTTTCGGAAGCAATTACGATGTCGCGGGTAACCCCGAAGTGATCCATCATATCAGTAACGTGGAATACTGGAGCCTGACAAGTAATGTCACTTCCGGCACTTTCCTTGTCAATAGTATCGAGC
Organism: Bacteroidota bacterium; assembly: GCA_005884665.1. Taxonomy (GTDB): domain Bacteria; phylum Bacteroidota; class Bacteroidia; order Chitinophagales; family Chitinophagaceae; genus VBAT01. The sequence continues at coordinate 570,778 of VBAT01000010.1, forward strand.
CCCATATTGGGTTAAACAGTTTTTGCCAGGACATCAGTAATACTTTTACCGCCAGGTTCGATCCCACTACCAACAAGTGGAAAAATGCAGGCACAATTGCAAGAAATGTTGAAAGCGCGGGACCACCGTTTGCCACCGGTTACCTTCAAAGCCAATATGCAGAAGGAGGCATATTTACATTGGCAACAAGCAGTATCAATAATATATTGGGCGTATCACAATCAACTTTACCTATACACCTGATCACATTTGACGCCACAAAGATCAATTCATCTTCTGCGTTGGTAAACTGGCAACTGGCTGATCTCAGTTCAGCAGCAGAGAAGTTTGAAGTGCAAAGATCCGGCAACGACAGGAATTTTGTTACAATCGGAACGCTTTCGGGGAAAGACAATGATCGTTTTTATGACTATACCGATAATGAGCTAAAAACGGGTGTCAACCTATATCGTGTGCGGATGACAGATAAGGATGGAAAAATAACGTATACACGGATCGCTGCGGTAATAAATGAAGTGAAAGGGTTCCTGGTTACGTCGCTGATGCCGACAATCGTGACGCAATCGACACGGCTGGTAGTGGCTTCCTCCGACAAGCAAAGAATAGATATCATTGTGACGGATATGCAAGGCAGGGTTATGTTGCGACGCAGCTTCAGCATTGTGGCTGGGAACACAAATATTGATTTGTCGATGGAAAAATTGCAGTCAGGCGCTTATGCGTTGACTGCGGTATCTGAGGAAGGGCGGATGAGTACGATACGATTTATAAAGCAATGATGCTGGTTAATTGGTTGATTAGTTAATTGGTGCTTTCATTTGGATCTACTGATTAACTAATTAACCTATCAGAATCCGAACTTCTTAATGATGCCCAGCACCTGTTTTTTGAATTGTTTCAATTCTTCCTGCTGCTGGTTGATAAATGCGTTGTCTTTTAGTTTACCGATCACTTTTTCCATTTCTTTTTCATTATCGTAAACCATTTTCCTGAATTCATTCTGGTAGTCCTTGGCCCTGGATTCATAAATATTCCTGGTCATCCATTCTTTCGTGGCAATAGCTTCGCGCAGTAACTGGTGAAAAACCTTCCTGGTGAATTTTTCCGGCTTCAGTTTTTTTATTTCCAGCAACGAAGCAAAAGCGTGTTGGCGCTTGAGCTCTCCATACCGGTCGCTATACTCTTTATAAAAAGCATGCACCTCGTCCCAGCCATCCAGTTTGCCGGAATGAATATTCCGTATCAATGTTTTTACAGCTTTCTCCGGGATCAGCTGGCCGCCGATATTCATCCATTTGCTTCTCCGACTCTCGGTGGATCGCAATGACGTGCTTCGGAGAGGTTGGCCCAGCGCAGATGCTAAATCTGCAAAGGATGAAATATCTTCTTGCAGGATGAATCGCACCATTTGCGAAGTACCGTAGTAAGTGATCAGTTCTTTGAATAAGCGGTAAGCCCTGGGAAGTTTTACCAGTTGTATTTTTCGATCGCAGTTTTCCATCCCGGTTCCCCATATTTCGGCATTGTCGGGTATAAGGTCTTGTTCCAGGAGCTTTTCACCGTGACGAATGGCGGCATCTCCCGAAAACTGGTTGCCTTCCCTGGCGGAAAATGTTTCGCCTGCTGCTTTTTTCAAAACAACCAGTGAATCGAACATTTCATTCACCGTATCCGGTGCAAGCCAGTCATATTCGAATTCTATCGACTTATCGGTTCTCTTGTCCCGGGTGGAATATTTTCCGGCATTGCGGGCCAACGCATACATGTTGTACATGAACCAATAACCCGGCATCACCACCAGTTGGTTCTTGCCAACATCATTATTCACCAGCGAAAAGGGAATGGGGATATTCAGTTCATAAGGAAAATCGCCTTTTGCAATGATCGTGAAGGATGCAAATTTTGAATTGTGTTTGAGGCTTACGCATAGACCCGGCCAGAAGCCACGTCCGGCTACTATTTCACCGTCCGGTCCTCTTGAGTTATGATTAGAGCCAATTGTTGCGCCGGCTGCCATGTTACTCTGACCCATTACAGCAGCTGCGCATAAAAATGAATTGTTGTGATGTTGTTCATGCGCCGGGAAAATAAGTGAGTTCAATACCTCGCAGCATGAGATGGTTGAGTTGTCGCCTAAAAAAGAGTTGATCAACCGGGCTCCGTATTTTAATTGTGAGTTGTCACCAAGTATAAAGCGCACCGCCTTTACACCGTAGAATATCCGGCACCCCTGCCCAATGATACCATTAACAAGTTCGCAGCCTTCACCGATCTGTGTTTTGGCTTCCGGGGATGAATTAATGGTAAGGTTCTTCAATTTATTGGCGCCCTTGATATAGGCATCGCTACCGATCCACGCATCCTTGATGATGCTGGTGTTTTTGATCACCGTCCGGTCACCCACTTTTCCATAATAACCCCTGCGCCTGTCAAATTTTTTTTCTGTAAATGCCTTGAACTTTTCCATCAACACCTCATCAGCCCGGTATTTTGTCCAGAGCCAGGCATCACCTGCCTGCATGCCATTGAATGGAAGAATACTGCGACCGGCATTTTCATTACATAGTTCAAGCCAGATACGGACGGCTTCAGCTTCACCTTTCTTAATAATGCCATTCCCGAATTTCGAATGATCGGTGGTAGCCAGTTCATCCACGTTGGCTACGATCACATCATTGCCGATGATATAATGACTCATGAAATTGACATTGTCAATGGCGACATTGTCTCCGAAATCACAGCTTACGATAATGCTGTTATAAAGACCTACGGGAAGACGGAGATTATTGAACTCGAGGAAATAAGCTTCCAGCTTGCCAATGCGAATGAGGCCGAAGAACTTACAATCTTTGATCAGATCGGCATCGAATATGCTATTAACAAAAACATTTTTCCAGTTATCCGAAGTGTTGCCATTGGCAATTAGCTGTTTGATCTCGACAGCAGTCAATTGACGGAACTTATTCGGTGAACGAAACTGCAGGTCACGCAAATAATATTCATCTTTTCCTTTAGGGAGAAATTCCGGTTTTACAAAATTGTAGCCAAGAGAGGAGATTGGTTCTTTGTTGATTTTATTCATTCCTGGAATGTAGAATTAAGAATTATGAATTATGAATGTTATCCAGTGGGATGTTGCCCTTGCGTCTGTAGAATTTATCTTTGGCAGCAACAATTCATAATTCATCACTCATCATTCATAATTTTATTCAACTGTTACAGATTTTGCGAGGTTTCTCGGCTTATCTACGTCGAGTCCTTTTGCGATCCCGATATAATAGGCCAGCAATTGCAGGGGTACCACGCTCAACATGGGTGCAACTATTTCATCTGCCTCCGGCACGATCATCACGTCGTCTGAAAGGCTTTGTGAAAAAGTATCTCCTTCACTAATCACGGAGATCACTTTACCTTTTCTCGCCTTTATCTCCTGCATATTACTTACGATCTTTTCGTGGTAGGCGTCTTTGGTAGCGATGAAAACGACGGGTAATGTTTCATCAACGAGTGCTATCGGGCCATGTTTCATTTCAGCAGCAGGATAACCTTCAGCGTGTATATAAGAGATCTCTTTTAGTTTTAGTGCGCCTTCGAGGGCAACTGGAAAATTATAGCCGCGGCCGAGGTAGAGAAAATCCTGTGCGTCTTTATATTTTTCAGCCAGTGCTTTTATTTTATCGCAGTTCTTTAAGATCCATGCGACTTTTTCCGGCACTTCTTCCAATTGGTTCAACAAATGCATGTAGCGGTCATTGGAGACCGTGCCCTTGATATAAGCGATCTTTAAAGCGATCATGGTCAATACGGCCAATTGGCCTGTGAATGCCTTGGTAGATGCGACACCGATCTCCGGTCCGGCATGCGTGTAAGCACCTCCGTGTGAAAGGCGGGCAATAGAAGAACCCACAACGTTCACAACACCCAGGATTATCGCTCCTTTTGCCTTTGCCGTTTCAATGGCAACAATGGTATCGGCTGTTTCGCCGCTTTGAGAAATTGCAATAATAACATCGTTTTTGCTGATAACCGGGTTACGGTAACGGAATTCCGATGCATATTCCACTTCCACGTTGAGGCGGCACAGCTCTTCGATAACGTATTCTGCTACCAGGCCGGCATGCCAACTGGTACCGCACGCAAGAATCACGATGCGATTGGCTTTTACGATCTGCTCGGCATATTGCTGGATACCACTCATGGTTATCGTTCCGGCCGTTGCGTCCAGTCTTCCCCGGAGACAATCATAAATGGTTTGCGGCTGTTCGAATATTTCTTTCAGCATGAAATGATCGTACCCGCCTTTTTCTATTGCTGCTAGCTCAATGTCGAGTTTCTGCACATACGGCGTGATCTTCTCATTGCCGAGGTTTTTCAGGATCAGTTCATCGGGTCGTACGATAGCCAGTTCGTAGTCGTTTACATACACTACTTCCTTGGTATACTCGAGCATGGGAGAAGCGTCGGAGCCAAGGAAATGTTCATCCTTCCCGATACCGATAACCAGCGGGCTTCCTTTGCGGGCAGCCACGATCGTATTTGGGTCGTCTGAATCAATGAGCAGGATAACATAGGCCCCAACAACTCTTTTGAGAGCTACTCTTACGGCTTCTTCGAGAGAACAATTATTGTTGGTTTTGATCTCTTCGATAAAATTCAACAACACTTCAGTATCTGTATCACTGTGGAATTTGTAGCCTTTATTGATCAGCTCGTTTTTCAGCTGGGAATAATTTTCGATGATACCGTTATGGATCATGGCGAGCTTGCCGCTTGCGGACTGGTGGGGATGGGCATTACGGTCGCTGGGTTCACCATGTGTTGCCCATCGTGTATGACCGATGCCGACATGTGCATGAAGGTCTTTACCGACAATCGCATCTTCCAGTTCAGCGACCTTGCCTTTTTTCTTGTAAACTTTTACGCCGGTGCTGTTTTGCAATGCCACTCCGGTACTGTCATAACCGCGGTATTCCAGCCTTTTTAAGCCTTTGATGATAATGGGATACGCTTCCCGGGGTCCGGTATATCCGACGATTCCACACATGGGGTTTATTTTTAATAGTGCGGTAAAGATATAAATTTCAAAACATGCAAACGATTGTTGGACTGCATTTAATTCTGCGAAGGTTGTTGAAAGAAATTCGATGCTGGATGCTGGCGGCTGATACTGGATGGCGGATGCTAGATTGGGTTAGATCGTTTTTGAATGTCAGCATCCAGCATCTAGCATCCGATACCTGTTGACTCAGGACTCTCAACTCTGTACCCGGAACTATCGTCTGACGGCTATCGACTATCTTACTGGCACCAGCTTGGTCACTTCCCCTGAAGGCACCTTGCTTTTGAAATAAGCATCCAGCTTTTTGTCTACAATGGTTACTTTATAGTATTGCTGTTCGTTTTCTTTCATTTTTTCTATGTTGTCAAAATATTCATTAAGGTCAGATTTTCTTATTTCCTCGTCATCGGAAGAAAGGGAATATAATTCCAGCGTTCCATCTTTTTTTTCCACTTTAAATACGGCATAAAGTCCCTGCGGCATCAATAAACTGAGATACCTGCTTTGGCCGTAGATCACGGAGTAGCGCAGTGAGTCACCCAGCGAAAATACTTTTATGCCATCTGTGCTTTCCCAGGTAATGCGGTTGCTTTCAATCGTCGCGAATTCTTTCTCAGCCTTGGTCGAGTCTTTCCTGTCAGGCATTCGCGCTTCGGACATTACTTCATATTTCCCAAGCCATTCTTTAGGCAGTGAAGTTTCTGTTTTGCCCGGCACATTGGTTGATAAGATCATCGTGCAGGAAGAAAAAACAAGAATGGCCCCTAAGCCGGTCAGCGAGATCCGCCACGTTTCTGAAAGATATATTCGTCGTAATGCCATCTGGTTTACCCAATTTACGATTAGATAATCAAAATCTCATCAAAGCAGGGTGCCGCTAAGTAGCAGGAATGCCACTGAAAAATAAATGACAAGACCTGTTACATCCACCAGAGTGGCAACAAACGGCGCCGAACTGACGGCGGGATCGGCTCCCAGTTTTTTCAACAACATTGGCAGCATGCTGCCTGACAGAGTTCCCCACAATACAACTCCCAGTAATGTGACACCAACGGTGACGCCCAGCGCCATCCAGTGTTCCCCATAGACCTCGGGCATTATCGAATGCCAGACCGCAATCCGGAAAAAACCGATCAATCCGAGCACGGCTCCCAGGAGTAACCCCGAAATGATCTCCCTTCGCATCACTTTCCACCAGTCTTTCAGAGTGATCTCACCGACAGCCATTGCCTGGATGATAAGTGTAGACGCCTGTGAGCCGCTGTTACCGCCACTTGAGATGATCAGGGGGACAAACAATACCAGCACTACTGCTTTGGCGATCTCGGCCTCAAAATATTTCATGGCAGTAGCCGTAAGCATTTCGCCGAGGAACAGCACGACCAGCCAGGTTATTCGTTTTTTAAACAGACGTAGGATCGGCATCTCGAGATAGGGCTGATCCAATGCCTCGGTACCCCCCATCTTTTGCATGTCTTCGCTGAACTCTTCACTTGCTACCCAAAGCATATCATCGATGGTGACAATACCCAGGAGCTTATTGCTTTTACTGACTACGGGTAGGGCATCGCGGTTGTTCATTTTAAATATTTCGGCAGCCGATTCCTGATCGTCATCCGGGTGGAGGCAAACCACCCTATCATCCATCAATTCTGAAACTTTTTTATCCGGGGCGCTCAGGATAAAATCGCGGATCCGGATATCGTCCAGCAATTCCCCGTTTTTGTTGATCACGTAGATCACATTGATGGTCTCACTGTCCTTTCCATGTTTGCGGATCGTTGCAAATACTTCTTCGATCGTATTGTCTGGATAAACGTAAACATAGTCAGGCGTCATGAGGCGGCCGATACTGTTTTCGGGATAGCCAAGCAGGGATAATGTTATCTTTCTTTCTTCGGGGTCGAGCAGCTTGATAAGTTCCCGTACTACATTACTGGGCAGTTCTTCCAGGAAGTCGGTTCGATCATCAGGCGGTAATTCATTAAGAAGCGTAGCAACGATATTAGGCGGCAGGTTCTTGATGATCCGCTTTTGGTGGGAAAGCTCGATGATCTTAAATACACTGGCGGCCCGGTGCAAAGACATATTCGCGACGATGCTGGTTTCATAATCCGGGTATTCATAGATCAGGTCAGCCACATCACTTATATTCTGGTGATTCAGGAAATCACGGATATGCAGTTTGTCTTCTGACGCAATTACCGCTTCAAACTGCTCTTTTAATGATTTGGGTTGATCTTCAAAAGAAGTAGGCATGGGCAAAATTACGGCAGACAAAATTAGCGGGGCGGTTAATACGAGGTTATTAGATGAATAAATCCGATTTTAGAAACCTGAAACCCGAAAAATGCGCACTGTCCTAATTTCGAATTTCTCATATTCGCACTTCGGATTTAACCTTTAGCGTCCCATGCAACTTCTTTCATCACTTTATATCGACTCTTCTGCAGATATGGGTCGCGGCGTTTTTACTTCTGAGAATATCGAGGAAGGAACAATCGTTGAGACGTCTCCCGTTATCGTAATGACTGCCGAGGAAAGAAAACTGCTGGATCAAACATTGTTATACAATTACATTTTTGAGTGGGGCGATAAAAAGGACCAGTGTTGTATGGCGATGGGCTATGTGCCGGTATATAATCACTCTTATAAGTCCAATTGCGAATACGAGATGGATTTTAAAAATAGCTGTATCATTATAAAAACAGTCCGTTTTATTAAGGCAGGGGAAGAACTTTTTATCAATTACAATGGCGAGTGGAACGACAATAAGAAATTGTGGTTTGATGCGAAATAATTGAGGCCTTAAATAACTCGTCTTCATGACAAGGCAGGCATAAAAAAAATCCCACCGATGGGCGGGAAAGAATTTTATATATCAGTGATTATTACTGGAATTTTATTTGAGCCCGGATTTCACCACCAGGATATGTTTTGGTATGAATATTCAGGTAGTACATTCCATTTAGCAGGTTTTCTTCTTTAAATACTACGCCGTCTATCAGCAAAGAACCCGAATAACTACCTCCACGGAATGGAAATACGGCTTCATTCTTTGTGGTCAGTATGTTCTGGAGAATCCCGGTTGAATAACCGGTGGGTGCGGTACCGTGAATATGCATGCCCACGATCGTATCAGCCAGTCCCTGCCAGGTTACTTTATAGGAAAGTGTCTTGGAATTTTTGGCATAATACACATCCAGTGTTCCCGTGGCTGAAGAAGCGGTAGGAGGAGCCTCATTGGAGCCCGTCATGGGAATGCCGGACTTCATATATTCCAGGTATTTTTTCTTTTCCGCGTCTTTTTCGCAGGACACGAAGCCTATCGCGATAGCCAATGTAAGAACAGAAAGTACAGTCAGTTTGAGCAGTTGCATGGTTGCGAGATTTGAAGTAAAAATAGGGTTTTTTTTGTTTGATCAATCGAGAGGTTACTATTTCCTCGATGCTGGATGCTAGATGCTGGAAGCATGGTCGATAGCAGCTGCATCCAGTACCCAGCAACCAATATCCAGCATCCAACCGCTTCGCCCCACTGCACCGGTGATCCAATATCTTCCCTTAGCCAAAACATAGCATCCAAGGATGATAATTTTCTGTAATTTTTCAGTCACAAAACCGATTTATGACCGAACCAACAGTTTCGCTTCCTGCCACAAGGAACCGCGTACAGTCCATTGACATTTTACGGGGGATCGTGATGGTGATCATGGCGCTGGACCATGTCAGGGATTTTTTTTTCAAGGCAGATGTTTCAGGCGGGGGCGCTTCTGTCGCGATGGATCCCACGAACCTGGCGACCACCACACCGCTCCTTTTTTTCACTCGTTGGATCACTCATTTCTGCGCGCCGACATTTGTTTTTTTAGCGGGCACCTCCATTTTTTTGATGGGTACGAACAAAACCAAAACCGAGCTCAGCGCTTTCCTTGTAAAGCGAGGGTTTTGGTTAATACTTGTAGAAGTCATTATTATTACTTTCGGTTGGACCTACAACTTCTCTTTTAACCTGATGATTCTCCAGGTCATCTGGGCAATAGGCATCAGCATGGTTTTCTTTGGATTGCTTGTCAGGCTGCCATATTGGTTGATTTTTGCTCTTGGAATCATCATTGTCTTTGGACATAACATTTTAGATGCCCCCGATATAAAAAAACAATTGGCGGGCTCATTTATCCCCGACCTGCTGTACTATTCGCAGTTCTCTATTTACCCTCAGGATAAAATGGCCGGCAGTCATCATATAATTATCGTCTATGCTTTCATTCCATGGTTGGGAGTAATGATGCTGGGTTATTGTTTCGGCAGGCTATATGCAAAAACGGTCAACCCGTCATGGAGAAAAAAGATCCTGCTACTGTTGGGCTCTGTACTTATTCTTTTGTTTATTGCAATCAGGTTGCTCAAGGGATACGGAGATCCTTTTCCTATGTCAGTGGAAGATCCGGTAAAATCGCCTTCACTGCACTTGCATGGCTTCATTTATTCATTGCTGTCATTTCTGAACGTCAATAAATATCCTCCATCTCTTGCTTTCCTTTGCATGACTATCGGTACTGCTATGTTGGTACTGGCGTTGCTTGAAAATGTGCAGAACAGGATAACAAGCTTTTTCCGGGTCTACGGCAGGGTACCTATGTTTTATTATATCCTGCATTTTTATATTATTCACACCGTTGCAGTCGCCGTTTTCTTTGCGCAGGGTTTTACAACAAAGGACATTTCTCAACCGGGCAATCCATTCTTTTTTAAGCCTGAAGGGTTTGGATTTGGTTTACTGGGCGTATATCTTGTCTGGCTTTTTGTTTTTCTTGTTTTATACCCGCTTTGCAAGATATATGACAGGTACAAGAGTACTCATCAGAATTGGTGGCTGAAGTATTTATAAATATGTTGAATGTTGAATTTTAAATTTTGAATTGGAAGTAGTTCATTTAGCATTTAAAATCTGAAATTATTCTGATTTTTATATCGGGATATAGTAGTTCTTTCAGCAGTTAAACTTCGGAATCAGTTTGTTTATAGTTCAGGTGCTGGGATGTTAACTATTGGATGTTTTGACTGTTTCTTTGCAGAGGTGCCGCGCATTCAACATTCATCATTTAACATTCAAAATAACTCACTTCAATTTGCTTTTTATCTCCTGTAGTTTCAACAGCGCTTCAACGGGCGTCAGGCGATTGATATCCATCCCTTCCAGCAATTTTCTTATTTCATCAAATGTTTCGCTATGCGCATCAAATATGGATAGCTGCATCTGCGGCAACGAAAGCTGTTTGATTTTCCTGTTAAATTCGCCCATTGACTCCTGGCCCCGGTCTCGCGATTCATGGCTCACTTCTTCGACATGCTTAGTCTCTAGTTGCCTAAGAATATCATTCGCTCGCTCGATCAGCGAAGGTGGCATTCCTGCCATCTTTGCCACATGAATACCAAAACTGTGAGTACTTCCGCCTCTCGCCAGCTTTCTTAAGAAAATGATCTTGTTACCGATTTCCTTATTCGTGATATGATAGTTCTTTACCCGCTCAAATTTTTCTTCGAGCTCATTTAACTCATGGTAGTGAGTAGCAAATAAAGTTTTTGGCTGGTGGGACGACTGGTGCAGGTATTCGGCAATGCTCCAGGCAATGGAAATACCATCGTACGTGGAGGTGCCGCGGCCGATTTCATCGAGAAGGATTAGACTGCGGGATGTAATATTATTAATGATGCTTGCCGTTTCATTCATCTCTACCATGAATGTCGATTCACCGCCGCTGAGATTATCCGAAGCCCCGACGCGGGTAAATATTTTATCGGTGAGGGATATCCGGGCTTCACTGGCCGGCACAAAACTACCGGTATGAGCCATTAGGGTGATGAGGGCCGTCTGTCGTAGTAGGGCGCTTTTACCGCTCATGTTTGGTCCGGTCAGGATAATGATCTGCTGCCCGCTTTTATTCAACTCAAGGTTGTTACTTATAAAAGGCTCACCCACCGGAAGATTTCTTTCAATGACCGGGTGACGACCGTCTTTGATGACTATCTCATCACCATCGTGCAATTCAGGCTTCTTATATTGGTAATGCAGCGCATTGTTGGCAAAACAACTAATACAATCCAGGACGGCCAGCACGTTTCCATTGTTTTGAACAGGAGCGAGGTAGTCGAACAGTTCGTTTATCAACGATTCGTACAATTGCAATTCAAGCTGCAGGATCTTTTCTTCAGCACCGGTAATTTTTTCTTCGTATTCCTTTAATTCAGGTGTGATATATCTTTCTGCATTGGCCAATGTCTGCTTCCGCATCCAGGAGTCCGGTACTTTGTTCTTATGGGAGTTAGTGACTTCCAGGTAGTAGCCGAATACATTATTGAACCCGATCTTCAGCGAGGAGATGCCCGTGATCTCCGCTTCTTTTTGCTGCAACTGGGCCAGGTATTCCTTCCCACTATGCGCTATTTTCCTGAGTTGGTCAAGCTCGTCATTTACACGAGCGTTGATCATTCCTCCCTTTATCGCCAATGCCGGTGGGTTATCTACGATCTCTTTGAAAATTTTTTCGGCAATATAAGGGCAGGGATTCAATGCATCACCCAGTCTTTTTAAATATTCATTGGATGAAGCCAGGCAAACCTGTTTGATGATCTCAACCTGTTTCAGTCCCCGTGCCAGATGCAATACTTCACGAGGATTGATTTTTTTAAGCGGTATTTTGGAAACCAGTCTTTCGATATCCCCGCATTGTTTGATCGACTGCGAAATTTTATTGCGCAGATCGGTTTCTTTTATAAAAAATTCAACCAGTTCCAGGCGCTCATTGATCTTACTTATTTCTTTCAGTGGAAAAACGATCCATCGTTTCAATAACCGCGCACCCATCGGGGACACCGTGTTATCAAGTACGTTCAGCAATGTGTGATTTCCTTCGGAATTCCCGCTTACCAGTTCAAGATTCCTGATGGTAAACCGGTCCATCCACAAAAAATCTTCACGGTCGATCCTTTGTAATGAAGCAATATGCTGGAGATTGGGGTGCTCGGTGTCTCTCAGGTAATAAATTACCGCCCCTGCGGCAGTCAGCCCATTCTTCAGGTCCTCTACGCCAAACCCTTTCAACGAGTGGGTTTGAAAATGCTTTAACAATGTATCACTGGCATAGGAAGGATCAAATATCCATTCATCAAGAGCATAGGTGTACACCTTGCTGCCAAAATATTCTTTAAACAGTTTTTGTTTATGCCGCTGGAATATGATCTCGACAGGTTTGAAACTTTGCAATAATTTATCTGCGTATTCGCGATCACCCTCGGCCACCAGGAATTCCCCGGTGGAGATATCGAGGAAAGCAAGACCGTATTGATCGTTTTCTGCAAAATGAACTGCTGCAAGGAAATTATTACTGTGATGCTCGAGTAATTTGTCGTTGACCGTAGTTCCAGGTGTCACCATATCTGTAACACCTCTTTTTACGATTCCCTTGGCCAGTTTCGGATCTTCCAACTGGTCGCAGATTGCTACTCGATGGCCGGCCTTTACCAGTTTGTGCAAATAGGTGTCGAGTGCATGATGAGGAAAGCCCGCCAGGTCGGATGAAGCTGCTGCGCCATTATTCCTTTTGGTCAGGGTAATGCCCAGCACCTGTGAGGCTATGACTGCGTCCTGCCCGAAAGTCTCATAAAAATCGCCTACTCGAAACAGTCAAATCGCATCAGGATATTTTTTCTTGATTGCCCCATGCTGCTGCATTAGTGGAGTCTCTGTGATCGCTTTAGCCATGGCGACAAAAATAAGGAAGCCAAAACAATGCCCCTTGAGAATCTTCCCCCAAATATTTGTGGTTTAATCACCATTTTAGCGGGTAACAGTGATTTTTTTTGGTGTATCCGCAGCGATCTGGTTTATCCGTTATTGGTTAATTGGTGAATCCGTGGCATCCTTATATTTTTTTGCTAGTATTTTCTGCCGGAATAAACTAATTTTAAAGGCATGCATCGTTTATTGAAAAAACTACTGCTTCCCGGCTTTTTTCTATTTTCCTGTTTTATTTGTTCAGCCCAACCTTTTACTTCTTCCAATCTTCCCATAATAAACATAAACACCAACGGCCAGGTAATTGTCGATGATCCCAAGATCACTGCGGACATGGGCATCATTTACAACGGCCCGGGTATTCGCAACAATACAACCGATCCTTTCAATCACTATAATGGTAAGATAGGAATCGAGATCAGGGGTCAGTCGTCCCAGATGTTCCCGATGAAATCATACAGTATTGAGCTAAGAGACAATTTGGGCAATTCACAGGATAAGGTCTTGTTTGGCCTGCCCAAGGAAAGCGATTGGGTTTTATATGCTCCTTATACCGATAAGACGCTGATGCGAAATTTTCTTGCCTATGCCATGAGCCGGGAAATGGGGCATTGGGCGGCCAATTGTGTTTTTGTGGAGGTCGTAGTGAATGGTGACTATAAAGGCATCTATGTATTTATGGAAAAAATCAAGCGGGGAAGTGGCCGGGTCAATATTTCGAAGATAAACACAACAGATATCAGTGGGGATGCCGTTACTGGCGGATATATTTTTAGCCTCGATAAAGAACCCGATGGCTGGTTTTCATCTTATCCTGTTCCTAATTCAACCAGTTCAGCCAAAAGACAATTTTCGTATGTCTATCCAAAACTGGAAAATATTGTTCAACAGCAAAAGGATTACATCAAAAGCTATGTAGATAGTTTTGAAACCGCATTGGCAAGCCCGCAATTCCAGGATCCTGTGAGCGGCGTCCGAAGATTCGCGGATATTCCTTCCTTCATCGATTACTTCATCGTCAATGAAGTAAGCCGTAATGTAGACGGTTATCGCCTCAGTTCATTTTTTTATAAAGACCGTAACAGTAAGAATTCAAAAATATTCGCCGGCCCGGTATGGGACTATGATCTTGCATTCCGCAACGCCGATTATTGTGACGGAAGCAAAACTACTGGCTGGGCCTACCAGTTTAATTATGTGTGTCCGGGTGATGGAGCGGGACTAGTGCCTTTCTGGTGGAATAATTTTATGGCCGATACAGCATTCAAAAGTAACCTGCGTTGCCGCTGGAAGCAATTGCGACAAACGATACTAAGCGAAACACATTTGAACTCGTTAATTGATTCTGTATTTAACTTAGTCAATGAGGCCCGGACACGCCATTTTCAACGCTGGCCTGTATTGGGTGTATATGTCTGGCCCAACGCACAACCTATCCCAGCTAGCTATGAAGGCGAGATAAGCGCATTGAAAACATGGATCGCGGCAAGATTGCAATGGATAGATTATTATATTCCGAATACGGGCACCTGTAGTGATCTTATCGCTGCTTCGCCCTCATCAGTTAGTGTTTCATTTGTTCCCAATCCTTTTTCCGGTAATGGTTCTGTTGGTATCCAGTCGCCTTCTTCACAAGAGATCAGCATGAATGTATTTGATGTGTTGGGAAGAAAGGTCTATGAAGCGAAATATAATCTTATATCGGGTACCAATACTTTTCATTTACCTTCTGCGGCCTGGATGAGCGGGGTTTATTTTTTCAGTTTCCAAACTTCATCCGGCGAAAGAATTGTTCAAAAAGCGATGAAGCAGTGATCGTTTGCCGATGCTTGGATTGAGCAGGCGAGATTGGTTCATTCAAAGCCATCACTATGATAAAATTTATCAAACGTTTTTTCCTTGTTCTGTTTGTTATCATCTTTCTCTTCAGCGCTTATGCTGTCATTTCAGGCAAGACCTACCTTTTTAAAGCAGTCTGGTACAATTTTGCCGGCATCGATGATTACAAGATCTTCAGCAATGACACTGTAAATATTTCTTTGCCGCAACCCTGGCCGGTGTCGGTGAATTTTAATAAGACCAATCCGCCGGATGAATTGGATAAAATCCTGAAAAGATTAAACACTGTAGCTGTTGTCGTGATAAAGAACGACTCTTTGTTTTATGAAAAATATTCGGGCAGGTACAGCGATTCTTCCTGGTCCAATTCTTTTTCAATGGCAAAAAGTATAACCAGCCTGCTCGTCGGCGCGGCTATCAAAGAAGGTAAAATAAAATCAGTTGATGAACCGGTGGGTAATTATTTAGCTGAATTCAGGCAAGGGCTGGCTGCCAACCTGAAAATAAAAAATCTGCTTACCATGAGCAGCGGGAGTGATTGGGATGAAGCCTATGCAAACCCATTGTCTATAACTACCGAAGCCTATTATGGCAGTAATATCTATAAAACGGCCACCCGTGTAAAGATCGTGAAGGAGCCAGGTAGTCTTCATGATTATAAATCCGGAGATACTGAACTACTTGGTTTGATCGTGGAAAAAGCAACCGGTAAATCTTTAAGCCAGTATGCCAGCGAGAAGCTTTGGCAGCCATTAGGTGCCGAACATCCTGCATTATGGAGTACCGACAAAAAGAATGGAATTGAAAAGGCATATTGTTGTTTTAATTCCAATGCCCGTGATTTTGCCAGGATCGGTCAATTGATGCTCGACAGCGGCCGTTGGAAGGGCAATCCCGTCATCGATATGGATTATTACAGGCAATCGGTCACGCCCTGCAATATCCCCGATGATTCCGGTATGCCGTGTACATATTATGGATACCAATGGTGGATCAGCCCGGCTGATTCGCATATTTTTTATGCACGTGGGATCCTGGGACAATACATCATTGTTATTCCTTCAAAAAAGATTGTGATCGTCAGATTGGGTCATAAACGCTCTGACCTTCGCGTGAATGGATTAGGGGAGGAAGTAAACAGTTTAATTACCTGGGGTTTGACCCTCTGATATTACCTTTGCGCCATGCGAAAACTGAGCATGGAAGAGCTGGGCCGCAAGTCAGTGGAGGAATTCCGGCGGTCTGAAAAAATTCCTATCATCGTTGTGCTGGAAAACATCCGCAGCGCCTACAATGTGGGCAGTGTGTTCCGAACAGCCGATGCATTTTTGATTGAAGCCATCTATATTACCGGTTATTCTGCCAAACCGCCTCACAAGGAAATAAAGAAAACAGCCCTGGGAGCGGAGGAAACGGTAGATTGGAAATATTTTAGAACTGCCGGTGAAGCTGTGGAAGAACTGAGAAGTAAAAAATACAGGGTGTTGGCCGTGGAGCAGGCTGAAGACAGCAAGCCATTGCAGGAGGTCGGTTTTACTGAAGGTGAAAAACTGGCCGTGATCTTTGGGAATGAAGTAACCGGGGTTGAACAATCCACCATTCATATCAGCGATGGCTGCATTGAAATCCCACAGTTGGGTATGAAGCACTCCCTGAATATTGCTACGGCGGCGGGGGTTGTTTTATGGGAGCTGGTAAGGACAATGATGAATGTTAAATGAAGTTCGACGCTAAGACTTTGAATTGTCATTGCGAGCGGAGCGAAGCAATTGAATGATGAATTTTGAATAGTCACTATGACTGCACCTTACGAGGCAACGAATGTAGCTAGCCCTCCCTATCATTGCGATCCCGCTGAAAAGCGGGAGAAGCAACCAGGAGAGGGAGATGGGAGGAAGAGGCCAAAGAAGGAAGCAATCGAATGTCAAATGTTGAATGTCCGATGAGTAAAGTCAAAAGCTATTTAAGCCTAATAAAATTTTCGCATACAATTTTCGCGATGCCTTTTGCGATGATCGGGTTTTTCCTTGCTGGCCAGACCTTTTTACGGGATCTGTCGGAAGGAAACTATGAATTTAAGATATGGTTTACCAATGGTCATCCGCATCGCCTGAATTGGATATTTCTTTTCAAGTTCACGCTGGTTATCCTGTGCATGGTTTTTGCGCGCAGCGCTGCCATGGCTTTTAATCGTTATCTCGATCGCAGCTTCGATGCTCAAAATCCCAGGACAGCCATCAGGGAAATACCTGCGGGTATCATTCGAGCCAACAGCGTTCTGCTTTTTACGATTATCAATTGCCTCTTGTTTGTTGCCTGCACTTTTTTTATAAACTGGCTTTGTTTCCTCCTGTCGCCAGTTGCTTTGCTGGTTGTACTGGGATACAGTTACACCAAAAGATTCACGCCGCTTTGCCATCTTATATTGGGACTTGGTTTGTCACTTGCGCCCATCGGAGCTTACCTGGCTATTAGCGGAAGATTTGCCTTCTTGCCAATACTTTTTTCTCTAGCGGTTTTCTTTTGGGTCAGCGGTTTTGATATCATCTATGCGTTACAGGATGAAGAGTTCGACAGGTCACAGAAATTATATTCCATCCCGGCTTCACTCGGAAAAGCTAAAGCTTTACGTGTATCGGAACTATTGCATGCATGCAGCGCAGCGGCGATAATAACTGCGGGCATTTATGGATATTTTGGCTGGTTGTACTGGGCCGGGGTAGTGCTATTCATCGGCATGTTAATTTATCAGCACTCAATCGTAAAACCCAATGATCTGAAAAGGGTCAACCTGGCTTTTATGACCGCCAATGGCATCGCTTCCGTTGTCTTCTCTATTTTCGTAATTGCCGATATCTTCATAAATCCTCAATTCATAACTCATAATTCATATTTCCAACTCTAACCGGTGATCTGTAAACTTTAAAATTTCTTTCTTGTCCCGCATACTTTCCATAGACTATGGTTTAAAACGCACCGGCATCGCCGTAACGGACCCTTTGCAGATCATCGCAACCGGATTGACTACAGTCGAATCGAAGCAATTGATCCCGTTTTTAAAAGATTATTTCAGCAAGGAAACTGTAGAACTGATCATCATTGGTGAACCAAAGAATATGGATGATTCCGATACACATGCCACTCCACTGGTTGAAAAGTGTATTAAAGAATTGCAAAAAATTTTTCCAGCTATCCCCATCAAAAAAGTAGATGAGCGGTTCACTTCTAAAATGGCTTCACAGGCTATGATTGATATGGGCCTGAAGAAAAAGCAACGCAGAAATAAGGCATTGGTCGATGAGATCGCTGCTACGATCTTATTGCAGGAGTACTTAAGAGCACAGGGGTGACACGTTTAAAGGTTAATGGTTGAATGGTTAATAAGTTAGGAAGAGTTAAATTTGCTGTTACTTTAAACTTAGAAATTTGATTTTACCTATCGTCGCCTATGGCCACCCGGTATTGAGAAAGGTCGCCCAGGACATCATGCCAGACTACCCGGGGATCGAAAAACTGATCGCTGATATGTGGGAAACCATGTACAACAGCAATGGTGTAGGCCTTGCGGCCCCCCAGGTGAATAAAGACATCCGTTTATTTGTAATAGATACCGAACAGATATTCCGCAATCTGAAGGAAGATGAGGAAGAACACTATTTTCCAGATACACCTGGTTTAAAAGCGGTCTTTATCAACGCTCATATTATCGAAGAGGAAGGAGAAGAATGGGCCTACAATGAGGGCTGCCTGAGTATTCCCAAGATAAGAGAGGATATTTATCGGGTGGAAACAGTCACGCTTCAATACCGTGACGAGCACTTCGAGTCACATACCAGAACCTTTACCGGCATTACCGCGAGAGTGATACTGCATGAACACGATCATATCGAAGGCAAGCTGTTCATCGACTATCTTCCTCCACTAAAAAGGAAACTGATGAAAGGGAAGCTGGCAGATATATCGAAGGGAAAAGTGAACGTGGACTACAAGATGTTGTTCCCGGAGAAATAATGCAAGGGATGCTGGATGATCGATGCTAGATGCAACGGTGTCGTTATCGACTAGTCAATACCTAGCATCCAGTATCCGGTATCCAGCATCCCCGCATCCGATGCCAGAAACAGGCAGAAAAAAAATAGCGGATGGAAACCGATGAATAAATTTTTATCTTTTACTCTTTCTTTTTTTATTTCTACTTTTTGTCATGCGCAGGAAGATTCATTAGACAATGAACGCCTGGCGAAAATGATCAGCCTTTCGGAAGTGATCGTCCGGAATGATATTGATGTGCCTAAATTTATTGAACGAGTTAAGAATGATACCACTTTTTATAAGGCCTTCCGCAATCTCCACGTTTTAAACTTTACTTCGCTTAACGATATCCGTCTGCTGGATAAAAAAGGAAAACAGAAAGCCAGCCTGCAAAGCAAAACAAAACAACGCCGGGCCAATGGTTGCCGTACCATGGAAGTGCTCAACGAAACCACCGAAGGTGATTTTTATGATGAACGCCATAACTACAATTATTATACTGCCGAACTATATGCGGGTTTGTTTTTTACCAACGGTAAAGTATGCGGAGAGACAAATATTGTGAAGGGAGTGCGGTTCGACGCGAAAGACAAAAAAGGCATTGCTAAGAATAAAGAGCAGTTGAAGATGTTGTTCTTCAACCCCGGTAAAAAAATACCTGGCATCCCTTTTATTGGTAATAAGATAAACATTTTTGACCCGGATGTGGCGGAGCTATATGATTTTTCCATCGACCAGCAGGACTACGAGGGACAGTCCTGTTATGTATTTTCGATAAAAGCAAAGGAAGATCTCGCGGCTGCTGACAAAGACCGGATCGTTATTGACAATATGGTCACCTGGTTCAATGCCAAAACAATGGAAGTAATGGCCCGCAACTATGATATGAGTTACCGCGCCGGTGTCTATGATTTTTCGGTGCACATGGAAGTACAACTGATGAAATTCGGCGAATACCTGGTACCCAGACTGCTTCGATATACTGGCGACTGGGATGTCATTTTTAAAAAAAGGGAAAGAGGGGTGTTCACCGCTACTCTTTTCGATTTCGCCCAGCAGTAAAATCGGCCAAATACTACTTCCCAGACGACTATCGACTGGCCGTATACTTTCTCCACTTTTCGATCACCTGCTTAATATCTTCCGGCAGTTCAGTATCGAAAAAAACTTCTTTTCCTGTTTCGGGATGTGTAAAACCAAGCGTCTTTGCGTGCAGGGCCTGACGCGGACAGATAGCAAAACAATTTTCGACAAATTGTTTGTATTTAGCATAAACGGTTCCTTTTACGATCTTATCGCCGCCGTAAAAATCATCATTGAATAAAGGATGGCCGATATACTTCATATGCACTCTTATCTGGTGGGTGCGGCCGGTTTCCAACACGCATTCCACCAATGTTACATATCCAAAGCGCTCCAAAACTCTATAATGCGTGATCGCTTCCTTGCCATGTTCACCTTCGGGATAAGCTTCAAATAGTTTTCGCAGTCGCATATGACGTCCCACGTGTGCGATAATAGTTCCTTCGTCGTTTTGCAGTTCGCCCCATACAAGGGCTACATATTGTCGTCGGATCGTGTGATCAAAAAATTGTTTGGCCAGCAGGCGCATGGCCGTATCAGTTTTGGCGATCACCAGCAGGCCGCTGGTGTTTTTATCTATCCGGTGAACCAACCCGAATCGGGGGAGGCTTTCTTCTTTAAACTGTGGGTCCAGCTCTTTCAGGTGCCAGGCTATGCCATTTAGCAATGTGCCGGAATAATTGCCGCTGCCAGGATGCACCACCATTCCGGCGGGTTTGTTGATCAGCATGAGTGAATTGTCCTCGTAGACAATATTCAGGGGGATTTTCTCGGGAATGATCTCCATTTCCTCCGGGCTCATGTCCGAATACACAATAATCTCATCCAACGCCTTTACTTTGTAGTTAGGCCGCACATCCTTACCGTTGACCAGCACCATGCCTGCATTAATGGATTGCTGAAGTTTGTTCCGCGTAGCGCCTTCGATCCTGTTCATCAGGAATTTGTCGATGCGTAAAGGTTCCTGTCCCTTATCGGTTTTAAAGCTGAACCTTTCGTACAGATCGTCGTTGTTATCCTGGGTATTGGGATTATCTTCTTGTACTTCTTTTGGCATAACCCCAAAGGTAATGGTTGGAGCTTTGTCATTACTTTTGCAAATTGATTTATGCATAAACAAACCGTCATATTCCAAGACCTGGGTATAATAGATTATAAAACAGCCTGGGACTACCAGGAGCAATTATTGCAGGAGAATGTGCGCAGAAAATCGCTGGTCTTTAACCAAACCGCCGAAGAAGTGCGGGCTCCGGACTCCGGAATATCGACTTCGCTTGGCTCCGCTCGCAATGACGCCGACTATCGACTATCGACTGAGCACCATCTTCTCTTCGTAGAACATTCTCCTGTTTATACTCTCGGGAAGAGCGGCAATATTGAAAACGTGTTGATCAATGAAGAAATGCGTTCGGCTAAAGGGATAGAGTTCTTTCGGACCAATCGAGGTGGCGATATCACTTTTCATGGCCCGCAACAGATCGTTGGCTATCCCATTTTAGATCTTGAAAAATTCGAGACCGATATCGGCAAATACCTTCGTCGTATTGAGGAAGTGAGTATTCTAACACTGGCCGGGTACGGAATTGAAGCCGGCCGTTCAAGTGGTGAAACCGGCGTCTGGATAGATGCTGGTATACCAGGAAAAGAAAGAAAGATCTGTGCAATCGGTGTGCGCAGCAGCCGGTGGATCACGATGCATGGGTTTGCGCTAAATGTGAATACCGATCTTAGTCATTTCAATTTCATCATTCCCTGTGGTATTCAAAACAAACAGGTGACCTCGATAGAGAAAGAGCTGGGACACAAGGTGGATTTTGACGAAGCAAAGAAAAAAGTGAAGAGGAATTTTGAGAAAGTGTTTGACGTGGAATTGGTAGATGCTACGCGGTAAAGTTTTTAGTATCAATGTTATGCTTAGTGTCGACACTAACCATAACATTCAAAATTCCTTCGGCAGAAAAAATTTGTTCTTCTCTTTCAGCGTTCCATCTTCATACAACTCGAACTTAAACCAGCCTGAACGATAAAAATCTGTTTTATCCAGTTTAAATGTTCTCTCCTTGATATCTTTTAATTCGAACAGGAACTTATCATCAGATGTAAAAAATTTGATGCTGTATTTTTTATCTTCATCTTCTGGCAAACTGATCTTAATATAACCGTCATGATTATTGGTATATACAAATTTGGAAGGCACCCATCCTTCCACCTTCGGCCTGTTGCTGGTAAGCGCTGAACCACGGGAAGTGCTGTCACCGGGGATCAACGGAATGATCGCAGATGGTTTATCTGGCCTGCCAGCCATTGTTTTTCCAGTTGTGGCCGTATCCCACACCGGTCTTTTTGTGCTACTGAAAATAAACATGCCTTTGTCACGCAATATGTAAAGCCGGTAAAACATATGATCGTTCTCTGCCTTGTTATCAGCATAACCATTCTGCGGATTGTGGGGATCGGGAACAGTAGCAATTGTTTTGAAATTCTTAAGGCTGTCGGGAGAGCGTTGTATGCTTATTTGGCGGATATCACTAAATGTGTTGACCCAATCTACGATCACACGGTTGAACCCAACATTCTTCACGGAAAATTTCGGGAGAGTATCCTGTGCCTGCAGGGAGATGCAGGCGATAAGAGCAGATAAGACCAGTAATAGTTTGTTCATATTAAGATATGGATCAAGTTCCGGATCGCTTCGATTTCGAATGGCTCAAAGATAGTGCAAGCAGCCAGTAAATCTCAATAAATTAACTTTCCTTTTCCCAATGAACTATTCCCCTGTAATCCCCCGCTATGAACCAATAGTAAATTACTTCCTGGTGGAAAAAAGCCGTCCCGAATCATATCGGAAACCGCGAAGAAGAGTTTCCCTGTATATACGAAATCCGATGGAATGTTTGTACTGCTAAAGAATTCATTCATAAACTGGATCAGCACGTCAGTATATTTTGCATATCCGCCAAAATGATAATCGTGAACGATCTGCCAGTCCTTTTTTTCCTCATTCAGTAACTGCTGAACTTGTTTTTCTCCTTCGAGGTTATTTTTCAGTACACTTATACCAATAACCTTTTGTTCCGGCAATACGGCGTTAACAAGTCCCGCCATCATAGTTCCCGTGCCCACAGCACAGCAGCAATGAGTAAATCCGGGTTGACAATAGTCTAATATACCGGCTGCACCTTTCGCGCCTTTCTTTCCATATCCGCCTTCGTTGATAAAATAGCATTGTTCGTGGTCCAGCACCGCGGGAATTATTTTTTCGCCGTAATCTGTACGGTTGGTAAAATGCAATTCCATTCCATATTCCTGTGCTTTCAGCAAACTGGCAGAAAGAACAGCAGGCGTTTCACCCCGGATAATACCTGCCGATGAAAAACCTTCGCAGGCGCAGGCAGCTGCGGTTGCAACAATATGATTCGACCAGGCGCCACCAAAAGTGACTATCTTTTTTTTATGTTGTTGCCTAGCATCCTCTAAATAATATTTCAGCTTGAACCATTTGTTGCCGGAGATCACCGGATGAATCCTATCCAGGCGTAAAACTGATACCCGGATATTATTTTTTTCAAACAAATGAACGGGATCTTCAGTAATGGATTCAAAAGATAATTGCATGAAAAATAGATAAGCTGCTTGGCGATTTTAAGCTATTTTCGTGCGTCAAATTTATAACTATTATGGAGCCTACACTGGTAATACTGGCGGCCGGCATGGCCTCACGTTACGGAAGTATGAAACAGATCCAGGGATTCGGGCCTGGCGGGGAAACGATCATGGATTATTCTATTTATGATGCTATCCGGGCAGGATTTGGGAAAGTGGCTTTTATCATACGCCGGGAGTTTGCCGATAACTTTAAAAGCATATTCGAACCGAAACTAAAAGGGAAGATTGCTACAGATTATGTTTTCCAGGAAATGGACATGTTTACCGATGGCGCTTCTATCCCGGCTGACAGAAAGAAGCCCTGGGGTACGGCTCATGCAGTTCTCTGTGCCATGGATTGTGTAAAGGAGCCCTTTGCTGTTATCAATGCCGACGATTTTTATGGAATGCAGGCCTTTACCGATTCAGCAGATTTCCTGATCAATGATTGCACAGAAACGAACAATGCGATCATCGGGTATGATCTTTTGAAAACCCTGTCCGCGTACGGAACTGTAAACCGGGGGGTATGTACCCTGGATAAGATCGGTAATCTTGCCGGGATCACCGAACGTATTAATATTTCTGAAAAAGACGGGAAGGTTGTTTGCGAGGACAACATGGAGCCACGTGAATTGCCCCGCGATACCAGCGTTTCCATGAACTTCTGGTGTTTTCATCCTGCATTTTTCGGTTATACGCAAAAAGTGTTCAGGGAATTCTTACAGAATAATATCAACGATCCAAAAGCCGAATTCTTTATTCCAATCGTAGCCGATCGTTTTATTAGAGATGGAGGCACTATCGAGGTAATTCCTACCACTGCCGAATGGTTTGGAGTTACGTACAAAGAAGATGCCCCTGCAGTGGAGAAAAGTTTAAGAGAATTGATCAACAAAGGGGAATATCCCGAGCGGCTCTGGTCGTAATCAGAGTTATATAAATGAAAAAGCCATTCGTTGTAGCGAATGGCTTTTTTTATAATGATGTATACAATTTAGTCTCCTTTTACCATGTAAATATAATCCTGGATCTTTTTTACCTGTTGTACTTTATCAAGACCGCTGATCGTGGATTTGGAAGAAACCTTGAGACCTTCATAATATTTATTTTTCTTCAACTCTTCGATCGCTTTATAAATATACTTTGATTGAATCGCAAACACAGCTCCTTCGGCATCGGTTTCGCGGGCACTGAGAATACCGATTACTTCTCCATTGCGATTGAATACCGGGCCACCGCTATTGCCCGGGTTGGCAGGAACAGTGATCTGGCAGCTTAATGTATCGCCTTTGAATCCT
Organism: Bacteroidota bacterium; assembly: GCA_005884665.1. Taxonomy (GTDB): domain Bacteria; phylum Bacteroidota; class Bacteroidia; order Chitinophagales; family Chitinophagaceae; genus VBAT01. The sequence goes on from VBAT01000010.1 coordinate 595,535, forward strand.
GAATTGGCACTCATATACCCTTCGCCATAAACGTAAACAACTTCTTCACGCGGAAAGCCGAGTGTAAAGACCGGTTCGGCAATATCGGAAGTGTTCTTACTGATGCCATAAGGAAGTGAAGCGGCAGTTTTGAACTGTGGATCATCAATTTTTATGATAGCTACATCTCTCACCGGGTCAAGCCTCACAACAAATGCATTGAATTGTTCGCCTTTAGTATTAAATACCCTGATATGTTCTGATTTTTTTACAACATGCGCATTAGTGATCATGAAACCCCTGCCATTGATAAGGAAACCTGTTGCGGCAGTCTTTGGAACAAAAGCCGGCGCATCTGCTTTTTTCTCTACATTATTTTTTACGTTATTAAGATCTTTCTGGATCTTATTCGTTGCTACTTCCTGGGCTAACACTTTTCTGTCCAACATTTTAAGTTTATCGTCGGAAGGTTGGGGTGATATGGACCATACCAGTGTAGAAATGGAAATTGCGGTGATGCCAGCGATAGAGGCGGCGATAGCAGCCACTTTCCTGTAACGCTTCCAGAGATAAACCACTTTCGCCTTACCCTTCAACTGATCTGAATTGATCTTACCCTGTTCAGCGAGATCAGTATGTACTTCGTTCAATGCCGTTCTAAACTTCTGCCACTCACCAAAACGGTTCATCTGCTGCAAAAACAGGGTATGCTCCACCACCAACTGATCGATTTCAGAATTGGTTTTGCGAAGATTCTCAAAATGCAGCCTTTCATCCGGGTTCATTTCACCACGGATATAACGTTCAACAGCATCCAGGATCATTATGTCGTTCTTTTCATTCATCACTGTCTCCGTTTTTATAGTGAGTAAAAAATATTTTCTTTAACCGCACCAGGCATTTGTATTTCTGGTTCTTGGCGTTCTCAGCATTCGTATATCCAAACTGGAATGCGATTTCCTGCATATTTCTTTTTTGCAGGTAGTAGGCTTCGAGCAAACTTTTACAGGGTTCTCCCAGGCTGTCGATGGCTTTTTCCATCATCCCAAACTCCCTGTTCCTTTTTTCATGCCCTTCCATATCCTCATCTACAGGCACTACGGTCTCAATATTGGCAATTTCCATAAACCGGTTAGCCTGCTGCAGTCTTTTCAGCCATAAACGCCGGCAAACCGAATAAACGTAGGTTTTGATCTGGCAATTCAGCTCAAAACTGCCTGAACGAGCCTTTTCATAAAGAACTATCATTGCCTCCTGGAAGATGTCTTTTGCGTCATCCGTCGAGCCGTTGTTGTTGATTATCAGGCTCTGAACCATATTATAGTTCTCCTTATAGATCGTCTCTACGGCTTTTCTTTCGTTTCGTGCCAGTCCCAATAGCAAAGCTTTCTCGTTGCCTTCTTGTTTCACTCTTCCGGTATTTAATACATTTTTTTAAAAATAGTAACCCTCAGCCATCTGGAAAAAAAAGTTTAAAGATTGGGGTTACCTTTTTCCCATTCGGGTATAAACCAGCGAAATATTTCACAAAACTCAAAAAATCACAAAATGAAAAAGCTTTTCGTCGTGTTAGCAGTTGCCAGTTTAGGCTTCGCTGCTTGTAACAATTCTACTTCTTCTGAAGAACAAAAAAGAATTGACGACAGCATCGCACAGAAGCACACCCAGGATTCTCTGGACGCTCTGAAGCCGATGACTGATACAACAATTATGAAGGATACTCTTCATGTTGATACTACTAAGCACTAATCTACCAGGTTTTTGATTGCCTGGAGAGCATATAAGCTTTTGATGGCAAGCAATCGTTAAAGGAACTATCCCGATCTTTTTCGGGATAGTTTTTTTTAGGCCAGCCTCATCCCCGAACCCCTCTCCGAAAGAGAGAGGCGATGGCGACACCCTTCACAGAAAATCGTGGGTTGCGAACTACTGTCGTCAGATCCCGCTTTATCATCCATCATCCAGCATCTCGTATCTAGCATCCAGTGGCTGTTTTTCAGGGAAATCAGCCCAATCCGTGCTACCTTTGCGCCCAAATCGCTACAATAATTAAATACATAAGCCGGTGACCACATTTGACGAATTAGGAATTGAAGAAGGACTGTTACATTCTATCCAGGCCCTGGGATTTACCCAGCCTACCGCCATTCAGGAAAAAGCTATTCCCGTTCTCTTGCAGGGAACGAAAGATTTCATAGGGTTGGCTCAAACAGGCACGGGTAAAACCGCGGCGTTTGGACTACCGCTTCTCCAGCTTATCAATAAAGCCGATCGCTTTCCGCAGGCATTGATCATTTGCCCAACGAGAGAATTGTGCCTGCAAATCGCCAAGGACCTGGGTTCATTTAAAAACAAAAAAGAAAATGTGGCGGTGACCGCAGTATACGGTGGTACTTCGATCACCATGCAGATCAGAGAGCTGAAAAGAGGTACTCATATCGTGGTGGCCACTCCCGGCCGACTGATCGATCTTATCGAAAGAAAGGCCATTGACCTCACACGCATCCATTACGTGGTGCTGGATGAAGCCGATGAAATGCTCAACATGGGATTCAAGGATGATATTGAATTTATTTTAAAGAATACACCCGAAAGACAAAGCACCTGGTTGTTCAGCGCCACCATGCCTGCCGAAATAAGACAGGTAAGCAAACGGTATATGAAGCAGCCCTTTGAAATCACCATCGGGAAAGTGAACGCCGGAGCTTCTACTATCGATCATCAATATTATATTACCCAGCAGGTAAACCGGTATGAAACTCTTAAACGCATCATCGATTTTAATCCCGGCCTGTACGGAATAATATTTACCAGAACAAAAGCCAACGCGCAGGAAATAACTGAATCCCTGATCCGGGAAGGATATGATATCGATGCTTTACATGGCGATCTTAACCAGCAGCAACGGGACAAAGTAATGAGCCGATTCCGGGAAAAGAATCTCCAGTTATTGATTGCTACCGATGTGGCAGCAAGGGGCATCGATGTACAGGGTATCACGCATGTTATTAATTACGAACTGCCTGACGATATGGAAGTGTATACACACAGGAGTGGAAGAACGGGGAGGGCTGGAAAAAGTGGCGTTTCCATTTCTATCATCACGCCAAGAGAAGTTTTTCGCCTGAGGCAGATAGAACGACTGATCATTAACCGTTTTCATAAGCTGGATATTCCGACTGGCAAAGATGTTTGCCGGAAACAATTCTTCCATTTTATCGACAAAATGCTGCTGGCCGATATCAGTCACGGAGAATATGAAACATACCTGCCTGTATTGAGAGAAAAGTTTGCGTCTGTTGAAAAAGAAGAAATATTACAACGCGTGGCTGCACTGGAGTTTGACCGCTTCCTGAAATATTATGAGAATGCAGCTGATTTCAATCTCCGGGAAGAAAAAAGGACAGAGCGCACCCAGAAATCAGTACATAAAGATACCCAGGGCAGAACCTTTGGAGGTCGTACTAGCGGGGCAAACGGAAATTACCAACGATTGTTTGTAAATCTTGGAACAAAAGATGGCTTTTATAAAGCCAGTTTCCTTCAATTTATACTGGATATGAGTGAACTGAAAAAGGAGGTACTGGGTCGTATTGATATGAAGGAAATGAACAGCTGGATCGAAATTGAACCGGGTGCTGCAAAGAAAATGATGAAATCAATTGACGGAAAGAATTTCAAGGGCCGGAAAATAAGGATGAACCCTGCTGAGCGCGGTAGTTAAAAATAATAGCAGTAAAAATTGTTTGATATAACCGTTCGGGTTATATTTGTTTTATGACAATCACAAAGACATACTTTAGCTTTTACTTTTATTACTTCTTTTTTGGAAAGAAGCCGGGTATGCTTTTGTTGAAAACAAAATAGAGTAACTAAAATCAACATAAAGAGTCCCGGCCAAAAGCCGGGATTCGTGTTTTACGGCCTCCCCACCCCTCCGAAGGAGGGGCTTTGGAATCCGGAAAGCTAGAAGGTCGTTTAAACTTGTGATGAAGATAAAATCATGACATGAAAGATTATTCAAAACAGTTCGAGTCAGTTGGAGGCGACATAGGTGCGGGTTCTAAGACCCCTCCTTGGGGGGTAGGGGGGCCGGGGGGGCCGGGACGAGCGGGTATCGCCATACAAGGCTATCAAGGCAGCTTTCATCAGGTTGCGGCTCAATTGTTCTATGGTAAAAATGTACAGGTGATTCCCTGCGATACATTCAGGGAAGTAGTGAAGCTGGCAGAAAATAAAAAAGAAAGCGGGGGTGGTATAATGGCGATCGAAAATTCGATTGCAGGAAGCATACTGGCGAACTATAACCTGTTACAAAAATCAAACCTGAAGATCATTGGTGAAATTTACCTGCAAATAAGACAAAACCTGTTGGTCAATCCCGGGGTAAAGTTGGCAGATATACGCGAAGTACATTCACATACGATGGCATTACAGCAATGTTATGGTTTTTTAGATAAACACAAATGGAAGCTGGTCGAGACAGAAGACACGGCCCTGAGTGCAAAACATATTCATCAGCACAAAAGCAAACATATTGCCGCCATCGCAAGCAGGCTTGCTGCTGAATTATATGAGTTGGACGTCCTGGCCCCCAATATTCAAACTTTGAAGAATAATTATACCCGTTTCCTCGTAGTGCAGCGGCAGGATATGGCACGACCGGTGAATGATGCCAACAAGGCTTCGGTGAATTTTCATACCGACCATTCGCGCGGCAGCCTGGCAAAAGTGCTGATGAAAATCGCCGAAGGCGGAATTAATTTAAGCAAACTACAAAGCTTTCCCATTCCCGGAAGCGATTTTAAATACAGCTTTCATGCGGATATGGAATTCGATAGTATTGGGCAGTTTGAAAAAGTGATGGAAGTAATAAGACCACTGACGGAAGAAATCAAAATTTATGGTGTCTATAAAAGAGGAGTGTGGAAATAATGAATAAATGACTTATCAATGAAGCCAGTAACAGCCATATTGTTTTTCCTTCTCACCATCCCCGGTTTGTGCCAGCAACAACCGGCAGAAAAGCCACGGACCATCATTACGACAGACGGGGAGATCGATGATGTCGATTCATTTATAAGAATGTTGTTGTATTCAAATGAATTTACGATCGAGGGTTTGGTCTATAGCAGTTCGATGTGGCATTACAAAGGAGATGACAGGGGAACCAAGTTTATTTCCGAAATGGAAATGACAAAAAGAATGTATGGCGAAAAAACAAGCTTGCGCTGGCCGGGCACTTCCTGGATGAGCGATCTGATAAATGCTTATGAAAAAGTATATCCTAAACTAAGCACGCATGCTAAAGGTTTTCCAACGGCGGCTTATTTGCGAACTCTTGTCAAGGTGGGTAATATAGATTTTGAAGGTGAAATGGATCACGATACAGAAGGTTCAGATTTTATAAAAAAGAAACTGCTGGATAATACCAGGTCGCCCATTTATTTACAGGTCTGGGGTGGAACTAATACCATTGCGAGAGCATTGAAGTCTATCGAAGATCAATATAAAAATACCGGCGAATGGCAAAGGATCTATAAAAAAGTATGCGACAAAGCAATTATTTATGCTATCCTCGACCAGGACGCCACCTACAGAAATTATATTTCAATACACTGGAAAGATGTCAGGATTTATTATAACGCCAGCCAGTTCTGGTGCCTGGCATATGGATGGAAAAGAGCGATGGATAAAAGTTTATATCCATTGTTCGAGGGAAAATTTATGAGCGCGAACATTATTAATAACCACGGCCCATTGACAAAAATGTATTACAGTTATGGCGACGGTCAAAAGCAGGCGGGAGACAGCGAGCATGTACATGGTGATATCACCCGGATAAAAAACGGGCAATGGGGAAGCTTTGATCAATACGATTTTATTTCAGAAGGAGATTCACCTGCCTTCCTTCATTTGATCAATGTGGGATTAGACAATCTTCAGCATCCCGAATATGGCGGGTGGGGAGGACGATTAAAACAATCAAAGGCTAATCCGAATCGCTGGGAAGATGGACAGGAAACCGCCGATTACAATCCTATAACTAATAAAATGGATGCAGCCTATGCGCAGGTGCGATGGCTGGAAGCTATTCAAATGGATTTTGCTGCCCGCGCCGACTGGTGCGTCAAAGATTTCAGGCAGGCCAATCATGCACCGAAAGTACTGGTAAAGAAAGAGAATTTATTTGTGGCACCGGGGCAGACGATAGATATCGAGGCTATTGCAACCGATCCTGATGGAGACAACGTGAATTTTTCTTTCTGGCAATATGTAGAAGCCGGAAGCTCGAGGGAAAAAGTAAATATCAAGGCCATCAGCGGAAAAGCCACGGTGACGATTCCTTCCTCGGTGAAAAGAGGTGACACCATTCATATCATTGTCGAGGCAATAGATAATGGAGTGCCGGCATTGACAAGGTACCAGCGAATAATACTGACAGTTAAATAAACATACTAAAGGAAAAAACGACAGAATAAACAAGAGATCATGATTCAGACAGCGAAAAGACTAGAAGGCATAGGCGAATATTATTTCTCACAGAAACTGCGGGAGATCGACGAATTGAACAGGCAGGGAAAAAATATTATCAATCTGGGGATCGGTAGTCCTGATCAGCCGCCGCATCCCGAGGTGATCAAAACGTTGCAGGAGGAAAGTGCAAAGCCAAATGTGCATGCTTACCAGTCATACAAAGGATCTCCTGTTTTGAGAAAAGCAGTTAGCGACTGGTACAAAAAATGGTATGATGTGCAACTGGACGCAGATGCTGAAGTATTACCACTGATCGGGAGCAAGGAAGGTATCATGCACATATGCATGACTTATCTTGATAAAGGGGATGAAGTGTTAGTGCCTGATCCCGGCTATCCGACTTATCGAAGCGCAGTGAAACTGGCCGGGGGCAAATGCGTGGATTATAAATTGAAAGAGAGTCATCGCTACGAACCGGATTTTGACAAGCTGGAAAAAAGAAAATTGAAGAAAGTGAAACTGATGTTTGTCAACTATCCGCAGATGCCGACAGGACAGTTGCCTTCAAAAGAATTATTTGAAAAGATCGTTGCGTTTGGACGGAAACACAAGATATTGATCATTCATGATAACCCTTATAGTTTTATTTTGAATGAAAACCCCATGAGCCTCCTAAGTGTGGAAGGAGCAAAGGACTGGGTGATCGAGCTGAATTCGTTGAGTAAATCACACAATATGGCTGGCTGGAGGGTGGGGATGGTTTGCGGGGCAAAAGAGCGAATAGATGAAGTATTACGTTTTAAAAGCAATATGGATAGTGGTATGTTCCTGCCTGTTCAGCTGGCTGCGGCCAAAGCATTGAGCCTCGGGAAAGACTGGCATGATGAAGTCAATAAAACATACCGTGAAAGAAGAGATAAAGTATTCGAACTGTTAAACCAGCTGCGTTGCACCTTTTCAAAGCAACAGGCCGGCCTGTTTGTATGGGCCAGGGTACCGGCAAAATATAAAGATGGTTATGAACTAAGTGATGACGTGTTATATAATTCGAACGTTTTCATTACTCCGGGCGGAATATTCGGTAGCGCAGGAAAGAAATTCATAAGAGTGAGTTTGTGTGCGAGGCTGGAGAAGTTGGAAGAATCGATTAAAAGAGTTGAAAGCCTGCCTGCCGGCCTTGATACGCGAAGGCGCAGTAGGCAGGTTTAGAGTTAAGAGTTTAGATTTTAGAATTGATTCTGGATGCAGGATGCCCGGCAGAGTCTCAATTCATAATTCATAATATCAGAAGATGGAGAGAAAGAAAATAGCAATAGTAGGTGTCGGTTTGATAGGTGGGTCACTCGCCATTCAATTGCATGAAAAAAAGATCTCATCGCGATTGATCGGTGTTGATTCCAGCAAAATACACCAGCAACAGGCTATGGATCGGGAGTTGGTTGATGAGATAATGGAGCTGGAAAACGCTATTGCTTCTTCCGATGTAATAATACTGGCTATACCGGTAGATACATTAGTAAAACTTTTGCCCGGGGTATTGAATAAAGTGGATAAACAGATCGTTATCGACCTGGGTTCCACCAAATCACAATCGATCAATGCAGTAAAAGATCATCCCAAGAGGGGGAGATATGTGGCCACGCACCCGATGTGGGGTACCGAATACAGCGGTCCCCAGGCAGCCGTGCGTGGCGCTTATGAAAACAAAGCCGTTATTATTTGTAATGCGGACGAAAGCGATGCCGATGCGCTGGAATGGACAAAAGCCATGTATAAAAAGATTGGAATGCGGTTGCTTGAGATGGAAGCAAAGGCGCATGACCTGCATGCGGCGTATGTGAGCCATATCTCGCATATTACTTCGTTTGCGCTGGCGAATACGGTATTGGAAAAAGAAAAAGAGCAACAGGCCATTTTCGAACTGGCTTCTGCGGGTTTTGAAAGCACGGTTCGCCTGGCCAAAAGTAACCCTGCCATGTGGGTTCCCATCTTTATGCAGAATAAGGAAAATGTACTGGATGTGCTAAATGAACATATTGAACAGCTAAAGAAGTTTAGAGAGACCATTGAAAAAGGGAATAAAGAGGGCTTGAAAGAATTGATTGAGGATGCGAATAAGATCAGGAGAATAATTAAATAGGTGTCCTGTGTGAGACGTGAGAGGTGAGAGGTAAAGACACCGGCAATACAAGATATATCATCGTCCCGGAGGGACGCAATATCGGTAGCAGATGATTTTCATCGTTCGATGGTTGTGAACGAAACAAAGCGAGCAGGCAAATCGTCAATTGCAAGAATATTGAACGATGCATTGTCCGGAGGGACATAATATCGGTAGCAGATGATTTTCATCGTTCGATGGTTGTGAACGAAATAAGACGCATGTCCTGCAAGAGCCGAAATGTGTTGAATAGAGAACGGAACGATAAACGGAGCGTCGCAAGGGAAGTAGTGCAAGCGATGGGTAAATAAATGACAAAAATAATTGCCTCCTGAGAGCAGGGGCGTAACTTTACAAACCAATTTATACTATGCAAACAATCGAAGAAACAGCAAAGGAAGCAGTTCAAAAGGCATGGCAATTATCAGCGGGCCCTGTAGTGCCGAAACGGAAGAACAGGTGGTACAGACAGCACAACGTCTGGCTGCTACCGGCAAAATCGATATGCTGCGGGCAGGCATTTGGAAGCCTCGTACAAAACCCGGCATGTTTGAAGGTATCGGTGCAAAAGGGTTGCCCTGGTTGCAACAAGCAAAGAAACTCACCGGTCTTCCCACAACCGTCGAAGTGGCTACCGGCAAACAAGTTCAGGATGCGCTCACCTTTGATGTGGACGTATTATGGATTGGTGCAAGAACAACTGTGAACCCCTTTAGTGTACAGGAAGTGGCCGATGCACTGCGAGGGATAGATGTGCCGGTAATGATAAAGAACCCGGTTAATCCCGATATGGAATTGTGGAGTGGCGCCGTAGAAAGGGTAGCAAGAGCAGGTATCAAGCAAATTGGTCTGATCCACCGTGGGTTTTCGTCTTATGGCAATACCGAATATCGTAACGCGCCGATGTGGCACATCGCAATTGATATGAAATTGAAATATCCTGGTATGCCCATGATCAATGATCCCTCGCATATCTGCGGGCGTCGTGATATACTTCTTGAAATTATGCAGAAAGCGGTGGACCTCGACTACGACGGTTTGATGGTTGAAAGTCATATTGATCCTGACAAGGCATGGAGTGACGCCAAGCAACAGGTGACACCGGAGCAGTTGAAAGAAATGCTGGACAAAATTATCTGGAGAAAAGAAGATATCAATTCGGAAGAATACCATGCGGCGCTGGAAAAGCTAAGACAACAGATCAACCATCTCGATGACGAGCTGATGCAAATACTCAGCCAGCGTATGAAGATCGCGGAACAGATCGGGCAGTATAAAAAAGAAAATAATATCACGATCCTGCAAACAAACCGGTGGAACGAGATTATTGAAAAAGCATTTGCGAAAGGAGAGAAGAACGGCTTGAGCAAGGAGTTTATCATGAAGTATTTTGACGCGGTGCATATGGAAAGTATCAATCACCAGAAGAAAGTAATGGATTCGTGAGCCTGCCTGCCGGTAGGCAGGTGATGAGCCCTCCATTACCACTATCAACTTAGTTGTCCCGCCAATTGGCGGACTCCGTTCATCGTTCTGTTCAACGCTCAGCAAGAGGTATCGTGTTTCCGGCGGGTCACATAATCGCTAATTCGCAGAGCAATCGGATAATTTATTTTCGGATGAAAAAAAAATCGTCAAACTCGCTTTCTGGAGTTGGGGGTATTAATTACAGATTCTCCAATTCTTCAACTGACTACTATTTCAATAGCAGCTTTTCGGACCTTGGAAAGATTGTCGACCAGGATCATTCTATTCTTATTACCGATGAAAATGTTTATGCCGCTCATACCAGCCGGTTCAAAGGATGGAATATGATCGTTATAAAACCGGGAGAAGAGTTCAAAGTACAATTAACGATTGATACCATCATAGAGCAGTT
>VBAT01000010.1:606087-642109 GCA_005884665.1 Bacteroidota bacterium
GCTACGCCGCTTCCATTTACATGAGAGGGATCGATTTCGGTTTTGTGCCGACCTCATTGCTTGGAATGGTTGATGCTTCCATCGGGGGAAAGAACGGGATTGACGTTGGTGTTTATAAAAATATGATCGGCATTATACGCCAGCCTTCCTTTATTCTTCACGACATGAGCCTGATGAATACTCTGCCACCAATAGAATGGGAGAATGGCTTTGCCGAAATCATTAAACATGCATGTATAAAAGATGCGCCTATGTTCAAACAACTGGAGGACGCTACTTTTAATACGTTTCGGCAAAATAAGAAGGCGCTGGCCGATCTGGTAAAACGAAATGCAATTATCAAGATCAAAGTGGTTCAGCAGGATGAATTTGAAAAAGGGGACAGGCGGTTGCTGAACTACGGCCACACATTGGGTCATGCGTTGGAAAATCAATATGAATTGTCCCATGGCTATGCAATTGCAATCGGCATGGCCTATGCCTCGGTGATTTCGGAAGAACTCGCCGGTTTTAAAGATGCTAATCGCGTGGTAAGACTATTGTCGAAATATGGCCTTCCGACGTTTGCTGAATTCGACCGGCAAAAAGTATTTGCCGTGATGAAGATGGATAAGAAGCGGGAAAAAAAAGAGATGAATTATATCATGCTCGAAAAAATAGGAAAGGGAATAGTAAAACAGATACCGGTAAACAAACTAGAATCGATCATAACTGAGATACAATAGTGAAAGTAACAATACAACCTTCGATAATAAAAGGTAACATCCAGGCTCCTGCTTCCAAAAGTTCGATGCAGCGGGCCTGCGCTTTAGCCTTGCTTACAAAAGGAACGACGATCATTCATAATCCCGGGCATAGTAATGATGACAGAGCGGCGCTGGAAATTATCAGGCGTCTCGGTGCAGAGGTAAAAGAGATGGAGGGTGTCCCGATAGCTAACGGCAGGTCAGTGGTGAGTGAGGGATTTCCACTTTTCGCTCTCCGCTCTCCGGTATCAATAGATTGTGGCGAGAGCGGTTTAAGCATCCGCATGTTTACTCCGATCGCTGCCCTGAGCAATCAGGAAATTACGATCAATGGCTCAGGTAGCCTGCTGACGAGACCCATGGATTTCTTTGATGAGATATTGCCGCAACTGGGTGTTAAGGTCATAAGCAATAACGGGAAACTGCCGTTGATTATACAGGGACCATTAAAGCCGGCGAATATCGAGGTTGACGGGTCTATGAGTTCTCAATTTTTGACGGGATTGCTGCTGGCCTATGCGGCGTCATCCTCCAACTCCTCCTCCAAAGGAGAAGGAGAGTTAGCATCATCGGTTTCGATAAAGGTTCGGAACTTAAAAAGTAAACCATATATTGATCTTACATTGGATGTAATGGGGAAGTTTGGTATGCGCATACCTGAGAACAGGAACTATGAAGAATTCATTTTCCACTCCGGACACCCGTCATTGCGAGCGGAGCGAATCAGCGACACCGGACACCAGATTCACGAATATACCGTAGAGGGCGATTGGAGCGGTGGTGCATTTTTACTGGTGGCTGGTGCTATTGCGGGATCGATCAACGTGAGCGGACTGGACCTTACATCGACACAAGCCGATAAAGCCATCGTGGACGCGTTGATGTCGGCAAATGCGGGAATGGCCATGGAAGCAAAAGGAATAAAAATGCACCCGGTCGAGATGAATGCATTCACTTTCGATGCTACGGACTGTCCTGATCTCTTTCCTCCCCTGGTTGCCCTGGCAGCTTATTGCAAAGGAGAAACGAAAATCAAAGGGGTGAACAGGTTGACACATAAAGAAAGCAACAGGTCATTAACGTTGCAGGAGGAATTTGGTAAAATGGGTGTCAGGATCGAGCTCAATGACGATATCATGATCATACATGGTGGCGATGGGATCAGAGGCGCCTATGTTCACTCAAGACACGATCATCGGATAGCCATGGCTTTGACAACGGCTGCTTTAAAAGCTGGCGGTGAAACAGTCATTGAAGAAGCAGAGGCAGTAAAAAAATCTTACCCTGATTTTTATGATGATTTGGGAAAGCTTCGGGCCGATGTATCTTTAAACAACAAGTTCAAATTTCATGAATAGCTTTGGAAGATTATTTCGAATTTCCATCTTTGGTGAATCACATGGTGAATCAGTAGGCATTGTGATTGACGGCTGCCCGGCAGGCTTACCTCTGACAGTCGAAGATTTTTTACCTGACCTGGAAAGGAGAAAAGGTGGAACGCAAAAAGGAACAACTCCCCGGAAGGAAGAAGACCTGCCGATCTTCAAAAGCGGGATATTCAATGACAGGGCAACTGGCGCGCCGCTTACGATCATGTTTGAAAACAAAAACACACGCAGCTCACGCTGATTTTGTCGCCCGAAATAAAGCAGGGGGATTTGAAGACTACCGTGGCAGCGGACATTTTAGCGGGAGATTGACGGTGGCATTAGTGGCGGCGGGAGTGATTGCGAAGAAGCTGCTGGCCCGAATAGAGACCTTACCCCAAACCGCACCTCAGACCTCACCCCCAACCCCTCCCCAAAGGGGAGGGGAGCTAGGAGCTTCCAATAAACCTGGATACATTACCAATTCAGTTGAACAATGGAAGTACCTGTCTGAATTTGCGAAGCTGAATCGAAAGAATTCCACTGAAGCCGAGAATAAATTATGGCAGGAACTGAGAAACAGAAAAATAGGGGGGTGCAAGTTTAGGAGGCAGCATGCAATAGCGGGATTCATACCCGATTTTGTTTGTCTTGAACAGAAACTTATAGTCGAGGTTGACGGTGAATATCACAATCTCGAAGGTCAAATGCAATATGATAACTTGAGATCTGCCTGGTTGAAAGAAAACGACTATCGTCTCATCAGATTTACTAACGAACAGGTTTTGCAAAAAATGCCCTGGGTCCTCGAAGAAATAGGAAAAAATCTTTCATCGGGGTCTGTCTCTCCCTCTCCTTTGGAGAGTGAGCCGAAGGGTGAGGTCGGCATCACAGTCACTTCAACCATCCTCGAGATCGGCGGTGAAAAGGACCTGGATAAAGGCCTGCAAAAAGCAATTGACAACAAAGACTCCATCGGTGGGATCATCGAGTGCCGTGCAACAGGATTGCCAATAGGGCTGGGCGAGCCTTTTTTCGATTCGGTGGAATCAGTTTTGAGTCATATGGTATTTGCTATCCCCGCCGTGCGAGGCGTCGAATTTGGAACCGGGTTTGCCGCTGCAAAGATGTTTGGGAGTGAACATAACGATGCCATAGAAGATATGAATGGCACAACAAAGACCAACCATGCAGGTGGCGTAGTAGGTGGATTGACTAACGGGAATGAACTGGTATTCCGGATCGCGATCAAACCCACTTCATCAACGCCAAAAGAACAAACTACCCTGAACTGGGAAACTGAAAAAGTGGAGCCTGTCTCTGTCAAAGGCCGTCATGATCTTTGTATTGCACTACGGGTGCCGGTGATACTCGAGGCTGTCACGGCCATTGTGTTGGCCGACCTGCTATTACTTGAACAACACATAAAGCGCATTATACCCTCTTAGCAAATCACCTTAACTATCATGCCTGTCATTTTCCATGTCGCTTCGGTTGACGCCTGGAACGAGGCGAAGACAAAAGGCTTTTATGAGCATCCCTCATTGAATGAAGAAGGATTTATTCACTGTAGTGAAGACCGCCAGGTTGCCGGCGTATTGCATAGATATTTTGAAGGACAAACCAATCTTATCAAATTGCTCATTGATACGGAAAAACTCAACAGCAGCCTGGTATTTGACTGGTCGCCGTCGGCGGCGGATACTTTCCCCCATGTTTACGGTCCTATCAACCTGGACGCTGTGATTGAAATTGTACCAGTTTAACAGTACTTTTATCCGCAAACACTGTTGAAAACTTGCGACGCGAAGCGTTTATAAGTTGTACATGGATCGTACTTTTGCGAAACCCGTCCTTTGCAGTTTAACAGAATAGTTGATCGAAAAAAGATAAGTTTGCCACACTAATTTCACCTGTTTAATAAATATGAATAAAAAGGATAATTCCTTTCCGTATTCCTGGATCGTCATATGTCTGCTGTTCGTTGCTGCATGCAACGATACAAAGCGCCCTCCCCAAAAGGATATAGCCGTTTCTCCCGAGCAGCTCAATGAAAAGGCAGTAGACAATATCAAAACATTGCTGGAATATGCAAAAAAAAATAACGGCGACATCGGCGATTCTCTCGTCCTGTTCAACGATACACTGGTGAGATATAGCTATGAAAAAAATTACTATGCCGTTTTCTGGAGCTACAAAGAACAATGGAAGCCATACGGCGATTCCCTTTTCCAGTTTTTAGAAAATGCCAGGTTATTTGGTTTGTTCCCGGAAGACTATCATTATGCAGAACTAAGCGCTATCAGGAAAAGATTTGAGATAGATAGCCTGGGTCAAAACGACCGCCGCGATGCCGCATTGTGGTCAAGAGCTGACTTGCTGCTGACGGACGCATTTATCCGCGTAATGAAAGATGTCAAACTTGGCCGGTTGGCTAAAGACAGCATTACGATGAGAACAGACTCCGTTTTGAGCAACGATCTTTGTCCACGACAATTGAATATAGTCAAGCAATCGGGATCAATACTACGGGCGATCGAGCCACTTGAGCCCAGGCATAAAGGCTACCAGTTATTGAAAGCGGGGTTGAAAAAATTTCTGGACAGCGCCGATTACCGGCAACTCACCATCGTGCCATTGCCCTCGAAGGACAGCATGGCAATTTATAAAAAGGCCCTGCAAACCCGTTTATATGAAGGCGGCTTTCTTTCACAGGATAGTATTGCAGCCGATTCAGTCACGATTGCCGCCGCGGTAAAAAATTTCCAGAAAAAAGAGCATATAACTGTAGACGGGAAAGCTGGCGCCGGAACTATCCGTTTGCTTAACCTGTCGGACCGGGAAAAATTCATCCGTATAGCCATAACCATGGACCGGTATAAGATGTTGCCCGACACGATGCCAACAAGGTACGTTTGGGTAAACCTGCCTTCTTATTACATGCGGCTGGTAGATGCAGATTCAATAAAGATGATCTCGAAGATTATTTGCGGCAAACCGCTCACGCGGACACCGGTGCTTACCAGCGCCATCTACAATATGGTTACATATCCGCAATGGACAATGCCGGAAAGCATTATCGTAAAAGAAGTATTACCCGGCGTCAAAAAAGACACCGCTTATTTCAGGAAGAAAGGATATAGCCTTATTGATGCGACCGGCAATGAAGTGGATCCGCAGACGGTTGACTGGAAGAAATATCGCAAAGGCATACCCTATAAAGTGGTGCAGGGCAGTGGAGATGATAATGCGCTCGGTGTCTTAAAGTTCAACTTTAGCAACAAATATGCTGTCTATCTCCACGATACCAATCAGCGATACCTGTTTGGCCAAACGACACGCTCGCTTAGCCATGGCTGTGTGCGGGTCCAGGAATGGCAGAAACTGGCATATGCAATTCTTCATTATGATGATACCGATTCCCTGAAAATATCGGTGAAAGAAGACTCATTGAACAGCTGGCTCAGCCAGAAAGTTAAACGTACGCTGCCGATCCGCAATAAACTCCCGGTCTATATCCGCTATTTCACCTGCGAAGGAAAAGATAATGGTATTGTGTTTTATGACGATATGTATGGGGAAGATAAACTGTTGCGTGAAAAATATTTTGCGAATAAATGATAATTGCCAGCCTTTTCACTGAGCCCGTCTTTAACTTCTTTGCCTGTGCATAAATAAGGAAAAAAACAGCTCTCAAACCAGTGAATATTAGGTAAATAATTTATTTTCGGATATAGAACTTACCTTTTATTTTTGTCAAGTTTAAACCAAACTATCTCTTTATGAAGAAAATCTTAGCCATATTTTTGGCGCTGTCTGCTTTTAGGCCTTCGGGTTTTGGACAGGACGATGAGATAAGGCCCGCAGCAATAGGCATAAGTTTTTTTCTCCAGGATTTTGCTACTGCTGAGCGTATCCGATCCACTTCTTTGTCTTCTGTAATGGCCAATAAAAAATGGGCAAAGCCCAAAGAAATGGCTCCCGGAATAGCTATTCATTATTTCAAGGGTCTTTCAAAACGTGTTGATTTTGCCGGCACACTTGCCGCATCATTTGTAAAGTATCCTTTTCCAAAACATACTCCTTTCACGGACGATAATTTTCTTTTGGCCGCCGATGCTTCAGCCCAGCTGAAACTGGTTCCTGAAAGCTTTTGGGTACAGCCCTACCTGAACATTGGGGTAGGTGGTCACATGTACAAAGGCAGCTATTTTGGTGCTTTTATTCCTGTAGGATTAGGGTTCAAGATCAACTTCTATGACGACGCGCATCTATTCTTCAACACACAATACCGGGTACCGGTAACCAACGAGACAGCCAATTATCATTTTATCTACCAGATTGGAGTTGCCGGCAGAATTGGTGAGAAAAAAGCCAAGGTTATTGTAGCTCCAAAACCAGATGACACAGATAAAGACGGCATACCGGATGCCACCGATAAATGCCCGACTGTTCCGGGATTGGCCAAATACGATGGCTGCCCGATTCCCGATACAGATAAGGATGGTATCAACGATGAAGAAGATAAATGTCCTACTGTCTTCGGTCTTGCTCGTTACCAGGGTTGCCCAATACCGGATACAGACAAGGATGGCATCAATGATGAAGACGATAAATGTCCAACAGTTGCCGGCTTGGCCCGCTACCAGGGTTGCCCGCTTGTTGATACAGACAATGACGGCGTTCCTGATGAAGAAGATAAATGCCCGACCGTTCCGGGTCCTAAAGAAAATAATGGATGTCCGGAAATCAAAGCCGATGTGATTAAGAAAGTAGATTATGCTGCCAACAATATTTTGTTTGCTACCAACAGGTTTGTATTACTTTCCGGATCATTCAAAGGATTGAACGAAGTAGCAAAAATAATGAAGGAGAATCCCGATACGAAATTGTCCATCGATGGTTACACAGATAATATGGGTGATGAAACCTTCAACCAGAAGTTAAGTGAAAACAGGGCCAATGCCGTGAAGAAATACCTGGTGAAACAGGGTATTGACGAAAGCAGGCTCACTTCTACCGGCCACGGAGAAAATAATCCTGTAGCCAGTAACAAAACATCATCGGGCCGCGAAAAGAACCGCCGCGTCGAAATGAAACTGGGTTATTAATAAATTAGCTTTGAAACAGTAAAGTCCCGCGACCTCGCGGGACTTTACTGTTAATCAATATCGTCGTAAAAGCGATCTAAAATTTTACATATTTTTCGAGGAGTTGCCGATCGATGCCCTTTTGCCTGGCTTTCTTTGCCTGCTTTCGCAAAATGAATTCAAAAATGCTCATCCACCCCGGCAGATTGCTCTCACTGATATCAAACAGCCAGGCCAGTGCTAATTTGTCTTTTGGAAAGCCATTCGGTTCGCAAAGCCCGTCTCCGGCAAGGCCATACCCCACCTGGAGGGATTGTTCAAATCCCCGGCTGGCAGGACGAAGTTCAACCCTGAACCTGCAAGGTTTACCACTCCTGTTACGAAATAAATGATGAATGTTTGGGGCAGCAATAGCTGATTGTCCCGGTTGCAGGGCATTGATTTTTTTTCCCAG
This sequence comes from Bacteroidota bacterium, assembly GCA_005884665.1. GTDB lineage: Bacteria > Bacteroidota > Bacteroidia > Chitinophagales > Chitinophagaceae > VBAT01. Next base: position 613,745 of record VBAT01000010.1, read on the forward strand.
CCTGACCTGTACTTCACCTTCGATGCATTCAAAGGCTTCTGAATAGGTTTTATGGTAATGTAAACCGACACCGCCGCCATTTGCCAATTCTACCTCCACCAGGGTATACTCGCCCTGTGTGTCTGCTGCTGTTTTAAGAAAAGTGACTGTATCCTTTTGTATCGGGTTATAGATTTTTCTTTCCATGCTCAAACATATACGAAATATTGATGGGAGAAGTTTCCTCAAACGAAAATTAACTACGCCGGATCTTGCGGACAACTTCTTTTCCGGTTACGAATGCCGCTTCAACAGTTCCCGGCGATTTGCCATCATATAAAGCCTCGCCAGCGAAAAAAAGAGTATTGCCAACCGGTGTGTTCAATAGTCGACGGGCGTCACTTGTTCTTACCGTGTCATAACTGTAACCATAGAGGCTCAAAACGTCATTTTGCCAATTGAATACAAATGTCTCAAGGGCGTTGTCTTTTAGCTCTTCGAGCCCACAATCGAAAATAGAAGAGAGGGACAGGTATGCTTTTTCTAAAATTTCTTCATCGCTATGATCAATCAATTGATCAGCTCTTGGACCACCCGCCCACCCGGTTAAAATTTTTTTCTTGTTGGGTAACTGTGTCCACCAGGTTGGAAAAATTTCATCACTAAAGACAAATCCCAGGTCCTCTTTCCAGAAACGTTGTTGGAAATGGATAATGACTTTTACAACGGCTCCCATCCCAATATCGTTAGCGGCCTGGATATATTCATCTAACGGGGGAGTAAAATTGAGGGAATAGCGATGGGCGGCTTTTTGCAAGATGGTCATTGGCACCGTTACGATGAGTTTGTTACCCTCGAAGACCTGGCTGTCCGTAGTTGCGACCGTTACCTCGTTTTTTCCCCAATCAACCTGTTTAACGGTTTGATTCATTACTATACGGCAGCCTTTTTTCTCACAATCTTCTTTCAGGAAATTTAGCAGGGCGCCATAGCCCGAAGGAATGCGGAAAACATCTTTCTCTTCATGCGACCATTCATTGTATAACGAACGCACACTTGCTTTGTGTACATTCACCAGGTCAAATCCAGTCGCATAATTCATGGCATGTCGCCGGAGATCTGCATATTCATTTCCGGGAAAATAAGAGTTTAGAAAATCATCGAGAGACATGTCCGGTTTCACTTTTTTCATCTTCTTCAACAGTTCGCCCCATTCTGGTATCATTTCACTTTGTCCCAACAACGCTCCTTTTTCTTTACGGTACATTTTTCCTTCGATGGCCACGTATTCGATGCCAGCCTCCTTAATCAGCTTTAGCGTTTCAGATTGGTGGCCATGAATGAATTCTGCGCCCGCTTCAACTATGGAAGCAGAATCGTGTAATGGTTTGCTCCATACCCTTCCGCCCGGTCGGGAAGATGCTTCCAATACGATGACATCATAGTCATTGATAAGTTCGCTGGCCGCCATTAAGCCAGCTGCGCCAGCGCCTACAATAATTACACTATCCTTTTTCATACTGAAAGTTCAGTAGAAACAATCTACACCAAAAAGCAGACTAAAAATTTTTAGAATGGGTCAGGGCCCGGTCCCGAATTGTTTTTCAATGCTCTTTCAATCCCTTTGCCGATAGCCAGGCTGAGCAGGGACTCCCTGTCAGAGTCTTTGTGTACCCACACGCAGGATGAACTGCGATTAACCTGCTTGATCTCCTGTGCAGGAAATACCGAGGGGTCATCTTTGTACGGCCTAATAGAGGCATTATGAAAATCTTCTACAACATAGTAAGGATCCGAATGGTGCAAGGTTGCTGTGGCCTTAAAGGAAATTATTAAGTCTGAACCGGCCAGGGGAAAATCAAACTGGATGTCGAACGGCTGTTTCATAGCTTAAATAGTTTTACCTTTTAAGCTTGCCTTTCGAATTTTATGCCAATCACCTCTCGCAACTTACTCCTGAAAAAAAATCAGGAAAAAAAGTCCTGGCAGAACAATAGCTGGTCAAATTTTCAGAAAATTTCATCCCTTTCTCTTCTTATTTCTTTTTTATTTTCCTCCGGCTTAACCAGCTTGCCATCCGAGGTGTCAAGGGCAGGATCAGCTTCCCGGTTCTCTATCGCAACATAATTGATATGCTTATCTCTATTCGCTTCGGCAGGTACATCCAGGTGCCGGTCTGTTTTTTTCTTTTTCATAATTACTTGTATGAGAATTAAAAATTGTTTGGAAAAAGAAGTTCCAGGAAACATATAGCGTTATTGAACTTTATGCTCCCGGAACTTTTGGACTTTTCAACCGTCTATTTCATTTTTGTTTTTTGCCTGAGTACGGTACCATCGCTATCAAGTAATAGCTTTACTTTGGTATCGTCTGAAGACCTGGTCAGCACTACTTCATAACAAGTCCTGTCTTTTTGAAATTCCCGATTTACTTTACTGATGCTGTAGGATGGGAATTGCGTGTTAAGAGTAGTTGAAACTGATGAAGGCAGGGTTTTATAGTCCCTGACAACGTAAGCGGTACCAATCCAGTTTCCGTCGGCGTCGTACCACGCATAATAGGGCTCATTGTTCATATCAAACTGTACAACATAATCGCTTTCATCCATTGTTCTCCAACCGGCCAGATCCCAATCTACCAAAGGTTCTAATGAAGCATCATAGCGAGCCCACACCACGTTGGCTGCATTTGGATATTGATCAGAGAAGCTTGTCAGTGTTGCATCGTTTACTACAACCACGCCTGTGTCAGTTGCCCTGTAACTTGTTTCGCAGGCAGCCAATCCAACGACTGCCAGGACGATTAAAATCTTTTTCATAATAACAGATTTTACAATTAAGTAATATATCAATGGAAGCTCTATAAAAAAATGCCACAACTATGCCAGCCCATACGTTGGCGATGCGGTCTTTTTTCCCTTCGATTTACATTAATTTAACAACTGACCATTAAATATCTACACATGTACTTGATTTTATCATTCCTTTTGAATATGTTGGGGTATTTTTACCCATCCGATAAACTGTGTAAATGAAACAAGCTATCCTTTCCGCAGCCTTCCTCCTGGCTGTTGTCCACCTGAGTTTTGCCAAAGCTCATTTTTCTAATCAAGCCATTGGCGATAAAGAAAAAGTTTTTGCTGATTCTTCGTTACTGCAAGGGGAAATAAATCCTGAAATGCTCACAGAGGTAATGAATGCAATTGGACTTCACCAGGACATTGAATTAAAGAAAGCAAACGTGCTTAATATTGAGGCCTCCGTTTCTCACGGCAAACGATATGTTCTATACAACCCCGAATTTATCGCATGGATCAGCAAGCTTACAAAAAGCAAGTGGGCCGCTATGGCATTGCTTGCGCATGAAGTGGGACATCATCTCAACGGTCATACGTTGAAAAAAGGCGGAAGTAAACCGGCCCTGGAGCTGGAAGCCGACGAGTTCGCCGGTTTCATCCTGCACCGGCTGGGTGCATCGCTGGAGGAATCGCAGGAAGTGATGAAATATATAGCTCGTCCCGAAATAACCAATACACATCCAGCAAGAGCTTCACGGATGCTTGCGATACAAAGCGGCTGGAATAGGGCTATTGATAATACGGCTACAATTGCCAAAGGAGAATCTTTGCCGCTTCACATAAATACAGGTAACTAAAAGTTGCATGGCATCTTACCTCGCGTGAAGGCAGTCGGCGGGATATTTATCAGCCTTAGAGATGAAGCACGTCCTTCATTGTGAAAATACCTTTTTTATCCCTGATGAATTCTGCAGCCAGTACTGCGCCGGCGGCGAAGCCAACCCGGTTATGAGCCGTGTGAACGATCTCTATATCGTCGATAGGAGAAACATATTTGACACTGTGTGTGCCTGCTGCAGGATCAATTCGCTGGCTGACGATGGACAGTTCATCCGCGCTGTTGCTTTCATGATTCACCCATTTTTTTTTATACGGTAGCAGTTCCATGACCTGTTCGGCCAGCGTGATAGCGGTACCGCTGGGTGCATCTTTTTTTGCCGTATGATGTGTCTCTTCCAACCGGACTTTATAGTCGGGATGGGATGACATCAATGAAGCCAGTCTTTTATTTATTTCAAAAAAAATATTGACGCCGATGCTGAAATTGCTGGTGTGAATAAAGCTCCCGTTCTTTTCCTTGCAATACTTTTTTATTTCATCCAGTCTTTCCGTCCAGCCGGTTGAACCACAAACAATGGGAGTATCCCATTCAATGGCTTTTTTTACATTATCATAAGCACTATGCGGGCCCGTGAACTCGATCGCAACATCAGCTTTTGAAAGATTTTCCCTGGTAAAATCGGGAAGATTGTTTTCATCTATTATTAAAACAATGGAGTGATTACGTTGCACAGCCACTTCTTCAATCGCTTTTCCCATTTTTCCGTAACCGATCAGTGCAATATTCATGTATTGGTGATTTTTATCCGGCCACAAATGTAATTATAAAGATGCTCAGAAATTGGCTGTTGGCAAAAGAGGCCGGGGGTTGATATTCTTGCCGATATTAAAAACAACACTTAATCCCGTAGTGCCGGCCATCCTGCTTTTGCCAGGTTTGAAACGCATGCTAAGATCGGGGCTTACATCAAAAGCCTTCAGGTGGGCATCTACCGCTGCATCGGCGACGTTAAGGCCCCAGAGTACAACAAAAACGAGAGCAGAATAGTCAATATCGCGGCGGAATGAGTCGCGGTAATATTTTAATGTTTGCAATGAATAACGTTCCAGTGGATGTTTTATCTTGAAATAATCAGCAGAATCGGCAAGAGTAGCATTTGGCTGCGATGCTTTGTACATGGCCTGGTAAGCAAAACGGGTATCCCTGTAATTAGTGAGGTTATAAAAAAATATCGCTCCCGACACGCCTAATGCACCATAAACAATGGGCAGCTTCCAGTATTTTTTGTTATAGATCTGTCCCAGGCCAGGCAATATCGCCGAACGGATGGCGGCAGTTTTTGGATTATATACCCTGACTTTTTTTTCAACGCCTTTACTGGTGGAGTCTACGGTTACCGTGGTAGTTTTCGAAGGTTCTATCGATACTATTTTTTCTTTTTCCTGCGAAAAAGCAATAGTTACGACCAGCAATGCGACGAGTGAAAGAAAAGATTTTTTTGATGCTCTCATTGTATAGATACTCCGCGAAATAGAACCTGCTTTAATCAACTTTTACATCCAATTGCCCGAGTATCTTGTTCAACTCCTCCTGGGAATAGTAGTCAATAATGATCTGGCCGCTTCCATTCCTGCTATTCTTCAATTTTACCCGGGTGCTGAAATGCGATGCTAAATTATCTTCTATTCGCTGGTACGCCGGGGGCAATATGCTTTTTGAAGTTTTTTTAACAGCACCGGTTTGTTTGTACAAATTCCGCACCAGCGCCTCGGTTTGTCGTACGGACAGTCCTTTGTCTTTTATCTCGCCAAAAATATAAAGCTGCTTGTCGATCGTATCTACATTGATCAGGGCACGGGCATGTCCCATGCTCAGTTCCCCGTTGCGGACGGCCAATTGAATATCAGGTGGCAGTTTGAGCAGGCGGATAAAATTGGCTACGGTACTGCGATCTTTACCCATTCTTTCAGCTACTTGTTCCTGGGTATAATCCAGTTCTTCCATCATTCGTTTGTAACTTAACGAGATCTCCATTGCATTGAGATCTTCTCTTTGCAGGTTTTCAAGCAATGCCAACTCGAGCAGTTGCGCATCATTGGCCTGGCGTATGTAAGCAGGAATATCTGTAAGTCCCGCCAGTTTCGCGGCTTTCCAGCGGCGTTCCCCGGCGATCAACCGGTACCTGCCCGATGCCAGTTTAGTGACAGTAACAGGTTGAATGATATCATGTATCCTGATGGATTCGGCCAGTTCATTTAACGCCTGTTCATCAAAATCCCGCCGGGGCTGCTTGGGATTTGTTTCAATTTCGTCAACCGGTATTCGATTGATGCCTGTCGCGTTTTCGACAACAGCCGATTTTAAATTACCAGTGGTTGTCTTCAGGTCGGTATCGATACTTTGTAACAAGGAGCGGATACCTTTGCCAAGAGCTTCTTTATTTTGTTTGGGGTTCTGCATGAAAGCAACGGGATTTTAGCGATAAGCTACCGGTATTAATTTATCCAATCCCGGCACTTTTGCTGATCGATATCTTTTAAATTTAAATCCTCGCAAAATTAACCTCATTTGTGTTTCCGAAGCTGTATTTTTCCTTTGATGGCATCAAACGCCGGCGAATTGATGACAATCAATCCTCCTGCAATTTCCGAAGCTCAAAGCTCGAGCACCCGTTCTTCGTTTTTGATCTTCGTCAGGTCGTTTTTCTGGAGTATTTCTTTGGCCAGATTAAGATAATTCATCGAACCCTTGCTATTGGCGTCATACAGGATTACTGGTTTGCCTACGCTGGGAGCTTCGGCCAGCCGCGCATTACGATGGACGATAGTGCTGAATACCATGTCTTCAAAATGCCGGCGAACTTCGCTGACCACCTGGTTGCAGAGTCTTAAGCGGCCATCATACATGGTCATCAAAATTCCTTCGATAAGCAAGGCGGTATTCAACCTGCTCTGGACGATCTTGATCGTGTTCAATAATTTTCCCAATCCTTCCAGGGCAAAGAACTCGCATTGAACAGGCACGACGACCGAATCGGCTGCAGTCAATGCGTTTACGGTTATCAGGCCCAGGGAAGGTGAACAATCGATGATGATGAAATCATAATCATCCCGCAAAGGCTCCAGGATATTCTTCAAAACCATTTCCCGGTTGGGATAGTTGATCATTTCTATTTCCGCACCCACCAGGTCAATATGCGAGGGGAGAAGGTCGAGGTGGGGTATTTCGCTTTTGAGCACCACATCTTTTGCCTTCACTTCGCTAACCATGCAATCATAAAGGCTTTGAGTAATATTATGAAGATCGAAACCGACGCCGGTCGTACTGTTGGCCTGCGGATCACCGTCTACCAGCAGCGTCTTGTATTCCAACACAGCAAAACTGGCTGCCAGGTTGATGGCTGTCGTGGTTTTGCCTACACCCCCTTTCTGATTTGCGACTCCGATGATTCTTGCCATTAGAAATTTATTTAAACTGAATTTATAGGTAACGGTAAAATTGTAACCTGTTGATAAAACGACAAAATTAAGTTTTGCCCATTTTACAGCCAGTTTTGGTAAAATAAGGAGTTGCTAAAAAAGCATTTATAACAGGCTGACATTTAATTTTGAGCTTTATTTATGAGAAACACTCCTTTTTGGTGGATATTGATCGGGCTTATGGTCCTGCTGGATTTTTACGTTTTCCAGGCAGTGAAAGTGATTGCTCATTCAGCCACCGGCAGAACACGAACCATCATCTTTGCCACCTACTGGACAATATCAGTTGTTGCGATACTGGTATTGCTTATCCTGCCTTACCTCCAGTTCCAGCACCAGTCCAAGTTTTTCCGGAGCACCATATTTGCCGTTATTATCGGGTTGTTTTTTGCCAAACTGATAGGAGCCATTTTTTTCCTGATAGATGATCTTCGACGATTGATACAGTGGGTGGCTGGCAAACTCTTTTTTTCGAATACCGACGGCGCCGAATTACAAAAGGGAGATAAGATCTCGCGGTCTGTATTTTTAAGCTGGTTTGTTCGGTTCTCTCCTCTATGGCTTTGGCAACAAATACAGGTACCATATAAAAAGGATCCCGCTGGCCTTCGACAATTTGCCTGTCTCTTTTAAAGGACTTAAGATTGTTCAGATCTCGGACATTCATAGCGGAAGCTTTACTGATAAGAAAGCAGTGATGCACGGAGTAAATATGATCATGAACGAAAAGCCGGACCTCATCCTGTTTACCGGTGACCTGGTCAATAATACCTCCGAAGAAATGAATGACTACATGGATGTTTTCAGTAAACTCAATGCACCAATGGGGGTTTATTCCACCCTCGGCAATCATGACTACGGAGACTACACGCATTGGAACAGCCGCGAAGAAAAAGTAGCCAATCTTGAAAAGCTGAAACATATCCACAGCGAACTGGGATGGCGACTATTGATGAATGAACATGTCGCCCTGGAGAAAGGAGAAGATAAAATAGCATTGATAGGGGTGGAAAACTGGAGCGCTAAGGCCAGTTTTAAAAAATATGGCGATCTGAAAAAAGCGTACGATGGGTCGGCTCCTTATCCTTTCAAGATATTAATGAGTCACGATCCGTCTCACTGGGATGCGGAAGTCCGGCGGTCTTACGGGGATATTGACCTGATGTTGTCGGGACATACCCATGGCATGCAATTCGGAATTGAGATACCTGGTTTCAAATGGAGCCCGGTGCAATATGTTTACAAACAATGGGCAGGGTTGTACCAGGAAGGCGCACAAAAGCTCTATGTCAACAGGGGCTACGGCTTTATCGGCTACCCCGGCCGGGTAGGTATATTACCCGAAATAACGGTATTCGAACTCGCCTGAGCAAGATTTTCGCTGCGCCATCGTTATAATTAAACTTATTTTTCAAAAACCGGTCTCATTGTCTATGCCTGAAACCCGCAGCCCCAAACCGATATAAACTGCTAATGCTCAAAAGATTTCTCTTTATAACCTCCTTTGCCCTTTGTACCGGTTGTGCCTGGTCCCAGGAGCCTGCAACCCCTGATACCAGCCTTCGGGCGTCATTGGCTGATGTAGATATCGATAGCATGGAGTTGGATCAATTTCTAAATGAATTTGACCTTTTCCTGGACTCTATTCTAACGCCAAAAAGAAGCTACGTTCTCCTGAACCTGTCAGCCACCCAGGGATATTTTACTTTTTCCAATAAGAACAATACCCGGACACGGGAACTGAAGAAAACTGTCTGGTCGCCTACGTTCGGCTATTATGATAAAAACGGCCTGGGTATTACTCTGTCCAGTTTTATGATACGGGATAGTTCCAGGAGGTATTTTTATCAATTGTCTGTAACTCCATCTTACGATTATCTCAAGAACAGGAAATTTGCTACCGGAGTATCTTTCAACCGGTATTTTACCCGCAATAAGCTTCCTTTTTATACATCGCCGCTTCAAAGTGAACTGACCGGGTATTTTCTCTGGCGAAAGTCCTGGATCCAGCCCGGGATCGCAGTCAACTATGGGTGGGGTAGTAAAACTGAGTTTAAAAGAATAGAATATCAATATACCAGTTTAGTTGATGACGCGGCCAGTACCGGACTGATAAGACAAGTAGAAACGGTCACCATCCTTTCAAAAAACAGGGAATCCATCGTTGACTTTTCTCTCAATTTCTCTTTGCGTCATGATTTTTACTGGCTGGATATTTTTTCAAAAAAAGATCATATACGTCTTTCACCTCTTTTATCAGTAACCAGTGGTACGCAAAAGTTTGGTTTCAACCAGTCCAACACTGCATTTGGGAATGTGCGTGCGGTTACATTCAATAATACACGGGACGTAAGCCTAAGACAAAAATTCCAGTTACTTGCGGCCACGCTATACCTGCGCAGTGAATATTCATTCGGAAAATTCTTTGTACAACCCCAGGTCCTTTTTGATTGTTATTTGCCCGGAGAAAATAACCAGCTGACTACTCTCTTTTCCGTCAACACAGGATTTATATTTTAATGTTAATCCAGTTAATCTCTTCATCCGTGTACCCGTGGCATCCTCTTCTTCAATCCGTGATATCGGATTAGGAAAACCTTCACAACCTCCCGGCAATATAATTCTCGTAATTTTGTTTTACAATTCATAAATCATTAGCCTCGTTAATGGAAATTAACAGGTCGTTTGGGTGACTGGCATTATCATTGAAATTAATTTTTAATATTTCAATGAAACTTTTACCGAATCAAAATCTTTAAAATTTATGAAAACAAAACTATTCCTTCCTCTCATCGGCGCACTTGTTTTTTCACAAACTTTGATGGCCCAGTTTCATGTGGGTTTCAAAGGCGGCGCTAACATTGTGAAAATTGACGGAGTATCTTTTAAGGACGAATTCAAGTATGGCTACCACCTTGGGGGCTTTGCTGAAATTGGACTGGGAGATAAGTTCCAGCTCCAGCCCGAAGTTTTATGGAACCAGGTTTCCACCAGCTTGGACAGCAACTACAAACACGTTTACCAGAATGTGTTCAACTCCGACCAAAGCACAGTAAAGCTCAACTATCTTTCTATTCCTCTTTTACTGAATTACAAACTGATCGGTAATTTCCTGGTATTGCAGGCTGGTCCGCAGTTTGGCATTTTGCTCAACCAGGATAAGACCCTGTTGCAAAACGGTGGCGATGCATTCAAAAAAGGAGATTTCTCCATGGTGGGTGGCGCCCAGATAAGGATCAGCGCTATTCGATTAACAGGTCGCTATATAGTTGGCCTCAACAACATCAATGATATCGACAACCAGGATAAATGGAAAAGCCAGGGATTCCAGGTATCGCTTGGACTGGCCCTGTAATAAAATATTCAGCTATTTATAAAGAAAGATCTCCCGCCAAAACGGGGGATTTTTTTTTGGTTGTCTTTATCAGATATTGACATTCATGATCTCATAGCATAAATCTTGACGACAGTTTAATCCTTCTTATTTTTGCTGTTCGCAGCGATGGAATCTAACGAAGAACTAAATATGAACCTGGAAAAAATATTAGCACGCCCCGAAGACGATATGGATTTTTTGCCCATTATTCCTTTGAATGAAAATGAGCAGGAAGAGAGCAACGGCATAGAAATACCCTCCGAAATAGCGCTGCTTCCGTTACGTAATACCGTTCTGTTTCCGGGTGTTGTACTGCCTATTACCGTTGGACGCGATAAAAGTATTAAAGCTGTCAACGATGCTTACAAAGGCGATAAGCTAATTGGTGTGGTAGCCCAGAAAGACAGCAATGTAGAAGACCCGGGCGTCAAGGATCTTGAGCAGATCGGCACAGTAGCCAAGATCGTAAAACAAATAAAAATGCCTGATGGCGGTACGACCATCATCATTCAGGGGAAGAGCCGTTTTGCGATCGACGCTATCATTGGCGAAGACCCATACTTCAAAGCCAAAATACGACGAATTGAAGAAGAGGAATCGCCAAAGGATTCCGACTTCGACGCTTATGTCGCGAATATCAAAGACCTGGCGACTGAGATCATCCAGCTTTCACCGAATATTCCCGCAGAAGCTTCAATTATATTGCGCAATATCGAGAACCCTTCTTTTTTGATCCATTTTGTTTCCAGCAATCTTAATACAGATCTCAAAGAGAAGCAGCGTTTGCTGGAATTGAACCAGATCCGCCAGCGTGCAGACCTGCTGATGCAATTATTGCAAAAAGAATTGCAGTTCGCAGAACTAAAGAATAAAGTAACAACCAAGACAAGAACAGAGATCGATAAGCAGCAACGGGAGTATTTCCTGCAGCAGCAACTGAAAAGCATCAAGGAAGAGCTCGGCGGCGACTCCAATGTGCAGGAAGTAAAGGAAATGCTGAAGAAAGCGGAAACAAAAAAATGGCCCGCTGCAGCAAAAGAACTCTTTAAAAAAGGAATAGAAAAGCTCGAGAGGATGCATCCCAGTACACCTGACTATTCTGTAGTATACAATCATCTTGACCTGATGCTTGATCTTCCCTGGGAAGAATATACGGAGGACCATTATGACCTGAAAAAGGCGAAAAAGGTCCTCGACAACGATCATTATGGTATGAACAAGATCAAAGAGAGGATATTAGAATACCTGGCTGTATTAAAACTGAAAGGCGATATGAAGAGCCCGATCCTTTGTTTTGTCGGTCCTCCCGGTATAGGCAAAACATCGCTGGGCCGGAGCATTGCAAATGCTATCGGGAGAAAATATATCCGCCAAAGTTTGGGCGGCCTGCATGACGAGAGCGAAATACGCGGTCATCGCAAAACATACATCGGTGCCATGCCCGGAAGAATACTTCAATCTCTTCGCAAGGTAAAATCATCCAATCCCGTGATGATACTGGATGAGATTGATAAGATAGGTAGTGATTTCCGGGGTGATCCCAGCAGCGCGTTGCTGGAAGTGCTGGACCCGGAACAAAATCATACGTTCTACGACAATTACCTCGAAACCGAGTACGACCTGAGCAAAGTACTGTTCATCGCCACCGCAAATAATCTCCAGAATATTCAACCTGCATTAAGAGACCGCCTCGAGATCATCGACCTGAGCGGTTATGCAGTAGAAGAAAAAATAGAAATTGCAAAACGTCACCTGGTACCCAAACAGAGAAATCTCCATGGGCTGAACTCAACTACTTTTAAGATCAGCGATAAAGTACTTGAAAAGATCATCCAGGACTATACACGAGAAACTGGAGTTCGTGAATTAGACCGCCAGTTGGCATCCATCATGCGCTACCAGGCAAAGCAGCTGGCATTAAAAGGAAAAATAAAATCATTGTTGACAGCCCAGGATATTGAAAAGATCCTGGGAAAATCAAAATACAGCAACGAAATATATAGAACAGCCAACATGGCCGGAGTAGCTGTAGGTCTTGCCTGGACTTATGTGGGCGGTGATATTCTTTTTATTGAAACCAGTCTGAGTGATGGGAAAGGAGAACTGAAATTGACCGGTAACCTGGGCAATGTGATGAAAGAAAGCGCCAGCACTGCACTCACCTACCTGCAATCCAACGCATCTAAATATTCACTCGACCCGAAATTATTTGAAAAGAAGAACATTCATATCCATGTGCCCGAGGGAGCGGTTCCCAAAGACGGTCCAAGCGCCGGTGTGACCATGATGTCTGCCATTGCTTCTGCATTGACGGGAAAAAAAGTAAAACCATTCCTGGCCATGACCGGCGAGATCACTTTGCGGGGGCAGGTATTACCTGTCGGTGGCATCAAGGAAAAAGTACTGGCCGCAAAGAGGGCGGGACTAAAGGAGATCATTCTTTGCTGGCAGAATGAAAAAGATGTTCAGGAAATCGAGTCAGAATTTATTAAGGGAATAAAGTTTCATTACGTAAAGACTATGAACCAGGTGCTGGAATTAGCGCTGGGCTAGCGTAACGGGGCATCGGTCTGGCGGCTGGAAAACGCGCTGTGTTGTAAATGTCTATTTAGCCTTCTGACCGGTTTCCCCGGCCGCCAGACGCGTGAAGACGCGTTAAGAAATGATCTTATACACTTCAAATGCCTCAGCATAATCCGAATTCGCCTGCACGCCTCTTACTTTCGCCAATGACCTGATAAAATCTTCCTGCATATAATTGCGATGCGATTGAGAATGATATTCTTTTAATGCACCTGCTTTTTTCGAAAGATCGTTTGCGGATAAGTTGATAAAAAACGGGGAAGTGAATGGAGGATGATTCCAGGGAAGCTCATAACCCAGCAGTGAGCTGTTCTTAAATGCTCTTAATGCCTCGGCATGTATGACGCCATGGTCCTGGTGAATATCTGCTACCGAAGGAATAAAGACGAGATCAGGTTTTATTTTTTTTCCAATCGCTACCAGTTCTTCCAATATTTCCTGCCGGTGTTTTGGAAATATCCTTACCTCAAAATCAAATAATATCAGGTTGGCTGGAGATATACCCAGGAACGCTGTTGCTTTTTTACATTCATTTGCTAACGTATCCTCCGGAAGACCTGGTGGCAATGATTTGGAGCAAAGCGAAAATGCGGCATAGTACACTTCCTTTCCCTCGCTTGCGAATTTTGCAATGCTGCCCCCACAACCCAGTTCACCATCATCAGTATGAGGTGCGAGCACCAGTATTTTTCGGGGATTGAACATAAAAAGATTAAAGATATTACGGATTATCCATTATGATCGTGGTATCTTTTAAATAGGGCAGGCGTTGCCCAAACGAAGTGTTCAATACGGTCCTCAAAAGATTCACATTGGTCAGGCTGTCGGTAAACGCCGTGTAGTCATTACCGGGTAAATGAACAGACACCAGGTTACAGAAATAATATTTTGGATCGACCTTTTCATTGAAATGCCGGAACCCGTGATCACCCATCAAGATGATCAACGGTGGGTGAGGCGAAGATGCCAGCATGTGATCAATTAATGCCAACAGCCTTCCATTTGCATATTGCAGGTATTCCGTGTAATGCTCCCGGTTGGTTTGATTGCCTTCTGTCAATGATTCGAAAGGAAATTCCTTCCCGTTCCTGTCATAGTAATAAGGATAGTGTGGCATCATCAGGTGGGCCAGCACAAATTTGGGCTGATCGGTTCTTTGCTCAATAGCTGCCAGGGTGAGCTCATACAATTTCTCGTTGTTATCCCTGCTGAAATAAGCGTCTTTCCGCATCTCGGTTTTTGATTTGAATTTTGTGACCAGCAAAAAGCGCAGCTCTTTTCTCACCCGGCTAAGAAATGTCTGACCCGTGATCAACCTTGTTTTATTAGGTAAAAATGTTTCCCGCGTATAACTGGGCTGTCCCTTAAAGTCAAAATAAGAATAGTTATAAAACCGGTAGTTATGATATTGGAGGAAGGACAGGAACCTGTTGTCCCTTATTGTTTCGTAGGTATGACCTAACAGCGGCTGCCTGGCAGACATATCCAGGTAATCCATGTTCAATGTGGAAGCTACAGAATATGGTGTGAAATTGTAATTACTCGAACTATTGGGTATCGTATAAAAGCCGCGTTTCTTTAATTGATTCAGAAAGGCTGAATCATCAAAATGAAATACCTCTTTTAATTCGCTATTGCCAACATATTCGTCGGCGATGACAAGGTATACATCAGGCCTGGGGCAATTCCCGCAGGAGACAAACTCCTTTGATAAACCAGAAGCTTTTTTATGGATTGTTTTACTGGCCAACCACACGATATCAATGACAATGAAAAGCGTTAGCAGGATATTTAAATAAAATGCAAGCCTCACAATATTCCCTTTCCTTTTTTTTAAACCAATGACAAGAACAAGGAGCATGCAAAGGAACAAGGGAATCAAAAAAACATACCTGGAAAGAAAAGAGGCCGGGGAAAGCCGGCGCAACATGTCCTGCACACTGCCAAAGAAAAAATGAAAAGCCATTATAAAGGTGGCAATGATTGCCGCTTTCAACCAGTTCTTATAGAATAGCCACGACAACAGCAAAAATGCCAGCGCAAAGCCCATGTATACTATTACCAGCACAAGTGCATCTTTTGGGGGAACAAAATCATAATTCTCGGTAAACCCGTGCAGCACAAAAAAAACCGGCAGCAGATAAAGGAACAGCGGGTATTTTTTAAAGAATATGATCAGCTTATCCTTCATTTTTCGTTAATAAAAATAATATCCTGCCAGAGCCGGGGATTGATGCCTTGTCGATAATTATAAAATATCTTTCGAGTGCCTTCCTGAAATTTTCCTCCGTATAACCGGTATAGATGTCCTTTTTTTGACTTAGCATCAGCTGGATCTTTTCATCGTCCTTTGGAACAAATTCGATGACCAGGTTTTTGCAGGTTTGGCCAAATAATTCGGCAATCCTGTCAAAAGGTATATTCTTCCCGATAGCCAAATGATGTATCAGCGCAAGCGCCAGCACAAGATCGGTGTTGAGACGATTGATGAATGATGTTCTTTCCTCATTGTTGACTCCTGTGCCTGGGGAGGGATTGGCCAGATCGATGACCAGGGGCTGGATGTTTCGTTCTTTGGTTTCCTTTATTTTGTTGTAAAGCCTGTTGATACAATAAGGATCAAAATCAGCCGCGACGACTGAAACATTTTTTTCTGCCAACAGCTGTGAAAATTCACCTTCATTGGCGCCAAGATCGGCCGCCAGTTGCAAACCGGGCATTTTGTCAAGCCACGCTTTAATGATCTTCTTTTTTTGTTCTAAATAATCTTTACGCTGACCTGCTTCAG
The DNA here is from genome assembly GCA_005884665.1 of Bacteroidota bacterium. Lineage (GTDB taxonomy): Bacteria > Bacteroidota > Bacteroidia > Chitinophagales > Chitinophagaceae > VBAT01. Next base: position 629,588 of record VBAT01000010.1, read on the forward strand.
CATAGTACTCAGACCATGTCGACTTCTGTTCTGGTATTTTCAATTTGTTGACCAGGCTTTCCAGGCTGGAGATAAGATTCAGTAGTTTTTGCCTGGAAAGTGCTTGTGGTTGATGGCTGCCTTCATTTTTTTTTGCCGAGATCTTCGCATGGAGATGAATGTGTAGGTAGGTATATAGCGAGAAGCGACTTCGTTTTGGTAAAAGAGAACTTGCAATGTCGAGGGGGATCCCATCAGGCCAGGAAAGAAATAAACCAGGCATTTGTTTTTTACTGTGGTGCATGATGAGCAGGGGCGCCAGAAAATTTTCGCAGAACTGCCTGTAAGCTATCCATGGTGTTTCCGAATACTTTTCAAACGAGAGTGTATCGATAAACAGCAACCTTCCATCGTGCCACTGAACATTAAAAGCTGTAGCATCCTTGAGGATCATATCGAATACCAGCGCTTCTTTTACCAGTTGCAGGGTAAGCAGGGCAGCATCTTTCAGCCTGTCAAAACTCCATTCATACGGATATGAAATAAAATCCAGTCTTTGCGGCTGTACGGTTTTGTAATAATTATCATCTCCGGTAAGATTTTCTCCTACGTTCTCATGAGCTACGATCAATCCCTTTTTTACCAGGTTTTCATAGCAACCACTTTGAATGAAATGGTCAAAATGCTCCTTAAATGAAAGATTGATCTGCCTGTACAAGACACCATCCTTTTCGAAAATAAACCCTGACGGGTCACGGTAAGAAGAAGGATGAGCGATGATGTTTGGCCTCATGCAGGCGGGTTATCATTTGTTTTTTTAGAGGACCGGGTAAACAGCGACCGGATATAGATCTTTATGTTTTTAAAAAAGAAACCGATCCCTACGATCGCAGCCACTATCACCTGCACCAGGTAGCTTCCACTACCAGGATCGATATATAATAAATAATGGGCCATATCCGGTACTATAAATATATAATGAGTGCCTTGTCACGGGTAAGCCCGGTCACAGGTAACTCAGATTTGTTTTCGGACTTAAAGTTAATAAAGTTTCATACATAAGCCTGATAGTTCCCTCGATATCATCACGGTGCAGCATTTCCACAGTTGTATGCATATAGCGCAACGGAATGGAGATAAGCACCGATGGACAGCCGTCGTTTGAATATGCAAATGAATCCGTATCTGTGCCCGTGCTGCGGCTTAAAGCCCGCCATTGTACATCTATATTTTTATCCGTCGCTACTTTTTCTACCAAAGCCAGCAATTTGTTGTGTACTGCTGGTGCATACGCCAGCGAAGGTCCCTTGCCACAGGAGATATCACCCTCAATATTTTTATTGATCAATGGTGTAGTGGTGTCATGCGTGACGTCGGTAACGATCGCGATATCGGGTTTAATTCTTCTTGCGATCATCTCGGCGCCGCGCAAACCTATTTCCTCCTGCACCGCATTTACCACGTATAAGCCATAGGGCAATTTCTTTTTATTTTCTTTAAGCAGCCTGGCCACTTCAGCTATCATAAAACCACCGATACGGTTATCAAATGCACGGCCAACATAATTCCCGTTTGCCAGTTCGTCGAATCCGTCCTGGTATGTTACCACTGCCCCAATATGGATGCCGAGGGCTTGTACTTCCTTGCGGTTCCGGGCGCCACAATCGAGCCAGAGGTTTTCAGTTTTAGGGTGTTTTTCTTTTTCGTCCCCACCGATGCGTGTATGGATAGCCGGCCAGCCAAAAACACCTTTTACCGGTCCTTTTTTCCCGTGAATAAAAACCCGCGATGCAGGAGCGGTCTGGTGATCGACACCGCCATTTCTTTTCAGGTAAATCAAACCTTCCGGCGTCACATAATTTACAAACCAGCTTATTTCATCGGCATGTGCTTCGATCACTACCTTGAATTTATTTTCCGGGCTGATTATGCCAACGGCGGTTCCGTAAGTATCGACAAAAGAATTATCTACGTAGGGCTTCAGGTATTCCAGCCAAAGCTTCTGTCCCCAGGTTTCAAAGCCCACGGGAGACGCATTGTTAATATAATTTTTCAGAAAAGTAAATGACTGATCAGTAAGGATCGATTTCTTCTTTTGCGGAGTTTTTGCCATGTGATATTTATTTTATAATTACCGGGAGTCGGTCAACGCGGCGCAAAAATACTTAAATCCACATCAACAATGTCAGTACGGACGACAAAGCCATTAGTCCATCCAGGGTAAAGTAATATAAAATATCTGAAGTATTCTTCCACGAATATGTATATAATAAAGCAGTAATAATTCCGGGAACTAATAAAGCCACGACCGTGATGATATTATATTGATAGAACCAGAGACCGGCTGTTGAAACAGCAAATACTGCCAGGGAGAACACGAATAAACTTTTTATACCTCGTTCATCCAAAAAAGTGATCAGGCTGCGGATACCTTTTGTCTTATCTTCTTCCCGGTCACGGCGGTCAAATAGAATACAGATTGCATAAATGAGAAAGAACCGGCCAGTAATAAACAGGTATGCGTCATTTTTCCAGGGAGTATTGTGTACAGCCAGTGGCAAAATGGTTGTAACATACATCCATACCGCGGCCAGGAAAATCGTTTTTCCAAGGGCAATTTTTCGCAGCAACCGGAAATGCTTATGCGGGATCTTGGGAGCTGTATATAAAAATGTCGGCACTGCAGAAAGGGCCAGCCAAAACCAGTGTTTGGATAAGATGAAAAAGAAGATCGCGGCCCCGCCCAACCCGATAAAAAAAAGTATTACGTGTACATAATGATTTCTTTTTTGCCACAGGGATCTTGAAGAACCCGGGGCGGTATCGGAACTGAGATACCAGTGAAAGCTATAGCTGCAAATCGTTGAGAAGAAAATAAAGCCGATCACATTCCAGTCTGGATCCATGTGTAGCAGCAATTGGTAGGTCTGGCTGACCATCAGGACTGCACATATCGCAATAAAAAGATTGCTGTAGACGAAGAACCGGAGCGAGGCCATTCGTTTGGCTTCCCGTTAGTTGATAATAATGATTGGTTCAGAACGGGCGGTATCACTGGTATGACCTGCCTGGTCGCGGGTCCAGAAGTTAAACACCGCAGTATCTGGCTTGGTAGAACCGGCGCCGGAGCCAGAACAGGCATTCGATCCACGCTTAAACCGGGTTATGGAAACAACGACTTCCCCCTCTGTTTGTTTTGTTTTGATAAATTCGTTAGGTATTGCGAAAGAAGCGGAATCATAAATTTCGCTGGCAGGACAGCCGGGTACCGATTTTCTCATACCCAGGAAAGAAGAGAAATCACCTTCCTGATCGGTCAGTCTAAACTTCAGCTCCAGGATCTGATCACCTGAGATCGTGGTCCTGTTGGCAGACTTATATTTTAACTGTGGAGTTGTAGTGAAGCTATCTTTGCCGCAACTTAAATACAGGACGGCTAAGAGTAAAAAAACCGGTATGAAACGCATTGGAATACTTTTATCAAATTTACGCTGAAAACCTGCATCTACCTAATGGATTTGCGCCAAGACAGTCATAAAATTTTTACCATACAGCCCGGTGAATTTGAGTCGATGGCTCTCGAGATTTTCCGATTCCAGTATTCGAATAACCCCGTTTATCATGACTATGTCAAGGCTCTTCTGATTAACGATGCCGGGGTGCGTTCAATTACACAGATCCCTTTTTTGCCGATCAGCTTTTTCAAATCACATTCAATTAAAACGGGCTCGTTTGATCCTGAAATTGTTTTTGAAAGTAGCGGTACTACCACATCTGTAAACAGCCGGCATTTGGTAAAGGATACGGATTTGTACAGGAGAAGTTTTATCACCGGTTTTGAACTGGCATATGGGCCTGTAAAAAACTGGTGTATCATCGGCCTGCTGCCATCCTACCTGGAGCGGGGCAATTCTTCGCTGGTATATATGGTAAATGAGCTGATCCGGTTGAGCGCACATCCGCAAAGTGGTTTTTACCTGGATGAATTTGACAAACTGTCTTCAACGTTGCAGCAACTGGAGCAGGTAAAACAAAGAACCCTGCTGGTAGGCGTCACATTTGCATTACTTGATTTTGCAGAAAAATATGCTTTGCCTTTAAAGCATACCATAGTCATGGAAACTGGTGGAATGAAAGGTAGAAGAGAAGAAATGGTCCGGGAAGAAGTGCATCTCATTTTGAAAAGATCATTTGGATTATCGACCATCCACTCGGAATATGGGATGACAGAATTATTATCACAGGCTTATTCGAAAGGAGATGGAATTTTTAACTGCCCACCGTGGATGAAAGTGTTGGTAAGGGATGAAGAAGACCCCCTATCAGTCTTGAGTTCCGAGTCGATAGTCGAGAGTCGGGAGCCGGCGTCATTGCGATCCGCCGAAATGCGGGGAAGCAAAGTCGAGAGTCAGAAATCGGATGTTACTAACCTCCCCATAGCTATCGGGACACCGCTCCCCACCCAGGGAGCTATCAATATCATCGACCTCGCCAATCTTTATTCCTGCAGCTTTATTGCAACCGACGACGCCGGCAGATTGCATCAGGATGGTAGCTTTGAGGTAATGGGAAGGATTGATAATAGTGATGTAAGGGGATGCAGTTTGATGTACGATGTGTAAAATTCGAAATTCGAAATTCGAAATCCGAAATCCGAAATCCGAAATCCGAAAAAGCTTTCTAAGGAACCTCTCTTTTATTTTGAGGAATCTCAGAAATCGGATTTTTTCGGATTTCGTAATTCTTTCTTCGAGCTTACATTCGTCAGGCATTATGCATCCACTCCCTGAACTGCGGCGCCATCTCCTGGCTCACAATGATACAGTGATTCAGTTCGGGTAAAGTAAGATCGACCATCAGTTTTACTTTTTCGTATGATTTAAAGCCCCTGACAAAATTTATATTGATGATGTATTGCCGGTTGGCCCGGAAAAAGACACTGGAATCCAGCTCTTCTTCCATTTCAGACAGGTTTTTATCGGCCAGGTATTTTTTTCCCCAACGATCAATGACATACACGATTTTGTTTTCTGTATAAAACAGCACAACATCTTCCAGGCGCAGTGATATGTTTTCCATTCCCTTCTTTACGATTATACGCTTTCTTTTATGATTGCCGAGATACTGGAGCAGGTTGGCAATCGAATGATGATCGGTAAAATGTTTCTCGAGCATCCTGTATTTTTTCAGTGCTTTGCTGAGACTTTCCTTTTCCACAGGTTTCAATAGGTAGTCGATACCGTTATACTCAAAGGCATTAAGCATAAATTCATCATACCCGGTGATAAAGATCACGGGAATGCGAATACCGGACTGGTTAAAAATTTCAAAGGATAGTCCATCTCCCAGTTGCACATCACTTAGAATAAGATCCGCTGCTGGTTGCTGCGATAGATAGTCGATGCTTTCTTTCACGCTGCCAAGGGTTGCGACCACCTGGATATCGTCGGCGATAGCTCCCAACGTATCGATAAGGTCTTCCAGGGCAGGTTTTTCATCTTCGATAATAATTGCTTTGATCATGGCGTAGGTTTTTTTATGGGTTATCTTATTAATGGTAGTTTAACGGTAAAATTGTCGCGTCCTTTCTCGATCTCGATATTCTTCTTTGAGATGATCCTGTACCGCGAACTCAGGTTCTTCAATCCAATACCTGTCGAGTTGATGGCATAGGGCTTCGGCTTGGCATTATTGCTTACCCGGATATAATGGCCATTCATCGATATTTTGATATGAAGGGGATTGTCTTCGGTAAATTCATTGTGCTTGATCGCATTTTCGATCAGGACCTGTAAAGCACAGGGCGGGATCATGGCCTTATTGTTCTCTTCGTTGAGGTCCACATGAAGGTGCAGTTTCCCGTCATGTCTTATCTGCAATAGGAAAAAATAGTCATCAATAAATTCCATCTCATCTTTCAACGATATCAACTCCCGTGTTTTGTTGATGAGAAAATATTTGTATACCTGCGCCAGTTTGTTATTGAATAAATGGGCTTGTTGCGGCCGGTTAACGATCAGGTGATTCAATGTATTTAATGAATTAAAAATAAAATGTGGATCCATTTCGTTGGTCAGCGCCTGCAATTCGGCCTGGGAACGTTCCTTGTCCAACTGGTCAACGATCTTGTTGTCGATTTCACGCTCCTTGCTCAGAAACAGGATCTCATATAATAAGGTAAAAAGGATAACCGCTGCAACGCATACCGCGATGAATTTGGAAATACCATTCCAGTTGAATGTTTCCCTGGACATTTTAATCCAGATAAAAGTGGAAAGGCCGCCGATGGAGCCGCCGTATAAAGCAGACGCAAAACACACCGTCGCAATTTTCAAATATAGTTTGGATACAGGGGAATACAGTGGCCGGAGGCTGACATGAATCCAGTTACACCCAGCCCAGATAGCAAATGAAGTAAGAATGAAAAAAAAATTAGCGGCAACCAGCTCGGGAACAGAATAAAGTTTATAGGTAACTATCCCGGAAATAATAGGAAGGCCTATTCCCAGTAAAGGAACAAATATGACTTTCAAAAGTGCATCCTTTATCATAGCAGCGGTTAGGGTTTACTAAGCCCGGTTTTGTCCAGTGATTTCTCATGTGTATAGTTTATAACGTAACCAGTTATAAAACTATAGTTATAGGCTGTTAAGCAATTACAAATTTTCCTTCATGGGCAATATTCAGTTACAAGTGGTAACTGAATATACCAATCTGCATAAGCCGGTAGTGCGGGCGATTGACATGTGAGTACTGCAATAGATATTCTGGTTAGCCATAACGCTGCTTTGTTCATCAAATTTCATATCCTGTCTTTTATAAATGGTTTATAACGCAATTTTCAGGCTTGAGATCAAAATACTAATAGCCATTATTAATGCCTGGGTCAATCTAATTCATGCTTTGGCAAGTAATGCCTGTTGAACCGGAGCAGTTGTTGTGAAATTGTTGCCTTGTTCATGCAATTTCACTTTCACCAAACACACGAGGCTTATGAAAAAATTATTGCTACTTGTCACATGTATGTTCTTATGTATGGCTCTGTTTGCCCAGCGAAAGCTCTCCGGCATCGTCAAAGACGATAAAGGCAACCCGGTGATTGGGGCCACAGTCCAGGTAAAAGGAACAAAAACGGGAACTTCAACCCGTCCCGACGGCACATTCAGCCTGGACGTCCCCGCTAATGCCAAAACCATAGTTATTTCTTATGTTGGCTTTAACGACCGGGAAATCGCGATCGGTAATCAACAAACTATCGACGTATCTCTTGCAGCCGGCAACACCGGTGATCTCGGCGAGGTCGTAGTAACCGGGTATGGCATCGGTCAACGAAGAAAAAACGTGGTCGCATCTATTGCTTCCGTTAACGGCAAAGATTTGGAGAACAAACCGTTTACATCGGTAGACCAGATGTTTGCCGGTAAAGTTGCCGGCCTCATCGCTCCTTCATTCAGCGGTCAGCCAGGAGCTGCCCAGCAGGTACGTATTCGCGGTATCGGTTCCATTGCTGCAGGAGCCGGTCCATTATATGTTGTTGATGGCGTGATACTGAATTCAGGGGATGTATCGAGACTTGCAACCACAGCCAATACGCTGGCAGGTATCAATGCAAACGACATAGAAGATGTGACCTTTCTTAAAGATGCCCAGGCTACCTCTTTATATGGTTCGCGAGCCGCCAATGGCGTCATTTATATTACTACCAAGAAAGGAAAAGCAGGTAAAACGAAATTCAGGGCCGATATGGAAATAGGGTTTACCGGTGTTTCGCAGATACCCGAAGCAGCAAGACCTCTGAATGCTGACGAATGGCTTTCCCTCTTTGAAGAAGGCATGCGTAATGCAGGTCTGCCACAGGCAACAATCGATGCCCAAATGCTCAGCTATGGAAAAGGAAGCGGCATCAACACGGATTGGATGGACATCATTACCCGCCAGGGCCAGCAGCAACAGTATAATCTTTCAGCTTCCGGTGGAGAAGGTAAGACTGTGTTCTATTTGTCCGGCGGTTATTTCAAGCAGGAAGCAAGCACTATTGGTTCCGACTTCAAACGGTATTCTCTTACCACCAATATCAAACATACCGCAAGCGACAAGCTGAACTTTGGGCTTAATCTTTCCATGAACAACTCTTTGCAGAATACTCCATTAGATGGAGGCGCTTTTGCCAATCCAACGGGAGGTGTTGCGTTTTTGCGGCCTACTCAAAATCCCTACAATGCAGATGGTACGCTTAACATCAATAGGGTAGGTAACACAAACTTTCCGAGCAATTTCAACCCTATCTATCTCGTAGAAAATGACGAAAAAAAGCTAACCACGCTCCAGTTCCGCGGCAATGCAAGTGTTGAGTATTCCATCCTTAAAAATCTGAAATTCAGTTCGCGGTTTGGCGTGGATTATAATTCACTTGAAGAATTTCGTTTTGACAATCCTTTCCATGGCGATGGAAGAACCAATGGCGGACGCGGTAGTGCATTTTATACGCGCATCTTCAACTGGATAAACACCAACCAGCTTATTTATACTTTTTACCCCGACAGTCGCAGGAATTTCAGGATAGAAGCGCTGGCAGGGTATGAAGCCCAAAAATCAAAGGAGTATGACCTGAGTGCGCAATCAAACGGTTATCCTCCTACTTCGCAATTGCCGTATTCAACCAATGCAGCGACTGTTGTGAACGGTAAGCTCGCCGGAACCGATTATGCTTTCAATTCTATAATATCTACAGCATCGGTTAACTACAAGAATAAGTATGTGGTTAACGGTTCTTACCGGAGAGATGCATCTTCCAGGTTCAGTGAAAACAACCGCTATGGTAATTTCTGGTCCGCAGGTGCAGCCTGGAATGTTGACAGGGAATCATTCTTCCCGGTAAATAATGTTATCAATGCCTTTAAGATCAGGGGTTCGTATGGCCGTACAGGTAATGCCGGGATCGGCAACTATGCCTGGAGGCAAACTTTCGGCTACGGTGCTAACTATAACAGCCAGCCTGGCGGCACTTTCAATACTATCGGTAACAGCGATCTTACATGGGAGGGAAATACGCAACTGGATATCGGGATAGATGCGGGGTTCTGGAAGAACAGGCTCAACATCGTCGTCGATTATTACAAGCGTATCTCAGACGGGCTATTATTTGCTGACCCGCTTTCACCTACAACAGGTTTTGTATCTATCACTCGTAATATCGGCGAGATGCAGAACAAAGGATTTGAATTTACATTAAATGCCACGCCCATTAATACAAAAGATTTTAAATGGGATGTAAGCTTTAATATCTCGTTTAATAAAAATAAGATCACGAAACTTCCCGGGCATAAAGATATTATCGATGCCACCCTTCCATTCATATTGCGTGAAGGATATGACTACCGCTCTTTTTATGGAAGAGTTTATATAGGTGCCGATCCCGCCAATGGAGATCCGCTCTGGTATAAGGATTCCACGCATACATCTGTTGTAAACAACCGCTCGCTGGCAACCCGCGAACTATTGAAGGGTAAAAGCGCTTCACCCAAGGCCTATGGCGGTTTAAGCACCAGTTTCAACTACCGTGGTTTTGCCGTTACTGCCGACTTTATCTATAACTACGGCAACTATGTTACGGATGGTTGGGCATTTTACCTTATTGATGGTATTGATCCTATTGAACAGAAATATGCACTCAACCTCAGGAGATGGCAAAAACCGGGAGATATAACAGATGTACCTAAATACATTTATGGTTCAACGAATAGTTCTTCTTCATTCTCTACCAGATTTTTACAAAAAGGAGATTACATCAGGTTAAGAAATATAACTCTCGGATATACTGTTGACGGGAAGGTAACGAGCAAACTTCACCTGAGCAATGTCAACATCTATGTACGAGGCACCAATCTTTGGACCAAAACATATGATAAGAACCTGACCATTGATCCGGAGCAGGGAGTCAATTCATCCTCTAACCTGGATATTTATTACAACAAGACAATAACCTTTGGCGTAAGTGTTGGATTCTAGTCTGACCAAAACTCAACAAATATGAAATCAAACAAAATATCATTTATTGCGGCATTGATGCTAATCGTTATGATCAGCTCATGCAAAAAGCAATTCACTGATCTAAAGCCCTACAATGCGCTACCGCTGCCTGATGCGTTAAGCAGCGAGGCAGGGTTGAATACGGCGGTAAACGGTATGTATGCCAGCCTCCGAAGTGCCAACCTGTATGGAAGAACGCTTCCGCTCAAAGGCGACCTGATGGCTGATAACCTGTACATCAAGGCTTCCAACTCCGGCCGCTATCTTGATTTTAACGATTATAATATTACGGTAGGTAATGCAAACGCGCAGGGTGTGTGGCAATCGTCTTATGTCGCGATCAAGAATATCAATACGGTGATCAACTCGCCACTGCCCGCTAATGCTAATATCAGCCAGTTCAGGGGTGAAGCATTTGCGGCAAGAGCTCTTATGAACTTTGACCTGGTGAGAAATTTTGCGCAGCCTTATACCGTCAACCAAACTGCCCTGGGTGTACCGCTTGTAACGAGCTTCGATCAGAACAGCCTGCCTACACGTAATACAGTAAAAGAAGTGTATGATCAGATCAACAGTGATCTCAACCAGGCATTCAACCTGATGACATTTAACGTCAACAGCACAATGACGATTTCGGGTACGGGGCAGACGAGGGCTTTAAACAGTTCTTATTTTACAAAATGGGCCACCCGGGCCTTGCAGGCAAAAGTATATATGCATATGGGCGACTGGGCTAATGCCAAGACGGCTGCCCTGGATGTGGTGCAAAACAGCGGAGTAACACTTGTTTCCAATGCATCGTATGTCAGTTATTGGAAAAGTCCTACTCCCCGCACGGACAAAGTTGAGACCTTCTTTGAAGTGAGCAGTGATGCGGTAGATAACAACGGGTTCAACTCACTCTCTTATTTCTTTGATGCGGCAGGATATGGCGATGCGTTGGTAACGAATGAATTTTATGGCCAGTTTTCCGCAACAGATATTCGCCGGCAGCTGATCATTCCGGTTGTGAGCGGTGGGTTCACTGTTTATTATGTAAATAAATATTCCAACTCGTCCAATGCTACCGATCGTGACGACCAGAAGATCATACGTTTTTCAGATGTACTGTTGATACTGGCAGAGGCCTATGCAAGAACAAATGATGAGGTCAATGCAAAGATCCGGCTCAACCAGGTGGCACAAAACAGGGATCCATCATTTACAGGATACACTTCCACGGGGGCGCAGCTGATCAATGACATTATTGCAGAGAGAAGAAAAGAACTGGCTTTTGAAGGTGACAGGTTCTTTGATTTGCAGCGCATCAACGCTACGATCAATAAAGTAAGAAGAGAGAATCCGACGCAGCTGATTGTGGTCGCGCCTACCAATTTTATGAGAATTTTTCCGATCCCTCAGGTCGAAATAGATGTAAATCCCAATATACGTTCGCAACAAAACCCGGGATATTAAGAGGTTGAACAGGTTATTTTGTTGAAAGCGGCAGGCAAATCCTGCTGCTTTTTTGTTATATATGATGAATACCCAATCCGTATTATTCACGCTTGGAGTATACCGGCCATGAATTGAAACCTTCTGCTCTGGATTTCGGTTTTGGTTTTTACCGTTAGGGTTGCAGTTAATCATGCTTCAGTAATTAACACCTGAGCACTTGAAGCATTGTTTTGCATCTTGCTGCCTTCGTCATATTCTTCCAATAAAAATTTAAACTGCATGAAAAAAATCTTGCTGCTCGTACTATTCTGTTTGCCTGCCATGATCATGATGGCACAAAGCAGAACGATTACCGGGAAAGTAACGAACCCGGAAGGCAAAGCAGTTCCATTTGCAACGGTGACCGTCAAGGGTACTACGAACGCGGTATCTGCTGACGCGAACGGGAACTTTTCCATCCAGGCCGCTCCAAACAGTATTTTGGTATTCAGCGCCGCCGGCTTTCAAAATGTTGAAACGAACATCGGTAACCAAACCACGGTTAACTCCACTCTTTCTACCGCTGGTGCTTTGAGTGAGGTGGTTGTGACCGCATTGGGTATCCGCAGAGCAGATAAAGCGCTGGGTTATTCGGTTACTAAAGTGGATCCAAACTCTCTTTTGCAGAAATCGGAACCTGATATGTTGAAGAGTTTGCAGGGTAAAGCTGCAGGTGTGGATATCCGCACATCGCAAGGTACTCCGGGAGCTGCTACACGCATACAAATAAGGGGTAATTCATCTTTTTTTGGAGACAACCAACCCCTGATCATTGTTGATGGCATTCCTTTTAGTAATGACCAGGTGTCAACGAGCAACCAGACCACAGGTGGTACCGCTTATTCGAACGGCATTAGCAGTCTCGATCCCAACGATATTGCGTCCATGAATATTCTGAAAGGTTCATCAGCAGCTGCATTATATGGTTCGAGGGCTTCCAACGGCGTCTTGGTGATCACAACTAAATCAGGAAGCGCGACAAGATCGAGAAAAGGGACGGAAGTAACCGTTTCCAGTTCAATATCATGGGAAAAAATT
>VBAT01000010.1:642115-671873 GCA_005884665.1 Bacteroidota bacterium
GAAAAAATTGCTAACCTGCCCGAATACCAGAATGAATATGGAACCGGTGCGAACTTTCTTTTTTCCCCGGCATCCAATGGATCCTGGGGAGCGCCATTTGGTTCCAGTCATACATTCGGGCTTGATTCAGTTAATAACTTTGCAACTTACCAGGCTGCTTATCCAGAACTGTTCCCTTCATCCGGGAGAATTCCTTACAAGGCTTTTCCGGATAACGTGTCAAACCTTTTCAGAACAGGAATGGTTTATGAAAACTCTATCGGGTTTAGTGGCGGAGATGATAAGACTTCAGTAGCGCTGACAGCTTCCAATCTTTCACAAAAAGGATATGTTGTCAACTCGTCCTATGTCAGGAACAATATAGGAGTCGGCGGAGCTACCCGGTTGAGCTTTGGTTTAAATATCCGGGGAAACTTTAGTTATACCCGGTCCACACAAACAGGTGGTTATTTCGGCGAGAACCAGGTTGGGGGCGCTGCTTCTATGTTTGCAAGATCTTTATTCCTTGGCCGCAACTGGGATACAGAGCTTCCTTACCAGGATAAAGCCGGAAATAATATAACATGGAATGGAGGCGGACAATTCGACCATCCTATCTGGTCAGCTTATAATAATGTAGCCACTACACATGAAGAACGTTACATAGCCGGTCTTCATGCTGATTACAACATCAATAAATTGATTCGTGTAGACTATTCACTCGGAAGCAATGTCAATTCATTGGACAGGAGAGAGGTGACAGAGATCAGTTCAAGAGCCGCTGAAGGTAACGGCAGGATCGTACTCGACACGTATAAAAAACAGGAAATTGAATCAGACCTGCTTTTTACTTTTTCTCCAACAATCAATAACGACTTTAATTTAAAAGCTGTAGTAGGGAATAGTATAAATCAAAGGACTACGACACGCCAGGTCCAGACGGGAAACAAGTTCATTACCCGTGGTATTTACACATTGGGCAATACTGCGCAACAGATCTTCGGGCCCATTGTCTCCGGTGCACCATTTCCCCCGCTGGCTGATAATTTCCAACAGCAAAGATTGATAGGTGTATTCGGAGATGTGACCCTGAGCTACAAAAACTATGCTTTCCTGGAAGTTACCGGCCGTAATGACTGGTCATCTACATTGCCACAAGCCAACAGGAGTTATTTCTACCCCTCTGTATCAGGATCACTTGTGTTCACAGATGCGCTTAAGTTGCAAAGCAAAATACTTGACTTTGGTAAGATAAGAGCCGGCTGGGCAAAAGTGGGAAGAGATGCACCTCCTTATTCTTTGGATAATGTATTTGTACTGGGCGCGAATTTTCTTGGCCAACCTACTGCTACGGTAGCCAATGCGGCTAATGACCCTGACCTAAAGCCTGAATTCACTCAGGAAATTGAAGTAGGAACACAGCTGAGCTTTTTCAAAAGAAGGATAGATATTGATTTCTCCTGGTATGACAGGAACTCTACAAACCTGATCGCGCCTATTTCCATTCCTTCCAGTTCTGGTTACGCACAGTTCTTTACCAATTATGGAAAGATCAATAATACAGGTATAGAAATAGATCTTACAGTAAAGCCCATTCAAACGAAGGATTTTACCTGGAGCATTCATGGCGCCTTTACGAAAAACAAGAACACAGTTGAAGAACTGATTGAAGGAGTTGAACGTCTCCAGTTGAGAGCGGTGTTGAGCGGTGCCAGCAATATCAACCCTTACCTGGAACCCGGTTTGCCATTCGGGTACCTGCGCGGCAACAAAGTATTCAGGGATAGTGCTACCGGCGCTTTATTGATCAACCCGGCAACAGGTGGTATGATCGTAAAGCAGGACCAGGAAATGGTTGGCGACCCTAACCCGGACTTCAAGCTGGGCATTACCAATACACTTTCTTACAAAGGATTTTTCCTGAGCTTTTTGTTTGATATGACACAAGGCGGCGATATTTATTCTGTCACAGTTTCATCTTTATTGGGAAGAGGCGTTACAAAAGATACAAGAGACAGGCTGGGCAACTGGATCATTCCTGGTGTGTACGGCGATCCCGCAACAGGCAAGGCGATCCTGAATGGAGGCAAGACGATTCCCAACACTACTTCGATTACCACAAACGATCTCTATTTCTCACCGAATTCCCTCAATGGTGCAACATTCGCTATCAACACTGCTACCGAATGGAATGTTTACGATGCAACAGTTTACCGGCTGAGAGAATTGACATTGGGATATGAAGTGCCCAGGAAATTATTTAAGAAAGTTCCGATCGGCTCGGCCACGATTACCATTACCGGTAGGAACCTGTGGTACCTCGCTCCCAACTTCCCGAAGTACACAAATTTTGATCCCGAAGTAAATTCTTTCGGCGCCACATCCACGCAGGGCATCGAGTTGTCGGCTGCACCTACAACAAAAAGATTTGGCGTGAACTTAAAAGTCACTTTTTAAATCATAAATAATTGAATTATGCTTTTTAAATCCAGATCAATAAAACTTTTGCTGTTGTGCACGATCGTGTTCGCATCATGTAAAAAGTATCTTGATATAAACAAGGATCCCAATAACCCGCTGACAGTGGAAGTTTCCAAACTTCTTCCAACCGCTGAGAGTTCGTTGGGTAGCGCACTGGCTATCGGTAATGGAACAGCCGGCGGGTTATCACAAATACTGGAAGTGTACACTCACCAGATGTCAACACGAGAAAGCCAGGACCAATATGCCTATACCGGCAGCGGCTTTTACATAGGAACGGCCTGGCCTACGATGTACCAGGGCGTGTTTGAAAACCTGGAAAAGATCATCAAGATAGCCGGCCCCGCCGGAGACCGCCAATACGTGGGCATAGCAAAGATCCTGAAGGCCTATGGGTATAGCCAGTTCGTAGATGCGTTTGNNGAAGCCAACCGCCTCGACTCAAGCATTCGTTACCCGAAGTTTGATGACGATGCTACTATTTATCCCAAACTGATCGCCTTGCTTGACGAAGGAATTGCTGACGTGACAAACGCTACAGCCCTAAACCTGCATAAGCCAACAACAGACGATGTGATCTATGGAGGCAATGTGCAGAGATGGGTGAAAGCTGCTAACACGATCAAATTAAAATTGTATACGCAGGTAAGAAAAGTGCAGAATGTGCAGGCCCAGGTGACTGCATTGTTAGCATCGCCCAGCACTCTGATCAATGCAACAAACGAAAGCTTCTGGCTGCCATATGGTCCTAATGGAGCTACTGATGACAGGAATCCAGGGTTTGGCGATTATATCGCTACTCAAAGAAGCAATCATGTAAGCCCCTGGTTCTATGAAACGCTCAAAGGATACAGGCCTGATATTTTCACTGGCAATCCTGATCCACGCCTGCCTTATTACATCTACAACCAGATAAAGGCAAACACGGTCACTGCCGATCCTACAGAATACCGGGATGGAGCTTTTGTTTCTATCTATTTTGGCTCGAGAGGTCCCAATCGTGACAGGAACCAGCAAAACGTTATAAGCTTAATGGGAATTTATCCAGTTGGCGGAAGATATGATGATGGCCAGGGTGGTACAGCCAATGCAGCCAGCGGTACCGGCGCAGCGCCTTATAAATTTATCACCTATGCAGATAGGCTATACCTCGAAGCTGAATTGATCAATGCAGGCCTGGCGACCGGCGATGCAAGAGCGGTTTTACAGGCAGCAATGACCGAATCATTCAAGCAGATAGATTATGTGATCACGACTTTCGTTAAACCCGCTCAATCTGTACCAGCTATAAACGGAACAGCAGCCATGACCACTTACATCAATAAAGTACTTACGGAATACGATGCTGGTAATGCTGCCAAAAAATTGCGAATCATTATAACTGAAAAATGGCTGGCAAGCTATGGCAGCGCAGTGGATCAATACTCCGACTACAGGAGAACAGGTTACCCTGTTTTATTCGATCCCAACAATCCTGCGATGGCGCCGGGTGGATTTGTGCAGCCACCGGTCAATGGTAATCCGCAGGCCATTCCTCAACCCGCCGTGTTGGTACAATTGAGCCGGCCTTATCCCAATTCATTGCCCTGGTACCAAACGGAGTTGGAAACAAACCCGAATGCACCGCCGCAAAAGGACCTGGTAAATAGTTTCAAAGTCTTCTGGATGCCTTAATAAACTGAATCTAAAAAAATAATCATGAAAAGAATCTTAATCTATAGTTTACTTCCGCTGTTGGTCTTCACGTTTGCATGCCGCAAATCGGATAATCCGAAGATACCTGAGCTGACAAAGGTGCCGGTAATGAAGCTGACAACGGTCCCAGGAAGCGATGCCTCGATCGATGTCGCAGGTAGTCCTGCGAATTTCAAGGCAAGCTTTAATGTGGATATGCTTTTCCCGGAAGATGTAAAGCCATCCAAGGTAGACATCGTCGTAAGAAAGAACGGGAATGGTGCTATAAAAGTGGTGAAGACGGATGTCACAACCTTTCCAACCAACATTCAGGTTACGGGACAACAGTTGATCGATTTTTTTGGGCCGATCGTTTTGGGTGATTTCTTTGATTTTGGCGCGGACCTGTATCTCGCCAGTGGTCAAAAGCTCCAGGCTTTCCCGGCGACAGGAGTGCAGTATTCAGGGGGCACTGTCAATATACCCACATCAAGCCCAACTTTGAGATATGCAGCGATCTGTAAATATGATCCCGCTGTTTTCCAGGGTAATTTCCGGGCGGCCGATGCATTTGGCGACGCAGATGGAGCTATCATCGTATTGACCAAGGTGGACGACACACATTTTTCTTTCATCTATCCTTCGGTATTAAATCCAGTGCCGATTGTCGTTGGTGTGAATACTGGTAATAATAATGTTACCATTCCTCAAACTACTATAGGCACCCATTGGGATCCTGCGTTCGGTTATCCAAACACGGCGACCTATGCTAATCCAAGTCTTAACTCAGGCACAGGAACAGTGGCTCCCTGCGACAGGAAAGTTAATTTAAACATTCAATGGGGTAGTAATGCCGGCAACCTGCAATTCGGTGGCGGACCTTACAGCCTTGTGTTGACGAAAATTTAAGGAAAAGAACGATCATCATTGAAGCCGCTCTTGAAGCGGCTTTTTTGTTTTTTGATTACCCGGCATAAAACTTAGATCAAATCATAAGTCCTTCGGATGCGATTTTTATGTTTTCATCCGGGGCATCATGTCTCAGTATCGTTTTTTCATGCTTCAGGCAATCATACCGTAAATACCGAAGCATACTTTAAATATTTGCTGTCTGCTTTTTATGAGGTATTAACTACATGGGGATAAGCCCCGCCATCTATTTATTAACCGCGGTTAGGTGGAATGCAAGGGCATTTTGCCAATCGCCAAAACCAAAATTAACCCGCATGCTTTGAACTACACGTTTAGCACCACATCCAAAAACGAATATTCAAATTATAAACGAGCCGGTGGTTCCGCTGGGCGGCCATGGCCCAAAAATTATGCAAATGAAAAGACAATTACTTTTTTCTTTATTGGCGATCCTGGTTACTTCCTTTGCCCTGGCGCAACAGGATGTCACAGGAAGAGTGACCGATGCAAGAGATAATTCTGCTCTTTCAGGAGTAAGCGTGTTTGTAAAAGGGACACGCACCGGCACTACTACCAACCAGGATGGACGCTTTCACATTTCCGTACCGGCAAATGCAGTACTCGTGTTTACTTTCACAGGCTTTAGCGACAAGGAAGTAACAGTCAACGGTTCTTCAGTAGATGTAGCTCTTGAGGTGACGCAAAAAAGTTTGCAGGAAGTTATCGTGACAGGTTATGCATTACAAAATAAACGGCAATCCTCTGGCTCGGTAGCCAAAGTATCCGGCGAAGAGATCAAACTGCAGCCACTTGGTTCGTTTGATAAAGCCCTGCAAGGTAAAGTACCGGGACTCCTGTCTCAATCTTCAACTGGTCAGCCAGGCGCAGCTGCGGAAGTTACCATTCGCGGGAAAGGCTCGATCAACGGAACCAATACACCTCTTTATGTCGTTGACGGTGTACAGATCAATGCCGCGGATTTTGCAACCATCAACCCGGGAGATATCGAGTCTTACACTGTATTAAAGGACGCATCTTCTACTTCTATCTATGGTTCACGAGGAGCGAATGGAGTTATCGTTATCACTACCAGGAAAGGAAGACCGGGGCAAACGCAGATCAATTATGATTTTCAATATGGCTGGTCACAGTTGCCGGAGAACAGGCTTGAAGTGATGACCTCGAAAGAAAAACTGCAGTATGAATTTTATGATCGTCCCGATTTTGGTATTAATCCATTTGGATGGTCCGATGCCCAGGTAGACAGCCTCGGCAAGATCGGCAGTACGATCGAAAAGTCCCTGTTTCAGAAAGGTATCACACAACAACACCAGTTAAGCGCTTCCGGTGGAAATGATAAAACACGTTTTTACCTGTCAGGTTCAATCTTTGACCAGCAGGGCATCGTCAAGACAACAGGTCTCAGGCGTTATACCGGTCGCGTCAATGTCGAAAATTCATTCGGCAATTTTAAAACGGGCATCAATGCGACATTCGGTTATTCAAGAATTGTTGGTACACGCGAAAATGATACTTATGTCGGAAGCCCCTTAAATGCGATACGCTGGTTCAATCCTTATCTCAGCCTGTATGATGCCAATGGCGAATACCAGGATGATTATTTACAGAACCAGCCCAATCCTCTGCGAGAGCTGTTGGAAAATGCCGGCCACGGGGATCAAATGAAGGGCGTTGGCAATGTTTACATTGAGTTTAACCTGCCGTGGGTGAAAGGGCTCAAGCTAAAAACACTCTGGGGTGCAGACTTTACTTCCGATGAAGCTTTTCTTTATCTCGATCGTAACACCGACCAGGGAAGTCAATCCACTGGCGGCAACGGCCAGGTATCACGTTCCTATACCAAGACATTTCGTTATACAGGCACAACTTCTTTGAGCTATCAACGCACGATGGGTGCTCACGAAATAACCGCTGCTTTATTTAACGAGATCATCCAGGCCAAATCGGATGGATTTAATTTTAACGGTTTTGGTTTAGTGGGTCCGTTCAAGAATGAAGCAGGCATAACTCCCGGAACACCGGACAACGGGTACATACCTACAGTAGGTGGTGATGCAACACAAAGCGGACTTGTTTCTTATTTTGCCGATGCAACGTATGGCTATGCCCGTAAATATTATATCAGCGCTGGAGCCCGCAGGGACGGTTCATCCCGGCTGACAAAAGACCAGCGCTGGGCGAATTTCGGAAGCGTGGGTGCCAGCTGGATCGTAAGCGAAGAACATTTCCTCGAAGGAACAAAAGGATGGTTAAGTTCATTAAAACTAAAAGCAAGCTATGGCTCAGTGGGCAGCCAGGGTATCGGCAATTTTACGTCAAGGGAATTATTAAGCTCTACGGTCTATAATGGAGTAGGGGGTCTGGTGCTTACCAATCTCCAGCGTTCACTGACCTGGGAGCGCAAACTGATGATCAATACCGGTATCGAATTTACGTTATGGAACGGAAGGGTCGGAGGCACGGTAGAGTATTATAATAACAAAACGAAAGATCTTTTCCTTGACAGGCAATTGTCTCGTACATCCGGGTTTACTTCCATCACCAACAATTTGGGCAAATTGCAAAACACCGGTATCGAGCTTTCCTTAAACGCAGTTGTTGTACGCACCCGTGATTTCCTTTGGGAAGTTGACGGAAACTTCACACATAACAAAAACAAGCTGCTTGACCAGAATGGAATGAATGAAAACATCTCGGGATATTTTATCAATAAGGTAGGAGAGCCTATTAATTCCATTTATCTTGTCAAATATGCCGGGGTGGATCCTGCCACAGGAGATGCCTTATATTATATCAAGGATGGAAAGTCCACAACAAATGTTTATGATCCTGCCAATAGAGTGTTGCTCGGAACAGTAGACCCTCCTTTTTATGGCGGTTTTTCAAATACGTTTAACTACAAAGGACTTGAATTAAATACACTATTCAGTTATGCGTATGGTCATTGGTTGTATAATAATGATCGTGTACAGGTAGAGAACCCAATCTACTGGTATTCCAATCTTTCAAAGAATATGCTTCGCGAGTGGCAGAATCCTGGAGACATAACAGATGTGCCGAGTGCATTCAATGATTTCCGCCAGGAAACCTCGCGTTTTGTTGAGAAAGGTGACTTTCTAAGGCTGCGCAACGTGATGGTTAGTTATACTTTCCAGAAAAATCTAATGGACAGGTGGAAAATAAAGAGCCTGCGGGTATTTGCCCAGGCACAGAACCTGTATGTATGGCACAATTTCCAGAGCTATGACCCCGAAGCCGTAGGCGGAGGTTTGGCAGGTGCTCAATATCCCCAGCTAAGAACTTTCACGATGGGTATAAATGTAGGATTGTAAAAAATTAAACAGACAATTATGTTAATCAGAAAAATATTTATCGCTGTTCTGTTGGTTTCGTCGCTTGGTTCATGCAAAAAAATACTGGATGTAAATCCGGAGTTCAATGTAGATGGAAGCAATGCATTCAAAACAGTCCAGGATTGTGATTTTGCCCTGGTAGGTGCTTACCGTCTTTTTCAAAGCACCAGTTATTACGGTGCTACTGATGGGCGGTCCAACGCTTTTGCTTTATTACCGGATATTCTTTCAGACAATCTCCGGGAAACAAGCGAGTCACTAGGGAATGAAAGAGTTTTTTCAAGATGGGTATATGCGGCTGACGAAACACAGATTGAAGGTACCTGGATTGCGGGCTACAGGATCATTTCCGAAGCCAACCTGGTTCTGGATCATGTTGATCAGTTTGCAACCAGCAGCCCGGGTGCCGTCAATCGTATCAAAGGACAGGTGCTTGCTATTCGTGCCCTTGTGCATTTTGACCTGCTGCGCTATTTCGTAAATGACTATGCAAGGAATTCAAATGCTCCCGGCATTCCGTACATCACCAACTTTAATTATGAAGTAAAACCAGCAAGAGGTACGGTGCAACAAACGTATAATGCTATCGAAACCGACCTGACAGCAGCAAGGACCCTGTTACAGTCACCTGATCATGCCATCAATGGTTCCACCGGCAATACAAGGGCCTACATGGATGCCTCCGTGGTTGATGCAATACTGGCCCGGTTGTATTTTTGTATTCAGGGCAATATGCCAATGCTATCACGCGCGCTACGAATGTGATCAATGCATTTCCGCTGGCCAATATGTCTGAATTCCCCGATATCTGGACAGATGCTACCAATAAAGAAGTTATCTGGTCTCTTACATTTAATTCTGGTGAAGGTGGTCCAGGGTATGCAGCCTATTTCCCGCAACCGGATGCGAGCCAGTATGCGCCGGATGATGACCTGCTGAATTTATATGATCCCGGCGATGTTCGCGTCGATGCTTATTTCGCGGTCATCAGTGGAAGAGTAGTATTGAGTAAATACCTGGCAAAGAAGGCGGCGTTACCAAATCCTGATGGTGTTGTCAATTTCAAAGCGTTTCGCACAGGCGAAATGTATCTTATCCGTGCAGAGGCCTATGCAAGAACAGCCAACGATGCATTGGGTTCTGCGGACCTCAACACCTTACGTATTGCCAGGATAAGCGGTTACGTGCCCGTTGTATTGAACGGGGCGGCTTTGTTGAATGCGATAGCAACAGAAAGAAGAAAGGAATTGGTGGCGGAGGGTCATCGTTTCTTTGACCTGAAGCGGACTACCCGCACGATCACCAGATCGAACTGTTCTGCTTTTTGCACCTTAGGTCCAACGAACAGGGCATGGACCTGGCCAATACCGCAGCCTGAGATCGATGCCAACCCGGCTATTTTACCACAAAACACCGGTTATTAAAACTCAAAACTCAACTATGATGAAAAGATATTATTTATTGCTATCCCTGGCTGCCGGATTATCGGTGATTTCTTCCTGCCGCCGTGATTACATCTATGGTGATATAACGCCTAACACGGATCGCGTAATTGTGGAATTCTTTGATGGAAAGAATGCAAAGGATGTTGCCATGGACTATGCTACAGGCGTGATCAAGGTTGATGTGGCTCAATTGCAATTCATGGTTCGTTCAACCGTAAATAGCAATGCAACGGTCAAGGTGGTTGGCGATCCTACTATTGTCAGCGACTATAATACGGCGAATGGTACCAGCTATACACCTGTTCCGGGCGGGTTATTTGCCCTCGATCCAAGCGACATTGAACTAACGCCGTCCGAAAGAAAAAAGAATGTCAGCATCCGTATCAATCCCGGGAACGTGGCCACCGGTGAATGGGCGATCGGGCTTAAGATCGTGTCGACCACCCAGGGTGAGATTAGCCAGACAAGCAGCCGCATAGTGGTCGTTCTTCATGTAAAGAATAAATACGACGGGAAGTACCACCTGAAAGGCTTTTATACAAGGACGGATAACCCGGCATACAATGGCCCTTTTGAAACGGATGTTGAAATGATAACAACCGGTCCCAACTCGGTAGCCATGTACTGGCCCGATTTCGGGGATTTCTATCAGCCCTTCAGCAATGCTGGCTCATTGACGGCTTTTAGCAATGTAGCACCTGAAGCTTTTTTCAACGCTGGTGACCAGGTGACGAGCATAAACAACTTTACCGGTGACCCTGTGGCCGGACCCTTTATGACCCCATCCCCGGGAGCCAATAGCCGTTTTGTACCGGGAGCCACACCTGTCATTTATCTTAAATATTATTATAACACTAACCCGGCTAACAGGATATTCGCCGATACGCTTATATACACGGGATCCCGTTAAGATCGTGAACAACGTTCCATGAAGGATTAATCATGGCTGTTTAATTAGCGCAACCTCTTTTATTTTTTATAGAGCGGTTTAATGCAGGTTAAGCCGGGAAAATTCATGTTTGGGTAAAACCTTAACGGGGGACAACTTTAATCCAGATAAATTTACTCTACTAAACAAGAATAAAAATCCCTTCCTGTTGGAAGGGAATAATAATAGTTTTCTCATGTGAACGGTCAACGAAGACCAAGCAGGTGGTTGTCTAGCCGACCTGCTTTTTTTTGTGCCCCAAATATAAAGAAATTCTTAAGACCATTCGCGGATTCAAAAATTTTAACCCAGCCTTGTCTTTTGCCACAATGCCCAGGGAGTTTGCCACGGATTCACGGATTTCAACTAAATAGAACAGATCCGTCGCTTTCCCTGTACGCTTGCTCGGGGATTAATAAAGGTATATCCGTGGCGATAAGATCGACTCCCATAGAGTGTCTTGGTGCCCTTTGCGTAGTCCTTGTATCGCAAAGTCTCTAAAGGTATATGTGGGGCTGTTTATCTATTAATTCGTTAATTGTTGATCCGCGAATCCGTGGCGCATTCCCCGAGTCCGCCCGATAATAAAAAAAGCTACATCTTTGTGATCAAATCAGCCACAGATGACGAAGCATTTAGTTGCGCTTTCAATTTTTCTCTCGGTTTTAAACAACGGGTGGACCCAGCAGGGGCAATTATTTATTAAGGGGTCGGGGCAGGACCTGCATCTTGATCATAAAGTGTCGCCGAAAGAAGGAATATTCGCCATTGGCCGTCTGTACAACGTGCATCCAAAGGCTATAGCATCTTATAATAAGCTGGATATGGCCCGGGGCCTGATCGTAGGTCAGGTCATTCATATTCCACTTACAGACACTAATTTTTCACAGGTTGCCAGCAAAGGCATTCCTGTATATTATACGGTCGGCGATAAAGAAACCATACAGAAAGTAAGTAATGTGAATAACAGGGTGTCGTTGCAAAACCTGCGCGACTGGAATAAATTGCAAAACGATAACATCGCCACAGGTAGCAAGTTGATCGTGGGTTATCTGCTGACAGGTGAAAACTCAACGGCTGCGACCTCTTCACCAAAAAAGGACGAGGCGGTAAAAGAGAAGAAAGATGAAACGCTCAAAGAGACCGCGGCAAAACAGGGCTCATCAAATACAAAGACCGACGAAGACAAACCATTGGTAAAAAGTGATTTGCCCAAGGAAGAACCTAAAAAATCTGAACCGGTTGTTACAAGATCCCATTTACCGCCAACAGCACCTGTGAATATCCAGGGATATTTTAAAAATGATTTCGAACAGCAGGTAAAGAAAACTCCTGCTTCGAAGTCGGAAACCGTAACATCTGGTATCTTCAAAATGAATAGCAAGGCGCAGGAGATAAAGTATTACCTGTTGATCGATGCTATTGCACCCGGTACAATTGTAAGAGTGATCAACCCCGAAAACAATAAAGCTGTATATGCAAAGGTGCTGGGGGGAATGAGCGGTATACGGCAGAACCAGGGTTTTGATATTCGCATCAGCAATACTGCGGCGGCAACATTGGGTATCACCGAAACCGATAAATTTATCGTCCAGCTCAATTATTAAAACAAGAATTCTATCATTAAATATTCATTATGCGAAAACTGTTTTTCATTGTTGCCGTGATGGCTTCGTTAGTTGTGGCAGCGCAACCGCCGGTCGATAACTTTAAAGAGGAATTTACTTCGATCAAATTATTGCCTGCGACTTCTGTGAAGAACCAGGCCCGTACAGGAACCTGTTGGTGTTTTTCCACTACCTCGCTGGTGGAAAGTGAATGTATGAAGAATGTAAAAGGTGAACTCGACCTCAGTGAAATGTATACGGTGAGAAATATCTACATCGAAAAAGCCAGGAACTATGTGTTGAGACAGGGAAAGGCGCAGTTCGGTGAAGGTGGCCTGGGACATGATATGATCAGGGCAATGAGCCTGTATGGGGCTGTTCCTGATTCAGTGTATAGCGGGTTGAAACCGGGTCAAACGATGCTCGATCATGGGGCAATGGTCGGTCAATTGCAACAATATCTTAATGATGTTTTAAAGAAAAGACCAGTAGCCGAAAACTGGCTCGATGGATATGTGAAAATACTGGATCAAAACCTGGGTGTGGCTCCAACCAGTTTTACTTACAATGGTAGGACTTATACCCCCCAGGCATTTGCAAAAGATGTTTTAAAGTTCAATGCGGATGACTATGTCAATGTCACTTCATTCACTCATCACCCGTATTACAAACCTTTTATTCTCGAAGCGCCGGATAATTTTGCTAATGGATCGTTTTATAATCTGCCGCTCCGTGAAATGATCGACCTGGTAAAAGATGCGGTAAGTAAAGGATATACCGTGATGTGGGACGCCGATGTAAGCAACAATGGTTTCAACCAGAGAAAAGGACTTGCCCTGTATATAAATAAATCAGAACCTTTTGCTTCCGATGCAAAGGAAGAACCCTGGGACGCTGCCAAACGCCAGGTCCTTTATGAAAATCTTACAACAGAGGATGATCACCTGATGCATATCGTTGGCACTGAGAAATCCAAAGACGGTAAGCTATTCTTTATAGTAAAAAATTCCTGGGGAAAGGAAGGTCCTTATGATGGATATATTAATGTGTCAGAATCTTACTTCGCGATTAATACAGTAAGCCTGGTGTTGCCAAAAGCTGCTTTATCAAAAGAACTGTTGGCGAAGCTGGAGATAAAATAATAATAAAACCTATAAGGTTCTAGGATCCTTTTAGGAGCTAGAGATCTCCCGAAACCTTATAGGTTTTATTTTAAAACCGGTATCCTCTCAAAAAATCTTCAATATTCATTCTCTTTTTTCCTTCGAGTTGCACGTCTTTTAAAAGAATATATCCATCACTACAGGCAAACTTCAAAAAAGTTCTTTTATCGCTTTCCCATCTTCCGGGTCTTGAAGTGGGGATTATAAGCTCCTTTTCGCTCCGGAAGATCTTTATCGTCTGATCGCCCAGTTCGGTAAAAGCGCCGGGAAACGGAGAGAGTCCCCTTATTAGATTATGGATCTCATCTACACTTTTAGTCCAATCGATCTTTGAAGTAGCAGAAAAGATTTTCGGAGCATGTTTGAGCTCCGAGCCATGGGCCGTGCCTACGCCAGTGGTATTTGGCGATTGCTGATTGCCAATTGCGGATTGCGGGGTTTCTTTAAGGTCTCCACTAATGATCCCTTGTACTGTCCTAACCAACAACTGCGCGCCTATCTCTTTCATTTTGTCATGAACTTCTCCTGCAGTTTCGTTTTCCCCGATCGGGAATGATTCCTGTAACAAAATATCTCCCGTATCGATCTCGTGTTTCAGTTTAAAGGTGGTGACACCTGTTTCTTTCTCGCCATTGATCACTGCCCAGTTGATGGGTGCAGCGCCGCGGTATTGCGGCAACAACGATCCATGCAGGTTGATTGTCCCTTTCGGCGGCATATTCCATACCAGTTCCGGCAACATCCGGAATGCTACCACTATTTGCAGGTCTGCTTTGAGCGCTCTTAATCCTTCGAGGAACGCAGGATCTTTCAATTTGTCCGGTTGCAGAACGTTCAGCTTATGCTTCAATGCATATTTCTTGACTTCGCTTTGCTGCAACTTCATTCCCCGACCGGCCGGTTTATCCGGAGCCGTTACAACACCGACAATATTATATCCTGCCTTTACCAATGCATCCAGTGAAGCGACGGCAAATTCGGGTGTACCCATGAATACAATGCGAAAACTGTTCAATGCAAGATTGAAAGTATTAGGCTCATTTTCTTTAGTCTTTAGCTGGTATTGAATCATTGCTCAATGTAATTATTCAAAATCGTCGTATAATAGGTATTTTTTCCTGATCGCTTTAAATTCGCTCAACTTCGGTTCCCAACTCTTCCTGATCGCTTCTTCAGTCCTGCCTTCTTTTATTTGTTTCATAAGTACGTCATTGCCGGCAAGACGATTGAATGATTCCGGTCTTGCAAAGAAACTGTCTTTACCCGGAAAAATGGTATAGGCCTCGATTAGCCATTTCAACTGGATTTTGCTATCTACTTTCTGCAGTACTTCTGCCGGTGTCCCACCCAGGTTCCAGCCATAACAAACTTTCCCATAATGTTTGGAGCTTTTTGCCCCTTCGTTGGGATTTGGGGTAAATGCAAACATGTTCTTTGGCAATGATGGATGACCGATATATTCAAAAGGCTTGGCTGTCCCGCGGCCTTCACTTAATGCAGTGCCTTCAAAAAGACAGGTGGTAGGATAAAGATAAACGGCCTGTATTTCCGGGAGGTTGGGAGAAGGTCTCACCGGCAAAACATATTTGCTCTTATGTGTGTAGTTTTTGCATTTGATCACCAGGAAATGAAATGGAGTATCAACAGTGGGATTGGTGGTGATATTGTACGCATTCACTGCATTGGCTTTTTCCGACAACCAATTTTCGCCGAGCAGCATCATGGCATATTCACCAATGGTCATCCCGTAATTGATCGGTACCGGTTGCATACCCACGAAACTCCTGAATTTTGGATCCAGCACCGGGCCATCTACATAAAAGCCATTGGGGTTGGGACGATCGAGCAACAAAAGAGGCTTGTGATTTTCAAGAGCGGTTTCCAGGAATTCCTGCATCGAAGAGATGTAAGTATAAAATCGTGTTCCTACATCCTGGATATCAAAAACGAGAAGATCCAGGTCTCGAATATCTTCCGGTGTTGGTTTTCTTTTTTGTCCATACAGGGATATCACCGGGATGCCTGTTTGTTCATCCGTATAGTTGCCGACTTTTTCACCTGCATCGGCAGTACCACGAAAACCATGTTCGGGACCGAATATTACTTTGATGTTTACTCCAAGTTTTCTTAAAGTGTCAACCAGGTGCGTGTTGCCGACAACCGAAGTTTGATTGGCGAATATGCCGATCTTTTTTCCTTTCAGGAATCGCAAATAAACATCTACACGCTCCGCACCGGTGATGATGTTTTGATCGGCATGAGATTGAACGGAAGGGCTGTTGGACGACTGGGCTTCAATTGCTAAACTATTCAACAGCAAAACAAAAATGATGAGGGTTCTTATCATGTATTCAAATTTCAGCAATTTATCTGTCATTTGAATTTTTAGTCTGTCTCATCCGATAGCTATCGGATTTGAATTTGCCCACAGAGGACCACTGAGAAGATGCGGAGGACCACAGAGAAGGAAGGCTCTGTGGCCATTCTGATTTTTCTACTGAATTTTTCAATATTCGGTTCATCATTTTCGACTTAACTTGCGGCAAAGTTGCATCCACCGTGCAGCCATTTTATAACCCTAATAAAATAAAAAGATGCAACAGGTAAAGTCAGGTGACAAGGTTAAAGTGCACTATCACGGACGCCTTAATAGCGGGCAAACATTTGATAATTCAGAAGGCCGGGAACCTCTCGAGTTTGAAGTGGGTGGTGGAATGGTGATCAAAGGATTTGATGATGGTGTGAAAGGAATGGCTGTCGGAGATAAAAAAACGATCAATATACCGTTTGACCAGGCTTATGGTCCCAGGAATCCTGATATGATCATTGAAATGCCAAGGGAACGTTTCCCAAAAGACATGGAACTCGAAGTAGGCATGCCGCTTGGCATGAGCGATGGTCAGGGTCAGCAATTCGAAGTTGTAGTAGCAGAAATCAAAGAAGACGTCGTGATACTGGATGCCAATCATCCACTGGCAGGCCAGGATCTTATTTTTGACCTCGAATTGGTTGAGATCGTTAATAAGCCTCTGATCATTATGCCATGATTTAGCCAATAGGCTATTACACATTGCTTTTTCATCAGCTGCTCATTGCCTATTGGCTATTGTATATTATCTATCAGCCATAGCCGGGAGTCATTACGCTTTTGCCCGTTGTTTACTGGTTATTGCTTATTGCTCATCGGCAATCTATTCAACCACCAGCCCAGCCAAATTCCACAGAGCGTCCAGGCAACAAGGTTGTCAATCAGGTCTCCTGTTATCATATGCCAGGGAAGATCAAACCAGACGTGCCCCATGTACTGTCCCGCCAGGAAAAAAGCAAGACCATAGGCAACAGATGCCGAGAAAATCCTGCGAGGAATAGGAATCATGCCGCCGCGCGTCAGGATATAGATAAGCGAGATCACCAGGAAAAGATCAACCAGGAATGCCCGGATCATGCGCATCGCTATATTCGCATGGTACTCCTTGTGATAGATCACACTCGCCCAGGGTTTACCTTCCATGTTTTTCATCTGATCCTGCCGCTCCTTTTTTGTAGGTGCCGAAGGCATCGAATAAAGGCCCTCATCTGTAAGGTTGGTGGAAAAAGCGTTCAGGAGCTCATTTTGAGCGGGTGTATATTTAAATTGCTTGTCGTGAACGCCAATTGCCATCCAGGAAAGACCCTGCCAGCCAAAAACAATAATAGCTCCGACAACGGAGCTGATAACCCATTTTTTCATAATAGTTGGTTTTGGTTCGAAATAAAAGATAATAACAATCCATGTCTTCGCCAACTCTTTCCTTGCAGCTGTACATTAAATCGTATATTCGACGCCCCAAAAACCGAGATATGTTTGAAAATTACAAGTTTACGGCGGCAGAAAGGTTTTTCAGATATGTACAGGTAGATACGCAAAGCGATCCCTTATCTTCTTCCCAGCCTACCACAGAAAAACAAAAAGACCTGGCCAAAATACTTGCAGCAGAGCTGAAGGAAATTGGTGTCTCTGATGCCGAGATGGATCAGCATGGTTATGTATATGCTACTATCCCGTCCAACTCTGCCAAAAAAGTTCCGGTGATCTGTTTCTGCGCCCATGTCGATACGGCACCCGATTGCAGTGGGACCCAGGTAAAACCCATTCTTCATAAAAATTATCAGGGGCAGGACATTGTACTGCCTGATGATAAAACACAGGTATTGCGATTAAGCGAGTATCCATATCTCCAGACGCAGATGGGCAATGATCTTATCACTGCATCCGGAACAACATTGCTGGGAGCAGACGATAAAGCCGGTGTGGCCGAAATAATGGACCTGGCCAATTTCTTAACGAAGAATAAAAACATCGTGCATGGCGAAATAAAGATCTTATTTACTCCTGATGAAGAAGTGGGAAAAGGTACAGCCAAAGTTGACCTTAAAAAACTCGGGGCCGATTTCGGTTACACATTGGATGGCGGCGAAGCAGGCTCTCTTGAAGACGAAACATTCAGCGCAGATGGTGTGCAGGTGACCATCCATGGTGTTATCTCGCACCCGGGTTATGCAAAAGGCAAAATGATCAATGCCATGAAGATTGCCGGACATATACTGGATGCCTTGCCAAAGGACCGTTTATCCCCTGAATCAACAGAAGGCAAAAGAGGCTTCATTCATCCTGTACGAATTGAAGGAGCAGCTGAGAAATGCACCATCGATTTCATCATCCGGGATTTTGAAACGCCGGGTTTACAAAAGAAAGAAGATTTTCTCCGGACCATGGTTGCCGAAACCGTTAGGACCTATCCAAAAGCGGGTTTTGAATTCCAGGTCACGGAGCAATACAGGAATATGAAAGAGATCCTCGATGCACAACCGCAGGTGGTTGACTATGCGAAAGAGGCCATTGAACGTGCCGGTCTGAAAGTAAAAACGGAGAGTATCCGCGGCGGCACCGATGGAAGCCGTTTATCGTTTATGGGTTTACCCTGCCCGAATTTGTTTGCAGGTGAACAGGCTATCCATTCCAAATTGGAATATATCAGTGTACAGGATATGAACAAAGCCGTAGAAACAATGGTGCATCTTGCCATGATCTGGGAAGAAAAAGCTTAAGAAAGTCCGAAATCAGCAATTTCCCAATCCTGGCTCCGGACTTGGAGCTCGGGACTTCAGGCTCAGAACTGTCGAAATCCCCTGTTAAATTCACCACATCCCACCGGATTTAGCAGAATATCCCAGGGATAAAATAACTTGCATCTTATAAATGCCTTGATTTTTGTTGAAACAATACAATCAACTGCATTGCGTTTACTTGCTAATGAGATTCTTACTGGTTCTCTCTTTAGTAGCTACTTCTACTTTCTCTTTCTCCCAAAGCCTGCTTCCCAACGGTGGATTTGAAGATGAAAACATCTGTCTTGAATATCATGTGAACTGCGCCCCGGAGGGCTGGATCAGCAGCGGCGATGCCTTTGCGAATTATTTTAAAGATTCCCGGCGGGCTTTCAAAGGGGAACACTGCGTAGCCATTGAAGCCGGTTTTTCACGCCGTGCCTTCCAACGTACATTTATCCGTGCCCGTCTCATATGCGGCCTTCGCAAAGGACACCAGTACAAGCTGGAATTTTATGTAAAATCAATACAGCCGATCCTGGATAGCATCGGCGTTCTCTTTACTTCATTTGATTTCCTGTTCGGTCAAAAGAAACTACAGAATATTACTCCTTCTTTTTTTGTAAGGCCTGCAAACGGTGCATTTGTGAAAGACAGTAGCTGGCAAAAGGTTTCCATCAGTTTTATCGCTAATGGCGACGAGTCATTTATATCCCTGGCCAATTTTTCAAAACGGGATATAAACGGAGAAACCAATATTTATATGGAAAAGCATTTCTTTGTTTATTTCGATGAGATATCCCTAACGCCACTCGATCGCAAAGAAAGCCTCTGCTTTGGCTGGCAAAGAAATCTCCAGCTTATCTATGAGCAGGATGAGCGCCACGAATTCCTGCGCCAGGCGATACGCCAAAATAAAAGCGATCCACCCACCGTACTCGTGCGACCTTTTACCAGTATGGAAGTAACCGATACCCTGATCGTACCCGATGTCTTGTTCGCGACTGCTAAATCAGAATTGCGGGTTGATGGAAACAGGATGCTGGACAGTGTTTGTTTGAAATTACGAACCAAGCGCATTGATTCGATTGTTGTTGAAGGTCATACTGACAATACAGGAACTATCCAGGGCAATGAGCAACTAGCGGTTGACAGGGCATTATCAGTTGAATCGGCAATCCGTCAAAGGATGTTGATGCCGGCTTTAATTATTATCACCAGGGGATGGGCCGACCGGAAACCAGTAGCCGACAACAGTACACCAGCCGGCCGGCAGTTGAACAGGAGGGTGGAGCTTTACATTTATATGAAGGAGTGAATTCTTTGGTATATTGTGGCACTCAAACGTCAGACGTGAGAGGTGAGCCTGCCTGCCGGCGGGCAGGACGTGAAACGAACTTTAAAAAATCAAAACTATCTTTTATGGACTATCAACAAGTTTTTGCGGCGTATTGGTGGGTACTTATCGTGCTGATCATTTTTTTCGGGTCTTTCTTTACTATCAGCCAGGGTTATATCGGTGTTGTGACCATGTTTGGAAAATACCGTCGCATCGTTCGTCCTGGACTTAATATGAAAATTCCGTTACTGGAAACAGTGACAAAAAAAGTTTCTATCCAGAACCGTTCGGTTGAACTGGAATTCCAGGCAGTGACACAGGACCAGGCCAATGTATATTTTAAAAGTATGTTGTTGTATTCTGTACAGAATGAAGAAGAGGAAACGATCAAAAAGGTCGCGTTCAAATTTATTGCTGACAGGGACCTGATGCAGGCATTGATAAGAACGATTGAAGGGAATATCCGGTCTTTTGTCGCTACTAAAAAACAGGCAGAAATACTCGGACTGCGAAAAGAGATCGTGGAATATGTAAAAGGAGAGATCGATCACACACTCGAAACCTGGGGCTATCATTTGCTGGACCTGCAGATCAACGATATCACATTTGATAAAGTGATATTGGATTCAATGAGTAAAGTGGTAGCGAGCAATAACCTGAAAGCGGCTGCAGAGAACGAAGGCCAGGCTCTGCTGATCACAAAAACAAAAGGCGCCGAAGCGGATGGTAATGCCATAAAAATTTCCGCCGAAGCAGAAAAAGAGGCCGCAAGATTGCGTGGGCAGGGTGTTGCCTTATTTCGCAAGGAAGTAGCGGCGGGAATGACCGAAGCGGCTGAACAGATGAAACAGGCCAATCTTGACACAAACGTCATCCTTTTTAGCATGTGGACGGAAGCGATCAAGAACTTCGCTGAATACGGTAAGGGAAACGTTATTTTCCTTGATGGAAGCCCGGATGGCATGGAGGTAACTATGAAACAGATACAGGCGTTGATGGTTAAGCAGGCCGGTACAGGAGTGACTAAGAGTTAATTTGTTGATTGGTTTATTAGATAATCAGTTAATCAGTTGATTAGTTTATATGTTAACGGATACCTCAGATGATGACAAACCAGTCAACTAATCAACTTATCAACTAGTCAACCAGCATGTTAAAGAACTCCAAAACTTAGGTGCCACGTACAACGTGGCATTGTTTTTTTCGTTCTTTGGACTTGAATACCAGGAACTGGAAAATAGTTGTACCATATATGACCGGGATCAACTTTCCCGGCGTAGCAGTGAAAAGGCGAGTTAATATTCAGGACTGTTGAAAACAATCAAAAAAGCAATCCCTTATCAAATAGTAAATTTGCGCACTTAAAGAACAATAATCTATGTTTCACCTTTTACAGATCGTTGATACCGTAAACAAGACCCTTAATGCGACAGCAAATGCCGTGGCTGGTGAAAGCCTGAGCTTAATGGATCTCATCAGGATGGGAGGTTGGGTTATGGTGCCGTTGGGCATCCTTCTGCTGCTTACGGTTTATTTCTTTGCAGAAAGACTTATTGCTATCCGGAATGCATCCCGTATCGACAACAATTTCATGAATATTATCCGGGATCATATCGTCAGCGGGAATGTAACCGCTGCAAGAAGTTTTGCCAAGAATACCAATAACCCCGTGGCGCGGATAATTGACAAAGGAATTCAACGGATCGGGAAACCTATTGACAATATCCATGAAAGCATGGATAACGTCGGACAGTTGGAGATGTATCGCCTCGAGCGGAATATGGTGTTCCTGTCGGTGATCTCCAAAGCAGCTCCCATTTTTGGATTTATTGGTACGCTGGTGGGATTGATGCAGGTATTGTCCCAGATCCATAATGCCAACGAAGTTGCGATCGGTTCTGTAGCGCAGGGTATTTATACAAAGCTGATCACTTCTATTTCCGGTTTGTTGATCGGGCTTATTGCCTATTTCGGGCACAGCTACCTTAATTCGCAAATTGATAAGACGGCAAATAAGATGGAAGCGGCAGCTTCAGACTTTTTGGATGTATTGCAGGAGCCAACCCGCTAAATTTTAGCTATGAAATTCAGAAAAAAGCATAAACAGGAATCGGAAGTATATACGGATTCGTTGAATGATATTCTCTTCATTCTTTTGATGTTGTTCCTGATAACTGCCACGCTGGCCAACCCGAACATTGTAAAGGTGAACCAGCCACGCGGCGAAAAGGATACAAAGGCCAAACAGAACATTACGGTATCTATCGATAAGAACCAGAATTTTTTTGTTGGGCAGACAAAAACCGACCGAAGCATGATCGATACCGTTCTTGTTCGCGAAATAAATAAAATGCCGATACGGCTTCTTACTATGGGGAAGTGTTTCGCATCATGCGCTTATCGAAGAAATCGGGAGCTAAGGTGGCAGCCACGGTAAAAATGTAATTTCGCAAGATGCACTAGCCAAAAAAATTCCACGAGAGATCAACAATTCATATTCCACTATAAAGACACGTCACCACCTCGCAGTGACGTGTTGCTAACTGAAGACTTTGATCATCCTGTTTTTCCCCTGCATATCTTTTTTCAATTCGCTCTTATATCCTTTGGATGTGAATAGCGATGAAACGGCATCGCCGAGATCTTCATGTATTTCGAGGTAAATCGTTCCGCCAGGATTCAAATGCTCCCCGGCAAATTCAGCAATAGCTTTATAAAAGATCAAGGCATCATTATCGGGAACAAACAAAGCCGTATGAGGCTCGTAGTTCAATACATTGGGATGCATTTGTTCACTGTCTTTTTCGGGAACATAGGGCGGATTGCTGATGATGATGTCGAAGGATGGAAGCCGTCGCCTTTCCTCTTTATTTAGAAAGTCAAGCAATAAAAAATTTACGGCCGCACCCAGCGTTTCAGCATTTCGTTTCGCTACCTGCAGTGCCGCTTCACTGATATCGCAACCCCATACATCAGCCTTGCGCAATTTTCGTTTTAACGCAATGGGAATACAACCGCTTCCAGAGCCGATATCAAGTATCGAGAGTTCATCAATAGGGAATTTACAATTGGCGATAACCCATTCAACCAGTTCTTCCGTTTCCGGTCTTGGTATCAGAACATTTTTATCGACGTATAATTTCAGGCCGCAGAACCAGGATTCATTTAAAACATATTGAACAGGTTCATTCTGCATTAATCTTTGGGCGTAGTGATTCAGGTCCGATTCTTCCTTATTTGTAATAGCAGAATTTTTATAGATCATCCGTTCTGCCTTTTTGGAGCCGGTTAAATGTTCCATAACCCAATCTGTCATTTGACTTGCTTCGCTTTCGGCATAGATGGTGCGAAGTTTATTTAGAAGAAAATAAGTTGCTTCCTGCATCGTCATATGGCAAACTTACAAAGCGCTGGTGAATGATTGGTTATTTATAAATACCGCAACAGGGCGGCCCGGAGAAAGAATTATATTTGGAAAAATTCGAACGTGACAACAGGTGAGCAATATATGTATCGTTGCCTGCAGCTGGCGAAACTGGGCGCCGGTTACGTAGCGCCTAACCCGATGGTAGGTGCGGTGCTGGTATACCGTGATCGCATTATTGGAGAAGGATATCACAAAAAATATGGAGAGGCTCATGCTGAGGTCAACTGTATCGGCCAGGCGGCTGCAAACGGTCTTGCCAGCCTGATCGATCAATCTACTTTATATGTATCCCTGGAACCCTGTGCTCATTTTGGGAAAACACCTCCTTGCGCTGATCTCATTATCCGTCATCGTATACCAAAAGTCGTAATAGGCTGCCGCGATCCCTTCGAGGAAGTAAACGGAAGGGGTATAGAAAAGTTAAAAGCAGCAGGGGTGAAGATTGAGCTGGGAATACTGGAAGAAAATTGTAAAGAACTCAATAAACGATTCTTCACATTTCATATTGATCATCTGCCCTATATCATTTTAAAATGGGCGGAAACAAAAGATGGATATATTGCCCCCCAAACCCCCCCACCCCCCGAAGGGGGGATTTTGGAGAACCCGAGAGCAGGCAGATTGTTTATTAGTAATACCTACACAAATCGTTTGGTGCATAAGTGGAGAAGTGAGGAGGTTGCGATACTCGTGGGTACGAATACTGTTGAATATGATAACCCGGAGCTGACGACAAGATTGTGGCACGGTCCTTCGCCTATCCGTCTCATCGTTGATATGGATCTCCGGTTGCCTGATTCTTTGAACATATTTAACAGGCAGGCAAGAACGATAATATTTAACCGGCTCCGGCATGAAGAGGAAGGAAATCTGTTATATTACCAGGTGAGCGAAGATACGAGCCTTGTACACCAGGTTGTAAATGCCTTATACCAGTTAAAGATCCAAAGCGTGATGGTAGAGGGCGGTGCTAAATTGCTCCAGTCATTCATTGATGAAGATATGTGGGATGAGGCAAGGGTGATCAGCAATGGTCAACTGGCAATAGGGAAGGGATTAAAAGCTCCGAAGCTGGAAAATTTTGTCCGGCGCGAGGGCCAGACATTGCTTTCCGATACAATAAATGTTTATAGCAAACAGTTGACTGGTTGACTGGTTAATTGGTTAATTAGTTGATTGGTCGGAGAACATTTGCAGGCCAGGCACAGGTTAACCAATTAACCAATTAACTTTCCCCAATGGATTATTACAACACGATAGAAAAACCTTCCGTAGCCGAGTTCAAAGACAGGGGAAGCCGGTTTATTGCCTATAGTTTTCCAGCACCGGATACCAATGCTTTTAAGGATAATCTTGCTACAATTAAAAAAGAACATCCAAAAGCAACGCATCATTGCTTTGCATATCGTTTAGGATTGGACGGAAATAATTTTCGTGTCAGTGACGATGGAGAACCATCGGGTTCAGCAGGACGCCCGATCCTTGGCCAGATAGATAGTCGGCAGTTGACCAATATGCTTATCATCGTCGTCCGGTATTTCGGCGGAACATTATTAGGGGTGCCGGGATTGATCAATGCTTATAAAACAGCTGCTGCACTGGTACTACAGGTAACGCCCGTTGTACGCAAACCTGTCGAGATCAACTACACGCTGCAGTTTGATTATACGATCATGAATGATGTGATGATGATCATAAAACAATGCGAGTGCAGGGTGATCAGCCAGGATATGCAGTTGTTTTGCAAAGTAACTATCGGGATACCCCGGCACAGGCTGGAAGAGGTCTTGTACAGGTTAAAGGCGCTTCATCGATTGGAAATAGAAGAGAATGCAATGCCTGTTAATAATAGTTGATCACTTTGTTTCCATGGCAAAGCCGGAGTATGTAGGTTGAGTTCGGCCCTATTTCAATATATAGCTCGTCGTTATCGCCTATGCGGCCGAAGTCCTCGCGGCTGATTTCTATCTGCTGGTTCTCGTACAACGGCGTGGATAGATAAAACTTATTGAAAAATTCCATCGGGTTTTTAACAGGCTTGAAAAAAAGCAATTGTTTTTTATTGAGCGATATGTCTTTGCTTAGAGGCCTGATAGATTGGAAATATAATTTAGCGAAATAAATATTCAGAAGTATGAACAGGCCGCCAATGAACCAGGGTGCCACTGTCAAAAAGCTGCTTCTCTGGTCATCATCTATTTTCATTGGGTGAATATTCCTCGTGATCACGTTGCCTCCTGTCGTCTTTAAGCTATCGGGACCGATAACCAGGATATATAAGCCGAAGGCGATAAAAGGCAAATAGCCTGTAAGAAGGAAAAGAAGTTGCTTGTTTCTTTTTGCCTTTAACAGGGAAACGTCTTCATTTGAAAGAGTCCTTTCTTCCGTGCGAGCGATCCGCTCGGGCATTAATTTCTGGCTTGCCATATTGTATCTGAGTTTACCTAAACCGTTCGCTTACCGCGAGGTCCTTGCTGCCCGCTTCGTATTTATAGAATCCTTCACCAGTCTTTACTCCAAGTTTACCAGCCATAACCATATTCACTAACAGGGGACAGGGTGCGTATTTTGGATTACCAAAGCCGTCGTGCAAAACATTTAAAATGGAGTGGCAGACATCCAATCCAATGAAATCGGCCAGTTGCAAAGGCCCCATTGGGTGAGCCATACCCAGTTTCATGACGGTGTCGATCTCGCTTACGCCAGCAACTCCTTCATATAAACTATAGATAGCTTCATTGATCATGGGCATTAATATGCGATTGGCGATGAAACCGGGATAGTCATTAACTACGCAGGGAATTTTTTCAAGCTGTGTACTCAGCTCGACGATGGTGTCAGTCACTTCTTTTGTCGTTTCATATCCATTAATGATCTCAACCAGCTTCATCACGGGAACGGGATTCATGAAATGCATGCCAATGACTCTTCCGGGCCGGGTGGTGACGGCGGCAATCTTGGTAACGGAAATAGAAGATGTATTGGTGGCAAGGATAGCGCCGGTGGGAGCGAGCCTATCCAGTTGGCCGAATATCTTCAGTTTTAATTCAACATTTTCGGTGGCGGCTTCAACTACCAGTTCGGCATCCTTTACACCTTTTTCCATATCGGATATCGCGGTAATATTGGCCAGGGCATTCCTTTTTTCCAGGTCTGAAGCCGTGCCTTTGGCGATTTGCCTGTCAAAATTCTTGCTGATGGTGGTAATAGCCTTATCAAGTTGCGCCTGGGAAACATCAACCAACGAAACTTTAAAACCATGCTGTGCGAATACGTGTGCGATACCATTGCCCATAGTGCCGGCGCCGATGATAGAGATACCTCCAGTTATTTTCATAATGATTGAAATTGTACTTTGCCCCTAAAGGGGAGTTTTTGAGTAACCCGTTCGGAGGAAAAGCTTTGAGAAAATAAATATTGGCAAATGTAAGAAATGAAAAGAAGCCTGTTCGCGGCACTAATATGCAGTTGATCGAAGATATTCAGTCCCGTTAAAGACCAGGAGTTTAGAATGTAGATTGCGTCGTTGCAAGCGGAGCAAAGAGCTAACATCAATTGATTCGGGTCCATTCACCATGACCTCCCCGTAGCTATCGGACCACGATTCACGATCAAAGCCAGGTTTGCTTTAAATAGAAATCTATTTATTCTTAAAATCGCCCCGCTTCCATGCCTCTATAAAATCGGCCCAGGCGGCTGGGTTAAAGATATTCATCGGAGGTATCTGCCCGCGGTAAGTTGCTTTCTGGGCGATATTTCTGAATTGAAGAGCTGTGGCTTCGCCGCCATCTCCAGGAGTTGTTTTCATCAACACCCTTCGCTTGGCAACATCGGTGTTTTTCCTGGCTGTCTCTATATCGTCATCGGGAACTTTTGCATTGACAAAATCGCGGGCAAACTGTTCGGGTGTAGGTCGTGGTCTGATGATTGTGGCAGGAAGATAAACGGTATCTTTTACCATTAGTTGAACAACGCTCCATTGATTTCCTTCCATGTCCCTGGGTACGGTGATCGTTTTCGGCTTGTAACTTACGTGGGTGAATTCGATCTGGTCACCCTTTAACACCACGATTGAAAAAACACCCTGATTGTTGGTGATTGTTCCGCGATTTTGTCCTTTAACCACTACGCTTACCGCCGGAATACCTTCCAGGCTATCGGCTGTCATGACGTAACCATATAATTGTACGACCGAATCACGGGCATTTTCAAACTGAGCTTTTGCAGTTATCGGAAGGATAAAAAAAACAATAGCAGTATAACGTAAAAATTTCTTCATCGGGTTCAAAAATAAGTACAAGTTCCCTAAATATGGAAACAAATTAGCCTCTCGAATGTTTAACTTTACCCATCGAAATCTAATTTAACATAAGCTTTTAATATGACAGAAGAAAAAGTGTTGGAGGCGTTGAAAACGGTTCAGGAACCTGACCTCGGGAAGGATATTGTTACCCTGAACATGGTTAAAAATATCATGATCGAAGGAAATTTTGTTTCATTCACCGTGATATTGACCACCCCGGCCTGCCCTTTGAAAGACCTGATTAAAAACAATTGTATCAAAGCTATAAAGTCGATAGTTAATAATAATGCAGCGGTTACAGTAAATTTTACAGCTGATACCACCAGTAAGCGCCTGGATAATAAAGTGGTATTGCCGGGTGTAAAAAACATTATAGCGGTAGTCAGTGGAAAAGGAGGCGTAGGCAAGTCAACGGTGGCCGCCAATTTGGCGCTGGCTATTTCACATCATGGCGCAAAAGTAGGCCTGATGGATGCTGATATATATGGACCTAGTGTACCTATTATGTTCGGCGTTCGGGGCGAAAGACCTATGATGATGGAGATAGAGGGAAAGGGTATGATTGCTCCCCTCGAACGTTATGGGATAAAGCTGATAAGCATCGGGTTGCTGGTAGATGAAAAAAGTGCCGTTGTATGGAGGGGACCGATGGCCAGTAGCGCTATCCGGCAGTTTATTACAGACGTCTATTGGGGTGATCTCGATTACCTGATTGTAGATATGCCACCGGGAACCGGCGATATCCATTTGACTTTAATGCAAACAGTTCCGGTGACCGGCGCCGTCATCGTCACTACCCCCCAGGATGTTGCTCTGGCAGATGC
This sequence comes from Bacteroidota bacterium, assembly GCA_005884665.1. Taxonomy (GTDB): domain Bacteria; phylum Bacteroidota; class Bacteroidia; order Chitinophagales; family Chitinophagaceae; genus VBAT01. The sequence continues at coordinate 670,660 of VBAT01000010.1, forward strand.
AAAAAAAGGCATAGCGATGTTTGGGCAGGCACAAATGAACGTACCGATAATTGGCTATTTTACGCCGGCTGAGTTGCCTGCTAATAAATATTATATCTTCGGAAAAGACGGGGGCAAACGCCTGGCCGATGAATATGATCTCCCATTTTTAGGGCAGATACCGTTGGTGCAGGGTATCCGGGAAGGTGGAGACATAGGGGTGCCCATCATGATGAGTGATGATAATATCACTAAGCGGGCCTTTGAAGAGTTTGCCGCACATGTTGTTCGTAGCGTTTCCATGAGAAATGCTAATATAAAAAGCGAGAAGATTGCAGAAGTGGTGGAAAATTAGGTAGTGTATCATCCGATAGCTATCGGATTTGAAAATTTGGCCACGGATCAGAATTTAGCCACGGATACTCGGATAGGTCCGTCATACGTGGCAGCGTTGTTATGTTGACAGCGACATTTTCATTCAACTGAGGCATTACCGAAAGTTAACGGGCGAGATTTATTCCCTTTCACCTAAATACTGTTTATATGAGATTACTGTCTTCGTTGACTTTTTTTTGCTGCCTGTATCTAAGCGATGCCTCCGCCCAGGTAATTAAAAAATACAAGATAAACCCGGGTGAAAAAATAGTTGAAGTGATCCCGGCTAACGAAACATACAGCTACTATGAATTTATGCCAGGGAAAGTATACCTGAAGAATAATACGGTTTCACTGGTACAGCTCAATTATAATTCTATATTGGGTGAAATGCAATTCATCGATCCGAAAGGAGATACACTATCGCTGGCCGATGAAAAAATGATCAAGGTAATCGTTGTCAACAATGATACTTTTTATTTTGAAAACGTTTATTTAAGGCTGATCGAGGATGAAGGAAAGATAAAGCTCGCCAATAACCAGTATTGCGAGATAGTGAACAAGGAAAAAATGGGCGAGTTCGGACAACCGGGGCGAGGTTCGATTGAGACTTTTACAACGATGTCAAGCAACAGCTCTTTTTCATTGAAGGACCTGGTGGTGAACGAAGTGATCACGATCGCGAAGAAAAGTTATTACTATATCAGCGATGAATCCAACAACTATAAAGTGGCCAATAAGAAGAACCTTCTCGAAATGTTTCCAAAGAATGAAACAGAAATAAAAGCTTACCTGAAAGAGAACAAGGTGGATTTTTACAGCGAAAAGGATATGAAGAAGCTGGTCGTGTTCCTAAAGAG
>VBAT01000011.1:0-26419 GCA_005884665.1 Bacteroidota bacterium
CCAATGAGTTGATACCCGTCCTTGTCCCAGGCCCCCTTCCGGTCTCGTAACGGGAGCGCGATAGACGGTAGTCTTTCCCTAATCCAGAAAGACTGCCCCTATCGCAGTATCACATACTATTATTGTTACCGCCTGGTCTTTGATATCCTCTTTTCTTTTTCCTCCATTGGATCAGCATCTACTTTCTTTCCTTTCAGATCTTTCGGGGTTACTTGCTCCGCCTGCCCCCTTTCTTCTCCGGATGCTTTATCAACTGCCTGTCGATCGGAATTCTTCGCTGCATTTCCTCTTTCATTTTTTTTGTTTTGCGTTGACATAATTAAATGTTTATTGATTATTATATCTTTCCAAAGGATGATATAGTAACACAATGCTTCGCCCGTTAACCTGGTTTATAATTTGATTCCTCGGTTGTCATTGCATTTGCATTCGTATCAAGAATACTGATCCATTGATGCCCGTATTTTTCCGGCGGAAACCGGTAGTCCACAGGTTCTACATGCCCGTTGAAAATGATATAGAAACTGTCGTCGGTAACTTCTTCTCCTTTACTATCCTGGTAATGCAGCCCTCCCCCGTTAAGGTAAATAGCCAGTGATTTTACATGGCTCGTTTCCCAATGTTCCCCGTTCATTTCGTTGCCATCAGGCAGAAACCAACTAATATCACTTGTAGCCTGCCCATGAATAGGTTGTCCCTGGAACCAGTGACGGCGGCAAAATACCGGGTGTGCTTTTTTAAACTGTATCAACTGGCGCGTAAAATTCAACAAATCCTTGTCTGCTTTTTCCCACTCGAGCCAGCTTGTTTCATTGTCCTGGCAATAGGTATTGTTGTTTCCTTTCTGTGAATTCCCCCATTCATCTCCTGCAAGCAGCATAGGAACGCCCTGTGATAGAAACAATGTGGCCAATAAGTTGCGCTTGTGCTTAAGCCTGCTGGTTTGAATATTCGGGTCGTCACATTCACCTTCCACTCCCCAATTCACACTCCTGTTGTAAACTTCCCCATCCAAATTGTTCTCGCCGTTGAGTTCATTATGCCGCTCGTTATAGGACACCAGATCATGAAGAGTAAAACCATCGTGTGCTGTAATGAAGTTGATGCTGGCGGTGGGCGTACGGTTATTGCTTTGATAAAGGTCGGCACTGCCTGTAAACCGCTGTGCGAATTCAGGCAGTATTCTTTCGGCGCCACGCCAATAATCCCGCATGCAATCCCTATACATCCCGTTCCATTCAGCCCAGCCTGGGGGAAAGTTGCCCACGTTATAACCGCCTTCTCCTACATCCCATGGTTCTGCAATTAACTTTACCTGGGAAATGACCGGGTCCTGGTAAATAATCTCAAAGAATGCGCTAAGCTGATTGACTTCGTGCAATTCGCGGGCAAGCGCCGAAGCAAGATCGAAACGAAACCCATCTACGTGCATTTCGGTTATCCAGTAACGTAGGCTGTCCATGATCAGTTTTAATACATTTGGCAACCGGGCATTTAAAGTATTGCCAGTACCTGTATAATCAGTATAATATCTCCTGTCGTTTTCAAGCCGGTAATAACCTGTGTTATCAATACCGCGAAAAGATAAAGTGGGGCCTAAATGGTTACCCTCTGCGGTATGATTATACACAACATCTAGAATTACCTCGATATCTTCTTTATGTAGCGCTTTCACCATGTTCTTGAACTCGATGACCTGTTCTCCCAATATCCCATTGCTGGCATACCGTGCATCAGGTGCGAAAAACCCAATAGTATTATAGCCCCAGTAATTAGTCAGTCCCCGGTCAATGAGATGACGGTCGGAAACAAATGCGTGAACGGGCAGTAATTCAACAGCCGTTATACCGAGATCCTTAAAATATTTGATACTAACAGGATGTGAAATAGCAGCATATTTTCCCCGGATGTTCTCCGGGATCTCGGGATATAGCTGCGTAAATCCCTTAACATGTAATTCATAAATGATGGTTTCATGGTATGGGATCCTGGGTGGAGAATCTCCTTCCCAATCAAAATTAGGAGCCGTCACCACATTCTTGGGAATAAACGGCGCACTGTCAGCATCGCTAAAACTCAGATCGGCCAGGTTATCTCCTATTTTGTAACCAAACAGGGCATCATCCCACTGTATGTTCCCGGCAATGGCTTTTGCATAAGGGTCCAGCAATAGCTTATTCGAATTGAAACGATGACCGTTTTGCGGTTCGTAAGGTCCGTGAACCCTGTATCCATACAATTGCCCGGGCTTGACCCCGGGCACATAACCATGAAAAATGTGATGAGATCTTTCTGGCAATTCTATTGTATGGGCCGACAAATTAGCATCATCAAAAAAACATAACTCCACTTTGGTCGCATGTTCTGAAAATAAAGCGAAATTGACCCCTTCTCCATTCCATGTTGCACCCAATGGGTATGGGGCGCCTGGAAATATTTTTATGTCAGTCATATTTCAGATCGGTGGTTAAGATTTCAAAACAACGCCGGGTCATAATTGCGGATCATTTCCGCCTGGAAGGTGATGGCAATCTTTTCATTTTGTCAAGTGAACAACCCGGCCATCTCGTGCGCTCTTCGATGCTAATAGTCCTGCTTTAAGAAACGCAGCTGCCTTCATTTAAAAAGTTTGATAAAAATGTATTACGGAAAAATCAAAGTGTGGGATCACTAGGTACCAATATGAACACAGATATTATGCCACGGAATTTTTAAGCGACAGATATGTTCACATTGCGAACACATACAAGTAAACTCCATGTCTTGTTTCATTTTTTCCACATACACAATAAACAGTCGCCCTAATCTTTGTTTGATCCGGATTCATAAACAATAATTACTGCCGGTGTTTGGTTAACTAACATAAATCTCCTGATGTTTTCCAGGTTGACTGGCATATTTGTTGAGCAATTAACCAGGAACATCCAACCAATACATACTTCTCCTTCGCCACAACCAACCTATTTCCCAAAATAAATACAATAGACATGGATAAAATGATATCGTTAGAATTTACGTACAGGTCGAAGACTTATTACGCACTCATACGAACCAAGATCAATGAAAAAAAGATCAGCTATGTCGTCACCGTCATGAATGGGGAGCTGGAAAGATTATTGTACGGCCATCATAAAATTGTTGACGAAAATGGAGTGCTCCTTTCCGATAGAGATATTTCTGACGGCCGGGTAATGGAATTGAAAGAATGCATCACCCGTGCCCTGTGCGAGCACCTGGAAACAAGTGCCTTGATGAATTAATAATTAACGGGAAAAATTAAAGCAGGAAAATATTCACTGGAGTGAAAACGGAATTGCGGGCCCTTGCGAGGGCCCCGCAATAGCAGAAACCACGATCACATATATCCGGGAGCCGCCTGTGCCTTCCTTTTTGCTTCTGTATCCTTCTTATCTTCTTCATCGTGGCCTTCTACTTTTACCAGCTTATTGTATAGCCCTATTATCAACAAGGAAGGGGCCCATTGACCAAAGAAAATACTGGCGTGTTTATTCTTTGTAAAAAAAAGCCCGAGGGAAAGCGCCATCGTGCCTACTGCCGCCCATAAATAAACGTCGGAAGGAATCCTGGCTGTATATTCTTCCAGCGTCTCGGCAATTCTACCTTCTTTTTTCGGATTATGGTCTGTCATAAAAAAAAGTTTAATTGATATGATAAATAAATAACAGCGTCCAGGTGACAGTCACATAATTTGTGCCATGAGTATGTGAATAAAATATTGAGAGCTGTGTGCGGGTGTGCGGCAACGGTGGCAAACAATCCACAGACACAGAATGGCAAGGATGCGGTAATTGAGTAACTTTATTGATGGGCGGGCCGAATCAAAGTCTTGTGATTTATATTGTCAAATGCGTTATAGGAACGCTTGCTGTATTTGCCATTTCATCGCTTATTCATTATAAAAATCTGGGATGGGCCTTAATATCGGTCATCCTGGTGCTTTCGCCCGAGGGCGATGATACAGTCAATATAGCGATCAACCGGATCAAAGCAAATGTTATCGGCGCGGGGGTCGGTCTATTCTGCCTGCTAACCGGTTATTCAAATATGTGGACGATGTGCCTGGCGGTCACCATCACACTTGTTGTATCGCATTACTTCAACCTGGATACTTCAACCCGGTCAGCCCTTGCAGCAACGGTAATAATCATGCTTCACCAGGAAGGAACACATTTGTGGAGCACCGCAATCGAACGGGTAATTGCTGTGTTTGCCGGCGGAGCATTGGGCTTTGTTATCACTTTTGTTTTTCATCTGTTTTACAAACCAGCGCCTAAAACAGCAGAAACAATTTTGCCGAAAGAACAATCTCCCTTTTAAGGTTTACCCGGTAAGAACCCATACGGCAGCGGAAGCCGGGTCGACATGGAACTCGCCTACTCCCTCGTCGTCAATGGTAATTGCCGGACCGCCGTTCTTTAAAAAATCGTAGAAGGTTTTTCCAGCAAATTTTTTTCCAATGGACATGCGCATCGACATTCTTTCCGAAGGGTGATTGGATAGTAGGACAGCGCACCCTGAATGGGGAATAGTTTCGTCGCCCCGCCTTATCCAGCCTACACAGTTTGGATCATGAAAGTAATCAACCTGTTCCCCGTAACTATATTCCTTTCGCAGGATAAGTAGGGAAGGCAGGCAATCCAATGCCGGAATATTCACATTACAATCCTTACCGGATTTATTTTTACCATTGTAACAGGCTCCGTAGAGATCAGGATAAAATATGCAGGGGTAGCCGTCCTTGCGAAGAAGAATCAGTGCATAAGCATGCGGCTTGAACCATTGCTCGGTATATTCTTCAAGCGATTGTAGCGGTTGTGTGTCATGATTGTCAACAAAGGTCACCGAAAGAGCAGGACACGTTCGAACAAGAGTTATGTCGAGAATATTACGAAGATCATATTTCTCCCTTTCTATGGAAGCCTGGGAAAGATTGTGATGCAGGGGGGCATCAAACAGGCTCATCCGCCCTTCGGTTGCCTTTATATACTTGTGTAAAACCGGCAAATCATCGGAAAGCCAGTATTCGCCCAGAACGAAAAGACCAGGATTTATTTCATTGCGGATATAGTCCAGCCACTCATTAAAGAATGAAGGATTGATATGTTTTACCGCATCGAGCCTTAGCCCATCGAAAGGTACCGTATCATAGTACCATTTTATCCAGTTCTTCAGTTCCTGTCTCACGGCGGGATTCCGCGTTTCGATATCGTTGAGCATGAGATAATCAAAGTTGCCTTTCTCATCATGAACAAGAGGCTCCCAGCTGTCGCCGTAGTCATTGATAATGCTTAGTATCGCATTTTCTTCACGGTCTGCAATATGGTCAATACCGGTAAAACACTGGTGGTCCCATTGAAAAGCTGAGTATTTTCCTGCCCGTCCGGGAAATTTAAACTTGGTGTATGCTTCAATCTCCATCTCATCACTGATAAACTTCATGCGGTTGTCTGCATCTACTTTCTTTACCCGTATTCTTTCAATTTCTTCCGCTCCTCCCATGTGGTTAAGCACAATATCCACGTACACTTTCATGCCTTTTGCACGGGCAGTGTTCACGGCTTTTACATATTCTTCCTTTGTGCCGTATTTTGTACGGATAGTTCCTTTCTGATCAAATTCGCCCAGGTCATAAATATCGTACACATCATATCCTTCGGAAGCTGCGCCACGGGTTCCTTTGTAGGCCGGTGGTAACCACACCGCCGTAATGCCAAGTGATTGCAATTTCTCAACTTCCCGCGCAAACCGGTTCCAGTGCTGGCCATCGGCTGAACAATACCATTCAAAAAATTGTATCATGGCCTGGTTGTGCATGAGGACAGCGTTTGAGTTACTATCGCAATAAAAATTATTCCATAAAAATTCACATAGCATTGTCATACAGGAAAGCTTGGCAAGAAAAATGCGAAAAAGGTTTAGTAAAAAGTTTAACGAATGGTCATTCCGTCCTGTACTTATCGCGTCCAGTTTAATCCCCGGTTCACTTTTAATCATCTCGGTCAAATCGTGGACTACCTGGAAGACCTGGGGGTGACAGGTATTTATTCCTCACCGATACTTCAGCCCTTCAAGGGAAGCGAGCACGGTTATGATGGCATTAACCCCGGTACATTAAATCCGGAATTGGGAACCCTTGAAGAATTGGAGAAATTGTCAGGTTGCCTGAGAGCAAAAGGCATCGGCTGGATTCAGGATATCGTTCCAAACCATCTTGCGTTTCACACAAGCAATGTGTGGCTGAGAGATGTGCTTGAACGTGGAATCAATTCCTCATATGCAGACTATTTTGATATAGACTGGGAGCACCCGGCATATGAAGACAAATTGATGGTACCTTTTCTCAGCGAAACCGTTACAGAAAGCCTCAAGCAGGAAAAACTGAAGCTTGTATTCGATCCCGCTCTCGGTTTTTATTTCGGTTACTATGATAACCAATACCCGGTCAGCCTGGAAACCTATCCTATGCTGATCTCAGGCTGTTTTAAAGAAGAGATTAATGAAATTAATGCAGCTATCAGCGTGCTTGTAAATAATCCAACCGTGAGCTATGAACAGTGGACCAAACTGAAAGAGCAACTTTTTAGCCTGCTTAACACCGAGGAACTATTACCGTGTATCCAGCAAAAAGTGAAGCAACTAAATACTGACAGGGCAGCCCTGGCCTATATGCTATCTAACCAGCACTATGTGCTTTGCCATTTCACTGTCTCACATGAACGGATCAATTACCGTCGTTTCTTTAATGTTAATGGGCTTATCTGCCTGCGTGTCGAAGATGAAAAGGTCTTTAATGAATATCACCGGTATATACATTTTCTTTATGAAAAGAAGATCATTCAGGGGTTGCGAATCGACCATGTGGACGGCTTAAAGAACCCGCATGAATATATCCGCCGGCTGAGGGCTTTGTTTGGGGAAGACTGTTATATCATAGTAGAAAAGATCCTCGATGTGAAGGAAGAGCTACCCGCAACCCTTGCGATCCAGGGCACCAGCGGCTACGAGTTTCTTTCCTATATCAACCAGGTGATAACAGACCGCAAGGGTTCTGAAAAATTACTTGCTATTTATCATGAGTATGTGCCGCAGTATAAGGATTATGAAGACATCGTGTTTAAAAACAAATTAGCGAACCTTGAGACCTATCTCAACGGCGAATGGGATAATCTTTTACGCCTGCTGCTTTCATTAAATCTCATTGACGACGGGGAGATAAGTATTGCCGATCTAAAAATGGCGCTGGGAGCATTCATGGCAGCCTTTCCCGTTTACCGGGTATACATCGAAAAACTGCCTCTTGACATCAATGATGAACAGCTGGTAGTAGCTGCCTTTGTAACGGCGTTCAAAAGGTATCCCCAGCTTCATCACCATCTGGGATTACTAAGACAATTATTCGTTCCCCATCCAGATCCGACAAGAAATACCAGCCGGTTGTTGTTTATACAACGGCTTATGCAATTCACAGGACCTCTGGCGGCAAAAGGCATCGAAGACACCACCTTTTATTTGTACAATCCCTTGATATCTCATAATGAAGTAGGAGATCAGCCTTGTGTGCTGGGTATTCCAGTAAGAGAATTTCATGAAAAAATGAAGCAGCGTTTTATGAGGAATGCGTTATCTTTTAATTGTACATCCACGCACGATACAAAACGGGGCGAAGACAATCGTATCCGGATCAATATTATCAGCGAACTTACTGAAGAGTGGGCGTCCCTGGTGGCGCACTGGCAAAAAATCAACGAACCATTCCGTAAACAGATCAATGGTGTCCGGGCGCCTATAACAAACGACGAATATTTCCTGTACCAGGCTATCATAGGCGCTTTCCCGGAAGATCTCAAGCTGACTAATGAATTTATTAACCGGACAAAGCGATATTTCACAAAGGTATTGCGCGAGTCCAAGCTTATGAGCGATCACATCAATCCCAACGTGGAATATGAAGAAGCAGTATTTACGTTTATCGATCATTTATTAAACCCAGATCACGAATTTCTGCCCTCTGTTTTACCCTTTATCAAAAAAATTATCCGGTATGCCAACACTTATACAATGGTGCAGGTGATCATTAAAACTACAGCGCCGGGCATACCTGATATTTACCAGGGTTGCGAGCTATGGGACCTAAGTTATGTGGACCCGGACAACCGCAGGCCGGTCAATTTTGATTTAAGAAGAAAACTCCTGGACACTTTAAGCCAGAAGGAGAAAGAAAACATCGATTCCCTACTGCAATGGGCGAATGAAAATTATGAGATAGGTGCACAAAAATTACTTGTAACAAAGAAAATACTCCAGCTAAGAAAGGCCAACAACCAGCTTTTTGTTGAGGGGGAGTATATTCCTGTGTACTCAGAAGGAAGCGATCGCGTGGTAATTGCCTATTTCCGGCGCTTTCAAAATGACTGGATTCTGGTGGTATTGCCGTTGGGTATTGTGTGCAATTCAGAAAAAGACCTACACCTGTTGCTTCCGGCCGATGTGCCCCATTGTTGGAAAAATATATTTACGGGAGAAGAGATTTCCGCTTCAACCATAAATGTTCGACAGGTTTTACGGAAATTCCCCGTTGCGGTCTTACAGCCGGTGCCTGGATAATTATCAACATTTTTTTTCTTAATACGGAAGTATCCGAAGCTCAGGCTAAAATTCCTCGCCTCTTTACTATAGCCTGTGGAAAAACTTCCAATAAAAAAATGTACTAATGTGAATAACTACAGGAAATCGTGCTTTCGTGGCTTTATGAAATTGACGGGTTGTTCAGGCATGAGGGTTTGCTGGAATGCAACGCCCAGTTTAAATCTATCTGTATTTCTTTTAATTTCAACGTCATCCTGCAAAAAATGGTCTGCTGGCATCAGGTGATGGTGTACCAGTGACATAGGGGTATTCGGTATCCTAAGATCAGATGCAACTTTCTCTATGGTGTTAAGCATACCTATACATAGAAAAATTCGTGCCCTATTATTCGCCTTTGATGTGGATAACAAATCGTTTACATGACTAAATATTCTGAAGGATTTTTTCAAGGTTAATGCCTTTCCCAAGAACCGGTTTAAATATATCACCCTCGGATTTGAGCCGGGCCATTGCATTTTTTATAGTAAAATCTTTTATTGATAATCCCTTCTTTACTTCCTCCCAATATAGTGGCATGGATACGGGAGCTCCGGGTTTTGGCCGAACAGAATATGGCGCGGCCAACGTAGCTTTTGGTCGGTTCTGCAGGTAGTCAACGTACAATTTATTGTTGCGGTTCCGTACTATCCGCTCTATACTGGTGAACTCCGGCAATATCGTATGAACCTGCGTGGCTATTATTTTACCGAAAAGCTGGCACTGATCATATGTATAACTGGCCTCCAACGGTATATAGATATGAATACCGGTTGAACCAGACGTTTTGGGATAGCCTTTCACTCCCATATGATCCAGCACTTCTTTGGTTACCTGTGCTGTTTTGATTACCTGTTCAAACGTGGATTTATCCGAAGGATCAATATCGATCAAACACCAATCGGGATAATCGGGTTTATGAATTGTGCTGTTCCAGGGATTCATCTCGATGGCACCAGCATTGGCCATATATAAAATAGCGGCCTCATCCTCCGGAACAAGAAAGTTTTTATCTTCCCCTTCACTGGTGCGGTAAGGTTCCATCCGAATCCACGAAGGAACTTTATTGGTTACATCTTTTTGATAAAAGCTCTTGCCGTTTATTCCGTTCGGATAGCGGTTCATCGACTGTGGCCGGTCTTTCAGGTAAGGAAGAAGATAAGGAGCTACCTGGTAATAATAATTCAGCATATCCCTTTTAGTGTATTTCTCTTTGGGCCAGAAAATTTTACCCAGGTTGGTAAACTTTAATTCATGCCCATTGATGATCCTGACCTGTGTTTCCTCAGTAGGATTGAGCAAGGTCTTTCGTCCCTTGTCGCTTACAGGTTTTGTAAATTCATTTTTTGGCGTACCGTCTTTGCTAACAATTTCCCGCGTCTTCACCGCTTTTTCTTTTACTACATCTTTGGCTTTTTTGTCGATCCGCATTCCCTCAAAGGATGGATGTCGCATTACACCATCGCCAGTTATCTCAGCATAACTAACTTCGCATACCAGTTCGGGTTTTATCCACGTAACCTCAGCCTTTGGCGGGTTAGGACGAAAGCGTGAAGGTTTATTTACATCGGGAATTTCAATGAATGGAGCCTTCTTAACAACCAGCTTCTTCATCTTATCCATTATCTCCCTCTGTGTTTTGTTGTTAAACCCGGTCCCGATTTTCCCGATATAATTTAGTTTTCCCTTATCAAATACGCCTACAAGCAATGAGCTGAATAATTTTCCGGAACCCTCGTTCTCCGTATATCCCCCGATCACGACCTCCTGGCGTTTATTTGCTTTGATTTTTAACCATTCTTTTGTCCTCTCTCCTTCTACATACACACTATCTGCTTTTTTTGCAATGATACCTTCCATACCCAATTTCATCGCGCTTTCGAGGAAATCGGCGGCGGATGTTGAAAAGCTTTCGCTAAAACGGACCATTTCATCCTGGGGTAAATGCTCTCGAAGGATCTCTCTTCGCCTTTCTAACGGAAGTTGCTCAAGATTGTAACCGTTCAGCCAGAGAATATCAAAAACATAATAAATGAGCTCTCCATCGGCTTCGCTTCGCCAGTTTTGCAAAGACCCGAAATCCGATACCCCGCTTTTATTCAACACTGCTATCTCACCATCAATCACAGCATCGATCTTCCAGTTTTTTAAAGTTTCATATACCGGGTAGAATTTGTCATTGAAGCTCTTATTGTTGCGTGAAATCAAATTGACCTTTCCTTTGTTGAGCATGGCAACCGCCCGGTAGCCATCCCATTTTATTTCGTATAACCAGCCGGGTTCGTCGAAAGGTTTATCCACCAATGTTGCCAACATGGGCTGGACCGTTTTGGGAAACGGGGCTTTTTTGCCTTCGGTTTTGTCTTTTGTTGTTTTCCTGGCCATGACCCTGTTTTATTAACATGTTACTTAATAAAAATCCATACCAAGATCGGGCACAGATGCTGGTTACTGGTTACGGGATGCTGGATGCACCAGACTAAAATGCGTCATTGCGAACGTAGCTAAGCACTTCGTTGCTGGTTACTCCCTCTCATCATTGCGAGCGAAGCAATCTGGAGAGGGAGTTGAAGGGTGAGGCCGGATGGGAGGCCGCTGCTCTATTTAAAAACGATGCCAGTTGATTTGTATTGATAAAATGTTTTCTTACCGCCGGGCTCATCCACCTTGATTGATGTGAACCCCGACTCATGCACGTCATCCAGTACGATCGCGGTGCGATAGTCTTTTTTTGCTGCCGATAACCTCGCATTGTTAATGCGAATATTGCTGCCATGACGGATGTAAATTCCCCAGGCCGGTAATTCTTTAAACATGGAAAATTCGGGATAGGCTGCCGGCTTTTCAGGAACGCTGTCCAGTTCACTCAACAAACGTTTTGCAAACAAGGCATTGCCGCCACCTGGATGGTTCAGGGTAATATTAGTAAATGTCACGTTCGTAATAAAGGATCCTGGCAATCCGGCGATTATTATCGGCGGGGAAATATTTCGCGGCATGTCTTCTATCGGCCCCTCATACTCGTAACCGGAATCTGGCTTTGCCGCGGCAATCTCCGCTTCAACATTTTTTATACTGATATTATCCAATCTTCCTTTTTTGCCTGCAACACGTTCACCGATCCTCATGAAGATCGCATGGCCACCGTTTATTACCTTCAGGCTATCGGCTTCCACATCTTCAATAAAACCGCCATCTACCGCTTCAAGTGCAATAGCGGAACGGTAAGTATTGAACACTTTGATATTGATCAGCCTGATATGCCGAAAGCCACCGCGGGATGCAGTACCGAATTTGATCCCGTTGGCACTGGAACGAATAGTGCAATTCTTTACCAGCACATTTTGGCAAACGGCATTGGGATCATGGGATTTCAGACAAACCCCATCATCAGCCGCGTCGATGTATGCGTTGGTTATCGCCACGCTGTCGCAATCCACGATATCGAAACCGTCATTGTTCCAGAATGCACGGCTGTCAACATTGACACTGTCGATATTTACATTCTTGCATTGGTCATATGTTTGAATCCAGGCCGCCCCATTACGAATGGTTATTCCCCTGACGACAATATTTTTGCAGGATTGAAAATAAATCATCATTGGTCGTATCTCGACTTCAGGCCTGTCATTTCGAAAAGCGTCTTTAATAAGTCCTTTATGAACCAGTTCAGCTACATTTCTCGCCACCTGTCTCCCCTGCCCATCGATGATTCCCTTCCCCGTAATGGCTATGTTTTGCTGGTCATGCGCATGTATCAGTGCAGTAAAATTAACCCGGTCGTAATCCAATGGATTCAATACCCCGAGTAGTACTGCACCTTCGAGCAGGTGAATGGTCACGTTTGATTTTAGATGAATGGAACCTGTAAGAAACCTCCCAACATCAAATACCAGTCTTCCTCCACCCTGCTGGTGGATATAATCGATCGCAAATTGGATGGAGCGGGTGTTGAGCGTAACGCCATCGGAATAGATACCAAATAGCGAAGCCGGGTAATCCCTGGCACTGCAATCCAGGAACTGAAAGCAAAAAATGATAGCAAAAAAATATTGTTTTATCGCGGGCATGATCTGTATTAATAAATTGTCACGGGTCCAGCCAATCCTATGGATTGAATGGGCTGAATAGTCCGACCCTGGTTTGTCCAATATTGACCAATGGCATTATCTTTTAAACTTTTTAAATAATTCCCCGCTGTTGTTGTCACCCTCACTTCAATTGTATTTTTCCCGTTCCTGATAAATTTTCCAATGCGGTATATTCTTCGTCCATACCATCGGACACCGGCGTTTTCGCTATTGATCAACAATTCGCACACGCCAAACACTTTACCAAGATCCATCCACATGAATTTGGTTTTATCTTCGATTACTAAGTTAGTTTTATAAACGATATTCCCATAAAAACTTATCCATTCATCAATTTCTTTCAGGTCTCTCAACTCATCCATTTCTTTTTGAATAATCTTTCCATCTATATTCGTTCCCGTCACTAACCATCGGCTGGTTAAGCGAAAAGCCTGGGCGCTGTCTTTCGTCAGGAATGGGGTTCCTTTTTTTTCTTTGTCGAAGACAACAAGCTTCAGATCGGAAGGTCCGAGGTCGAGACTGATAGAATCGGATTTCGGCAAGTGGTATCTTTCACCTGTCTCCGGATCCCAGATCCAAGCCTGTCTTTTTGAACTAACGGGGAAGGTTGGAGTAATTTCCATTTCATAAGATGCATTCATGTTTGAATTCACGAATAAAAAAATGGCTGCATCTTTTGTTTCGTAAGCGACCTGTGACACAAACCGGTTTGGTGATTCGACATGGACATACGGATCGATACCATATTTTTTTTGAATGTTTTTAAACCATCCTGTATAGTCCTTTCCGGGCTTCTCAACGAGAAAACAGCGGTCAGTAAATCCCTTCATCTTACTTACCCAGTCCTGCACTTCCTTATCCTTTTGTTCGTGATCGTCCCATCCGGGTGCGTTGGATGGATAGCTATCAATAAAAAATAGCTTTCCTCCTGATTCGATGAACTTAAATAACTTTTCTGCAACAGACGGCACCATTGTTCCAACGCCGGGCAGGCAGACAGTATGATATATACGCTGGTTACACAGCAAATAGCCTCTTTGAATAGTTGATTCGAGTATGATTTTCTCGGAAATATAATCACACCCACTCCCGTTTTGGTGAATGGATTCCCATACCAGGGTTTGCCATTCAGGATACATTACCGCAGGAAAAGGATCATTTTGCGCGCTGAACTGGCTCCAGAGATCGGCCGTGGCTGGTAAAATAGCAATGTCTGCAAGCATTGTGGCCTGTTGCAACAATGCAGATAACCGCGTTTTGTATTTGGTAAAATAACTGAAATAAGGCCACCAGTCATTTCTCTCATTGATGAACGTGCCATAGATCACCCAGCCTGGAAAAGCTGCCGCCAGGGGTGAATAATTGAAACCATGAAAAATTGAATGAGTTGCTCCGGAAATGATGCTCTGATCGCCTGCGATCTTCATCAGCTCCAGTGTTTCATTGAACACCTGGTGTATATTAGTTAGTTCTTCACAGCTTACCAGTTTCTTTCCTTGTAAATGAGCCGCCGAAGAAACGTATTTGTTGACCACCGTGTAAGCCCGGCCAATACGGTAATCGGTATCACTCATCTCAGTACCCAACCCCGGTCTTATCCATGTTTCGCATTCCGGGATGTCGGGAGCAAAACTTCCTTCGAGTGGAAAATAGCCGCGCCCATACGCCTGCATCCGTGACTGCACTTTGTTATCCCTGCACCATTTTACAAACACATCTACGAATCGCTCCTTTATCAATTCAGCTTTGGTCAGCTCAAAATCATAACGGACCCGCCGTATCCTGTCTCTAAACATGGGACTGAATTCCGCACCATGATCATAGACCCAGGTGTTTCCCATCCCCGCAATTTTATACAATACATATGGAAGCAGCGGCATAAGATCGTATCCCCTTCTTTTTCGAAACTCATCCTGCATGTCTTCGCACCAGTTTGCTCCTTCAAGTTCGAGGCTGTCTGTAAAAAGAGAACGAATATGATTTGACAAGGGTCCGATCCTCTGTTGTATCGTCTCGCTCATCTTCTTCAAATATTTTTCTACGGCGGCTTTATTATAATGGTTCAGAACCGGCCCCGTTGCTCCCGGCGCTCCCTGTATCACTTCCATAAAACCATGGATCTTTACCATCGCATAAATTACAAATTTGCCTTCTGGTATTTTGCATCGTATGGCGCCGCTTGTGATTTGCTGCGAAAGATCTTTAACATCGGTAAGGTTGTCAATGACCGAAGGAGCGAGTGTAACCGATATCATTTCCATCCTTCGCCCTGCGAATGGGGAGCTGATCGGCGGATCGGCTTCTTTAAACAGTTCAAAAACGGAAACCTCATAGTCTAATGGCCCTTCGAGTTTTTTTGTACCCACCACCATTACCTGCGACCGCTCCTCTCCTTCCAGCCATTCGGCTCCAAATGGCCAACCGGAACCGACAATCAGGTCGCAGACCATACCCAATGATTTAGCTTCATTGCACGCAAACTGTAGTAATTCTATCCATTCACCGCTTAACCATTCAACAGCACGCCTACCCATATTATCTGTCCTGGCCGGAAATTTTATTGGGTTGATCTCCACGCCACCTATGCCCGCATCTTTCAGCAGACGAAGTTGCCTTGCCAGCTCTTCTTTTTCTATCCTGTCACCGTTCCACCACCAGCGAACAAATGGGCGATAAATATTCGGGGGATCTTTGAAAACTGAATACAATGATTCATCCCTGTAAAAAAAATCAGAAGAACCAGGCAGCAATTTTCTTAAATGAAAGCCGGTTGCCAATACTGAGCCCTGAATAATGAAGGTGCTTCTTTTCAATTGAGGGGGTTAATTCCAAAGTAAAATACGGAGAGTTGGGGATACTTGATGCTGGACGCTGGATGCTGGTCGCTGGATGCTGGTCGCTGGATGCTGGTCGCTGGATGCTCAATATCGCGACTGCGAGCGAAGCGAAGCAATTGAACGCCGTTTACCCTCCCTCTCCTTTGGAGAGAGAGTTGGAGGGTGAGGCCGCTACTGTGCAGCGATCAAGTCAACATCTCCCAGCTTTTGCGGAAACCAGATCATCATCTCGCCTTTGCCCCGATGAGCCCAGGCATAGTAGGGTATCGCAGTTATTTCTTTATTTACTGTCGATACACTGTTGCCATCATTGCTAACCACGACCGTGGGAACAGTTGTCTTCACAACCATTACACCATTTAACAGCCCGGGTTTGTATTCTGTTGTGAAGATCGCTGCGGGCGGGATAATGAAATTAGTTGCCTTACCATCGTTGTCGGGCCATTCGGCGCAATACACGATGGGACCGCGTTGTAAGGCTATCTTGCCGATATCATCTTTCAATTTTTGATTGGCTGTTACCCGGCGTACTTCCATGGGGAGGTTTACTTCGACCACGTCACCTTTTTTCCAGGTCCTTGCCAGCACCGCGTAACCTTTTTGCAGGTTGTATTCCACAGGCTGCCCGTTTATTTTTATTTCCACTTTGGTGGTGGAATTATTTAAAAAACTATACAGGTCAGAAGGAATTGCTTCATTCCTTGCCCAACCGGGAATGCGCACCATTAAATTGAATGCAAGTGCAGAGCTGGGATTAATATCGAAACGCAGGGCTCCATCCCAGGGATAGTTATTTTGCTGAACGACCTGCACTGGTTTATTATTGATCGTTATATCGGCATTGCCGTTGATAAAAAGGTTTACATAGAGATCATTGTCCTTTTGCGCATACACATAACCCGGCACCGAAGGAATCAATCGTACAACATTGGTGGGACAACAGGAACAGGGAAACCAACCGGAACGTTCAACCTCCATATCCTGGTGCGAAAAACTGCTTTTTACCTGCATGGCATTGGTATAAAAAAACGATTTCCCATCCATACCCACGCCTGAGATCAGTCCATTGTACAGGGTTTTTTCCAGCACATCAATATACTTCGAATCACCATGCAGCATGAACATGCGGTGATTGAAATAGACATTTGCGATAGCAGCACAGGTTTCATTATAAGCAGTCGCATTGGGCAATTCATAATTGTCACCGAATCTCTCGCCATCTCCTTTCGCGCCTACGCTGCCCTGCACATATATTTTTTTACTTACTTCGTTTTCCCAGATCTTATCGATCGCATTCAGCATTTGCTGGTCCCCGGTCAATGCTGCTATATCAGCAATAGCCGAATACAAATAGCCGGCACGCACTGCATGTCCTTCGGCTTCGTTTTGTTCCACCACCGGTTTATCATCCTGCCAGTAAGAACCGTTTTTCCAGGGATCTTTGCTTTTGGGATCATAGCCGGCATAATGGCCGCGTTGCTCCACGAAAAACTTTGCTGTCTGTAAATATTTTGCATTGCCTGTAATACGGTAGAGTTTTACCAGCCCCATTTCAACTACTTCATGACCAGGAGCTACTTTCTTTTGATCAGGTGCAGGACCAAATACGGAACAAACCAGGTCGGCATTTTTTAAAGCTATATCCAATAAATTTCTTTGACCTGTGGCGAGATAATGAGCCGCTGCTGCTTCATACAAATGTCCTGAGTTGTACAGTTCATGACTAAGTTCCCGTTCTTTCTCCCAGCGTTCCTTTCCGGACCAGGGATGAGCTTCCGCCGGGTTTATTGTTCTCGCGGTATACAAGTAACCATCCGGCTCCTGGGCGCTACCAATAATTTTGATGAGTGAATCAATGTATCTTTTTAATGCGGGGTCCGGGAACAGGCTCAGTGAAAAAGAAGCACCTTCGATCGTCTTATAAATATCGGTATCATCAAACGGGTAAATAGTACAGAACTTCCCGCTACGTGCTGCTGCCATCTGGAAATTCTTAACCCTGCCCGTCTTATCACATCGTTCAAACGAGGCCGGTATTGTGACGGTATGATTGGTCCTTATTCTCGGCAACCAGAAATGATCTGTCAGTTTCACTTTTGTAAAATCAACAGCCTTGATCGGATAGTCTTTTTGCTGTGCGGAGACTGCAGTACAATAGATGATGGTTGTAACGAAGAATATCTTTTTCATAAAAAATCGTTTATATTCTGATTTCGATAGCGATCTTAAATTGAATATGCCGCATGACCGCAGAGACAGCGCGGAAAGCCGCTGAGATGTAATCTGAAAAACTCTGTGGTCAAATATCGATTTATACTAATTTGAATTCTGCCGTTCAATGAATGCTCCTAAGTTTTTATACTGTTTGTATCGTCTTTTATAGTGCTCAACATTTTTTGGATTAGGATGATATTCCAGGTCGAAACCCTGGCCCATGGCTTTCATTGCATCTTCCACCTTATCGTAGATACCGGCAGCTGTCGCGGCAAACATAGCAGCCCCAATAGCGCAGGTTTGTTCGCTTTTGTGAATGCGAATAGGCATGTTCATCACGTCTGCCATGGTCTGCATGATGTATGGTGATTTTTTAGCTACCCCGCCTAAACCGATCAGGCCTTTGACCGGCACACCCTGGTCATTAAAGCGATCTACGATGGCTTTTGCTCCAAAGCAGGTGGCCTCGACAAGCGCCTTGAATATACGGGGCGCATCACTGCCGAGATTGAGATTTACGATAGCTGCTTTTACAGTCTGGTCGGCATCCGGCGTTCTTCTTCCATTGAGCCAATCGACTGCCAGCTCATCATTTTCATTCAGTGGAAGTTTAGCCGCCTCAGAGGACAAGGCACCGATCAGTTTATCGATGACTTTAGTTTTCGATTTTTCATCTTCGTATAAATGGTCGATCGGCCAGCTCAGCAAGTTCTTAAACCAGGCATACACATCACCAAATGCGCTTTGACCTGCTTCAAGACCCAACATACCCGGGATAATAGAACCAGGCACCTGACCGCAGATACCCTGTACAAGTTTCCCATTGACCTCTTCAAGCGGGGCCACAAGCATATCACAGGTTGATGTGCCCATCACCTTGCTAAGGTAATATGGCTCGATCTGTCCGCCGACTGCTCCCATGTGCGCATCAAACGCGCCAACGCCGATGACCACATCGTTTGGTAGGCCCAATTCACTTGCCCATTCTTTACTAATTGTGCCTGCCGGCTTATCCGAGGAATAGGTTTCAGTAAATAATCCTGCGCTTACACGATCCAGCACCGGGTCAAGTGAAGAAAAGAACTGCCCCGGTGGCAATCCTTTAAACTCTTTTGCCCAAAGCGCTTTATGGCCGGCCGAACAAACTCCTCTTTTCATATCTGCCACATTCTTTCCACCTGTTAGCAGGAAAGGTATCCAGTCGCAATGTTCGACCCATGAATAGCAGGCTTGGCGTACTCCTTCGTCATTTCGCAATATGTGCAAGAGCTTTGCCCAAAACCATTCGGAAGAATAAATACCACCAACAAATTGCAGGTAATTGATGTCGAACTTTTTTGCATGCTCATTTATTTCCGCTGCTTCCCCCGTCGCAGTATGATCTTTCCAAAGCACGAACATTGCGTTGGGGTTGTTCTCAAATTGGGGAAGCAATGCAAGTGGTGTCCCGGTTTGGTCAACAGCTACAGGTGTCGAACCAGTCGTGTCAATTGAAATAGCCCTTACGTGCTTGGCAACATCCTTTCCTATGCTGGCAAGACATTCCTTGATTGTGGTTTTCAGTCCTTCGATATAGTCAAGCGGATGTTGCCGGAACTGGTTAATCGATGGATCAGAGAATTTTCCTGCTTTCCAGCGCGGATAATAAAATACAGAAGAAGCGATCTCCTTTCCATTTGAAGTATTCACCAGCACCGACCTGACGGAATCAGTACCATAATCGACGCCTATTACAATTGGATCTTTCATACCAGCAAGATTCGTGTCAAATTAACACTAATTGACCGGATAATTTTATTTTCAGGAAATGTTTTTTATTTCTACCGTAGTTTATGTGAATTGGGAATAATGTTAAGAAAACTTTGAAATTTCTTTTCATATTTCCCTTTATCAAGCTTGTAGTAGTACGCCCCTCTCCTCGAATTGATTTTATCCTTTTCTTTTTGCCTGATCAATAAACCTGTTGAAAGTATTTTCCTGCTGAAATTTCTTTTATCCAGCGATGCCGAATAAATCTCTTCGTAAAGGGTTTGCAGTTGGGGAAGTGTGAATTTGTTCGGCAGTAGTTCGAAAAGAATGGGATGCATCGCTGCTTTGTATCTCAATTTTTCCTTTGCGGCTTCTACCATCAATGTATGATCAAAAATCAGTTTTGGTATTTCATTCAGGTTAAACCATTCCGGGTGATAATCATTGCTAAGCTGTTTCTCGTATTGATGGATATCGATCAGCGCAAAATAGGCCACTGAGATGGTTCGGTCGATGGGATCCCGGCCGGGTTGACCAAACGCGTGAAGTTGCTCGAGGTAGATGCCTTCCAGGCCGGTCAATTTTTTCAGGATTCTCGTGGCGGCCTCGTCGAGGTCTTCATTTTTTTTTATAAACCCTCCCATTAGGCTCCATTGACCCAGTGCTGGTTCAAATCCCCGTTTGATCAGCAGTATTTTCAGGTGCAGGCCATCGAATCCGAAGATGATACAATCAACTGCTGCCAATAATTTCGACTGGTTGTTGTAAGTGGTCATATAAGCGGGATTATTCTGTCCGATATCTATTTCACATCCACCTTTCCCTCAAAAATCCTTTCCGCAGGCCCGGATAGCCAGATATTGGTATAATGATCTTCATCCAACCGGTCAAACTCAACAGAAAGATGACCACCCAGCGTCTTTACGCCTACTTCGTTAAAACCATTTTCATTGTGATAGCAAACCAGCGCAGCAGCCGTGACGCCGGTGCCGCATGAAAAAGTTTCATCTTCAACGCCGCGTTCGTAGGTGCGAACAATTATTTCATTCTCACCGGCCTGCTCTACGAAATTTACATTGATACCTTCTAGTTCAAAGTCTTTACTATACCGGATATCTCTTCCTTTTTTGTACACATCTTCTTCCATTACATCATTGACCAGCTTTACATAGTGGGGGGAACCTGTATCTAAAATAAAATCGCCATGCTTTTTGACGACCTTATCGACATTTTTCATTTTTAACGATACGATCCCTTCGGTGTCGATCTCTGCTTCGTACTCCGAATCGTTGGCCAGGAATTTATATTCACTGCGATGGATACCGAGATGATACGCGAATTTAACCAGGCACCGCCCCCCATTGCCGCACATGCTGCCTTCCATGCCATCGGAGTTAAAATATTTCATTTCAAAATCGAATCCCGGTTTTTCGTTGAGCATCATGAGTCCGTCGGCCCCGATCCCGAAACGGCGATCACATAAACGGCGTATCTGGTCGCTACGGAGAGAGGAATACTCATTCTTCCGGTTGTCTACAACAACGAAATCATTTCCTGTACCCTGGTATTTAAAAAAATTGACGTTCATAAACTTTCAGAGAATATCTCGATAAACTTGATAATCATTTTTTCGACTGCTGCTTTTCCATCCTTTGAAAAGTCTTTGGCGATCCTGTTTGCGACGATTGCATTTAAAGCAAGACAATTATGTCCCATCAGTTTCCCCAGCCCATAGATCGCCGAAGTTTCCATTTCAAAATTAGTGATACGGTGCTGCCCGAACCGAAAATCTGTCAACCGGTTCACCAGGTCGGGGTTCCGCAATCCTAATCGCAAGATCCTACCCTGGGGACCATAAAAACCGGGGCAAGTTACTGTAATACCCTGGTGAAACCCTTTGACGAAATGTTTGATCAATGAAGCGGCTGCTCCACTGACATAGGGATAACTCATCTGTCCGTGTTGTTGGGTGTGCGTTACAAATGAATGAATCAATTGTTTTTCTTCCTCGTTTTGCTCCAGCCTGTAAAAATTGAGGAGGTTATCGATCCCGAGGCCATGAGTAGAGGCTACAAAACTGTCGACCGGAATGTCGGCCTGCAGGGAACCGGAAGTACCGAGCCGGATCACGTTGAGCGAACTAAGTTTGCTTTTGACCTGCCGGGTCTTAAAATCGATATTTGCCAGGGCATCGAGTTCGTTCATGACTATATCTATATTATCGGGGCCGATGCCGGATGACAGTACACTCAACCTTTTCTTACCGATGTATCCTGTATGTGTGATGAACTCGCGATGATGCGCTTTTACTTCTATTGAATCAAAATGTTTACTGATCTCTTTCACACGGTCTGGATCGCCAACGGTGATAACTGTTCCGGCCAGTTCTTCGGGCCTGAGATCAAGATGATAGATGGCGCCACGTGGATTAATAATTAGTTCCGACTCTGCAATTCGGCCCATGATTTTGAGTTCTTTAGTAAGAGAATGGAGCAAAAAAATGTATATTTGCCCGCTTTAGGCTTCAAATCTAAAGTCTTATCCCGATATTTCATTGAAACTGAAATGGGAAATGAAAATGGTTCTTTTGGTTCTTGGATAAAATTAACAATGGTCCTTGTCCGCCAACCGGCGGATAGGCCGAGCGATTAAAGTTCTTACATAACAGGTCCTGTGGCCGAGTGGCTAGGCAGAGCTCTGCAAAAGCTCCTACAGCAGTTCGAATCTGCTCGGGACCTCAATAGTTAGAGTCGCACAACTGCGACTCTTTTTTATTTTCTAACATTTAAGTTCAGTCCTGTGTCCGCCGGCTGGCGGATAGGCAGAGCTCTGCAAAAGCTCGCACAGCAGTTCGTCCCGATAGCTATCGGGATCGCTCGGGGCCTCAATAGTTAGAGTCGCACAACTGCGACTCTTTTTTATTTTCCAACATTTAAGTTCAGTCCTGTGGCCGCCGGCTGGCGGATAGGCAGAGCTCTGCAAAAGCTCCTACAGCAGTTCGTCCCGATAGCTATCGGGATCGCTCGGGGCCTCGATAGTTAGAGTCGCACAACTGCGACTCTTTTTTATTTTCTAACATTTAAGTTCAGTCCTGTGTCCGCCGGCCGGCGGATAGGCAGAGCGCTTCGCCAACGGTTGGTCGGTAGTTGTCTGACATTTTTATCCCTGAAACCACAGAAAGTAATTTAAGATACCAATCTGGTCACAATCAACCCCGCGACGATCGCCACGGTAATGCTTATCAATGTTCCGATCACCAAATACTCTGTTTTTTGCTCGGTACGGTCGTTTTCGTTGAACCGGATAATGCCTTTTGCTGCTATCAGTAACCCGACCGATTCATATTGTTGGAATAAGGCAAGCGTCAGTATCATGATGCGTTCAAGGATGCCTATCCATTTTCCTGCGTTGGCGAGCCCTTCAGAATCGGTAAGATTGGTCCGCCATTTTTTGGTGAGCTGTCCGACCAGGTAACCGGCAGGCCAGGTGACAAAGAAATAAGCCGTGATCCTGATCCATAGTCCGGTATCGGCACGGATATCTTCCCAGTTTAGTTTTAAGTCTGAAAGATCATAAAAGGTAAACCACCAGCAGGTAAAGATAACGAGCAAATGCAGGCCCTGGTCAATCAAAAAGTACTTCGGTTCATCAGGTGCATATGACTTTAAGCCGTCAATGATGGTGTGCGTTATTAATATGATGACGGCCACCAGCCAGTAGTCCCACCCGATGAATAGCCAGGCTATCGCAGCGGTTATCACTGTATGAACGTACAGGGATCGAGAAGCGAAATGATTCTTGTTGCGATTTTCTATCCATTTGCTTTTTTGGAACAGGAAATCCGTCAGCAGGTGTGAAAGCACGAGCTTGGTTAACCAGATTGTCATTTTAAATTAAATTGATGAAAAGCGTTGGTATAGTCCATTAACAGTTTTTCTATTTCTCTCCAGCCGGCTGCATGAACCTGCTTATTGATGGTGACCTGTGACTTTTTTAACCTCTTAGCCGCATCCGTTTGAGTACTACCCATTAATAATTCGAAGATCACGGCGGCCTGTTTGGCCGTAATATCCTTAAAGATATAATCGACAAACCGCGCGATGATCCTAAATATACAATTAGCCTCGTCGTCAAAACTTTTGATGACGATCCTTTCCTCCCCGGATGTCAGTTCATCAAACGACCGCCCGGACAGGACGAAGGGTTCTTCGCCGGATGTTTTCATTATTCTGACAGGTGTATTAATATGTCCTATACCAATGGCCACCCTTACGTCTGCTGCATTTCCAGTCTCCATTTCGATCCTTTTTGCTGCCAGTCGTATTATGAGCGCCAGGTGAAGTGCTTTCTCGTTTTCCTTCAAATAAACCTGGAAGCTGTCGCCCCGGTAAAATTCATTTTTATATTTACCAATCAGAGAGTCGATGGTTTTTATTAACTTATTGAATACCGCTTTGGATAGGAATGTCGAGTTGACAATATCCGCTGTTATGACAGTGCCGATAGGCATTTTCTACTATTTTATACAAAAATAGCATAAAAAGGCTAATAGTGCATATTATAGCATAAAAAGGCTATAATTATCTGTTTTAGCCTGAAAAGGCTATACCTGCGAAATTCCGATCCCACAAACCGTTCGGGACCTCTAGCAATAACATTTACGATCGGGCTTCCTGCAGTGTTTCAAATGGCTAAAAAGAAGAATTATCATCTTTGTGTTGTAATTTTCACTATGCGATCCAGTTCTTTCCTGCTTTATGGCGCCAATGGTTATACCGGCGAGTTAATTGCCCGCTATGCAAATCAATACCATTTACAACCCATCCTTGCCGGTAGGCGAAAAGAAGTGATTGAACAGCTGAGTAACCGGCTCCATCTTCCCTATAGGGTATTTGATATAAATGATAAGGTTGCCGTACAAGCTGCTTTAAAAGAAGTAAAGGCAGTCATCAATGCAGCTGGTCCATTTCATCTAACAGCGAGACAAATGGTTGAAGCTTGTTTGCAAACAGGCGTTCACTACCTGGATATAAACGGCGACATTGCCGTATTTGAAATGATTAAACAATATGATGCTGCAGCCAAAAAAGCGGGCATCATGCTATTACCGGGCGCCGGGTTTGATGTCGTCCCTACCGATTGCATTGCTTTGCAGTTAAAAAAATTATTACCCGATGCTACTTCCCTCCAATTAGCCTTTGCCTCATTAGGCGGCGCGCTTTCTCATGGCACAGCTACCACGATGGCCAATAAGCTGGGTGAAGGCGGCGCGATAAGAAAAGATGGAAAAATAATCCATGAATCGCTCGGGCAAAAGGGAATGTGGGTCGACTTTGGCATAAAGAAATTATTTGTAATGAATATCCCCTGGGGTGATGTTTCCACTGCCTACTTTACTACCGGCATACCCAATATAGAAAGCTATACCAGGATTTCGAAAAAAGTATATTACCTGTTAAAATTGCAGCCCCTGTTCAACTGGCTGCTTCGAAAAAGCTTTGTACGTAATCGCATTAAAAAGAAAATTGACCGTCGACCGACAGGTCCTTCTGATGAACAGCGAAGCAATGCTATCGGCCTGGTATGGGGACGAGTCAGGAATGCTGCCGGCAAAACAGTCGTCGCCAGGCTTAGCGGGCCCGAAGGATATACGCTAACCACTCATAGCGCATTAATCATTATGCAAAAGACACTGCATGGAAATTTCTCTACCGGTTATCAAACTCCTGCCAGTGCATACGGACAAAACCTGGTGATGGAAATACCGGGAGTACAGAGAGAGGCTGTTAGTTAAAGATGTTTTGCACACTTATTAAAGTCCAGAATACAAAAAATTTAAAATAAACTGCTTTAATCGTAGATCATTCACCTCAGTGGTTTTGTCGACGCACCTTTGAAGCGTTCTGAATATCTGATGAATCAAGACAACCTAAATACAACATCTTCGGTGGTAAAATAGGTTCGGTCCGGAAACCGGATTCACTTCGGTTTATCCGGTGATCGTGCTACTTATTAATTATCCCACCTATAAGTTTTGCATCACCCATTTTAGGTAAATTACCAACAGTATAATTAAGCTAAGCCCATTTATCAAAAATAAAACAGTTGCAATTGCATTAAATCGTGTTTTGACTTTTAGTGTCCATATAAAGAGAAGGAAAGATGTCAGCAGGCAAATTGGATAACCCAGGAACAATGCCTCCCTTACGAACAGAGGCATATTGTCCCACAACCCGGTTTCCCTTTTACCAAAAACCAGTTTCATATCGACAATGTCAAGACTTAACAGCAGTGTTGCTATAAAAATAAGTACAATAGAAATGTTCTTAATTAATATCCTGGTATCTCGTTTTCCAACTTTAAGTCTTTGGGAAGTATTATGTGTCGGTGTTACCATTGGTAAATAGTCAAACTCGCTTTATTCTGTCTGCTTGTCCTATGGAATTTACATACTTGTTTTCCTTTAACCAAATTCACTCCGCTTCTGTTGGTATTCCCCGTCAACTTTATCGGCACCTGAATTCACATCCCAAAGGCGCGCCGATACTCCCTTGTTCACATATGAATCCCCAAAAAAATTCTGGAGAAATTCACCAATCATCGGCTTATCTCTTCCACCTGTAAGCAATCGTTTATCATCACTGCTGAAAGGTACTGCCTGCACAAGGGCTTGCTATTTATTAAGACTGTTTAATTTTTGAGTAAGAATTGTGCTGCCAGGTGAAAGAGCTAACGCATTCTGGTACATGACCAGGGCTTTTTTTTCATCTTTCAATTTCAGGTAAGTATCGCCCAACGTTTCCCAGTTTATTGCGGACGTTGGATAATTTTCTGCATTCCATTGTAAAAGCTCTATCGCATCCTGTATCCTGTTTGGATCATTGC
>VBAT01000011.1:26483-35245 GCA_005884665.1 Bacteroidota bacterium
TTGTATTTTGTTGAAAGCTCTGCAAAATGGTCCCTGATTATCTTGCTGCTCATTGTTTTTTTGAAAGCAGAATTATTGTAAGGGAGATGCCAGTTTGGATAGACGAAACGAATACCGTCATAAAATGCTTTTAGAGGTTCGGAAGTATGTGTTTCACCCGGGTAAAATACATGTGTGAACTGCAGGCCCGCAAGGTTTTTTTGTTTTAATAAAACCTCCAGTTCAACCTGGTTTTGATGAAACACGGAGTCTTCATTTGCATCCGTGAAAAATAAAATGCGCTTAAGGTCTTTCCCTGCAGCTAATTTTTGTGTCGCCTGTTTCAGGATTGCATTATTATCCCATTGCAATGAAGGGCTAATCGCTATGTATGCATTAAAGTAATCCGGGTGATTGATCAGGCAATACATGGCCATTAAACCCCCTAATGAGTGCCCTGATAAAATAGCATACGGTGCAGGATGATATCGTTGTTGCACATAAGGCACGAGTTCTTCCTTAATGAACTGCAGGAATTTTTCACCACCACCACTGTTCCTACCGAATGCATTGGCACTGCTATCAGGCTTACCATCAGGACCAATGATCGAATGTGTGGGAGTAAGATCCCTCGTTCGATCGGTATTATCAATTCCCACTACAATTAAATTAGGAATGATCTTGTACGATTCCGACAAATACTGCACTTGTCCCGCTGTCATCGTTGTTTGTGCTTCCCCATCCAGCACATATAACACAGGATAAGCATCCCAGGCGTTCATGCCGGCCGGAGTTTGAATGCGGATCTTTCTTTTTTCTCCCAGTATTTTTGAATTGAACGTTTTTATTTCAATGCCTGGAGTTCTTATGCTATCTATAACTTGTGCATGTAATGATAAGAAGGCAATAAATATTGCCGGAGTAAATGCCATTATTTTTTTTATTGATGTTTTCATAATAGTGATTTTTATTGTTAACTTTTCGCTGTTTGCCCTTCCCTTTCACTGCGCATTGAATGAGTTTGGACAATACGATCCTGTTTAGCACATAATGCTATTTTAATAAGTAATATGTTTTTTGATTATTCTTCCTCCCTGTACTCCAATATATCTCCCGGCTGGCATTGAAGCTCCCTGCAGATCGCTTCAAGCGTTGCCAATCGTACTGCTTTTATTTTTCCTGTTTTGAGTATAGACAAATTAACGGTGGTGAGACCAATTTTTTCTGCCAGTTCATTGCTCCTCATTTTCCGCTTGGCCAACATCACGTCTAAATTGATAATAATAGGCATATTAAAAAATTAGATCTTGTTCTTCCTGTAATACCAATCCCTGTTTAAAAATAGCTGCCATAAAAAAAGCAAACACACCGATTACCAAATGCAAAAACATAATCCTGATCAGGTCACTCGTTTCATCCCTGAAAAAAACCACAAGGAGCAGGAATAAGACCGGGACAACCAGGTTGATAATATAGAAACGGGATAGTTGGCTTACACCTTTCTTTGTAAATAATCTTGGTTGCTTAAATGCGTGAAATACTCCACCAAGTATCCAAAGAAAAAAACCATAAAAAATTATGGTAAATAAATAGGTGAAAAGATAAGAGATGGAATAATCCCCCAGCAAGAAGGGAGTTCTTGTTCCAGGAAAATAAATAGTAAAATATCCCTGGTTTACTTCAATTGGCAACCATGAAAATGAGCCGTAATAAAACAAAAGAACAACAATCGCGGCATAGAACCCTGTTGTCAGGAAGAGCAAAGCCCCCGCTTTGCTTATATAATATAGTATGGATGCTATTACCCGTACGGTTTTCATAACACTGTTATTTATAACAAATGTAAACTAATTAATGTAAAACGATAATTTATTTGCGAAATAATTTATTTTTTTAACAATCTTATTCGTTTGGCTGAAGAAAGAGTCTCCGATTTACTAATTTTTTTAGTAATATTGTTACCTGGTTAAGGCAAATTCTCTGTGGTAATGACAAAAACAAAGGCCGAAATTATTTTCGAACTCCAAAAGGAACTTCTCCCCTTGCAGGGATTCAAGCATTCCCTGGGCATCGGCGCGGTAGATACTGGCCTTGGGCCTATAAGGTATTCTTTTCCCAATGCAACATTTCCTGTCGGCGCTATGCACGAATTCATTTGCACTGGCCCGGAGGATGGAGCCGCTACAGCAGGGTTCATCAGCGGTATTTTATCATCGCTTATGCGGAATGGCGGTGTATCACTTTGGATCAGTTCTTCACAAACCATCTTCGCTCCCTCTTTCACACATTTTGGCATTGCACCAGATAAAATAATCTTTGTCAATGTTGCAAAAGAGAGAGATGTTTTATGGTGCATCGAAGAAGCGCTTAAATGCGATGGGCTGGCCTCGGTTATCGGGGAAATCAATGAACTAAGCTTTACTGCTTCGAGACGGTTTCAATTGGCGGTGGAACAAAACCGGGTAACTGGTTTTATCATCCGGAACAAACCCCACAATCTTGCCACTACTGCCTGTATCGCCCGTTGGAAAATTTCATCGTTACCAAGTATACGGGTCAATGATATGCCCGGTATAGGTTTTCCAAGATGGAACGTGGAATTAATAAAAGTCCGCAACGGGAAAACAGGATGCTGGCAGGTAGAATGGATGGGAAGAAAGTTCAGGCATGTTAACCACATTGTTCCATTCATCCGCGAAGTACCGTTAGTTAATAAGTTAATCAGTTAATCAATTTATTAGGGTATTAGGCTAACCAATAACTAATTACCAATCAACAAGCAATGAGCAAACGTTTTGTAGTAATATGGTTCCCTTATTTAAGAACGGATTGGTTTACGCGAAGGAAACAAATCTTAAAAGAATTGCCATTTGTACTCACTGTGCCAGATCACGGCCGACAGCTAATATCTGCTTCCAATCCAATAGCCCGGGAACAGGGTGTAGAAACCGGAATGGTCCTGGCAGATGCAAGAGCCGTTATTCCATCTTTGCAGGTCCTCGATGACAGGCCTGAAATCTCTCACCGGTTATTGAAAGGGCTTGCTGAATGGTGTACAAAGTATACTCCTTTCGTAGCGATTGATCTTCACGGTGGTCTAATATTGGATGCTTCAGGTTGCACTCATCTTTGGGGAGGTGAAATCAGGTACCTGGAAGATATTCTTACACGGTTTAAGAACCTTGGATATCATACAAGAGCAGCGATCGCCGATACGATTGGCACTGCCTGGGCGATGGCGCATTACGGAAAAGGTCCTCTTATCATTGAAAGCAAACAACAAACTGCTGCCTTAATGTCTTTGCCGGCTGAAGCATTACGAATAGAAGCAGAAACTGTTGAACAACTTTATAACCTTGGCCTGGGCAGGATCAGCGGGTTTATCGGTATGCAACGCTCTGCCCTCCGCCGGCGTTTTGGCCGGTCCATTCTTCAAAGACTCGACCAGGCCCTTGGTAACGAGGAAGAAATCGTTGAACCGGTACAACCGGTTATTCCTTACCAGGAAAGATTGCCATCCCTTGAACCAATAATCACAGCAACAGGTATTGAAATCGGTTTACAAAGACTGCTTGGTACATTGTGCCATCGACTTAAACAGGAACAAAAAGGATTGAAGACAGCTATATTCAAATGTTACAGGACAGATGGAAGGATCGAAAAGATTGAGATCGGAACAAATCATCCATCTTCGAACAGCACCCATCTTTTTAAATTATTTGAACTTAAGATATCCTGTATTGAACCCGGACCTGGAATAGACCTGTTTTTACTCGAAGCGCAAAAAACAGAAACTGTTTCCCCGTTGCAGGAAAAAATATGGCAGAAAACCGGCGGCTTAAATAATATACAATTATCAGAATTGTTTGATCGGATTGCAGGGAAATTTGGGAACGATCATATCCAGCGCTATGTGCCGGATGAACATTATTGGCCCGAACGTTCTATAAAACCCGCTTTATCTGTCAATGAAGAATTATTGAGGGAATGGAAAACAGGCAGGCCAAGACCGGTTCAACTTTTATCCAGTCCTGAACAGGTCCAGGTAACGGCTCCCGTGCCAGATTATCCCCCGATGAATTTCAGGTATAAAGGAAAGCTGCATAAAATAATAAAAGCTGATGGTCCTGAAAGAATTGAACAGGAATGGTGGTTACAACAGGGCCAGCACCGGGATTATTATTATGTAGAAGACGAAGAAGGCAGAAGATACTGGCTATTCCGGGCAGGTCATTATTCCGATTCATCGTATCAATGGTTCATTCATGGATTTTTTGCGTGAAAAGAATTGTGAGCATGAGTTATGTAGAATTACAGGTAACGACAAATTTCTCTTTTCTAAGAGGCGCTTCCCATCCCGAAGAATTGGTAGAGCAAGCCGCAGCGTACGGCTATAAGGAAATCGCAATTACTGATCGGAATAGTTTTGCGGGTATTGTCCGGGCTCATGTCGCTGCTAAAAAACATAAGATCCGTCTTATTCCCGCATTGCGTCTTGATCTGCTTGACGGGCCTTCTCTTTTGGCCTATCCTACTGACCGAAGCGCTTACTCCCGTTTATGCAACCTGGCAAGCAGGGGCAATCTGCGTGCCGAAAAAGGAAAATGTGATTTGTATAAAAATGATGTCTATGAATTTGCAAAAGGGATAAAATTCATTGTGCTCCCTCCTGCTGAATTGAACGAGTTATTCGATTTCGATCCTTCATTCAAACAATCTTTGGAGGAATATAAAAACCGTTTCAGGGACAATCTATACATCGCTGCATGCTGCTATTACCAGGGAAATGATGCCAAATATCTTTACAGCATTTCCCAATTATCTATGCAGCTTGACATACCGATGGTAGCAACGAACGATGTGCATTATCATCATCCTTTGCGTCGCGAGTTGCAGGATATAGTCACCTGTATCCGGGAAAAATGTACGATCCATAATGCCGGGTATCGTTTGCATCCGAATGCCGAGAGATATTTGAAACCGGAAAAAGAAATGCAACGTTTATTCAGGCTGTACCCCGATGCCATTAAACAAACACAGGAAATTGCTGATGCCTGCCAATTTTCGCTGGATAGCTTAAAATATGAGTACCCCGAAGAAATAACCAGCGAAGGCCGCACTCCACTGGAAGAGCTCCTGTTCCTGGTTGTCCAGGGCGCCCAGGAAATTTTTGGTGAAGATGTTCCCGGAAAAATAATAGAAGCGATCAATCATGAAATGAGATTTATAGAGGAAATGAACTATGCTTCTTATTTCCTCACGGTTTATGATGTGGTACGTTTTGCAAGAAGCAGGGGAATACTATGCCAGGGACGTGGCTCTGCCGCCAATTCTACTATTTGCTATTGTCTCGGCATTACTTCCGTCAATCCAACCAAGTTTGAATTGCTTTTTGAACGGTTCATCTCTGCAGCCCGCAATGAACCCCCGGATATCGATGTTGATTTTGAGCATGAACGCCGGGAAGAAGTGATACAATATATATATAGTAAATATGGACGGGACAGGGCTGCGATCGTTGCTACAGTGACCCAACAGCATCAAAAAGGAGCGATCCGGGATGTAGGGAAAGCAATGGGGCTTTCCGTTGATACGATCAACCGGCTCTCCAAATCTGTATGGGAATTCACAGATGAATGGTTTGAAGGAAAAAGAATTGAAGAGCAGGGATTAAATCCCGGCGACAGGCACTTGCGGAAAGTACTTGAGCTTACACGGCAATACATCGGATTTCCGCGACAACTTGGCCAGCATACAGGAGGTTTTGTTATTACCAGGGGAAAATTGATCGATCTCTGTCCCATCCTGAATGCAAGAATGGAAGACAGGACATGCATTGAATGGAACAAGGATGATATTGATGCGCTGGGATTACTTAAAGTAGATGTATTAGCCCTGGGCATGCTGACATGTATAAGAAAAGCCTTTGACCTGGCCAGGGAAAATTATGGTCTCGAATTAACTCTTGCAAATATTCCCCAGGATGACACCGCTGTGTATGATATGATCTGTCATGCAGATACAATTGGCGTTTTCCAAATTGAAAGCCGGGCCCAGCAATCTATGTTGCCCAGGTTAAGACCCCGCAATTTTTATGACCTGGTAATTGAAGTTGCCATTGTCAGGCCGGGACCCATTCAGGGTGATATGGTGCATCCTTATTTACGCCGGCGGAATAAAGAAGAACCTGTAGAATATCCATCGAAAGAATTGGAAGATATCCTTGGACGTACTTTAGGCGTTCCCCTGTTCCAGGAACAGGCAATGAAAATTGCCATCGTAGGGGCAGGCTTTACACCGGCAGAAGCTGATGGATTGCGACGGAGCATGGCAACATTCAAAGCGAACGGGTTGGTTAGTCAGTTCAAAGAGAAACTCACAAAAGGAATGCTGCAAAACGGTTATACTCTTGAATACGCCCATCGCGTTTTTAAACAACTGGAAGGATTTGGAAGTTATGGTTTTCCTGAAAGCCATGCCGCCAGCTTTGCCCAGTTAGTGTATGTCTCATCCTGGATCAAGTGTCATTATCCCGATGTTTTTGCGGCCGCTTTATTAAACAGCCAACCGATGGGATTTTATCAACCAGCACAGATCGTTATTGATGCAAAAAAACATGGAGTTGAAGTGCGACCCGTTGATATTAATTATTCAAACTGGGACAACCGTTTGGAAGAAATATCGGGCAGGTATCATGTGCTGCGCCTGGGCTTCCGGCAGGTTAAGGGATTAAAGGAAGAAGATATTGCTTTACTGGTCGCTCAACGGAAAAGATTCTATTCAAGTATCAATGCCCTGAGAGATATTGGGCTGTCAGGAGATCCACTGAACAAATTAGCTAACGCTGATGCTTTCAGGTCGATTGGACTCGACCGGCGACAGGCCCTATGGGAAGTATCCACGAAAGACAGGCCCAGGGGTATATTTTATGGTCAATTATCACCTGAAGCAGTTGAAGAAAATGTCTCATTACCTGAAATGCTACTTTCAGAACATGTCGTCCAGGATTATGCAACCTTATCTCTTTCTTTGAAAGCACATCCGGTCAGCTTTGTCCGGGAGAAACTTGAATTATTAAACATTTCTTCAACCAAAGAAGTAAAAGCGGGTAAAGATGGGGAGTGGGTAAAAGTTGCAGGACTTGTTTTAGTAAGACAAAGGCCAGGAACTGCGGGAGGGATAATTTTTATGACGATTGAAGACGAAACCGGCGATACCAATATAGTTATCTTCGAAAGTCTCTTTGAAAAATACCGCAGGGAGATCCTTGATTCGAAGCTGATCATGGTGGAAGGAAGGCTGCAGGTAGAAGGAGAAGTGATTCATGTTATCGCGCAGAAATGTTTCGATTTTTCAAGGCTGCTCCGGCATCTTACTCCATCTGGCAATGATGACCTGCCCTTGCTGACTCTTTCACGGGCCGACGAAAAAAGTCTACCCCCATCGGTAAATAACAAATCTTCTGTAAGGGAGTCCGTCAATGAAAAAATTTTCCCGGGCGGTAGAAATTTTAAGTAAAGAGCAAAGCAGTTCACAAAATAATCTACGGTTATGGTTGCCCGCATTTATAAATCTTGGAAAAATTTACCATCTACCTGGTAAGTATACACAGAAAAAACAGGTCTCTTTGTATTAAATTAAGCCTTGCATTTTCTTCCCTGCCATAAAATCATATACTAAACATTAAAACCCGGTTTTATGAATTTTGATTTCCTGGATGCAGTAAAGGGTCTTTTCAATAATGATCTCATAAGCAAGGCAGCAAGTTACCTGGACGAAAGTGAATTGGGAATTAAACGAGCATTGAACGCAATCATCCCTGTAAGTATTGCCGGGATAATCAATAGAGCGCAGTCCTCGCCTGAGTTGGTATTTACTTCTGCTAAAGAGGTATTCAACAGCGGCATAATTAACAAGATTGGTGATTCTTTCCGTCCCGGTGCCGGAGGTATGCCACCGCTGGCGCCGTCTTTAATTACCAGCGTGCTTGGCGATAAATTCAGTTCCGTCGCTAACGCGGTTTCCGATTCCACGGGTCTCAAAAGTAGTTCGATATGCACCCTTTTTGCTAATATAATACCATTGGCTTTAGGTTTATTGGGAAAGAACGCGATTGAAAGCAATCAGAGCCCAGGTAACCTCGCATCATGGCTGAGTCTGCAAAAGCACGAGACCCTCTCGTTAATACCATCGGGTTTAAATCTCAGCAGCGTGTTGCCAGGTTTTAGAAGCGGCGCTAATATGATTCCTCCTATTATGCCAAAGAAACGTGCAAGCTGGCTTCTTCCAGCATTGATAACACTCGCTACACTATTTCTAATCCTATGGCTCTTTAGGAAGCCGTGAGCAGGTAAAGACTTTATAGGTATTGGTGAAAAAACACCTGCCATTAATCTGCCGGGTCTGAATAACCCGGCTTTTTATTGCCCCTCCCAAAAAACAAAACCGGTGGAAACCATCCACCGGTTATTCAGCCAATACACACATGAACCAACTAAACGATTGCTGATAGATAAGCGTAATCAATAGGGCGGCTATTCGCACAAATTCGTTTTACAAAGGAATAGGTTATGGTTAATCTATAATTCATTGATATTTTGTTGGTGAGTTTGTCAGTGACTCAGTACTACCCCGATATTAATACTGAGGTACGATTGCCCATCCAGGTCATCGGTATTGAATGCCGCATAATATTTAACACCGAGTAAACCCGAAACACCCGGTTGGAAATGGAAAAGCACGCCAGCCTCAGGACGAAGGGTAAATGGCCACACTTCAGTAGA
>VBAT01000011.1:35296-104283 GCA_005884665.1 Bacteroidota bacterium
GGAGACCTTATAAAATTTTACACTGGCAAGTATCGGTGCTATATTGGTATAACGATACTGTATACCGGAGATCGAAGCTGTTCCACTGGTATAGGTCTTTGATTCTTCGCGTTGGTAGAATGTCTGCCATCCGGTCTCCAATCCAAATTCAAGATTGGGCTTTTGCCTCCTGTTAAATTCTATGTTAAAGCCGCGAAAACTCGTCTGGCCAATATAATCATGCAGGTTACCCATCGGTAAAGCAATGGGGTACGACATAACAAATGCATTATGCTGTGCCGTTACTGCCTGGCTGATCAACGCAACTGAAACTGCAAATAATATTCTTTTCATGACTGGTTTGTTTTAATTGATCTTCAGATAAGGTGATTGACTAAATGCCTGGTTGATAGCGGTGCCTATTCGGGCAGTGATACTGGAGGTGCTTCCTTCTGCCAGACCATTGAAGATAGCGGTCCATTCAACCGGAACATTTCCACCACTTGGGACTATCGCAGAACGGTCAACCATTTGTACTAACACAGTTCCGGAGCGATACCCACTTACATAGTACGGGGGATAATACCCGGGATAGTACCAGCCATAGCAATAACATCCGCTGGGGTACCACCAACTCCAGTACCACCAGTCATAATAGTAGTAAATGTTGGTAGTTGTCATGGCTGACGCAAGAAGAACGACATCGGGGTTACTGGTCTTGCTTACCCTTGTCCAACCGTTGGCAGTCATGTTTTGGTTAACGGCGGCCAATATTGCATTAGCATAAGTTTGATCAACAAAAGTCGGCTTATGATCGCCATCGGGATCATTGAACACATCGCCTGTGATCTTGATCACACTGTCAGGTATCGCATAAGTATGCTTGGCCTTGAAATCAAAATCCTGGTTGTAATTTGTCAAAACCAGGTCAAGATCTTCGGCAAACTCTGCTCCCTTTGGATAACAACTGATCAACACGAACAGCGACACACATACGACCCATTGATAAAGTTTACTACGCATAAACAGAAATTTTTAATACTAACATTTAATTTTTTTTAAAAGAACGGAACGGATCGGCACTAGTTAAGTTTACCTATTGAAGTTACATCTCATCAAATGAGTCCTCCAATCTTTGACTTCGTTATCAGCCAATATTTATAAAACTTGGCATTAGTTGCTTTTTTGTTATGTAGTTGTCATGTATTAATGCAGCGTTTCATAAACATGCAGTCCTGCATTCGGTAAACGAAAGAATTCATCGAGGAAAACCACTTATTAAAACTTATAGGATAAACTCACAGCTAACCCAAAGTCAAAATTGCTGTTTCCCTGCGGTGGCTGGCTGTCGAAATTCGCATAAGGACTAAAAGTGAAATAAAAATAACGGATAAGTTGCCAGGAAAAACTGGTATTACTATCATAGCGAACACGGCCCGTTTGCGTAAGTCCATAAAAAAGTGATTGGGTAGAATTGATCTGGATGTCCGGATGCCGGTATCTGAAAAAATCAAACTTGATGATCAAAGGTATCTCGAGAAGCAGGCCGCTATTGGTACCAGAAGTGCTTTTCTCATTATTAAATACGAGACCGCTTAGCGCTAGCAGTTGCCAGTCTTTCTTCACAAACACCTTATTACCTCCTCCGACCATCTCCTGGATCCTTGAAGCGATAGACAGCTCGAGGTTTCTCTGGTAGCTTATGCTGGTGGCAACAAACCAGGCCTTCTTAAATGTATAGGCAACAAATAAACCTGCGTCCTCACGGTCTCTCGACAGCTTAGAAGAATCGATTGACTCAATGGCCGAGGCGGCCAGTTGGTATTCGAATAATTTCGTGACATATTTCACGTTTGAACTCAGGGTAATCTGTCCAAGATCGCTTGATTTGGCATAGCTGAAGCCGGCCGAAAGATTTCCATGGAGCTGTTTGAAGAATTCTTTTTCTAAAGAAATGATCAGGTTGATATCTACTATTGGAGTACGAACCGTATCTCCATGGTCT
This sequence comes from Bacteroidota bacterium, assembly GCA_005884665.1. Classification (GTDB taxonomy): domain Bacteria; phylum Bacteroidota; class Bacteroidia; order Chitinophagales; family Chitinophagaceae; genus VBAT01. The sequence continues at coordinate 37,281 of VBAT01000011.1, forward strand.
AAAACGATATCTACCCACCCATCCCTTCCTGATTCCTTGATCACCCCATAGTATTTTTCTTTCGTTTTCATTTCAATTTTAAACCGGCGATAGGTCTTTATCCTTTTAATCCTGTATAATTTTACCTTCATCATTTTAAAAACGATTTCGTCGATGGTAATTTCACCCATTTGTCCATCCCGCACTTCGCCAATCAGGACCTGCCCGGTAGTTAAAAAGATTGAATCCCGTTCTTGTGCAAGGATTTTTGTGCACGGATTTATAAAAATCATCGCTAGAATTGCGGCCAATCGCCAAAACATATCTATAAAGTTTGATAATTTCCTGCCCTATTGGGCTGTATTATAGTAAAGACACGGCAGAACACCTGCATCTTGCACAGTTAACCAAAATAAGTCGCACATCTCTTTTAAACTGGCAAACTTGCGAACCACCCGCTAAAAAATTGAGGTATCTTAACTCTACGAATTGAGATACTTCTATTACTCATCTCTTTCTTTCACTTGCTGTTTCCCTCTATGGTTTACGTTGGCTACTGCTGCTAACTAAATTTTTTAGATCTATTTTATTTACTGAATCAAAAATTACTGTATGGAAACAATCAGACAAAACAACGACCCCATTACTGACCAGCTGATGCTGGAAAGGATTCGCGAAAACGATGACCATGCGTTTGACATGTTGTACAAAAAGTACTGGAAACCGCTTTTACATTTCGCGGCTTACTATATTAATGACAGGGACACTTGCGAAGAGATCACGCAGGAGTTATTCATACAACTCCACAACCGCCGACATACTTTACGGATCAATGCCTCTGTCGCTTCTTACCTGCATACCGCGTTGCGCAACAAGATATTCAACTATATCCGTGACCAGGCAGTTTATAAGAAACATATAAACATCGCTGCCCATAAATCTACCGGCTCACAGAACAACGTAGATCAGTTTATTTCCATGAAAGAACTCCAGGAAGAGATCTCGGTTTCTTTGAAATGCATGCCATTAAAATGCAAAGAAGTTTACCTGTTGCATGACCGCGATGATTTTACCGTAAAAAAAATTTCACAAATGTTAAGCCGGCCGGTAGATACCGTGGAGAAGCAACTTCGCCGGGCGAAAACTCATTTAAGAAATAGTTTGTTATCCTCTAATGAGTATGCAGCAAAGAACAAAATGCAAACTCTTTCCGGTCCTGTTTGCAGATAGAGATACTCAAAAGTATCTCTCTTTTTTTGTTGAGATATCTCTGAAAATCAACGCTGGCGGATTGTTATATTCTGAAGTGTCCTTACTGTGGGTGCAACCATAAATAAATATTGTTTACCTGCTCCTGGTGCTTCGTTCACACTCCATCCTGGCTCCCCGGTAGCTCAACAGCTTTTGTTTAGCAACCAAATTTTAGTAAAGCGGCAAAATACTATATAATATATATGAAAGCATATTTATCTTTTAATCGCCTTTTACCTCTTGCTATAATAATCATAGCAATGTCCTGTGGTCCTTCATTGAAAGTAAATACGGACTATGACAAGAGTGTAAATTTTACCAGCTACAAAACGTTTTCCCTTTACAAAGCTGATGAGATCCATGATGCGATCAGTGAGCTCAATAAAGACCGTATAGCTAATGCCATACGGGCCGAGATGATAAAGAGGGGCTTCCAGGAAAATACCACTTCGCCGGATCTGCTGGTTAACCCGGTAGCCATTTTCAAAGACCGGACGTCCGTAAGCTCCACAACCAATTATTATGGCTATGGTGGCATGTATCGTCCTTATTATGGTGGAGGAGGTATGGTCAGCGGCACCACCAGTTATGATGTCCAGCACTACAAAGACGGTTCGCTGATCATAGATGTCCTGGATGCAAGTACAAAGAAGCTCATATGGCAGGGAGTTGGCAACAAAGAGATCGATGGCCCGGTTAAAGATCCCGATACCAATATCCCGAAAGCCGTAGCGGCTATCATGGCGGACTTTCCGCCGGGTAGCAAGAAAAAATAAAGTTCACGTAGCCATTTCCATTATACAACTCATGCATATTGCAATGACTAGAAGAAGGTTCAGTGATGAGCAGAAACTGGAGATACTTCAAGAGGCGGAAAAGATAGGAGTTACCGCCGTGTTGCGTCTTCACAGTCTCTCTTATAGCGTATTTGCAAAATGGAGAGAGAAATTCAGGAATCCAGGTACCACCAAACAGGAAGCAGCCCTCTCGAATAAAGCCAGGTCTGAGTTGAAACAATTCATAGAAGAAAATGCCCGGTTGAAAAAAATTATTGCTGACCAGGCCCTGGAGCTCGAACGAAAGGACGAAGAACTGAAGAAGAGCATTTCATTATATGGAAAACGATAACCATTATAAATATTATTTAATTCACCAATTAAACTCCTTAACATGAAAAGGTATTCCCTACTGCCGGTTTTTATTTTGTTTTTTGTTCTATTGCGGGCTCAGGATAAAACCATCACCGGTACCAAACAGATATCTAAAAGCATGACGCCGCAACAGGTAATTGATTCATTGCATAAACATTTTCCTGACGCGAAATCCATACAATATTATAAGCCACCCGCCGATGCAGTACAAAGAGGCTGGAATATTACCGAACAGGACAACCTTGACGCGGGAGCGGAAATAGATTACTATACGATCAGCTTCAACAGGCAGGGACTCAAATACTATGGCCTTTACGAAAAAGATGGAACCCTGGTGAAAGCCAAGATCGAACAAAATGTAGAGAACCTTCCTGACACGATAAAGCATTCCTTAATGAATCTTTCAAAACAATATCCTGGCTATAAGGTTGTTTCCAAAAAGTATTATAAAAACCAGAATTATACTAAAAGCGAGGAATATTTTGAAGTAGTGGCGCAGAATGGCAATGCTAAAAAGACCTTATACTATAACAATGAAGGAGCATTAGTAAAAGTCAAAGACTAAACTTGATTCCCCGTGAAGGCCATAATAAAAATAACAGGAAAGGAACCGGCATACCGGTTTACTGGAGCTCTATCGCTCATATTCCTTTCAACTTTCCTGTTATTTTTTCAAAACAATATTATCATAAAGGATCCAAATAACTCTTTGAGCCCTCCCACCCTGCCGGGCATATACATGCTCGTTTTCCATTTTTCTTATTTCCTGGTAATCGCCGCGTCTCTACAATCCACACGCCTGGCATTAATATCTGAGCAAAAGGGTGGCATACGGTCACGTTCCAGGATTACTAAAAACCGATGAGTTAACAAATATCATTCATCTAAAATCAACAACTATGTTAAGCAAATCAATGGCCTTTTATTCACTTCTCTTAGTTTCAGCTGTAGTACTATGTTCCTGTGGTACCAACAAAAAGCTGGAGGCCAGCCGTACCGAGGTAGCCCAGTTACAGACCGAGAATAGCCAGCTTAAGCAAAAGGTCCAAACCATGCAAAATGAAACGAACCAGCTCAAAGCAAATAACCAGGCAATGACTAATGAACATAATAAGTTAGCGGCGGACTACAGCAGCTATAAAACAAGTTGTGAAAAGACAAAGGAAGAATACGAAGAACTGAATGCTGCAATGATGTCTATGGCTGACGAAGCAGGAAGGCTCCAGGAAAGGCTCGATTCTGCAATGCAAGACTTTGAAAGCCGCGGCGTCGAAGTGTATGCCAAGGATCACCTGATCTATGTAAGTATGGAAGATAAACTCCTTTACAAAAGCGGAAGTTCATCACTAGGCACCGAAGGAAAAAAAGTATTGGGTACCCTGGCCTCTGTATTGAATGATTATCCGAAGCTGAAAGTAGTTGTTGTCGGCAATACCGATACCATGCATGTAAAGGGAGTTGCGGACAATTGGTCATTGAGTACCGAAAGAGCGAATGGAGTTGTGCGTATACTCAGCAAAGATTACAACGTAGATCCAGGACGTCTTACAGCAGCCGGAAAAGGAAAGTTCAGCCCTATTGCCAATAATTCAACCGAAGCCGGTAGAGCAAAGAACCGGAGAACTGATATCGTTCTGAATCCCGATTGGGACAGGCTTTGGGAAAGTGTGCAAAAGGAATAAGTCAACCGGTCGTCATCAAAATGATCAACCTGTGGTGAGAACCATTTTTTATCATATATCGGTTTGCCTGGTGGTGTTTGTCGGCGGTTGCGACAGTAGCGGCCGGGATACAATACACTCCTTACCCTTTAATGATCCCCTCTCCTCCTGGAATGAAGGGTCTCTGAAGAGGGCCGTTATAAGTTATGTAAGGAAAGTAACAGATAGCAGTTCCAAAGATTTTATTCCCGTTAATGACCGGATCGCCGCATTTGATAATGACGGCACTTTATGGGCGGAAAGACCTTATGTGCAGGAGTTATTTGCTTTTTACCGTGTAAAGAAAATGGTTGCGCAGGACCCATCCCTGGCTGTTAAGCAACCCTTCAAAGCAGTCATAGAAAATGATAAAAATTACTTCAGTAACGGTGGTGAGAATGCCGCCCTCCAATTGATCGCTGCAACACATACAGGGATGCCGGAAGACGAGTTTGAATTAGCCGTAAAAGATTTTTTCTCAACAGTAACATATCCGGGCCGCAATGTTTCCGTGGCCCGGATTATTTATCAGCCACAGATCGAACTGCTGAATTATTTACGTGCCAATGGCTTCAAAATATTTATATGTACAGGGGGCACTATCGAATTTGTTAGAGGTATCTCTGAACAACTGTATGGCGTTCCCAAATACCAGGTGATCGGTACCACCTTTAAGTATTCATACTCTGCAAGCAACCGAATGATCATTCGCGAGCCTTTGGTTGATCATATCAATGATAAAGAGGAAAAACCGATAGGTATCCAGATGCATATTGGTCAGCGCCCTGTTTTTGCCTGTGGTAATGAAGGCGGAGCCGGAGATATAGAAATGTTGAAATATAGCCAGGGCAGTTCCTATCCTTCCTTCCAGTTGCTGATTAATCATGATGACTCAACGCGGGAATTTTTTTACCAGGAAAAAGATAGTGCTTCATTAAGAGCAGCGGCAAGGAATGGGTGGCATGTTGTGAGTATGAAAAACGACTGGAAGCTGGTGTTTCCGTGAGGGGCTGAATGAGGTCATTGCGAAGACCGGAGCACTCGATCTCGCTCTGTTTCTCCGCCCTGCGAAGACGCTGGATGCTGGGATCAGAATAGTAAATGAAATTCAATTCTATAAATGGACAGGCAAAGCATCATACAGTCAACTTATTTAAAAAACCGCTACACAATCAACGATAATAGCTGTGAAGAGGAGATTTGTGAATGCGATGTTGTAAAAACAGACCGGGAAAAAACACAATTGCGCAGCATCGCGATAATTGTGTTGTTGGCTTTCGCCTGTGCGTTGAGTTTAACTATCCTGAAAATAAATGCAGCGGAAACAGGCTTGCAAACTGACAAAGCCGAAACGATAGCTTGCGGTTTGCAAAGCGACAAGCAAACAAGGAAGAAAATTTTTTCATATAACGACTATCAATCAAACAAAAACAACAATGGAAATTGTCCACACCCGTCCGCTTATTCAGTGCTGGGGTGTTGCAACGATTCGAAACGAAAAAAGAATCAGGTCTGTTAAACCTTATTAGTATTTAAGCCAGTAAACAAATTTGATAACTATTAAAACTGAAAAAATGGGTAAGAGTAATGGGAAACTAAAGAAACAACCGAACATTCTATTCATCATGAGCGATGACATAGGCTGGTTCAATGCAAGCTGCTATCATAACGGTATAATGGGTTATCAAACTCCCAATATAGACCGTATTGCCAAAGAAGGGGCCCTGTTCACCGACTTTTATGGACAGCAAAGTTGCACGGCGGGACGTGCAGCATTTATCACAGGTCAGTCGCCGATAAGAACGGGGCTTACAAAAGTTGGTTTGCCGGGAGCTACCCTTGGTCTGAGTGCCGAAGATCCATCAGTAGGTCAATTCATGAAAGGCCTCGGTTATGCTACCGGACAGTTTGGCAAAAATCATTTAGGGGACCGCAACGAACATTTGCCCACAGTTCATGGGTTTGATGAGTTCTTCGGAAACCTTTACCATCTAAACGCCGAAGAAGAGCCCGAGAATCCAGATTATCCGAAAGACCCAAACTTCCGTAAAAAATTTGGTCCCCGCGGAGTGTTGAAATGTAAGGCAACCGATAAGGACAATACAACCGTTGATCCACAGTTCGGAAAAGTTGGCAAGCAGGTTATCGAAAATACCGGCCCGCTCGACACCAAACGTATGGAAACAGTAGATGAGGAATTCCTGGCTGCCGCGAAAAATTTTATTGGTCGTAAGACAAAAGAAGGTGCGCCCTGGTTTTGCTATTTCAACACAACACGTATGCATATCTGGACGCATTTGAAGCCGTCCTCAAAAGGTAAGACAGGCCTTGGCGTATATCCCGATGGCATGGTAGAGTTGGATGGTTATATCGGAGAATTATTGAAACAACTGGATGATCTTGGTGTGGCTGATAATACGATCGTTGTATTTACTACTGACAATGGCGCCGAGGTGATGTCATGGCCGGACGGTGGAACTACTCCGTTCCGAGGTGAAAAAGATACAAATTGGGAAGGAGGATGGAGAGTACCATGCGTGATGAGATGGCCAGGCGTTATTGAACCCGGTCGCGTGATCACTGATATTTGTTCATTACAGGATATGATCCCCACTTTCGCTGCTGCTGCTGGTGAGCCAGACCTGGTGGAAAAAGTTAAGAAAGGATATAAAATAGGCGATAAGACATTCAAAGTTCATCTCGACGGATATAACCTGATGCCTTTTCTGAGTGGCAAGGAAAAAGAATCGCCACGTAAAGGTTTCTTCTACTGGAGTGATGATGGTGACCTGATGGCGATCCGGGTAGGAAACTGGAAGATGCATTTTTTGCTGCAACATGGTCATGGCCTGCAAGTCTGGAATAAACCGCTGGAAGTGCTACGGGCTCCGCGAATGTTCAACTTGAGAAGCGATCCATTTGAGCGGGGAGATGTCGATGCGAGCGTTTTCTTTGACAAATGGTTTGCTGATAGGGCATTTTTATTGGTGCCGGCACAGGCAATCGTTTCAGAATTTCTCAAAACCTTCCAGGAATTTCCCCCACGAGCAAAGTCTGCAAGCTTTGGCATTGACCAGGCTATGGAAAAATTAATGCCAAAGGATACCGGCTCAGAACCCAAAATGGTACCGCAGGAACCGAAAGGCAAGAAAAGCAAAGCAGAGTTGGCTGCGCATAATTGAATGTAAAAATGAATAGGTAAATAAATCATGGAGCTGGGCGCAAATCCGGCTCCATGAATTTCAGTTCTTACTATTCTTATCAGCTGGCTACAATTAAATATTTCAATATGCCTGAATTATTAGATATAAAAAAAGAAATAACAACAGCTGTCACAAAAAACATGGTATTTATTCCCGGAGGTAAGTTCCTTATGGGCTCCGAAAAATTTTACCCGGAAGAAAAACCGGTGCATCAGGTAACGGTCGATGGCTTCTGGATCGACAAGTATACCGTCACAAACCGGGAGTTTAAGGATTTCACCGTAGAAACAAATTATGTAACGGTCGCTGAAAGACCGCTGGATCCAAAGGATTACCCGGAAGCAAAGCCGGAGTTACTGGTCCCCGGTGCATTAGTGTTTAAGAAATCCGACAGACCTGTTAACCTGAAAGATTATTTTAATTGGTGGCAATGGGTACCCGGCGCCAGTTGGAGACATCCATATGGGCCGGGAAGTAATCTCTCCGGCTTAAGAGATCACCCGGCAGTGCACATAGCCTATGAAGATGCAGAAGCTTATGCTAAATGGGCAGGCAAAGAACTGCCGACAGAAGCAGAATGGGAATTTGCAGCAAGAGGTGGGCTCGAAGAAATGGATTTTACCTGGGGCAATGAAGACATGCAATTAACTAACCCAATGGCGAATACATGGCAGGGTGAATTCCCTCATCAAAATCTACTGATAGATAAGTTTGAGGGAACTTCTCCTGTCGGATCGTTTGCTCCCAATGGTTTCGGTCTTTATGATATGGCCGGCAATGTATGGGAATGGACGAGTGATTGGTATGTGGCACACCTGGATGAAAGTGCGAACAAAGTAAAGTCCTGTTGCACCACGCATATAAATCCTCGTGTAATTTCTCCAGAGCAAAGCTATGATCCCTGCCAGCCCCAAATACGGATCCCGAGAAAAGTAATTAAGGGTGGTTCACATATATGTGCGCCAAATTATTGTTTGAGATACAGGCCTGCAGCCCGTCAGCCGCAAATGATTGACACTGGCATGAGCCATATCGGTTTTCGTTGTATTAGGCGAAGAGATTTAGATGAAACTCACTAAAATCGGTGTTATGCAATAACCGAGCGAACAACATTGAATAATCTTAATCCCTAACAAATATGAAAATGATCCTGGTGCTTTCGTTCTTTTTCATATTACTGTCGTTTTTCTTTTATATGGGTTACAGCCAGCCAAACAGGAAAAAACGTGAGGAATGATAAATCATTCTTTCATGGTTGCTTTTAAAAATTGGTTTACTGGCGCAGGTTTATTTGGAACCCTGCACAAAGGATTGGAATTATACCGTTCGCCTCTATCGCCCGCGGCCTGACATATTGAATGGCAAATGGAAATTTCCTGAACCGGAACTCGTGGACCGACTGAATAAAAAATCCGACTATGAACGAATTGATCGAAAATATTAAAGCAGGCCTTGACAAATGGGGAGAGTTCGCGGAGATCATCCTCGATGCACTTTCCCTGTTATGTATTATTGCCGGGATTATTATTTCCTTGGTAAGAGCAGTTGAATACCGCAGACGCTCGCCTGGCGATCATCCGCTACACACGCAGTTCCGAATGATATTTGGCGGCTGGCTGGTGGTCGCCCTGGAATTTCAACTGGCTGCCGATATCGCAAGCACCATTGTTTCACCTACTTCCGCACACCTCATCGAGTTGGGCAATTGCGCTGGTGCGGACGTTCCTGAATTATTTTCTCGGCAAAGAACTTAAAGAGGACAATCAATTATTGCGATCCCGCATGGAAAAGAACAGGAGAACGGAATTAAATGCAGTGACTGACTAATTGAAGAATATGTCTAAAAATTATTCTGATAAAAATCTACAGGGAATTACTTTCCTGGATGAGGACCTGGCTCACGCGGATTTCTCGGATAGCGATATCCGGGGAACTAATTTTACAGGCTCTAATCTTTCAGGCGCCAATTTCACGCATGTAAAAACCGGTATCTCTTCTGCTAATACGGTCATCCTGTTTTTTATCGCATTGGTCTTGTCGCTGGCTTCGGGTTATGTCGCCATGCTGGCGGGACAAACTATCCAGGGTATGCTTAAGTCGCCGGATTCAAATGTCACGATAGCAGCAATTGTGGCCATTGTTATTGTGGTTGTTTTTATAGTATATGCATATTGGAAAGGCGTGGGCAATGCTATCAAGCATCTTATCATTCCTGCAGCAATCATTTCATTGGTGACCGGCGTATTAGCTTATTTCTCAAAACTGGGCACAGGCCAGGGAATGCTATACGTGATACTCTATTATTTACTCGTCGTCATCATGTTCATCATTGGAACTCTTGCTCGGGCTGCAGCCGGCACATTATCTAATGTGCTTTTTTTGATAGTAGCCCTGTCTGGCGGCATATTTGGCCGCAGTGTTGGTGGCGGTATCGGCACCGTGGTCATGGCTCTCGCCTGCATGCAGATAAGCAAAAGAGCACTGAGCGGAGCTCCGGGATTTGAAGTGCTGAGAAAAATGGCTTCATTGATTACCCGGAAATTAGGGACTTCCTTCCGCAATACCCAGTTAGCCGACGCAGATTTTTCCCGTATAAAAAAAATAAAGAACTGCGATTTTACAGGGGCAGATACACGGGTTACGAATTGGGGCAATTCGCAAAAAACAAATTGCCTGGATGGTCATCAGATCATCACTGAAAAATCGAAGAAGCATAAAGAAGTAATTCAATGAAGAAATGAAAAGTATTATAAAGTAAAATCATGGAAACAGAAGTAAGCAAAACAGCAGATCACTCTCCCAGCAACACGGAGCTTGCGTTTGAAAGGACCCTGTTGGCCCATGAACGTACTCTCATGGCGTGGGTAAGAACTTCGATTTCCATGATCTCTTTTGGATTTACCATCTATAAAATATTTGAAGAAATAAGCAAAACGCCAGAAGGACAAAACAGGTTATTAACCCCAAGGGTAGTGGGCATGATCATGATCTCTTTCGGCTTGTTTGCCTTGCTATTGGCACAGGTACAACATACCATTGCAATCAGGAAGATAAAAAGGAATTACCCGGCGATGCAACGTTCACTCTCTTCGGTGCTTTCGATCATGGTATTAATGTTTGGACTGGCGTTGTTTTTAGCAACAGTGTTTAGGCAATAACGAAGAGAGGAGAAACAGAGCAAGAGCGAGGACTTGAAATATTTTTTAACTAACGGTGTGTGGACATCGACAAAATGGAGGTGAGGTATGGGAACTGCAGAGAAAGAAAAAAAATCCAGCAGGCAAAGGTTGAGCGCGGATGATGCGCAAACCATAGCTAAAGAAGCCTATATCTATGGCTTCCCGATGGTAGATAATTACCGCATCCAGTATGCCTATTTTGAAGACTGGACCGACCCGGAATATAAGACCCCCTGGAACCTGCCTTATAACAATGCACGGGTCTATACACCGACCGATAGAGCGGTTCAAACTCCTAATTCGGACACTCCTTATTCATACATTGGTGCCGACCTGAGGACAGAGCCTTTGGTAATTACCATACCCATGATCGAAAAGGAAAGATATTTTTCCGTCCAGTTCATAGATGCCTATACTTTCAATTTTGATTATATCGGCAGCAGGACTACTGGAAATGACGGCGGTCATTTTTTATTAGCCGGCCCAAACTGGAAAAGTGAAACACCGGAGGACATAAAACATGTGATACGTTCCGACACGCAATTCGTGTTGGCATTATTCCGTACACAACTTTTCAACCCAGAGGATATTGAGAATGTAAAAAAAATACAAGCCGGCTATAAAGTGCAGTCCTTAGCCGAATTTTCCGGGAAACCTGCTTCCTTCCCTGCGTCAAGAAGCAATTTCATCAAACCATTAAGCAAGGAGAAGCAACTAAGCTCATTGAATTTCTTTAGTATTCTGAATTTCCTCCTTCAATTCTGCGTTATCCATCCCAGCGAGAAAGGGTTAATGCAACGTTTTGCAAAATTGAATATCGGGCCCGGTAGGGAATTTAATGCAAGCGATTATTCCGAAGAGATACAAAAGGCGATCAGCAACGGGATTGCCGATGCCTGGTTGAAAGAGAAAGAAGTACGCGATAAAGTTGCGGCCGGCAAACTCAGCTCTGGCGATCTTTTCGGCACCCGCGAGTATTTGAATAACAACTATGCCTATAGAATGGCGGCAGCAGCAGGAGGTATCTACGGTAACTCAAAGGAGGAAGCGATCTATCCTGTCTATTATCTTGATTCTACCGGTCAACCAATCGATACCTCGGCTAACAAGTATACCATTCATTTTGCAGCCGGGCAATTACCTCCCGTGAATGCATTCTGGTCGCTTACTCTCTATGAAATGGAGTCGAGCCTGCTGTATGCCAACCTGCTTAATCGCTATTTGATCAATTCACCGATGCTTCCGGAGCTCAAAAAAGACGCAGACGGAGGACTGACGCTTTATGTACAGCATGAATACCCGGGTAAAGACAAAGAACCCAACTGGCTGCCTGCACCCAAAGGAATTTCAAAACTGGTATTACGACTGTACTGGCCAAAAAAAGAAGCGCTTGATGGAACATGGACAGCGCCACCGATTATGATCAACCTGCCTGCCGGCAGGCAGGCGGAGCGAAGCAATTGAAATGGTATCGAAGTATCCATGTTCCTATAAACAGATTTATAACAATTAAAATTAAACTTTATGAAAAAACTCCTTTTGCTTCCAATTCTGTTTGCAGCAATTGTTGCGAATGCGCAGATCAGCATCGGTATTAAAGGCGGCGTTAACGTCAGCAATTTCACCGGTAATAATTTTGATACTATCAAAGCCAACTCCCTGGTTGCATTTCATATCGGCGCCTTTCTTCGTTTTAAGTTCGGCAGGCACCTGGTATTGCATCCCGAACTGCTTTTTTCTTCGCAGGGCGCTAAACTGGATGACCAGGGAAATGAATCAACTTATAAGGTTTCATACATCAATATCCCTGTTGTGTTACAGTATGAAACAATTGGAGGGTTTTATCTCGAAGCAGGTCCCCAGTTTGGTTTCAAGGTAAGTGAAGACATACCTAACTCAACGATCGAAAATTTCGCAAAGGAAACCGATTTTTCCATAGCCCTTGGTTTGGGTTATCACACCAAAGGAGGATTTGGGATCGGAGCACGCTATACGGTAGGCATTTCCAAGGTCGGCGATTTCGATTCGGCGAATATTAATCCCGACTTTAAGAACGGTGTAATACAGATTAGTCTCTTTTATACTTTTTTCAATAAAAAAAATAAGAGCGACAACAAGTAAGATGGAACTGAATAGCCAGGATAACAAAGGGCAGTCGGACAGGAATGATCTCCATCAATTCCGGCCATCGCTGGTTACGGCAACCGGAATCTTCCTGGGCTTCATGCTGAATTTTACCGATGAATGGCTACCCCATTCTTTTTCCAGGAGTACTGCCGGTGGAATAATCGTGGCTGTCAGTGTTACTTCAAGTATTGGCCTGCTGATCGTCGTACTATACCGGATATTGAAGAAGAACTATCCTGTTGACAATGTTGATACATTTTACAGGACAACGCTCCGGCTGTTTATTATTGGAATCATAATTCCTTTTTTCACAATACTGCTGGCGATGATCGCGAAGCTAGTGGACAAAATATTCTATGGTAGCACTTAATGACCCTCTGTAACTAATAATATTTGATATCACATTAAAAGAAAAGGAAGTAGGTATGAAAAAGCTACGGCTGTATTTTGTCTTACTGTTTTTGCCAGCAACTAAGTTCTGCATGGCTCAAACCGACACTCTTAGCCACCAACGATCATACAAAAACGTGATCCGCTATAATTTATCGGGCGCTTTAATGTTCGGGATCGACAAATATATTGTCATCGGTTATGAAAGAATAATCACCCCTCACCAGAGCTTTTCGATAAATGTTGGCCGTGCCGTACTTCCAAGGCCGATCAGCATCGTCACTGACAGCTTTAGCCTGAGCAAAGACGTAAAAAGAACCGGTTATAATGTATCTGTGGATTATCGCTTTTATCTCGCTAAGGAAAACAAATTCGCTGCGCCACATGGTTTATATATCGGTCCTTATTACTCATACAATCATTTTGACAGATCGAATGAATGGATACACAAAAACAACAATGCCAGTAGCAATGTGACAACAGACTCAAAGTTCAATATCCACACGATCGGTTTTGAGTTAGGTTATCAATTCATAGTATGGAAAAGGCTGGCTCTGGATTTTCTCATGTTCGGCCCAGGCTTTGGCTTTTATAATTATAAGGCAAGTTTTGACGGGCATATTGATGCCGCGACGCAGGAACAATTATTAGACGGGCTAAAACAGTTGCTCACTCAAAAATTCCCGGGGATGAATTATGTTTTTAGCGATAAAAAGTTCAACGCAAACGGGGTGCTGAACACAAACACGTGGGGTTACCGGTATATCATACATATCGGATATATTTTTTGAATCTTAATAAGATCCTAAAAAACACATTTTGAGAGGCGCCTCTTGAAAAGTGCGGAAACTCATTGATTTATATGGCAAGCCGGTGACACTAAACGGTAGTTTCCGCAAAGAACCCTACATAATTTTTAAAGACGGGCAGAATCGGTTCACTGGAAATGGCGGTTACAATGATATTTCCGGTACTTATAAGGTAAACGCGGCCGAGATCCCGGGCAATATCCAAGAAGATGGCCTGGCATGGAATCCGAACGCCGGTTCCTGGAAGCACTGACGCGAGGCGAAAGCTTCACGATCCAGGTCGATATACTGGTATCCAGTACATCACCGGCTCGGTTAAAAGGGTTAATGAAACGAATAAACGATACTGGCTAAACTAATTTCTAACTAAAATTTTACTGTATGAAACGAATATCCTTGTTCATCCTGTTTATCACGATCACCATCGCAGGTTCTTCCCAACAAAAGCTTAGACTGAATGGCTATGCGAACTATGTATTTGACGACAGCTATGACTCCTATTACGATGCGCATAACTATTACAACGGTAAGATCCAGGGAGGGTTCCAGGGGGGTGTTGGTCTTGAATATATGATCCAGCCCAGGTATTGCGTCGAACTGATGTGGCTGCATCAATCCACGCATGCTCCCACCTATTACTGGGACGGAGCCTCAAGCCTGAAAGAGAAATATGCAAATTTTGAAACCAATATCGACTATGTGCTAATTGGCGGTGATGGACATTTTTCACAGCCTAAATCAAAGGTGGAAGGCTACGGTGGTTTGTTCCTTGGAATGGCCTTCCTCGGTGCTAAAAATCCAGACAATGGCAACCATGGAACTACTGAAAAGTTTGCATGGGGAGCCAGGCTGGGCGCTAATGTATGGGCCGGTGAAAAATTCGGAATAAAACTCCAGGCACAGTTAACATCCGTATCACAGGGTGCGGGCGGTGGACTTTATTTTGGTACAGGGGGTGCAGGGGTTGGTTTAAGCACCTATTCCAGTATCTACCAGTTTGGATTGGGAGGCGGATTGACGTTTAAGCTCGGACATTGACAAGAGCCGCGAGCCTGCCTGCCGGTAGGCAGGCGAAGCGAAGCAAAGCAAATAAAATTTTACCGATGAAACAGATAGTATCCGTCGCATTGATGATGGTTATAACTGCAGGAGTGTCCGCGCAACAATTCCGATTGAATACATATGGCACTAATTCATTCGATGAAAGTTTTAACTACAAGCTGGATCCTTACAATTATTATAGTGGCAAGATCTACGGCGGACTTCAGGTTGGTGCCGGGCTTGAATATCTTATACAGTCGCAGTATTGTGTAGAACTGATGTACCTCCGGCATAGTACACACGCTCCCACTACTTACCGGGCAGGCGCATGGACTTACGAGAAAACTACTGATTTTGATGTTACACTGAACTATTTTCTTATTGGATTGGATGGTCACCTCCCTACCAAAAATGGCAAACTAGAAGCTTATGGTGGAGTATTCCAGGGAATAATGGTTATCGATACCAGGAATCCTGTGAATGGACTAAAATCTTCCTCCACAAAATACGCCTGGTCGACAAGACTGGGTGGCAATTTCTGGATTACCAAAAACGTGGGAATAAAACTGCAAACGCAATTATTGGTTTCGATCCAACCTATTGGCGGAAAAGATGTTTTCACGATGCGTGACCTGGATGCTTTTTCTACGATACTCCAATTAAATGTAGGAGGAGGGTTGACGTTTAAATTGGGAAAATAGTTCAAAGCTTGATTGATTGCTAAGGTACTCTATGTCTTCACTTGAAAATGGCAAAAGCAACAGGATTTATATGTTTATTATGTCTGGCCCAACATAAGATAAATTGCCAGGAACTGGAGCCGAGGGCTTATGCCGCTTTGCCCAAAGACCTCAATGCAATTGTTTTTGCCTATGGATTTTCAAAAGGAAATGTTCTCAACGATCCTTCCCGCCCTATAAAGGACCTGTCTATCACAGCAAACAATTTTGCCGCAGGTTATCTCCACACATTTGGACTTGCCGGCAAGCTTGCTCGTGTACAGGTGACGGTGCCTTTCATGCTTCTGGCCGGTCATGCCGAATTGAACGGGAGAGATACAAGTGCATCCCGCACAGGTTTTGGCGATGCAAGGATACGATTGGGTATTAATCTAACAGGTATTGCTGCCATGGGTAAAAGGGAATTTGCGCAGTATACGCAAAGGACAATAGTTGGCGTCAGCCTCATAATGACTGTACCCACCGGTCTATACCTGAAAGAAAAGCTTATCAATATCGGAAGCAACCGCTGGGCGTTTAAGCCCGAAATAGGAGTATCCAAACGAATCAAAAGAGTATATGTGGAAGCTTACGGAGGTGTTTGGTTCTATACCATCAATCATGAATACCTGGGTGATAACACGCTCGAGCAAAAACCAGTGTTCAGTTTCCAGGTGCATGCTTCATATTATTTTAAAAATAAAATGATGGTAAGCATTAACACTACCTGGTTCAACGGTGGCACGACAACCATCGGAGGCAGGCCTGCGGGTGATCTGGTCGATAACTGGAGAGTCGGCGCTACCTGGGCACTCCCTATTGCTAAACAACAAACGATAAAGCTCCAGTTCCATATCGGCGCTTATACCAGCAGCGGATATGATTATAATGTTGCAGTGCTGGGTTATCAATATCTCTTTTAATTGGCAATAAAGAAAATTTAAACTCTTATAAAATAAAAATAGAACAACATTCAAAAAGCTTATTGATTATGAAAAAATATTTAGTGTACGGCATTTTATTGTCTTTAGCGCTATTTGTATTCGCAACCGTCGGAGCGCAGAAAAAAAATGAAATGACGACTGAAGAAATGGCCGGCAAACTAACCGGCTGGATGAAAACAAACCTGGAATTGACCGATAACCAGGTTGGCCAGGTGCAAACCATCAATCTCAAATACGCAAATAAAATGATGGAATTGCAAAATGACGGTTCATCAAACAAAAAACAAAAAATGCGGGCCATGAAAGCAGACTCAGACGCAAAAGACCAGGAATTGAAAAGAGTGCTTACCGCCGACCAGTTCCAGTCCTGGCTGGTAAAAAAAGATGAAGCAAAAAAAGCATTGAAGGAAAAAATAAAAGAGAAACAAAGCAGCTCTTACTGATCGCTTTGCTTTAGTACAGGTATGAAAAAGCTGATAACCGTAGTCCTGGGTGTATTTATGATTCATTCCGCATACTCACAGATCATAATAGCTATATTGTTTGGAGACAAACTTAATACAGGCAAGCTTGAATTCGGAATCGTGGTCGCTCCCACTTTCACCACTATTTCGAATCTTGACTGCAAATACCGAAATGGATTCAATCTCGGCATATACTTTAATATACATCCGGACGAAAGATTCTTTATTCATGTAGAAGGAGTGGCAAAAGGCGCGTTTGGCGCAAAGGGAATTATCCCCTACACAACAGGCAGCGATACGCTTGACAATCTCTTTGCAGGAGGATCTGTAGAAAGAAAGATCAAGGCATTTAGCTTGCCTCTCCTTTGTCGTTATGCCATCAGCCCGAAATTTTTTGCCGAAGCCGGCATACAGGCTGATATGATGCTGGGAGCTAAAGATATTTTCAACTCGGAAATAAACGGTAGCGATCTGGATTATACAGTAAAAATAAATGACAATGTCGCCTTGCTCGACTTCGGCTTAACAGGCGGACTCTTCTATAAATTCAGGAAAGACAAAAGGAGCATGGGAATGGGCATCCGGTATTTCCAGGGACTCACAGATATAATTACTACCACCAGTGGTACACAAATGAACGTAGCCTGGCAATTGATAGTCACAATCCCGATTGGTGCAGGCAAAGTACCTCCCAACGGAACGAAAAAATAACAAACGATCAAAGAACCTGGCATGAAGGGAATTAAAAAACAAATCGCATGTCTTTTCGTTTGGCTGCTATGCTGTGGTATTATGTTTGGTCAACAGGAAAAAAAACGTGTCTCATTAAAGGATTCCCTGGATCGGGCTTTCGATGTCAGCGATTACGTCATTGACGCGAATGGGTTTGTTCCGATACCATATATTATTACCGAGCCGGCTCTTGGCGGATTTGGTGGAGCGCTCATACCTGTTTTTATCAATAAGCGGCCTCCTTATCTAGATTCCGTAAAAGAAAAACTTATCAGGACCCCGGTAGCCCCGGATATAACAGGTGGCATTGGGCTCTATACAGCCAATAATACATGGGGCCTCATTGGCTTTCGTTCAGGCACGCTGGTCAAAAGTCGTATCAAATACAGGATCGGTGGTGGATATCTGAACCTGAACATGTCTTTTTACAAAACATTTGACCAGTTGGGTGAAAAAGAAATGAAATTCAACTTCAAACTCGTCCCTGTATTTCTGCAGGCAATTAAACGTATCGGTTTCTCTCACTGGTATGGAGGTTTCAAATATCTTTTCCTGAAAACCGATACACGTTATGTTGGGGACACACTTTTAAATCATCTTGCAAAAGAATTCGAACAAGAGCAGATGATCAGCCAGCTTGGGGCAATCATTGAGCTGGATACAAGGGACAATATTTTTACACCTGATCGGGGAATAAAATTTCATATGGAGGCTGTTTGTTCCGACAATGTGCTTGGAAGTGATTATGACTATTGGTTACTGAACTATTTTATGTTTTGGTACCGGCCGATCTCAAAAAAACTGGTTGGCGGCCTTCGTATCGACGGGCAGCAGGCGATCAGTGATCCTCCCTTTTACCTGCTTCCATTTATTAATATGCGCGGAGTACCGGCTGCACGTCACCAGGGTACTGCAACGCTACTTTCTGAAGGCGAGTTGAGATGGGATATCGTGAAGAGATGGAGCGCCGTAACGTTTGGCGGAGCCGGCAAAGCATTTGATGAATGGAATGCCATCAATGATGCGGACTGGGTCTGGAGCTACGGCGCTGGTTTTCGCTATTTACTCGCACGCAAATTCAAACTAAGAGTAGGGATCGATGTAGCCCACGGCCCCGGAACCTGGGCTTACTATATTGTATTCGGAAGCAATTGGCAGAAATAAACTAGTGTTAAGTTAAGTGTGATTCGACGATTTATATTGACGGATACACGAATGAAAAGATTTACTGCCTGCCTGCCGGTAGGCAGGTTTAACGATATAAACAAATTAACTGATAAACGGATGAACGATCACTAACTCCAATCACTAACTCCAATCAACGCCACGGATGACCTTCTTTTTTATCCGTGAATCCGTGGCGACAAGATATGCTTAACATAACACTAGAACACTTCGTTTAGTCCGCAAAATATTCCGGCGGCGCCATATTTTCCCATAGCAAAATCAAGACATAAAGCTGAGCGGCTGTTTTTATCAAAAAGAATTCGCAATCCTAGACCTGCGGCCGGTTCCCAGTATTCGAATACTTTTTTATAAAGATCGTCAGATGCGGTTTGGAAATTGAAGAACGCTACGCCGCTGATTAAACTGTTTCTCGTTACTGGGAAACGGTATTCTGTTTCGAAGCAGGCATACGAAGGACCTTTGAAACGCCCAAACGTGTAACCTCTCCCGCTACGCATATAGGTATCATGAGCCGTGCCGGGCATTTCAAGGTAAGGTATCTTACCGCTTAGCTTATAGGATGCCCATTGCCAAAATGCAAGCACATGCGCGGGATTGCGTTTGCTCAGGCTGATGTATTCCCTGAAATCATACATAAGTTGTACCGCATGCTTTGTACTTGCCATCCATGTTTCATTGAACCGTATATTGACATCTGCATAGATTCCGCGATAGGCCCTGACAGGATGTTCGCGGGTATTATACTGGAATGCCAGGATGAAACCGTTTGCCGAGTAGCTATTTGAGTCAAAATCGTTGCGACGGCTGTATCGCTGGTGTGGAGTGCTTAAACCCTCAGTCTGCTTTTTATCATTAATATCGGTATAAATATCAAAATCGACGCCAGCGCCGATATAAAAATCTCCTGCAATCCTACGATAGGCTTTTTCAAATAGCCGGATAAACTGGTATTTGATCGGGAAGGAACTGTCGCCGTTCTTTGTCGGCATATCATTAAAATTAAAACCGGTGATGACCCTTCCCTGCCCCGTACCGATACCCCAGTCAACAATACCCATCTTCGACAGCTGCCAGTCACCCTGCCAGTTCCATTTGTTTCCGGGTGTAAACATATTATGACGAGCCCGGAACGTAAGTATGTTTTTAGTGCTATAAGAAGCAGACAGATTGAAAATAGAATAGATGGTATTGGATGGAAGGCCAAATTGTTTACCTGCCATAAGGTTCACCCCGATGTTGAAACCAAAGCTGGGATTATATCCCAATATCGGCAATAATGTAATGGATGGTTTGTTATGGGGTCTTTTTTCAGCCGGACCTTTTTTGAAGATTTGACGGACCACGTCATTTATGTCCTTTTGTTTGCTTAGATCATAGTTCCGGGTTAATGTATCCTGACCTGATGCACTGGTACAGGGATAAATAATGAACACCAGGACAGCCAGGAAGAAAAGCAATGAACCCAGTTTTCTTTTTTCAGATGGAACTGACATAAACCTGTTCTCCTTTATAGCTATTCATGCTTCCCCTTCTTAAGAAAATAAAGACTGAGTGAAACCAAAAAGATGCCGCCGGGTATGATAAGGGTCTGCAAATCGACCGGTTCTCCATTGATCTTTTTACCCGCAAGACCGGTTAGAAATGCAATGACCATTGTGGTCAGTATAGCCTCCCACAATATGACCTTTAGCTCCATAAAATTCTTTATTCGCAGCCAGTGTGGAAGATTGACCGGGAATCCCTTATCAGGATCAACAAACAACAGCATTACACCAAGGGCGAGAACAAAAAAAACGATAGCGATCAGGAACAGGTCAACCACCGAAAGCAGGCCGATCGCCATGATTTTCGCCAGGTGTTCCGTATCAAAGGAGCGGATGTCGGCGATCACCTTCACGAGATCGTAGGCACCCAGGAGTGTCAGTACTATTCCTGCTGCCAGCACCAGCACAGCGATAATGCCGATAAAGACCCTGAGTGTACTAAAAATATTTTTCATAAATGGAATCGGGCAGTCCCCGCCTTATATAAAGACACTTTTGAGGCTATTTTCTGCCACTGAGAGAGAAGTGCAGAGAAACAGAGCGGAGAGCGATTGGCAAGTTTGCCTGGCTTAAGCCGTTAAACCTTTTAAACCGTCTTTCTCGCCCTGATTCTCGCTCTTTCGCTGTATTGTTTACTTCTTCAACAAATTTGCTTTTTCCATTTGTTTAACCAGGCTGGACATGTAGGACTCGCTGAATTTTTTTATAGAGGCCGGGTCGAGCACCTTCGACTGAACCGACCACATGAGTTCCGTCGACGCGACATCGTACAGGTTGCTTTGTATAAAATAATTCTTGTCATCAGTAAAATATCCCTTCGTGGAAACACTCGGCGCGTAATGGCTATAGTAGCCGGTGTAGTAGTAGGCATAGGGTTGTACTGCATAAGTTGTCGTCCCGGGTGTATAACCCACTTGTTCCTCTTTTCGCAATAAAGAGGCGACAAAAAGGGCATCGCAACCACTTTTCTTTACCTTCTCTACGATCGAATCCTTCTCCGGCATTTTGGGATTCTCCAGTGAAGGAGGAAGAACATCACTACTCTTGACCACCATACGTCCTTTGGAGGAAGCAGCTTTCGCCAGGTCGTTTTCCAGTTGAAGTCTTACCTGTATATCTGCGGTCATCACAACGATGAACACGCTATCGTATGTCCTGCCCTGCATTTTTTCCTTATTCACCCATACATCCGCTGTTTCTGCTGTTGATTTCTTCGACGGCGAACAGTTAAACAGTAATAACGTGAGGACTGTTATCAGTAACATATTTCCTGTTTTCATAGATCTTAATTTGATGTTTCATTTATTAAATTCCCACCCTATGCTAAATATAAGTACGTAATCAAAATCATTGCCCGCAATGGCCGGCTGGTTATCGTAATTAAAAGTCAGGCCCAGCTTTATATAAAGATCAAGCGGCAGATCATATTTTGTATCAAGTGAAAAATCCACACGCCACCTGTCGGCCTCGGTAAGACTGCGATAGGCAAATATGGTATTGCTCAGGCTAAAGTCACCAATGTCAAAGAGATTTAGTGCAGAAAATGCCACTGCCTCATAGCTACTTCTGCTTTCTTTATCGGTTGTAAAGCTTTCATTGTTTAACGAAAATCCAGCTCCTAATGACCAATACATTTTATTAGTACGGAAAATGGAATAACCGGCACCGATCTTACCCGTGGTTCGCAGGTCAAGCGCCTGTTCCGTGTTGGAAAGAAAATCCAACGACCCGGCCAGGAACCATCCTTTCGGAAGAAAATATTTGACTGACAGTCCAAACTCGGTTCGTTTTGTTTCTTCAACACTGTCCCGCTTCGAACGTAGATCATTATAATAAACATCCCCTTGCCATTTATTGCCGGCATAGCCAAATGAGCTTCTCACACTGAATTCCCGTTGGTTATTCGCCTTGGTAATATTCAATCCAAGGTCAACAGCGGCATAGGTGCGTCCCCAGAATTTGGATTTTATCCCCTTCAGGTAAACGACATCATCCATCGTTGCTTCCATTTTTTCGCCGGTAAAAGAATTAATGTATACTTTATTACCCTCACCAGACCGAATCGAGCCATTTATGTTCTTTCCATCTTGTAGAGAGATCAGAAAATTAGTTTTTGAGTAGACTGACCTTATTCCCGACCATTCTACCGTAAAGTCCTTTTTTGAATAAGGAGTTTCAATGGTCAACACGCCATTGGTCATGGATTTTATTTCACCGACCATGATATCGTTATTTTTCAATACCAGCGAATCAGTTTGGGAATAGGCGTTAGTAACACAGCTGCACCAGAGCAGCACTACGATGAAAAATATTTTATGGCTCAATGGGGTCGAGGG
Organism: Bacteroidota bacterium; assembly: GCA_005884665.1. Lineage (GTDB taxonomy): Bacteria > Bacteroidota > Bacteroidia > Chitinophagales > Chitinophagaceae > VBAT01. The sequence continues at coordinate 60,038 of VBAT01000011.1, forward strand.
ACCGGGCCTGTCGCCAGGAGCCGCCATAAAAGCATATGGCTGGGCAGGCAGGTATTTATTGTTCCTGCGTAGTTTTTTCCGGCGAACTGCTGTCACTCCTTTCAAACTTTAAGCTCATATCCGGTGGCAGACCAATCTTCATGTTCAAACCACGGAATATATAATGGGATAAGTTCATTCCTTTCTGCATCGAGTCGGCTTTTTGTAACCCGCGAATGATGAGTTTTAAAATCTCTTTGTCTTTATTGTCCTCAAGTAATTGATTGTTTCCGCATCAAATCCTTTCCTTATTAAATGAAATACTGATGCCGGGAGGAATACCCATATCCACGCTCACTTCTCTCATGTTGAAACCGGTGATCTCGATCAATGGTGCCAGCCCAAGAATATCATTGATCAACGCATTGATCTTTTCGATACTGGAGTCCATCATATCCTTAAGGAAAGAAAAGGAGTCCTTCAGCTTGCTGCCCACCAGTGTAATGGAATCCGACAAACCGGTTTTTACATCTGAGAGATTCATAGATACAAATTTTTTGATGCGATATATATTAAAGACGTCAGCATTGCCAGTTTAGGGCATTTAAAAAGGCTGCATATAGAAATACACAGCCTTGATTGCTGTCGTCACACTATGGTTTACTCCGTCCTGATATACTCGTTTGCTGCTAGTGGCTCTCTTTTTATATAGGGAGATGAGTTCATCTCTTTTTTTATTCTTTGAAAAAACATAGGGTACGCTTTTTAATCTGCTAATTGAATATGAGACTGACCCTGTTTAATTCACAATTTGAATATACAGTAAGAAGAAGGGGAATTCTATTTTTTGGGGTTACAATCGGCCTCATATTATAAAAGTGGGCTTTGTCTTTATGTTCGTGCAGCAATTGAATAAAAACCATCAGCAAATCACGATTATAGGTCGCCCTAAACAATTGTCCGCAGCCTGTACAATATGAATAAGCAAAATTTTATAAGAGTTCCCGATGAACAGCCCTTTATGCTTGCTTTACGCCCTGAGTATGGATAGTTTTGTTGAGACGATTCCAGCAAGAAGTTATGAGCCCGGCCTTGATCTATATATGCCTAGTAAGTTTTTCGATTATCGAGATTTACAGAAATACGACGGGAAGAAAAAACAAAAAGAAGAGTTTCTGATACCGCAGTACCGGAAAAAATTACACCCCCGGCGATTATACGCAAATACCATTTTTCAATATAACCTGATTGGGTAGATTCACGGTTTCGAAGGGAGAAGTATTTTTATACTTCTTCCTCTTTTATTTAACCCTTCCCCGGCAGCATGGATGCAACTGGCTACATAGATATTCCGCTTTATACTGCTTATAAAAAGGATTCGGATTCTGAATACCTGGATGGCAGCAAATACCGCTACGCATTGAAATTCGATAAAGATTATTGGCCACTCACTGTTTTCTGGAGCCTGACGACTTACCGGATGTCGGGAAACATCCGCAAAAGCGACCCGGTACGCAGGTACCTCATACATTCACCGCTGTTCTCGGGGTTATTAAAAGATGCAGATGGCGGTTTAACGATCTATCTGCAAAGAGAATCACCAGGCAGGGATAAAGAAAGTAACTGGTTACCTCCTCCGCGCGGCTTATTCTTTATAGCACTAAGGGTTTATTTACCAAAACAAGATCCTCTTATCAAACGAGGTGATGTTCTATCACTGGAAAAATCCGTCATTTGCCCGTAATTCAGAATTCAATAGCGACGGGTATACTATTATAATTCTTGTCCAGAAATGAAACGTTTTATTTTGATGGTTCCCCAATGAAGCCCAATATTGTACATGGTTTTTCAAACAGAATGTATAGCGTGCTTTCAATTACAGGTATAATTACCGATCCATTTGTAAAATCGATTCCGAATCGGGCTTCCCTATGTCTGCCGGTACAGCTCATCATCGAAAGATTATCCTCCCGATAATCCTCCTGCTATTGCAATGCCAGTTATTTGCCCAACTTTCAGCTGCATTCACCGCCACTCCACTTGCAGGATGTTCACCCATTGTCGTTCAGTTTACTGATCAGTCCACGGGCAATCCTACTCAATGGAGATGGGACCTCGGCAATGGCGTGATCTCTTTTTTACAAAATCCATCCACCAGTTATTTTAACTCCGGCACTTATACTATCAAGTTGGTCGTGACAAATGGTATCACTGCAGATTCGATTATAAAAAGCCAGTACATCACCGTTTTTGCCGCACCGGTTGTAAACTTTACCGCTTCAGATACATCGGCGTGTTTTCCTTTTCCCGTCCAGTTCACCGATTTAAGCACTTCACCAAACGGTACCATCAGCAACTGGCTTTGGGATTTTGGTGATGGTGCAGTTTCCACTCAACGCAATCCCCTGCATGTTTATACAACATCGGGCAACTTCACGGTGACATTGAAGGTCACAAATTCAAATGGCTGCTTTAAGTTGCTAAGCCACCCGCAATATATCGACGTCACTGATGGAGTAAGAACCGGGTTCACCAATACCAGCCCGGTACAATGCAGTGTCCCCGCGACGATCAGTTTTACGAATACTTCGACCGGCGGGGGCTCTTTGAATTTTACCTGGATCTTTGGAGACGGAACCGGATCAAACCTTGCTAACCCCGTCCACGTCTATTCCGCCACCGGCACTTACTCAGTCATGCTGGTAACAGAAAGCTCTCTGGGTTGCCGTGATACGCTGATAAAAAATAACCTTATCAGCATCGGCGCCATGACCTCTCAATTTAACAGCCCCGATAGTGTTTGCATAGACCAGTCTTTCACCATTAGCAATACCACTACACCCGCCCCCATTTCATCGCACTGGGATTTTGGAGATGGAACAATCTCCACGCAAATCAACCCGGCAAAAAAATATACTTCTGCAGGCGTCTTTACTATAAAACTGGTAAACACTTTCAGTGGTTGCATGGATTCAACTACCAAAACAATTACAGTACGGTCAGGACCTGCTGCAGATTTTTCAGCAAATCAAACACGAAGCTGTGCGATTCCATTTACAGCAGGCTTTATTAATCAAACAACCGGCAACAATACCTATCTATGGAATTTTGGGGACGGGTCCACAAGCACTCAAGCCAACCCGGTTCACACTTATACAACTGCCGGCACCTATCCGGTTACACTGGTTGCTGTCAACGAAACGGGTTGTAGTGATACCATTACAAAAGTCGATTACATACAGATCAAAGAACCTGTGCTTACCCTCAATAATTTGCCACAACAGGGTTGTATACCGTTAACCATTTCACCGGTTTCAACTCTTATCTCCACCGATCCTGTCGCTACGTACCTGTGGAACTTCGGGGACGGCACTACGAGCGCCGCGGTAAACCCTTCACATACTTATACAACTCCCGGAACCTACACCGTGTCATTGACGATCAGTACTACCGGTGGATGTACAGTCACCGCTGTTCTAAACAACGCAGTAAAGGCCGGCAATAAACCACAAGCAGCTTTTTCCGCAGATCCTACCGATGTATGTGCACAGCATCCCATTCAATTTACAGATAACAGTACCGGTAACGTGGATCAATGGCTATGGACGTTTGGCGACGGTATCACTTCCACCGTTCAAAACCCGCTGCACACATATGAAGAAGTCGGGCCGATATCCGTGACACTGGTAGTATGGAGCAATGGTTGTGCCGACACACTAACAATTCCAAATATTGTCAATATCAGGCCGCCGGTAGCCAGCTTCAGACCTTATTCTAACTGCACTGATAAATATAAAATCGATTTCGTTGACCAATCACTTGGTGCGCAGACCTGGAGATGGGAGTTTGGCGACAGCACCTTCTCGACCCAGCAATCGCCATCTCATACTTATGCCAGTCCCGGCACCTACGTACCCTATCTGACAGTGACCAATGGAAACTGCGTCTATACAACTTACCGTGTCGTATTGATCATCGACGAAAAAGCCAGGTTCAGTGCAGATAACAATACGGCTTGTAAAAACACCACCATTCATTTTACCGGCGAAAATATCAATGCGGCAAACATCAATTCCTGGCGTTGGGATTTCGGTGACGGTAATACAAGCAACGACCCCTCGTCCAGTTCGCACACTTACACGATTGCAGGAAATTATACGGTCAGCATGACGATCATTGATCTAATGGGCTGTTCTGACACACAAAGCATACCCCTGACTATACTTGGTCCCAGGGCAGCATTCGGATCTTCCATATCGGCCGCATGTTTCGGAGCCGATCCGGTTTTATTTTATGATTCATCCACTGCCGATGGATCGCACCCACTGGTAAAATGGATATGGAATTTTGGGGACGGAATCATCGATTCCACTTCTGCCCCACCCTACATGCATAATTATACTGTGGCAGGCGATTTTGCCGTTTCGCTTACTGTGGTCGATAACAATGGTTGTCGTGATTCATTGAGAAAAAACTCAGCTGTGATCATTGGGCATCCCAATGCTGCTTTTAATTCACCAGATTCACTCTCCTGTACAGACCGGCCTGTCAGGTTTGTCAATACATCCACAGGTAACGATCTGCAATACCTGTGGAATTTTGGAGATGGCTCAGGCTCTACAAGTGTAAATCCTATACATTATTATAATGGTATCGGCGTATATACGGTAAGCTTATCGGTAGTAGACCCATCTGGTTGCCGTGATTCTGTCATCCGCAATGCCTTTATCAATATCAGTTTTCCCACAGCAAGATTTTCCATTTCTGATTCTTTTAGTACATGTCCTCCCCTGAGAGTAGAGTTCACCAGCGCATCTCTCAATTACACAAACCTGCAATGGGATTTCGGCGATGGCAACAATTCATCGCTTTCCAGTCCTTCTCACGTTTATACATATCCCGGAATTTATACCGCGAAGCTGATAGTCACCGGGCCAGGCGGCTGCAGGGACAGTATGTATAAACTAATTGAAGTAAGGGGTCCGAGGGGTAGTTTTAATTATATACCACTGCAGGGATGTAAGCCATTGACCGTTGCTTTCACGGCTACAACAATCGATCGCATTTCCTTTACCTGGGATTTTAGCGATGGTACTACTGTCGCAACCATGGACTCGATCTTATCTCACACCTATACATTTGCCGGATACTATGTGCCCAAAATGATACTGGAAGATATCACGGGTTGCAGGGTTCCTATTGTAGGCACCGATACCATCAGGGTTGTCGGTGTCAACGCCGGAATCAAAATGGGCCAGTCCCGTTTCTGCAACTCGGGAAATGTCAGCTTTTTTGATTCAACGATCAGCAACGATCTTATTACAGCCTGGCAATGGGATTTTGGTGATGGCGAAACGAGCAACAGCCCGCAACCGGTTCATCACTATGCTTCTCCCGGTATTTATACAGTCAACCTGGCTGTAACAACCGAAGCAGGTTGCAGTGACGCCCGGTCTCTCACCGATACCGTAAAAGTTTTTGCCAGCCCTATTATTGCTATCAATGGTGATTCAGCTGCATGTGTTCCAGCTCAACTCGGTTTCGTTGCCCAGGTACTTGCGGGTAATCCTTCTTTACTCAATTGGTCATGGACCTTCGGGAATGGAGGTGTTTCCCTGGGAAGTTTGCCGCCGATCCAGTCCTATCCCAGTCCCGGCGCTTTTAATATTACATCAATTGTTGTTGATGAACATGGTTGCAGGGATACTGCAACCAAGACGATCAACATTTATCCGCTCCCCAATACGGATGCGGGGGCTAATGCAATAGTCTGCGCCGGCAGTTCAACTCAACTACAAGCCAGCGGAGCCACCACCTATTTATGGAATGCATCCCCTGGCTTAAGCTGTACAGGTTGTTCCAATCCTATCGCTTTACCCGGCGACAAAACAACCTATGTAGTAACAGGAACCAGTGAACACGGATGTATAAAAAAGGATTCAGTGACAGTTGGTGTGCAAAAACATTTTGCATTGAACCTTAGCCCCGGGGATACGATCTGTACAGGTGAATCTGCCCGGCTAATTGCATCCGGCGCTGATCAATATAGCTGGTCGCCCTCAACAGGACTCGATAATGCCAGCATAGCTTCCCCATCGGCAAGCCCTTCAACCAGCACATTATATACATTAACCGCAAAAGACAGTTTGCATTGTTTTACGGAAACAGGAAGTGTATTCATTAAAGTGTACCCCATTCCCACCGTCGAAGCGGGACAGGATGCAACGATTGTTGTTGGCAACCAGGTCCCCCTTCATGGCACTGGTTCGCCTGATATTGTTTCCTGGAAATGGCGGCCCGCTTACAACCTCAGTTGCAGCAATTGCGCCGACCCGGTAGCGGCGCCCCGGCAGACAACCAAATACCTGCTCGAAGTAAAAAATGAAGGCGGCTGCCTGGTCCGCGATTACCTGACCATATATGTAACATGCAACAAAGGCGAGCTTTTCATACCTAATACATTCTCTCCAAATGGTGATGGCATGAATGATCGCTTTTATCCCCGGGCAAGAGGAACATTCATGATCCGTTCGTTCAGAGTATATAACCGTTGGGGCGAATTGGTATTTGAAAAATTGTCTTTCAGTCCCAACGATGCATCGTCTGGCTGGGATGGCAAATTCGGGGGAAAAACTTTATCACCGGATGTGTATGTATATATCTGCGAAGTACAGTGCGAGAATGGAGAAATGCTGAGATATACCGGAGATGTCACCTTAATACAATAACAGAACAGTTAACCGATCGACTATGAAAAAAAATTATAAAAACTGGTTTATCGCAATCCTTCTCCCTTGTTTCACGACAGGCAGAGCCCAGGATATACATTTTTCTCAATTCTATGAAATGCCATTATACCGAAATCCTGCACTGGCGGGGATCGTGAACGGCGATATTCGAGTACAGGCTGTCTTTCGTTCGCAATGGAACAGTTTTGCCAGTGCTTATAAAACCGGTGCATTAAATGCAGAATATAAAATGCATGCCGGCAAAGGGAATGACTATGTCACCATTGGTCTTGAAGCTTTTTTTGACCGGGCAGGCTCAACTGCTTTGACCACGACCATATTGATGCCCGTATTCAATTATCATAAATCCCTCAGTACCGAAAGGAATATGTATCTCTCTGCTGCATTCATGGGTGGATTCGTGGATCGCAGGTTCGATCGTTCAAAAATGATCACCAATAACCAATTTGATAATGGCAGCGATGGCGAAAATCTGCCGAGGAGCCGGTATACATACTGGGATGGAAGTGCCGGCCTCAGCTTCAGCTCCGGCCTGGGCGACAACCCGGTCAATAATATTGTCGCCGGAATTGCCTATCATCATTTCAATAACCCGAGGATATCTTTCTTTGAAAGCGCAAACGTACGCCTTGACCCCAAGTGGGTTTATTCGCTCGATCTCAAGACAGCTCTTGCGGAAAATTCATCATTGACCATTCATTCGGATTATTCGCAGCAGGGGAGTTACAGGGAACTTATCGCGGGAGCACTGTATGGTTTTAAAATAGGTGCCCAAACAGATAATCCCGACTATACGATCCATGGAGGTGTGTTCGTACGATGGAACGATGCTATCATACCAGTGGTCAAGTTAGATTATCGTCCGTTTTCTTTTGCGTTTAGCTATGATGCCAACATTTCAAAATTGAAAATGAGCAGCTATGGCCGCGGTGGCTTCGAACTTTCGCTCTCCTATATCGGTTTGCTTGACAGGGATAATTCAAGCCTGAAAGCAGTTCATTGTCCCCGGTTCTGAAGTAAGAACGCAGATCATTGCGATTGATATGATGTCTTAAAAAATCTTAATGATCCTAACAATCAGCGTTCTGTTTCTCTACAATCGAAGTAAAGACGCAGATCATTATGATTGACATGATATCGTAAAAAATCTTAATGATCATAACAATCAGCGTTCTGTTTCTCTATAATCAGAAGTAAAAACGCAGATCATTATGATTGACATGATATCTTAAAAAATCTTAACGATCATAACAATCAGCGTTCTGTTTCTCTATAATCACAAGTAAAAACGCAGATCATTATGATTGACATGATATCTTAAAAAATCTTAATGACCCTAACAATCAGCGTTCTGTTTCTCTATAATCACAAGTAAAAACGCAGATCATTATGATGAGATGATGTCCTAAGAGATCTTATTGGTCAGCACCAGCCGCGTTCCATTGAATTCTATTTCTTTTTAGCCAGGCCGAAGCGGAAAATGATCCCGCCGTTTATAGCAGATTGTAGATAATGGTTATAAGCTGTAATGTTAGAATTAAGCGGGTTGCCCGAAACCGCATAATTGAATTTTACAGAATAGAGCAAGTCCGCTTTTAACCGGATAGATACCAGTTTACGAAAAGCATATTCGAGTCCCAGGTTTCCGCCCCAGGTAAATTTAACACGGGAAGACCTGTCGCCTAATACAGGATCTTTTAAAGTAAGAAGCCCCATACCAATATCTGATCCAAGAAATGGCTTTAAGCCTTTTTTAGTTAGAAAGGCCACAAACTCAAGGAGCATCCATTGTATGGTCATGTCGAATTGATGCTGGGCTGTGATGCCCGTCGTATGAAAAGTCGTCGGGACTTTTGTATCCTGGTGGTAATACAGTAATTCGAGCGAATAGCTATTTTCCAGGAAAAGACCGACACCGATACCATGCCGCCGTTCCCCTTTTATGGTGCCCTGGTAATAATCTGCGGTGTAGTGATAATTATCAACATCCCTCGAAAATGTTTTTCCCTCGTACAATCCCACTCTTAGCTCCTGCCCCTGCAGTGAAAGGGCCGAACAGATCAGGCAAATGGGAAAAAGGAACGATCTTCTCATCGAAAGAAAAAATGAAAGCTTTAAATCAGTGATACTATCGTTTGGGAGGTCCGTGCCTGGATGGGAAGAATCTGTTTTGGAAGTCAGGTGTTAATGTCAACGTTGCATTAACACCCGACTCTTCCAGCCACTATTATATGAAAAAGACAAAGCCAAGATACACCGCAGAAGAAGAGAATAAAAATTTTAGAGGGTGAATAAAGCACAAGATTATAATCGTTGGCCAAAGCCCGGGTCAAATCATTTTTTTTATGTTATGAGGCGCCTTTCAGCTGTTTGGCACCTACCCGATGACCATCTGTTTCACCAGTGCGGCAAGCCAGTCCTGCTGTAGGACGGGGCTGTCCGATGTAGACAATCGAATAACGATAATAAACTGTGAGGAAGGTTCAGACAATGACTGATTTTCGTTGTCGGCTTCTGGGGAATATTTCTGGCGGTAAATAGTGAAGCCTTCGTCATTGTCTTTCTTCATCGAGGAGACCATTTGGGAGCTAATGCGATAATGTTTAATGGGATTAAGCATACCCAACTTTGGCGCCAGGTTGTGAAGGTCAACGCTCCAAAATCCTTCCAGGCCCGGTATTCTCTTGCTACCGAATTTTAGCGTATGATATTCTTTGTTTTCTTCCGGCAGCTCTGCATCTTCATCTCTTACATAAGCAGGATTCATAGATCGTCTGGTTTATGCTCACGCGCATCGGCGTAAGCCGGTGGAAAAGATATTCTGGTCACATGAATTAGGAAAAGTGTCGTAGCGTCGTTACGCTTTCACGGGTTGAGGCTGTCGTAGGCTTGAGATTCGAGGGTCTTTAAAATAAGACTTCTTTTAAAGTTACATTGGAAAACTGCTTTGCAATTTCAAAACTTGCCAAATCCTGCTAAATACCTGCAAAGAAAAGCCGAATATGGCCTATCTGACGAAGGTCGCCGGAATATGGGCACGCTTTCCTAAATTTTAGCCGATAGTCATTAGGATAATTTGTTTATTAAACGCCTGGAAAATACTTTCATTAAATTAAATGCCTACAGTGAAAGCCGATATCAACCGGGAAGAGCGAATAAGAAACAGAGTTGAAATACTCGGCACCATCGTACTTTCTGTCGCTTCACTGGCAATTACCTGGTGCAGTTATCAAAGTTCATTGTGGAATGGCATCCAAACGATCAGCCTGATCGAAGCAAACACCTATGATATGCAGGCTTTGGAAAAAACCACTCTCCTGGAACAGCAGCAGGAAATAGATGCCAACGCAGTTATGAATTTTGCCAACGCAGTTATCGACCGGAATCAGGAGCGGATCAAGTTTTATCTTGAACACGGCAGGCCTGAAATGTCAAAGATATTTTCAGAATGGCTCAACACTGATCCGTTGAATAATCCAAATGCGCCTGCTCATCCTATGGCGACGAAGGAATACTTGAAATTGACTGCAAAATCCAGGGATGAACAGTCGGAACTCAAAAGAAAAGCAATCGAATATAAGGACCGCGGGCTGAAGGCGAATTTGCATTCCGACAATTATGTATTATACACGGTCATCTTTGGGATGGTATTGTTTATAAATGGTATTTCCTCGAAAATCACCAACATAAGGTTGATGCGTCTATTCTCGTTCGTCTCCGCCATTATTTGCCTGATCGGCCTGGTTACGTTGTTAACTCGTCAGCCTATCACGATGCCGGGTTAATCGATCATAACCTCTTGGTAAAAAAACCCGGCTGCGAACAGCCGGGTACCCAAAAAACACAAACCCTAATTACACGTCTTCATCCCTAACTTTCTTCAAGTGGATACCGGGTCCCTCGGTAAGGTCTAACAACAACTCTTCCTGTTCCTGGTCGACTTTTAATTGCTTTAAGTAAGCAGATGGGTTCAGACCAGTAGCTTTTTTGAAAGCCGAAGTGAAAGTATTCCGGTTGCTAAATCCCGATTCATCTGCGATCGCTTCCAGTTTCTTGTACTTCCACTCCATGGCAATGATCTTCACCTTACAATGGGAAACCCTGTATTCGTTGATAAAATCGTTGAAGTTCATTTTATGATACCTGTTGATGAATGCCGACAAAATATGAAGCGGCACATTCGTTTCCTCAGCCAGGTGCTTTAATGAGTATCCATGTTGCAGGAAAGGCTTTTTTTCTGTAAGAAATGCGGTCACGATACTGTCAATATGTTTCATTTTTTCTTCGGTGAGGAAAAAAGAAGAAACCTCTCCGTGCTTCTTTACCTCATGTGCGTGACCGTTGCCGTTCATGCCGTTTCCGTTCATGCCGTTTCCGTTGACCATTCCATTGACTGCGCCATTGATAGTCACTTTTTCCTTTTCAATACCAAGATAATTTTTCCTGAGCATCACCAGCACAAGCCACAAATAAACGCCGGTCATACAATAAACATATAACCGGAACGCCAGCAGGGATATCTGCTCAGCGCTGAATGATGAAAAAATATTCCTGCCGTTATTCTGGAGAAAGTCAAGATTTCCGTTCACCAAAAAAGCGATGGCACATCCTATGCAAAACAATGCACAAGGAACCAGGTTGACGACATCGGTTCTTTCGATATTTCGTTTATTAAAATAATTGCGGAGATAGAGATAGGCTCCAGGTATGAACAGTGAACGGGCAATATACCCACTCATGATAACATACATGGGAGTGGTACCCGCACCGGTTTCAACGATGATCCTGATACTTTCAGAATAAAGCAGCAGAACGAGCACCCATTTCAATAGTCTGTTTGACAATATATCCTTCATGGACATTACAAGTAACAAACAGGTCACAACGACGATCGTGTAGAATTGTTCTAGGATTTGCATAAGCAATTGATTTAGGCATGGATCTTTTAATAATTGGAATAGTTCACATTGTTCATTTTATATACTTCGTAAAGCATCAACTTTTCAGGCCATACTAAGTAGTAATACTTAATTTGGATCATCCTGTTTTACTTCATTATTAAGTCTGTTCATTTGTCGTATTATTATTTTTAATTGTCATGTAAATCAATTAACTTTAAAAGGTTTAGTAGCTCACAACAGATCATGATTATGTTTTTGCCCTAAGTGGTCCACAAACTGAAGCAGATCTTTTTCCAGGGTGGTTTTGAGATCTTTGTATTCGCGCAGAAATCTCTCGTCTTTTTCGACTGACATTTCCCACTGCCCCAAAGACTTCACGCAAAGAAAATAATCATGGCACAGTGCCTGGAACTCTTCACTGTCATTAAAAAGAGAAGTGATCTTTTCTTTAATTGCAGGAAACTTTTCGACGGCACACAGTAGCTCTGCTCTCATTGCGATTTTGATTTTCCAATATTGTTTCATGAAAACCGGGCAAGTTCATTTATCCTTTTAAACCATTAGCAAGATAAGGTGCAGGGTTATGTGAAAACAAATTTTTGAGGATGCTAACAGTTACTGTAACGGTTATGTAACACGATGAGAAACTTTGATAAAATACATAATTACCATCAGGCTTCTGTCAATGGTGAATTTATTTGGCCTTTCTTTCATGTAAAATCAATAATCGTATACGTGTTTCCTCTCAATTTGCAAATCGTGCAAACGATTACAATGAAAACTTTTATCAGCGGTAATTTTTTTAAGTGTTTACATTATATATTGTGCAGGTATGATTGTCGTGTTAGGAATGTTTTTTGTTCAGGAAAAGAAGTAGTTTGCAGCACCAGCCATTATCCCACCCCTCTGAATATTTTATTCATTAAAATTTAGTTTTTTCAAGTTCTTATTATTACCGTTACAAGAATTCACCATTCGGATAACGAGACCACCTAAGCAGGAACAGGCATTATTAATGCAGAAACTCGGCAGTTAAAGGCAGATGATTAGGCACCACATGAATTAGGAAAGAATTATTAACCAAAACAACTTACCCGGCAGTAACGATAGCCGGGTATAGGATTTGACTGCAATGGGGGACCTTGGGAATACATACAGCATTGATCCGGGCACAGTGAGGAAAGAACTTTCGCAAATTCTTTCTTCCGACAAATTCAGGAATGCCCAGGTTTTATCCATGTTTCTTCAATTTGTAATTGAAGAAACACTGGCAGGGCGGATCAATGAAATCAAAGAATATACTATTGGTATAAGGGCATTGGGACGTCCGCCTGATTTTAATCCACAGGTAGATGCCGTTGTCCGCATTCATGCGGGAAGGCTTCGCCGTATGCTTCATGAATATTATGAAGGCGAAGGATCTACTGACCCTGTCCTTATCGAAATGCCAAAAGGAGGTTACGTTCCTCTTTTTAAACATCGCAATGGCAATGGCACCGATGACCGCCTGTTGAATCATATTTCAAACGATATCCCCCTCATCCAGCGCAAAGCAACGATCGCAGTCTTTCCTCTTCGCAACCTTAGCATCGATAATTCCAAAGATTTTTTTGTGGAAGGCATGGGGGAACAAATCTGCGTCGACCTGGCCAAATTCCAGCACCTGAGCATTATCCCCTGTTATCCCTCGCTGAAGTTTCTTGCGCAGAAAGAAGTCCCCGAAAATCATAAAGAAGATGATTTCGATTATATGTTGACGGGTAGCGTACGCTTTGCCGAAAACAGGGTACAGGTAAATGTGGAGTTAATGATCGCTGACACAGGAGCATTGTTATGGACACATACATACCAGCGACATTTTAATGCCGGTATGCTTTATACGATCCAGGACCAGATAATCGAGCACCTGGCCAATAAGCTGGCCGATACGGACGGGATCGTCACAAAAAATATTATACAAAACAGCAGCCTGCGGAAGAAAAAAGTGTTGGGCGTCTACGAATCGGTATACCTATATTATAGCTTCCGGGAAAAATATGACAGCGATACACTCGAGCAGGCCCGCCTGTCCCTTGAAAATGCACTTGCCATCGACCCTGACAATGCCCTGATCTGGGCATCGCTGTCAAAAGTATACTTACATAATTATTGTATCCGCTTCGAGTCGTCGGCTGCAGATCTTGAAAAAGGTAAGATGTATGCAGAACGGTCCATGTGGCTTGACCAGAATTGTCAATATGCTCATAAGGCTATGGCCTGGACTCATTTTCTCACCGGTAAAAAACAGGATTGCCGTGAAGCAATAGAAAGATGCCTCGATATTAATCCTATAGCCCCAAGTGTTACAGGCAGCATGGGATTCCTGATGATCTGCCTGGGTAATTATTTACATGGATTTCAATTGTTGCTAAAGACAATGTACCTGAACCCCATCACGACCTGGTATTGTAATCTCGGGTTTGCATTATATTATTATCATAGTGGAAACTACCAGGAGACATTGAACTGGGCCCAACGGCATCCCCAGGGAGATATCCCCCTGATGCTTTTAGTCAGGCTTTCAGCAAAAGGAAAGCTCCGCCAGGAAAACGTGAAAGTGGAAATGGAAGAACTACATGAATCGGATCACAGGACCATCAAACGGGCCCCCCAGATACTAAACCAGTTTGTTTACGACAATGAACTAAGAATAAAACTGCTTATCGGTCTTTCCCACGATTAAGAAGTAAAAACACAATTCATGCTATTATCTTTTGCACGCACTCACCAATTGTTTGCTGCCCAAAAAATCGCACTCACGGTTTTTATAGATTCACGCCGCCCCCTATTATAAAAGCGGGCAAAACCTGCCTGTTAATACTTGAAACGAATTAATGCTGGTTGTAATTTTAATTAGTAGCAAACACAGCTCAATTCAGCTACTCCCACACAAGGATTGCTCCATCTTCGATCCATCTCTTTGATTTTCTATTCTGTATTACGTGCAGTCGTTAACACGTGGATAAAATTTCCATGTAACCGGCAATAAACACTGTCTCTATGACTAAAAAAAAAAATCTATTCTCTGTTATTTGGGATTTCCTCAGTCCTCACAAAAAGAAAAAGAGTGTTGGTGAACAGTTGAGGGGATACGAGGTAAAATTTCTGAAGGTCCGGCTGGAGGGACTTATGGATCAACAAAAGCCTTTCCTGAGACCCCGGTATAGCATCAATGACATGGCAACTGATATGCAAATCCCCTCCTACCTGCTTTCTTCTTTTCTCAACAACATTATGAAAATAAACTTCAGCGATTTTCTTAACCGGTACCGGATAGAATACTGCCAGGGCATAATGAGAGATAGAACAACCTGGTCCTTTAGTCTAAAAGAATTAGCTGGTAAATGCGGATTCAACAACCGGAACACATTTACAACTGCATTTAAAAAGTTTACAGGCAATACCCCTTCCGACTATATTAAAAAACTGAAGCTATTTACCTATCAGGCCAAACCCGAAAGGCAATGAAGCGATAAAAAAATTGTGATGAAAGCGAACCTTCAAAGAAAAACCACGGCCACGGCGCATTTAATTAAGATCCTTTTTATAAGCTGCCTTTTCTTCCCCTTATCCTGCTATATGGCCAAAGGACCGTATGAATCCGTAGAGATCCTGACTTCGAGTAACTGGGTATTATCCGAGATAAAGGACCAGTCAGTTACATTACACGACTTTAAAAATGGAAAACCTTACCTGCATTTCTCACCCGAGGGGAACCTGACAATATTTACAGGATGCGATTATTTACGCGGCACTTTTGTCGCGAGGGGATCCCTGATCAGGATGAGATTTGATACTGCCAATTTATGCAGAACTTATCTTGCTTCGGATTTTGTGAACGCATTAAAGATGTCAAATACTTTCAAAACACGTTTGGAAAAATTAGTCCTGATACGCGATACTTCTGAATTGATGTATTTTTTTCCGAAATAATTGCGGCCCCGACCGGCCTCACCCTTCCGTCCCTCTCCGAAGGAGAGGTAAACTACTTTCTACTTCTACTCAGCACTCTTCATGATTTCAGCAGCTATTATCTTATCTACCCTTTGCCGGATTGCGATGGCACATTTTAGTACGGAACATCCAGCATCTAGCATCCAGCATCAATTCTCCATCATCCCCCTTACCTTTACAACTATGGTCCAGTATTTTAAAAATATTGACTTCAAAACTGTAGCCATCGATAAGCCGGAAAATGGCAGTTGGGTAAATGTGCTGCCTCCGCTAAAGCAGGAAGAATTTTCCGGGTTGTCAGCTGAACTTGAGATACCAATCGATTTTCTTACCGACTCACTGGATATAGACGAAAGGAGCCGTTTCGAAGAAGAGGACAATGTGCGACTGATCGTGATCAAAACCCCGACGGAAAACAATTCGTTTAACGAAAGCGACGCCTATTATATCACCATCCCGATTTGTATCATTCTCACGCATAACCAGATCGTCACGGTCAATTCTTTTGAAAACCCGGCCATTAAAAAATTCCTGAGCACTTTTCAAAACCGTCATCCTGACAAAAAGAACATGATGGTGCTGAAAATATTTGAAAAGATCGTTCAGAATTTCATGGAATACCTGAAGGAGATCAACCAGCGCAGGAATGTCCTCGAGCAAAAACTATATGTGGCCAGCCAAAATGAACAGCTGCTGCAATTGATGCGGATACAAAAAAGCCTGGTATATTTTGTTACCGCTCTCCGCTCCAATGAAATGCTGATGATGAAACTCGAAAGGACCAATTTCCTTGCATTGAATGATGAAGACAAAGAGTTCCTGAATGATCTCATTGTCGACAATTCGCAGGCCCTGGAAATGGCAAACATCAATACAAACATTTTAAGCAGCACCCTTGACGCGTTTGCCAGCATCATCGCCAATAACCAGAACCAGGTGCTCAAACGCCTGGCGGTAATCACGATCGTACTTACATTCCCTGTGCTGATCGCCAGTATATTCGGAATGAATGTACGAAACGGGTTCGAACACTCGCAATCAGCCTTTTATATTGTCGTATTTCTTTCGCTTATCATTGCCCTGGTTATCGGGTGGCTTTTTTTACGTAAAAAAATAGTTTAATACAGGATGAACAGGTTCAATCTCCGCGTTTATGGAATTTTAATCAACGAAAAGAAACAGGTGCTCGTAAGCGATGAATACATCCGCGGAGGCTACTATACCAAGTTTCCCGGTGGTGGGCTGGAATTTGGAGAAGGAACAAGGGATTGTCTTGCAAGGGAATTCATCGAGGAAATGAACCTGCGCGTCGAGGTCGGCGATCATATATATACAACAGATTTTTTCCAGCTATCGGCCTTCAACCCCGATCACCAGATCATTTCCATCTACTATTATGCGAAAGCGCTGGAAGAAATAAAAGTCCCCTTGAGGGATAAGGTCTTTGATTTTGATGAGCAGCAACTGGAGATTTACCGGCAGAAAAATGAAATAGAAACTTTTCGGTTTATTGACTGGGAAAATTTCTCCGCGGAAAGTGTAACGCTCCCTATTGATAAGATTGTTTCGGAGCTGGTAAAGAGAAGTTGACTGGTTGACTAGTTCCGAAGTCCTGCTTAACTGATTAACAAATCAACCAATTACTCATCCCCCATCGCAGCCTTTTTCATCTCAGCCGCCATCGGGTGGCCCAGGTATCTTTCTATCCACCCATGCACAAGATAGATCACGGGTGTAAGTATCAATGCCATGATAAACTTATAAATGTAATTACCCACGCAGATCGTCATCACGAGGCCGAATCCCCATGGCTTTCCCTGGTTCGTTGATACGCGTGGCCCGATGTAAAAGGCAATAAACAGCACAACGAAACTGTCGACAAACTGCGAAACCACGGTGGATCCGGTTGACCTCAGCCAGATGCCTTTTTCACCGGTCAGTTTTTTTATTTTATGAAAAATAAAAACATCAAGAACCTGTCCTATCCCAAACGCTACCAGTGAGCCGATGATGATCCATGAGCTTTGGCCGAATATGGCCTGGTAAGCTTTATTTGCATCTGGCACTCCCTGGTTGGAATAATTACTAACCCAAAATCCTGCGGGAGTTATATGAATCGCTCCCTGGAACATGATAAATGCATAGCCGATCAGGCCAATTGCCATAAAAGAAAGGAACCGGACTCCTTTCATTCCATAATATTCATTGATGATATCAGTCATAATGAACACAACGGGCCACAAAAGGACTCCCGCTGTGAGATTAAATGAGAACTCGTTACCGAAGATCAGCAGGCGAAGCGGCTTTATACCTATTGTTTCTTCCAACGAAAACAGTTTTACTCCCATCAATTCAGCGATCAGCGCATTGCAGATAAATATACCGGCGAGGATAATGAAGAGGCGAGTGGGTTTATGGTGTATGATTGCCTTGACCATTGACAAAGATTAAGTAAAATAAATAAACGAACATCCAGACTATATTGCAAGCAATCAGCCACCCGGGAACTATGGTGTTGAGCTTTCTTTTGGTGAACAATACCGCCAGGTAACAAATTAAAGTAGCGGGCACCAGCAACATTCCCATGAATGTACCGATAGTAATGATCGTTGAAGCCAGGTCCTGTTCTTTTATCCAGTCTTTGATTAACAGGGAAAGTGACAGGAGAAAACAGAAACCGCTGATAAATGCCAGCCGCGATAAGAAAAGAAGCCATTTCATAAGCCCTAAATGTATTAACTATTTGCAATTAGTGCAAAGAAAGGGCCGCGGAGAGCCACAGAGGAGACACAGAGAGCCGCAGAGAATATACCAGGAAAGAATACGTCCGGAAAGACAGAAACGAGACAGAGAGAAAAACTCTGTGGCTGTCTGTGGCCAATCTTCCTGTTTCAATAAAGATTGGCGATTTCCCAATGTTACTTCCTTTTGGAGAAAAGAAAATCTCTGCGGCCCTCTGTGGCCAATCTCCCTCTTTTAATAGAGACTGTCGATTTTCGAATGTTGCTTCTATTTGAAGAAAAAGAAAACTCCGCGGCTCTCTGTGGCTAAAGAATCTCTATAATCAACCTTAGACCCTACCGAAAAAACCTTTATTTTGCCGCACTAAATCACTCCAATGGGGAACATAAACTGGAAAAAAATCTTACCGCACGCTATTGCTGTCTTTAGTTTCATTGTCATTGCCGCACTCTTCTGTAAACCGGGACTGGAAGGCAAAGTCCTTTACCAGCATGACATTGTTCAATACGAAGGCGGAAGTAAGGATATCGCCAACTATGTGGCAAAACACGGTGAGGCGCCCCTGTGGACGAACGGTATGTTCAGTGGCATGCCTACCTACCAGATTTGGATGCCCGCCAATAATGTTCTCCCGCATTATGTCAATAAAGTGCTTACGTTAGGTCTGCCGCAGCCAATGCAGTTCTTTTTTCTGGCCTGTCTGCTATTTTATTTTCTTTCCCAGGTAGCCCGCGTAAACCCCTATATCGGCATATTCGGCGCGCTGGCATTTGGGTATTCTACTTATAATCCTGTAATGATCTCCGCCGGTCACGTAACGCAGATGTGGGTGGTGGCCTATATGCCCGCTATACTTGCCTCCGTGATGTTGATCTACAGAAAAAAATATTTGTTGGGCTCCGGCCTGCTGGCTTTATTTACGGCTACGCAAATAGGATTGAATCACCTGCAGGTATCCTATTACTTATTTATTACACTGGGTCTTTACACCATTTTCTGCGTCGTACGCTGGACAAAAGAAAAGGAATACGCGCATATGATCAAAGCGCTTGGTTTTACAGCACTGGCCGTAGTGATTGGGGTAATGGTGAATGCGGTGACCCTGCTTACCACCTACGAATATGCCAAGGAAACGATACGCGGTGGCTCTTTAGAAGTAAAGGATTCTACCACTACTGTCAAAACCACGGGCCTGAGCAAAGAATACGCTTTTGAATATAGCTACAAACCATTGGAGACATTTACTGTGATGTTTCCGCGGATATATGGCGGCAGCGGCGGCATCCGGGAGATTGGAGAAGACTCAAAAATAGCCCAGGCGTTAAGTGAAATGAATCCCCAGCTTGCACAACAACTACAACAGAGCGGTCTGCGGCAAAGCAGTTATTGGGGATCACTGACGTATACGGCAGGGCCGCCCTATTTCGGGGCGATTGTCTGTTTCCTGTTTATCGTTTTCCTGTTTTTTGTAAAAGGTGAGATCAAATGGTGGATACTTACTGCCAGTGTACTTGCACTATTAATGTCCTGGGGAAAATATTTTTCCGGGTTCAACTATTTCCTTTTCGATTATTTGCCCCTCTACAACAAGTTCAGGGCGCCTTCGATGAGCCTCATTATCCCGCAATTGCTATGGCCTTTTGCAGCGATCCTTGCATTGCAAAATGTCATCAGCAATGTCAATAACCCTGATACCTGGAAAAAGCTAAAGAAAGCGGGTATCGCAACCGCAGCATTATTGGTCATTGCCCTTTTTGCGTATTTATCGCTCGACTATATGGATGAAGGAGCAAAGAAGCTTAAGGAACAGGTTATGAGCATGCAGCAACAGGAGGTAAGAGAACCTGTATTGAACGCCATGAAAGCACTGGCCGAGGACCGGAAAAGCATATTCCTCACAGACATCCTGAAGGCTATTGCCATCATCGGTATTTTCTTTGGAATTCTTTCGTTATATGTGAGGCGGAAGATCCAAAATCCCATCTGGGTCTATATCGCAGCGATATTATTAATATTAATTGATCTAATACCTGTTGACAATACCTACCTGAATAAAACTCCTTTCCTGGACCGGGAGGCTTACCAGGAACCCGAAGAAAGCAAACAGGACCTGGCGCCGGGAACAGCCGACCAGCAGATATTAAAAGATACAGGATGGTACCGCGTGCTGAACCTGGCCGTATCACCGTTCCAGGATGCCACTACTTCCAATTTTCATAAATCGCTGGGCGGTTACCATGCAGCTAAGATCAGCCGCTACCAGGACTTATGGACAAACAAGATCATTGCCGAAACTGAAGCCTTGCGCAATGATTCTATGGCTTTCGTTGGCCTGGGGCTTAATCAAACGACATATACGGGATTGAACATGTTGAACACGAAGTATATCATCGGCAACAATCCTCCTGCTACGTCCAATCAGCGTCCGCTTGTTATTGTCAACCCCAATGCCCTGGGGCCTGTCTGGTTTGTAAGGGAAGTGCGTTTTGCCAATGACCTGAGAGATGAAATGAAGTTTCTAAACGGCATGGATGCCTCAAAGGTGGCAATTGTATCTGCAATTGATAAAAACAAGGTCACTCAACCAGTATATGATTCGAGCGCCAAAATTGAGCTGGTAAAAAATGATAACGATATTATCACTTACAAGTCCAACGCATCAAGCGTCCAGTTTGCGGTATTTAGCGAAGTATATTATTCAGAAGGATGGAACGCATACATAGACGGGAAGAAAACAGATTATGTAAAAACGAACTATACCTTGCGTGGATTGAGTGTACCTGCTGGTGCCCACACCATTGAATTTAAATTTGAGCCAGCCTCCTACAAGAAAGGAAGATCAATAACCACGATCGGCCAAATACTGGTGCTCTTGCTTTTGATCGCAGGGATTTTCTTTGATGTAGTGAGACGAAGGCAGATAGTGTAGAGTGGATGCTAGTGTTATGTTAAGCATATTTTTCCGCCACGGATTCACGGATAAAAAAGAAGTCAACCGCGGCATTGATTTGAGGTTGGCGATCGTTCATCTGTTTATCAGTTAATTTGTTAAACCGTTAAACGGTAAATCTTTTAATCCGTGTATCCGTCGCAATATAAAACGTCGAATCATACTTAACTTAACTGTAGATGCTGGATGCTGGAGTTAGCATTGTAACTTCCATCATTAGCTATCTATTTTTGTTGATGATTTTCCAATAAAGGTTCTTCAATAGTACCCTCGTGCTTTCAGGATTGCGTAGGTCGATGATCTTTCGTTGTATTACGGCATCTTTCAATTGCTCCCAGTAAAGCTGTTTGTGTTTTTCCATAATATAATTCACGATCTCTTTCCGTTTCGGTTCGGATTGAGTCAGGAGCATTGATTTTTCTGTTACCCGGTAATTTAAGAGGTATTCTTTCAGTACATGTACCCTCCAACCTGCCGAAGTAAGCCGTATCCAGAACTCCCAGTCTTCATAGCCTGTTTTCATCTGCTCATCATAACCGCCGGTTTTCTCCCAACATTCCTTCCGGAACATGGCGCTGGCGCAACTTTCCTGCCTGTACAGGAAGTTTTTTATATCACCGCCCAACGGTTTCCAGGTATATTTTTTCAGGCCAAAGCTTTTTAGGTAGCAAGTGACCCCTCCGGCCGATGGATCCTGTTTTAATGCGTCGACCCCCTGCCCGATAAAGGTGCTCTCGAATTTATCGTCAGCATCCAGGGTAACGATAATACTGCCGCTGGCATGCCGGATGCCATGATTACGAGCGGAAGAAAGGTGCCCGTTTTCCTTGTGCAAAACCTTTATTACCGGATCATTGAAAGAATCCAGTTTTTTTAACGTAAACTCATCGGTAGAACCATCATTTACGATTATTATTTCAAGATCTGTAAAGCCCTGCGCTTTGATGGAAGAAACAGAATCATCGAGGTATTGCCCGTCATTATAGCATGGAATTATTACGCTTACCAGTGGCATGGTCTTTTTTTGTTATTTTGCAAACTAATGAAAAATCGGTAGTGGTCAATATTTCACTCAATCTGGCACGGTGTATCGGTTTGGAAACGCATGTCACGCAACGACGCAACGCTTTTAGAATGACGACATTTACGTCGCGTCTTTGTCCCGCCAAATGGCAGGATGGCGTGAAACCAAAACTCCATCAAAATCCTCCATTTATTGAAACCTCTTAGTTTTATTATCATCACCTATAATCGTCCCGACGATGCGTTGGAGCTGATGCAAAATATTGCCGGTCTCGACGAGGCTAATGAGCTGCTGGAGGAGATCATCCTGGTCAATAACTGCTCTACCAGTGATTATGATAAAGTAAAAGACTATATCCAATCGCAGCCTTTACCTTTTAAATATATTGATGCACCGGAAAACCTGGGTGTGGCAAGAGGTCGTAATTTTGCTCTTCGTTTTGCCACCGCTCCCGTTCTGATCTTGCTCGATGATGATGCCGTATTACAAAACAAAGATGCCCTGAAACAGGTACTCCTGGCATTTGAACATGTTCCGCCCGGGTCTGAAGATATACACAAGGATACAGCCATCGTCTCTTTTAAGATATTGTACTACGATACCCTTGATATGCAGAGGAATGGCCTGCCCCATAAAAAATACAAGAAGTATAAGGATAAACATTCTTTTTACACCTATTATTATGCCGGTGGCGCTCATGCTATCAAAAAGCAGGTCCTGGAGGAGATCGGCTATTATCCTGAAGATTTTTTTTATGGCATGGAAGAATATGACCTCGGCTACCGCATCATCGACCGGGGATATGCCATCCAGTACAACGACAGTATCGTCATGTTGCACAAGGAGTCCCCACTTGGAAGAAAACCCACCAGTGAGAAACTGAAAATGATGTGGGTCAATAAATCAAAGGTAGCCTGGAGATATCTCCCTAAAATCTATTTTTACACAACAGCATTGATGTGGTCGTTCCAGTATTTGCGGGTCACAGGATTTAACCTGGCAAATTATTTCCAGGCCTGGAAAACTGCCTGGTCAATACCAGGAAAGGAACAACGAAGAAAAATTTCGAGGGACTCTATGGCATACCTGCGAAAAGTGGAAGCAAGATTATATTATTAAAATCAGTTAGTTTATGAAGAGCGTATTGGAAAAAATATTGCCGCAATCATGGGTGGACAGCTATAAAGAATACAGGAATAAACATTCAGCGGAAAGTAACCGCCGGAAATGGGAAATGAATGGAAAGCCTCTTCCCCCGCCTCATACCATTAAACAGGAAGCAATACAGCATTATCAAAAAAAATCGGGCTATGGAATATTGGTAGAAACGGGCACATATAAAGGCGATATGATACTGGCCCAAAAAGATTTTTTTAAGAAATTATATTCTATCGAATTAAGTCCTGCGTTATACCAGAGAGCTAAAAAGAGATTCCGGAAATACTCCTATGTTACTTTATTGCAGGGTAACAGCGGCGAAGTGATTTCGCGGGTACTTGGAGAATTACAGGAACCCGCCATCTTCTGGCTGGATGGTCATTATTCAGGAGGTATAACAGCTACCAGTGAAAAACATTCTCCGATCAACGAAGAACTGCAGGCATTGATCAGCAATAACCGCTTTCAGCATATTGTCCTGATCGATGATGCCCGTGTCTTTACCGGTGAAAACGGTTACCCGACAATCGAAGAAGCAAAGGAAATGACCATACGTAATTTCCCGGGTTATCATTTCTCTGTTGAAGAAGATATCATTCGCCTGGTCCCTAAAAAATTCAGTTGACCGCTAATAACGATCAGTCACATATGAAGCCAACTAGCCTGATATTCCTGTTTATTTGGTTGGCTGGCGTCAATGCCTTGCAAGCTCAATCGTATAGTTCGGTTCATTATGACACAAAAGACGGCCTACCCAGCGGCACCGTCTATGATGTGTCCCAGGATAAGGACGGCTTCGTATGGTTTGCTACCGAGAATGGTCTCTGCCGTTTTGATGGAAAGAATTTTAAGACTTTTACCACGAAAGACGGCTTGCCTGATAATTCTATTTTAAGAGTGCATGGCGACAACTCAGGTAAATTATATTTCACTCCATTTACACACGGCTTATTCTATTTCAAAAATGACAGTTTTTACAAAGTACCGATCCCTGAAAAGTATAAACTGGACCTTTCGATCATCACTTTCTTTGCCAACCAGGGAAAACGGGTCGTCATCAGCGGTCTCGGTAAACCCTATATATTGGACAGCCAGGGTCTCCTTTCATATCACGATAAATTCAATGTCAGTGAGCAGATATCATTTACCAAACGGATATTTGACACCCTGCTCATAGTTGGCTCACAGGACAGCATTTTTTTTATAGACAATGCGGGAAAGGTCAGGGCGTCTATTTATTCAAAAGAAAAACGGGCCTATGATATATATGACGATGATCTCCGGATACGGCAACTGAAGCTCCCCAAAGAGCTTGGGGGCGTTCCGGGTTCATTGGTGGGCAAAAACCTCGTGTATTACATTCTCGGCGACGAGGTATACTTTTTTAGCTATTCAACTGGCGAACTTTCATTCAAGATCAAGGTCAAGAAATTCAGCGGCGCTTATTTCGACAATGAAAATAATCTATGGGTATCCACTTTGGGCGATGGTGTATACCGTTTCCCTTCCTTCAAATATATTAATGTCGACTTCGGTGGGCGGAACGAAGTATTCTCGCTGATAAAAAATGGTGACCATATACTGGCAGGATCAGATTTCAGCCAGATGTTCGAGATACCTCTTCAAAATAAAAACGGCGATTACACAGTCACCCATTATTCCCACTACATAGATACCTCCGGTAACCCGGTAGCCCGGTTTACGAAAAGAAACCGCATCTACGTCCTCCGCGCTGAGGGTAATGATCTTTACATTGGTACGGACGCTTTTGTATTGAAAAAAAACGGCCCGTACTTACCGTTACTTAAAAATATATTTCCAATAAAGGATATCGACGTATTAGGTCATCATTTGCTTATATGCACCGGATATGGTGTATTGCTGGCCGACAGAATTTCGATGACAGTGACAGACACCCTGCTCAGGCAACGTGCTACCTGTGGCAGTTATTATAAAGGCAAATATTACATTGGCACCCTGGGAGGACTGATAAGGATCGACTCCTTGACAAAAAAAATTGAACATCTATATGATATTTACCCTTCGTTCAAAGGCAGAATAACAGCCATAAAAAGAGGAATGGATGATGACCTGTGGATAGCCACCAGCGGTTTTGGGCTTAATCATTTCAAAGACGATAAAATAATCCAGGTCCTGGGAACTGAAGATGGACTGAGCAGCGATATCTGCACAACCCTTTTTATAGACAGCAGCCTCGTCTGGCTTGGTACCAATAATGGTCTTAACAGGATCGAGACCGGGAAAGAAAAACCAGGAATTACCCGGTTCACCGTTGCCGATGGACTGGGAGCCGATTTTATCAATTCCATCCTAACTACCGATAGCAACATCTACGTGGGTACAGCAGCCGGCCTTACTATTTTCAGTAAAAATATACTTACAGAAAGATCCATCTGCATCCTACATATTTTGAAAGTATCCGAAAACAACCTGACCTTGAAAAAAGATAGCGCGTATACATTTCCTTACAATACCCTAAATATCCGGGTTGATTTTACCGCTGTATCATTCAAATCGGGGGGTGACATAATGTATTCCTATCAATTGCAAGGACTTGATAACACGTGGAATACGACTACGGCCAACTTTGTCAATTTCCCCACCCTCCAGCCGGGAGGCTATACGTTGCTGTTGAAAGCGGTCAATAAATTCGGCGTTCAAAGTGAAACAAAAAAAATAAGGATCACCATCATGCCGCCGTGGTGGGCAACCCTGCCATTCCGTATCGCTGCACTGCTGATTATTGGGTTGTTGGTGCTGCTCATTTACCAATACAATATCCGTAGTGTTAAACGTAAACAAGAATTGAAACGAGATTTTGAAACGCGGTTTGCGGCACTTGAGCAAAAAGCTTTGCAAGCCCAGATGAATCCCCATTTTATTTTCAACGCCCTGAATTCAATACAAACTTTTATCCTTAACCTGGATGCTGAAGGAGCGAATAACTACCTGACTAAATTTGCCAGCCTCATCCGTCAAACGCTGGAAAATTCTATGCATTCATTGATCCCTGTTGCCAGCGAAATACAGTATATTGAAACTTACCTGAAGTTGGAGAAATTACGGTTTAGGGAAAAATTTGAATACCGGGTACAGGTCGACGAATCCATTGATCAAAATAACACTTTACTGCCAAGTATGTTATTGCAACCTTATGTGGAAAATTCCATACGACACGGTATCCAACACCGCAAAGACAATCACGGTCTGCTATTGGTTTCTGCTACCAAAACAACAGGTAATGCCATTCTTTATACCATACAGGATAATGGCGTGGGCAGGAAAACTTCTGAAGCCCTGAAATCTGCCCGGCATATCGAGTACCAGTCAAGAGGAACTTCAATAAATGAAAAACGGATTGCAGCCATTAACATACAGTTCAAAACCTCGATGCGCGTGGACATCCAGGATGTGCTTGATGAGAATGGCAATGTAACAGGCACGTCTGTGACCCTATTAATTCCGCCGCTTCAAAAGCAATAACATATGATACGAGCTGTAATTATTGACGACGAGCCGGGCAATATTGATGTCATGAAAAAAATGGTAGAAGAGTTTTGCAATGATATCGAGATAGCTGGTACTGCTTTATCAGTTGACGAGGGGATCATGTTGATCAGGGGAAAAAAACCTGACCTGGTCTTCCTTGATATTGAAATGCCGGGCAAAAACGCTTTTGACCTGATCGACCTGTTGACACCGGTCAATTTCGAGATCATATTTGTTACGGCATTCGAACACTATGCGCTCAGGGCCTTCCGGTACAGCGCTATTGATTACCTGCTAAAGCCTGTTAATATTAAAGAACTCCGCGAAGCGGTTGAAAAAGCGGGAACAAAGATCAAAGAAAGAAATTTCCAGGATCGCCTCAACAATTTTTTCGGGATTGAAAAGAAAAGGGAAATCAAGATCGCTATCCAGTTGAAAGATGGATACACATTCATTAATTATAACGACATTGTTTGCTGCACATCAGAAGGATCTTATACCACACTGTCTCTTAAAGATGGCAGCAATTTATTGTCCAGTAATAACCTCGGGCATTTTGTTGACCTGCTTCCCGAGGACGTTTTTTGCAGGATACACAATTCCCATCTGGTAAATCTCGATCATGCGGTCAGCTACTCCAAGGGCCGGGGAGGGATGCTATTGATGGCCAACAAAATGATGCTGGAAGTATCGCAACGAAAAAAAGACGAACTGCTGAGCCGGTTTAAAAAGTAATTTCCCGGAATCAATTCCTTTCCCACGCCGAAACAGGCTGCTCAGCCATAAGCTGTTTTGACTCGGTTATGGCCAATTTCGACGCAGTTATAAAGCTACCGGCCTGTTACTTCAGTTCCTTATAGAATTATTCTATTTTCATTCCTACCATTAACCACCTTCTTCTACCTTTCGTTCTAATTGTCATCAAGACCATTAGTCATTGAACCTTATCCATTTTATAAAAACGTAAGTTTACGAATAATTCCGGCTGACAGCGGTTCTTAATCAGAATATAACAGAGCACGAGGGTGCCTTTCCGCTACCTTTCTTATATTAGAAGTGTGAAACTCACAACCATCCTTGCAACCACTATTGGCATGCTTATTTCAACCCTGGCCTGCGCACAACAGGTGATGAATGCTACGGGTAATACCTTACATGATACGAATATAAGTATTGAGTATTCTGTCGGTGAGATTGCAATTACGACCTTAGCAGCTACGGACAATTATATTACGCAGGGATTGCTTCAGCCGATCGTGAAAATCAGCGTCGCACCCTGCAAGATCTCAGACCTGGTTCCCACAGCATTCACACCCAATCACGATGGCCTGAATGATTGCTATGGCGTGAGTCAGTGGCCCTATACTTCTTCATTTGAAATGAGCATTTATAATCGCTGGGGGCAACTTATTTTCAGAACAACCAACCCGTCCGCATGCTGGGATGGAAAATACCTCGGAAAAGACCAGGCTGTTGGCGTTTATGTTTTCATGATCAGGGCAAATTCCGATTGTGGCCCAATATTCAGGAAAGGAACCTTTACATTAATCCGATAAAAACAACTATCATAAAGACGAGGTAATTAGCCCTTGCTTTAAAAGGCGCCAGTATGCACCAAAGCCAACGTATGAAAAAAATCAACCGGCCTGTTCAGAGAGCTTTACCGATGTGTTAGCAGTCGCGGTTTATTTTATTAGCCTTTTAGCGGTGCAATGATAAATTCAGAATACTTAAAGTAATAAAACAATGAAAAAGACAAGCCTAGTTCTTCTTGTTATGTTGTACGTCGGCGTTGCGGTCGCACAGGTGCCACAGGCGTTAAACTACCAGGCTATCGCAAGAACTTCCAGTGGCCAGATCATTCCATCACAGAATATCGGGATACGTTTTAGTATTACCGATGTCACAGGAAATACGGTTTTTTATCAGGAAACGCATAACACTACGACCAATGCATTCGGGCTGTTTACGCTAGCGATTGGAAAGGGTACCGCCGTTAGTGGCACCGTTCCCAACATTGATTGGTCAAGTGGCGGAGATAAGTATCTTAAAGTCGAGATTGCTCCTCAGGGAGGAACAAACTACACGCTTCAGGGGACAACTCAGTTGATTAGTGTTCCTTATTCGCTGTACGCCGAAAAAACTAAACTGGTAGGTGGTACCGCTGTCACTATTACCAATGGTAATACCATCAATGCGAACTACCAGGCGGGCCCCGGGATTATTATTACCGGAAATACCATTTCATCTACTTCATCGGTTGCCTCATGGCTATTGAATGGCAATACAGGCACTACAGCTGCGAATTTTATAGGCACCACAGATGACCAGCGTCTTTATTTCAGGACAAACAATAAAATGAGAATGTTCCTGGAGAAATCAAGTATCGGCTCGGGATCTGACCTGGCTCTTCTTTCTCTATCGGATGAAGCTGGGTCGGCAACTAACCCTGCCCAGTTATCTATCTGGGGTAGAGAACTAGTGGGTATGTCGGCCAACATGCTGATCGCAAACAATGTGGTTGGACAAACATGGGGAGAAGCCGTAGGGAACACCCAGGGCAGAATGATTCGTTTTTCACAAATGACCGCATCCAATTTTATACAAAGTCATTTCTATGATTTGGGAATCAGCAGGGATTCTTCTTTCTATATCAGCGATCACTGGTTCCAGAATGCTGGAGCGAACACGCCACGGAAAATGATCACTATTTCGCCACAAAACCTTGTAGGGATCAACCTGGACAACGCGGAAAAACCGACAGCAAATTTTCATACCAAAGGAAGTGTCCGGCTCCAGGGTTTAACCAGTAATAACACATTGACCAATGTGCTGGTAACAGATGCAAACGGTAATGTTTCCACCAGGGATGCCAGCTCGCTGGGTGGTGCAATAGGTAACGACTGGACATTAATAGGAAACACCGGAACTACGGCAGCTAATTTTCTAGGTACCACGGATGCCCAACCCATGAGAGTTCGGACAAATAATATCAATCGCCTCACTATTGATGCAGGACAACCGATTACAGGCGGCAATTTTTCGATCACCTATTTATCTGATCTCGCCAGTATAAAAACGGCTCCGGCAGAACTGGCTGTTTTCGGTAAAGATGTCAGCGGTACCGGCATTCCTGTACATGTATTTTCTTCCGTGGAAGGCATGACCTGGTCGGCAACTGGCGGTACAAACAATACAGTAGGACGTTTGATGCGATATAATCAAATGACAGGTGCAGCTTCTGGCTCATTCTTCGATGTCGGTATTGACCAGGGCACTTCGTTTTTTATTTCTAACAAGGGATTAAATGGTACAGCAGGCGTTTTTCCCAAAAAAATGATCACCATCAGCCCTACCGATTTTGTGGGCATTAATCTTAACTGGGCAGAAGATCCAACAGCCAATCTTCATACGAAAGGAAGCGTGAGATTACAGGGATTGAATACAAATAATACGTTGACCAATGTGCTTGTCACAGACGCTAACGGCAACGTGTCTACGCGAGACGCCAATACTCTTGCTGGCGGAAACGGATGGTTATTAACCGGCAATGCAGGGACTACGGCCGCAAATTTTTTGGGAACTACGGATAATCAGTCAATGAGTGTTCGCACAAATAATATCAATCGCCTCACTATTGATGCAGGACAACCGATTACAGGCGGCAATTTTTCGATCACCTATTTGTCTGATCTTGCCAGTATCAAATCAGCTCCGGCAGAACTGGCTGTTTTCGGTAAAGATTTCGGTAAAGATGTCAGCGGTATCGGCATTCCTGTGCATGTATTTTCTTCCGTGGGAGGCATGACATGGTCTCCAACCGGCGGTACAAACAATACCGTTGGCCGTTTGATGCGATTAAATCAAATGACGGGTGCATCTTCAGGATCGTTCTTCGATTTCGGTATCGACCAGGGTACTTCATTCTTTATTTCCAACAAGGGATTAAATGGTACAGCAGGCGTTTTTCCCAAAAAAATGTTCACTATCAGCCCTTCAGATTTTGTTGGCATTAATCTTAACTGGGGTGAAGATCCGACTGCCAATCTTCATACAAAAGGAAGCCTGCGATTTGAAGGCATCAATACCAATAATTCGTTTACGAGAGTTCTTGCCATGGATGCCAATGGTAATGTCGCCGCCAGGGATGCAAGTACGCTTCGTACTCACCTGGTAGCGGATGCAAACGGGATTCACAATGACAACAGAGGGCATGTTGGATTTGGGGGCGTGTCAAGCAAACAACACCTGTTGAATGTAGAAATGATGGAAAATACAGCCGACGGACGAGCAATCACAAGGTTTGCTTCCAATGATACATGGCAAACCAATCTCCGCCTGGATAATACCACCACGCAAAAAGCTTATTCGATCGTTGTTGGAGGCAATGACAACCGGTTTACCAACTATGGGGTGGGTCGCGGCAATTTTGGAATTGTGAACGGCACTACTCAATCCTCTGCAAGTACGATACCCCTGATCATCACCAGTGATAACAAAGTTGGTATCGGTAATGGCATTGGGGGAAAAGATAACCTGCCAAAATCAAGATTACATGTGCGGGACGGAGACGTTTTTATCGATGATATCGGTTCAGGCGTTATCATGAAATCTCCAAACGGGAAATGCTGGAGAATGACGGTTAGCAATGAAGGAACCCCGGTATTTACAGCTATCCCCTGTCCTAAATAGTTAAAGCACTCCCGCAGAATTAATATATTTGTGTCCCGCGCAGTGGCGCGGGACATTTTTTTATATAATCTGTTTATGAATATCCCAAGACTGGCACTTATCCAATCCCTTATTGAGAAGAACCACTACCACAATTATCTCGAGATCGGCGTAAGTATTGGAACGGTTTTTTTCCGGGTCCGAAGTAAAAATAAAATCGCCGTCGATCCCGAATTTGGGTTTAATAAGTTTAAAGTACTGACCAGGGCTATCCGGCTGAACAATCCATCTAACCTGTCGGCAAATTATTTTGAGAAAACAAGCGATGCTTTTTTTGCTGAAAATGCCGCCGGTACCATAAAAGGAAAGCTGGACATTTGCCTGGTCGATGGTATGCATGAATACTCTTATGCATTAAAAGATATCCAAAATGCGCTGAACTATCTTTCGGACAACGGCGTGATAATAATACATGACTGTAATCCCCAAAAGGCTGAAAATGCCTGTTCCTTTAACGAATGGAAGGCCAGGGGATTTACAGGTGAATGGAATGGCGATGTATGGAAGTCGATAGTTTACCTGCGCTCATTAAGAAAAGACATAGATGTTTTTGTAGCCGATACGGATTATGGATTAGGGATCGTCACGAAAAAAAATGCCGTCAATAATTCAATCCTGCCCTTCAAAAGCTTTGAAGAGATCGACTCCCTGCCTTTTTCCGAGCTTGATAAAAACCGGGCAGCCTGGCTCAACCTGAAACCCGCATCGTATCTTAACGAATACTTTGGCCTGGATTTAAAATTTTCCTGACAGTAGTTATGGGGAAAAATCAAACTCCTGAGGTTTCGATCTGCATTCCTGCTTATAACCAGACAACCTACCTGAAAATATTGCTCGACTCTATCGCCCGGCAAACATTTGCCGATTTCGAGATCATCCTCAGCGACGACTCCACGACCCCAGACGTAAAAGACCTGGCTGAAGCATCCGGTTTTGGAGGAAAAATGAAATACTATAAGAATAACCCCTCCCTGGGCTCGCCGGCCAACTGGAACGCGGCAATTGAAAAAACTTCGGGCCAATACATCAAGATCATGCACCATGATGACGCATTGAACAGCCCAACCGCGCTTGAGGAAATGATGGCATGTA
The DNA here is from genome assembly GCA_005884665.1 of Bacteroidota bacterium. Classification (GTDB taxonomy): domain Bacteria; phylum Bacteroidota; class Bacteroidia; order Chitinophagales; family Chitinophagaceae; genus VBAT01. The sequence continues at coordinate 92,867 of VBAT01000011.1, forward strand.
TTAAGAACAATAACTCCGATTATTTATTTTGTTTTTCCGCTATTGAGAATGTCAGTGATCCTGGAAAGAACCGGATTCACCGGATCAGCAGATTCGGAAAGCTGAAAAATAAACCTTACCTGCTTTTTTTTGGCAATAGTATCGGCGGGCCCAGCAGTCTCCTGGTCAAAAACACACTAAAGGACCTGAAATACGATACAAAACTCATCTGGCTGGTAGATGTTGAATACTACATCAGGCTACTTGAAACAAACCGTGCAGGAAATATCATCGCGAAACCGCTGGTACTTACTCATGATGCCGTTGAACACCGCCTTACCTCATCGATATTGGCTAATCCTGAATTGCAAATAAAAGAGCATGCCAGCCTTTACCGGAACTTGTCTTCCAAAGCACCGGCAATCACCCGTTTCTTCATGCAGGTTTATCTTACAAGACTATTTTTTAAGTTTGGAGTAAAGAATAAAGAGCTGTTGAACCTGTTTGCTGATAAACCCCGGTTGCTGAATGCATATTTTTCGACAATAAAAATTAAACCAGCTTACCTTGCTTACCGGGTAGTAATAACGGTCTTGGATATTACAAGGAAAGCATTGTTTTGACGAATCAACGAATCAAGATGTATATTTTATACGCGATAAAACGGACGGCCAGGAGCATACTTCTTTTTCCTAAAAAAATTATAATATTCTTTTCTTTCCTTGGGCAATGGTCCCGTTTCAGGAGCAGGAATGACAAACGATTTGCATTGCGAAACCGGGACCTGTATCCCTGTCTCAATGATCGCCTTACTACCACCCCTTTTGATGCTCATTATACCTATCACCCCGCATGGGCGGCGAGAGTGCTGGCAAAAACAAAGCCTGCCTTGCATATCGATATTTCGTCGATCCTGCATTTCAGTGCTGTGATCTCTGCTTTTGTGCCTGTAAAATTTTATGACTATCGGCCGGCACATTTGCAGCTGGATAATTATGAATCGGGATTCGCCGATCTCAAAGCGCTTCCGTTTGAAACCGGTTCTATCGAATCCATTTCCTGCATGCATACGATTGAACACATCGGGCTTGGCCGGTACGGAGATGAATTGGATGTGCAGGGCGATATCAAGGCCATTAACGAGCTAAAACGTGTTACACGATCCAATGGACAAATCCTTTTTGTGACACCCGTCGGTCAACCCCGCATTGAATTCAATGCCCATCGCATTTACAGCTTTGAGCAGATCACGGAATATTTTGAAGGCTGCGAATTAATTGAGTTTTCCCTGATTCCCGACGAGGGGGGCCTGATTGTTGATGCTGAACCGGCGATGGTTAAAAACCAACGGTACGGTTGCGGATGTTTTTTATTTAAAAAGAAATCGCAATGATCATCGTTCGTCTCCAGGGTGGCTTAGGTAACCAGTTGTTTCAATATGCCGCTGGAAAAGCATTAGCTCACCGGCTAAACAAGCCATTCAAATTAGAAACGATCACTTCTCTTCAAAAAGACAAAAAGCGCAGCATAGCTTTGCAGGGTTTGCAGGGAGATTTTGCACTTGCATCACCCAAAGAAGTGAAAGAGTTTTTGACCTTCCCTTCCCTGTACAGGCATAACACCGCTTTTTTTTCCAGGTTTGGCAGGAACATTTACAAGGAACCGCATTTTCATTTCGATAAAAATTTTTCTTGCCTCAAGGATCCTGTTTTTCTCGATGGGTTCTGGCAAAGTCCATTCTATTTCCAGGATATCGAATCGACGATCCGGAAGGATTTTACGGTCAAACCGGAACTGGTCAGCAAAGTGTTGGAAAAAGGAAAGGAGCTGGAGCAAAGATCTTCTGTCGCCGTTCATGTCCGCCGGGGTGATTTCACGAACAAAGCGGCAACTTCTTATCATGGTATATTGAGTGCATTTTATTATGAAAAAGCAATCGGCTTAATTAAAGAAAAAGATCCTTCCGCCTGCATCTATTTTTTTTCAGATGATATCGAGTGGGTAAAACAAAACCTGGCCGTTGATAAAAACGTACAATTCATTTCTTCTTTTGAAAATTCCGCCATTGAAGATTTTTACCTGATGACAAAATGCAGGCACAATATAGTAGCTAACAGCAGCTTTAGCTGGTGGCCCGCGTGGCTGAACACAAACTCCGATAAGATAGTTGTAGCACCCAAAAAATGGTTTGTAGATACTACTATCAACACCAATGACCTGATACCGCCGGAATGGAGACGATTGTAAATTTCTCCTTCCTTCCCGCTCTCCGCTCTCGCACTCGCTCCAGACCTAACTATTTATTGGCCGCTAAAAAAAAGGGATAGGTCTTTTTCAATCCTTCTTTTAACGAAGTTGAATGTTTCCAACCCAGGTTGTGAAGACGGGAGCTATCCATCAGCTTGCGGGGAGTGCCATCGGGCTTACTGGTATCGAATTTTATGTCGCCGCTAAAGCCAATGACGTCTTTTACAAGAAGGGCCAGTTCCTTTATCGTTACCTCTTCGCCGGTGCCAATGTTTATAAACAGTTTATCGTCGTACTCTTTCATCAAAAACATGCATGCATCAGCCAGGTCATCGGCGTACATGAATTCTCTGAGCGGCGTACCCGTGCCCCAGATTTCTACGAAGGGCGATTTATGTTGTTTGGCTTCATGGAATTTCCTAATCAATGCCGGTATCACATGCGAATTCTGCGGATGATAATTGTCACCCTGGCCGTATAAATTGGTTGGCATGGCTGAAATAAAATTACATCCATACTGGTCGCGGTAGGCTTCACACAGCTTTATGCCGGTGATCTTAGCGATAGCGTAAGGTTCATTGGTAGATTCAAGTAGCCCTGTCAGCAAATATTCTTCCTTCAATGGCTGGGGAGCCATCTTTGGATAGATGCAGGAGCTACCGAGGAATAAAAGCTTTTTTACTTTATTCAGGAACGAAGCATGAATAATATTTGACTCGATCAGCAGGTTGTCGTACAGGAATTCGGCCCGGTAAGTATTATTAGCAACGATCCCTCCTACTTTAGCGGCAGCGAGGAAAACATACTCAGGTTTTTCAGCGGCAAAAAAATCGATTACCGCTTGCTGGTTTCGAAGATCCAGTTCGCCTGAACTACGTTCAATAATATTGACAAAATTTTGTTCTTTTAATTTTCTTACGATAGCCGAACCCACCATTCCCCTGTGACCCGCCACATAGATTTTACTGTTCTTTTCCATTATTCAAACTGCCTTAAAGTATGAAAGCCTGATTCCTTTAAAACAACATCCTTCCTGAAAAGTTCGATATCCGCATGCACCATCTCCCGGGCAAGATCATGTAGCGTATATTTTGGCGTCCATCCTAATTTATCTTTGGCTTTGGTAGCATCTCCCAACAGCAGATCTACTTCAGTCGGGCGGAAATAACGTTTGTCTACCTCCACTACAATATCGCCTTTGGATAAATGGATCTCCGGATCGGCAACCTTGGTCACGATAGCTTTTTCCTTTTCTTCCTTCCCCTCAAAAGCTACTTCCACTCCCGCATGTGCAAAGGCCATCCTTACAAAGTCCCGCACGGAAGTAGTTACCCCGGTGGCGATGACAAAGTCTTCCGCTTCTTTTTGCTGCAACATCAACCACATCGCTTCCACGTAATCTTTTGCATGACCCCAGTCGCGTTTGGCCGAAAGATTTCCGAGAAATAGTTTCTTTTTCAATCCAAGCACGATCTCCGCAACACCGCGGGTGATCTTGCGCGTTACGAATGTTTCTCCCCGAAAAGGACTTTCGTGGTTGAACAGGATTCCATTGCACGCGTACATGCCATAAGCTTCGCGGTAGTTGACAACGATCCAGAATCCATATAATTTGGCTACGCCGTAAGGGGATCTTGGATAAAATGGAGTTTTTTCGTTCTGCGGGACCTGCTGCGCCTTGCCATACAATTCCGAGGTAGAAGCCTGGTAAATTTTGGTCTTTTTCTCAAGGCCAAGAATACGAACGGCTTCAAGAATACGTAATGTGCCAACCGCATCGGTGTTTGCCACATATTCAGGTTCCTCAAAACTTACGTGCACATGGCTCATAGCTCCCAGGTTATATATCTCATCTGGCTGCACCTGCTGAACGATACGGATGATATTTGTAGAATCGGTGAGATCGCCATAATGAAGGATCATTTTTACATTTGCTTCATGCGGATCCTGGTATAAATGGTCGACTCTTTGCGTATTGATCAGTGAAGTGCGTCTCTTGATACCATGCACTTCGTATCCTTTTTTCAATAAGAATTCAGCCAGATAGGCACCATCCTGCCCGGTAATACCTGTAATAAGGGCTTTTTTCATTCGATGATAGTTTGAGCAAAAGTAACAGTTTATTGCAATGTTGCCGATTACCGTCCGCCTGTCGCCGACAAGAGCTGACCTTCGTTGATAATTTGCAGGAATCTTTTCATTCCTTCCCGTTTTCTTTCATCCAGCCGGTAACTCAGATGAACGGTGTAATATTTTTTCAGGTCATAAATATCAAACGGAGTTTGTCCAGCGATCTCATCAATATGCTGCAATCCAAGTTCATTAGCTTCGTTGAAAGTTTTGATGAAATCATCTGGCAATTTTTGTGTGCTCACCCACGCGGCAAATACAAAGGGCAACCCGGTAATAGCTCTCCAGGCAGAACCAAGATCATAAATATAGGTTGAGATGCGGCGTTGTTCCAGCGCCCTGTCGCCGATCACAAGACCTGCCGTCGTACCCCTGATCTCCTGCCGGAAGCTTTCATCGGCTGCCTGGATAATTTCTGCTTCAATTCCCCAATATTCTTTCATCAGCCATTGTAACAAAGCAACTGAAGAGCGGCTTTGATAATCGAGATAGACCTTCTTGATCTCATTCATTGGCACCTCGCTAAACAAACAAACGGAAGCGATCTCATTTTCCGCGCCGATGCAATGATCGCCTGCAATATAATAGACCGGGAGATCCGGGATTGCTGCAACCGGTATCAACCCCACATCTATTTCACTATTGATGAGCATGTCTGCCAGGTGGGCCGGGTATGAAGCGATGAGTTCAATCTGATCATTAATGGGTGGTCGTTCCAGCCCGTATAACAGCGGTTTTGTATTGAGATAGTTTACGACACCTACCCTGATCTTCTTACCCGCAGCCCCTGCCGGGGACCTGTTATCACTCATTTAAACCGAATTTTTTCTTGTTGTTGAATGCCGGTAGTGTCCCTGCTTGAAAACTCAGAATGGCCACAGAGGACCACTGAGAAAACATGGAGGACCACTGAGAAGGAAAGCTCCGTGGCTCTCCACTCTGCCTTGATGTAGCCCTGTCGAAGGGATGGCAGAGTTTGTTTTTTTCTCTGTGGCTCTCTGTGGGCAAATTTAAATCCGATAGCCATCGGATGAGACACTACCTGAATGCCTTATTAACAAAGCCCATTTTCGACTTCATTATCTTTGCGCAAATGTAAGTTGTCATCCATTAAAAACCTGAATCAATAGACACAACGAATGGAACTTAACCCATTAACCGCGATTTCCGCCATCGACGGCCGCTACCGCAAGCAGGTACAACACCTTGATGAGTATTTTTCGGAGTATGCATTGATGAAGTACAGGGTAAATATCGAGGTCGAATATCTTTTCTTCCTCGAGAAAAAAAAATTCCTGGCTCTTTCTGTTAAAACGCGAAAACATCTTCAAAAACTGGTCTCTGATTTTAGCCTGGAACAGGCTGGTGAGATCAAGAAAATAGAGTCAATCACCAATCACGATGTAAAAGCAGTTGAATATTTTGTAAAAGACGAATTAGGTAAAGCCGGCGGTAAACAGGCGGTAGAATGGGTGCATTTCGGATTGACTTCGCAGGACATCAACAACACGGCTATCCCCCTGTTATGGAAGCATGTTATAGAATACGAGTACCTGCCGTTCTTATTAAACCTTAGCAGGCAGCTTACCCTGCTTGCCAAGGACTGGATGAGTATTGCCATGCTTGCACACACACATGGACAACCGGCAAGCCCGACTACATTGGGTAAAGAGATAATGGTTTTCGTGGAAAGGATCCATAAGCAGGTAGACCAGTTTATCGCCATACCTTTTAGCGCAAAGTTCGGGGGCGCCTCGGGTAATTTCAATGCGCATTATGCAGCCTTCCCGAAAACCAACTGGATCAAATTTGCCAATGAATTTATATCCAGCCTCGGGGGAATGACCCGGCAACAATTCACAACGCAGATCGAACACTACGATAACCTGGCCGCACATTTTGATTGTATCAAACGGATCAATAATATACTGCTGGACTTCAGCCGCGATGTATGGATGTATGTGTCGATGGATTATTTCAAACAGAAAACAAAGAAAGGCGAGGTTGGCTCTTCCGCGATGCCGCATAAAGTAAATCCAATCGATTTTGAAAATGCAGAAGGCAACCTGGGAATGGCCAACGCAATATTCGAACATCTTTCTTCGAAGCTTCCCATATCACGATTACAACGCGATCTTACAGATTCAACCGTATTGAGAAATATTGGCGTTCCATTTGGACATACGATCGTTGCGATGAAATCCATCGAAAAGGGATTGGAAAAACTGGTAGTCAATTACGGGAAGATCGAAGAAGACCTCGAGAATAACTGGGCCGTGGTATCTGAAGCTATACAGACCATTCTTCGACGGGAAAATTATCCGCAACCTTACGAGGCCCTAAAGGAACTGACAAGAGGTAACCATAAAATCGACAAGAAAGCTATCCATGCTTTCATTGACTCATTAAAAATTAATGAGACTATTAAAAAGGAACTCAAAAAGATCACGCCTCATAATTATACAGGTGTCCAGCTTGAGCTCGTTACCAACTTTTAGCTTCGCATTACATTCTTCTTAAGGCAGCGCTTCTAGCACAATATTTGTCTTTAGAGTATAAACCCTGTTCCAAATGAAACAGTTAGCGACCGCCCTGCTTATTACATCCTTACTATTTTCCTGTAAAAAAAATGAAAGTGATAATCCCGTTTTTGAGTTGGCTGGACGTTACAGAGGTACGTTTAACAGGACGGGAATGGATACCACCCAGGTATCTGTTTATTTTAAAGACAACCACACATTTGAAGGAACGGGTGGGCCGCTTAATTATCCGGCGATCTGCAGCGGCAGCTTTCAGCAAAATGGAAACAACCTGGCTGTAAACGACACCTGTGCCTGGACTGCCAATTTTGACTGGACCCTGATCTTTGATGGTAATTTTAATCTCAGTTTTACCAATGAGAATTCGGTCAGGATATGGCGTACAAATGGAACCTGGACCGATGAATACATTTTAACCCGAATAACACGATGAGGAAAGTGCGGAGAAACAGAACGGAGAGCGATTCGCTCTTCGCTCCCCGCTCTTGCTCTTATTTCTTGCGTAGGTACATGTTGAGTTCTTTGTCTTCTTCCATGAAAGTCTTGTGAAATACAAATCCGTTCTTTAGCAAAACATTTTGGGAGAGTTCATTTTGTGGATAGGTGATTCCGGCAATTTCATTCAATCCCAATTTTTCAAATGCATAGCGAATGCCTCCCTGCACCGATTCGGTCGCATACCCCTTGCCCCAATCATTTTTTACCAGCGCATAACCCAGTTGAAGTTTGTCTGAATTTTCGATGGGAATGATGGCAAAGGAGCCAATAAACCGCAGCTCATCTTTTTTATACATGGCCCATCTTCCCATTCCCGGCCAAGCTTCATAATCGGAAATGATCCTTTGTGCAGGACGGATATATCGCATCACGTCCTCGTTGCCGTTGAGTTGAAAGAAACGATCCAGATCGCCGTTTGTATATTGGCGCACCATTAACCGCTCCGTTTCAAAAATTATATTATTAGTGAAGACACTCATTTGTTACTATATAAATCCAAAAAAAGAATTACGAAATCCGAGGATCGAAGCACGAACTTTCGGGTTTCGAATTTAATATATTCGGATTTTTCAAACCGTTTCTTTATGTATTTCGGAAGTGAAATGAAACTCGATATCCGGGTTGTTATTCCTTTCTGTGTTCAGGAACCATTCACTCTGCGCGAGGTAAACCAGGTGCCCGTCTTTATCTTCTGCAATATTCGCCTGTTTAAACCGGGTAAATTCCAGCAGTTTTTTCTGATCATTGCTAGTCAGCCAGCAAGCCTTGTAAAATGGCAGCGTATTGAAAACAACGGAAGCTCCATATTCGTGCAATAAGCGATACTGGATCACTTCGAACTGCAGCTCACCCACGCAACCGATGATCTTTTTGTTGCCGCCAAATTGGGTAAACAACTGCGCCACCCCTTCATCCGTCAACTGCAGCAATCCTTTTTCCAGTTGTTTTGTTTTCATCGGGTCTTTATTCACTACTTCCTTGAAAATCTCGGGTGAAAAAGAAGGAATTCCGGTAAAATAGAAATCCTCCCCTTCAGTCAACGTATCCCCTATCTTAAAATTTCCCGTATCAAACAATCCAACAACATCACCGGCATACGCATCTTCAATAATGCTTTTATCGCGGGCCATAAAACTATAAGGATTGCTAAAACGGACATCTTTATCTAACCGCACATGATGAAAATATTTATTGCGCTCGAACCTTCCTGAGCAAACTCTCAGGAACGCTATACGGTCGCGGTGTTTTGGATCCAGGTTGGCATGAATCTTAAAAACAAAACCACTCAACTTGTCCTCATCAACGTTAACCGTCCTGGCTGTTGTCTCCCGGCTGCGTGGCGTAGGAGCAATACGGATGAATGTGTCAAGCATTTCTTTCACACCAAAATTGTTGATAGCGCTACCAAAGAAAACGGGAGCCACTTTGCCGGCCAGGTAGTCTTCCACTTTCAATTCTCCGTGTACACCTTCTACCAGTTCAACGTCTTCTCTTAGGGTCGCGGCATCTCTCTCTCCCAATTTCTGATCGAGTACGGAATCGTTCAGATCGGATATGGATATCGCGTCTTCGCCTGTCGCCCTGGTATTGGCAGTGAATAACAGGAGGTTTTTATCATGCAAATTATAAACACCCTTGAATTCCTTTCCGCTATTGATCGGCCAGGTCATAGGATGAAGGTTGATGGAGAGTTCTTTTTCTATTTCTTCCAGCAGGTCGAAACGATTCTTGCCATCGCGGTCCATTTTATTGATAAAAACGATCACCGGCGTATCCCGCATGCGGCATACTTCCATCAGCCTTCTTGTCTGTTCCTCTACCCCATTCACACTATCCACTACAAGAATAACGCTGTCTACAGCAGTAAGAGTCCGGTAAGTATCTTCAGCAAAATCCTTGTGACCGGGAGTATCGAGCAGGTTGATCAGGATCTTTTTGTATTCAAAGCTCATCACCGAGGTGGCGACTGAAATTCCCCTTTGTCTTTCAATCTCCATGAAGTCGCTGGTCGCGAATTTTTTGATCTTGTTGCTTTTCACCGCTCCCGCTACCTGGATAGCTCCTCCGAACAACAGGAATTTCTCCGTCAATGTCGTTTTACCGGCATCCGGGTGACTGATGATGGCAAAGGTCCTGCGGCGTTGTATTTCGTTGTGATACTTCATTCTATTCAGTCATATTGGCCATACAAGTCAAATAGGTTAATAGGAGGCTAGTTCAGTCGCAATATGACCTATTTGACTTTTGTGCTAAAGCCCGCAAAGGTAAGACTAAGATACTTATAGGCCAAGCCCTGATCCTTCTTTATAATGGCATCATGATTGCGATAAAATTTTGAAAAAGAGTTATGGCAACAGCGACAAAACGCAAGCCCGCGAAAAAGAAAACCGCCAGTAAAAGATCACCACGCAAATGGTCAAAAAAAGTGAATGAGACCAGCAAGGCAATGGACCTTAAAAAAGGAGTATTTACCTCCGGCAGCCCCAAAAAAATAGCGGCATCAGTAAAAAGATCGGCGGAAAAAAGCAAAAGAAAAAAAGCGGGTCCTTTTCAATCGGCCATGTCCATGCTGAATTTTTACCAGAACCGTGGTGGAAAGAATCTCAGCGCGGGGAAGAAAAAACAACTTATAAAGGCGAAAGAAGAATTGAGGAAGCTATTTGGGAAAGACAAGAAAGCTAAATAAGCCACGTGTATTCTCACATCTTCTTAACAAAACACATTCTAACTTTAGTTAATGAGATGGATGATTCTTTTTATTTTCTCCAATCTTTTTTCACCTGCGCTTAAGAGTCAGTCCGGTGACGGCTTTATCAACGACATCAAAGCGAATCATCAATCTTATAAAGAATTGAAAGAGATTTTTGACCTCTACTGGAGGAGGGACAGCCTGGCAATTGTCAATTTAACCGAGGACTATCCGTATTTCGTCACCAGGGAAATGACGTTTGAAATTGATTATAGGAAAAATTACTCTTTCCCATCTAACCTCAGCTTGTTTTACAAAAAGGATAAGATCGTCTATCTCAAAATTTTTACTCCGAGGGGCATTGGCGAGGAGGATATTTTCTTTCAGTACATCGATAGCAATTTTTCGGAAGATGTGCTTAGAAAGCACAATGCTAAGTATGGAACCGATTTTTTGCTGGGAAACATGTATGCACGTAAAAGGACTACGCCAATGTTTGATACACACTGGTCTACCGAAATATTCCCCTTTCGCGATACTGTTAGCACGGAAATGAAGAGGTTATTCGAGTGCGTCCTAAATAGGGATTCAATGACCATCATTCGTTATGCGGCCAACTTTTCGCCGGAAATGACCGGATATGGAGCAACTGGCCTTTACATCTGGGAACGGGAGAACAATCATCTTGACAAAAAAACTAAAGCGCTTTTAAGGTCGCTACAAAGATCAAATTGTCCCATCGTTTTTACTCGAGGCGGATGCCTTGTCTGGACGGAAAAACTTTCGTCGGTTACCTCCGATAACTCCTTACAAGGTTTGTACGAAGAGTATTTGCTGTTTAAAAAGGAAAGAATTAAAGACGTTCCTTGCCAGGCACCGGCTGGATCGACTTTCCTCTGATATAAGAAAGCAATACTTGTTAACTTTATTGCTTAAACATTCCCAATGGGCAAGTTCCACGATTCAATTCAGCCTCACCACAAAGAATTCATTTCTAAACAACACATGTTTTTTGTAGCCACAGCTCCATTAAGCACAGATGGTAGAATAAATCTTTCTCCAAAAGGCCTTGATTGTTTCCGCGTACTTTCTGATAATAAAGTGGCCTATATGGACCTTATCAGCAGTGGCAATGAAACATCGGCACATACCCTGGAAAATGGGCGCATCACTATTATGTTCTGTTCATTTGAAGGCAACCCGAATATCCTCCGCCTCTATGGAAAAGGGTTCACTGTTTTGCGAGATACAGGTGAATGGGACGAGTATTCCCCGTATTTCACCATTTATCCCAGCACGAGACAGATCATCGTCGCGGATATTGACCTGGTTCA
>VBAT01000011.1:104321-110559 GCA_005884665.1 Bacteroidota bacterium
AAAGAAAGGGCGAAGAAGGATTAAAGGAATATGTGAAAGAGAAGAACCTTATCAGCCTGGATGGACTGCCAACGAATCTTGGATTGAACACGATCTAGGCCTCACCCTCCAACTCCCTCTCCAAAAGAGAGGGAGTGTAGCGATATCCATTTGCTTCGCTATGCTCGCGGGCGAATTCGCAATGACGGCATCCTGCAACCAGCATCCTGCGTCCAGCATCTAGCATCCAACATCCAACAATTCCCTACATTTACACCATGATCCGCCGCACAATAGAAATAATCGGCACCAGCTTTAAAATGGCTATGCAGGAGTTGTGGAAGAACAAGCTCCGCACTTTTCTTTCTTTGTTCGGCATCACGATCGGCATTCTTTGTATCATCGGTGTGCTGGTAGTAGTTAATAGCCTTGAGCGCAACATCACCAATGAAATAAAATCACTCGGTTCAAATACCATCTATGTTGACAAATGGGTGTATGAAGGCGGGCCGGATTATCCGTGGTGGAAATATGTAAACCGCCCAAATCCGAAATATGAAGAGATGCAGGAGATCAAAAAAAGAACCCCGAGTGCGAAATTCGTAGCCTTTAATATCAGCACACAGGACAATGTCGATTTCCGGGGCAGTACTCTATCCAATGTCAATCTTTATGGCATTAGCGAAGAGTTTAATAAAATACAACCGCTGGAAGTACGATATGGGCGGTATTTATCCGATGCCGAATTCAATCGCGGAGTCAATGCAATTGTTACAGGAAACGATGTAGCTGAAAAATTGTTTGGTGAAGCCGAACTGGCAGTGAACAAAGAAGTATCGATCCGGGGCAAAAAGGCGTTAATCGTAGGAATCATAAAAAAACAGGGTAAGCAAATGATCGGCGGCTGGGATTTTGACCAGAGTATCATTATACCCTATCGTTTCGCGAAAACACTGATGAATGAATTCAAATCCAACCCGGTGATAATGGTCCAGGGGCAGGATTGGCTCACTAGTAAAGCCCTGAAGGATGACCTGACAGGTAGTATGCGGGCTATTCACCGCCTAAGTCCGACCAAGGAGGAAGATTTTGCATTGAATGATGTTAATGATCTGGCCGAATCCATCAGCTCCGCGTTTGTCGGGATGAATATCGGCGGCGCAGTCATTGGTGGCATCAGCCTGATTGTGGGACTGTTTGGCGTGGCGAATATCATGTTTGTCACCGTTCGCGAACGAACCAGCCAGATCGGGTTAAAGAAAGCCCTTGGAGCGAAGAAAAGAATCATATTAAGCGAGTTCTTACTGGAGTCTGCTTTTCTTTGTATCATCGGCGGGCTGATGGGTCTTATCCTGGTGTTCCTCCTAAGTTTGATATTAACACAGGCACTTTCCTTCCCTGTCTTCATCTCGGTGGCAAATATGCTGTGGACTTTTGGTATTTGCGTCCTGGTCGGGGTCATTGCAGGCATCATCCCCGCTTATAAAGCTGCACAAATGGATCCGGTTGAAGCCATCCGTTCAAAATAAATGGCCACAGAGAACCGCCGAGAATACACAGAGGACCGCTGAGAAGGAGTTAATGAGATCACTCTGGCTCTCTGTAGGCCTTGCTTCGCCATAGCTACGCGAAGGCGCGGCAAATTCAAGTCCGATAGCTATCGGATGAGACAGTACCATATTTTTGCCTATTCTTTACCAGAATTCGCCGGACAAACATGAGTATTGTAATCCTCGCTATAGAATCTTCCTGTGATGAAACAGCCGCCTCTGTTTGTGCGGATGGAAATATCCTGTCTAATTACATCGCTAATCAAAAAGTGCATGAGCAATATGGGGGTGTTGTACCTGAACTGGCAAGCCGGGCGCATATGCAGAATATCATTCCTGTTGTAGACACTGCATTGAAAACTGCCGGTTGCGGGTTGAACGATATTAGCGCTACCGCATTTACACAGTCACCCGGTCTGATTGGGTCATTGCTGGTGGGCGCACAGTTTGCCAAATCGCTTTCACTCGCATTAAACAAGCCCCTGCTGGCAGTGCATCATATGCAGGCGCATGTACTGGCCAATCTTATTGCGGAACCGAAACCGTCATTCCCATTTTTATGTCTCACGGTTAGCGGTGGCCATACCCAGATCGTTTTATGTGAATCTCCGATTAATATGAAAGTAATTGGTGAAACGATTGACGATGCAGCGGGCGAGGCTTTCGATAAATCAGCGAAACTGATCGGTCTCCCCTATCCCGCTGGGCCGCTGATCGATAAATATGCGCAGCTGGGAAACCCGGACCGTTTCAAATTTCCCGAGCCGCAGGTGGCTGGTCTTGATTTCAGTTTTAGCGGCCTGAAGACTTCGATCCTTTATTTTTTGCAAAATGCCGGGACGAGCAATATCTATAAGGAAGAGTTCATGGCCACAGAAGATGAGAAGAAAAAATTTATAGATGATAACCTCAATGATATCTGCGCATCGATCCAGCACCGCATTATTACTATTTTATTAAACAAGTTGAAAAAAGCTTCTGTTCAAACGGGCATAACGGATATCTGCATCGCTGGTGGTGTGTCGGCCAACAGCGGGTTGAGGAAAGCTTTTTCTGAGATGGGAGAAAAGCACAAATGGAGAACATTTATCCCGGCGTTTGAATATTGTACAGACAATGCCGCTATGATCGCGATCACTGCTTACTACAAGTTCCTGGAAAATGATTTTGCCGATCTCTCAGTGAGCTCTTCTGCAAGAGCTGAATGGTAAATAAGAAGACTATGGGCACAAACCAGACCATCATCCCCGTTTTACGAATACTGGACGTTGACAAGGCAAAAGAATTCTATATTGGTTGGCTGGGTTTTTCCATCGACTGGGAACATCGCTTTGGTGAAAACTTTCCTCTTTACTGCCAGGTATCCAGGGATGGAATTATTCTTCATCTTACCGAACACTATGGCGACTGCATCCCAGGCAGCCGGATTAGGATACAGCTGAATGATGTCCGCCAACTTCATCATGAGTTGAGAGAAAAAGATTATCGTTATTATAAACCGGGAGTTGAAAATACCGAATGGGGTACTATTGAAATGTCTGTCACAGACCCGTTTGGCAATCATATTGTATTTACCCAACCCGCGAATGCGGAATAGGCTCCATGGCAAATTCTCATTTTCAATTCAAGCAATTCATTATTTACCAGGACCGCTGCGCCATGAAGGTGACGACCGATGCGTGTTTATTTGGAGCATGGACAGCGGAGGAGGTCAAACGTCAGGAAGTAACACGTCAAACGTCAGACGTGAGACGGGTTCTCGATATTGGAACCGGTACAGGGTTGTTGTCGCTAATGCTGGCGCAAAAAACAAATGCCTTGATCGACGCAATTGAGATCGATCATGATACTTTCGTTCAGGCAAACGAAAATGTTTCAGATTCACCGTGGAAGGATCGGGTAAAGGTTTACCGGGCGGATGCCTCGCAATTCGAGTTTGCCTCCAAATATGACATCATCATCAGCAATCCACCATTTTATGAGAATGAACTGAAATCAGCAGATGCGAAAAAAAACCTCGCCCACCATGATGGCTTATCGTTACAGCAACTTTTAAAACTTATCCGGGAAAATCTTTCACCTCATGGGTCATTCTTTCTTTTATTGCCCTATAAAAGAAGCGAAGAAGCTGAAAAATTGATCGATGATTCCGGTCTGTCAATCCTTCAAAAAATATCCGTCCGGCAATCCTTAAACCATGATCTTTTCAGAACCATGATTCAGGGCGGCCATGAAAGCGATAAGGAAAAAATAACGGCAGAAATCAGTATTTGGGATGAACAACAACAGTATACTCCAATGTTTATTGAACTACTGAGAGATTATTATTTATATCTTTAAAATGAAGCTGAAGGTTTAGGGTTATGAATGATGGATGCTGGATGACGTCATTGCCATCCGCCGAAGGGCGGAGAAGCAACATCATTCAACATAGTCGGTCAGGTATTCAAACGGTGCAGTCAGTTTTCCATTTTTAGCAATTGTAGCCCTGGTTATGATCTGTGATCCTCCTTTCAACAGGTCTTCCAACACAAACTTGATCAACTGCTCGCCAAAATAGCGGCTGGCATCGCGGGGTAATTCGTTGGGAAGATTTCCTACGGCCATCAGGTCAATCGAACTACGGAGATAGGGTTCCGTTTTAGCAAGAGTTTTTTTGTCTACTCCATACACAGGATCTTCGATCGTCTGGTCGCCCAGGTTGATCGGTACGGAACCTTCGGCATCATCCGTTATATCAGCAATGGTCTGTATAATAAAAGTTTCAGGATGTACATCCTTTTTTTCAAATAGCCTGGGCACGGTTTTATCCCAGTAGACTCCATTCATCAATATATCGGTCTGCTCTGTATAAGGCAGGAACAGGCACTCATAGTTTTCCGGGTGATCATGAAATTCCGGGCGGCTATACTTGCCGGTGATCTTACTCTGGTAAAGGTCAGCTGCTTTCAGTTGTGTATAAACGGGATAAGAAAAACGGCGGCGCAGGTAGTCTTCAGGCTCTACTTCATGTATGCCCATCAGGTTCATGATCTCCAGGATGCCGTGTGCTACGCGGCCTGAACCGGTAACGGCGATCTTTACATTGGGTAGACGAACTCCGAAATAGGTGTGAATGAGTTCGCGGAAGCTTCTTTGTTTGTAGACTCTTTGCAATTTATACAAGCCTGTCCTGTTGCCATAAGCCATCATCCCGTTATGGGCGCCTACAACCCCGGCAAAAAATCCGAAACCAATGATCCTTTGGCCGTCGTCATGTTCCAGGCATTCGTAATCGATCAGCGTTATATTTCTATCGAGTATCGTTTTGAGCATGCCGCGGTTTCGCGGTTGCTTTTTTTTGGTGTGTGAAAAGAAAAGATAGGTCTTACCTGGGATCAGTTGATCGATAGGTACTTCTTTGATACCAAAAAGCAGGTCGCAATCACTCAGCTCCTCTTTTACTTCAACACCGGCCATCTGGTATTCTTTGTCCGAAAAGCATCTTGAAGTCGAATGCTGGGCTTTGATCTCGATATCGCTGGAGTTCTTCAGGATCCATTTACATTGCGCAGGTGTCAGGGCAACGCGGTTATCTGCCGGTTGTCTTCCTTCCCGGATAAGTCCGATTCTTGTCATATTTCCCGTTTATTAAGTCTGCGCAAAGTTGCTTCTTAAACGCATTCGAAAAAAATTGATTTAATTCGACGCAAGTGCTGTCGATGTCCGTCTTTTCTGTCGAGAATAGGTTGTATCGGCGTTGTAGATGTTGCACCAGCTCTGCGATGGGCCAACGTTATACCTGGAAGAATTCTTTTTTTTCACCATTTATTTCGCACAACGCACATATAGTGGGTCGTCTAAAAACTGAAATGCACTATGATCAATATTTAAATGCTTTTACTCCTTCAAGAATTAGCCCTTTTTTTAACACCAGGGCATAAAAATGTAGTGTAACTTTTACGTCCTGATTAGATATAATTTCAAACTTTGCTGTTGTGGCATTGTTCACACCTCCTGAAAATTCATTTTTCCCTTTGTATGATAATGCCTCTCTTATTTGTCCATTCCATTTCATAAACATCAAGTCTCCATCTTTGTAAAATTCAATTAGTGATTTGTCATTCATTTTATAAACACCGGCAAGCTTTTTAAACACTTCATCAGCAGGCTTTAATTCTTTTGCCAATACAACATCAAACCTCAGTTCTTTTTCGTTTCGATTGTTTTTATCAATGCTTAAAATACGATTAATAGCTGTAGACGCTGATGCAGCGTGATCCTGTTCTATCAAAGAATCTCCTTTAAAATAAATTTGAGTAATCAAATCCTGCTCTGTATCACCGGTAATGCGCATATGAATATGTGCAGGCCTGTAAATTGACGAGCCTTCTTCTATCGGATAAGGAACAGGCTGTGTTGTAATAAAAGAGTATTTACCTGAAGCATCTGTCTTTTGGGCTCCCCGGTAGCGGTATTCATCCGACGTATTATCATAATGTTGATCTGAATCGCATTGCCAAATTTCCACCAGGCAATTTTGAAATGGTGTTTTGCCATCTTCTTTTAATACGGTTCCGGAAAAATGCAACAAATCGCCAGAAAAGCCGGGCGGATTAATGTTGCTTCTGAACGGAGCACCTGGGCGATAAAAAGGACCGAGTATATCAGTGGTCGTTGGGGTGTCACCAACAAAGTGGGTATGATTCCATTGAATACCACCAAAAACA
>VBAT01000118.1:0-1428 GCA_005884665.1 Bacteroidota bacterium
CGTAAAAAACGAGCACCGATCCAAATACTACACAGGAAACCAAGTCTTTGAAGTAGACATAGAAGTACTTGATTGGAAAATAGAAGGGCTCCATCTGAATCCAGAATTCCTTGATTTGGACATCTGATAAAAAAACGGGAACCCACGGAAGGATTGATACGGCAACAGCTATCCCCGCCGCAATAGAGAGAACCAGGAATTTCCTGTCAAAGGGATAGAAAATCAAGAGCAGACAAAAGAGTATACCCTGGGTTGCAAAGACAATCAAGCCAAAGTAATGGGTGTAAAGGACGAGTGAAGTGAAGACGGTATATAAGAAAAAGTCGCGCGGTGCCCGGTACTTCACTCCACGAATGAAGTAGAGGTATGAAAGGGCAGTTGCAAAAAATAGCAACGTATAAAAGCATGTTTCCTGCGAGAAGAAGAAGTGGATGTAGCTGAACGTTGTGATGATGGCCGCGATCAGACCCGTGCGCGGATCTTTGACTTCCTTTCCGAAGAAACGACCCGAGATATCATTGAACGGGAAGATCTTGAACCAGGCGTGCATCATGAAGAAGTAGGCGGGAGGCTGGTCAAAGTGACAGTATTCAATCACCCCGGCCCAACTCTGATCGGGACCGCTTCCATTCATTGAAGCGATCTCGTCTACCCAATAACTTTGATAACCCAGGTGGTAATACCTCAATCCGGAGGCAATCAACAGCAATCCAGCCATCGCCCAGAAATAGAAATACCGGCTTGCGCCCGCGCCGGTTACCGGTTGATTGACTTGTTCGATAAAATCAGTATTAAGGTTGATTTGGTTAATTTTGCCCGGCTATGAACCACCGGTTTTCAAGGTACTTAAGGTTTCTTATATTTTTAGGCGACATACTCGTCCTCAATGGCCTTTTTGTAGCACTGTATTTTACCGGCCACTTCATCATCGAAACTTTCCAGGAGGCCGGAAACAATAACTGGTTCTATTTTCTTTGTATCCTCAACGTCTCCTGGCTCGTCATCATTTTTTACACGAATCCTTACAGGATCTCGCGCGTTCAAAGTTTTGTTAAAATTATCGGGGAGATCACCTACACCGTGTTCCAACATTTTCTTGTCACGTGCACAGCCGTCTACCTTCTTGATTTTCAATTGGTACACAAGTGGGGGCCGCCCCTGGTATATTTCGCCTTCCTCTTTTTTGTATTGACGTGGCGTTTGTTGTTCTCGTATTTCCTCCAGATCTATCGCGCCCGAGGATATAATTTTCGCCTCGTGGTGGTGGTTGGATATGGGGCCATATCAAAGCAAATGGAATATTTCTTTCGAATGCATCCTGAGCATGGATACAGGTTCGTCGGCTTTTTTGATGACTTTCATTCAAATCCCAAGATCCTCGGGAAATTGGATCAAATCGAGACCTACCTGAAGACTCAACAAGTGGAT
>VBAT01000118.1:1532-3212 GCA_005884665.1 Bacteroidota bacterium
TTCTTTCAAGGGACTCGAACTCGAACGGTACGACCACATTCCGGTGCTCAACGTGAGTTCGATGCCGCTTGATGAGCGACGCAATCAAGTAGTGAAGCGTGTCTTTGACTTGATCTTTTCAACGACGCTATTTGTCCTGCTGTTTTCGTGGCTGTTCCCATTGATTGCCATCGCCATTAAACTTGACTCGAGGGGGCCAGTTTTGTTCCGGCAGCGGCGCACCGGCCAGAATAACAAGGAGTTTTGGTGCTTGAAATTCAGGACCATGCAAGTTAACAACGAATCTGATCAGCGCCAGGCATCCCGCAATGACAAGAGAATAACCAGCGTGGGTTCTTTCCTTCGCAAAACCAGCCTGGACGAGTTGCCACAATTCCTTAACGTACTGGGTGGGGAGATGTCAATTGTGGGACCGCGGCCGCACATGCTGAAGCATACAGAAGAATATGCGAAAGTAATTGGCAAGTTTATGGCACGCCACTTTGTGAAGCCGGGCGTAACTGGCCTTGCCCAAAGCAAAGGCTACCGCGGTGAAACGAAAGACGTAATCGATATGAAGAATCGCGTAAAGCTCGACCGATTTTATATCGAGAACTGGTCTTTCCTGCTGGACATTAAAATTATTATATTGACGATCTACGAACTTTTGCGTGGCAGCGAAAAGGCGTATTGATTTGCATGATGAACGTCACCCGGCTCTCAGTTTTCTCCGCTATCGCGTTTCTGATTTCCTTCCTCTTGTTTCCGGTCATCATCAAGATATTCAAACAACTGAAATGGTTTGATGCACCGGGCACGCACAAGATCCATTCTGAGTTTGTGCCCTCCATGGGCGGCGTTTCAATTTTGGTGGGTAGTTTCCTCGCATTCCTGATGTCGCTTCCTCTTCAGCAGTGGATAAACATGAAGTATTTTTTTGTTTCGGTTACGCTCATGTTTCTGATTGGACTTCGCGATGACGTTCTGGCGTTGACGCCGAGACAAAAACTCTTCAGCCAGTTCTTGCCGGTGTTTGTACTCGTCTTTTTGGAGAACGTGATGCTTCGATCATTCTACGGGTTCCTTGGCGATGGCGGCCAGTTCCCGATTGCCCTTTCCTATGCCATTACCTTATTCACGGTGATTATCATAACCAACGCATACAACCTCATCGATGGTATTGATGGACTGGCGGGTACCGTCGGGTTCCTGGCGATGTTCTTTTTCGGAGTTTGGTTTTACATCGCCGATCTTCCTTACCTGAGTCTTATCGCCCTGTGCTTTGCCGGTGCGCTAATCGCATTTCTTTGTTTCAACTGGCAGCCCTCGAGTATCTTCATGGGTGACACGGGTGCCTTGACGGTGGGATTGGTGCTTTCATTTTTCGCGATCCGATTTATCAACTACAATTACACATTGCCGGATGACCATATGGCAAAATTCCAGGGCTCCATTTGCACGGCTATATGTGTGCTTATCATTCCAATGTTCGATACGCTGCGGGTGATCATTTTAAGACTGCGCAGCCTGCAGTCACCCTTCCACGCAGACCGGAAACATCTTCATCACCGGCTGCTGGCAATCGGGCTATCGCATGGCGGTGCCGTGATCTGGATCGCAGGCATTAACATTTTTTTTGTTGCGCTCGCGGTGCTGCTGAGGAGTCAATCGGATATCGTCCTGCTGCCGATCATTGTAATA
>VBAT01000119.1:0-426 GCA_005884665.1 Bacteroidota bacterium
GAACAATTAGTCGCCGAAAGCCTGATGAAACAGGTAAAACAGGTAGAGCCTTCGGTCGAATTGATCGGGCCGTTGCCGTCGGTAAAATCATCGCTTAAATGGCTGTCCGAAAATCCGCAGCCTGATCTTATACTTTCTGATATACAACTGGCTGATGGTATCAGCCTGGATATTTTTTCTGAATATAAATTAACCTGCCCGGTTATCTTCACGACAGCTTATAATGAATATGCTATCCGTGCATTCAAGGTCAACAGCATTGATTATTTGTTGAAGCCTATTGACAAAAATGACCTGGCAGCCGCTTTTCAGAAATTTCATTTACTCCAGGCCAAATTCAATGATGCAATGTACCTGCAACAAATGAAAGAATTGTTTTCCAATTTTAACCAGGGCAAACAATTCAAGGAACGTTTTGCTGTCCAC
>VBAT01000119.1:504-4140 GCA_005884665.1 Bacteroidota bacterium
GGAGGGCCATAAATTTATTACAGATTTTCGTTCGCTCGATGAAGTAGAAGAACTAGTTAATCCCAAAGCATTTTACCGGGTAAACCGGCAACACCTGGTACACCTTCCTTTTATTGACAGTTATCGCGGCGATGATACCGGCAAACTGACATTGAAATTGCGGGGAATAAAAACCAGCGAATTAATTGTCAGTAAAGAAAAAGCCTCGGAATTCAGGAAATGGTTTGATTGATTCCCCTCTTACCAACGGTGATTCGCCGGGAAGACGGCGAGGAAACTCATTAAAAAATTCTTCCCGCCTTCCTGCTTGTTATACTATGTCTTCTCTTCGCTCATTTATCAGTCATTTTAATCTGCTTGCTTTACCCGAAAAAGAAGGGGCTCACCGCACTAGATTGCCGGCGTAGATCTTTATTCAATTTGTCCGCCTGCCAATACTGCCATTTTTCCGCTTCCCTGTCAGCACGTTCCGTTTCGTTGCATTTCAATTGTACAAACGCCTTTTCCGTCGTCACTTTGTGAAAAGTTGGAAGACTTTATTCAAACCAATTATTCAGTGACGATTATGAAACATTTATTAGCCATATTCTTCATCCCGGTTTCTTTTTTTTCTGGTAGTGCACAGGCGCAAAACACTATATCGATAGAAGAATGTTATAAGCTGGCAAAACAAAACTACCCGTTGATAAAACAACAGGACCTGATCACAAAAAGCAAAGAGTATTCAATCGCAAATGTTTCAACACCCTTGCTTCCTCAATTTACCATAAATGGACAAGCCAGTTATCAATCAGATGTAACGGGGATACCTGTCAAAATTCCCAATACAACCATACCCCCATACCCATTCTTAGCAGGGACCAGTATAAGCTTTACGCTGAGGTGAACCAGACGATATTTGACGCAGGTGTCAATAAACTACAAAAAAACGCGATTGAAGCGGATGCCGGCATTGAACAACAACAACTGGAAGTTGAGTTATATAAATTAACCGAAAGGATCAACCAGCTCTTCTTCGGAATATTACTCGCGGGGGAGCAATTGGCACAAACAGAGATGCTGAAAAAAGATATCCGGCTTGGCCTGGATAAAGTAAAAGCCGCTATTGCCAACGGCACAGCGCTTAAAAGCAGTGGAGATGCACTTGACGCAGAAATCCTTAAAGCTGATCAGCGGGCCATCGAATTACAATCAATGAGCGCGGCGTACATCAGCATGCTCAGCTATTTTATCAACAAACCTTTAGACAACGATATCGTGCTGGAAAGACCTGCCAGCCTGGTTGCCTCTCAGCAGATCAACCGACCCGAATTGATTCTTTATGAGAAAGAAAAGATGTCCATTGATGTAGAAGATCAATTGGTGAAAGCCACAAACAAACCCAGGTTCGGGTTATTCCTGCAAGGGGGCATGGGCAGACCCGCTTTAGATATGCTTAAAAATGACTTTGATGTTTACTATATAGGTGGCGTAAGGCTTAATTGGTCCTTATCCGGTTTATACACGACAAAAAAGGATAAAGCTTTATTACACATCAAACGAAACGTGGTAGACCTGCAGCAGGAAACATTTTTGTTTAATACCGAACTTACTTTAAAAAAACAAAATGCCGATATAATAAAGCTGCAACGTCTTATTAAATCTGACGATGAAATAATTAAACTGAGAACGCGAATAAAAAATACGGCCCTTGCGCAATTGGAATACGGGGTTATTAATTCCAGTGATTACCTGCGGGAAGTAAATACGGACGACCAGGCGAAACAAAGCCGGCTTTTACATGAGACACAATTACTGCTGGCCCAATATGACCAGCAAATAACAACCGGAAAATTATAACCAACGCAAACCTGACAAACCTGACAAACATGACAGATATGAAGAAAATAGTTTTATCGGCATTTACAGCCATCAGCCTGGTTGCCTGCAATAGCGGCAACCACGATTATGATGCTTCGGGTACATTTGAGGCCACAGAATCCATTATATCGGCGGAAACAAATGGAGTGGTAAAGGAATTTACCATTGAAGAAGGTCAAATGCTGAAAGCAGGACAGTATATCGGTTATATAGACAGCATACAGCTTTACCTGAAAAAGAAACAATTGGAATCCCAGGTGAAGTCGTTGCTGGAGAAAACCCCCGATGTGGCCGCACAAACGAATGCTTATAAAAAACAATTAGCGGTTGCACAAACAAAATTAACGGCCCAGTTGGTTGAAAAAAAACGCATCGAGAATTTAGTAAAAGCGGATGCCGCCACTCCCAAACAATTGGATGATATTACCGCATCGGTTGATGCACTTCAAAAAGAACTGGAAGTGATCAAAGGACAGGAAGCTGCTCAAACATCTGTGTTGCACACTCAAACCAATGGACTGGTGGGTGAAACGGCTCCCCTGAAAGTTCAGATAGAACAAATAAACGAACAGCTCGCCAATTCCCGGATCATCAACCCGGTAAACGGAACCGTTCTGACCAAGTATGCAGAACGGAAAGCCGTTGTATAAAATTGCAGACCTATCATCTCTTATCCTCAGGGCCTACATCTCCGGCAACCAGCTATCATCCGTAAAGATCAACCAGCCTGTGAAAGTAATGGTGGATGATGCCAATGGAAAGTCAAAGGACTATACAGGAACGATTGAATGGATTAGCAATAAGGCGGAATTCACGCCAAAGACTATCCAGACAAAGGATGAACGGGCCAACCTTGTATATGCAGTAAAGATCAGAGTGCAGAACGATGGCTTCCTCAAGATAGGAATGTACGCGGACGTAAAACTATAGAAGATGCAGGCAGTTACTGTTCATAATATCACCAAAACATACGGCAAAGAAAAAAAAATTGCTGTCGATGATATTTCTTTCTCGGTTGAAAAAGGCGAATTATTCGGACTGATCGGACCGGATGGAGCTGGCAAGACAAGCATCTTTCGTATACTCACCACCTTACTGTTAGCGGAAAAAGGGATGGCAACCGTGGACGGGCTTGATGTGGTGAAAGATTATAAACAGATACGCAAGAATGTAGGTTATATGCCCGGCAAATTTTCCTTGTACCAGGACCTCAGCGTTGAAGAAAACTTAACCTTTTTTGCCACGGTTTTTGGCACCAGCATCGAAGAGAATTATGAGCTGATAAAAGATATTTATGTTCAGATAGCCCCCTTCAAAGATCGCAGGGCAGGAAAGCTTTCGGGTGGAATGAAACAAAAACTGGCGTTATGCTGCGCTTTAATCCACAAACCCAGCATTCTGTTTTTAGACGAACCCACTACCGGTGTTGACCCTGTTTCGAGAAAGGAATTTTGGGAAATGTTGAAACGATTGAAGGAACAAAATATAACGATCATCGTTTCCACACCTTATATGGATGAAGCTTCTCTTTGTGACAGGATAGCGCTGATACAAACCGGCAAAATATTATCCATTGACACTCCGGGAGCCATTATCAGGTCTTATCCCGGCCACCTTTACAAGGCCAGGGCCACTAAAATGTTTCGCCTGCTCAATGATCTGAACCATCATCCCAATACATTAAGCTGCTACACGTTCGGCGAATACCTTCATCTATCATTGAAACATGATGACGAACAGAACAGAACGGCTTTGCTTGAGCATTTAAAAAAATTG
>VBAT01000055.1:0-17141 GCA_005884665.1 Bacteroidota bacterium
GTTCTTTTTTACCGCTTCTTACATTCAATACATAAGATCCGGCGTCGAGTGTACCGGAATAAACCCTGAAGAATGCGAGGCGACCTACAAATGGGTCGGTCATGATCTTAAATGCCAACGCTGCAAACGGTTCTTTTGGATCAGGCCTGCGTTTTTCTTTCTCACCGGTATCAGGATTGGTTCCTTCCACGGCCTCAATATCCATTGGGCTGGGCAGGTAACGGCAAACCGCATCCAAAGCTGTCTGGACGCCTTTATTTTTAAATGAAGAACCGCACATCATCGGTACGATGCTTAGGTCGATAGTAGCCTTGCGGATAGCTTCGTGCATTTCATCTTCCGTGATGCTGTTAGGATCATCAAAGAATTTCTCCATCAACTTATCGTCGTATTCAGCGACTGCTTCTACCAGGCTGGCTCTCCATTCCTGGGCTTCTTCAAGCATATCGGCCGGTACTTCTACTTCGTCATAGGTCATTCCTTCAGTTTCCATGTGCCAGATGATACCTTTCATCTTGATCAGGTCGACAACGCCTTTAAAATCGTCTTCAGCGCCAATCGGCAATTGAAGAGGCACTGCCTTGGAACCAAGCATTTCTTTCACCTGCTTTACCACGTTTAAGAAATCAGCTCCGGCACGGTCCATCTTGTTTACAAAACCGATACGCGGAACGTTGTAACGGTTAGCCTGGCGCCATACGGTTTCAGACTGAGGCTCTACTCCATCCACTGCGGAAAATAAAGCGATCAAACCGTCCAATACGCGCATGGAACGTTCCACTTCCACGGTAAAGTCAACGTGCCCGGGAGTGTCGATGATATTGAAATAATATTTCTTGGTATCTCCTGTAGCTTTTCCCAGGTTGGTCGGGAAATTCCATTGGCAGCTTACTGCAGCGGAAGTAATAGTGATACCCCGTTCCTTCTCCTGTTCCATCCAGTCAGTGGTAGCAGCACCTTCATGCACCTCCCCGATTTTATGGATCATACCGGTATAACGGAGGATACGTTCCGTTGTCGTGGTCTTTCCCGCATCGATGTGAGCGGCGATTCCGAAATTCCTTTGAAACTTTAAGTCTGCCATGGTTATTTATGATTGAAGATTTTTGATTTGTTTGACTGTCCCCGGCTGATCCGCAGTTGCTGGTTTATATGGGCAACGGGGGGACCTTATCGAGAACATTATCCGCCTATTCAAACCTCGTAAGCTGATAATTTTTAGGGCGCAAAGGTAAGGGAATTCGGGAGAAAATTGCCGATTAAGCATGAGTTAATTCTTACCCCAGAAACTGAGCTCCAGCGCTCATCAAAGAAGGGTTTGTACGAATCTATCCGCGTGCATAGATTACCTTTTGCTGCGGTAGTCTTCATTTTGATGTCAACGTAGTTTCATCAATACAATAACTATTTTTAAAATTAATTTTACAATTAAATTGTTTTAATTCTGAATCATTGTAATTTCAACTCCCCTTAAATTTTATTTAACTCCAAAATCGCATTGTATGCCCTCCAAGAAGAAATCAAAACCAGCTAAGAAAAAAACAGCTAAAAAAGCTGCAAAGAAAAGGGCTGCTCCAAAGAGAAAAGCAGCTCCTAAAAAGAAAGTCCTAAGGAAAAAGACAGCTCCAAAAAAGAAAGCAACAAAGAGAAAGGCTAAAAAGGCCGTTAAAAAAATTGCCAGGAAAGCAGCGCCTAAAAAAGCAGCTCCAAAGAAAGCAGCCCCCAAAAAAGCCGCTGCTAAAAAACCCAAACCAGCTTCTAAACCCAGGCCAATTGCAAAACCGGAACCTTTACCTGTAATAGTGGAAGAAGTGGTGATAGTAACAGAACATGAGCCTTCAACGAACGATTCTGAAGCAAACAAAACCTGGTCTTCCGATGCAGGAGAACAGAACGAATCAGAAGAAAACGCTTCTTAACGAATAAAACCAATCAGGATATTCCAAGTCTCGCGCCACGGTGCGGGACTTTTTTTATGAAATAAAGTGCAAGATCATATAAACAAAAAACCACCCCGAACCTTAACTGGCATCCGGGATGGTTATGAGGAGTGTTGTCCTTGTATCTTTTACACCCTGAAATGAGCAAAAGCTTTGTTAGCTTCCGCCATACGGTGTGTATCTTCTTTTTTCTTGAATGCTGCGCCTTCACCTTTGCTTGCTGCAACTATTTCGCCTGCGAGCTTATCAGCCATGCTGCGACCATTCCTGTCCCGACTATAACGGATGAGCCATTTAATGCTGAGCGATATTTTCCTGTCAGGCCTAACCTCGGCAGGGATCTGGAAAGTGGCACCACCGATACGACGGCTGCGCACTTCTACAGATGGGGTAACATTGGACAAAGCCCTTTTCCATATTTCATATCCGTCTTCGTTGGTTTGCTTTGATACTTTATCCAACGCATCATAAAAAATATTGAAGGCTCCGCTCTTTTTTCCCTGCCACATCAGGTTATTGACAAACCGGGTTACCAGTTTATCGTTGAATTTTGGATCCGGAGCTAAAGGAAGTTTTTTTGCTTGTGCTTTGCGCATCGCTGTTTATTTATCTATGAATTATTTCTTTGCTTTTTCTTTCTTCGTACCGTATTTAGAACGGCTTTTCTTACGGTCTTTTACACCGGCAGTGTCCAATGAACCGCGAACAATGTGGTAACGAACACCGGGAAGATCTTTTACACGACCACCGCGGATCAATACGATAGAGTGTTCCTGTAAATTATGGCCTTCACCAGGGATGTAGGCAATAACCTCTACTTTATTGGTCAGACGAACTTTGGCAACTTTACGAAGAGCCGAGTTTGGCTTCTTAGGTGTGGTTGTATACACACGGGTACATACGCCACGACGCTGGGGACAGCTATCCAAAGCCCTGGATTTGCTTTTCGCCCTGATAATGTCTCTTCCTTTACGTACTAATTGTTGAATTGTAGGCATTCTGAACCTTTAAATTTTAGGGACGGCAAAGGTAGGGGTTTAAATGAGAATTTTAAAGATAGGATGGTATAATTTTTAAACCCTGCCTTAAAACTGTTATGCCCGCCACCAAACAGAGCGGGAAACAGAGCGAGGGCGAGGAGAAAACATACTATCGGAACGACGCTTTCGCTCTGTTTCTCCCCACTTTCTAAACCTTCACCATCCACCCGTACTTATCTTCCCTCCTGCCCTCACGAATATCGGTCAGCCATTTTTTCAGAGTGGGAGCAGTTTTCCATTTTTCCACGTCGAACTGCATAACGAAGTCCTTATACCTGAGTTCTTTTATCAGTGATATGGTCGCAGCAGTGCCAGTCCCGAACACTTCGAGAAGCGACCCGGATTTGTAAGCATCGGTTATTTCATCTATGCTCAACTGTCTTTCTTCAACTGATAAACCCATTTCTTTTAATAATGTGATCACGCTTTGTCGCGTAACTCCCTCTAAAATTGTTTCCTGTTCGAGATCGGGAGTAATAGCCTTATTCCCGATTATGAAAAAAACATTCATTGTTCCAATCTCCTGCACATACTTGTGTTCAACGGCATCTGTCCACAAAACCTGGTCGTATCCTTTCTTTTTGGCTTCGGCAGTAGCCAACATGGCTGCTCCATAGTTGCCCGCTGCTTTTGCGTAGCCTACGCCTCCGGGTGCAGCCCTAACATATCGTTCCTCCACATAGATCCGCATTGGGGCTGCATAATAAGGGCCCGTTGGACTAAGGATGATCATGAATTTATAGTTGTCCGAAGGACGGACGCCGATCAATTCATCAGATGAAAACATGAAAGGGCGGATATACAGGGAATGGTCTTCACGGGAAGGAATCCAGTTCTTGTCTATCTCAACCAGTTTGCGCATACCCTCCATGAATAATTCTTCGGGAACAGTCGGCATCTGCATTCTCTCGGCAGAAATATTAAACCGACGGAAATTATCCTGGGGCCGAAAAATAAAGGCGTTTCCCTGCCTGTCTTTGTATGCTTTGATCCCTTCAAAAATGGCCTGCCCATAATGAAGAGCCGCCAATGACGGGCTTAATAATAAAGGTTGGTAAGGTTTGATCTCAATGTTCCTCCAGGAGCCATTTTCATAATCGGCTTCCAGCATATGATCGGAAAAATAACGGCCAAAAGGCAGGTTGTCGAGGTTTAGGTCCTGTAGCTTGCTCCTTCCCGATTTTGTGACTAAAATGTCCGTCGCTGCGATCATAAAAATGTTTAAATTTGAAGTGCAAAGAAACAAAAAAACACTAACACCCATTAGCGTTTATCCAATTATTTATGAACCTAAACCATATTCAGCTCCCTGCATCTGTCGTAGCAGATTTATATAAACGCTCCCTGGTGTTGAGCGACCAGGAACCAGGCGAACAAGCCGTTTCGTCTTTGAACAAAACGAGCGACTCTGCCAATAAATGGAAATACCTGGGAGAAAATAAAAAGAACATACTGGCCGTAGTCAACTATAGCGATTCAGTTCATCTGCCTGATGAAGAACTGAATTTACTGACAAAGCTTCTCACTGCCTGTAAACTTGGTCTGGCTGATGTGGCTATTGTGAACGGCAATAACTATGATGAGATCAATTATAAAGAAATGATCGCGCAGTTTTCGAGCAAGATCATTTTTCTCTTTGGGATCGAACCTGTTTCTTTTGGCCTGCCAGTAAATTTTCCGCATTTCCAGTTGCAACCTTTCGCCAGCGCAACGTTTCTCTTCTCTCCTTCCCTGGAAGAGTTAAGAAAAGATGACTTACTGAAAAGCAAATTATGGGTTTGCCTTCGAAGACTTTTCGCTATTTAATGAGATTCGGACTCGAATTGTAAGAAGTGATTTAACCTTCAGCCGGTTGAAAAACCTTAAGGGCCTGTTTTATTAGAAAAATAATCTCCCTTTCTTTGCATTCATGAAACTAATCTTCGCAACCAATAACCAACATAAAGCCGAAGAAGTAAAAGCCGTCGTAAATCAATCCATCGAAATAATAACTCTAAAGGAAGCTGGCATCAACATAGATATACCGGAGCCTCATGATACTTTGGAGGCTAACGCCACAGAAAAATCTAGAACGATTTATCGCCTGGTCAAAACAGATCCCGGGATTTTAGGCTGTTTTAGTGAAGACACCGGTCTTGAAGTAACTGCGCTGAACGGCGAGCCTGGGGTCAGGAGCGCACGTTATGCAGGTGAAGGCCGTTCTTTTGACAAGAATATTGAGAAGCTTTTGCAAAAACTGGGGGATAAGGGCGACAAAACCGCAAGGTTTAGAGCGGTAATCTCTCTTATTATAAATGAAAGAGAAACTCAATTTGAGGGAGTTTGCGAAGGTAAGATCATTGACGAGAAAAGAGGCATCCAGGGCTTCGGATACGACCCTGTTTTTGTACCTGCCGGTTCGCATAAGACATTTGGAGAGATGGACTTGGAAGAGAAAAAGACCTTCAGTCACAGGACAAAGGCCACGGAAAAACTGGTAGCATTTTTGAACACCATAGAACCATAAAAAATTTGAGCTCCGAACGCAACCATATCACTCCCGAAAGCGACTTAATCAGTGGATGTATTGAAGGTAACCGGCGTATGCAGGAAGAATTGTATCGCCGTTTTTCTCCCCGCATGTACGCTGTTTGTCTCCGCTACGCCACCAGTTCCGAAGAAGCAGAAGATATATTACAGGAAGGTTTTATCAAGATCTTTAAAAAACTGGATAGCTACCGGGGCGACGGATCGTTCGAAGGTTGGATCAGAAGAATATTTGTAAATACAGCTATCGAACATTTCCGGCGTCGTCGCTACCTGCAGCCAGTGACGGAAAAGGAAGAAAGTACGGTGGAAGGAAAATACCTGTCAGTGTTGGATAGCCTGGCTGAAAAAGACATCCTGGAACTGATCAGGCAGCTGTCGCCAGGTTATCGCACAGTATTCAATATGTACGTGGTAGAAGGATATACGCATAAAGAGATCGGTGACATGCTTGGTATTAGTGAAGGAACCAGCAAATCGCAGCTTTCCAGGGCCAAAGTGATATTGCAGGATATGGTGAGGACATATATAGAACAGCAAAACGAGGTAAAGGCGAAATCATGAGCAGCTTGAAGGATAAATTATACGATTATGAACAGGCCCCGCCACCCACGGCGTGGGATAAGATCGCTGCTGCTTTGGATGAATCACATATCCCTGACAAATTCCCTTCAACACTTTACAATGCTGTAGCCACGCCACCCCATGATGCCTGGGAAAAGATCACCAGCGCACTGGAACCTGCAGAAGCGGCGCCGGTCGCCATAAACCGGAAGCTTTCTTTTGTTCGTTATGCTGCAGCTGCCGCAGTTATTGGTCTCGTCGCCTTTGGCATCTTCAAATTAACCCGTTCCAATAACAATAAGACAGGTACTGAGATTGCCATAACTCCAACCAATCCGGTTAAACGTGCAGACACGGGGTCAAGAACCCGGCGGATACCCTCAGAATCTGCCATGCCACCGGAAACCAGGAACGTTGAAGACGATAATAATGAAATTAATAACGAGCCGAACGTTAGCACTGAAATAGTAAAAGCCAGGTCTGTCAAAAAATCAAAGACCAGTTACGCCGGTTCAAATGGAACGGATGCATTGGAAGCAAGCTATGCTTATAATGAGCATACTCCTAATCTTGCCGACAGGTATATCATGTACATGACTCCCGAGGGCGGCATTGTTCGCATGTCAAAAAAATGGGGTAACCTGGTATGTTGCGTTTCGGGCCAGGAACAGGACCCGGACTGTAAGGACCAATTAAAAAAATGGCAGGAAAAACTCGCCTGCGCTCCCACGGCTAATGGAAACTTCATGGACATTCTCAGCCTGGTGAACACATTGAACACCGACCTTTAAAATGCCTTTCTTTAATTTTAGTATCAAACCCTGTTCATGGCAAGGATAAAAATTGAACTGCCGGAAAAATTTCCTTTTACTACTTCTATTCCAGTTCGCATTACGGACATCAACTACGGTGATCATGTCGGCAACGATACGATACTTAGCCTGATGCATGAAGCACGGGTTCAATTCCTGAAGACGCATGGATATAAAGAGCTTGAATTTGAAGGACTCGGAATGATCATGGCGGATGTGGGAATAGAATTCAAAAATGAATTGTTTTACGGCGATATAGTTATCGCATCAATCGCGGTTGGGGAGATCAGCAAGGTAAGTTTTGACCTTTATTATAAATTCGAAAAACAACTGGAAGGAAGAAATGTGCTGGTAGCAGCAGGCAAAACAGGAATGGTTTGTTATGATTATGACAAAAAGAAAATAGCGGTCATCCCACAAAAAGCGATTGCTGCGCTTCGCTCCTCGCAATGACGGCATCGAGAGTTCTAACTATCGACCTGCCTACCGTCAGGCGGGCTCACAACTCTGGCTAACTATTCCAGATCCTCCAACTCTCTTCCGCCTGTATCACCAGCATTTGATATCCATTTTTAATCGTCGCTCCCTGTTGCTCTCCTTTTTGAAGAAATAAAGATTTTTCAGGATTGTATACGAGGTCAAAAAGATAGTGGCAAGCCGTTAAAGCTTCGTAAGGAAGCTGCGGTGCCTCATTTACCGAAGGATACATACCCAGGGGCGTGGTATTTACGATCAATGGATAACTTACAAGTATTGATGGCGTCACCTGTTCATA
The DNA here is from genome assembly GCA_005884665.1 of Bacteroidota bacterium. GTDB lineage: Bacteria > Bacteroidota > Bacteroidia > Chitinophagales > Chitinophagaceae > VBAT01. The sequence continues at coordinate 7,658 of VBAT01000055.1, forward strand.
TGAATAATTGTTGACCGATGGTCGGCGGGAAACATACGTGAAAGGGATTTTCAATTTGGTCAAAACAAATTCAACTGCTTTAGCTGCTCCCCCTGCCCCCAGTATCAGCGCCTTTGTATGATCCGGCCCCAGCTTCTCCTTAAGTGCCCTTTCAAATCCTATTACGTCAGTGTTGTACCCTTTCAACTTCCCGTCTTCAATAACAATACAGTTGCAGGCTTTTATTTTTTTTACGACATCGTCTTTTTCGTGCAGGTAAGAAAGAACCTGCTCTTTATAGGGAATTGTAACATTTAGGCCGAGAAGTTCAGGATGTTTGCGAAGTACATCCACCAGTTCGTTGATTGAGGCGATGGGGAAAAGTTCATATTTGAAATCATCCAATCCTTCTTTTTCAAATTTTTCAGTGAAGAACTTTTTGGAAAAAGAATGAGATAACGGGAATCCTATTAGTCCGAAAAGCCTCATCAGGCCTCTTTTTTATCAAGAAATAAACTAAAGGTATCGCCGCGGAGTCCAATACGCATTGCTTCTAAAGGAATAACTTCAGCTGGGGAGATATTGCCAAGATTCACATTACATCCCAGTAATTCGATAAAATAGAGCTGCTGGGATTTTTGTGGAGCTTCCCATATAATTTTTTCGCTGGGTATTTGCGTCAATATCTCCTGCACCAGGCCTTCCCGCACCTCTCCCGAACCACGATAGATGCCTACGTTACCCGCTTCTCTTGCTTCGGCGATCACATAGGTGGCGCCTGCGCTAAGTTCGGCCCTCATCAATTCGATCCATTTATAGGGAGGGATGATATGAGCCGCGTCTTTACTACCAACTTCGCTAAGCACGGTGCCATGCTGCGTCAGTTTTTCTATATATCCGCATTTTTCAGAATGAGGGATCGTTATGGAGCCATCGCTGACTTCCATATAACTTATACCATACTGCCTGCAAACGTCTACATAATCTTCAAATTGGTTGCGGATCAGGAAAGCTTCAAATAATGTCCCTCCAAAATAAATGGGAATATTGTAAGACCTGTATATTTCCAGTTTCTCATTGAGGTTGGGTGTAACAAAAGAAGTTCCGAAACCTAATTTGATTATATCCACATGGGGGTGACATACGCTTAAAAAATTCTGAGCCTCGTTCACACTTAAACCTTTGTCCATTACCATGGTAACACCTGAGCTGCGCGGCTTTTTAATACGATCGGGAATCTGCGATAGTTTAAAATTCATGGGTTCTGCTTTTAATACGGCCATACGTGACATATCTCATTGGATCAATCGCAGCAAAAATAAGGAATATGAAATACGAAATTCGAAATACCAGGACCGTGAAATCCGAAGTCTCAAAATATGAAATCCGAAAAAGGTTCTTATTTGTCGGCACCTCCTTCGGATTTCGTCCCGATAGCTATCGGGACTCTAACTTCGAAATTCTTTCAAATAGATTTATTACGCTTAAACCGTGCCACCATATCCACGACCAACTGGTTTTGAAGGACAGATGGGTTTAATTCAATAAATTTCTTAAGCAACTTCGGTGATTTGGTCATCGCCATTTCCAATTGTAATAATGCTTCCTTGGTTTTTCCCGAAGCCAGCAATATGGCGGCCTTATAAAATATGAATAACGGTTTATCATTCATTAACCGTAATGCAGCATCTGCCTGTTGCAGTGCTTCGTCATAATAGCGTGTCTTGTATAAACACCTGATCAGGGCTTCCCAACCGGAAATATTTCGTGGGCGTATACGAACTGCGTTGGAAAAATATTGTATAGCATCTTTGATCAAACCCAGTTCCAACTTACATTCTCCCATCAGCAAATTGTATTCAGGTTGAAGCCGCTGTATCTTCATCGCGTTTTCCAACTGCTTGATACAATTCTCCCAATGCTGCTCGTTGTAATAAGTACAGGCAATTTTATAAAACAGTTTACTGTCTTCCTGGTTCAGATGTGAAGCCTTGCGGTAATAAAATCTCGCCTGGGCGAAGTTCTTTAGCTTATCATAACAATGACCGATCGCTTCATAGATGACATCCTCGGGCTTTGCGAGTTCCGTTACTTTAAGCAAAGCCTCAATTGCTTCTTTATATTTACGTAAGCGTATGTAGGCATCGCCCATATTGCGGTACGCATAATCAAATTTTTCTTCGATAGCGATTGCATACAGGTAAGCGTCGATCGATTTTTCATATAACTTAAGGCCCTGGTAGGAAGCAGCGAGGTTGAACCAGGCAAGTTCATTGTATGGAAACTCGTCAATAATTTTCTGGTGCAATTTTATGCTTTCTTCATTGCGACCGGTAAAATCTGTCCAAAAACATATCTTATAAAGTGCTTCCTCATTGTTGGGATCCTGCCCAAGTATTATTTTCAAACATTCAAATACCTTGTCGAATTCCTCATAGTCGTCATAAACATCTGCCAGTTCAAAAAGCAGGTCGATCTTTTCCTCGCCTTCAAAAAGATCCAGTGCTTCTTCCAGCAACGTCACTGCTTTTTCCTGCTGATCAATAGCGAGATAAGCATCCGTTTTCAGGATATAAAGATTAATATCCATGCTATCGAACAGGGACGCCTGCTCAAGAATCTCGAGCGCCTGCTTGTACTGGCGGTTGGTAAGCAGGATATCCGCTTTTTTTATCAGTAAAGAGGATGAGTAAGGATATTGCTCAATTGCCAACTCGGAGGCTTCCAGTGCATTAGCCAGGTCTTCTTTTTCCTCGAAATGTGTGATTATTTTTTCAAAGGACTCTTCTTCAATGAAAGAGTTTGCGCGGCCCTGCTTCAAATTCTCGTACTGGTCGAGGAGCTCCCGCATCTGGTCAGGGTCCTGCCTTTCGTGGTGTTGTTTCATGAGTTAGAAGGGTTTGGTGGATTATTAAAAAGCTGTTAGAACTTCACCTGCCTGTTAGATCATAAAAACAGTTATAATCAACAAGTTAATCGAAAACTGCCGAAAAAACGAATCATTAGTTTTCCCCATATGTGTGGAATTAAAAGGTTTTTTATTCTTAGATGTAACATTTTAGACGTTTTGCCGTTAAATAAGTATTAAAATTCTGGACAAGCGGTTTGATTTTCTACTTTTTTTCTTGTTAAATTTGCCAAGCAATGAGAACTAACTCCTCTATATTAAAAATGCTTTGCAGCAAGACAGCCATGATAGTTATCCTGGCAGCAATTGCAGCAGGCGCATTCGCCACCTCAGGTGACGGCAGATCAAGAGACACGAACCCGCGTGATAGATCAATATTGGTAATGAAACCCTCTTACAGGCCTGGTTCATTCTCTTTAAATCCCGGTTACAGTTTTCGCGGCAGCAAGGTTATAAATAACCAGGAAAATAAATACATTAATCTTAGTAATACGACCGTAAGCTATCAGACAGGTCATACGACTTATACTGTTTCTTTGAAGAAAGGCGTATTGAATGACAAGGTCGTTTTCAATCCTAATGCTTCTACTCGCCGGTAATTAGTTTCCGGCTCCCAGGCTTTCTTCGTACGACATCACCCTGTAACCTGATTTCGGCAAATCAAATTTTGCGGCAGGCACCAGCTTAAAATTAATACTGGAGACCGTATAGGTGACTTTCAGATCGCCGAATGTAGCTTCATATTGCATGGCCAGTCCCGGCAAATTCTTGTTCAAGTATTGAAAGTCTTTATTCATCGGAACAAGATCCCTTGTAAAATAAACAATGAATGTACTATCGTTGGAAAGTTTACCTACCGCTTTCTGGCAATTATAGCCTGCGATGGTCTTAAACTCATTTTCATAGGTGAAATTGATGCCCTCATACTTCTTGTTGGATGCTTTCCAGTTCTCCTGACTAAGGCTGATCATATACTTCTGCTCCCCATAGTCCTTCAGTATCGTAACCTTATTGGTCTTACCGTCAATAATGGTCGACTGGGTACCCAGGGAGCTGATCATCTCCGATCTGCTGGAATTTCCTTTGAGATAAATAATGCTTGTAGCGCCGTCGAGCAGATCGGCAGCTTTAGGCGTCGTATTGTTTGTGTTAATGACAATGTCGTAGGTAATAGTCGCCTCCGTGAGTTTTTTCTGCGCCCAAACCGGGTTAGAAAAAAACAGCACTACTATTATTGTGATTACCTGGTTTCTCTTTTTCATACAAATATTGCTATTCATTAAAAAGACGTGCCAATCTATCCGGGAAGTTGCTTTAAGGAAAAATCAAAAAAGCCAAAACGCGATCAGGCAGAAAGTTAACATACCTGTCCATTAAACTAGTAATTTTTTAACAAATCAGGGATATTGTCAGCGTTTTCCCTTCTGTTGTATTTCTTTCATTTTCTTCTGTTGTTCCTGCATCTGCTCAACCCGCTCCTGCCATTTAGATTTAGTTTTTGGCTTTTTGCGGTTCTCCTCGATCTTGGCCAATATTTTATCGTGGTCGATTATATAATTCTGAATGACGTACTGGAGGACAAGCGTGATAATATTGGAAACTGTATAATACCAGGTCAGCGCCGAGGGAAGCCCATTAAAAATAAACAAAAGGAATACAGGAAAAATATAGGGCATGTATTTCAGTACAGGGTTGCTCTGGTCCGGTGTCATGCTCATACTGTATAAAGAAATGAGAAGGCTGGTCAGCACCGCCGTAATCGTGAACACACTCAGGTGACTGCCGAGTAGAGGTACATTGACACCAAACTTGATCACGTCATCAAAGGCTGAAAGATCTTTAGCCCATAGAAAATCGGCACCGCGCAAATCTACACTCGAACTGAAAAAACTATACAGGGCAAAAAATATGGGGATTTGAAACAGGGCCGGGATACAACCACCCAATGGATTTACACCAGCTTCGCGGAACAATTTCATTTGGTCCATGCTCATGGCCTGCTGATCACCGCCATGTTTTTCCTTCAACTTAGCTATCTCCGGCCGAAGGGCCTTCATCTTGGCGCCACTTAGGTAGCTTTTGTAGGTAAGAGGCGAAATAAGAAGCCGGATAAAAAGCGTAAGCAGGGCTATGACTATGCCATAATTACTTACAATCCCTTTTATAAAATCCCAGACAGGTAATATGACATACCTGTTCAACGGGCTCACAAACGCATACATGCCCTGGCCGAGGTTGATGATCTTCGACATTTTAAGATCATATTTTTTCAGGATATGATAGTCGGCCGGGCCATAAAACAAATTAAGAGCGACGTTTCCCGAAGCAGGAACCGCTATTTGCAGATTGGACTTTGCCTGGACAATTATGTGTTGGCCGTCTGGAGGTATGCTCCAGCCCATAGCTGCAGATGAGAAATTATCTTTCGCGATAAGAAAGCTGTTGAAGAACCGCTGCCTTACTCCTATCCATTTTACCGGTCCGTCAAGTGTGACGGTATCGCGCCTACCGATGGTATGATAATCAAATTCCCCGTTTTCTACGTAGCCGATCTGCGTGTTTGTTTTTTCAAATGAAATCCCGGATTCCTGTTGGGCGGCTTCATATTGCCATGACAGGTTCATTTTCCCCTGGGTCAGCATCTTGTCGGCATCATTTACATGAACATTGAAATCAATCATATAATCGTTCTTCCGGACGACGAACTGGTGCGTAACAAGTGATTGGGAAATACTGTCGTGCAGCAGATTAAAAGTAATGATCGTGTTGTCACCATCGTGGGTTACTTCAGGAGCCCGGAATTTTAGCTCCCCGGTTTCCGTAGTTTGAGTGCCTAACTTAATCGGGTAACTTATGCGGTCATAAGGTGAAGCGGCGAGCCTGACCAACCCGCTGTCTTTATTCTTAAATTTATTCAGCTCAATCCATTTCGGCTGGCCGCCTTTATTGGTAAAGGCGATGGTAAAAAGGTCTGTTTTTACCTCGGTTATTTTCTCAGCCCCGGTATCAAGGCCATGTATAGCGATCTCGCGGTTATTCTTTAGAGTCGAATCGATCACATTCCTGGTAGAATCGTCCTTTGGATTCAGACGGGCCAGGGAATCCGCATGGGCTTTTTGGGCTGTCTCCTGTTCTATTTGCTTCTTGCGAGCAGCCTCGTTCTTGCTATTATAGTATAGATAACCAAATAAAAGCAAACCCATTATAACAAAACCCAGGATGGTGGTGCGATCAAACTTCATTACAGATAGAAATTTAAAGACGGCAAAGATAGGGGATTGAGCTGTGAGTGGCGAGACGTCAGCCGGGAGCTTGCCGACGAATGGAGATCGTTAGCCGATAATCTATAGCAAAGAGTTTGCAAGGATATTGGATGCTGGATAACTGGATATTAGGTGCAAGAATTATGAACTGGAGTTTAAAGTTTAGATTTCGTCATTGCGACTGAAGAAAAGCGGGAGAGGCAAAAAATTCCTGGTGGAGGTAAGGTTGATTGGATAGCAGTGAAGTTTGCGGAACACCGTTGTATCGTCCTTCTCCTCGTCATTGCGAGCGGAGCGAAGCAAGGAGAGGGATAAGAGGGTGAGGCTGGCCTCAGATCATCTCGCTTTGCAGAAGGGGGTTCTTTATTTCGCTCTTCCGTTCAGCGTACTCTTTTGCTGCTTTGATAAAATGAACAAAAATGGGTTGAGGGTTTTCTACCGTACTTTTTAACTCGGGATGATATTGTACACCGATGAAGAAGGGATGGTTGTGCAATTCAATGATCTCCACCAGGCCTGTAGCCGGGTTCTTACCACTTGCCACCATTCCTGCGTTTTCAAACTGCTCGAGATATTTATTGTTGAACTCCCAGCGATGACGATGACGTTCACTCACTGGTGAGTAGCCATATATTTTATAGGCCAGTGAATCTTTTTTTATTTCACAGGCATAAGCCCCCAGCCGCATCGTGCCTCCCTTGGCTGTAATTTTCTTTTGCTCTTCCATCAGGTCTATGACCGGGTCCTTGTTGTCAGGATCCATTTCCGTGGAATGAGCTTCTTTTAAACCTAATATGTTCCGGGCAAACTCGATTACGGCCATTTGCATACCGAGACAAATGCCAAAGAAAGGCAGTTTATTTTCCCTTGCATATTTAACAGCAACTATCTTTCCTTCTACGCCACGATGTCCGAAACCGGGAGCCACCACCAGACCATCGAGGCCAGCCAGCTTTTCCGCTACGTTATCATGGGTGATAAATTCACTGTGAACATTGACCACCTGCACCTGGCTTTCATTTAACGCACCGGCATGTACAAATGACTCAAGAATGGACTTATAAGCGTCCTGTAATTCAAGATATTTTCCGATCAGGCCTATTGTCACTTTGCTCTTTGGATATTTCAACTTATCCAAAAACTCTTTCCAGCGGCTAAGTTCGGGTTCATTAGAATTGAGAATATTCAGTTTTTTCATGCAGATCACATCCAGCTTCTCCCTCATCATGGCAAGCGGAACTTCATAAATCGTTGGGGCATCGGCGGCTTCAATGACCGCTTCCTGCTTGACATTGCAAAACAGGGCAATCTTGCGACGCAATTCCTGATTTAAAGGTCTCTCTGTACGGCAGACAATGATGTCCGGGTGAACGCCTTCCTGGCTTAGCATTTTCACACTATGTTGTGTAGGCTTTGTCTTTAATTCTTTAGCGGCTTTCAGGTAAGGTATAAGTGTCAGGTGCACAACGACCGAATCTTCTTCCGGAAGTTCCCATTGCAACTGGCGAACTGCCTCTACAAAAGGTAAGCTTTCAATGTCACCTACTGTACCGCCGATCTCTGTGATGACAATATCATATTTGCCATCCTGGCCCAACTGCAACATCCTTCTCTTTATTTCGTCAGTGATATGCGGAACCACCTGCACAGTTTTTCCCAGGTAGGCCCCTTCTCTTTCCTTATTGATGACAGTCTGGTAAATACGGCCTGTAGTAACATTATTGGCCTGCGAAGTATAGATATTTAAAAAACGTTCATAGTGCCCGAGATCGAGATCGGTCTCTGCTCCATCTTCCGTAACATAACATTCTCCATGTTCGTAAGGGTTCAGTGTTCCCGGGTCAACATTAATATAAGGGTCAAATTTTTGGATAGTCACTTTTAAGCCCCTTGCCTGCAACAGTTTTGCGAGCGAGGCGGCAATGATCCCTTTTCCGAGAGAAGAAGTCACACCACCGGTAACAAATATGTATTTAGCCATATACAGTCAACAAATTTAAAAAAAGATCTCCCGATAAAAACTATCCGATCAAGCAATACGAGATTGCTTAATACTAAAATCGCTTTTACAAAAAAGATCAATAAACTCAATGAAAATTAGAACCCACCCTGCCTACCGCCAGGCAGGCCAACTGACCAAGCGGACACTTCGAACGAACTACTAATAATAGAAGAATTTCCGGGAGGTCAGGCAAAGATAAAAGAAATTTCTGTGCCATTGAAATCCGAAATCTTCGGTGTGGAAAAAAGGCGAGTTATCCTATTCTGTTCAAACACTGGTTCGTATACATTCATTAGTAAAATAGAATATTTACCTTAAGAATACAGGATGCCGGATGCCAGATAGTGGATGCTGGCGGAGCAAATCAGTATATTTAACCCTTCAACTGCAAAATATGAGACATGTATTCTTTTTTTTGATCTTTGGCTTAGTCACCCTGGGTGCCGCTTCACAAAAAACCTATATCTGGTGCGGGACTCTTATCGATGGGTTGTCGGATGAAGCCAGGAAAAACATGACGGTCATCGTTGAAAAGAATAAGATCATTGCCGTTGAAACCGGTTTTTCCAAACCGGGCACGAATGATAAAACCATTGACCTTAAAACGAAAACAGTTACGCCGGGCTGGATTGACATGCATGTTCATCTTGAAGAAGAAACCAATCCCAACAGGTATTTGCAGGAATTTACGCTGAACCCCGCCGATTATGCCTTTCAATCGGTGGTGTTTGCCGAAACCACATTAATGGCCGGTTTTACAACAGTAAGGGATCTTGGCGGCAGTGGTGTCAACATTTCCCTGCGCAATGCTATCAATAAAGGATTAATAAAAGGACCTCGCGTGTATACAGCCGGAAAAGCTATTGCAACAACTGGTGGTCATGCTGACCCTACTAATGGTTATCGCACTGACCTAATGGGTGATCCTGGTCCTGCACAGGCGGTAGTTAACGGCCCAGATGAATGTCGCAAGGCTGTCCGCCAGCGGTACAAAGAAGGATCAGATCTTATCAAGATAACCGCTACTGGTGGCGTGTTGAGCGTGGCTAAAAGCGGAAGCAATCCTCAATTCACCGAAGAAGAAATAAAAGCTATTGTGGAAACAGCAAAAGATTATGGTTTCAGGGTAGCAGTACATGCTCACGGCGCCGAAGGAATGAAGAGAGCTATTCGTGCCGGAGTCAATTCAATCGAACACGGAACTTTTATGGATGATGAAGCAATAGCGCTGGCTAAACAATATGGCACCTGGTATGTGCCTACACTGACTGCTGGTGCATCGGTAGCCGATTCGGCAGCGAAGCCCGGCTATTATCCGGAAGTTGTACGTAC
>VBAT01000055.1:17209-27699 GCA_005884665.1 Bacteroidota bacterium
AAGCTTATAAAAGCGGGGTAAAGATCGCATTTGGAACGGATGCCGGTGTATTCAAACATGGAATGAACTGGTTGGAATTTGGCTATATGATCGAAGCCGGAATGAAACCAATGGATGCTATCAAATCGGCAACTATCAATGCGGCCGATCTTTTAGGAGAAAAAGACAAGCTGGGTAGTATTGAACCCGGGAAAATGGCCGATATAGTGGCAGTAGATGGAGATCCGCTAAAGGATTCAAAAGTTTTTGGCAAGGTAGTATTTGTAATGAAGGATGGTGTAGTGTACAAACAACAGGCGTTTTACTAACTATTCCTGTTCCAGCCAACTATAAATAAAAAAAGATGAACCTTATCCGTGTTGTAATTTCTTGCTGCTGTCTCGCGTGCATACATACAATTTGCCATAGCCAGACATTCCGGGATATATCAAAACTAAAGACCCGGGTTCTTAAATGCGAAACATCGCAATACGATTATTCCCACAAAATCCCGTTTAAGAAAATTGAGGTGATCGACTACCGGTTCGACACATCAAAAATCGGGTATTATATGTACCGCGATCGCGAACATCATACAAAATTTGTCGCGCCGGGTGGCTTGCAGAACTTTCTCAACACGCAGCTTAATGAATATTTTAAAAACAATCTTGACACATCCTCCCCGCAAACCCTGGTCATTGTGCTAAAGAAATTGTGGTTGGAATACGAAATGACCAACAAGATGCTCAAATACAAAAACACTAATGAAGAGCCTGTCTTAAATTTAGCCAACCGAAATTCGGTTTGCCTGGCGGATATCGATGTGTTTTGCCGAACGGACACGGCATACCAGGCTCTGCTAAGGATTACTCATGATTTTAAGATTTACAAGGGAAGTGATAACAGCGATTGTTACCTGCTGCTCATGCCTTTCGATTCGCTGGCCTCAAAGGTCCGATCGATTGATGTGCCTGCTATCCTGGCAAACCGGAAGAGATTTTCGCAGGATGAGATTAGCGTGAACTACAGGAAGCGTTTTGAGATACCAGCGCTATTAGCTGACAGCCTAAACCGCGGGATATTTCTTTCGTTTGATGATTTCAAAAAAAATAGACCGGTTTATCCCGATTTCAAGTTCAAAACTTTTGTGATTTCAACAGAAGTAACTATTCAGCAGGACGGAAAAGAAGTACCTATTATAGACTATTGGGGGTTTTCCGACGGAAAGGAACTCTATGTCAAACCCGGCTTTCTTCCATTTAGAGTATTAAGGCAGGGAAACACATTTGATTTCCTGGGATGTATTGGAGGCAAAAACGCCAGGATGTATGTTCCTACGGGCACACCGGTAAACATTACTTTTGAGACCACTCAAATGCCTGTTTTCCCGATGCAGGTCGATATGGAAACGGGTAAGGTTTATTAAACTGCCGGCAAGTATAGATTGTCTTCACTTCAATTAATCTTTCGCAATCTTCTTATAGCTCGCCACAATGCCCTTTATCAACGAAGAGCTGAATCCCTGGTGTTCCATTTCATTCAGGCCGGCAATCGTACAACCCTTTGGAGTTGTCACTTTATCTATTTCCTGTTCGGGATGAGTCCCTTTTTGCAACAACAGCTCGGCGGCTCCTTTCACGGTTTGTGCAGCGATCAGCGATGCAGTAGTCGCATCAAAGCCTATCTCGATCCCTCCCTGTATGCTGGCCCTGATATAACGCATGGCATAAGCAGTGCCGCAGGCGCCGAGAATGGTTGAGGCATCCATGAGCTTTTCATCGATCGTTACAACCTTGCCCAGCTTGCTGAACAATTCGTTTACATATTTAACAGTAGCCGCATCAGCATCTTTATTGCAAATGCAGGTCATGCTTTCACGGATGGCAATAGCGGTATTCGGCATGGCGCGGAAAAAAGTTGCTTTTTTCCCAGCTATACTTTCCATGTCGGAAAGCGCAACACCCGTCACTACGGAGATCAGTACTTTGTTTTCATTCAATTCTTTTTTTATGCCGTTCAAAACTTCGGTTACCTGGAAAGGCTTTACTGCAAGTATGATCACCTCGCTTTTTTTTACAGCTGCAGCATTGTCGCTGCTAACCTGGATTCCTGCATCCTTTAGCGATTGCAGTGTCGACACATTTCTTTTGGTGACAATGATATCTCCTGCCTTACTGAATTTGCTTATCAATAAACCTTCTGCAATGGCTGTTCCGAGGTTACCTCCGCCAATAATGGCAATCTTTTTACCCATAATGATGGTGTTTAGTTAAAATATTCCCTGCCTGCTGCGCAAAACAAGTTAGTGAATTACCGGATTCTTTGCAGTTCCGGAAACCGAGTCTTTAAACAAGCTATCGTTATCTGATGTGAAGTGCGGAAACTTTCTTCTCTTTAATAATAAGAATTGGTTTCCAGGAAATTTTTTACATAGTCCTCAATCCCGCCTTCCAATGAGTAGAAATTGCCGGGATAACCTGCGTTCCGGAGTTTACTCATGTCCGCCTCTGTAAAATACTGGTATTTGTCGCGAATGTCCACCGGCGTATCGATATACTCGATATTTTCCTTTTTATCCAACGCAACGAAGATGGCCCTGACGAGATCATTAAAACTTCTTGCTTTACCTGTGCTCCCCCACATGTTCCATAAACCAGTAACAAACTGCCACCACATCATTCACATATATAAAATCCCGGAGCTGTTCGCCATCTTTGAAATCGGGACGGTGTGACCGGAATAACCTTACTTTTCCCTTTTCGCGAACCTGGTTGAATGAATGAAATATCACGCTCGCCATCCTCGCCTTGTGATATTCATTTGGCCCATACACATTAAAAAACTTCAATCCCACCCAAAACGGAGGTTCTGACTCCCGGCTCGTCTTCAGCGCCCATTTATCAAATTCATTTTTAGAAACTCCATATGGATTCAGCGGCTGCAGTTTCTCTACTATTTCATGAGAGTCGGAATATCCCAAATCGCCACTTCCATAGGTGGCAGCGGAGGAAGCATACACTAGTGGTATGTTTTTTTCCGAACAATATTCCCAGATCTTTTTGGAATAGTCAACATTGAGTTTTTCGTGAATGGAATAATCAAACTCAGTAGTGTCTGTTCTTGCGCCTAAATGAAAGACAAACCGCACAGGGGGATCTTCATTTTTCACCCACTCAAACAAGTTATCCCGTTCCACCCTTACCCGGTATTTTTTTCCATGAAGATTCAATTCCTTTTCTTCATCATCAAACTCGTCCACGAGAATAAGGTCTTCGTATCCTTTTCGGTTGAGATAACCAACCATGCAACTACCTATAAAACCGGCTGCACCGGTTACAATGATCAACGCTTTCTTATCCATAAACTAAAGATTAAGGCCTCGTCAAGTTTGAATGAATACTTAACCTTAGCCTTACAATGCACTTAAAGCCGAACCGGCCTCTTCACTCGACAGGTAATTTTCAATAGCTGTATCATATTTTTCCTGCCACCAGTCTATCGTGCCCCAGAAATCCCCGTCAATTACTATCTCGCCAGTAGTGACGACTCCTATTTTTTCGAAGGGCATATCCTGCAGCATGTTTTCAAATTGCTCTGTTTTTTCCAGGGAAACGCTCACAGTTACGCGGCTCTGGCCCTCACCAAAAAGCCACGCGTCTTTGCGGATACTGCTGTTGGTGATAACGGAAAATCCGAGGTCGCAGTTGAAAGCGCTTTCACACAATGTCACAAACAAACCACCCTCGCTTACATCATGTGCCGATCTTACCAGTTTTTTATTGATCAGCTCAACCAGCTTTTGCTGTAACTTATATTCCTCATCCAGTTGAAAATAGGGAGCCGGTGAAAAATCCACCTCATGGACTTTATGAAGATATTCGGAGCTGTTGATATCCCCGGTCATTTTACCCAGCACATAAATGACGTCTCCCTCATTTTTAAAATCCAATGTCATCCGCGCATTAATATCTTCCAGTAACCCAACCATACCTATAGTGGGCGTTGGATAAACAGGTCCATCGGGGTTTTGATTATAGAAGCTAACATTTCCTCCTGTAACAGGCGTATCGAATTTGCGGCAGGCCTCTCCCATTCCTTTTATTGCATGAACAAACTGATAATAGACACCCGGATCATAGGGGTTACCGAAATTCAGGCAATTGGTCACTCCCAGGGGCTGCCCACCGCTGCAGACTATGTTCCTTGCTGCTTCGCTCACCGCTATCATGGTGCCTTTATAAGGATCTGCAAAAACGTACCGGCTATTGCAATCAGTAGTAACTGCTATTCCTTTCTTTGTGCCTTTGACAGCGATAATGGCAGCATCCGAAGGGAGATTGGTTGATGAATTAACTGTTCCAACCATGCTGTCATATTGCGTATATATCCATCGCTTGGAAGCGATCGAAGGAAGCTGGATGATCTGCTCTGCAATGATCTTGAAATTGCCTGGTACTTCGATGGAAGCAGGATCAAAATTCTTTATTTCGGCGAAATAAGATGGTTCGCGGTATTCCCGTTCGTACTGGGGTGCTCCCCCGCCCAATACCAGTTCCTGCGCAGGCAGTGAAGCTTCCAGTTCACCGTGCATATAAAAATTAAGCAACCCGTCGTTTGTCACTTCACCAATGACCGAGCAGGGCAGGTCCCATTTATCAAACACTTTTTTCACCTCCTGCTCTCTTCCTTTTTGGGCAACCAGCAACATTCTTTCCTGGCTTTCGCTGAGCAGCAATTCCCAGGCCTTCATATTTTTCTGACGCGTAGGAACTTTATCCAGGTCAATTCGCATTCCCGATTCACCTTTAGCGCTCATTTCGGAGGTTGAACAAATAATCCCTGCTGCACCCATATCCTGCATACCGACAACGGCCCCGGTTTGTATTACTTCAAGGCAGGCTTCGAGTAATTTTTTTTCCTGGAAAGGATCACCTACTTGCACGGCAGGCAGATCCTGGGCACTTTCTTCTGTGATATCTGCGGAAGCAAAGGAAGCACCTCCAATGCCATCCTTACCGGTGGCGCTGCCTACAAACATGACCGGGTTACCCACTCCTTTAGCTGTAGCCGATACCATTTCGCTTGCTTTCATTATCCCAACGCTCATAGCATTAACGAGAGGATTGGTATGATAAGATTCATCAAAATATATTTCACCGCCTACGGTAGGCACACCAAAGCAATTTCCATAATGCCCGATGCCATGAACGACGCCAGAAAGCAAATGCTGCGTTTTATCTTCTTCCAGGTTTCCGAATCGCAGCGAATTCAACGAGGCGATAGGTCTTGCCCCCATGGTAAATATATCCCTGTGGATTCCACCGACACCTGTTGCTGCACCCTGGAAAGGTTCAATAGCTGAAGGATGATTATGTGATTCTATTTTAAACACAACACCCAATCCATCGCCGATATCCATCAGGCCGGCATTTTCTTCACCGGCTTTTACAAGCATTCTTCCACCCTCCCGGGGAAGGGTTTTCAACCATTTTATCGAATTCTTGTAACTGCAATGCTCGCTCCACATGGCGGAAAATGAGCAGAGTTCATTAAAGTTGGGAGTACGGCCCAGCTTTTTTTTGATCAGTTCAAATTCTTCTTCTGTCAGGCGTAATTGCTGCGCGGTTTTTACAGTTACTTCCATGAAAATCTAAACGATTAGTGAGGAGTGCAAAACTACGGCATTCATTTTAGAGTTGTCCGCCCACATTTCCACTTACATTCCACGTCTCACTTCTTTGCTTCGCTGCGCCTGCCTACCGGCAGGCTCGCAATGACGACGTCTCACATCTCACGCCGGGGAACTGACTTGAAATACTTATTTTGCAATGCTAAACAACCCTTCTTGGCATATCTCTTTTTTATCGGTTATCTTATCGTGTTCGCATGGCTGGTCACCAGGACCCGGTTTTTTACAGATTCCGGGCTGAGTCGCTCGCAGCTGTCCATTCTATTCCTTCTTAAAATACTGGCTGGCATTTTTTATGGATGGATGGGCCGGTACTATGGCAATATGGCCCAAATGGTCGACACGTGGAGCTACAACCAGATGGGTGTTGTGGAATATCATTTGCTTGGCAGCAATCCACATGAATATTTTACAAATATCCTGACCAGCCCTTATGATAACGGATTTGGAAACTTTTTTGGTTCTTCCGATTCTTACTGGAATGATCTTAAGGGAAATGTTTTTGTGAAGCTGCTTTCCCTGTTTAATATTTTCAGCTTTGGGCATTACTATGTCAACGTGATCTTTTATTCTTACATTACCTTGTTTGGGCCAATAGCGATTTTTCGTGTGATGAAGGATATTTTTCCAACAACAAAGTTATCCCTCCTGCTTGCCGCTTTTTTTATTCCTTCGTTTATTTACTGGACAAGCGGAATTCATAAAGAAGGATTGATCTTTCTCGGTGTTAGTCTTATCATCTATCACCTGTATTTCGGCTGGAAAGAAAAAAAATACACTCTTACACGTTGGCTGGGAGTGTTATTGGGCCTTTTTATACTTTTTGTCCTGAGAAATTTTTTAATGCTGCTCGTCATACCTGCAGTCCTGGCATGGCTTCTTGCCTGCCGGTGGCCACGTTATGGCCTGGCGATTTTTACTGGCGTATACCTGTTTTTCGGGCTATCGTTCTTCGCTGCCCGGTCTATTGATAAACGACTTGATTTCCCGAAAGCAGTTGTAAACAAGCAGCAGGCATTTTTGCGTCAACAGGGAGGCGTCTCCACCATCCCGATAAAGGAACTGGAACCGACATTCAACAGTTTCCTTAAAAACACACCGCAGGCGATCACCTTATCACTTTTCCGGCCTTACCCTGCCGATGTGCATCATCTTCTTTCGCTGGTAGCTTCAGCGGAAATAAACCTGCTGCTGCTTTTATTCCTGTTATTCCTGCTATTCCGCAAAAAAAACGGGGTGATATCAAAGAATGCCGTTTATCTCTGCATCTTTCTTTCATTTTCGATACTGCTGGCCATTGGTTTCAGCATTAACAACCTGGGAGCAATCGTGCGTTATCGTAGCATCGTAATCCCACTATTGATCATACCGGTAATCGCAAAAACGGACTGGCCACGAATAATAAAATTTTTTTCAGTAAAAAATAAAACAGGTCAGCAAAAAATCGCTGCATGATCAATTACCTGGAAATAGTAAAAGAAGCATGGAAAGGCTATGATCCTTCCCGGATGATCCAGACCATAGAAGACATTAGCCCGATGGTGTCTACCAACCGGGTCTACAAGGTTACTTTCACTGACGAAGATTTTATTATCGCCAAACTTTCCACCTTTGGCAAATACGAGCATTTCAAGGAAGATCATCGTATCATTCATTCTCTTAGCAACAACCTTCTCTACCCTTTCGAGAACCTGTTAGCGAAAAGTTTATTAAAGAACAACCATGTTTATACTTATCGCCATCGCAAGGGCAAAATTGACGCCTGGGTAGTTTTCTATAATCCAAGCCGTGTGATGCAGCGAATGCCGCGGCGATTGCAGGAAGGTCATATCCGCAGCTTCGGGCGGCAAATAGCCAAGTTTCACCTGGCCTGTAGCCGCATCAGGAATGTATTGCCAAAAAGCAGTAAGACACTGCGTACCGATATTAATACGCTCATGGATGAGCTCGATAATAATGAAAAACAGTTTGGCGGAAAAGCAAATGTTGACCTGACCCGGTATCATTGCGAACAATTCCTGAAGAACAGGACCCGCTGCAATGCAGGTTCATTCGAGACGATCCCGGTCTTTATTGATTGGAATATCGGCAATTTTTCCGTTGTGGATAATTTTGAACTGTTCAGCCGTTGGGATTATGACTGGTTTCGTATGAGCAGCCGCATGATGGACTTCTATTTTTTCAGTCGCGTTGTTAGTGATGCCGGTGACAGGACAGTTTTCAGTTACCTGATGGGCCCAATGAATGAAGAGAGATTCTTTGTATTTCTTAGCGAATACCACAAGATAAACCCTCTGATAGCAGACGAGATAAGATTCCTGAGGGAGGTTTACCGTTTCTTTATCCTGAATTATGTGATCAAGAACGGGAATTATTTTTTCAGCGAGCAATATGCGAAAAAATTGCAGGCTGAGGCTTTCGAAATTTATCTTCCTTCGGTAGACAGGGATTTTGATCCTGAAAAAATCATTGATCATTTAAAGATCCGTTCCTAAGGCAGTCGAACCATCAAAAACCAACGAATGGAAAATTTTAAAACCCTGGCAGAAAAGTACAAGATCATTTTCTTCGACGCTTATGGTGTTATCAAAAATTATAAAGGCCTCATCCCAGGCATCGAAAAAACTTTTGAATGGCTGCAACAGCAGAGCAAAGGTTATTATGTAATTACAAATGACGCCAGTCGCAGCCCGGAACTGTTGGCAGATGCTTTTTTTAAAGCAGGATTGAAAGCCATTACTCCCGATCGCATTATTTCGTCAGGCATGCTGGCAAAGGAATTCCTGGATCTCAAAGTAAAGAAAGGCCTGGTAGCCTACCTGGGCACCGAAGATTCTGCACATTATATCGAACATCCGGGTCTTGATACCCTGCCCCTGCAACAGATGAATGAAAATAATATTCACGATATCACGGCGCTCGTATTGCTCGACGATGAAGGATTTGACTGGAATGATGGGCTGAACAAAGCAGTGAACCTTCTGCGTCAGCGGCCAATACCTGCAATCATTGCTAACCCTGACGGAGCTTACCCCATGTCAAAACGCGAGGTGAGCATCGCGATTGGAGGTCTTGCATACATGGTTGAAAAGATCACCGGGAAAAAGTTTATTCGCTTCGGTAAGCCTGACTCCCAGATTTTTATGTTTGCCTGGGAATACATCATCCAGCATTATCCTGGTATGACAAAAAAAGACATTCTGATGGTCGGCGATACCCTTCATACAGATATCCTGGGAGGAAATAAGTTTGGACTGGATACCGCGCTGGTCCTGACCGGCAACTTGTTGCCTGAAGACTATGAATCACGAATCTTTTCTACCGGGATCATTCCAACCTATATCTGCGAATCCGCAGTTATAAATTAGAATAAAATATAATCTGTATTTTATTTCCATATTTATCAAAAAAACAGGTTAACACGCGCTAATTATTCACTTTTTTTAAACGCCTGACCAGTTTTCTAGCATTAATTTGCTAAACTTGCACATAATTAATTTTTTAAGACTAAATACCTTCCACTATGGCAGTAAAGCTTGAATATGTATGGCTTGATGGTTATAAGCCCACCCAGAGCCTTCGCAGCAAAACAAAAATTGAAAAAGAATTCAGTGGTAAACTGGGCGATTTACCTGACTGGAGTTTCGATGGTTCTTCAACTGAACAAGCTCCCGGCGGTTCTTCCGATTGTGTCCTGAAACCGGTTTTTGTGGTTCCCGATCCGCAACGTAAAAATGCCTACCTGGTAATGTGTGAAGTGTTAAGCGCTGACGGCAAGCCCCATGAATCCAATGGCCGTGCAACTATCGAGGACGATGACAATGATTTTTGGTTTGGCTTTGAACAGGAGTATTTTCTTTGGGATACCGAGACCAATAAACCACTTGGCTTTCCTGCCGGCGGATTTCCTGGTCCCCAGGGTCCCTATTATTGTAGTGTTGGAGCTGCCAATGCTTTTGGCCGCCAGATTGTAGAAGAACACCTGGATGCCTGCCTGGATGCAGGACTGAATGTAGAAGGTATTAATGCTGAGGTGGCGTCTGGTCAATGGGAGTTCCAGATCTTTTCAAAAGGTGCCAAGCAGGCTGGCGATCAGATCTGGATCGCACGCTATCTGTTGGAAAGAATCGGCGAGAAATACGGGGTGTCTGTCAACTGGCATTGCAAACCACTCGGTAATCTCGACTGGAACGGTAGCGGTATGCATGCTAATTTCTCGAATAGTTTACTGAGGAATGCAGGCAACAAAGCCGTATTTGAAAAAGTATGTGATGCTTTCCGCCCTGTTATAAAAGAACATATCGCAGTTTACGGCGCCGACAATCATTTGCGTTTGACCGGTAAACATGAAACAGCAAGTATTAATGATTTCAGTTATGGCGTTTCCGATCGCGGAGCATCTATCCGTATTCCTATCAGCAGCGTACAGCGTGGATGGAAAGGATACCTTGAAGACCGTCGTCCTAATTCTGCCGCTGATCCTTATAAAGTAGCTGCCAGAATTATTAAAACAGTTAAATCTGTTAAGGCTTAAGACAGTATCGTCTTTCATGTATTTATTGTCAATAAGTATTTTGTCCCTTCCGTCATTGTATGGAAGGGATTTTTTTCCTTTGCCAAAAGTTAATAAGTATGTCACTTCGATTTCATGCGCTAGAAAACCTGACGGACAACGGTAATACAGAAGTAATCACCACGCCCAAGATAACAGCAATATTCGGCAGCAATGTTTTTACATTAAAGACCGCCAGAGAGTTCCTGAGCGACGAGGCCTATAAAAGCCTGGTAAGTTCTATTAAATCAGGACAAAAAATCGACCGCA
>VBAT01000012.1:0-63691 GCA_005884665.1 Bacteroidota bacterium
TTTCGATAATAAGTATACTGTCTCAGGAGTTATTCGTCGCGATGGTACATCAAGGATCCTTAAGAATGAGAATAAAGAAATCACAACATGGTCTGCAGGTCTGACTTGGGATGTAATGAAAGAAAATTTCATGGAAAGACAACACATTTTAACCGACCTGAGATTAAGAGGTACGTATGGAAAAGTACCGAACATCAATAGTATCCCGGGCGGTTCTTATGGGATCGGAAGTAATTTTTACAGTATTCCTTCTTATCTCGGCGCTCAAGAACCTGCGTTCAGTACAACCAGCTATGCCGGTTCATCGATCACAGGTATTGCTCCGGGGCTGTCTAATCCTAACCTAAGAATGGAAACTGTGTCAAAGGCGAACATCGGTATTGATCTGGGCTTCCTGAAAAACAGGGTAAGGCTTACAGCTGATTTTTACAAGAGCCTGACGAAAGATCTTTTTGTTAACCAGATCCAGGTAGCTACTTCAGGTTTTTACAATACAGGGCTTGCTGTAAATGCCGGCACGATGTCAAACAAAGGCGTGGAAATCGATCTCGGCGTAGATATTATAAAGAACAGGAACGTGGACGTTACATTCAGGTGGAACCACTCGTATAATGTCAACAAGATCGAAGATCTCGGAAAGGTTACCGAATATCCCCAGGGTACAGGTATCATCAAAAAAGGTCTTCCCTATGGTACCCACTATTCTTACTGGTACCTGGGTGCTGAACCCGCCACTGGAAAACCTCAGTACAAAAAACCTGACGGTACGATTACTACTAATATCAATGAAGCAGGACAGTTCTATGAATTTGGCTCCTGGTTCCCGAAACACGAGGGTGGATTTTCTCTGGATGTACGCTATCAGCGTTTTTCCGCCAGCGCCTTCTTCTCCTACCAGTTCGATGTAAGGAGATATAACAATATTCAAAACTGGGTAACCCAGGGTGATGCGACTTATACAGGTGCTGTAACACAAAGTCAAATATTACTGACTGACCAATGGAGAAAACCGGGCGATGTTAAAACGATCCAGTCACCGGCTTACAGCAGGCAGTTTACTTCTTATGATATCACCGATGCCAAGTTCCTTCGTTTCAGGAATTTGATGCTGGCTTATGAAATACCCGAGTTACATATCGGGACACTTAAACTGGTAAAATCAGCAAGGTTCTATGTACAGGGACAAAACCTGGTCATCTGGAGTCCCTGGAGCGGTTTGGATCCTGAAGACGACAACAATATCAGCCTGGCCGAATTCCCCAATCCCAAGGCTGTTGTAGTCGGTATTGATATTAATTTTTAATGAACCCTAACTTAAGTACAATGAAACGTAAAAAAATAATTATAGTCGCGATACTATCAGCCTCTGTTGCCCTGTCATCGTGCAAGAAATTGCTTACGGTGCCGGAAACAGACCTTATCGCAGGTGAAACGGCATTGAGTACCGTGACTTTTGCTGAGCAGGCAGTCATCGGTATATATGCTGCTATGAACGTGGAGATGAATATTCTTCTCAACTCTACGTTTGCTGATGAAGTTGCAAAATCCGAATTCTATAACGCCGTGACCACTCATGAATGGCAGTATGGCCCGGCTGACGTAGGATTGAGAGATAATTTTACCGGCATCGCTATCCATTATAGGATAGTGAACAGAGCAAACGTACTACTGGCTGCTCTGCCCAGCTCTGATTCTACCAAGGTTGGAGATGAGGCAAAAAGAATTCGTCTCAAAGGCGAAGCGCTTTTCCTCCGGGCATATGCGCATTTCGAAGCATTCCGTTACTATTGTAACAACTATGATCCTACCGGCCTCGGTATGCCTTACATGGAGGTTTCATCGCTCGACCCTACTCCGCGTATAAAGATGGACGTATTCTTCCAGAAGCTGAATGCGGATCTTGTTGCCGCAAAAGCCCTCGTGCCTAATAATTTCAATGATCTGGACAGGGTAAATCGTGCGATGGTATCCGGTTTGCAGGCTAGAGTAGCTCTTTACATGAAAGACTGGGTTGCCGCTGAGACCTATGCTACTGAATATATCAATGCGGTTCCTTTGGCAACAATGGCGGAATTTCCAGGCATATGGACTGACGCTAACTCTGCCGAGCAGGCTTTCCGTTTAAAAAGAACGGCCACCATCGGCGGACGTATCGGCTCTTTATTCCGTGGTACATCATCTTCAGCTACTGGTGGAGGTATAGGTCTTGTTACCTGGAAACCTTCTGAAAAACTATGGAGCAGCTATGACCAGGTCAATGATATTCGTTTTGCAGCTTATCTCAAAAACGAACCAATCCTGGCTGGTGCTGGTCGGCCTTCGAGGTTGATCCAGAAGTATGCGGGTACAGGGTATGCTACACCCAACGAGAATGTTGCATGGGGTAAAGTATTCAGAACAGGTGAAGCTTACCTGATCCGTGCAGAAGCAAGAGCAGAACAAAATAAATATACTGGCGCCAACAGCGCAGAAAGCGATGTCAACGCACTTCGTGCAGCCAGGATCATCGGCTATGTGCCCGTAGTATTCACTTCAAAGCAGGATGCGATAGACAATATCATGCTTGAAAGATTTAAAGAGTTGGCTTTTGAAGGTCATCGCTTCTTTGATTTGAAAAGAAGAAGTTTGCCGGTTACCCGCCTGGCTGCTGATGCGCCAAGTGCAGCAGGCACTACATTGCCAGCAGGTAATTTCAGATTTGTACTCCCGATCCCACTGCCGGAAATAACAACCAATCCGGCTATGGTTCAAAACCCGGGTTATAACTAAACTGAGATTCAGAAACGTTTGTAAAAAAACCGTCGTGGAGACCACGGCGGTTTTTTTATTGAGAAGCTACCTATATCAATTTCGAATTTCGTTTTTTTATATTCGAATTTCTTTGTCCCGCCAAGTGGCGGGATTGCTATTTGGTTCTTGGATGTTTTCTCACTTCAGCACCTCGCTTAACTTAGCTTCCAATCCCCGTCCCCTCAACCGTTCTGCGATCACCTTGCCTTCAGGATCGACCAAAATATTGTAAGGAATCCCCACCACTCCAAAATCATAAATACCTACTACGACACTTTCCCATCCTTTGAGATCGCTTACATGAGTCCATGTAAGATGATCTTTCATTACAGCATTGAGCCATTTATCCTTGTCGCCGGGATTGTCAAGTGAAACTCCAAGGATCGCAAAATTTTTATCCTTGAATTTGTTATAGGCCTGTACAACATTTGGGTTTTCTTCGCGACAGGGCCTGCACCAACTCGCCCAAAAATCCACCAGCACATACTTACCCCTGAACGAACTTAGTTTTATTTGCTTCCCCGAAGGATCGGGCAGGGAAAAGTCAGGCGCTTCCTTGCCTACCCATTTCGACTCCATGGATTTTTTCATGGATGCCATCTTTTGATCGATCTCGCTCTTTACCGCCTTCAGGCGTTCATGTGCGGGGAAACGGCCGACCGCTTCTGTCATCAGTTGATCCACCTGCTCGATATCCATGGGCGCCAGGCCAAACCCGGGCTCATTGGCGGTGGATTGATAATAACCCAGTTCAAAAAGAAACAAAGCGGGATTATTTGCTTTCTTTATAGCATTCAGTGAAAAATCCAGGATCTGGTCGGCTACCTGCCTCCTTTCAGCGAGCAGCTGCGAAATAGCACTGTCAGCCGGATTTATTTTGTTAAGACTATCTGCTTTTTGCATAATGACGTAAATCTTCTGCAGGTCACCATTGAATTTATACATGAAATCTTTCATCTCCTGGCTGACAGGTGAACCCTTAACGTCATATTTCTCGGCTACCTCGTTATACTCTTTATTCAGTTCTACATTAAGCGTCATTTTGGGCACATCATTGATCACTGCTGCCAATGGAAATTTATTTTGGTCCAGGCGAAGATTATATACCATGGATTCCTTTGAGTCTGCAGCCAACTTGTAGTTCCCGTTTTTTGCTAATGCCGATGAATCGACGATTGTTCCTGAAGTACCTCCTGCAGGAACCGCTTCGAGATAAACTGTTTTTGCCCTGCCATTTGTTATAGTACCACTTATTTCAAATGTCTTTTTGGAGTCTTCGTTCTTGCAGGCGACGAAAATAATCGCAACTACCACGTATAACCAACCCCGCATTGTTAACGGTTTCATCATTTGTCGTTTATTTTTATAAAATCTTTTATGAACTTAATTTTTTCAACAGTATTTCATTCGTGACTTTCGGATCGGCTTTTCCCTTCGTCTGTTTCATTACCTCTCCTACAAACAGTGACAGCAATCCTTTCTTTCCCTTTTTATATTCGGACACTTTATCTGCGTATTTTTCCAACACCCTGTTGATGACAGGTTCGATCGACGATACATCGGACTGTTGAGTAAGGTTTTGCTCGGCGGCTGCCTGGCCCGGGTTAGCATTGGGGTGTTCCAGCAAGAAAGAAAACAATTTCGTGGAAGCCGTTGAAAAACTCAGCTTATTCTCATCGATCAGTTTTATTAAACCAGCCACCTGTACCGCTGCTAAAGGAAAATCATATATCTCTTTATTGTTTTCATTGAGCCAGGATTTGACGGGACCTGTTAGCCAATTGGCAGCCCCTTTGTAATTGTTCGTGTGATGAATAATCATTTCGAAATAATCGGAGAACGCCCGGTCTTCAGTCAACACCCTCGCATCATACTCAGGAAGCAAATACTGGCTGGTGTATTTTTTTATTCGTTCTTCCTGCAAAGCCGGTATCGTTTTTTGCACCGCGTCAATGAATTCGTCTTTGAGCTGAAAGGGAGTAAGATCGGGATCTGCAAAATACCGGTAATCATCAGCATCTTCTTTATCTCTTGTCGCGAACGTGGTACCATTGGTGGCGTCAAAACTTCTTGTCTGCTGAATAACCTGCTCTCCTTTTTCCAGCAGATCAACGAGCCGCCTGGATTCGAATTCGATAGCTCTTTTTACATTCCGGACCGAATTGAGGTTTTTTATTTCCACTTTTGTCCCAAGCTTTGTTTCACCTTTTTTGCGTACTGACACATTTGCATCACAACGGAGGCTTCCCTCTTCCATATTGCCATCACATATTTCAAGGTAACGGACCAGTTTCCTGATTTCGTTTACATACGCAAAAGCTTCCTCGGCAGTTCTGATGTCCGGTTCGGTAACTATCTCTATCAGTGGCGTGCCTGCCCTGTTATAATCAATACAGGTATTTTGTGGGTCTGCATCATGAATGCTTCTGCCGGCGTCCTCCTCCAGGTGGATCCTGTTTAGTCTTATCCTTTTATTTTCTTCACCGGCCCGGATCTGGATGTATCCGCCCTTGCAGATAGGAGTAGTATGTTGAGAGATTTGATAACCCTTCGGCAGGTCAGGATAAAAGTAATTTTTGCGGGCAAAATAGTTACGCTTTTCAATTTCGCAACCACAGGCAAGTCCCATCTTAACTGCGTATTCAATTGCTTTGCTGTTCATTTTTGGCAGGGTACCCGGATGTGCAAGGGTGACCGCGCTTACATGTGTATTTGGTTCAGCACCGAAAGCCGTACTATCGCCACAAAACAGTTTACTTTTTGTAAGCAAACGGGCATGCACTTCTAGTCCCACCACTATTTCATATGCATTGGAGTCAATCATGATTCAAGCTGGCAAAAATAGTTCATTTTACCCGCTCGGGTCATCTATAAAAAAACTGTCTCCTTCGATAGCGCTGCCTACCGGACAGGCAGGTATGGGATTTGAATTTGCGCAAGAAGAGCACAGAGAAGAAAATCCGTGGCTCTCTGTGGCCATTCTGGTTTTTTAAAGAGAGACAACTACAAAAAAAAGAACCCCACATTGCTGCGGGGTTACACTACATGCACACGAGATATATGTATTAAAGATCTGCGGTTTTAAGTTTCCGCGGTATTTTCACTTCGATATTCTGGGTCTTACCACTCCGCGTTAATTTAACCATAACAGAAACCTTGTCCTTACTTTCTTTTATGATCTTCGCTACTTCATCGGCGCTATTGACAGCTTTTCCTTCGACTTCAGTGATGATATCATCTTCCTTGAGGCCTGCTTTTTCGGCATTGCTTTCATCATCCACTGCTATTACTTTTACTCCTTTGCCGTCATCGGTATCCTGCACAGATAAACCGAGTTTCGGGCTGCCGCCTGACAATTTGTAACGGAAACCTCTGGCGTCGCTACGTGGCATTGACATCTTGGGAGCAAAATCATAGTTCATGTTTCCCAGGTCAAAGTTCATATCGGGAGTCGCTGCAAACACGTTTACTCCTTTCCATTTGCCTAATTCAGCGGTAGTTTTTTGTTCTTTATCATCCCTGAGATAAGTGATGTTTATTTTTTCACCGGGCTTGTGGGACCTGATCACTTTAGTCAGGTCATCAGGTGATTCTATTTTCTTATCGTCCACCTTTGTTATTACATCTCCTACTTTCAAACCAGCTTTGGCAGCGCCGCTTTCCTTTGAAGTGATCTCCTGGATTTCTACGCCCTTGTCTGCACTTTCAGTAGAGACCCCCAGCATGGCACGGTTCTGATTAATAGAATCAGACTGGAAAACCTTCCAGGCATCTGAGCCTGTCCCGCCGAATGCATTCATTCCTGTATATCCGTGTCCATCGCTATACATAAATACATCCCCATTGCCTTTGCGACGTACCGTCACATCGCCGCCTTTGTATTCATCAACAGGTTTACCGTTAACCGTTACCTTATCTCCATTCACTTCTACTATTACTTTTTCGTTTTTACCGACACGGTTGATGATCACCTGGCGAATCTCATTTTTTTCTTTTTCTTCTTTATCTTTCTCTTTGTCCTTATCTTCCTTCTGAGCGAATAATGCGACCGGCAACATCAGCGCCGTCCCCAGCACAATGAGCAATGGCTTGCTAAAAAAATGTTTCATACAGTGTTATTTTAGATTATCTACGTTGAATTTCGTATTTCAAATATAGTGACATTTTTTTAATTACGAAATCTTTCGGAAATGTTAAATCCGAACAAAGGGTAAAAGGCGTTTTCAAATGATAGACGGGCTGTGAGATAAGGTTTAGCGGTTGAAAGGTTTAAGGGTTGAAAGGTTGTTTGAAAACCTGAATCCTGCTTTGCCTGGTTTTTAAACCGATTGCCTGAAACGATAACCCAGATCAATTTCATTGTGCCCAAAACGATACTTTAAGCCACTCCAACCGATAAATTCCAAATTGGTTTTTAAATGTACGGCCCATCTGCCAAGATTATACAGCGTATATTGGGGCAGGATAATTTTTTCTAAAACTTCCATAGCCTGGTCAATGCTATTTAAATGGTCATGAGTATAGCGGGTAATATTATCATCGTTATTGAGTTCATAGATTAACCGGGCGTCATCAATAGTAAATGTCCGTAACAACAACCTTCCTGTTTCAATAACAACATTCATATTAACAACAAATTGTTATTGATAGTAGTTTTACTAAGCCTTTGGGCATTGCCAATAGAAAATAAATGTGGATTTTTGAGAAACAAGCAACTGCTACTTCCCCTGCTCATGGTTAATACCCTGGCCATAATCTCTATTTGTGTTTGCGTAATCGCAATCGCTATTTCCGTCTGGTTCTTTATCGAAACAAAAGGACTTCGCTGGCCGCATAAAAAAGACAAAAAGAAAAGCAGTTCCCATAAAGGCTATTATTAAAGCAGCGATTTCACTTTTCCTATCACCTCTTTAAGATTGCCTGCATCCTGTCCCCCGGCAGTTGCCAGCGTTTTTTGTCCCCCTCCACCGCCTTTGATCAGCGGAGCAACATGTTCCTTGATGATCTTACCTGCATCCAGGTTCCTTGCAGCCGCAACAGTTTCGGAGATACCTACTGCCACAAAGGGTTTACCGCCGATATTGGCACACAACACGACGAGGTGATCACGCAAATGATTTTTCAGATCAAAGCAAAGCTTCTTTAAAGCATCGGCACTGCTTACTTCTACGATATCGCCTATAAAATTTACGCTGTTGATGATCTCATCCTTTTGCAACAACTCATTACGCACAGCTACCAATTGACGTGCTTCCAGGTGTTCGATATGTTTTGAAAGCTGCGCATTTTCTTCCTGGAGACTGTTTATACTTTTTAAAACATCTTTCGGGTTCTTTAATGTTCCCCGGACCTGCCGAAGCAGGATGGATTGACTGTTGACATATTCTTCGGCCATTTTACCGGATACAGCTTCAATGCGACGGACACCAGCAGCGATTGCCGATTCACCCGTTATCCTGAAAAATCCCAGTTGACCTGTAGTACCTGCATGCGTACCCCCACACAGCTCAACCGAATAGCCTGGATCAATGATGACTACTCTTACCACATCACCGTATTTCTCACCAAATAAAGCCATCGCTCCCAGTTTCAACGCCTCATCTTTTGGCATTTGTTTAATGACTACCGGGATATTCTCTCTTATTTTTTCATTCACCAGCGCTTCAATAGCTGCTATTTCCTCATCAGTGACCTTGGCAAAATGAGAGAAGTCGAAGCGAAGATGCTCATCATTGACCAGTGAACCTTTTTGAGCAACATGGGTACCCAACACTTTTCGTAAGGCTGCGTGAAGAAGATGTGTAGCGGAATGATGCGCTACGATGTTCTTTCTTCTTTCAACATCTACCTTAGCCATGATCTCGCCGGAAAGATCGGCCGGGATCGTATCTGTAAAATGAACGATGAGGTTATTTTCTTTTTTAGTGTCATTCACTGGCAACTCTTCTCCATCAACTACCAGGATACCTGTGTCTCCTACCTGGCCACCACTTTCAGCATAAAAAGGAGTATTGTCCAATACGAGTTGATAAGACTCTTTTCCTTTGGCTTTAATTCTCCGGTATTTTAAAACATGCGACTGCGACTCCATTGAATCATAGCCGGTGAATTTGTTGCTGCCTTCCCTGAGTGTGATCCAATCTTCAGTATCAACGGCAGTAGCCGCGCGGGACCGGGATTTTTGTTTCTGCATCTCCTCCTCAAAACCTTTTTCATCGACCCTAAGCTTATTCTCTTCCGCGATCAACCTTGTGAGGTCAATCGGGAAACCGTAAGTGTCCAACAATTCAAAAGCATCACTGCCGCTGATGATCCCGGAATTCTTAATGGAAGAAGAACCGATGATCTCGTCTATTCTTTTCAAGCCTTTGTCCAGCGTTCTCAAAAAAGCGTCTTCCTCTTCCTTTACTACTTTACTTACAAAATCAACCTGTTTGTACAATTCAGGAAATACATTTTCAAATTGACTGCCGAGCAGCGGGACCAGGCGATTCAGCAGTGGTTGTTTATAATCCAGGTAAGAATAGTAGTAGCGAACCGCCCGGCGAAGGATCCTCCTGATCACATAGCCGGCGCCTGTATTGGAAGGAAGCTGACCATCGGCAATTGTAAAACCGATAGCCCGTACATGATCGGCGATCACCCGGAAAGCAATGGCCTGCCTGCTATCGCCATAATCGTATTTCTTGCCGGTTATCTTTTCGATTTCCCGTATAGTGCCGGCAAAAACGTCGGTATCATAGTTAGAAGTTTTCCCCTGCACTACTTTTGTCAGCCGTTCAAGACCCATCCCCGTATCTACATGTTTAGCCGGTAAAGACTCCAGGCTTCCATCTTTCAGGCGATTGAATTGTATGAATACATTATTCCATATTTCAACCACTTTGCCCGTTTCATCGTTGTTGACGAGTTTATGTCCATCGTTATTGGCTTCCGGCCGGCAATCATAGTGTATTTCGGTACAGGGACCACAGGGGCCGGTTTCCCCCATTTCCCAGAAATTGTCTTTCTTATTCCCGTTTAGTATCCTGTCCTCGGGTATCCATTTCTTCCATTCATTGTAGGCTTCTTCATCTTTTGGCAGTTTTTCTTTTTCATCGCCTTCAAAAATGGTAACATATAAACGGCCCGGTTCCAGGCCATATACGCTGGTCAGTAGTTCCCAGCTCCATTCAATAGCTTCTCTTTTAAAATACCCACCTGCCGGACGGGCAGGATCCCCAAAACTCCAGTTACCCAGCATTTCGAACATCGTATGATGATAGGTATCTACTCCTACTTCTTCCAGATCATTGTGCTTGCCGCTTACACGAAGGCATTTCTGAGTGTCGGCTATCCGCGGATAGGGAGCTTTTTTATTTCCGAGGAAATAATCTTTGAACTGGTTCATACCTGCATTGGTGAACATCAGCGTAGGATCATTCTTTACCACGATTGGGGCCGAAGGCACGATCTGGTGGCCCTTTGATTTAAAGAAATCGAGGAATTTCTGTCTTATTTCGGCGCTGGTTAACATGAAGGGTGAGTTGTGAGTCGTGAGTCGATAGTCGATAGCCGATAGTCATCGCTTCCTGCTTCGTTGCGCTCGCAGTGATGCCTTCGCAATGACGGGAGACAGCTAAGTAATGTTGGCGGTGGCAAAATCCTGGTTATTGTGCTGTGAGCCATGTTTTTCGAAAAATAATTGGGTTGATTTTTGCTAATTCCCGGCTTATATTTGTTTGTTCCCGAAGCCAGTTTAAGTGGCGCAAAGGTAAAAGATTCAATTTATTTGTACCCGTGAAAGACTGATCCAATAGCTGCTTTGCTATGAAAAAAATAAAATATTACTATAATACCAATACTCTCCGGTATGAAAAGCTCGAAACCCCGCTTCGAGTAAGGGTTCTCCGCATATTCGGATTCATCGCAGCAGCCTTTGTAACCGCCGTTCTTATCTCGTTCATTGCCTTCAAGTTCGTCGGTTCTCCCAATGAAAAATTGCTGGGAATGGAAAACGAACGCCTAAAAGACCGCTACCGCGAAATGAACGATAAGGTTAAGGATCTCGAAAAACAGATGAAAGAATTGGAAAACCGGGACAATAATGTTTACCGTTCAATTTTTGAAGCGAATCCTATTCCCGATAGTGCCAGGGCCAAAGAACTGGAGGAGCAACTGGAAAGAGAAACCATTCTCAGTATGAATGACCGGGAGTTGCTGAATTCAATTGTAAGCACGCTGAACAAACTCACCAGCCGCGTTAAAGCGCAGAATGCCTCATATACCGAGATTGACAAACTTGTAAGCAATAAGGAGCTGCTTTTATCACATACTCCCGCCATCCAACCCGTGAGCAATAAGGACCTGAATCGTCTTGCCTCAGGCTTTGGGCACCGCATTGATCCTATCTATAAAACGGTTAAGATGCATGCCGGTCTCGATTTCGCCGCTCCCCAGGGAACACCTATCTATGCTACTGCAGATGGCACTGTAACTACCGGAGGTAACACAAATAACGGCTATGGCAATCACGTTGTCATCAATCATGGTTATGGTTATGAAACGTTATATGGACATATGGTACGCGTAAAAGCGAAACCGGGAGAAGCCGTAAAGCGTGGGGAAGTGATTGGATGGGTCGGTAGTACCGGTAAATCAACAGGACCACATTGCCATTATGAAGTGCATAAGAACGGTCAAAAGATCAACCCTATTTATTTCTTTTATAACGATCTTTCACCGGATCAATTTGACCGTTTGCTGAAACAGGCTGCATCTTCCAACCAGAGCCTTGATTAAACAAAAGGCACATTATGGCCAAATTTGCTCTTTATTTCACGCAATCCCGCATTTTGGGAGACAAAGATTCCAACCTGATTTTCGTGGCGTCGTGGCGTGAGTATTTATTTCCAAAATTAGCCACACCAAAGACCCGCCTGTTCCAATTCGCAGACCGCAAGCAACTTTTCCACACCATTGCATAACTGCCGGTTGCTGCAAATAGCATTCGTATCTTTATGTATCGTTATGGGCAAATCCCTTACACAAATAACCTTTGAATTTGGTGAGATGGAAGAAAAAGAAATGATCCCGGCTGATACAGCAGTGATGCCAGCCGCCGACACCGAAGAAAAATCACAGGAGATTTCACCCACCACTCCGGCTATAGACAAGAAGAACCGTTCTACCCGCGGCCGGAAATCGCTAAAGGATATCAACCTGGCATCCGACCTCATTAATATTCCCGCCGATGAAGAGCTTTTTAAAAAGCAATATTATTCGATTGGCGAAGTAGCTGCTATGTTCCGCGAAAATCAATCGCTGATCCGCTACTGGGAGACTGAATTTGATATTTTACAACCCCGCAAAAACCGCAAAGGGGACAGGTTTTTTCGCCCTGTAGACATAAAAAATCTCGTGATGATCTATGACCTGTTGCGCCGCCGGAAATTCACGATCGAAGGCGCCAAAGACTACCTCAAAAAAAATAAGAATGCGGATGAAAAGTTCGCCATGATACAATCGCTGGAAAAGGTTAAGACCTTTTTCCTGGAGCTGAAGGCTTCGCTTTGACGCGGCGGGCGCACCCATCAGGCCACTCGAAGTAAATATTAACTTCGGGAATAACGAGTAAGTGGCCAGATGGGTACCGCCAGTGCAACTTTAACACGATTCGCCGCATCTTTTGATCGCCTGCCTTTAATTTTACCTTTTAGTTTTGGATTATGAAGAAATTGCTGTCAACTATCGCCATTTTGTTTTTATTGCATTATGCCACGCTGGCTCAAAATCAATTCCAGGTATTCTCCGAGCGGCCGAATGAAAAAACATATAAGGGGATCATTTCAAGAGACGTTTTAATGGCTGATACTTCTTTTACCTGGCTGAATAGCGCTAAAAATTTTGTGCCTGAAAAATCCGCGTTAGATGCTCTTCGAAAAGGCAAAGACAGTATCCAGCTCCTCGTATTTATGGGAACATGGTGTGAAGATTCACACGATGTAATTCCAAGACTTTATTCAATGACCGATGCAGCGGGGTTTTCGCAGGATAGGATCACGCTGATCGGTGTCGACAGGAAAAAAACGACCCTTAGTCATCTGACGGAAGCGATGAACATCATCAATGTTCCGACTATTATCGTTATGAAAAGGGGAAAAGAGGTTGGGCGTATCGTTGAATATGGGAAATACGGGATGATCGACAGGGAGCTCGGAGAGATCGTCAACTCAATAAATCCGGTTTCGCATTAGGAGAACCTTCGATCCGGATACCGACGCTTGCACCCGCCATTTCTATTTCCATTTCTTCCATCAGTTTTAATACCTCGAGGTTAATCTCTTCCTTGGCTTTTACAAACTCGGCATTAGTTAGCGGGCGGGTGAAATAGTCAGCGTTTATAATGAACGCATTGGATGCAATTTCATTCAGGGCAGCCGTGAAGTTCTCAATTTCCTTATGCTGCAATATTTTTTTTATCCCGGCCACCAGTCGTTCCAGTTTTGCTGAAGAGGTAGATAGTGCTACCTGCAATCTTAATTCGCCCTTTAACTGGCTTCGAAGCGATAAATTATCAAGAATGCTGTCCACCATCTGTTTATTGGGAACAGTGATATAGGTCTTCTGGTCTGTCCTTATTCTTGTGCTGCGCAAACCGATCTTTTCAACATTGCCGGTCACGTTCTGTACTTTCACAAGATCGCCCTGTGTAAAGGGCTTGTCGAAAAAGATAATGAAAGAAGCAATCAGGTTTTCCAGGCTTTCCCGCAAGGCCAGGGCCACAGCTGCGCCAACGATGCTTAAGCCGGTAAGCATGTTACTGATATCAAAATGGAAAGCGAATTTTAAAACCATCAGGATACCGATGATAAAAATGATCACCTTGAAAAAATCGCGGAAGAAAACAACGAGCTGGTTATCGGCCTGGTCAACTGTGAGGTTTGCTTTTTTTTCGAGGATAACCGAAATAAAATCGATCGTACGCAGCAGCAGGCGGGTGAACGCAATAATCAGGATAATGGTGCCAATGCAATGAATGATCTGTTTCGTACTGAACTCATATATTTCATAATTCCATTCCGCAGGGAAGTTCAGTTTGTGTAAAGAAACAATAGACACAAATATTACCAAAAACAGGCCCAGGGGCTCTGCTACCAGACTTTTAAATGACTCGCGGTCCAGGTTTTTCCAAACCCTGTTGAGCATCCGGAAGAGAAGACCCGCGAGATATCTCGAAATGAACCTTTTTAGAACCAGGACAAAAACGATCACTCCCAGCACGACCAGGTAATTCCTGACTGTATTGCTATACCACACTTCGTTCAAAAAATCATTCATGAACCAATTTCATTTCAAGGTGAATCTCACGTCACAGCCCAAAATCGCAACGTCAGTGCCATCACAATAGATCGTTGCGTCTTCGTCCCGCTTAATGGCGGGATTGCGAGAAATCAAAAATGACATACTATCGATTTGGATCGCAAAAATATCGAATACTTTGCAGCAGCCGCTAGTGGAAATCATAAATATCAATGCGGTCTTTTCTTAACGCATACAGGCGGGTAGATGTAAAGTTGAAAGACCGGGCATGCTGCAGCTCTACAGGAAGTTTCCATTCCTCTGTAAGCAGGGTCCTGATGCTATATCGGTATAGATTGCCCGCATTCGAGCCATAAACATATTTCCCCGAAACTTTGAAATTATTCCAGTGGTTGATGGGTATTTTATTCTTTAGTGCCCCGTAATAATCAAATGCGTAAACTCCCATGGAAGAATCATACAGATAAACGAACTGATCTTCGTCAAATATTCCCTGGGGCGAAGGGGTGGGATCGAACAGCTGACGGAAATCTGGCGTTTCGCCCAGCACAGATCCATCTTCATCTATTTTCTTCAGCTTGTTTTCCAATTCGTCATATACCCAGATCTTATTATCATAGGATTGACCTATTGCTTTCACCTGCAAAATATTTTGACGCCGCAGGTCAATGGTGTTGCGAACAGAGAGAAAACGGTCGAGCACTACGATAGTGGCAAAATCACGGTAATACAACAATACTTTTAAGGGATTAGAGACATCGATAAGGGTGGCCTGCCCGTATTTTTTTACATTATTAAAAATGGCCACTGAATCGCCATTTGCATTTAATTTCTTTACCTGGTTGCTGCTGCTGATAAGGTAAATATTATCCAGGTTGTCAACTGTAAAACCAACTATATCGCCCGTAATCGTTCTTAAGGTGCGAAACAAAGTATCAGATTGTGCCTGTGCGACAATCGCCAGCACTATAAAGAAAAGGGATATCGTTATTTTTTTGATCATTCTATCCGGATAATTTCTGCATCATTGCCTTTATACGATCTTAACTGGAGTGTTTGCCCGTCAAAGACAGCATAGGTAAAAAAACGGATCCAGTCGCCGAGGTTAATATACCGGGCCCCCTCATTCAGACGATAATCAATGGCCAGGTGTCTATGCCCAAACACAAAAAAATCGAAATTTTCTTTTTTTAATACGTCTTTACAATAAATGATCAGCCACTCTTTGTCTTCCCCGAGGAATTTTTCATCGGAAAAGCCGGTCTTGATGCGGCTTCGGCGACTCATATAATGGGCAATTCCCATTCCCACCCGGGGAGGCAGGATACCAAACAACCATTGGCAGGCCGGATTGCGGAATATTTTCTTTAATCGTTTATATCCATGATCATTGGGGCCCAGGCCATCGCCATGACCTACAAGGAATCTTTTGCCGCGGCGTTCAAATTCTTTAGGATGGAAATAAACGGGAATATTCAACTCTTTGAGCAGGTAATTCTTCATCCACATATCGTGATTGCCGACAAAAAAATGAATTTGTATACCTGAGTCGGTTAGTTCAGCAAGTTTGCCCAGCAGGCGAACAAAACCCTTTGGAACCACTTCCCGGTATTCATACCAGAAATCAAACATATCTCCGACAATAAAAATTTCTTCAGCATCCGCTTTAATGGAATCAAGAAACGAAATGATAGTTTTTTCCCGTTCCAGGCTACTGGCATGGTCGGGAGCACCAAGATGAAAGTCAGAGAGAAAGTAGATCTTTTTAGCCGTCACGATTTTTAAAATTCTAATTAGTATACAAACGATATTCGCCTCTTACATAACCCGGGCCCATTTTGTCCCAGATTGTGAATGAAATTGTAACAAACCCACGTTCCGAACTACTTGTCAGCGTCAGGGTCACTGTAAGCGATATGATCCTGGCATCTTCCGCCGAAATAGAGCGGGTGTGGCTCTTTGCAAAAAGATCTTTTTCTGATAGTAAGATCCGACCAGCGTCATTTGTTACCTTCTCCGATGCACCAAGTAGCACTTGATTATCATGTATTGTCCAGCCGCTATCAACAAAGACGATCATTTTCACAGGTTTTGTAAAATCAACCACATTATTGTCGGGCACGCGCTGGCCGTCATCGTAGACTAAATACGCCTTTCTAACTTTTACAAGATGCGTCTCAAGTTCGATCCCGTTATAAATAACCGTACTACCACCATCCTTTATAACGGGACGATTGGCCTTTCGTTCTTTTTTTTCATTCTGTTCTCCCACGTTGCATCTGAATTCGCAGGAAGGAAGGACGGAAACAAGAAGGAGGAAGTATAAACACTGGTATAAAAACTTCCTCATTATTTAGATTTTAAATACTCCAAAATGTCTCCTGATGGTACGATAGGGTGCCCACTGACATCCCCATTATACCAATAGATCCAGGCTTTGGAAATTTTATCGCCCATAAACACATCCACGAGATCGCGGCGGTATAATTGTTCTTCGCCTTCTTCCACATCTACTCCTTCATAGTCGTCAAGCTGGCCAATGGCCCATGAAAATTCAGCTGGCTCCTGTATAAAGTATAGTTCCCCTTTAATAAATGCATCGTCTGAGGTTGGAATAGCGGCAGGATATTCACCGAGATCATAAAGCTTTCCTTTTACCCTGGCTTCACCTGCGAAATTGAAAAAGCGGCTGATGTATTCATACGCGGGATTCTGAAATCCCCTGCGCAATGATCCATAAACAAACACGTGGAATACATCGGAGTGTGCCATGATGTAAAGATATGCCAGATGCTGAATGGCCCAAAGAACCAAATCTCAAGATCCAAGAACCAAAAAAATTACAAGCTTCAAAAGCCAAAGAAATCAGAAATTAAAATATTTAATCAGGAGCCTCCGACATTTATTTTCGAATTTCTTATTTAAATATTCGAATTTTTTTGGGTCTTGGCATTTGGTTCTTGGGTCTTATTATATTAGCTAATGTGGAATTCAATATCCAGGAGCCCGATCATTGCAAAAGATCTTTTGTATTAAGCGGACCGGGTAAAGTCATGTTTCTACGAGGAACACATAGACCTCCTTGGGCCCATGCACACCTACCACCAGGGTCTTTTCAATATCCGCTGTGCGGCTTGGACCGGTGGCAAAAGTTATTAATGAGGGTATATTATTGCCGTATTTTTCTTTTATCCCCTGAAGAGCATCCTTTACGTCATACACCAGCTGGTGAGTGAAAGCGATACAGATATGAACGGGTGAATAAACGCTGGTATTCCGTCCACTTGGCTGGGAGGCGGTCATGACCACCGAACCTGTCCTTGCCACCAGGTATTCACAGCCTGTAATGGCTACATCGCAGTGCGCAAGATCCGTTTTTACTAAACGATCGGCCAATTGGTCGGCAACGGAAGCGATCAGGTTTTCTTCGATACAATAGACTTTGTTCCAGTCAGCTTTTCTTATCAGGCTGTTTAGCTGGAAAGCAAGTTCCTGCTGGTTGATGCAGAAGATAAATCTTCCCTGGAGCTTTGTGAATTGTTCGGCAAACTCTACTTCCGGTTCCTGGGACAAAGGAAGAAAAACCGACTCTGTTCCTTCGCTTTTCGGAAAAGGAAGAGGCGTTGATTGACTCAACGCCTTACGTATTTTCTTCAAAATATTCTCTTTGGACGGAGATATGTTCATGTACGAAGAAGTTTAACGGTTTAAAAGGTTTAATGGTTTAAAGGTTCAATTCAAATGAGGTGACGCTAATGCATCAACCTTTCAACCATTGAACCTTTCAACTTTTAAACCAATCAAGGCAAGGCTTTATTCGTAATGTCGCTATCATAAGGAGGCACTCCTGCCGAAATCTCACCCGGCGTAGGTTTGGTTTCGTCGGATTCCAGCATCTTCTTTTCTTCATACGGACGTTTGCCTATCAGTGTTTCCACATCGCTTTGGAACAAAACTTCTTTTTCCAGTAATGCTTCGGCCAATTTTTCCACCTGATGTTTCTTTTCCATTAACAGGCTTTTGGTCTTTTCATACGCCGCATCGATCAATTTCCGCACTTCTTCGTCAATCATCCGTGATGTTTCTTCCGAATAAGGTTTGGTAAAAGTATTTTCCTGTTGTGGATCGTAGAAGCTAATATTTCCGACTTTATCGTTCATGCCATACACGCTTACCATGGCATATGCGATCCGCGTGATCTGTTGCAGGTCATTCTGCGCACCGGTAGATATTTTATTAAAGAAGATGTCTTCACTTGCGCGGCCTCCCAGTGTCATGCATATCTGGTCGATCAGTTGATCTGTATTATAGAGGTATTGCTCCTTGGGTGTGTATTGAGCATACCCTAATGCTGCAGTACCCCTGGGTACGATCGTCACTTTCAACAACGGGTAGGCATGTTCCAGGTACCACCCGCAGATGGCATGACCTGCTTCATGATAAGCAATGATCTTTTTTTCCTCCGGTGAAATGATCTTGTTCTTTTTTTCCAGACCACCGATCACCCTGTCCACCGCATCCTGGAAATCTTCCATTTCCACGGCGTCTTTTCCTTTGCGGGCGGCGATCAATGCCGCTTCATTACATACATTGGCAATATCGGCGCCTGCAAAACCGGGAGTTTGTTCGGCCAACTTATGAATATCGAGAGTCTTTGAAATCTTGATTGGCTTTAAATGCACTTTAAAGATTGCTTCACGTCCTACCAGATCGGGTTTGTCGATAGAGATCTGCCTGTCAAAGCGACCGGGACGAAGTAACGCACTGTCCAGTACATCGGGACGGTTAGTTGCTGCCAGTACGATAATGCCGGTATCCGTTCCGAAACCATCCATTTCTACCAGCAACTGGTTCAGTGTGCTTTCTCTTTCATCATTGCTCATCATGACGTTCTTGCCTCTTGCACGCCCTATAGCATCAATTTCATCAATAAATATGATACAGGGAGCTTTTTCTCTTGCCTGTTTGAAGAGGTCCCTTACACGGCTTGCGCCCACACCCACGAACATTTCAACGAAATCTGAACCACTGAGACTGAAGAAAGGTACCTGCGCCTCACCTGCCATTGCTTTTGCCAATAAGGTCTTACCGGTGCCGGGGGGACCGACCAATAAAGCCCCTTTGGGAATTTTACCACCGAGCGCGGTATATTTTTTCGGGCTTCTTAAAAAGTCAACGATCTCCATGACTTCCACTTTTGCTTCGTCGAGACCGGCGACATCTGCAAACGTGATATTTACTTTTGTTCCTTTGTCAAATAAAGTCGCTTTTGATTTGCCAATATTGAAAATACCACCAGGACCTCCGCCACCGCCAGCGCCACCACCCATTTTTCGCATTAGTAATATCCACAGGCCGACAAACAGCAGGATGGGAAGAAGGAATGACAACGATTTACTAAACCAGTCACTTTCCTTTGCTACTTTGCCGACATCTTTTATGTCAGTATTCTCACTGTAGAATTTCCGCATGTCATCCTTGAATGAATCGCCTGAAACAATTTCGAACGTCATGTGCGGACCTTCTTCATTTATTTTGCCGGCAATATTTTTCTTTAATACATCAGTATATTTTGGCAATTTTAATGCTTCAGGCTTGAGGAAAACTTTAACCGTGTTTCGGTTGGTGACAATAACGTATTTGTCAACATCACCTGCTTTAAGGGCCTGCATAAAAAAATCCTGGCCTATCGGGGCTGTATTCGGAGAAAAAGGATTCAAAAGCTGGAACCCGATCAATACTGCAAAGATGATAGCGTATATCCAGTAGATGCTAAATCTTGGTCCTTTTTTAGGGGGTTGATTGGGATCCTCGTTAGGACGGTTACCAAACCGGGGCAAATTATTCTTATCGCTCTTATATGGTTCCTGTGGCATATTTGTGTCGTATTCCTGCTAATTAATGATCTATTAAAAAAAAAGTTTTGGCTGTTTAAATATTTAACAATTACTCATCATGTTCGCCCAGCACGGCATCGCTCCACATTTCCTCGAGCTTATAGAACTTGCGGGTGTCGGGCGTCATTACATGCACCACGACATTGACATAATCCAATAACACCCATTGCGCCGTATTAAATCCTTCCTGGTGCCATGGATTTTCCTCACATTTTTCCTTCACTTTTCGCTCCACGTTTTCAGCAATAGCCCTTATCTGGGGCTGGTTGCCCGCTTCGCAAATGATAAAAAAATCCGCTACTGCCTCATTGATTTTCCGAAGGTCCAGGGAAATAATATTTTCTCCTTTTTTATCTTGTATCGCGGCAATTATGGTTTTGATGATTTTTGAACTTTTGGTCAGCCGTGCAGCACTTGTTCGTTTGCGTTTAGCCAATAATGCAAGTTGTTCCAATAATAATTCAGTTTATCGTTAATTGTTTGTGGTTAAAGCTCAGGGGTCACCGGCTTACAACAAAAAAGTCCTGACCATAAACCCGAAACTTTTAATTTGCCAAAAATAGCAATTAATTGCCAGACCCTTCTTTTCAACAACCCATTGGTATGCCATTTATTGAGCTGCAAACGGTTGATAGCACCAATAATTATGCCTTTAGCCAGATTCATGCTGGTTTGGCACAACATGGAACGGCTATATTCGCTCATGAACAGACCGCCGGCAGGGGCCAGCGGGGAAAAAAATGGGTATCCCCGGTAGGTTCGGCTATTGCCCTTAGCCTGGTCATCAAACCAGCCCCACTAGCACTCACCCGGCAATTCCAGCTTAGTGCCTGCATAGCCGTTTCCGTTCTTGAATGGTTCAAAACTTATGCGGGTGAAAATGTAAAAATCAAATGGCCCAATGATCTTTATTGGAAAGACAGAAAGGCAGGAGGGATATTGATTGAGTCGTTAGTCAATAGTCCGGAGTCGTTAGTCCGAAGTCAGGAGCCCACAGTTGGGAGTTGGCAATGGGCGGTGATAGGGATAGGGGTAAATATCAACCAGGATTCATTTCCCCCCGATCTGCCGAATCCTGTTTCGTTACGACAGATCACCGGGCAGCGATTTGATACGGTTGAAATGGCGAAAGAACTTTGCATCGTTTTCGATCGGTGGTTTGAACGATTGATTCGTGAAGGTTTTGAAAGCATCTATGAGAAATACATTTCTTCCCTGTATAAACGAAATGAAAAAGTGAAACTTAAAAAAGGAAGCAGGGTGTTTGAAGCGACTGTCAAATCAGTTTCAACTGATGGTAAGTTGATCATTGTGCACGGAGTTGAAGAAGAAGTTGACTTTGGAGCAGTGACCTGGATGCCTGATGCCTGATGCTGGTCACTGGATGCTGCCATCGTTGCGAATGCATCAGTGTGATCATAGCAAAACAGGAATTAACCAGGCGCTGGATGATGAATAACATATGTCATGCGCCAGCATCTAGTATCTGATTTCTATTTGGCTTTCGGTCTCCACAAGTAAAACGACCTGCCAATATTAAACGCCCACCTGAACTGGCCCTTTCCCCAGGAGTTTGAATTATAGGGTATGAACTGATTTTCAAGAATAGCA
Organism: Bacteroidota bacterium; assembly: GCA_005884665.1. Lineage (GTDB taxonomy): Bacteria > Bacteroidota > Bacteroidia > Chitinophagales > Chitinophagaceae > VBAT01. The sequence goes on from VBAT01000012.1 coordinate 21,600, forward strand.
CTGGTATTGGTAAACTTTAAAGTGAATATGTGTCCTGCTGTGGTGATCTCGAAGCCGACGCCCAGGGGATCATAAAACTTAATCTGTTTTAGGGGAGCAGCATAGTTCTCCTTCTTGGTATCGGAAATAAAAGAATGGAAATAATCAACAAGAAATGCAAACCGGCGGGAAAAAGGAATACGAACGGCCGCTCCCAATGCAAATGTGGTATTCTCGTCATAACTGGGAACATAATTATAATGCACGAGAGTCGGACTTAGCTGGACACTTATTTTTCCTATTTTCTTGCCAATGATCAGTTCAATGACCTGGCTCAGGCGATCACCGAAATCCTCGAAGCTCCTTGGAGTGTCTGTAGCTGTCGAAGCTTTTTCCGAAGACACAACGGTATTTACAAACAGGGCCATCGAAATGGGATGGGAAGGATCGTTTTCAAGTTGACGAAGTATCAGGAATTTTAATGCTATCTCAAATAATCTCGCGGGTAGTAGCTCCACCGACTGCCGGCCGCCTACTGCCGTGTCCAGTCTCAACCGCAACTCATCCCCTTTTATCCTTGCAAGGTTCAGATCGATCCGGCTGGTCAACCCGATATGAAAACCTATCCTGATATCTGTACTTGCATCCAAACCATAGAACCTCTTGATGCCGCCAGTATTGCCCGCTATATCACCGAAGTTGTGGCTGACATTGAATTCCATCTTACCACGTCCCACCATTTCCGTAGTATAGCAATTGATCGTCTTTTGAGCGTTGAATATCCTGACGGGCAGTTTTGCGTTTGATGGAGCAGTTTCCATGCCCTTCATAAGGTCGTTGATCGTAGAATCCTGGGCTATTAGTTGTAACGGGAGCAAAAAACAGCAAAGCCAATAAAACTTTTTCATCTTTCTCATATTTGGTTATTCACTTAATCGTTTATGGGATAAAAATGGTTGCTCAATAATTGCTGTTAACTTATATAAAAAAAATTGCTTTTTATAGCGTTACTCAGAATTATTATCCGGCTGCTATGAAGAGCGGGCGACAGTTGAGTTTGGTTTAGCTCTAATCTCTTTGCTTCGCTTCGCCTGCCAGCGGGTAGACAGGCCTGTAATGACGTCTTTAAACCTAAACTAATGCCGGTAAACCATCATGAGCTTTGGCGTAAGTCCCGGATTCAATATCATGTTATTTTTATCCAGCAAAAGAATATTGATGAGCTCCGCTTGAATTTCGATCTGTGTATCGTTACTTAATAACCGCCAGCTAAACTGCGATTCAGCCGGGCCATCACAGCGGATAGCATTGTCATGTGTCATGCCAATACCTGAAATATTAAAATGATAACTATTATCTCTCTGGCAATCCTGGATCAGGTTTTCTCCAGCATCAAGCTTGCCGTTGCTGTTGTCATCAAAACCAAAGCCCGTCAATATCCATTCTTTTTGGCTTAGCAGTTCGGCTACCCGTTTGTCGCCAGGCAAAATCAATTTTTCCTTTTTACAGCTAAGAAATAAAACAAATGCACCTGCAATTATTGCGTTTTTCATGATTAATCGTTATACGTAACAAAATTCTTTCTGTAAGTCCGGTAAAAAAATAACCAATGATGTTATTATCATCACCGGAAAAGGGGAGAGAGGAAAAGAACCAAAACCGACAACTGAGACCGACATTTTGCCCCAATGGGGCAAATGACAAGTGAATTATATTTCGCCACAGATATTTCGCCCCGATGGGGCGTTAAGGAAAATTGGAATTTCTATCCCGACAACTATCGGAACGAAAATCAAAAAAAGAGCATTTCGATTATTCGGCTTTGTTTTTAAATTTAGATGCTTTTTTGAACGTTCAATCCGTCAATTGGTACTATAAAGAAATCAAAAGCCAAAATACGTTACTTGGAATTTCCCGATAATTATTTTCGGATTTCGAATTTTTTTGTCCCGCCAGGCGGCGGGATTGGTTCTTGAAATTTGGTTCTTACATTGGGACCTGCTCTATGATCTCTTCTGCATGTGCTTTGTTCTTCGGTTTGAAAAATATTTTCCGGATGGTGCCTTTGCCGTCAATGACAAAAGTGGTGCGGAGAATGCCCATGTACTCACGGCCGAACAATTTTTTCATATCCCTTACTCCATAGGTAGAAGTAATCTTGTTATCAGGGTCCGCCAGTAGGGGAAAAGGGAGTTTATATTTCATTTGAAATTTCTTTTGCGCCTGCTGTTTATCAGGGCTTACACCGAGCACCTCAAAACCTTTTTTCTTCAGCAAACCATAATTATCCCTAAGGTTGCATGATTCCAGTGTGCAGGTCGGAGATCCTGCCTCAGAATAAAAATAAAGCACCAACATTTTTCCTTTATAGTCTTTTAAAGAAATCTCATGGCCATCCTGGTCAATACCGTTGAACGAGGGAGCTTTGTCGCCTTCTTTCAATGTGATCATGGTTATTTCTTTTTTGTGGTTCCTTTCTTTTTTGATGAGGTCTTTTTATTGCTGCTCTTTTTAGCCGAACTCTTTTTCTTTGGCGTATAAGGATGTCTTTCGAACCACCATGTTTTTGTAGTGGTGTTTCCGGCCAGGTCTTCTACGGTCACTGTCAAACGATGCGTGCCATAGGGACAACGCTGGTCGAAGATATAGATATATGACCTGCCTTTATCATTGGTAAACCGCAACCATTTCCCATCCAGCTCGGCCCGGAAACTTTTTATCGCATCAAAATTATCGTCCGGCTGAAAAACAATTCTTTTAGTACCGCTGAGATCAATAGTATCAGCTTTTCCCAGATCATTTATAGTTGGTGGAACCAGGTCTGCAAAAGCCTGGAAACTGCCAAAATCACTGAAACGCGCAGACAACCATTCCCCATTCCATTCTGCCCTACGAACGGTATTGTCGTTACGATAACTTCTTTGAATGATCATCTTGTTCCTCCACTCCGGGGGAACGGGCTTGTCGGGTTTGATACGGACTGTAAATTCACCATGCACGGGGACCGAAGGATCGTTTACCTGGTGTATAGCTGAAACGGCGTATTCAGAAATAGTATTGATACGGTTATAAAAAGATGTCAGCGTATCATACATGCAGGTTTCGGGCAGGTACATTTCAAACCCCGCCTTCTCCAGCACATTTACGTAGTTGGGAAGAAATCGTTGTGCTGCCGATGAAAACCTGTCCAGCGCCAGGCTGTTGTCATACTGTACTGAAAAATTCAATTGCGATACATTCTTATAAGCATCACGGATCTCGATTCTTACCTGGTGCACTTCACCATCTGACAGATCTATTGTCCCATCTCCTCCTTCTTGATGATAGACGCCGCTATGCTCGCCGGGCAATTGGGAAAGATGCTGGAAAAAAGGGCCGCCGTTGAAATGATACTTATAATCAGTATGCGCATTCAGGTATCTTGTTTTTTCATAACTGATACTGTCGAGTGAAAATTCAACCACCGGTTTTTCATCAACAAATAAACGGGCAGAGAATATCCCATCTTCATTTTTTGAACCAGTCAGCCTGTCGAAGGCCTGAATGGCGAAACTGACCTTATGTGATGCAGTTTTTATCAAAGGTGTATTGAGAACGTTATATCCAGTACCTGTTTTTCTTAATGGGAAAAAATGGCCCGCATGTTCATAAATGCTTCCCGAGCGGTCATACATAGCCAGTTTCAGAAATGTGGGAGCCACGTTATCCGGCAAAGGCATTCCAAATAAAAGAGGGTTGAGGCAGGTGCCTGTCCATGTATTCCTGATCTCGAAGTGCGTGTGTGGTCCCTGCGATCCACCGGTATTACCGCTGTACGCGATGAATTGTCCTTTAGTAACAGGGAATTTCTCTTTAGAAAGTTCCAGTTCGATAGCCCAACTTTCCTGCTTATACTGTTGCTGCGTAACATAAGCATCCAGCGCCGGAAAGAAATCATTCAGGTGGGCGTATAAAGTAGTAAACCCATTAGGGTGTGTGATCATGATGCTTCTTCCAAATCCGAATTTCTCTATACGTATTTTGGATATATATCCTGTTGCCGCGGCATAAACTTTTAAATTTTCCCGTTGGTTGGTTCGCATATCCAGTCCCATATGCCAGTGATTGTTGCGTAGCTCACCCATATTGGCAACGATAGCAGGTTTGATATCCAGTGGCCAGCGAAAATAATGTTGCGGGTATGCGGTTCTATCCTGGGGGAAAATTATCACAGGCCAGTGGAGCAACATGGCCAGCAAAAAAGAGAGAGTAAAGTACCGCGGTCTTCTTTTTTTCAACAACACAAAATTTAATGATGGAAGAGATTTTAAAAAGCAAATATCGTATACCTTCTGAAAAAAGAAATTGCCCATGAAAATAATCCACAGGCAATTTGCTTAGTCATCTTGAGTAGGATCGAAAAAACACCTTTAATAACAATGTCTGAAGGACAAGGATCAATGCAACTATGTCACTGTGATGGTACTGTATCAAAATAACCATCTATCCAGGTATATCAAAAATCCGTCCATTCCGGCGAAGGCATAAACGAAAGGATATGTGTTGCGAAAAACAGGAACACCTGGTTATTTTGAGGTCTTTTTTCTACAAAAACAGGTCAAAAGATATTCATCCTCCCTGCAGCCGGCACCCTATCCATTTTTAAATTACCTTGAACATCTTAATTCTTCGGCATGAATACCACCGGCACCATCGATCAGCTGGCGCAATTAAAACGCTATTTTGAAAGCGGCGCAACCTTATCTTATTCTTTCCGGCGCGACCAGTTGAAGGCACTGAAACAATCGATTTTAAACCACGAGCAGGATCTTTATGATGCATTGCATGCAGATCTGAAAAAAAGCCCGGAGGAAACCTGGGTGACGGAAACTGGACTGGTGGTAGCCGAATTGAACGCAGCAATCAAACATCTTCATCGCTGGATGGAGCCGGAACGGGTGACCACCAATCTTGTCAATCTTCCATCGGGAAGCCGCATTATGAAAGAACCACTTGGGGTGGTATTGATCATTGGCCCGTGGAATTACCCGTTTCAACTACTGATAATTCCCCTGGTAGGAGCGATTGCTGCCGGCAATTGCGTGGTATTGAAAGCAAGCGAATATGCTTCCGCCACCGACGTGGTAATGAAAACGATCATCGAAGAAGTTTTTCCCAGGGAGTATATTTTATATGTGCAGGGTGATGGAGCCGCAGTCATCCCTCCAATGATGAACGGTTTTAGATTTGACCATGTTTTTTTTACCGGCAGTACAGCAGTGGGAAGATCTATTTATAAATTGGCGGCGGAAAAACTTATACCTGTTACACTTGAATTGGGCGGCAAGAGTCCCTGCATAGTGGAAAATGATGCCGATATAAAAGTAGCCGCAAGAAGAATTTCTCTCACTAAATTTTCAAATGCGGGCCAAATGTGCGTAGCCCCGGATTATATCTTAGTGCATGCATCAAAAAAAGACGAGCTATTGCAGGCAATGCAGCATAACCTGAAGCAATTTTTTGGTGAAAAGGCAGAAGAGAATTATAACTACGGAAAGATCATCAATGAAAAACAATTCGACAGGCTGGCAAACTATTTATCACAGGGTGATATCGCTTATGGCGGGCGAACCGACAAACAAAAACTTTTTATCGAGCCTACCCTCCTCACCAACGTACCCGCCAATGCAACAGTGATGCAGGAAGAGATCTTTGGGCCCATATTGCCGATTATGCCTTTCAATTCTCATGGAGAGGCCAGGGCAATCATCAATAAGAACCCGGACCCTCTCGCTTTTTATGTTTTTACTTCAAGCAGGAAAAAGGAGAAAGAATGGTTGGAGTCGACGGCATTTGGTGGCGGTTGTGTCAACAATGCAAGCTGGCAGTTCACCAATCACCATTTGCCATTTGGAGGCCGGGGCAATAGCGGGATTGGCCAGTATCATGGTAAATACTCCTTTGAAACTTTTAGTCATCGGAAATCAGTATTAAAAACACCCACCTGGTTTGATCCGAACGTTAAGTACCCGCCGTTGAAAGGGAGGCTGAAATTATTTAAGTGGATAATAAGGTGAGGAAAAATCCGCGTTTCAAACATAGGGAGAACGCAGATTGTTATGATGATGGGATAAATTATGATCTGCGGCCATCTTGACAATAATAATAATTCGCGTTCCAAACATAGGGAGAACGCAGATTGTTATGATGATTATGATAAACTATGATCTGCGGGCATCTTGACGATCATAATGATCCGCGTTCCAAATAAATGAAGAGAAAATCGATTTATAGAAAACTAAAAAAGAGCCTGCTTGTTCTACTAATATTGATTGCCGCATTCGTGGTGTATGTCGAAATTGCAAACAGAAATTCAAGAAAAATGACCTACCGGCAAAAAGTGTTGAAAGCAATCTATCCTGCCTGGATGTGGTACAACCGGGTCGCGGGAAAGAAGACGAAAGTCATCACCAATGACAAAAGCACTGCGCATACACAGTCTTTGTATGATCTCTCTGTTGGCCTGAACAACGGTCAAACGATAAAACTGGATTCGCTGAAAGGGAAAAAGATATTGATCGTTAATACCGCCAGCAATTGCGGCTACACCAATCAGTACAAAGACCTGGAAGGCCTGTATGAACGATACAGGGATAAATTAGTTGTTATCGGGTTTCCAGCGAATGATTTTAAAGAACAGGAAAAAGGGAGCGACGAACAAATCGCGGAGTTTTGCAAGCTCAACTATGGCATTAGCTTTCCGCTGGCAAAAAAGAGTACGGTGATCCCGGGCCCGCAACAAAATGATGTCTTTAAATGGCTCACCGATAAAACTAAAAACGGGTGGAATGAGAAGTCGCCTTCCTGGAATTTTTCAAAATACCTCGTGGATGAAAAGGGTGAACTGGTAAAATATTTTGATCCCGCTGTCTCTCCCCTGAGCAATGAAGTAATAAATGCCATCGAAAAATAGGATGTCTTAAAACTTTTTTTATGAGCTATGAAAATATAGTCGGGATAATTGGCGTAGGCCTCATATTGATTGCCTACTTTTTAGATACCGCTAAATTCATCCCCAATAATGGCAAACTGTATTATGTCATGAATATTTTCGGGGCAGCGCTGGCCTGCTATGCTTCCTACCTGATAGCTTACCTGCCTTTTGTTATTCTAGAAGGTGTGTGGACACTAGTGTCTATTTATGGACTGATGAGGGCGATGAATGTTAAGTTGAATTAGATCAATGTACAGCCCTGTAAACCCACAATGTCCGTTTTGAACCGCCGAGGTTGATGTCGATCCTTCCCGCACCAACGTAAATGGGCCCCGGAACGCCGGAACCAGGCGGCTTCCTGTTTGTTTTCTTTAAAAAATCGAAATAATCAACCGGCTCTACACAAAATGTCGCCTATTTACACGTCAATTTTAATGAATGGCCAAGGGCCTTATTCTGTCCTAAATAAAAGTCTTTTGTTCTTTACTGAAAGCAAGACAGAATACAGCGCTTCCCGCGTGGTCGCATGACACGACGAGAGGACTTCGACCTTGAGCCCTTCGAATATCAGGGTGGTTTCGCCGATTTGCGGTAGGAAAACCACAATAACCGGAAATGGTGACCATCAAATCGGCTTGATCTTTTGGTTCTTTTCCATCAAGGGAAAAGAATAAGAGAAACTTCTCCCTTTACTGTTTGTCTTGAAACAAAAGGTAACAAATCCTACCAGTTTGCGAGACATGCCGCTTCGAAATATCAGTTCACATGTCCATTAATCGATCACACCCATTTTTTTTAGTAGAAAAGAAGCATTCAATTTTGTACAAACCCCCTCTTTCAGTTTATAGTCAAATACCAACTCACCATTGACTATTTCAGACTCAAAACATTTATTGCCGATATAGCCGGGGTATTCCTTAGACAGTTCGCCAATGGTAAGATCATGTGTGGCAATAATTCCTGTAGCATGATGCGCTACCAGTTTACGGATGAGGCCCACAGTGCCGCTATGTTTGTCATTGCTGTTGGTACCTCGCAGGATCTCATCCAGCATCACAAAGGTTTTGTTTCCCTGCTCCAGGTGCTGAATGATCTCCCTTAACTTTTTCAGCTCGGCATAAAAGAAGGATTCACTATCCTGCAATGAGTCCGTGATCCGCATGCTCACGTAGAGGTTATAGGGATATAGTGAAAAGCTTTTTGCGCAAGCAACAGAGCCAGCTTTTGCCAGGACGATATTGACGCCGAGGGTGCGGAGGAAAGTACTTTTGCCGGACATGTTTGAACCCGTCAGTACAACGAATTTTTGCCGTTCAAAAGAGATATCGTTGCTAACGGTTTTTTCTTTGCGTATCAGCGGGTGGGCCATTTCCACCGCATCGATTGTTTCTTGTTTTTCAATAGCAGGGTAACAGTATCCGGGATTATTGAATGCAAGATTAGCGAAGGAATTAAGTGATTCAAATTCGCCAATAGTGTGTAGCCAGTTCAATACCTGGCCACTATTCCGTTTTTTCCATTTATCCAGCGCAAAGAGTATATGAATATGAAAAAGGGAAAGTCCGTTGAGGATCGCACTCATGACAGGATTGATGATAAAATCAAGGTATTTAAACAGGGCGCCGAGCTGCTTTATATTTTTCGCCGCCGATGACCGACGGGGTGATAACCGCTTTTGGAGATCTCGTAACAAAGAAGCCTGGAAACCCTGTGCTTCTATTTCTTTAAGTTGCTTTTCGAATTGATCCAATACTTTGCCAACCGCTGTGGACGCTGATACGTGTTTCATTATCCCCTTCAAAAAAGCCGCTGTCGCCAGGAAGTTGAAGATGAACAGGCCGGAAAAAACATTCAGGAAGACAGAATTATCCGAGGAAAAATAAAGAATTAAAGAGGCCAGCAGGGTCAGTGGAGGGAGCAGTAGCAAATAATAATTTAAAGGGTTTTTAAAAATGACCGGAAGTTTTAGCCAGGTCTTTAATTTATCCATATCGCTTTGCTCAATCACGTGCAAACTCCCTGAAGCCTGTATATGTTGCCTGAAATTGACCATGCCGGCCAATTCACGGACGCTTTCCTGTCGTTCAATTATGGCAGTTGTGTTTGTGTTAACCAGGGCCTTTGCCAAAGACTCTTTGCCATATGACGTCGTCGTACGGTTAAGGCAGGCATACAACGAACCCCTGCCGAATATGTCAAGATCATATGAATAAGCGTGATGTGTATCGACAAATTCTTCCCCATCATCATAGGGTAAAGGTTCTCCCTGCAGAAATGCGATCTCGGCGGTATTAATGTCAATAAGCTTTTGGGTAAAAGTGGACCGGTCCTTTGTTTGTTGATACAGGCGTACGAAAACAAAGAACAGCGCCATCAAAATGAATGTTGCAATAAGCCAGCCTGAATTATGATCCATGAAATAGAAATAAAGGCAGGCAATCGCTGCCAGAAAAAAGATCAGCCGGGTAAAACCGAGGAACCCGAGTTTTTTACTGAGGGCGTTGTATTCGGTTGAATATTTTGTAAGAAGAATCTTATATGCGTCTAATGACATTCAGAAATGGATTGTGGATGCTAGATGCTGGATGCGCGATACTGGATGTGCGGTGCTAGAATCCAGCATCCAGTATCTAGCATCTATCTTACGCCGGGCATTTCTCGTGATAATTCACAAGTTCGATCGGCATCTTTTCAAATTCAAATCCTGCGTAGGTCACTGCAATTTCGTTAAGCACTTCGTTGATTTCTTCTTCAGTCCTTAACGTCACCAGCCGGTTACGAAATTCTTTAATGTTAGGAAGTCCCTTCAGGTAATTGGCGTAATGACGACGCATCTCGTTGATCCCAACTACCGGGTTCTTCCATTCAACAGATTTTTGGAGATGCTTGCGACAGACCGAGATCCTGTCGGCAATCGTTGGCGCCGGCAAATGTTCCCCTGTTTTTACAAAATGTTTGATCTCGTTAAATATCCAGGGATAACCGATAGCTGCACGGCCAATCATGATCCCATCCACTCCATAGCGATCTTTATACTCGACAGCTTTTTCAGGCGAATCAATATCTCCATTGCCGAAAATGGGAATATGAATGCGTGGGTTATTCTTTACCCTACCAATAAGGGTCCAGTCCGCTTCACCTTTGTACATCTGTGTACGTGTGCGTCCGTGAATAGCCAGGGCTTTGATACCGACATCCTGCAATCGCTCGGCCACTTCTTCGATATTTTTTGTATGATCATCCCAACCCAATCTTGTCTTGACAGTTACAGGTAATGATGTTGATTTGACAACAGCCGATGTCAATCGTACCATGAGGTCGATATCTCTCAGTACCCCCGCACCCGCGCCTTTCAGCGCGACTTTTTTGACGGGACATCCAAAATTTATATCCAGCAGGTCAGGATTAGTTACTTCCACGATTTTAGCTGCCAGTGATAAGCTTTCTTCATCACCACCAAAGATCTGGATGCCAACTGGCCGTTCATAATCGAAAATATCGAGCTTCTTTTTGCTTTTGATGGCATCACGGATCAGCCCTTCAGATGAAATGAATTCCGTATACATCAGGTCAGCGCCATTGTCTTTGCATACTGCCCGGAACGGTGGATCACTCACGTCTTCCATCGGGGCAAGAAGCAAGGGGAAGCGAGGCAATTCAATATTTCCTATCCTAACCATGATTTTCTTCGATCAATAATTTATTAATATTAATTACTAATTGATTATAAATTTGAGCCTGCCTACCGGCAGCCAGCGACCGGCGGGCCTCCATGCGGCAGTAAACCTGCAAATTTACATCTTAATTGTCTAAAACTATGTTTGATAACGACTCGAAAGGGATTTCCTATACCGCGGGATTTTTTATACTGATTGCCTTTGTCATCGCAGGCATCGTTTTCACTTCTCTTCTTACAATTCCTATCTGGACGGGCATGACAGGCAGGCCTATCAAGGAAATGGAAAAAGCTTTAACAGACCCTGCCTATGGAAATGTATCGCGGGTACTACAATCTATCACAGCTATTCTTGCTTTTTTTATTCCTACTGTCTTTGCCGCCTGGGTGCTCAACCGACGCCCGATGAAACTTTTGGGATTTGTCAACGGAATTCAGCCAGTCCAGGTAGGATTAGTCATACTTCTCATGTTTGCAGCCCTCGCCGTGTCTTCATCCCTGTCTTACATCAACGAAATTATACCGCTGCCGGAGAATTTGAAGACCTTGTTTACCAGTTGGGAGAATACTTACAATGAACAGGTCACGGCGATCGTCGGGCTTAACAGTACGGCCGAATATATCCTGGCTTTAATCATCATGGGATTTTTGCCGGCGCTCTGCGAAGAAACATTGTTCAGGGGCGGTCTGCAGAATTTCATGACGCGGGCTACACGAATGCCCTTGTTGTCTATCGTTTTCGTAAGCATTATTTTCAGCGTCGTTCATCTCTCCTGGTATGGGTTCCTCTCAAGGTTTTTTCTCGGGTTTATACTAGGTTTTATCTATCATTATTCCGGCAGGATTTGGCTCAATATCATTGCTCATTTTTTGAATAATGCCATAGCTGTTACAGCTCTTTACGTATATCATCTGCGGGGGAAACCGATAAAGGACCTTATAACAGATCACGGAGGATCCTACTGGGGGCTGGTAGCATTGCCTGTCGTTGTATCTCTTTTATTAGTTTTTAAAAGAGTTTCCAACTATCGAACTTTAACAAACCAACGAACCGCTTAAATAATCAACCAATCAACTAGTCAACTAATTAACCAAGAATGGCATTCAACTGGCAAACTTTCAGGACAAGAACAATATCTTCTATAATATTTATGGTGCTGATGGCTGCCGGCCTGTTATGGAATCAATGGAGCTTTCTGTTATTATTCAGTATTATTCATTTCGGTTGCTGGTGGGAGTATTTAAAGTTGACGGAAAAGATCTACAAAACTACTTTTCATCCATATGTCAAAGTCGGGCTTATGGTAATTGGCTATGGTTTGATGCTCGGATTTTGCGGGCCGGTCTATAAATTAGATGGCTATGGGTTGAAAGAAAACCTGTCACTGCCAGTATCGGGAGCTGGTTTTGCAGTAATACTGGTTGGCATCTTTCAGAAAACAAGGATAACGCTGAAATCGTTTGGGGCGGCTGCATTGGGTCTATTGTATATTTCTTTAAGCTGGGGATTGATGATGGATCTCGCGGACGAAGTCAGTTATACAGCGAGGCTGTTGGCGCCACAATCCCATCTTTCATTCGGACCCTTCAATTATATGGCAGTATTGATCCCATGTGTAATTATTCTTTCCTTATGGATCAATGATACCATGGCCTATCTCGTGGGATCATTAATTGGTAGAACGCCGTTGACAAAAATTTCGCCGAAAAAAACCTGGGAAGGGACGATCGGTGGCCTGTTGCTGGCCGTTGCAGGCGTTGGGTTCCTATTTTCCAGAATTTCCACCGATATCGTTTTGCCAGGAGCCCGTATTCACATATCCAGTATAACCTGGTTTATCATCGTTGCTGTCTCGTCCGTTTTTGGAACTTTTGGAGATATTCTGGAATCAAAACTCAAGCGCATGGCAGGAGTAAAAGACAGTGGTTTTTTAATGCCGGGTCATGGCGGTTTTCTCGACAGGTTCGATTCTTTGCTAATAGCAACGCCGGCTGTATGGTTCTATCTCGCATTTTTTAAATAGGTATCAGGTGTCTGCTGCAAGGTGCCTGTTGTCAGGTTTAGTTGTAGGTGGAAGTTGGTATGTGTTAGCTTCCTGTCAATTCACCCCGACACCTGGCACCAACTAACCGTAGCATTTCAATTTTTTATTTCCTCGCAGCATTGGTTAATTTTGCTGCCTGTCTGCCAGCTGGCAGATTCAATTTTACGAATGACTATTCATAAAGAAGGCTTTACCTCGATTGCGATCGGAACGATAGTGTTTGGTGTCATCAATCTTCTATCGTCCTACCTCATCAGTTACGATCAACCTTGGATCAGTTGGCTTATTTTTATTGTTACACTCGGGTTGCTGATTTTTCTCATTTCCTTTTTTCGTATTCCCAAAAGGCAATTGACGGTACAGGAAAATGCCATTGTCGCCCCCGCAGATGGCAAAGTTGTAGTGATTGAAGAAGTACAGTCCGATGAGTATTTCACTGATCGCCGCATCCAGGTCTCTATTTTTATGAGCCCTCTCAATGTGCATGTAAACAGGAACCCTATCGGGGGTGAAGTAGTGTATAATCAATATCATAAAGGAAAATACCTCGTGGCCTGGCATCCCAAGTCATCCACCGAAAATGAGCGTCATTGTGTAGCCTACCGGAAAAGCGGGAAAGAAATTCTCGTTAAACAGATCGCCGGCGCTCTGGCCAAAAGGATTGTCAATTACCTTAAAACCGGCCAACAGGTAAAACAGGCAGATGAAATGGGTTTTATCAAATTCGGATCAAGAGTAGATATCCTCCTGCCACTAGACGCAAAAGTCAATGTGAAGATTGGAGATAGACCGTTGGGTGGGGTGACAGTGATTGCTACGTGGTAAGCAGATGGAAGCTAGATGCCAGATACTAGATACTGGATGCTAGATGCTGGCGCATCCTACTTTTTTCGTCATTCATCCATTAGTGAGCATCCGTTATCCAGCATCCAGTGACCAGCATCCAAATCAAAAAATACTCTCCAACTCTTTTAATGAATAAACTGTGTGGGTTGGTAATTGTGTATCGACTACCGGTACGGGTTTATCGGTGAGATGATTGACGTGCACCTGGTCAATACCTGCATTTAATGCGCCGAGAATATCTACTTCTATCGTATCGCCGATCATAATGCTTTGATGAGGCCTGGCGCCGGTCTTTTGAAAGGCATATTCAAATATCTCTTTTTGTGGTTTCAGGCTGTTGGAACCTTCGGAAGTGATTACTTCTTTAAAATATTTCGACAACCCTGAATATTTCAGTTTGCTGTGCTGTGTTTTTTCAAATCCATTCGTGATCAGGTGCAGCGAATAGTTTTTATCAATGAGATATTCGAGGATTTCAATCGTGTAGGGAAATACCAGTGTCCGCGTCGGCAACAGGTCGAGAAAACGGATACTCATTTCTTCCGCCAGTTTATCGTCTGCGATTTTAAAATCCAGCAAGCTCAGCCACATTCTTTTTACTCTCAATTCTTCCTGTTTGATATACCCGTTGCGATATCGTTCCCAAAGTTTTTCGTTATGCATGAGATAATTGCGGTAAAAAAGCTCGAAATCATGCACACCCCGATCTTTTAGCTGAAGGGAGTTGTGTAGTTCCAGGAGGGTAGCACGCGCATTTGCTTCAAAGTCCCAAAGGGTATGATCCAGGTCGAAGAACAGGTGAAGGTATTTCATGTCATTCAAGTAAGAGGTGCGAAATTAGAAGTATCTTTCTATGAAAAATCGAAATTCGAATCTCGAATACCGAATTTCGAAATTCAAATTTCGGACTTATGAACGTTATTATCACCGGGGCATCGAGAGGATTGGGAAAGGCCATAGCAGAAATATTTGCGGAAAACGGGCATAACCTCTACCTCACTTCCCAAAGCGAAACAAAGCTTTATAAATCCGTTGAAGAATTGATGACCCGGTTCCCGGACATAACAATAAAAGCTAAACCATTTGACCTGAGCCAAAAGCAACTGGCAAAGGAATTCGGGGATTGGATTTTAAAATTCAATGTTCCAGTGGATGTGCTTGTCAATAATGCAGGAAGTTTTGCGGGGGCAAATGTGCACGACGAAGAAGAAGGTGCACTGGAAACAATGATTGAAACCAACCTTTACAGCGCATATCATCTTACCCGGGTCTTGATACCGGCGATGATGAGGCAGAAAAGCGGGCATATCTTCAACATGTCATCTATCGCCGGGCTGAAAGCCTACCCGGGCGGCGGATCTTACAGCATCAGCAAATATGCTTTGCGGGGGTTTTCCGTCAACCTGCGCGAAGAGATGAAACCACATAACATCAAAGTGACTACTGTTTTTCCAGGCGCGGCCTATACCGATTCCTGGGCTGCCAGCGGTATCAGCAAAGAAAGATTCATGGATGCAGCTGACATTGCAAAAATGGTTTTTGCAGCTTCGCAGCTTTCCCCACAAGCCTGCGTGGAAGATATAGTTCTCCGACCGCAACTGGGAGATATTTAACATGTGCTACCGGATATCAATTTTAGTATTCGCTTTGCAATAGCTGTTTTATTTTTACTCCCCTGATGGCCAGAATCAACATCATACTACTTGCACTGCTCCTGCCTTTTGTGGGCCGGGCACAAACAATTAAAACCAACCTGTCCAAACAGTTTGTTATTGCCGGCGAATCTTTTACGATCTATTATATTCTTGAAGATTTCAAAGATGAGGACGAATTCATTGCGCCTTCGTTCAAAGGATTTAAAGTAGTAAGCGGGCCCTATACTAACAATGGAACAACACCGGACCGATATGGCACGAAGCCGATAAAAAATATCCAGTTCACACTGGAAGCGCTTTACCCTGGCAAATTCGTCATTGACGGACCCTCTGTCAAGGTCAGTAGCCGGCTTATCAAGAGTCCCGATGTCGTCGTTGATGTGGTGTCGAAAAAAGAAACTGCGCGGAAAGCTGACCCGGAAGCTTCCTCTGAATATTTCCTGAGGCCGGGTGAGAATCCAGATGAAAAGATCAGGAAGAATCTTTTCATGAAAGTGATGGTAAATAAAAAGACCTGCTTTGTAGGCGAGCCGGTCGTAGCTACTTATAAATTGTATTCCCGGCTTACCTCGAAATCGGATATTGTAAAAAACCCGGGGTTTTATGGATTCACAGTTCAGGATATGATAAGCCTGAGCGATAATATTGCCTCAACGGAAATAATAGATGGCAAGGTCTTCGACGTCCATACGGTGCGTGCTGTCCAGCTATACCCTTTGCAGGCTGGCGAGTTCGCTATTGATCCCATGCAAGTGGTAAATAAAGTGGAGTTTTCTAAGAGTGCTGTAAACAAAAAATCCGAACACGAGATCGTGGAAGGTGTTGTTGATGAAAAAGAATCACCGCGAAACGCAAATGAGGTAGTGTATAATATCAGTACCGAAAAAATTACAATACATGTAAAACCCTTACCCGTATTAAAAAAACCCGCAGGATTCAGTGGAGCTACCGGCAGGTTTTCGATCCGCACTTCTTTGGAAAAACCGCAAATGGCCAGGAATGAAGAAGGAGCTTTCGTTATCACGGTAAGCGGGAAAGGAAATTTCACACAGTTGTCAGCTCCCGCTGTGGCTTGGCCTGATGGTATTGAGAATTTTGAACCCATCATAAAGGACTCACTGGATAAATCACAAACTCCTTTAAAGGGATCACGCAGCTTCCGTTTTCCATTTATCTCTTCGCGACCGGGCACTTATACATTGCCAACCGTTTCATTTTCTTTTTTTGATCCCGACAGCAATAAATACAAAACAGTCAACAGTCAACCGGCAGAAGTGATTATCGGCAATACGGAAAGAAAAGAATTACCCAAAAAGGAGCAGGCGATCGTCAACGCACGGCAAAGGGATTATAAATCATTGTGGATATATGGTGGTATTTTTTTAGTGGTCCTGGTGATCATATTGCTGCAGTTCAAAAGACCTTCAAAAGGAGTCCCGTTAAAGAATATGAATGCCGGGAAAGAGCCGGCTATTTCAATCGACCAATTGCTACAGCCCGCCCGGTTTGCCATGGTGGCTGGTGACGACAGCTTTTACAGGTTGATTCAAAAAAGCATTTGGGAACACCTGAATAACAAATTGCAGCTCTCGGGGACGCGGATGAACAAAGATGAATTATATAGGGCAATGAATGAAAAAGGAAAGGACCGGGAAATATATAATGGCCTTTTGGATATTCTACAGCAATGCGAAACGGCCATGTTTACAAAAGCTGAACTCGGACTTGATAAGGAGGAGTTGCTGAACAGGACCAGGGTCCTACTGAGTAAAATCTAAGAACCAATCCCGCCAATTGGCGGGACAAATAAATATTAAATAAGAAAAAATAAATTCGAAATCCGAATTTGAAATCCTCATTCGACCAATAGGATCCTTACCTGGATATTTGAGCTTTATTTGGCTATTAATGTTTGCTTCTTGGAATTTGATTTTTGATGCCTCGTCCCTCGTTCTTCGAGTTTTGTGTGTATTCGGAAGCCAATCTCGAGTTTCTGTCTTCGAATTTTTTCGATTCCTGGACTTGGCCCGGAATTTTCTCGTGTAATCAACAGGTCACTATGTCAATTTCGAATTTCTTTCCCGATGGCTATCGGGATAAATATTCGTGCTTATTTGGTTCTTGCTATTTGGTTCCAGGTTCTTAATTCATTCGGAGTACTTATATCCAACTCCCCGCACGGAATGAAAATACTTCGGGTTACGGCTGTCTTCTTCGAAATATTTCCTGAAGTTCAAAATGAAATTATCGATTGTACGTGTAGTGGGGTATACGTTGTAGCCCCAGACAGCCTGTAATATCTTTTCCCGGGGAACTACTTCATTTTTATTCTCGATCAGCAGCTTGAGCAACATGGTTTCTTTTTTACTCAGCTGTATTTTCCGGCCGTTTTTTGTAGAAGCTTCCTGGGCCTTAAAGTCAATCACGTTGTCTCCAAACGAATAACTGTTACCAATCGAAGATTTATCCTGCAGCTTTTTATTTTTATCGATCAGTTTATGTACCCTGAGCAGAAGTTCTTCGAGATTAAATGGCTTGGTGAGGTAGTCGTCCGCTCCTTTTTTCAAACCCAATACCCTGTCTGCGCTGCTGTTCCTGGCGCTGAGGATGAGGATAGGCACTTCGTTATTACTGATTCGTACTGTTTCGGTGACAGTGACACCATCCATTTCAGGGAGCATTACATCGAGGATGATCAGGTCAAAGTATTCTGAACTAACTGCGTTAAGAGCAGCGGCGCCGTCATAGGCCGATGTTACATTGTATCCTTCAAGTTCCAGGTTAAGCTTTAGCGCTTCGTGGAGATTCTCTTCATCTTCAACCAGTAGAATGGACGGGTGTCTTTCTTCACTCATAGTTTAAATGTCACTGTAAAAATACTGCCGCGGGGTATATTGTTTGTCACCAATATGTCCGCATTATGATCACGGGCTATCTTGTTGCAAAGATACAACCCCAGGCCTGTCCCCTGCGTTTTACGGGTAGCTTCATTGCCGATACGGTAAAACTTGCTGAATACTTTTTTCTTTTCATCGTCATTTATGCCGGGGCCTTCATCTGCTATACTCAACAGGAGCAAACCATTTTCTTTTTCCAATACGGCCGTAACGGGAGTTTCCCTGGGTGAATATTTTACGGCGTTTTCCAGCAGGTTATTGATCAGGATTTGCAAAAGGAGCGGATCGCCTTTTACATCCGTGCCCTGTTGAATTTCCGATTTGAAGACGCGTTCGGGGAACCGTGCCCTGAAGTCCTGGATACAATCTTTCAACATATCGGAAAGATCCATTTCTTCTTTTGCAAACTTATATCCGCCGCCTTCCAGCTGGGATGCCACCAGGATATTATTAGTGAGAAAATTCAGTCGCGACGTTTCTTTGAGCATTACTCCAATCAACTTTTTTTGTTTCTCGGCGTCCAACGAATATTTCTGGATGGTCTCAAGGTTCAGTCTCACAACCGAGATCGGCGTTTTGAGTTCGTGGGTAACAGCCATCATGAAATTCTGTTGTTGCTGTTGCATATAAAACTGCCGGCGCACATAGCGATATACCAGTCCGGCTCCCACGCAGATCAGCAGGAGGAATATGCTTCCTTCCCCGAGATATTTTGCGTCGTTTTTGCTGTGGTCTCTTTTGATTTTTTGCAATTCTGAGGCATAAAGCGCGGGAACGGTAGTACTATCTGCAATGGTCCTGAGCTGGCTTACCCGGAGATCTTTCATCATATCATTCTGCTTTTCCAGCGTAATGAACCACCATACAAGGGCAGCTACAATATAGATGAGAAGTGTCCAATAAAGAATAGTAGCCTGGCGAAGTTTTCGTCTTACATCTTTTTTAGGCATGTCATTATTGCTTTTCTACCCGAATACCGACATCGTACACGTTTTGCAAGGGATTTTCCCGCATGATTTGTTCAACGGTGAATTTGTAATGGCCGGCCTTTAAATATTGAGGTCTTTCAAAGAGCCCGATCCTGTGTTCGTAGATATCATCCATCCCGGTAGCCAGCCATTTTCCGTCTTTACCGGCAAGTGGCAGATCGAGTTGAAATTTTTGCGCGCTATCCTGCCCCGGTTTCTCGATGGAAATGTTGACGTAGATGTTACTGTAATGATATTTCTCGTTGTGCCGTAATATCAAAAGAGGTTGATAGGGAGAACTGGTGTCCTTAATCGTAAAATCAAATGTAGGGCGAAAGCTATTGTACCAGGCATGACCGGGAACCGGCAGGCTTCTTTCATACACGTCAACAGTAGTACAGGAAAAAAAACACAGGAAACAGGTAAAGGATAGGAGAAAAATTATTTTCAATGGCTTCATATCACAAAGATATATTGTGGGATCTATTGAAACGGCTAATTGCCCGAACCTGGTTTACAGCACATTCAACACCTGCTCTTTGGCCTTTTCCAGCTCATCTTTCATCATGACCACAAATTTCTGGATGGTCGAATCGTAGGCCTTTGAGCCGGTCGTATTTATTTCACGGCCTATTTCCTGTAAAACAAAAGAAAGTTTTTTGCCTTTTGTTTCCTCGGCTTCATTCATTAACGAATGAAAGTAATCGCAGTGATTTTTCAGCCTCACCTGTTCTTCGCTGATATCGATCTTTTCGATATAATAAATGAGCTCCTGCTCCAGGCGGTTGCCATCATAATTTTCCTTGCCTACATTTTCTTCCAGCAGGCGGGTAATACCCTCGCGGATCTTTTGCTTGCGGAGTGGCTCCAGCTTTATTACTTCATTCTGTTGTTTTGAGATATTGTTGATGCGATTGGCAAGATCTTCTTCCAGCGACCGGCCT
This sequence comes from Bacteroidota bacterium, assembly GCA_005884665.1. GTDB lineage: Bacteria > Bacteroidota > Bacteroidia > Chitinophagales > Chitinophagaceae > VBAT01. The sequence goes on from VBAT01000012.1 coordinate 41,583, forward strand.
TCATCAAGGCGATGATTGTTGAGATCTTCGATAGCGGCATGTAAAACGTTCTTGAAATCTGCCCAATCGGCGTCAGAGAGAGTTTCACTGCTGGGTGTGATGACCTCGGGTAGTTTCACCAAGGTGCTCAGGATATGAGAGGGATCGAGTTTGAGTTCGGCGGAAAGGTCTGCGAGTGGCTTATAATACGCTTTAGCCAGGTCCGTGTTTATCGTGACAGGCTTGGCAGTACCGGTGTCCTTTAAACTGACTGTGCAGTCAACACTGCCGCGAAGAAGTTTTTCTGAAAGTATCTTGCGTATATCGAATTCGAAGGGTTTGAGAACGGAAGGAAGTTTTAATGACAATTCAAACTGTTTTCCATTCAGGGATTTGATATCGACCAAAAAAGTTTTATCGCCCACACTCCTTTCTGCTCTTCCAAAGCCCGTCATTGATTTAAGCATGGATATTTATTTAGATGGGTAAAGGTATTTTAATTATTGTATAACCCAATTCCTAGAGGGATATTTACAGATTACAGCCATAGAAAGTCCTGACCGGCTTAAATACGGGCAAAAGTTTTATACAGGTAAAAAATAGCAGGCTAAATAAACGTTTTACTACAACCAGGAAGAAGGTCTAAAAACAAAAACCCCTTCGAGGAATCGAAGGGATCATTTATATGGATGGGTTAGTAAGTACAGGAAATGAAATTTCCTTACACAATATTAAATATAATTTTTACTAACAAAAAAAAAATTTGGTAGAATTTTATTCACATTTTGAAAGGGCTATCGGTGCATTTCAATGGATGAATTCGCTTATCACGTATAATGTTTATGATTTTGACGATGTCTTGCCTATCATTTTATTTTTTCATCGGCATGAAACCCTTGCGTAGCAGGCGTTTCATTGAATGCTTTACATTCACCGGTATATTGTCGTATTCACTGATCCAATTATCGCCGATTAAGAATTCAATGACTCCCGGCAATTATCAGTTATATCTGGTGTTAAAAGAATTATTAGTCGACGGTTCCAAAACTGAGCTTTTTTAATAATTAACGGCCAATTCATCGCTTAGTACCTTTACACAAATTTGTTTGTATGCGTTTTGAAAAGCCTGTGCCTCTTCAACAGATCGCTGAATTGATCGGTGCTGAATTGATTGGCAATACCGGCGCCGCGGCAACCGGCATCAATGAAATTCATAAGGTGGAACAGGGTGACCTGGCATTCGTTGATCATCCCAAATACTACGATGCATGTCTCCAGTCGGCCGCAAGTTTTATCATCATTAATAAGAAAGTGGATTTTCCGAAAGGAAAAGCATTATTGATCTTAGAGGAGCCGTTTGAGGCTTATTTGAAGATCGTTGATCATTTCAGGCCTTTTCGCCCTTCGATGAAGATGATCAGTGATACATCGGTCATTGGTCGGGGGACTGTCGTGATGCCCAATGCTTATATTGGCAATCATGTTACAATAGGCAGTAATTGTATCATTTATCCAAACGTTACCATACTCGATCAAGTGGTTATTGATGACAATGTGATTATCCAGGCAGGCACGGTGATTGGCAGCGATGCATTCTATTACAACAAGAAAACAAGCCGCGATGTGCACTATAAAAAAATGAAGAGCTGCGGCCGCGTGCTTATCGGGAATGATGTAGAGATCGGCGCAGGTTGTATGATCGACCGGGGTGTAACAGCAGATACAATAATCGGCTCGGGAACCAAGATCGATAATCTTGTTCATATCGGTCATGATACGGTCGTTGGGAAAAATTGCCTGTTTGCCGCACAGGTAGGTATTGCGGGCGCTGTAACGATTGAAGACAATGTGATCCTTTGGGGACAGGTTGGCGTCAGCAAAACACTCACGATAGGGGAAGGGGCCATTGTATATGCACAAAGCGGGGTCAAGGATTCAATCGAAGGCAGAAAGGTCTATTTTGGATCCCCGGTGGAAGATGCCCGCGAAAAGATGAAAGAGTTTGTATGGGTAAAACGCATTCCGCAGCTCTGGGAAAAAGTGATGCAAAAAAAATAAGAGCACTTTTGCTTAGGGAGAATAATCATATGGTAACTGGTCCGCCAGGTTCTTCCAGCTCCAGTAACCCTGGGTCACCAGGTCTCGCTGATCATAGAAATATCCATTTCCCTTGATGGCAATACCCCCCGTCAATTCAATATATGTTATCTGCGTGGCAATATTCTTCGGAAGGTTATTTTGCTTCAGGTATTCAGGGTCAGGCTTGCTTTTCGTATAGGTCACACTTAATTTCCTGGGATACCAAACCTCTATTTCGTCAGTGCTATCGAGACCGCCATAATAAGTAGTATCATATACATCTGCAATCTTATTGAATTTAACAGGGTTGTCTTCATCAAGCATGGCTATGATATAGCCATCTTCTTTCAGGGTGCTATCATAATAACTACGCATAAAATGGAGCTTTGATCCATAGTAAGCCCTGACACGGTTTGATGCCCATTGTCTTTTCAGGCTGTCAGCTCCATCCATTTCAGTATACAGGCAATATCCTTTGTACAGGCTGATGTTCGTATTATAATAATACACGAATGAATCCAGTTGATAACGCATGTTATATCCAAGTGCCTTATTCTCCACCTGCAACGGGTCCGTAGCCAGTACCCGCAACTTGTTACTTCTTTTCAGGAAATAAAATTTCAGGACCTCCGGGTTAACCAATGTGCATTTCGCGGAATTGGGCGTCGTGCCGATAAAGTGTTCCAGGAAAAAAGTACCGTATTTCTCCCAACCATCCTTCACTTCGTTGCTGCTTTTGATGATTACTTCACCCAGGCTTTTATCTTCCTTGATCATTTCAATATCAGGTATCTTCTCATCGGTATGATTGATGCGTACCTGTTTCGTCTGGTAGCCGGTAAAAGAAATGATCAGGTCATATCCTCCCGATTTTAATTGTAGTGAAAACTCACCCTGTTTATTGGTGGCAGCACCGATAGTTGTATTCTGGCAATAAACAGAAGCCCCGGGCATCGGTTCTCTTGTAGCAGAATCAACGACTCGTCCTATGACCGTGAATTGTGCAGTGGCAGCAAATGAAATGGCCAGCAACAGGACGACAAGGGCAAAACGGCTCTTTTTCATAGTATTGAATTGATGGCTAAATTAGTGTTTATCGTGCTAAGCCTGTATAGTAATTGTGCCATGAAATCTACTTTTAAGAAGCTCTTTGCATTTTCGGTTTTACCTAACTATTTGTGCATAAGGCTATATTTTTTGCAGGCTTCGCCGATCGTCTTTTCCAGGGGTGTAAACGAGAACCCGGGAAATGTTTTTAAGAATTTTTCGTTGTCAAAATAGGTTTTACTATGGGCTACCTTGGCACTTTCTTTTGTCAGTACCGGTTTTTGTCCAGTAAACAATGTCCTCAATTTTTCGACGCGCCATGCTATTCCCAATATGAACGGCGTAGTCTCCCGCACAGGTTTCTTCTTATCGAATGCATCTGCCATTGTATCCATCAGTTTACGGAATGGCCAGTTATCGCCGTTGATGATAAACCGCTCTTCGCTGATATTACTTTCCATTAATAGAACGGTAGCGGCAGCTACATCTTCGACGTCTACAAAACCATTAACGCCGGGAGTATACCATTTAAATTCTTCGAACACTTTTTTGAAAATGGCGGAACTGCCAGTGTTCCAGTCCCCATATCCCAGGATTGTGCTAGGGTTGAGAATAACTGAATTCAAACCCTCGCTAATACCGCGCCATACTTCCAGTTCCGCTTTATACTTGCTTTTAGCATAATGCGTATTGATCTTGTTGTCCTCCCATTTTTTTTCTTCGTTCACGTGGCCCCCATCGGTTTTTCGCCCCAATGCGGCAATGGAACTTATATAAACAAATCGCCTGATATTTTTTTCCAGGGCGATATTTATCACATTGGCCGTTCCCTCCACGTTTACCTTATACATCTGCTCCTTTTCCTTACTATTAAATGAGACTATCGCCGCTGCATGCACAACGGCGTCCACTCCTTCCATCGCATCCTCCAGGGAGACTACATCTAGAATATCGCCATCCAGCCATGTCACCCTGTCCAGTATTCCTGGGGAAATAAAATCCGGGAGCTTATGAGTTCTGCGGATAGCTTTCACATCATACCCTTTATCCAACAGGTGTTTGATGATATAAGCGCCCAGGAATCCTGTACCACCGGTCACCAGTACCGTTCCGATCCGAAGAGGACCTGGTACGGTTGATGAATTATCTTCTCTTGATTCTTCCAATGAATTCTGTTTAATTTATTTAGACTGTTCCGCAACATCACTTATCCTGGTAATCGTAATATCCTTTTTTTGTCTTTCTTCCTAATTCCCCTTTCTCGACCTTATCTTTTTGAATTGACGAGGGCCTAAGCCGTTCCGGTTGTTGTAGCTGTTCGTATACTGAGCAGCTCACTGCATAATTTACATCGTTGCCGATAAGGTCCATGAGTTTAAAAGGGCCCATCTTAAAACCGGTTGATTCCATCAGCAGGTCAATTTGCGAGAAATCGGCCAGCCCCTCTTCAACCAGTCGCAGAGATTCTATATAATAAGGTCGCGCTACCCTGTTTACAATAAAGCCGGGCGAATCTTTACAAACCACTGGCATCTTTCCCATTCTTTTTGCAAGATCGCACACATCACGCGTTACAATTTCGGCAGTGTAGCTGGTATTGACTACTTCTACCAGCTTCATCAGTGGCGCCGGGTTAAAGAAATGCATCCCTACTACCCGACCCGGGTTTGCTGCTTTTTTAGCAAGAGAAGAAATGGAAAGGGATGAAGTATTGCTGGCGAAAATGCAGTCAGTCGGGTTGATTGCTGCCAGTTGATTAAATAAATCTGTCTTGGCCTCCATCTTTTCAATGATCGCTTCGATCACTATATCGGTCCTGCATTCCCTGATATCGTTGGTGAATTGTATTCTCCGGGTGATCGCTTCTCTTTCAGTAGCTTCCAATTTTCCCTTTTCTACAAGCGATCCAAGGTTTTTTTCAATTGCCAGTCTTGCTTTTTCCAAAACCGCCGTGTTTAGCTCATACAGTATGGTATCGAATCCAGACTGTGCAGATACCTGGGCAATGCCACTGCCCATTGTACCGGCGCCACATACACAAATTTTGGTGATTGTCACAAGAATTGATAGTTAATGTGCAAAGATATTCGTGCAAAGGGTTCGGCATTCTGCATAAGTTTGATTTTTTGGCGCGAATGACGGAAATATGAAAGCAACGGGGTCTTTTTTCTGCTACCTTTCTGTTAACTTAATTCAAACTTACCAATATGGACAAAGATGCGTATACCGTTTCTTCGTCGCGACGGGCACAAAGGGCCTCGGCAACATATATGTTGAAAGTGTCATCTACGGCTGCATTTATTGTGGGACTGGCCCTATTCCTGCTACCGTTTGCAGAAATTCGCATTGCAAATTTTCTTGGCATCAACAATTCAGGTCTTGGTATAGCCTCCGGGAGCAGTTGGAAATTTTCTAAAAAAGACACGTTCGACAAACTGCTTAAAAATATTGACCTTTCATTTGATGGTCCCAAAAAAAGTCCGAATGTTTTTGCCATTATGGCCCTGGTATTCGGAATAGTGGGTCTTATTGCCTCGGTATCGAATGCCCGTTCTGCCCGGGGACTGGCAGCGGTGGCAGCCGTACTGGCAGCTTGCTGCCTGGGTGGTTTGTGGTTTGACCTGACCTGGGATTTTTCGATCGATGAAGCGGGTAAAGTGGCCCGGGTCAGCTCGCAACACGGCGAGCTTAGCCTGCATTTAACAGTATGGTTTTACATTTCGCTGTTTGCTTTTCTTACGGCGGGATTTTTATGTTACCGGAGAATATGGCTTCACAGAAGTCACCGGTAAAAGCTTTTCCTGGCAGCCTTTTACAATTTCTGCCGTTTTAAGAGAATAAGGTTTAAATCCAGGTAATGATTTATGCGAAGGATTGTTGTCATTATTTTTACTTTGTCAGTTGCAAACAGCTATGGCCAGACCTTCGATTGGTGGGCACAGCTGGTTCATTGGGATGGCGTAAGTGAATGGCCCAAATACATGATCACTCAACCGGCCTACATGGGGCCTAATGCGCTTCCCGTCCCCCGAATTGGAAATGGAAGTATCGACAGCAGTTTCTCGATAGCGGCCACCGGTTCGCTTCATTTTTCAAAAGGAGATAACACACAGAACTTTACGATTTATGCTAATTATTGCCTGGTAAAAAATGTGATCTCATTTGATGCCTCATGGATACCCTACGAACATTTTACCATGAGCCACGCGATAAAAGAACAACGCCATGTATTCTCTCATTTTTATTATGACCAACAGGCGACAGGAGATATAGAACTTAACACGACTATCCAGCTATTAAACCGGTGGAGAAAAGACATCCAGCTTGCGCTACGTATCGGTTATCGTTTTCCCACGGGCACAGGGCTTGGCGTTGCACGTTACACGGATGGGCCGGGTTATCATTTTGATCTTTCATTTGGCAAACCTGTCAATACGTCTCTCAAATGGATCGGGATGCTTGGCTTCTACTCCTGGCAACTGATCAACGTAGGCCGAAGGCAGGATGATGCATTTTTATTCGGCACCGGTGCAGAATGGAATACTAAGAGGGTCAGGCTGCAAACTTATGTCGCGGGATACCTGGGTTATCAACTGAACAGCGGGGACAAACCAGTAGTCTTCCGCACTACTGTTGAAAAGAAAATAAAACGGACGAGTTTTTTATTAGGGTTTCAACAGGGGCTGCATGATTTTAAATATAGCAGCATAGAAGTGGGAACTAAATTCAGATTCCAATAGTAAGAACCAGGAACCAAATGACAAGAACCAAATAAATTCGAAAAAAAAAATTCGAAATGAATCCCGATCATTCGGGTTTTTTAATTTAAGATGAACGGAGCGTCACAACAATTGTTGCTCAGGGAGCCGAAGCTGGCAAAAAAATTATTCTCGGCAGGAAATTGAAGGCTAAATACAGGTTCCCGTGATAAGAACCAAAAGACGAGAACTGAAATGCTCCAAGATTTAAATAATAATTCCGAATGATCGAGATGTCCGTTCTTTCGAATTTCGGGTTTAAAACTTCGAATTTATTTGGTTCTTACTAGACTTATATTGTCGATGTAAACTGCTTCAGAAACCTCACATCATTTTCGCTAAACAACCGAATATCATTGATCCCGTACTTTAACATGGCGGGACGTTCAATGCCCATACCGAATGCAAAGCCGGAGTATTTGCCCGGATCAATATTGCAATTGGTCAGCACATTGGGGTGAACCATGCCGCAACCGAGTATCTCTACCCATCCTGTCTTTTTACAAATATTGCAACCTGTACCGCCGCAGATGAAACAGGTTACATCCATCTCCGCACTTGGTTCAGTGAATGGAAAATACGAAGGGCGGAAGCGCACTTTTACATCTTTACCATACATTTCCTTTACAAAAAAATAAAGCGTCTGCTTTAGATCAGCGAAAGAAACATTCTCATCGATATATAATCCTTCCACCTGGTGAAAGAAGCAATGGCTTCTTGCGCTAACCGTTTCATTCCGGTACACACGGCCGGGATAAATACCACGGATCGGTAAAACACCTTTTTCCATTTCCCGTATCTGCACATTGCTTGTGTGTGTGCGCAATAGCCAGTCAGGATTTTGCTGTACATAGAATGTGTCCTGCATGTCGCGGGCCGGATGATGTTCATGGAGGTTAAGGGCGGTGAAGTTGTGCCAGTCGTCTTCTATTTCCGGTCCTTCGGCCACAGCAAAGCCCAATCTTTCAAAGATGGAGACGATTCGGTTGCGCATTAGAGTGATTGGGTGACGGCTCCCCAGGGGCATTTCATCGCCGGGTAGCGTCAGATCTATACCGCTAGCTTTTGCCTGGTGTCCGTTGCCGGCATTACTCTTTAAAGATTCATACTTGTCTTCAGTGAACAGTTTGAAATCATTCAATACCTGTCCGAACTCCTTTTTCTTATCAGTGGGCACATTTTTCATTTCGCCCATGATATTCTTTACAACACCTTTGGTGCCCAGGTATTTGATACGGAACTCTTCCACCGCTTTTACGTCAGCAGCTTTGAACCCTTCGATTTCCTTCTTATAAGACTCTATTTTCTCCAACAATTGCTCCATTCCGCAAATATACAGCACAAGAGGCTAAGCACTGTTGCCACGGATACACACGGATAAAAGAAGTGCGGAGAAAGAGAGCGAAGAGCGACGTTTTCTCCGCTCCGCCCTGTTTCTCGCTCTATCGTCATGTGTGGCAGCCTTGTTATGTTAAGGGCGACAGTTTGATTAAACTGACACATTACCAGCCCTGTTGGGTGTTTGATTATGTTTTCTAAAAAGCAGGCGCAGCATGGAGGGCAACACGATCAGCAATAAAGGAAGAGCAATGATGAAGCCGCCGATAACCGCGATAGCCAATGGCTGGTGCAGTTGTGCACCGGTGCCGATCCCCAATGCCAGTGGCATCAGTGCGATGATAGCTCCCAGCGCTGTCATCAGCTTTGGCCTTAAGCGAGTGGAAATAGAATAAATTATCGATTCATCCACGGATTTATCATGTAGAGATTCCCTGAATTGCAGGATAGTAAAGATGGAGTTCTCACCAATGATACCAACGATCATGATCAGCCCGGTATAGCTTCCCACATTTAATGGAGTATCGGTGAGCCATAGTGCTAAATAACTTCCTGATATCCCCAAAACGGCAATCAATAGGATCAGTAGAGCCACTTTGATAAGCCTGTATAGAAATAATATTACCGAAAATACCAGTAAGCTGGCTGCGATCAATATCATCAGTAACTCATTAAAAGATTTCTGTTGTTCCGCGTATGCTCCTCCATACTCGATATGATATCCCTGTGGCAGGTTGAGCTTTGCCATCTGTGCCTGTACATCTTTCATTACACTACCGAGATCGCGGTTTTCGAGGTCTGAGGTGACTACCCCCATAGACTGCAGGTTTTCTCTTTGTATTTCGGCGTCCCCTGGATTTATAGACACAGTCGCCAATTCAGAAATGGGTTTCAATCTTCCATTTGGAAGGAATATTTGAAGATTATTTATACCCGCTGAACCCAGTTTCCTTGTATCAGGATACATTAGGCGAACTGCAGAATACTGCTCCCGTTCAAAAATATTTCCAACCACGTTGCCTTCAAGAGAAGTTTGGAGCTGGTATTGCAAATTTGCCGGAGTAATTCCATACTGGGCCAGCCTGTCATAATTAGGCTGTATGGATATAGATGGCCCGGCGATAACTATTCCATCAAAAACATCAGCTGTGCCTTCGACATGAGATAGTAGTTCCGCAGCCTGCTGCGACAACTCTTTTAACCGTTGCTGGTTGTCACCGAAGATCTTTATTTCAACCGGTTGAACAGATGCCATCAGGTCTCCCAGCATGTCCCCGATCACCTGGCCGAAGTCAATACGCAAAGCGGGTTGCGTGCTTTCGATGCGCTGCCGCATTTCTTCTATGACCTGGTTGGTAGTCTTACCTCTTTTCTTTTTTAACTGAATAAGATAATCGCCGTTATTCGGTTCAGTGATAAAAAAACCCATCTGCGTTCCCGTCCTTCTCGAGTAAGCCTGTACCTCCGGTGTAGCCGTTATTATTTTCTCCACTTCTTTGAGCATCCTGTCTGTCTCTTCCAGCGAAGTGCCGGGCGGCGAAACATAATCCAGCACAATACTGCCTTCATCCATTTCCGGGAGGAAACCTGTTTGCAGCCGCGGTAAAATAAGTATGATCGATACGATCAGGGCAGCGACAATTGTAAGGCTGATATAAGGCCTGAGGATAAAAAAGGAAACCCAATTCTGTTTTTTTACTTCATGCGGTTGTTCTTTCTTCTGCTTTTGCTTTTTCTTTTTCCTCGTAAGAAGCAGGTAGATCACTGGCAGCCCGATCCAGGTAACAAAAAATGAACAGACCAGCGTAATGATCATCGTATTGGTCAGGACCTTGAAATAAGATCCTGCCACTCCCGTCATTAATAAAAAGGGAATAAAAATAACAATGGTACTCAGCGAAGAACCTATCATAGCCGGGAAGAGATAGTGAATGGCCTTCTGCACCAGGTCCGAAGATGGCTCATCCGGGTGTTCTTCATGTGTCCGGTGAATTTGCTCCACCACCACGATCGCGTCATCTATGATCAGGCCGATGGCAGCAGCCATAGCGCCGAGGGTCATGATGTTGAATGTGTATCCTATCGCATACAAAATGATAAGCGTAAGAAAAAGAGTGATTGGGATAGTGATCAGGATCGTTGTGCTTGCTTTTACCGAACGTAGAAAAATAATGGCTACCACGATGGCCAGCGCAAGACCTATCCAAAGACTATCTGTTACGCTTTTTACAGTGTCGTTGACAAAATCTGCCTGAACGTAATATGGTTTGATCTGGACATCCTTTGGAAGAATTCTTTTAAGCTCTGTTACTTTCGCCTCTATTTCTTTAGCAAGGTCCACAAGGTTGGCATTGGGCTGCTTAACAACTGCAACCAGCAACCCATCTCTTCCGTTTGCATTGATCTTAATGAATTCGATGCCTTCCCTAACTTCAATTTTGGCAATATCCAGCAGTCTTACGATACGTTTTCCATCATTCCTTATTACAATCTCTTCCAGTTCATCTTTGTTATGCACCGTTGCATCGGTGACAGTAAGATAGAGATAGCGGTAATCCGACAAAAAGCCATTTGATTTAATGAAGTTCGTCTGGCTCAAAGCAGTGTTGATCATATCCGGTGTGATGGACAGCGTGCTCATCTTCTGTATATCGAGCTGGAGCCAGTATTCTTTTGTTTTTCCACCCGTGATACGTATTTCGGCCACGCCCGATACCTGCGATAGAAATGGTTTCACCGTATATGTAGCGAGCTGCTTCAACTCGATCGGCGTTTTGGTATTGCTTTCCAGCGAATAACCCATTACCGGTAAAATGGAAGGATTCATTTTGGCTACCGTAATATTGACGTCAGGTGGTAAGGTATTTCGTATCTCGCTGATCTTTGATTCAATATGCTGCTGGTTGACATCAATATCGCTGCTCCAGTTCATGAAAGCCGATATTTCGCAACTGCCCCGGCTGGTCGTGCTGCGGATCAGTTGAAGATCGGGTACCTGCTTGATAGCAGATTCCAGTGGTTTTGTCACTGTGATCATCATTTTATCTACGGGTTGCAAACCCGCGTCCGCAATTATCTTGATCTTTGGAAAAGTGATCTCCGGGAATAAAGAGGTTTGCAATTTACCATAGACATATATACCGCCAACAATGATCAACGCCAGCAGAACGGCCAGTGGGTTTTTGTGAGAGATAAAAAACTTATTCAATGCTATTACTTTATTCCTTTACAATCCTGACTTTCGCAGTATCGGCCAGGCCATAGTTTCCTGTTACCAGGAACCTGTCGGTATTTGAAAAAGCAGGTTTTACAATTTCTATCCTATCATTCGCTTCTATTCCTTTTTCCACTGGCACTTTTACAGCGGTAGAATCATCGATGAGTTTCATTACCCAGAAATTGGATTGGGTTTCATCGGCCAGCACTACCTGCTTGGGCAATGATATCGCTGCTGTTTTCAGGCTTTTTGCCACCCGCACTTTACCAACCAGGTTTATCGGGAGATTTCTTTCATTTACGGTAAGCAAAACGTTTTGTGTCTGTGAAGCTGAATCCACAATGGGAGTAACGGAGGAAACATGCGCTTTCATTGTCTTGCCATCGGGCAGCATCAGGTCAACCGTGCCCTTGCCTAATATGTATGGACGCAGTTCATAAGGCATATTCAGCACGAACACGAAGCTGTTTAGATCGCTGATCGTTGCCAGTTGTTCTCCTTCCTGTACATAATCTCCTTTCTGGTGGCTGAGATCCGAGACATAACCACCCGTGGCCGTTTTTACATTGATGATCCCTGAAAATTTAAATGAGCTGTCCAGCAGGTTGATCGTATTCCCCAATGTCATTGCCTCCTTGGTTTTTAATACAAAAACAACCTGCCCCGGTGAAACTATTTTTCCTTTTTGTGTATTGACCGCAGTGATATATCCGTTGCTGCTGGCTTTTACCACACCCTGCTGCATAAAGGCTGAAGTTGCGTTCAGTTCGATATATTCAGCCATCGGTTCCGTATTTATAGTAGTTACTGTGACCGGGGTTACGGTTTGTACTTCTTCTTCTGTTGTTACCTCCTCGGTCTTTGAATGACAGGAACAGGCAAACAGGCAATAAACTAAAATATAAAGTCAGAGCTTTTTCATAAAGACCAGGCTGATATTATTCTGTGTCACCAGGTTCATGGCGGCAAAATAGTTGTTCAGGGAAAGAATGAAGTCAGTCAACCGGATGTCGCCTGTAGATAGAAGCCTTTCATTTACCGTGATCAGCGTTTCCGTATACCTGATCTGCTTGTTGATCTGGTCGATCAAACGGTTGGTGGCATTTAGCTGTTGCGTCAGCTGCATGATTTGTTGGCTTCGCTGTTGCATAAAAAAATCGCGTTTATAAGTACGCGTCTTTTCCTGGATATCGATCTTGGCATATTGCAATTTTTTTTGCTTGCCATCATAAATGGGAATGTTTAATGTAAGCCCGATGCTTGCGCCGACATTTTTATATGCCTTATACAGGAGCGACGAATTATAACCGCCATCAGCATATGCGTTGATCTTCGGCCGGTAGCTAAATTCGACGACCATGCGGTCATTGGCGAGCTTAAGGCTATCGAGTACAAATTGCCTGTAGAAAATTGAAGTGGTATAATCTCCAAAAGCTTTTGAGCTTAACTGCGGATCCTCCAGCCGGGTTGAAGCCGTGTCCATGATTCCCGCAAGATAGTTCAGGGCCGCATAGTCGAAATTATATTGCACTTCAAGTTGGGAAGTGGCCAGTAATTGCTGCTGCACAGTTACTGCAAAGGAAAGGTAATCGGTTTGCCGGTAGACATTATTCTGGGTAAGGATCTTTAGAAGGCTGTCTTCTTTCTTCAACAGCCCATTGACCTCGTAGTTATAGTCGAGTTGCAATTGTTCGCCATAAGTGGTAATATATTGATCAGTGATCGACTTAATCACATCCTGCTCGGAGATCTTTATAGCATTGGCTATACCCTGGCTTTGTACCTGCAGGCCTGCTATTTGCGAGCCAATGGTTTTATTGCTTAGAAACGATTTGCTGACCTGTACCATGGCAGATACCTGCTGAAGGTTGGTAATAACCGGATCGTAACCCCAGCCGTTGATCACAGGCGCATAACTGTTGGTGCTGATGCCGTTGACCTGTAGTTTCATTGTGGCTCGAAGCAGTTGGCTATCCAGTCTGAAAGACAAGACCTGGTTATTATAGTCCTTAAGCAAAGGACTATTGGAAATAGCATAGTTGACGAAATAATCCAGGCTGTTCTTTTGCGCTTGCAGGTAGAAACTAGTGAGCACACCCGCCAATAAAATAAATAGTCGTTTCATTGATGTGCTTTGGATCAACAAGATTAATTATTGACCGAACACGAGCACCTGGAAGGTTCCGGGAATCATCTTTGGTCTGCCCTGCCCGGGATTGGCCTGTTGCTCGAAATCTGCGGTAGGTAAATAGATAAGATGTGTTTGTCCGTCCACGGTAATTGTTCTTGCGCCTCGTTTAGTGGTCACTGTAGCTACCGGTTCTACCTTGTCAGCGGACTTTTCATGAAATACAGACATCGTTCCTTCACCGTTTGATGTGAAAACATTTTTCGTATCACTATCAAAACCCACGCCATCACATCCGTCGCCTATCGGGAGGCTGGCAGTGACAGCGCCGGTCTCTGCATTTACCACAATGAGGAATTTATTGCCGCAACCGGCAAACAGACGATTTGTTTTTTTATCCAACACCAACCCTGTTGGCTCTTCGCCCGGACCGATAGGCCAATGAGCGCTGACGGTAAACGTTTTCATATCTATCACGGCGATCTCGTTCTTGTCCTCGATATTCACAAACAGCTTCCCCATGCCATTTGATACAGCCGTTTCGGGTTTACCACCGACAGGAATGGTGGCCACCACCTTGTAACTGACTGGATCAATCACGGAGAGATCCTTGCTTCGTCCATTGCATGTAACGATCTTTTTTGAGTAAGTTTCATACAGAATGGCGTCGGGGTTTTCACCAGTAGCAATCTGGGTGAGCACTTTGTTCGTCTCGAGATCAAATACGGTAACATTATTCAGGCGCCCATTGCTCGTGAAGCCTTTGTTATTGGCCTTGTCAAAAGCGATCCCATGTACCCCGGTGGTGTTTTCTATCACACCGATGGAATCCCCGGTAGATTTATCAAGTACGTTCACCTGTGTGCCATGCGAAACATATAACCGGTTGTTGCCGGGCCCTATCGCGAGATAATCCCATTCACCAGCGCTGGCGATATGAAAGGTGTGTATGACATGAAAATCTTTTTTTTGAGCGTTTAGGCCGGGTGCACCAAACATGAACGGGGTCGCCGCCAGTAAAAGAACAATTGGTCTTTTCATAAAAAAAATTAATGGTTGAAAAAATTCGTTACATGATCTTACCATCAGCACTTATTTCGATTTCTTTCTTCTTACCGTTGGATTTGACGATGGTTTCGTAATAAGTCTTCCCTGGTTTTTCAACTTTTTCCGCGAGAGTAATAACACCAGCCGGGTATTTTGCCTTTACTGCATTCACAACCGGTGTTGGCAGATCTGCGGCTTTTATAGTTGTTTCGGTTTCCTTCCAGCTTCCATCCAATCCAAAATTGGCCGATACAGCTGTATTATTGAGTTTGAATTCTGCTTCGTATTCCTTCGAATTCTCCTTACCCCATTTGACATCTGTTGCTCCGGGAAATTTTGCATTAAATGCTTTTAAAACAGCTTCAGGTGCTTTCACCTTTTGTGCGCAGGCGGTTGTGGCTACAACCACGCACAGCAACGACATAAGAACAATCGCTTTCATTTTCATTGAATTTATATTTTAGAATATAGTTGATGGCTCAGCAAGCTAACCCCCAATTCTGGAGAAATTCTATAGAAGCCACCCGTTTTCAGGACCCTGCCGGCTCCTTCCATTCGAGAGAAAATACATGAAACCCGTTTTCAAAATGATAATTAATACTGATCCCGGTATGCTCGCATATCTGCTTCACTATTGAAAGTCCCAATCCATTATGATGAGTGTGTTGCTCGGCCTTATAAAAACGACGGAATAATCTGCTTTTATCCAATTCCCGTTCAACACCCGTATTGCTGATGGTAAGCCGGCTGGCTGCCAGTTCAATGATCACTGCTCCTTCTGGCCTGTTATGCACGATTGCATTTCCCAATAAATTATTTAGCAGTATATCGACCAGTTCCCGGTTGGCACTGATATAGCCGGGCTGCAGCCCGGCCGTAATTTTTATATGATTATCCTGTAAGAGCTCCATGAACTGCCTGATCTTTTCATCCAGTTCCTGTTTCACATCAATTATCTCAACTTCTGTGAACTGGTTATTCTCGATCTTGGCGAGCAGGAGCAAAGACTGGTTAAGTTTGGAAATTCGCTTTATGGCTATGTATGCGCTGTTAAGTATCTTTCCCTGTGACTCAGACAATGATTCGTCCTGTATAAGGAGATCAAGTTTTGAACGGATAATAGCCAAGGGGGTTTGTATTTCATGAGAGGCGTTTTCGGTAAACTCCTTCAACAGTTGATAATCCGTGCGAGCATTCCTAAGCACGTTGTCAAGGTTATGGTTCATGAAGTCGAACTCTTCGATCTTTGTCTTAGGGAAACCGGGTGGGTTTTTTCCGTGCAGGCGAAAATCCCTGACGGCACGTATTGAATCATAAAAGGGATTCCATAATCTTTTTAACAGCAAATGATTCACGAGCAACGAAACCAGGATGATGATCGCAAGGATACCAAGCGTGCTGTAAACAATTGTTTTTCTTAAGAGACGAAACCCTTCAAGTGGTTTGGCAATAGTAACTCTGTATGAATTATTGCCGGCCCGCTGTGTGTAAACCAATTGCCGGAATTTTTCCATCTTATGCTCATCCGGATCATATTGCTTAACCGTAGAGTAGTGCTCTGCAACCGGCTCCGGCGAAGGTTCATATTTCACGACCAGGTCTTCCAGTACTCCTTTCTCCGGAAGATTGCCACTGCTGTTTGCGAAACTCTCTACTTTTTGTTTATAGTCATCCAGTTCTTCATCCAGTTCATGAATAAGAATGCGATTGATGACCAGGTAATAAGCCGCGGCGGAAAGAACCAGCAGGATGGCAGTCAACGCAAGATTGACCCGGTTATATCGCGTAAATAATTTCATGAACGTTCAGGTTAACTGCTGATAACAAACTTATATCCCATTCCATAAACAGCTTTTATGTAATCCGGACATCCCGCCTGGGTAAGTTTTTTACGAAGGTTTTTTATATGAGAATAAACAAAATCGTAGCTGTCAGCCATATCGATCTCATCGCCCCACAAATGCTCCACGATTGCTTCCTTGGTGACCACCCTGTTTTTATTGCTGATAAAATATAAGAGGAGATCATATTCTTTTCTTGTCAGGGCAATCTCCTCCCCGGCTGTTGACTTCAATGATCTTTCCGAAATATCTAATACAAGATGATCAATAGTGATGCGGGTTTTCCCGTCGAAAGATTTGCGACGGATAATGGCTGCTACTCTTGCGCCGAGTTCTGCCAGGTGAAAAGGTTTGGCCAGGTAATCGTCCGCCCCGAGTTTCAAACCGTTGATTTTATCCTCCAGTGAATTTTTTGCGCTGATGATAAGCACACCTTCAGACTTGCCTTCCTCCTTTAGTGTAGCCAGCAAATTGATACCGCTGCCGCTGGGCAACATTATATCCAGTATGATACAGGCATACTCATTCAGGTGAATCTTTTCCATCGCAGCCTCATAATCGTAAGCGGTTTCACAAACGAACTGCTCCTGTCCCAGGTAGGTACAAATGCTTTCCGATAAATCCCGTTCATCCTCTATGACTAGTAGCTTCATAATGAAATGTAAAGAAACATGTAATAGTTATAATAAGATCGAAGCCAGGCGAGGTTTTCCGCCTCCGGCTTCCAGCCGCTGGCCGGTACCCTTTATCGACGTGAGTACAAGGTTAAGGCCCGAATCTGGAGAATTTCTGTTGCTTCGTCGCTTCGCTCCTCGCAATGACGGGCGCGAATGGCAATATTAAGCCTGTTGCTACCGACATCGGGCTCCTGCGGGACACCTGGCATCCAGTTGCCTGGCCGCTCCGCTCCTCGCAATGACTGTATCCAGCATCCTGTACTTTTAACTTTCCTCTCTACTTCTCTACAGAATTCCTCCAAAATTCCCAGCTAAATTGCACTCCACACCTGGTTATTTCTGCGATCACATTATTTAACTATGAAACTAAACATTCTCCTGCTGTCGTTGACGGCAATGCTGTGCTCCCTCACGGCCCTTGCACAACAACCCGATACACTTATAAAAAAACTAGACAGCCTTCGCGCAAAAACAGACAGTGCCGGATTTCAGCATAATAATATTGAACCGGGGGCATATAATGAGTATACCAGGATAAGTGCCGGAGACTATTTCATTTTATTGGCCAGCGATTTTAAGCAGGAAATAACGAAGCCTTTTCATATGACCGCAAAAGACTGGAGGAACCTGGGAATATTTGCCGCAGCCACGGCTGTGCTTACGCAGGTAGATGAGCCCGTGCAGCAATTCGCAGTCAGGTTAAGGGGCGAGAATCGCGGACTAAGAAATGTCAGCAGCTATATTACCCGCTTCGGCGGCCGCTATGAAACCTATCTTTTAGTGGCTATGGGTGCTTACGGATTTATTTTCCGAAATGTAAAGATGCAAACGACAACCCTGCTTGCAACGCAATCATACCTAACCTCGGCGCTTCTTTCTGACATACTTAAACGGACCTTCGGGCGACAGCGTCCCATCTATACCGATCCGCGAACAGGCGAAGCGGAGCCGACCTTTCATGGTCCTTTTTACAAGCCACGGGATGAATTCGGGCGCAAAATTGATGTGTTGTCATTCCCGTCGGGACATACGATCGCCGCGTTTTCTGCCGCTACGGTGTATGCGATGGAATACCGCGACAAACCCTGGGTTCCTTTTCTTGCATATGGGGCCGCCACCATGATAGGATTGAGCAGGATCACGGAGAATAAACATTGGCTCAGCGATGTTTTTGCCGGGGCCGCAGTAGGTTATTTGAGCGGCCGGCTGGTGGTAAATAATTACCATCGTTACGCTAAATTGAAATCGCAGTCAAAGAAGAAGGGCTCCGTTTTTCTTAATCTCCAATACAATCATGGAGTCATCGAGCCGGGACTCACTTATCGATTCAGGTAGTAGTCACAACACGAAACCTGTGTTACCGGTAGTATTTCAAACTATCGATTGTTATAACAAACCTGCTTTCGTTGGAGTCCCTGAGAATTTGATTATAGTCGTTTATTTGATAGACATCTCCAAGACCTTTAGTTGAGTCGCTAAGTTTTAATGTGCGCCAGGAGGAACTGCTATTTGGATATTTTTCCTTCCAATAATTGCTGTCTACCTCGCCATATCTCATAATTAACAGGTGATCATATTTCAGATTTACTTCCGGATTTAAATTGAACAGGACTAGTGTGTCCCCCTTTAGATCATATTTCCCGGAAAAGCAATCCTGGGCGATTCTTCCGCTTGCGCAAATTTGATACGTGCTGTCCTTATACAAACCAAAATAGAAATCACCCATCTCGTTTGACATCAGAGCATGAAATATTTTATTTTCCTGGCGATGGGTATCGCCGATATGATGACATGAAGAAAAGACCATGAATGCCGCAAAAAAGAAAATGAGAAATCGATGCATATAAAAGGTGTTTGAGAAGAAAAAGAATAATTTTTACTCCTATTATCTTATCGCTGCATTTTCAGTGCTTCTTTTAATTAAGGGTGTAAAGCTGGGGTTTTTTTGCTGTCCTGCAAGCTTACACGCGGAATTTGGAGAATTTCTGAATCAGGGCAAAGAAATAAGGTTCATTTTCCATTTGCCGTGATACCCACGGCAAATGATTGTTGCTACCGAAGGCAGCCGATAAATGACAATAATTCGTCCAGCATCTGCCATTCCTTATCCTTAGGTTTACATTTCGCACCTACGGCGCGAATGGCAACATTGTGCCTGTTGCTACCGACATCCGATCCCGATGGGACCATTAAGCTTCCAGTATCCAGCATCTAGCATCCTGTACTTTTGACCTTTCACTTCTCACTTTTGACGTCTCTGCCTGTCACGTCTGACATCTTGCATCCAGCATCCAGCATCCTTCCATCCTGCCTGTTGGTTTCCTGAGGACAAACAATCCTTTTTTTCAATCATTGTTTTCATAAGTTTGCTTACAAACTCCGCCTCATGTCCGACTACCTCAATATTTCTGATTTCCTGCTGCCCGTTAACATACAAAGAATCTCGCTGAGCGAACCATATAAAGACGGCCAGCTGGGAAAAAGCATTGATGTCTATGATGTCAATGGTGAGTTCCCCGACCTTGACGAAGCACAGGTAGTGCTGCTGGGTTGTGGAGAGCAGCGGGGAAGTGGCATCGTTCATACTCAATCCAATGCGCCGGATGTCATTCGCCATCACTTCTACCCAATGTTCTATTGGCATTCCGATATCAGGATTGCCGACATAGGCAATATCAAACCTGGTTCTTTATATACCGATTCGTATGCCGCCATGAAAACGGTGGTGAAGGAATTGATCAACGATGGCAAAACGGTGATCATCCTGGGTGGATCGCATGATCTTACGCTTGCACAATACAATGCCTATTCTGAAAATAAAAAAATCATTGAAGCCGCTTGCGTTGATGCCCTGATCGACCTCGATATTGACTCGCCTTTCCACCACGAAAATTTCCTAATGGAGATGCTGACCGGCGAACCGAATTTCATCAGGCATTATAATCATATCGGTTTTCAGAGCTACTATGTTCACCCAAGGATGCTGGAGACAATGGACAAGCTGCGTTTCGATTGCTATCGTGTCGGGCATGTCAAGGAAAGTATCGATGAAATGGAACCCGTCATACGCAACAGTAACCTGCTCAGTTTTGATATTTCGGCAATTGCCAATACTTATGCCCCCGCCAATTCTGTTTCTCCCAACGGGTTTACGGGAGAAGAGGCATGTACCCTTCTTCGCTATGCCGGTATGAGTCCGAATATAAGTTCGATCGGCATTTATGGTTATAATCCCGGGCGTGATAGGGATGATCTTACTGCCAGGCAGATCAGCCAGATGCTTTGGTATGTGCTGGACGGGCGCAGCCGTGGTAAACGGGAAGCCAAGATGGATGAGAGGGATTCATTCAACGAATACCATATGGCTTTTGCAGAAGTAGACACCACTTTTTTACAAAGTAAGAAAACCGGCCGATGGTGGATGCAGTTGCCTGACAAGCGTTTTATTGCCTGCAGCTATAAAGATTATTTGCTTGCCAGCAGCAACGAGATACCCGAAAGATGGTTGCGGGCACAGGAAAGAAGTTAAACCCCTGTCCCTGGTTAATTTTCAAATTGTCTCATTTTCAAATTAAAAAACTATGGCAGGGGGTATTAAAACTGGCATCTGTTCTTACGGCATGAGCGGAAAATTATTTCATGCTCCTTTTATCAATGCTCATCCGGGTTTTGAATTAACCGGTATTGTGGAAAGACACAATAATGATTCAAAAGAAAAGTATCCCCATGTAAAATTATACCGTTCGGTGGAAGAGCTGTGTGGAGACAAAGACATCGAGCTTATCATCGTCAATACACCCAGCTATCTTCATTTCGAACATGCGAGGGCGGCAATCAATGCAGGTAAAAACCTTTCACTATTGAGGCCAAGGGCGCAGAAGAGCTGATGAACCTGGCCCAAAATCAAAAATTGAAGATTACTATTTACCAGAACCGTCGCTATGATGGTGATTACCGCGCTGTAAAAAAAGTAGTCGATGATAAGTTATTAGGCGATCTGCGTTATGTGGAGATCAAATATGAACGCTATCGGCCGGTATATGGAGGTAAGCCGCATAAAGAAGGTGGATTACCCGGCGCTGGAAATATGTTTGATCTCAGCCCGCACCTGGTTGACCAGGCCTTACAATTATTCGGCTGGCCGAGGGCTTTGTTTGCCGATATCTGGAAAATGAGAGGCGGAGAAGTAGTTCCGCCCGATTATTTCGAAATGCTTTTCTTCTACGACAATCTCCGCGTGAGCCTGACAGCTTCTTCTGTTTGCCGCGAGCCAACATGGGGTTATACGTTGCATGGAATGAAAGGAAGTTTTTTACAACATCGTTCAGATACACAAGAACAGCAATTGCTGGCCGGCGTAGTACCTACCCAGGAGAGTTGGTGCCCGGGCCCCGGCAAACCTGATGGAATATTGCATACTGAAATAAATGGGGAAGTGATCCGCAAGGAAACAAAATCTGATCCCGGCAACTACATGGGTCTGTTTGATGATCTGCATAAATTTTTGACCGGAAAAGGCCCGAATCCCATTCCCCCGGAAGACGGGTTAAAAACAGTGAAGATAATTGAGGCGGGATTTCGAAGCAGGCAGGAGGGACAAATTGTTCACCTATAATTTAGAGTTAGTTATGAAGCGTCATTGCAAGCGAAGCGAAGCAAATGAGTTATCGCGCGTCAATAATATTGAAAACTGTCAAACTATCTTGCTGTCACTCTAAACTCTACTCTCTTAACTCTTAACTAAAGAAAATGCGAATCAGTTTGCTGCGGCTCCTAACTCAAACCTCTGCACTCTTAACTCTCTTCTCTTGTTCCGTTCAAAAACAGATTACCCAATCCGCTAAGGAAAATGTATTGGCTACTCCTGCTTTGCAAACGGCGCATGTCGGCATCAGCATCTATGAGCCTGCTACCAACAAGTACTGGTTCGATTATCAGGGCGATCATTATTTTGTGCCGGCCAGTAATACAAAACTTCCTACCTGCTATGCGGCGATG
>VBAT01000012.1:63718-65624 GCA_005884665.1 Bacteroidota bacterium
AGATAGTTTGACCGGGATCAAATATGATGATAGTGAAAGTGATCTGAAGATAATTGGCGCCGGCGATCCAACTTTCCTACATCCCGACTTTAAGAAAAACCCGGTTTTTGATTTTATAAAGAACAGCTCATTTAAAGATATCAGGTTGTACGAACAGGCCCCTCCATTAAATCATACCAGCTTTAAAGCCTTTGGAAGCGGGTGGTCATGGAATGATTATAATGAAAACTACATGGCACAAAGAAGTTACTTTCCAGTCTATGGCAATATCGCTCGTTTTACACTCAGAGGCAATAGGATTGAAGTATCTCCGTCATTTTTTCAAAATAAATTATTTCAATTTGATGATTCGCTTACTTCATTTCATATCGAACGAATGCAATGGACCAATGGGTTTTTTGCCACTAAAGGCGGCGGGAAGTACCAGGAAGTACCAATCGTGCAAGGTTTCGATGACCCGATCGTCTCTGTAGAAGATAGTTTACTGTGTGACACTCTTCATATGATTATAGGATATGGTCATATCCAACTTGCCTCCATGTCACATCTTAAAAGAGTTCATTCTCAACCTACCGATTCGCTTCTCAAGCCCATGATGCATCGTAGTGATAATTTTTTTGCCGAGCAAACCCTGCTGATGGTCAGCAACGAGATCCTGGGCTATATGAGCGATGGTGAAGTGATTGATACTTTATTAAAAACCGATTTTAAAGATCTCCCTCAAAAACCAAGATGGGCCGATGGCTCGGGCCTTAGCCGCTATAATTTATTTTCTCCCCGTGATCTCGTTACAATCCTCAATAAAATGAAGAATGAATTTGGGATGGACCGGATCAAGACCATCCTTCCTACGGGCGGCGAGGGAACTATCAGTAGCTACTATAAAACGGAAACGGGATACATCTTTGGCAAAACTGGTACACTTAGCGGCGTAGTGGCTTTCAGCGGATTTTTATATACAAAAAAAGGAAGGCTACTTATCTTTTCTACACTGGTCAATAACCATACTGGCTCCGCAACTGACATTAGAAAAGCGATTGAGAAATTTCTGCGGGAAATAAGAAATAAATACTAGGCTAAGAGGTTAAGCAGAAAAGGAGATAAAGAGATGCTAAGAGATTAAGGAGATAAGGAGGTAAAGAGAATTTTCCTAAACTGAGAAATTTTTGCAGGGACTGAAAAACCCGAAATTTTAATCCCGAAAATCGAATATATCGTTGGCTATCTTCCAATCTTGAAAAGTTCCCCATGCTTTGGGGTTTTGCTTTTTCCCGCTTTCGAGTTTCTTTCCCTAGATCGGATAGTGGCACAGTAGGAATTGCTAAACTCTTTTTCTCCTTTGTCCTCTTTTTCTCCTAGCCATCACCCAACCCTTTTCCGTCTCCACCAGTATATGCCTAAAACATCCTTTATGAAAAGGCTATACTACTTCTGCTTTCTTGCCTGTCTGGCCATCATAGGTCTCCATTGCCAGAAAGAATTGAGTTTTTCATCTACTTCTAATGACTATTCCACGCTGCACGAGTTTTTCGAAAAGAACCAGCCCCGAACAGAGGCAATGGTAGTCAATTCTTCCAACCAGTTCACACTGGAATCAAGAAGAGGTACAAAGTTCATTTTCCAGGCAAACTCATTTGAGACCTTAGATGGACAGCCCGTAACCGGAACTATTTTCTTCGAGGTAAAGGAAATATTCAATCCTTCCGAAATGATCCTGACCCGGACATTTCCAATGTCGAACGGGCAACCGTTGGAGTCAGGAGGTGAGTTCATGATCAAACCGACCAACCAGAACGGTCAACAATTGAAATTGAAACCCGGTTATCTGATGAAAATTAAATTGCCTTCTCTTGGAATTGGGATGGATAATATGAGAGTATTCAACGGACAACCTAATGCGGGTGGA
>VBAT01000012.1:65634-117534 GCA_005884665.1 Bacteroidota bacterium
CAAGGTAAACTGGGTTGTAAATTCCAATCCCAACAATACCGTATTTGCCGATTCGCTTGTCCAGGGCCGTTATTTATTTGCCGACAGTGTAAACTGGATCAATTGCGATCGTTTCCTGAATGAGCCGAGGATCAATTATGCGGTTTATCCTGGTAATGTAACTGGCTTTGACAGCGTCTCGGTGTTCATACATTTTTCCGGGCGGAACTCCGTCGTTGCAATACCCTGGCATAACACGGAATCCCGTTTTTATTCTCAATCTGTCATTGTTTCACCGGCGACGGTAATTGGTATAGGAATAAAGGATCATAAATTACAGGCATCTTTTACAACAGTCAATTTGCAAAATAACGGGTCCCAGACCCTGGATTTTTTGCCGTTTACAGAAATCCAGTTAAAAGAAAGATTAGCACAGCTTCATTAACCGTATAACCACTATTATGAGAAAAATTTTACCATTATTCCTTTTCTTATTTGTTATTGTAACAGAAACTAAAGCCGATTGCAATCCCGCCTTCACCGTATCGGTAAATCAAAATACTGTAACAGTGCAGGCGATAAATAATGGTCCTCATCTTTTACATAACTGGATTTTTAGCGGCGCCTGGTTAAACGGGCCTTCAGCTTCTTTTACCTATTGCTTGGCGGGCACTTATTCTATCTCCCACTGGGTTTATGATTCATTGAATAACTGCCAGGATTCCACCCGCCAGACCGTGGTAATAGCCCAATCAATTAATTTGTCAGTCTCTTTCACGGTCACAAGAGATAATGCACATCCCGATCAATGTGTTTTTCAGTCCACTTCAACTACTAATGGCGGTCAGATCGATCTATACACCTGGACATTGGATGGATATATAATCTATACCGGTTCCAACCCTTCGTTTGCTTATCCGGTGTATGAGGGCAGTCATGATATCTGTCTATATGTTAGAACAGTAGCCGGCTGTTATGCATACAGGTGCGATACGATTAATGTGCCCCGCCCACCATGTAACCTAACGGCTTCGTTCACTTATGCGGCTCCTTCGCACCCTAGACAAATAAATTTTATAGCAGCGCCCGCCTCCACTACTTTTATATACCAGTGGTTTTTTGGCGATGGATACGGTTCTTACCAACAAAACCCAATACATACCTATTCGCAGCCGGGAAATTATGATGTGATACTGCGCATTTATGATCCGGTACACACCTGTTTTGACACCGCCATTCAAAATATAACTATACATGGTACTCCAGCGGATAGCTGCACGGCCTCATTCACGTATTCAGCGGATTCTTCTCATCCCAACCAGGTGCATTTTACGGCTGGCAGCAATCAAACCATCACATCACAAACCTGGATTATCTATGGTGTACCGGGTCCTTATGATTCAATTATCATCCATTCAAACGATCCAGGCTATACGTTTTCAGATACCGGTTATTACTATGTTTGTCTTTATATCACAACCAATACAGGTTGCACCAGGGCATATTGCGAGCATGTTGGTATCTACAGCATGGGCGGAAGAACAGCTAACAGGTTACCTTCATTTCCTAATCCGGCAACAACAATGGTTAGCTTACGCATTAAGCTTGACAGGCCAGAAATATTCAGGGTTACTGTATATAACTTATCCGGTTATACCGTTTATCAAACACAAAGGCAGGGCATGACCGGGAGTAATGAAATCGCTATCCCTGTGCAACAGCTTAATTCGGGTCAATATTTTATCGACATACAATATGTTGATCAGCGAAAGCGAAGCATATTCCAGAAATTGTAAACTATTTCCGGGATAAAAACTAAAAACTCGTTTGGTTAGCGAAGAAAAGAACATAGATAGCATCATTAGCGGCTGCAAAGCCGGTAACCGAAGGGCCCAGGAGCAACTATACAGGAGCTACTACAGGGCGATGATGACTCTTTGTCTCCGCTATACAAAGACAGAAACAGATGCACTCGAAGTATTGAATACAGGTTTTTATAAGGTATTTAAAAACATACACCGGTATGAAGCCGCCAGGGCTACTCTTTATACCTGGATCCGGACCGTTATCATCAACAGTTGTCTTGACTTTATCCAGGTGAAACAAAAGCTACCGGGGACGGGAGAACTGGACCTGGCTATCCACGTTGACATATCTCCGTCAGTGATCGCAAAAATGTCGGCTTCGGAAATTTTGCAACTGGTAAGGCAATTGCCACCCGCCACACAAGCCGTTTTTAATTTATATGCAATCGAAGGATATAATCATGGTGAGATCGCAAAAATTATTGGCATCAGCGAAGGGACCAGCAAATGGCACCTGAGTGAAGCAAGGAAAAAATTACAAAAAATGATAAATGAACAACCGCCTAAATGAATGATCGTTTACCATACGAAGAACAATTAGCCAGCCAATGGCATGATCTGCCCCTGCCAGATGAAAATATGGCCTGGGCGGACATGAAACGGAGGTTGGAAGAAGATGATGACAATGGCATAATTCCCATCTGGCTTCGTGGTTGCAGTTTATGGGGCCTTGTAGCGATCGTATTGATTGGAATTGGTTTGTGGATTGTACGTCCTGAAAAATGGTGGAATAAAAAAGCAGGCACTGAGCAGGTGTCAACAAAGGGTTCAAAAGAAAATACAGACAACAAACAAAAAGCAAATGATACTGCTCATTTATCGCAAAAAGAAAACCGGGGACGTTCAACCATGGTGACAGATCCGTCACCTGATTCAATTACTCGTGCCGACGTTCCATCCACGCAAACAGCGGGGCAGAAGAAAAACGCTAAGTACCATAGTCATAATATAAGTATAACAAACAGCACCGGAGCAAAAAAGAAAAAAACGAATGCGACCAAGGGAATTAATAAGACAAAGCACGGCATCGCTAACGCAAAGAAAAAAGGGAGGGCAGATGATCTGCTTGCCACCTCCACGCAAGGGCTCACCGGCAACAAACAATCAACAAATACAAACACCACAAAAGATAAGCCGGTGGTAAACAGCCTGGATTCGGCGTCCACGCAAACGACCCCGCTAACAACAAAGGATTCCGTTGCTAAAAAACAGGTAAGCGATTCACTGAGCAAAAGAGATACAATCGCGAAAACAAATGAGCCAAAGAAAGACAGTTCGAAACGAAAAAACATCTCGTTCAGTGTCGGTCTGGGTGAACATCAGCTCATACCAATAGACGGACAAAAGCTGACTCCCTATAATTCCGAAGGCCGCACGGGATCGCTGGGTGATTATATCCCTTCAGTTTTTGCGAGAATGTATAAAAATGATAAATGGTTTTTGCAGCTTGAGTTCAGGTACGGTGCGCCACAGGCTACGAAAGAGATTTTATATAAACAGGATACGGCAGGCATCGGCGGTAATGTTTTTACCAGTTCCAGCCGCCTCAAAAAAACATTTTATCACCAGGTACCCTTGACATTTAATTATTTTATTACTCGTGACTGGTCGCTGGGAGCAGGCATAACCTGGAATAAGTTTGTAAGCGCCATTTCCGAGCAGGAAGTTAGACGGCGGAATATCTTCACTTCAGCCGATACATTAGTAAGCAAGGGCATAGTACAAGATAAGAATGACACTTCTTCCGTTTTCAGGAAATCCTATTTCCAGGCGGCGTTTGAAACGCAGTATCGCTGGAAAAGACTTTCGGCCGGAATAAGATATTCATTCGGCCTACAACCTTATATAAGTTTTACATTACTGGGTGGGTCTCAACAGCAGGAAAGGAACAGGGCTTTACAGGTATTTATCCGGTATGAATTATGGAGATCGAAAGACAAAGCTAGGAGGTAAAGGAGCAAAGGAAAGAGGATGTTTTTTGTTGCGTCGCTATAACACGCTAACTGGTTAATTCCTTGTTGTTTCCCCAGGACATTTTCTTAGCAAAAGGACAGCTGAAACAACGGAAACTCTCCTTTTCTCTTTTATCTCTTTTAAACTCTTAGCTTAGCTCTATCTCCTTTTCTCTTTTCTTCTTTTAAACTCTTAGCCTGGCTCTATCTCCTTTTCTCTTTTCCTCTTTTAAACTCTTAGCTTAGCCCTTAAACATTTTTTCCAACTGCTCCTTCCTGAACTCCAAATAAGTTGGATATCCATCCGGTGTGCTATTAGGTTGATGAGTGGAGAAAAGATCATTCACCAATTGCCGCATTTCCCGTTCCGTCAGCCGCGATCCGGGCTTCACAGCCTGTTGCCTGGCCAATGAACGAATGAGTTTTTCTCTTTTTGAAAATTTGAGATCGTTACTAAAATGCTTGTATTGTTCCAGCAAAGAGTCTATGACATTTTTTTCATTGCCCTGCTCTACATCAGCCGGTGTGCCCTGTATGACGAATGTATTTTTCCCAAACGGTTCGACGGTATAACCTAATTGATGCAGGTCATCTTTTAGTTCTTCGAGGATGGCAGCATCTGCGGGTACCAGTTCAAATGTTACAGGGAACATGCTTCGCTGAGTGGCAACGGGTTTGTCGAGACTGGCCGCTTTCAATTGCTCGTACAGAACTCTTTCATGTGCCGCCTGTTGATGAATAAGGATAAAACCGTTCACGGAAGGTGCTACGATGTAGGTGTTGAGCAGTTGACTTAATTCGACGTCAGGGTGAATGGTGTCCCGATAGCTATCCGTAGGCGAATGGTTGAGTTGACTATCGACCTGCCCGCCGGCAGGCACGCTATCGATTCTGTGCTCCTGGCTTTCATAGAAATCTTTCCAGTGCTTCAGCTGCGCCTTCTCCGAAGGTTCAATAAAATGTGCCTGGTGTTTTTGTGTGAACCCTTTAAAGATCGAAGAAGAAGCGGCGGCAGATTTTTTTTCTTCGGTAAAGGGTTGTTGTATAGAAGACAATTGCTGGATAGATGGATCGAGATCAAAATCAAGTGTAGGTGTTACACTAAATTGCGCCAGTGCATGTTTTACAGCTGCCTGCACAAATGCATAAACGATTTTCTCATCTTCGAATTTAATTTCCTGTTTGGTCGGATGTACGTTCACATCTACCTGCGTAGGTTCAAGATCGATAAATAATACATACAGGGGGAAGCTATCACCGGCAATCATTTCCTGGTAAGCATTCATAACGGCATGATTCAGGTAGGCGCTTTTAATAAACCGGCTATTAACAAAAAAATACTGGTCGCCCCTGGTTTTCTTTGCCGTTTCCGGCTTACCGACAAAACCATGGATATTTAAATAGTCTGTTTCCTCATTTACTGTTACCAGTTTCGCATTATAGTTAGTGCCCAGCAACTGTACGATCCGTTGTTTGAGGCTGCCGGCTTCGAGATGGAACAATTGCTGGCCATTGCTTGTCAGGGAGAAGAAAATATGAGGAAAGGCCAGGGCCACTCTGGTAAATTCATCAACGATGTGCCGCATCTCGGCTGCATTGCTCTTTAAAAAATTCCTTCTTGCAGGGACGTTAAAGAACAAATTTTTCATCGCGATGCTGGTACCTTCTGGTGCTGCGATGGGCTCCTGCTTTTTTACTGCGCTGTTTTCTATTTCGAGGTAAGTCCCGGTTTCATCACTGGCTCTTTTTGTTTTGAGCTCCACCTGTGCAACCGCCGCAATGGAGGCCAGTGCTTCTCCGCGAAAACCCATGGTGCGTATATGGAAGAGATCCTCGATTGTCTGGATCTTGGAGGTCGCATGTCTTTCAAAGCACATTCTGCCATCGGTATCACTCATCCCGCTACCATTGTCAATCACCTGTACCAGCGATTTGCCGGCATCATTAATAATTAATTTAATATCTGTCGCACCTGCATCAACGGCATTTTCCAACAGTTCCTTTACTGCGCTGGCGGGGCGCTGGATCACTTCTCCTGCAGCGATCTGGTTGGCGATATTATCGGGTAATAAAACAATTTTGTCAGGCAAAACACAAGTCTTTTGAACTGTCAAAAATACAGGATTGTAAAACGATTTTATTTCTTTATTTCCGGCTGGCGGAGCCCTGGTTTGAAAATAAATTTCAAGTCACCAAATTGAAGAATTGCAACGGATGATCTCTTTTTTTTACGTGTATCCGCGGCAAATTAGGTCGTGAGCCAGTTTGAACGTAAATCTCACGCAGAGCAGCGAGCTTGATTTGTTGTCCTCGTGTCGCAGAAGCTTTAGCGGAGGCGACAAGCTACGCGAAACAGTGCAACGAGTTTATCATGGCGGAACCTACGTCGCATCTTTGCCCGCCATTCGGGGTGAAATCTAATGGCCTTCTTATCAAAAACCCTCACAATAGTTTAAGAGTAAATAGAGTAATTTTAACGCTCTTTAAGAATACAATTATTATGAACTACCGGTTAAGGCGAACACTGTTATTTATTCTTTTGTCCGTTTGTATAATTACTGGGCATGCTCAGTCAGATACCAGGAAAATGCATTGGGTCGATAGTGTATTCAATTCACTGACGGATGACCAGCGAATTGCCCAGCTGATGGTGATAAGGGCTCATTCCAACCTCGGGCCTGACCATGTAGCAAAAGTTGCTAATGATATACAGCAGTATAATGTGGGGGCTTTGTGTTTTTTCCAGGGCGGCCCGGTGAGACAGGCCAACCTGACAAACTATTATCAAAGCATTGCCAAAACTCCGCTGATGATCACCATCGATGGGGAATGGGGATTGGGAATGCGACTTGATAGTGTACTAAAATTTCCGTATCAGCTTACGCTGGGCGCCATGAACAATGAGAACCTGATATATAAAATGGGAGTAGCCGTTGGCGAACAATGTAAACGGATCGGCGTGCATGTCAACTACGCTCCCGTGGTGGATGTAAACAATAATCCCAATAATCCCGTTATTGGCTACCGATCTTTTGGCGCAGATAAAGAAAAGGTCGCCCGTTTTGGCGTGGCCTATATGAAGGGTATGCAGGATGCAGGCATTATGGCTTGCGCCAAACATTTTCCGGGGCATGGCGATGTGGATGTGGATTCTCACCTCGATCTCCCGGCGATCAACAAGTCGATGGCCCAGCTCGATTCACTGGAACTAATTCCGTTCAGGGCGGTCTTCAAAGCCGGCGTTGGCAGCGTAATGATCGCTCACCTGTATATTCCTGCAATTGACACAGCGGCTAACCGGGCCACTTCCATTTCAAAAAATAATGTAACGGGTTTATTAAGAAATCAATTAGGTTATAAGGGTTTGACTTTTACAGATGCGCTGGAGATGAAAGGTGTGGCCAAATATTTTCCCGGCGGTACTATTGCTGTTGAGGCCCTGATCGCGGGGAATGATATGCTTTGCCTGCCTGCAAGTGTTCCCGAAACAATTGACGCAGTAAAGCAGGCGATCAGTGAAAAACGGCTAAGCTGGAATGATATCTATGAAAAGGTGAAAAAAGTACTGATATCTAAATATGAGCTTGGTTTGAGCGACATCAAACCAATTGATACCAACAACCTGTTGAATGATCTTAATGCAAACACAAATAAAATAAGATACGAAGCCGCTGTAGAAACGGTAACACTGTTGAAAAAAGAAGCAGGCGCTTTTCCTCTTTCCGAAAATAAAAAAATCGCCTACGTGTGCATCGGCGATTCGATATTGAATGAATTTGGCCAGCGCCTTTCGGAAGACTGGAAAGCCGACACTTATTTTCTCAGCTATAGCGATAAAGCAATTCGCGGCGACACCATTTCTCAACCTGACTACATATTGAATAGCATCAGGGCCGGCAATTATGACAATGTCATTGTTGGTGTACATAATTATAGTCTGCGTCCCGCAAATAATTACATGATCAGTTCGGCTGCAATCGGTCTTGTACACGATCTTCAAGCTTTTAATACCTCGACTTTTGTATTTGGAAATGTTCTGGCTGTTGCAAATTTCTGTGATGCAAAAACGCTTGTCGCCTGCAACCAGGACGATGATATTACAAGAAATGTGGCAGCGGATATTTTAGCCGGTAAAACCGGGACCCAGGGTGTTTTACCGGTGCCTGTTTGTAATTACGGATATGGATCAGGTGTCCGGTCGAGCCCAAACATTGTGAGTGGACGATTTATTCCCTGGAATGATAAATTTTCTGTTATCGATTCGATTGCCAATGATGCCATACAAAAAAAAGCTTTCCCGGGTTGCGTGGTGATTGCAGTGCATAATGGTGATATTGTTTATGATAAAGCGTTTGGTCACTATAAGTATGAAGCTTCCCCTGCGATGAGTCCCGAAAGCATTTTCGATCTTGCTTCCGTTACCAAGGTTTCAGCTACTACGGTATCCGTGATGAAATTGTATGAAGAGGGTAAGTTAGGTCTGGAAAAAACGCTTGGAGATTATCTTCCCTGGGTAAAAGGGTCCGATAAAGCAAATTTGAAAATAAAGGATGTTCTCTTGCACCAGGCAGGTCTTGTGCCTTTTATTCCTTTTTATAAAGAAACAATAGACTCCGCCACTGGAATTCCGAATCCTGCTATTTACAGTGATAAATCAAAACCGGGATTTACCGTTCGCGTAGCAGAAAATATATACCTGCGTAATGACTGGCAGGACACCCTCTTTAAACGTATCCTGAAAAGTCCATTGGGTCCGCCTAATAAATACGTCTATAGTGATAATGACTTCATTTTTCTCGGCAAGATCGTTGAAGAGATATCTGGTATGACCCTTGATGAATACGTGCAGAAAAATTTTTATCGCAAACTGGGGATGGCCACTACAGGTTTCAAACCCAGGAACAGGTTTCCTGTTGAGCGCATGGTGCCGACAGAGACTGAAAAGCATTTTCGCCGGCAAACGACACAGGGAGATGTGCATGACGAAGGTGCTTCTTTATTCGGAGGTGTAGCAGGGCATGCAGGGCTGTTTTCGGATGGTTATGACCTGGCGATGCTTTACCAGATGCTGGAAAACGGCGGCACATTTAATGGAGAACGTTATCTCAAGTCTGAAACGATAAAATATTTTTCTGCTTATCATAGCGAAGTAAGCAGGAGAGGTTATGGTTTTGATAAACCCGAGAAGGATAATGCCACAAGGAAAGAGCCGTATCCATCTGCAAGAGTTTCCCTCGAGACATTTGGCCATACCGGCTTTACTGGAACCTGTGTATGGGTAGATCCTAAAAACGATCTTGTCTATATCTTTCTGTCGAACCGGGTATATCCTACTCGTGATAATAACAAGCTATCACAAATGCAGATAAGGGGAAAGATCCAGGATGCCATCTACCTTGCTTTAGGAATGTAACTCTTTGGTATCGGTGATATTTGAAAGTATTATAATCTGAATGTAGCTCTGGCAAGTTGAACAGAATATCTAGCATAAACTGATTCTTATCGATCACATCAAATTGAAGGCTGCCGTATATTTGTGCGCCAGAATCACGTTGCATGAAAAGACTATTAACCTTATTCGCATTATTGATTTCTTTTTTCGCGTTCTCTCAATATACACCTGGGGAAATCAAAAAGTTAAAGATCACCAGAGTTATGAAATCATCCCAGACCCGGGGCCAGGAAACCGTTCAAAGAAACGAAACCTGGTATGATGAATCCGGGAATGATACTGCTGAGTACAACAATGGTGAACTATATCGCCGTACCAAATATGAGTATAACCCAAAAGGCCAGGTGTTGTCAAGGACAAGATATGACGCAACGGGTGCTGAAACAGAAACAGCTATCTATTCGTATAAGCCGGATGGAGCCTGCACTGTGAGCAATACGGACAAAAGTTTTGGAATGACCGAACTGACTTATTGTGATAAAGGAGGCAAGACCACTAAAACAGTATCGCCTGATAATTCGGAAAGAATTTATACCTATGATACAAAAGGCCGTTTGATCAAAATAAAGTCGAAAGACAGTGACAACGGAAGTGTGTTTGTAGATATTCGGTATACTTACAATCCGAAAGATCAGCTCATCAAAGAAGTGAGCAAAGGAGATTACAAATGGACGACTTCGTATACGTACAATCCTGGAGGACTCGTTTCAAAGGTCAAAAGGAATTCTGTAACCGATGGCGTAGCTGATCCGGAGGTTATCACTACTTATGAATATGAGTTTCAGAAATAAGATCCGGAAGTTCAAATTTTATCAGCCTAACAAGTTTAGTTAATGAAATCGGTGTTGGATCAACAGATAACAGCCGTTTTTTTCTATTTAATTTCTGTGTTTTTCCCATTGCCTGGCTTTTAATGAGAACGATATTTGTCAACTGATGCATTATAATAGTCGGACGCTCCGATTTTGCTAGCGACCTGTATTCATGAGAACAAAATTGCCACGCGATTGGCGATGCCTGCTTATTCAATTAAATGAAATCCCAAATGCGGGGACATATCTCTCTTTGTGGATAGCAGGCGGTCTGAATGGTGGCGGTGGTGGGGGAGGGATCGGCCGGGGAGGGCCCAACAGGGCAAAGTTGTTCGGTGTCTGAAAATCAATATAAGCAGAAGCCTTAGTGCTGCTGGCTGCCTTTCAGCTCACACCTGAAATACAATTCATATTCATCCATTTAAAAATGTAGCCAGCTTTAAAACCCCATACATTTATATAACTATAGTATCGTTTGTTGTTACGCCAACCCGGTCAATTAGTTCTTTATATTTCTAGTTGGTTTCCTACCTAAGCTGAAAAATTAACCGTTGCAGGAATTGTTATCTCATTAGCTTTTTCTTCCGTAAAATCCAGCTGTAAATCTTTGTCCTCGGATTCAACTTCAAATAAAGAGGCTTGATTTTGTCCTGATAAAATTTTATGATAACTGCAAAACCTGAAAAAAAATAAATGCCCGATGCAATTGTCAATGTGTCATTGTTGGATGAGCACAACGGCAAGAGAGTGGAAATGGTGTGGTTTTGCTGATCTGTTCCTGCTCCGTTGAATTGGTCTTTGTTGAATCAACTTCTCCCGTTATTGGGTCAAGGTTATGAATCTTTATAGAATTTAAATTGGGTTTAAAATCTTCTTTGTTTAATGCATCCGTTTTTGCCTCGTAAAGCAAGCCCCATCCTCCTTCAAATTCGGATGCCATCTCTTCCTTAAATTCTTTGGGAAACCTCTCAAATTTTAATACTCCTTTTTTATCGAGTCGACCTTATACTGCGAAAAAACGGCTTCTGATGAGAAAAGAAATACAAATATCAATGACTGTCTCATAAAGTGGTGCAATACCTTATTAATGATAGTTGATTTCAACTGCTACGGTCAATTGAGCATATTCGAACCGCAAGGCTTTCATGATTTAACACTTCGATAAAACTTAGTTCTTTTTGCAAGATGCTCGAAAATTGTTTTTTGTTGCTCAAAGACCTCGGCGGCTTCAGTTTCAGTAGGTGCGCCGACCATATAAATCAAATGGACCATGTTATTTTCGTAGTATAATTGAATATTGAGATTATAAAGAATTTGTCCACTCTCCAAAATTTTTCTCGTTATAATTTCTCCTCCTTTTACCCCATTTATTTCTAATGTATCTTTAGAAATAGTTCCTTCCATAACATTTATTTTATCCTTTGAGTATAGCTCGTCTCTCAACTTATCTAGTTTGTCACTGGTTAACGTGTCATTCAGGCCAATTATCATTACTGTCAATCCAATATTGGCATTAATGCCTTCTGGCATAATTCCCACTTGTTTTATTAACGTTGGTTTGTCGTTGTCAGCTGTCTGTACCTCAATCCAGGAACATGGATATGATACATCCATATTTATTCCCTTTGCGTTGGGATGACCGGAAGTATTAATGACACAATTTCCGTCCGGATCTTTTTGGACAGACGTCGAATTAGTTTTACTTCGATTAAGGTCGCAGCCTTCGCAAACCAACATACCTAAAACCAAAGAAATGGTAAACAGTTTAAACAAATTCTTTTTATTACTCCTTGACGTCATACAATGGTAGTTTGACAGCAATACAGTAACGGTTAGAACCGTTCATCATGACATACAATTATTTCTTATCCCTGTTATCCGGCCTTGGCGGTCTCGGTTGATTAGGGTTAGGCCTATTCCTGTTTGGATTTTGTTGTTGCCCTTTTTGTGGAGGTTGGTTTTTTTGCTGACCCGGCTGATTCTGTTGCGGCCTTTGGCCGTGTCCCCTTTGTTGCTGTTGGTTGCGGGATTGATTTCCCTGCTGTCTTTGCTGCGGCCGCTGCCCCTGACCTTGTTGCTGCTGTTGTTGTCTTTTTTGTGCCCTTTTTTTGTCTGCAGACTTATCAAGGCTGCGTAAACTTGTCTGCCCGACCACATCCACAAATTCCGGTTCCACTTCCTTGGGTTTGGACGAAGTCAGTTCAACCGTTTCCAGTGCATCGGGAACAACTCCCTGCATGTTTTGCGATTTTATCTTTCTTACAGCCTCAATGGTTACCGGGTATTGCTTACTGCTGTCCGGCAAAGTGTACCACATCAGGTTTTTGAAAATATCTTTTTTGATAAGTATTGCATTCCCCTTGGTCACCTGTAGTATATCGCAGTTATCAGGAAATTGTTGCAACGCATCAAGATAGGTATCGAGTTCGTAATTAAGACAACATTTCAAACGACCGCATTGACCGCTCAGCTTTGTTTGGTTAATGGAAAGATTTTGGTAACGTGCCGCGGCTGTGTTTACCGATTTAAAATCAGTGAGCCAAGTTGCGCAACATAGTTCCCGGCCACAACTCCCGATGCCACCCACTTTTCCAGCTTCCTGCCTCGCTCCAATTTGACGCATCTCCACCTTCAGCTTAAACTCAGATGCATACACCTTGATCAATTCGCGGAAATCGACACGGCCATCCGCTATATAAAAGAAAGTCGCTTTTCTTCCGTCAGCCTGCATTTCCACCTGGCTTATTTTCATATCCAGCTTCAATTGCCTGGCTATTGCCCTGCTTCGAATCACCGCTTCAGGCTCCCTCGCCTTGTTCTGCTTCATGATATCCAGGTCACGGCCACTGGCGGGACGAAGCACTTTTTTCATCTCGGGGTTGTCTTCCTTAACACCCCTTTTCTTCATCTGCAGTCTTACTATTTCTCCCGTCAGCGATACCTCTCCCACGTCAAAACCGCTAACGCCCTCTACAGACACGAGGTCACCTTTTTCAAAATGCTGCAATGTTGTATTACGGAAAAAATCCTTGCGTGTGCCTTTGTTAAAACTTATTTCGATGACGTTGCAGGCCATATCCACACCCGCGACCGGCATATTGCGTAGCCAGTCATAGGTGTTCATACGGTTACATCCACCGGTACTACACCCGCCGTTGCTCTTGCACCCGTTTGGTTTGCCACCGCCTGCCGTTCCGCAATTACTGCAACTCATTGGTTAATGAATAAATAAAAAATGATAATTGAGAGGGAAACTATGAACCGTTGCAGAATATCTTTAAGCTTTCATCGTTGAGGCCGATACTTTATTCGGCGGCAAGCATAGATTTATACGCTTGTATCGCTGCCAGGCATAAAGCACTGAAAAGCAACACCAATATATATAGAAGCGAATAACACGATAAGCTTTGTTTGAGATTCCTGGGCGGTCACATGGCTATCCTCACTGCCCCATTCATCGTTATCAGGCGAGTCAAAGGGCTCAATCCGTCAAAAATACGATTTTGTCCCGAATGATGTGATACAACTTTATTGTAAGTGCATGAAACAGGATTTTGGCGTTGGCGTTGCGTTCTATAAAATAAGTCGCCTTGTCCAACTCTTCCACGATGGCCTGCTGCTGTTCAATTCCAGCAATTTTATTCAGCCTGTCCGCAAAATCCCTTTCCTTTTCGGGAATACTGGTCTCGTTGCCGATCGCCCTTGACCGGATTGCCTGTTCCAGCAGGTGGTTAAAATAGCGGAGAAATTGCTTTTGTTTTTCCCTCCCCAGTTTGCTGATCTCCTCTACCCATCTTGTTTGGGCAATCGGTCCTGTCTTTAGCATCGCATTTAACCATTCACGCAATAGCCCCTGCCAGTCCTCCTCTGCGTGTTGCAGCATTTGCAATGCTTCCCGGTAATTGCCTTCACTTACGCTGGCTACCTGCCTGGCCGTTTCCGCGGCCGTTTTATTACGGTTCACCAGAGCATCCTCGATATCTTTTGTTTCCAATGCCGGTATCCTGATCAGCTGGCAGCGGCTGACTATTGTAGGCAAGATCAGCGATTCGTTTTCTGCTACCAGGATGAAAAGCGTATTGGGGGGCGGCTCTTCTATCAATTTCAATAACTTATTTCCCTCGTTGCCCAGGTATTCCGGCATCCAGAGAATTAAAATTTTGTAGCCGCTTTCAAAACTCTTGAGACTGAGTTTGCGAATGATGTCATTGCACTCGTTGGCCGTAATGTTCCCCTGTTTGTTCTCTGCACCGATGAATTGCAGCCAGTCATACACGTTTCCATACACGTACCCTTTTACAAACTCTCTCCATTCTGCGATGTAATCGGTACTGACAGGTGGCGTACCCGGTTTTTTTGTAACAACAGGATAGCTGAAATGTATATCGGGATGAACGAATTGTTGCGCTTTTACACATGCAGGACAAACGCCGCAGCTATCGGTGGGTAAGTGGTCGGTGGTAAGTGGTAAGTTTGACGCTTCCCCAAACAATGATGGCTTCTGGCTGCGGGCTCCGGGCTCACGGCTGATCCTTTCGCAAACCACATATTGAGCAAACGCGAGCGCCAGTGATAATGTACCGCTTCCCTCCTTGCCTAAAAAAAGTAAAGCGTGGCTGAGACGATTATGTTGTACCAGTTCGCTAAGGTTTTGCTTTACCTCCAGCTGGTTGATGACATCTTTGAATTGCATGAACTGCAAAGATAAGTCTGCTTCAGATGTCAGCTGTCTGTTGTCAGGTCTCCTTTATCGGTGGCAGATGTAGTTGTCATGTTTCAGTTTCCTATCAATTTAAACCGGGCACCTCACACCAGACACCCGGCACCAACTAATCCGCGTGGCAAAACTTAAGTTCTTTTATTAAAAACCTTTCTTAGACTCTTCTATTGTTGCGTTTTCAGGATACAATACTGCTTTTACATAATTGCTCATGTTCAAATACTTTTTGGCTGCATTCTGAAGGTCTTTTGTAGTCAATGCGTCCACTTTCTGTTCGTAGGTGAGGATATTCTCCGGATTGTTCTGATCAATAAATGCATTTGAAAGATTATCCAGCCAGGAATCATTGCTTTGAAGGCTCACATGGTATTGTTTTCTCCATGTTTCCTTTACTTTATCCAGGTCTTTTTGATCGACTCCGTTTTCCTGGGCATTCTTTACGATCTCGAATAAAGCAGCAGTCAGCTTATCGACATTCTCCGGTCCGCATGGAATACTGGCAGTAATTGTATAATGCACATATGGCCTTTTCTGGATCGAGCCGTTTAATCCACCGCTGTACATACCACCCATCTCTTCCCTTAGCTTCTCAATCACTTTTATATTTAATGCATCGATCAATGCCCTGAAAGCTAACGCCTCTTCACGGGTATATTCGGTCTCGCCGGTCCAGGCGACGGTGATAATACTTTTCGGATCCTTACCTTTTTTGATATTCGCCGCGATAACGCCCCTGACGGGTCTTGCGCCGTTATCCTTAAAAGTGTGTTGTTCGGTTTTACCGGGAAGAGACCCCAGGTATTTTTCAAACAAAGGCTTGGCGGAAGCGGGATCGATATTACCGACAAAAGTAAAATGCATGCCGTCGGCATTGCTATAAATTGTGTTATAGATGGACATTACTCTGTCAATTTTCAAATTGGCATACTCCTCCGCAGTTGGCAACTGGCCCATCCATGGATTGTTGTTGTAGATGATCTTGCTCAATGTATCCGCGTAATAAAATTGGGGGTTTGCCTTGAGGAACTGTAACTGGCTCTTTTGTTTGGTTACAAAAGAATTGAACAGGGCCTCATCTTTCCTGGGCTGTGTAAAATACAGGTTGACCAGTTGCAGAAAAGTCTCGAAATCCTTTACGCTGCTGCTTCCCTGTATGCCTTCTTCATAGTCATTAAGGTATGGCGTTGTTTCAACTGTTTTGCCAGAAAGGAATTTCTGCAGATCGGTCGGCGACATGTCTTTTACACCCATTACACCAACCATTTCAGCCGCATGTTTTGCATTGTCTTTATCTTCTAAAGAAAATTTTTGCCAGCCGCCCCAACGCCATGCATCCATTTGTATCTCATCGTTTTTAAATGTCGTCGGCTTTAAGGTAATGGTGACTCCATTGCTGAGAGTAAGATTGATAGTTCCTATTTTTTCATTTTTTGTTTCGGAAACGACCTTCCCGGATGCAGTGCTTCCTTCCATCAAACTGGCGGCTACCGCCTTTTCCTCATAAGGTTTTACTGTTTGTTTATTGGCTGCGATAATTTGTTTTTCCAATTGACTGCCAGATGGCAACTTATCCTTCGTTTTTGTGGGAGCGGTCACCAATGCAAAAGCATTGGTAGATGCGGGCATTTTTTTAGCGACATCATTAATTTCTTTGAGAGTGATACCGGGTAAGATCTGTTGGTAAAATTTATACCGGTTCTCCGCGCCCGGGATAGGAGCTCCTTCCAGGTAATTGTTGAGATAACCTTGTACTATAGCTGAAGACTGTGATTTATCTTTTTCATGAAAAGCTTTTTCTGCTTCGTTTAGCATGTCGGCTTTTACCCTGTCAAGTTCGGTCTGTAAAAACCCGAATTTCCTGGCTCTTTCCGTTTCAGCCAGCAAAGCATTGATGGCTTCTTCGGTGCTGTTATTTCCCAATACGGCAATAGACACAGAAGCTTCATACCCGCGAATGAACTGATCTGTTGCGGTAATGCCGTATACGAATGGTAGATTTTCTTTTTGAGTCAATTCCTGCAAACGTTCATTGATCAGCGAATTGATCATTTCCTTCTTAACCTCTTCCCTGTAATCGGCCCAGGTTTTTATTCTTTTGCCTGGCATGATATAATTAAAGATCTGGAGTATAGTATTGGTCGACTCATCGTCTGTTACGATCATTGCCTCGGCCTTTTTTCTTGTCGCAATCGGGATGATGGCCGGCCTGGGTTTTGCGTTAGCCGGATTTCTGAAACCGCTGAAATGATCCCTGATCTTTTTTTCTGCTTCTGCTGGATCAATATCACCAACCACAATTACCGCCATCAGGTCCGGGCGATACCATTGACGGTAAAAGCTTTCAAGTGTTGCCGGCTTGAAATTTTTCAGGATTGAGTCCTTACCGATTGGTATTCTTTCCGCATATTTTGAACCATTCATGAGTTTGGGAAAATACTGGCGAAGCATTCTCTCCTGGGCACCTTTGCTCAGGCGTGATTCTTCCAATACCACTCCTCTTTCTTTTTCAATCTCCGTTTTGTCTAACAAATTATTGAAAGCCCAATCCTCAAGAACGGTAAATCCTTTTTCTACGACATCAGGATTATCGGTGGAAATGGGCAGCATATAAACTGTTTCATCAAAACTGGTGTATGCATTCAGGTCGGCACCGAATTTTACCCCAACTTTTTGTAAATAATCGACCAACTCGTTTTTTGGAAAATGCTTGGAGCCATTAAAGTTCATATGCTCCATGAAATGAGCGAGCCCGCGTTGATCATTATTTTCAAGTATCGAACCGGTATTAACAGCCAGCCTGAGCTCCATTTTCTTTTCCGGTTTCTGGTTCTTCCGTATATAATAGGTAAGACCGTTTGATAATTTGCCGACCCTGACATTGGGATCAACAGGCACAGGATCGCTGAGCTTGTACTGGGCGATCAACTGCGTAAAGGAGATGCAAAGAACGAAAAGGATAAGTAGCCTGGTCTTCATACTTGGGAGTTTTAGGGCCGTGAAAGTACTCAGATTGACTGTTATAAAAAAACAAAAGCCGCCCTTTGGGAGGAGCGGCCTTTATCACTGATCAATTATAATTAATTCAGATATTTTAATACTTCTTCAC
This sequence comes from Bacteroidota bacterium, assembly GCA_005884665.1. Taxonomy (GTDB): domain Bacteria; phylum Bacteroidota; class Bacteroidia; order Chitinophagales; family Chitinophagaceae; genus VBAT01. Next base: position 83,521 of record VBAT01000012.1, read on the forward strand.
TCATGGGGTTTACCTTATTATGAAACACCGCAACAAGGTTACCATTTTCATCGATCAAAAATTTGGTAAAGTTCCAGGTCACGGGATTCTGTAAATAATTCTTCCAGGCCCAGGTTTTTGAATCGTCACCACTTACATTTTTTGCAAGTTCCCTGGATTGGTCAACCAGCCATTTGTATAATGGACAGATATCATCGCCTTTTACAGAGACTTTTTCCGCCATAGGAAATGTTACAGCGTACTTCTTGGAGCAGAATTCTTTGATCTCCTGGTTAGACCCAGGTTCCTGCTGACCAAAATTATTGGCAGGAAAACCAATGATCACCAGTTTATCTTTATACTTCTCATATAATTTTTCGAGATCAGAATACTGCGGCGTATTTCCACACATGGAAGCAGTATTGACAATCATGATCTTTTTCCCTTTGTATTTAGAGAAATCAATATCAGTACCATCCAGTCCCGGGACTTTAAAATCATAGATAGACCCCCCGGTAAGAGTCGCTACAAGTATCAAAGACAACATTAATGTTTTCATGATTTATAAGTTTAGTTAGAGAAATAGCGGGGAATAAAGGTAGGATGATTTTGTTTTTTACCAACATTAAATCTTGGTGGTGTCTCAGTTTAATAAAATGTCGCTGTTAACATAACAAGGCTGTCACGATAACTGCCGGATGCCAGATATTGGATGCCGGGCGCTCCACGATGGCATCAAGCATCCAGCATCTAGTATCCACACCGGTAACCAGGGTGACCGTAGATCCGTCGCAAATTTCAAATCCGATAGCTATCGGATGATATACTACCAAATCCTGTTATCCCGGGCTACTGTTTTTCAAAACAGCCTATATCAAAACCGGCTCCCACAGGCCGAGGGTTGCCATCGAGATCAATAAAGATACCGGCATTTGTGCCTTTATCGATCCCCGGGGAGGGCGGAGGACCGGGTTTCAACCTGAAATTATAGTAGCGCCGCGACACATCAATGCTGTCAAATAAAGGATTTGCGTTGCTGTTTGACTGGTTGACGGTAATACCGGCAGGCGGGTTCTGGACCTTCCATAAATTATAGCTAAAATCCACGACATATGTTAGCGCACCGGTATTTACAGATTTGACAACTAGGACTTCCGTATCTACACTGCCATTTTCACCCCAGAAAATACAGTTCCGGAATATGGCAGTCATTGCCTGCGGTCCTGTCGCATCAAAATTAGTAACCTGTAATACCGGGTTGGTATGTTGAATATAAGGATTGGAAATTGTGACTACCGTACAGTTGGTAAAATTGTAAGAGCCGCCTTTTATCAGCCCAATATTCTTACCGCAGTTACTGATGAGACAATTTTTTGCCATGATACTTGAATTGGATGCGGCAATACCAAAATCATAAGAGTTGTCTATCATGCATTCATTCAATATCAACTTGGGCGTTGGATTGTTGGGAGCGGGATCCTGCACAACTATCGACTGGAAAGAATTTTTTATAACTGCATAATTCAGGATGTTGTCCCTGCTGGACGGGCTGAAATAAATACCCGGCCAGGAAGCGGGGTAATATTTGTAAGGATCGTCCAGGCGGTCTCCGAGAAAATAGACCCTGTCACCGGTATCTTTTAAACCGTTTACCTGCAATGTGCCATCAATTATGACCGGGGCATCGGGGTGTACATACAACCGGCATCCCTTGCTGATGGTTAGTTTCTTTCCTGCATTGACATGCAAATATCCAAGGATCACATAAGGCAGATCATTGTTCCATGTCTCGTCGACCGTTATTTCCTTATTTCGCAAAAAATGAGCATTCTGACCCCAGGCTTCCAGTTGAACCAACCGGCGAATCCCATTATAACTTACCTGGATGCTATCCCGTATTACAAAAGAAAGGTTGGCAGCGTTGGGATCTACATTTACCTGTACAAAAACATAAACGCTATCGTTAGCTTCGATCTCGATATTAGTTGCTTCGGTGGTAGCTGTTCCGTCCACATTCATTTTGAAAGCAGAACCAGCTCCGCCCATTAATTTGACTGAAGACAACCTTAACTTCTGGGTGTTCTCGTTAACGATTTTGAAAAGCTGGCTGACGGAGCCCGTCGTGGGAAATACAGTATCATATTTCAATGTATCCGCGGTAATGGTGACCCTTGCATCAACAGAAGTGATAAAGGAATCCTTCCTGCAGGCTGACAGTAGTATCACAGTGGACAGGATAATTACAGCAATGGCTTTCATTGGTTGTCAAAAGTAATAACTATGGGCAGAAAAGAGAAAGATTTAACGAGCTGCGTAACATAACGTAGCAATGCTGAGCTGTACCCCTGGGACTTGTAATAACTCACTCCCGCAGGCCTCAAGGGTCGCCCCGGTTGTGACCACATCGTCTACCAAAAGCACATGTTTACCTTTTATGGTTGTGGGATCATTCACCACGAATTTGCCTTCGAGGTTTAACCAGCGGTCGATCCTGCCTTTTTTTGTTTGGGTATCTGTATAGGCAGAACGGGAAATGATCTTTGTTAACACAGGTACTCCAAGCATGCCGGCGATCCCATTGCAGAGTATGGTTGCCTGGTTAAATCCTCTTCGCTTTTCTTTTGAAGCAAATAATGGTAACGGAACGAGCGCGTCAACAATAAACCGTCCTGATTGGAGCAGGCTTGCGCCCATTAATTTTCCAAGTTGAAGGCCCAGGTCTATATTTCCGCGATATTTGAATTCATGCATGAGTTGCTGCATCAATGATTCACGGGTAAAATAATAGCGAGCTGTTGCGCCACTCAATTGAAGTCTTCCCCAGAATTTTTTTTCAACAGGATTGCCAGCGTGCCGCTCAAAATTTGTTTGCGGCATAGCGTATGTACAGCGGGGACAAAGCAGGCTATTGCCCCTGATCCTGTCATTGCCACACCCTACGCATACATTTGGGAACAGCAGGTGAAGTAGCGACTCCTTTATTTCCTTTACGGATACCATCAGAAAAGATATTTATATACTTCCTCTACCCTCCCCATTGTTATTATTTCAATGTTGAATTTTTGTCTTGCCGATGACCGGTACGCCTGGTTATATTTTGACACAATGATCTTTTCAAATCCTAATTTCTCCGCTTCAGCGATCCGTTGATCAATCCTGTTGACAGCTCTTATTTCACCACTTAAACCTACTTCGCCGGAAAAACAAATATTATGGGGCAACGGCACATCTTCATAAGAAGAAAGCAATGCACAAAGTACAGCCAAATCAATGGAAGGATCTTCGACTTTTAACCCGCCCGCGATGTTTAAAAACACATCTTTTACGCCGAAATGAAACCCGCCGCGCTTTTCCAACACCGCCAATAGCAGTTGTAATCTACGCAGATCAAATCCGCTGACCGTTCTTTGTGGTGTGCCATACACGGATTGAGTCACCAATGCCTGCACCTCGATCAACAATGGTCTTATCCCTTCAATGGTAGCTGCGATGGCGATACCACTTAACTGATCTTCTTTTTGAGTGATCAATATCTCGCTTGGATTAGCTACTCCTTTCATGCCCGCATCCGTCATCTCGTAAATACCCAGCTCAGCTGTGCTACCGAAACGGTTCTTGACGGTGCGAAGTATACGATAGGCATAATGCCTGTCACCTTCGAATTGAAGTACGGTGTCAACCATATGCTCGAGTATCTTGGGGCCTGCAATGCTTCCTTCTTTGGTGATATGACCGATCAGAAAAACGGGAGTGTTGGTTTCCTTGGCGAATCGCTGAAATTCCGCAGCACATTCCCGTATCTGGGATACGCTTCCCGGCGATGAATCAATAAAAGGTGTGTGTAACGTCTGGATGGAATCAACGATGACAAGTTGCGGTTTTAATTTTTTTATCTCCTGGAAGATGACCTGTGTTGATGTCTCAGTTAATAAGTAGAAATTTTCATTCTTTAACTTCAACCGGTCGGCGCGCATCTTAATTTGTTGTTCACTCTCTTCGCCACTTATATATAAAACAGTTGCGTCCTTTAACCAGAGTCCATTTTGTAAAAACAATGTTGATTTACCGATACCGGGTTCACCGGCAATTAATACAATGCTTCCCGGAATGATGCCGCCTCCAAGTACGCGATTTAATTCTGCATCGCTTGTAAGTAATCTTTTTTCTTCACTGCTTTTTACCTCACCTAGTGAAACCGTTTTGTTCGTCCTTCTGTTATCAGCATAATCTTTCCAGCCATTGTTGTTTGTTGTTGATTCTTTTTGAATCAACTCTTCAACAAACGTGTTCCATTTCCCACATGATGGACATTGTCCTAACCATTTCACTGTTTCGTATCCGCAGTTTTGACAGAAGAAAGCAGTTTTAACTTTACTCATTAATTAAAGATAAACTGATAAGAATTGCCAGAAAAAAAGCTCAATAAATGCAAGATAAACTCGTTGATTATTAACCAATTCGTATAACGTAAAAAGGGCCAATCTTTCGATTGACCCTTTTACTTACTAACCCATTAAATTCTATTGCTAAGTTACAATTCTGTGTAACATTTCAAAATAAATTTTTTGTTCTGTGAATAACTTTGGCGGTTGAACTTCGGCTATCGAACTTGTACCTAAGATGTATAAAACGTTAACCGCAACTGGCTAATTATCAGGCCTTTAAACGGCTGCCGAAAATGCATATATTTCCTTATTGGAAAGGCTTATTAAGCCTTTATTAAAATGACAAAAAGACTGAAAAACAGGCTTTAATCTAAATGGTAACAGATTTGTTATATCTCCAATAACAAACAAATTTTTTACAAAAATGACCCCTTCAATTATGTTCGTTTCGCTGGTCTTTCTGGGGATCAGCATGCTCGTCTCCCTGATACTAAAGAGCAAGTTTACAAAGTATGGGAAAGTACCCCTGGCCAACCGCATGACAGGCCGGGAAGTCGCTGAAAAAATGCTCCGGGAAAACGGTATTTATGACGTAAAAGTCACGTCTGTCGAGGGTTTCCTTTCCGACCACTACAACCCCGCAAATAAGACGGTCAACCTGAGCCCGGACGTATATAATGGACAGAGCGTGGCTTCGGCCGCCGTCGCTGCCCACGAGTGCGGCCATGCTGTTCAGCACGCCGCATCCTACGCCCCTCTTGCCATGCGGAGCAAGCTGGTACCCGTGGTTCAATTCAGCTCGAGCATTGTCAACTTGGTCCTGCTGGTAGGAGTAATAATGGCCTATTCCGGAAATCCGACAGTTCTACTGGTTGGTATAATATTAATGGCACTGACAGTCCTGTTTTCCCTGATCACTTTGCCAGTTGAGTTTGACGCCAGCAAAAGGGCTCTGGCCTGGCTGAGCCGGACCAATGTGACAAATAATACGGAATACCCGATGGCAAAAGATGCACTGAAGTGGGCTGCAACCACCTACGTTGTCGCCGCGCTTGCTGCAGTAGTCACCCTGATCCAGTATATCATGCTTTTCCTTGGAAGCAGGAGAAATTGATCTTCCGCAAATTTTTTGCAATGCCCTGCCTAAAGCGCGGGGCATTTGTTTTTTCGACCTTAACTGGCTGTCGTCATTTTATTCCTTTCTTTTTCATTTACTTCGCTAAAACATTTTACATGACCAGGAGATTCCTGCTTTTGCACGCGTTTTTATGCGTTACAGTTCTCTTATCGGCTCAAGTCAAATCCCCGGAAGAATTCCTGGGTTATAAGATCGGCTCAAGGTTCACTCCCCATTGGAAAATAGTCGGCTACTTCCAACATGTCAGCGCTTCGGCACCTGGAATGGTAAAGCTGGTCCAGTATGGTGAAACTAATGAACACCGTCCCCTGTACCTGGCTATCGTTTCAACTGAAGAGAATATCCGGGACCTTGAAAATATAAGGATGAATAATCTACGTCTGGCGAATTTGTCGAAGGATAAAACAGCGCCTTCCGAAAGCGGACCCGCTATTGTCTGGCTTAGTTATAATGTTCATGGCAACGAAGCTTCTTCTTCCGAAGCGTCGCTGCTTACACTGTTTTCACTTGTCGACCCACGCAATACTCAGACAAAACAATGGCTGAAAAATACAGTTGTGCTAATTGACCCCTGCGTGAATCCCGATGGAAGAGACCGTTATGTTAACTGGTTCAATTCAGTTGTGGGTGCCGGATATAATTCAAGACCTGATGCCCGCGAACACAGGGAGCCCTGGCCTGGTGGCAGAACCAATCATTATAATTTTGATCTCAATCGCGACTGGGCCTGGCAAACACAGGCGGAGAGCCAGCAACGAATGCTTCAATATAATAAATGGATGCCACAGGTACATGTAGACTTTCATGAACAGGGGGCAAATGCACCTTACTATTTTGCTCCCGCCGCACAACCTTATCATGAAGTAATCACACAATGGCAACGGGATTTCCAGGTGACGATTGGAAAAAACCATGCAAGGTATTTCGACAGAAACGGTTGGCTTTATTTCACCAAAGAGATCTTTGATCTTTTTTATCCTTCTTACGGTGATACTTATCCTATTTATAACGGTGCTATTGGCATGACCTATGAACAGGGTGGAGGTCCGGCCGGTGGTTTAGCTGTCAATACCGGCGAGGGTGATACTCTCACTTTATATGACAGGACACTGCATCATTACACTACTTCATTGAGCACAATTGAGGTAGCCTCCGCCAATGCCGGCAGGCTGGTGAAAGAATTTCATAACTATTTTAATAATGCGGTTAGTGGAACGGTCGGCGATTATAAATCATATATCATCAAAAGCAAACCGGAGGATGCAGAACGTATTAGCGCCTGCCTGAAATTGCTGGACAAAAATGGCATTCAATATGGTGCAGGCAGCGGTAGTGCAAGGGGATATAATTATCATACCGGCAAGGAAGAGACATTTTCCATTGCACAGGGAGATATCGTGATCAATTCGGCACAGCCGAAGGCAGCATTGTTGAAGGTATTGTTTGAACCCCAGTCGAAGCTGGTCGATTCAATTACCTATGATATCACCGCCTGGTCAATACCTTATGTTTACGGTCTTAGCTGCTATGCAAGCAAACAAAATGTATCCGCGACCGGTACATTCTCACCAACAACTGTAAATAACCAACCAGTCGGAGATTATGGGTATGTCATACGCTGGAAAGGTCTCGCGTCAGCGAAGACTGTTGCACAACTGCTAAAGCAGAATGTAAAACTTCGTTTCTCCGAGACAGCTTTTGAAACAAACGGCCAGGCATTTGATCGTGGATCGGTGATAGTTATCAAAAAAGGAAACGAACGGTTTGGCAGCGACCTGGGTGCTCTGGTTGCCAGCACATGCACAGCTAATAATATCCAAATGACCCCAATAACCACTGGCCTGGTGGATAAGGGTTATGATTTGGGCAGTTCAAAGGTCCATCCTTTAAAAGCTCCTAAAGTTGTGGTGCTAACAGGGGAAGGTATCAGTCCAAATGCAGCAGGAGAGGTTTGGCATTTTTTCGAAAAAGAACTGGAATATCCTGTCACCCTGATCAATGCAAATGATTTAAGCCGTGCAGGCTGGAGCAATATAGATGTATTGATCATGCCTGATGGCAATTATAGGTTTTTGAATGACAAAACTACAGCAGACCAGTTCAACCAATGGATCCAAAACGGAGGACACGTCATTGCCCTTGAATCAGCTGTTGCACAATTATCCAAACTGGACTGGAGTGTCATTCATTTAAAGAAGGATGACGAAAAGGATACAGCAGGTAAAAAAGACCCTTATGCCTTACTGAGGTCATTTGAAAACAGGGAAAAAGATGAATTGCCCGGTGTAACTCCTGGTTCTGTTTTCAGAGTTGATCTTGATAATACCCATCCGTTGATGTATGGTTATCCCAATTATTATTATACACTAAAAATGGATAATAGCATTTATGATTTTATCAAGGAAAGTGGTTGGAACGCGGGAGTGTTAAAAGCGGATAACCAGGTTGCCGGATTTGTTGGATTTAAACTGAAGCGGAAATTAAAAGACGGGTTGGTTTTTGGCGTACAGGATTTGGGCAGGGGCACTGTAACTTATCTTACCGATGATGTGTTGTTCCGGAATTTCTGGGAAAACGGGAAGCTGATGTTTTGTAATGCAGTGTTTATTGTTGGACAGTAGATACAAAGAAACAAGAACCAAATAGCAAGAACCAAATAAATTCGAAATGCGAAAATCGAAAACAATACATCTCGATCATTCAGAATTTTTAATATCCCCTTCGACCTTTTTGATTCTTTGTGCTTTTTAGGTTCTGTTATTTAGATCGGGAAACAAAGAAATAAAATAACCAAATGTCAATTAAGAATTACCCGACATTGCCTTTTTCGAATTTCCTGCTTGGGTTTTCTAATTTATTTGGTTCTTGGTTCTTGAGATTTGGTGCTTCTCTTCAGAGCTTGATCTCTTCGTCCTGTTTATCAAAAAACTTGTACTCGGTCAAATGATAATTGCTATCCTCGGCCAGTCTTGTTTTTTGTCTGAACTTCTTATTCCATTTAGCGATCCTGGATGACCATGGCCAGCCTTTTTTGAGATAGGCAAACATGATAGGGTTCACAACCAGCTTGAGGTTACTGTGCTTGTGTGTGATAAGATAATTAAGGTTCTTTTCAATATCATCTTCCAGCAAGAGCGTAGAAGAAATTTTACCGGTGCCATTGCAGCTCGGACAAATTTCCTGTGTATTGATATTCATCTCCGGCTTCATCCGTTGCCGGGTGATTTGCATAAGGCCGAATTTGGAAATCGGAAGTACTGCATGTTTTGCCCTGTCAGGACTCATGAATTCTTCCATCTTCTCCATCAACTTCCGTTTATTCTCCGGAAGTTTCATATCTATAAAATCTACGACAATAATACCACCCAGGTCACGAAGCCTCAACTGGCGGGCTATTTCATCAGCAGCCTCGAGGTTTGTCTCCAATGCATTTTGTTCCTGGTTATTACTTACACTTTTATACCCGCTATTGACATCTATCACATGAAGAGCTTCTGTATGCTCGATAATGAGATAGGCGCCGCTATTCAGGTTAACCGTTTTTCCGAAAGACGATTTCACCTGCTTTGTAATTCCAAATGAATCGAAAATGGGCGAGCCATTCTGGTAAAACGAAACGATATCTGCTTTTTCCGGGGCGATGCGCTGGATATAATTCTTCGTGTCGGTAAAAATATTCCTGTCGTTTACTACGATCCTGTTGAAATCCTCGTTCAGCAGGTCGCGAAGAATGCTGTTTGTCTTGGTTTGTTCGCTTAATATCTTGGCGGGTGCAGTTGCTCCTTTGAGATTCCGCTGTATGGTCTTCCACATTTCTACAAGCGCAGAAAGGTCTTCATGCAGCTCGGCGGTATTTTTTCCTTCTGCTGCTGTTCGAACGATGACGCCAAAGTTTCTGGGCTTAATAGCTTCAACGATCTTCTGCAGTCGCTTTCTTTCTTCGGAAGAATGTATTTTCCTGGAGACGGCGACGATGTTGTTGAACGGTGTGATAACTACAAATCGGCCTGGCAGTGATATCTCGCAACTTAATCTCGGCCCTTTAGCCGCGATCGGTTCTTTCAATATTTGCACCAGGATGTTTGGCTTGCCACCCAACACCTCATTGATCTTGCCGGTCTTAATGATCTCCGGCTCGTTTTCAAATCTCCCAAAATCCGGTACAGTGTCTGTCTTATCATTCATACTAAACACTGTGAATTTCAGTAACGACCGGGCATAAGGACTCAGATCAGTATAATGAAGAAAAGCGTCCTTTTCAAAACCTACATCCACAAATGCAGCATTCAGGCCGGGGATAAGCTTTTTCACTTTACCCAGGTACAGGTCACCGACGGCGAACCTTGCATCACTTTTTTCACTATGCAATTCGACCAGTTTCCTGTCTTCAAGCAAGGCAATCTCCACACCCTGCGGAGCTGCATTAATAATGAGTTCTTTGTTCATTACAGCTTACATAAAAATGAATCAACCTTATTGCTGTAAATACCGGTTGCCAGCAAACCGTACGTGATTGCGGAGGGATAAGTTGCAGTATAATTGGCGGGGTTGCAAACTTGTACGGCAGACAATCGGTCAACTGGCTCCCTGTCTTGCCCGGGGCGAGACGGGGACATCCTAAAGAAAAGATTACTTGTTTCTTTTCTTATGACGATTCTTTCTCAGTCTTTTTTTACGCTTGTGCGTCGCGATCTTATGACGCTTTCTTTTCTTACCACAAGGCATACTTCAAATAATTTTTTAAATCCTGTTTATAATAATAAGTTTCAAAGCCTGGAAGATCTGTCTTCCTTTCTTCTTAAACTCTTTAATGCGCTTTTTTCAGCTCTTCAATTCTCTTTGCGATCTCCTCTTTTATATCTTTCCTTTCAATCACCTGAAGACTTCGCTCGTACCACCTAATGGCATTTTCCTTATCGTTCTTTCTCTCATATATATCGGCCAGCATCAGGGTCGCTTCCGCATTGGCGGGTGCGACACGGGTAATTGTCTCTAAACGGGTAATAGCTTTATCGTATTGCAACGACATCAGTAAACCTTTGACCATCATTACCTGGCCATAGACATTGGTGCTGTCTTTATCCAGCACTTCCCTCACCTTAGCCACTCCTTCCATTGGGGAAATCTCACCCAGGAACAAAGTAGCTCCCAACCCGATTTTGGTCGAATCATTTCGGGAATTAATGTTCAAAGATCTCTCAAACAAATCTTTGGCCTGCAATGCTTCCCATCTCTTGAGCTCTGCATCGCTCTCCTGTTGCAGGTTTTCCAAAAATAAGCGGGCAGCAAAGGTGAGGGATTTTTCTGAATTTTCCAATCTTGCAGCTTCAGCCTCATACCAGCCGTAAGGGGGAAAAAAATGAGCTGAATCTTTCCAGAAATGAGCTAACCGATGATAGGCTTCCATCTTCTGTTCTCTGCCGGCTTCAGCTGAAATTCTATTTTCAAGCCCCAGCACCTGCTTTAACAGGGCAGGATTGATCTGCCTTCTGGCCATATTCATTATAGTATCTGTAATGGCTGATTGCGCAGCTGCCTGAACGTGACCGATTTCTGAGAGAGGAGGCTTTGCCGGTACTGTGCGGCCAAAAAGGTAAATGAAAATTACTAAGATAAAAGATATACCAACTGTGATCCATTGAGGTTTCTTCACATTCTGAAATTTGGAAGGCAAAGGTACCTCAAAGCACTATACGTTCTTAATTGTAGAGGAGTAAATGATTGAAATGCAATTACCGGTTTATGGTTCTGCTTCTTCCCCGGGACCTGCATCAGGCTTTACTTCTTTCAACTTTTTAACTTCAGCTACAAATTCTTTAGCTGGTTTGAAAGCAGGTATATAATGCTCTGGAATATGGACTGCAATGTTCTTTTTGATGTTTCGACCGATCTTGGCAGCTCTTTTTTTAGTTATAAAACTGCCAAAGCCACGGATATAAATATTCTCACCGGCTGATAGCGTGTCTTTTACTTCTTTAAACATTGTTTCAAGCGTAACCAAGACATCAACCTTGGGAATACCCGTCTTTTCAGATATCTGGTTTACAAGATCGGCTTTTCTCATTATTGGGGGTTTAAGTGGTTTTGAGATACTAATTTATAACAAAATAAAATGATAGTCAATAGAATAGACAAAATTTTTATCACAAGTTGCAAACCAGGTCAGAAAAAATGGCAGATATTTAGGCTTCCTAACATGATTTTGATGGCCCCATTTAGTAAGAATCCGGGTTATTTCGCCCGGGTACTGGCCAGCTGGCACCGGGAAAGGAACCGGCGAGAGCTGCCCTGGAAAGGAGAAAAGGACCCCTATAAAATATGGTTGAGCGAGATCATCCTGCAGCAAACCCGGGTTGAGCAGGGTCTGAATTACTACCTCAGCTTTGTTAAAACCTTTCCCGACGTTCACAAACTGGCCAGCGCCCCCGACAAAAAAGTTTTTAAACTTTGGGAAGGACTCGGTTATTATTCAAGATGCCGCAATCTCCTGGCTTCCGCCAGGTATATTTCCAGCGAATTGAAAGGAGAGTTTCCCAATACTTACGATAATATCAAAACACTAAAAGGTGTCGGTCCCTATACTGCCGCTGCTATATCTTCATTCGCTTTCAATCTGCCTCATGCCGTAGTAGACGGAAATGTGTTCCGGGTACTGGCAAGGATTTTCGGAATTAATATACCTACAGATACGACGGAAGGAAAAAAGATATTTACAGAATTAGCCAATAAACTTCTTGATAAACACCAACCCGGTTTACATAACCAGGCGATCATGGACTTCGGCGCAACAGTTTGCAAACCTTTACCACTTTGCGATGAATGTGTTTTTAAAAAGAACTGCTTTGCCTATTTAAACAATAAAACAGATCAGTTCCCGGTCAAAGAAAAAAAGATCACTATCAAAAAAAGATGGTTCTATTACCTGGTAATGCAGCATGATGATAAGATAGCCATCAGGCAACGAACGGGAAAAGATATCTGGCAGCAACTATATGAGTTTCCCATGGTAGAAACGGGAAAAGAGCAAACAGCAGAATCCATTCTATCTGCTGCGGAAAAAGATGCATTGTTAAAAAGAAAGCGTTATAAGTTCATTTCTATTTCTCCGGTATACAAGCAGCAACTTTCTCACCAATTAATAATGGCACAGTTCATACAGGTTAGATTCTCCGGGCAAACTGATTTGAATGGCCGCGGACATTGGGTGACAAAAATCCAAATGAATAAATATCCTTTCCCAAAACTTATTAATCAGTTTAAGGGTGAAAGCATGCCATAGCCTCCCGTACCGGAGAGGCTTTGAGCTTTATTTTTTTTATTCCGCCTAAAAAAATTTAATTTTAAAGAGCATTCGAAGCCTAAGGAGGATTTAATAATCGAAAAAGATAAGCGTATGAGAGGCGTAAACAGAGTAATGCTCATTGGCAATCTCGGAAAAGATCCAGATGTTCAATTCCTGGAAGGAAATATTGCAGTAGCTAAATTCCCCCTTGCTACTACCGAAACCTTCAAAGACCGCTCAGGAAAATTGATCTCGCAAACAGAATGGCATACCGTAGTGTTGTGGAGAGGTTTGGCCGAACTGGCACAAAAGTACCTGCACAAAAGCAGCCTTGTCTATATCGAAGGGCGCCTGCGTACACGCAGCTGGGACGATAAAGACGGCAATCGCAAATTCGCTACTGAGGTGGTAGGTGATAATCTTATCATGCTGGACAAACGTATGGACAGCACCGCTTCAACTCAAACCGGGGATAGTAGCGTAGAAAATCATGGAAGCACCGATGCTACCATGGGCGATCCTTCTGAAACCCTCCCCTTCTGATTTATATTAAAACAATAACTTTGTTTTGAAAAACTAAGCTGGCGCACCGCTGGCTTTAGGAAAAAATTTTCACCAAAAATCCTGCAATTGGATAGTCATTCGGTCATCAGTTTTCTCCATACAATGTTTTCTTTCGTTTTTCTGGCCATAAACATACAGAGCACCACCATTCTTGTGCTTGTTTTAATGGCATTGCTCTTGCTTGCATTTACCATCTCCGGCGCCGAAGTAGCATTATTTTCGCTCACAAACAAGGATATAAACATTCTCAAAACGAAACAACACAGCGCAGCCAAACGCATCATTACACTGCTGGAAGAACCCAAAGAAGTTTATGCATCGCTGCTGATTGCAAGCACCTTCATAAGCATCTGCATTGCTATCCTTTCTAATTTTCTTATCAACCAGTTTATACCCCTTGGTTCGATACCACTTTGGCTGGAATTATTAATAAAAGGGCTCGTTATCGCCTTTGCCATCCTGTTTTTTTGTGAGGTACTTCCCAAAATATGGGCCACCCAGAACAACCTTCGCTTTGCCTATGGCTCCTCATTTGCGGTAGAAGCGGTCCATCTCGTTTTGAGGAGAATAAGCCGGGGCGTTGTATCATTGGCGGGTAATATCGGGAAACGCCTTGGCGCCAATAAATCGGAAGCCCTTAGTATCCAGGAGCTGGATGAAGCCATCGATATCAAAACCGACGAAGAGGCTTCCCCGGCAGAAAAGAGCATCATGAAAGGTATCGTGAAATTCGGGAATATCTCGGTAAGGCAGATCATGCGTGGCCGCCTTGATGTCAGCGGCATAGATCATACGATTTCCTTCGGCAATCTTGTCCGCAAAATTGAAGATCTGCATTATTCCCGTTTACCGGTATATAAAGGCAGCCTCGATGAAATAGCCGGTATCATCAATACAAAAGACCTGGTCCCGTTCCTGGATGAAGACGAAAATTTTGACTGGCGTTCACTTGTGCGCCAGCCTTATTTCGTTCCCGAATCCAAGCTGATCGAGGATCTGTTAAGGGATTTTCAATCACGCCGGATTCATTTTGCATTTGTTGTGGACGAATTTGGTGGCACGAGTGGTATCGTCACCATGGAGGATATACTGGAGGAAGTGATCGGGGAAATAAGAGACGAATTTGATGAGGAAGAAAGCGGCAACCGCAAACTGGATGAGAATAATTATGTTTTCGAGGGTAAAACCATGCTTCATGATATTTGTCGCATGATGCATCTGCCCATGGATACTTTTGACAAGATAAAAGGTGAAAGCGAATCTATAGGAGGACTGGTGTTGGAACTGGCAGGCGAGTTTCCGCATTTAAATACAGAGATAACCAGCAATGATTTTGTGTTTACAGTAGTTGAATTGGACAATAACCGGGTTAAATCGGTAAAAGTCACAATGAATAAAAAAGAATAACGTTGTACCAAAATGAAATTATTGATCCCCCTTTCAGGTATTCTGTTTCTTGTTGCCTTTATATCTTCCTGCAATAGCGTGTACACGCCAAAACCAAAAGGTTATTTCGCGATCGAATTTCCCGTAAAAAAATATCAAGCATTCGATCAGCCTGGCTATCCATATACTTTCGAATACCCTACCTATTCGGTAATCACAAGGGACACTTCTTTTTTTGGAGATAAACCCGAAAATCCCTGGTGGATCAATATCGATATCCCGCAATTCGGGGGACGTATTTATATAAGCTATAAACAGATCAGGAGTAAACACCAGATCGATTCGCTGGCTGAGGATGCTTACAAAATGGCACACAAACAGCATGTTGACATCTCTACCGGTATTGACGACAGCCTGATGAAGACCAGGGCGGGAGCTGAGGGTATCTTTTATACATTAAAGGGAAATACGGCAACAGCTAATCAATTCTTTCTCACAGATTCTGTCCGGCATTTTTTAAGAGGAGCTTTATATTTTGATGCCACGCCAAATGAAGATTCGCTTGGTATTGTAAATGATTTCCTGAAAAAAGACTTACTCCATCTGATCAATACGTTAAGATGGAAATAGCAGTGATAAAAACTAAGGACCAAGAACCAAATTACAAGAACCAAATAAATCACAAATTAAAATATTTAATCAGCAGTCTCCCCTGTCCCTTTTCGATATTTGGATTTAATCCCGATAGCTATCGGGATCGGATTTATTTGGTTCTTGGTTCTTGAGATTTGGATCTTCTTTGGTAATTTGTAAGTGCAACAAACTACTGCAATGAGAAGCATATTCCTCCTCCTGGCTGCTTTAGCGTCCTGTATGATTACCGTTGCCCAGCAAGCCGCCGCTGTTGATTCCATGAAAAAAAGTTTTGCGCAAGCAAAAACAGTTGAAGAAAAAGTGGACATTCTCGATGGCCTTTCCCGCACTTTAATGAACGTCGACCTGGATGAAGCCGATCAATATGGAAACCAACTGATAACAATAGCCGAAGAATCGAGGAAAAGGAAACTGATGATCTTTGCCTATATGTCAAATGGCACACGCTGCAGTTATTTCAGCGGAATAAAAGACTATACCAACCGTTCTATTGATTATTATACAAAGGCCCTCACAATATCCAGGCAAAATAATATGGATGAAGAAACGGGCGAGGTCTATCTCAAACTTGCTACGCTATACCTGTCCATACCCGATCGGGACAAGGCGCTGAATTATGCCAACCAGGCCTTTTCTATTATTTCCCCACTCAAGAACGACAGCCTCATGGTCGAAGCCAACAATACCTATGGACACATCTATCTCGCAAGGAATGAAAAGATCCTGGCGCTGCGCCATTATTTCACTGCATTGCATATAGCAGAGGACACTAAAAAACCTTTCCTGGTAAGAAGTTGCTATACCAGCCTTTCCAATTTTTACTCCAGTATAGAAGATTATGATAAAGCAATAGATTATTATACTGAAGCTTTCCGCAAACTGGACGAAATGAAAGAAAAGAATGTGCCTTACCAGCGGGCTATTGATATCAATAACCTGGGAAAGCTGTTTGCCAGTAAAAAGAACTATGATATAGCCATCAATTATTTTAGAAGATCGCTGGCGATGGCCGACTCCCTGAAGTTTTCTACCCTGAAAACACCGGCCTATCTCAGCTTGTTAAACCAATATCTACGCATGGACCAGCCACAAAAAGCCCTGGAGTACTTTAATTCATCACAGGGAGAAGAATTAAAGTCCTACTTGCGCCAGCTCCGGTTCAGCAGTTATATCGACCAGGCCTATGCTGTTATTTATTCCGAACTGAAAAGATTCGATTCTGCAAGGTTCTACTTCAACAAGGCGAGCGATTTCTTTGAGAAAAGCCCCAACGAGATTGTAAAAATGAGTTTCTATGCACAGTTCGGCTCATTTTATCAAAAGACCGGGGAATACAGCAAGAGTATTGAGCTTTACCTGAAAGTCAAGGATATCGCGGAGAGGACCGATCAACTGGAAAGCGCTGAAGCTGCAGCCAAACATCTCGATACCTTATATAGCAAATCGGGTAATTTCCAGGAGGCAGCCGTATATAATTCGACTTACTATAAATACAAGGACAGCGTGGAAACTCTGAACAAGCAAAAAGAGCTGACGCAGGTAGAAGTATCAGCAGAACAATACCGCCAGAAGAAACTGGAAGAAGAAGAAGCCGACAAAAAGCGCAGAAGAAATAATATTCAATACATGGGAATTACCATCGGCATATCAGCTTTATTTATCATTTTGGTTGTATTTGGCATGTTCAAGGTTTCCGCCAGTACCATCAAACTGATCGGTTTTTTTGCCTTTATCATGTTCTTTGAATTTATCTTTCTCATTTTCAAAAAGAACATCTATTCGTTTACCCATGGTGAGCCCTTAAAAGACCTCACGTTTATGATCGCGCTGGCCGCACTGCTGGTGCCCCTGCATCACTGGCTGGAGCATAAAGTCATCAAGTATCTAACATCTCACAACCGGTTGACCGCTTCGGGCAGAACCCTGTTATCGAAAGTCTTTGTGACCAAAAAGAAAGATGAAAAGACGAAAGTGTAACTTTGGAAAAAATTGATCCGTGATAGTTATTGATAATATGTTGATCGGTGATGAGGTGGTGGAAAAACAGTTCGTTTGTGATCTCTCTAAATGTAAAGGTGGTTGTTGTGAAGAAGGAGATGCGGGCGCCCCGCTCGAAGATAACGAGCTTCGAATCATTGAAGATGCATACGAAAAGATCAAACCTTATCTTACTCCCAATTCCATCAAAGAAATAGAAAAAAATGGCCGGTACATTCACAGCCAGGAATTCGGGTGGGTGACACCTACTCTGCCAAGCGACAACGAAATATGTGTGTATGGCCGCCGAGATGAAAATGGGATCATTAAATGCGCTTTTGAGCAAGCCTATAATGATGGGATCATTGACTGGAAAAAACCGGTCAGCTGTCACCTGTTTCCGATTGTAACCAGCAAAGGAAAACGCGGGAACTACGAAAATGTGAACTATGTTCCGAGAGAAAACTTGTGCAAGCCGGCCTGCAGCCTCGGAAAAAAGCTGAAAATTCCTGCCTACCAATTTTTAAAAGAGGCACTTATCAGGAAATATGGGGAAGAGTTCTATGAGGTGCTGGATACAATTGCCAGAAACCGAATGGGGAAAGAAACCAAAATTGAAAGTAAATTTGACGAATAAGTAACCAAAACTGCATCTTCATCCATGGCTGATTATTCCGATTCATTTATTGCAAAAAGTAGCGTTAAAGCCGGCGATATCGAACACCGGCGCAAGATCAATTTTAATATTGGGAAATACAATGCGGTGGTGCCACAGGGTAAATCTCAGTTTGCCGACGTGCATCTGGCGAGGGAACGGGCAAAGAACCTCAAATGGAGGGCCATTGATACATTGGATAAGCAGCTTGAAAACTTTGAAGCTGCCATTACTAAACGTGGCGCTAAGGTGATCTGGGCTGAAACGGCTGACCAGGCAAATGAAGCCATACTAAAGATCTGCAAGGAGAAAATGTGCCATACTATCGTCAAGAGTAAAAGCATGGTGACGGAGGAGATCCATCTCAACGATTTTTTACAAAAAAATAAGATTGAAAGTGTAGAAACCGATCTCGGCGAGTATATCCAGCAACTGGATGGCGAACCGCCTTATCATATCGTTACACCTGCGATGCATAAGAGCAAAGAGGACGTGGCGAAATTATTTACCGATAAGCTGGGAACGCATCCGAATCTTACGCCGGAACAATTGACGCTCGTTGCCAGGGATAAGCTTCGTGAAAAATATGTGCAGGCAGAAATAGGAATCACCGGTGCCAATTTCATCATAGCCGATATAGGTGCTGTGGCTGTTACAGAGAATGAAGGCAATGCCCGCTTAAGCTGTTCGATGCCCAAAACACATATCGTGATCGCCGGTATAGAAAAAGTAATTCCTTCCCTGGCAGATCTTGCTTTGTTTTGGCCTTTACTTGCGACTTACGGCACAGGTCAAAAAATAACCGTTTATAACACGATAGTGGCCGGGCCGCGACAGGAAAATGAAACAGATGGACCGGATGACATGTACGTAATACTGTTGGATAATGGACGCACCAATATCCTGGCGAATGAAAAGGCAAGAGAAAGCCTGTATTGCATCCGCTGTGGTGCATGTCTGAATGCATGCCCGGTCTATAAAAACATTGGTGGTCACACTTACGCTACTCCCTATAGTGGCCCGATCGGGTCAGTGATTACTCCCCATCTGAAGGATATGCATGGTTGGAAACACCTCAGCTATGCCTCCTCGCTTTGCGGTAATTGTACCGAAGTATGCGCCGTTAAGATCAACCTGCATGAGCTACTGCTCGAAAACAGGCATGAAGCCGTTGAGAAACACACTAATGATTTCAGTGAACGGATCGTATGGAAGATGTGGAAGCAGGCCATGCTTCGCCGCTCCTGGATGGATATGGTAAACGGAAACACAAAATCCTGGTTCATCAATAAAGTTGCCAAATCATGGACTGCCCACAGAGGCGAGCTTGATTTTCCTAAAAAATCATTTAATGAACAGTGGAAAAAGAAGTTGAAAGAGGCTAATGAAAAAAAGCGTCCTTGATACTTTACAGTCATAATATAACTTCGCGGCTGCAATACGTCGCAGATTTTATTGCAAAAGAATTACAGGTTGACAGTTTCTCTATTACTTCCTCGGAGAAAGAATTCAGCGATTACCCAGGTCCCAGGATAAATTATTCGGACAAACAAATTTCAGCAACTGAAACCTGGATAAAACCCCATGGACTCTTGTTTGAAACCGGGGTCAGGGAGCAAAATACCGGTTGTTTCCATGTAAACGGTTATAAAGCATTCTTTAAGACCGGCGGTGATATGCCATTCGACATCTTCTCAGCCTGTTTCTACCTGTTGAGCCGCTATGAAGAATATTTGCCGCATATAAAGGACAGCTATGGCCGCTATGCCCACGAAAATTCGTTGGCCTATAAAGAAAAATTTTTGAACCAGCCCTTAATAAACGTATGGCTCCAGGATTTCAAAAAGCTTCTTCAACAAAAGTTTCCACAATTCACCGTCATTGCGATCCGCCAGGTGGCGGAAAAGCAACACGAATCAAAATTTCTTCCGACATACGACATCGACATTCCCTGGTCATACAAACATAAAGGCCCTTGGAGAAATGCTGGCGGTTTTATCCGTTCATTATTTAAAGGCCAATGGCCATTGCTGAAAGAAAGAGCAATGGTATTGCTGCGAAAACAAAAAGATCCGTTTGATGCTTACGACTGGCTGAACAAACTACATGAGCAATACAGGCTCAAACCTTACTATTTTTTCCTTATTCCTGAAAAAAGGGGGCGCTATGACAAGAATATCCCACCCTCTTCTGAAGCGATGCAAGCATTGATACATGATCATGTAGCCCGTTACCCGATAGGCATACATCCCTCGTGGAAAAGCGGCGATGATGACTCTTTGCTAAAAAAAGAAATCGAAACACTATCCCTCTTTAGTGGAAACCCTGTTGTTTCATCCAGGCAACATTATATCCGGTTCAATCTGCCAGGAGGATACCGCCGATTGATCGTGAACGGCATCAAGTATGATTTTTCTATGGGCTATGGGAGCATTAACGGCTTCAGGGCCTCAGTAGCCTCGCCATTTTACTGGTATGACCTGGAAAATGAAAAGCAAACTGGCTTGATGCTATTCCCGTTTTGTTACATGGAGGCCAACTCTTTTTACGAACAAAACAGCACAGCCAAACAGGCCCTCGAAGAAATGAGATATTATTACTGGGCCGTAAAATCGGTGAATGGGCACTTCATTATGATCTGGCATAATTCATTTTTGGGAACGGATAAAGCATCCAAAGGCTGGAGAGATATCTACGAGCAGTTCATCAAAGAAGCGACAGTCTGAGCTTCGCCCTTAAACCCCTTCGGACTCGGGTTGTTCGGCCGGGGGCAGCGCTTTATATGTGCGATTGACCAGGTAAACTCCCAAAAGGGTAATAGCTCCCCCGGCACCGATGAATAAGTTCAGCCGTTCGCCAAATAAAGCAGCAGCCAGCAAGACGGCGACAATAGGATTGATATACGCATAAACGGATACCTGCACGGTAGGCAGATGCTGCAGTGCATAGATGTAGGAGATGAAAGTAATTATCGAACTAAAAATAATAAGATACCCAATGGCGGCCCATGACTTCCAGGGAATGGCGGTAAACGGTATTCCTATATCGGTAGTTTGTGTAATTACGAGCAAAGGAATAGACGATATGATCATTTGTAATCCCAAACTGAAATAAGGATTAAAGCTGGCCGCTTGTTTCTTCGTGTAAAGTGTACCAAAGGCCCAGGACCAGGTGGCGACCAATGACAGTAGCACACCTTTTAAAAAACCGGGTTTTGAAAAATCTCCATGCAGAAGCGGTTCGTAAAAAATAACACAAACGCCGCCAAACCCCAATATCAAACCGACGATGGCCCTTGATGGAATTTTGCTTGATGAAGCAAACAAACCTATAATGACGATCCACAATGGGAAAATAGCTCCCATAATTGCTGCGAGTCCTGCATTGATATACTGTACACCCCAGGTCGATAGTGCGTTGCTCATAAAGAAATTTAAAAAACTCAACACTATGATTGGTCGCCACTCCTTTCCTTTTGGCCAGGATTCACCTTTATATAAAAAGAAGACAATGAAACAAAGACCACCCAGCAACTGGCGGATACCTGCCAGTTCCAATGCCGGCATATAGCGAACACCCTCCTTGGATGCGACCCAGGTGGTGCCCCAAAAAAAACAAACCATCGCCAACGCAAAAATCGCTTTGGACCTCGTGCCTTTTTTTCGAATGGTCAGGGGATTGAGAACAGATAACCGTTTTAGGGAGTCACCAGTCTGTGAAAGAGTTTTATTGATATCAAACCGAAAATTCACCACGCGCTATTTTGGCAATTTTTTCAACACCAGTTTAGGATCTATTTTGAATATATCATCCGACACCGGTTGCCAGGTTACTTTTACCGCTGTGTAAGTTTGCGTTGAAATGATAGGGTCTTCCTCTATAAATTTCGTCGCGACGCATTTATATTCTTTAATGACATCTTTCCATATATACATTTTCGTCCACCAGTCAGGATCAACCGGCAGATCAGGAGAAAAATAGTATGTCAGGGTCGATGTGGTCGTGTCACCTGTATAAGGGAAAATATATTTTCCTGAAACGATAGTCGAATGACATTCTACGCCCAGTATCTTTTCGGTAGGACCGGATTCAACTTTATAGCTTATTAGTTGTTCCTCTGCCGCATCCTGGTAATATACTGTATCGGGCGCAAAAAAGATATTGTGCATATACATCATATTCTTTTCATGCAGGTAATATTGTTTATTTAGTGTAAACCCGGCTCCGTCAATATATTCCCGCATATAGTTGCCGTTTTTAAAATGCAGCAACAATTTCGATCCGAATTTTTCACGCAGTTCATTGTCCGAAACCCCGGGTATATGCGATTCGACCTTTATTTCATATTCCACGATGCCCTCGAAATACTTGCCTGGTTTTTCCTGGCAATAAGCCATAATACTGCAAAAAAACAGAACGATTAAACTTAGAATTTTTTTCATCCTTAATGTTTAAAATGGCGCATCCCCGTTATTACCATCGCGAGGTCATGTTGTTTGCAATATTCAATTGAATCATTGTCACGGATAGATCCCCCCGGCTGAATAAACGCCGTTATCCCTGCTTCATCTCCCATCTTTACACAATCGTTGAAAGGAAAGAATGCATCACTGGCCATTACAGCGTTTATCAGGTCAAAGTCAAATTGCCTTGCTTTCTCGATCGCCTGGCGCAATGAATCGATCCGGCTGGTCTGGCCGCATCCTTTGCCAATAAGTTGCTTATTCTTTACCAGCGCGATCGCGTTAGATTTTAAATGTTTGCACACGAGGTTTGCAAATGCGAGGTCCTCTTTTTCCCCCGGCGTTGTTTCCCGGCCACCGGCTTCTTTCCATTCCGCATAGTTGCCTTCGTCAATACCCTGTACAAGTACACCATTCAGGACGGATTTATATAATTCTTTTTTTCCCGGCTGTTTTTTCAGCTGTAAGAGTATCCTGTTCTTCTTCGACCGCAATACGGATAAGGCATCGGCATCAAATGAAGGCGCGATCAACACTTCAAAGAATATCTCGTTGATGGCATCAGCCGTGGATTTATCAATCGGGCCATTGCATACTAAAACTCCACCAAAAGCGCTTTCCGGGTCGCCGGCAAGCGCGGCATCCCAGCTTTGCTTCACCGTTGCCCGTTGAGCTATGCCACAGACATTGGTATGCTTGATGATCGCGAAAGTGAATTCACCATTAGTGTTTTCAACCCGTGGAAATTCTGAAATCAACTGGATAGCCGCATCCACATCCACCAGGTTATTGTATGAAAGTTCTTTCCCGTTCAGTTGATCGAACAGCTGTCCAAGATCACCATAAAATACCGCAGACTGATGCGGGTTCTCCCCATACCGCATGGATTTAGGGTTGCTGATTGATTCCAAAAAGTATAAAGCTTCAGAAGGATTGAAATATTTTGCAATGGCTACCTCGTAGTGCGCGACAATTTCAAATGCTTTTGCGGCAAATGTTTTGCGTTGCTCCAGCGTTGTCTCCCCTTTTTGATCACGTAATAAAGCTTCCAGGGATGCATAATCTTTTTTCGCAGCTATCACCACCACATCTTTAAAATTCTTGGCGGCACCGCGAATCATTGATGGACCACCGATATCGATCTTTTCAATAATAGCTTTTTCATCGCTCGTCGAAGCTACCGTTTCCTCAAAGGGATAAAGATCAACGATCACCAGGTCGATTTCGGGAATACTATATTGCCTCATCTCCTGAACATGCGTAGTATCATCTCTTTTTCCCAGGATTCCACCAAATACCGATGGATGTAAAGTTTTTACACGTCCCCCCAGGATCGAAGGATAGCTGGTAAGGTTTTCAACAGGCGTCACGTTTATACCAAGCTTCTCAATGAATTGCTGCGTGCCCCCGGTCGAATAAATGGTAATGTCGAGTTCGGATAATTGTTTAACGATATTTTCGAGACCTTCCTTGTAAAAAACAGAAATGAGTGCTGATTGAATCTTTTTGTTCATGCGTTGAAATTGAATATATCCGGTTGAAGGCCTGCCGGTCCTTTCCCTGAAAGACGAAAGAACACAAAGCAATACAGCATTTCGTTAGAAGCCGCAAAACTAACCTAATTCAGGTTCATCACAAAAGCTCCTTTTTCAGTTACATCATGGTAAGGAATATGAAGCGAGTCGCAATCTTTTTTCCAGTAAGGCGTTTTCCAGGATGAGGCAGAAGCGTCAAAAACAACCTGTTTTATAGTAAATGCGAGTGCCAGTTTGCCAATATACAATTTCGGATTCCCCGAAATGAGCAGGAGGTCGATATCAGATTTCTTTGCCGGGCTTAAAAATGAAAAAGCTGTGTCGGCCACCAGTATTTTCTTATTCCTGAATAAAAGACATCGACCGTCGATAAAAAGTTGGGATAGTGAGTCCACTAAACGAACCCTGCTCAAAATCCTGGAAGGTTTCAAATGAAAATTTTGAATAAACTCATCTGGCGCCGGGAATCTATCTCCATAAAAAAAGCAATCCCGTCCACTTATAAAATCAATAGTCCGTCGCTGCGGCACGTTATACACGATTATCTTTTGCTGCTGCTCAGCTCTGATAAACGATCCTGATCTTATTGTCAAAAAAAACAATAATGCGACCAGGGCAACTATCAAACCCTGCCTGTATTTTCCCAACAACCAAAAACTAGTGCCGGCTATAACGACAAAAAGCAGTATCGACTGTGGGATGTTTATCTGCAACCCATCCCACAATGAACCCGGTAACGACTCGATCCTTCCAACATAACTATTCATCAATGCAATCAGCCGGGACAATACTCCGCCAATCAATCCCGCGAAGGACGGAATAAAAGAAACAGTACAGAGAAGAATTTCTCCCAGGACAATGATGCTTGAAAGCGGGACCGCAACAAGGTTGGTAAGAAAGAAACAACTGGGAAACTGGTGAAAATGATAAATACTCAGCGGCGTGGTAAGTAACTGGGCAGCCAGGGTTACCGCATTCAGCTTCCATACATGATCGAGTAATTTATTTTTACAATAAAAAATATTGTAGATAGGTTTCTGGAAAATAACAATGCTCAACACTGCCGCATAGGACAACTGGAAACCGACATCCCACAACCAGTAGGGGTTGATGCAAAGAAGAAAAAACGCGGAAGCGGCAAGCGTGTTGTAAATATTTGTTTTCCTGGAAAAACTCTCGGCGCATACGATAAAAGTGAACATAACAGCCGCCCGCAATACTGATGCTGATGCGCCGGTAAGCAAGCTAAATGACCAGAGTACGAGTATAGCTACTATTGGCTTTAACCATCGCCATCGTTTGATTTTACCAAGAGGTTTCAATAGCAGGTTGACCAACCAGTAGATCAGTGCCAGGTGCATACCTGAAATGGCAATGATATGAACCACTCCTGTGTTGGAATAAGACTGTACCAGCGATCTATCGAGATCATCTTTATATCCAACCAGCAATGCCTCCGCCAAACCACTCTCTCTTCCACCTTTGATATTTGTTCTCAGTATATCCAATATTTTTTCCCTGACATTATAAAGGGCAGATTGAATGGGAGCCCTTTTCTTTCCGGCCAGGACTACAAATTCACCCGCTTTAAGGTTCACCTGGTGAGTGATGTCCTGGAACAATGCGTATCTTTTATAATCAAACCCACCCGGGTTGCCGCTATTACTAATCTCCTGCAAAGTTTTATTGAAGATGATCCTTGAACCGTATCCAACACCTCTATCGATAGAATCCTTTTTGAGATATAAAATGATTTTCCCTTTTGCTTTGATCGCTTTTCCATTTCTGATAATATACTCTATGCCGGCATTTGCCTTAAATGATTTAGCCTTCTGCACCAGTGGTTCGTTTAACGTAACAATCATGACATCCCCGGTCGTATAAGAATTTCCAAACCAATTCTTATCATTTCGTATATCATTAAACCAGGCCAGCAATCCACCGGTGGATATAATGAGTATTGCTATCGCGATCCCATCAAGCCAGGAAAACCTGTAACGCCTGGAAAAAGAGATCTTCGGGAAAATTAGTTTGAAACATACCGCTGATAAGAACAACACCCACCAGGCTAAAGCGGGCAATTGCAGATACCATTGAATAATGATGCCGCCTATGAGCGAGGGCAATAACCTGGTAAACGGTGTTTGTTTCCAGAAATAAGCGGTCCGGGAAACCATGACGCAAGGAAAGATAAAGACCGGTCTGGTTAACGGGAAAAAAAACTATTCAAGCAGTTTTTTAACGTACGC
Source organism: Bacteroidota bacterium (assembly GCA_005884665.1). Classification (GTDB taxonomy): domain Bacteria; phylum Bacteroidota; class Bacteroidia; order Chitinophagales; family Chitinophagaceae; genus VBAT01. Next base: position 109,788 of record VBAT01000012.1, read on the forward strand.
TACCTGGCCTATATGATATATATTATGCTGGATGAGGCCGTTCAGCAAAAAGCGGAAATTATATTTTCGGTAGTCAACTATCTCCCTTAAAAACTTATCGTCTTTTTGATTCAGCAACTCAACGATCTTTTTGTGAATGTCTTTGAACTCAGCCAGGCCTTTCTCCCAGGTATGAATTTTTGGATTGATCTCCCGCCAGTCGAGTTCTTCGAAAGCTGCCATGTCTTTTTCTTTATCCCCTTTTATGCGGTGCAAAGTAAAATCAGCCCAGGTGATCATATGATACAGCAAATTGGCCAGGGAATGTTGTTTATTTGGTTTCTTATAAACGATCGCCGGATCAATTTCATCCAATACTTCATACACTGGCCTGCCATACCAGGGTTGACCAGTATTAACTCGTTCAAGATTGGTGATTATCGATTGAATTTCCTTGTTCATCTTGCATATTGTGAGCCACAAAGATAATTGATACTTTTTTTTGACAGCATCCGGTATCCAGCATCTAGCATCCAGTATCCAAATAATCTACCTGTCAATCGGTGGATATTCCTTTTCCTTCCTGTTGAGCGTGTAGCTGAAATTTTCATTTCCTACGAGCAGCCGGCCATCTGCGTCCATAAAAAATAAAATGTTATCATCGCCTTGCAACAGGATTAGGGGACGGGTCCATATATCGGAGTATAGGCGGTAGATGATATCTCCATTTGGTTCAGTTACGATTTCCCACCGGCCTTTTTTCATGGATTCTTTCCGGTAGCCTATGCCAGCCATAAGAAAATAGGAAGGCTTTCCCGTAACCGAGTCGGTATAAAATAAAAAATACCATTTCATTTTATCGCAGGCCTCTCCTTTATTTAACCCCAACTGTACAGATAGTTCCTGGCAGGGAGTCCTTCCTTCAAACACCAGCGGAGTTTTGATCTTAGCCTCAGCCTTAACCTCAACCTCAACCTCAACCTCAACCTTAGCCTCAACCTCAACCTCAGCCTTAACCTTCGCCATATTCACATTGTAGTTTAAAGCTGCGTTGCCTGACCTCGAGCTTCCACCGGATGAAATCGATAGAATCGGTTAAAGAAATTCCTAGAAATTTTCTAATGACATCGTGAGCGGGCGTACTTCCGACATAAGTCCGGGGAACTGCATCAGTAACAAGGCAGTTAAATATGGTTATAAGAACCAAAAGGGCTTTCATGTGTTTCTTTTCAAATTACACTCATCCTGGCTGTATAATAATCCACTACATTACCTGTTGTTTTTTCTTGACGAGCCGGATGAAGGAAGCTATTTAATCTATCGGTCGTTCATAAGTTTCACCTCGTTCCAAAAGTAAAACACCTTTAGTAGTTCTGAACTTTGTTCTCACAAACGAATTCATTTCATAATTCAGCATTTTCTTGACGGAAAAATGAAGATGGGGATTCAATGCCTGGCCGGTCGCTCCACTAAGTCCTATCTGCTGACCCTTTGAAACTCTCCCGCTTTTTACCGGCACTCCATTTTTTTGCAAATGCCAGTAACAGCCGAAACTTCCATCATCATGTTTAATAATGATGTAGTTGGCCTTGCTCTTATATTTGGGTAAGAATCCGCCTACATTACTATCATCTTTGTAGCGATAAACAGTCCCTTCCCTGGAGGCATAAACCGGCGTGCCGACAGGCATTTCGATGTCCAGGGCTGCGATATGATTATGAGAAAAAAGCCCTCCGTATCCCTGCACGATCTTGTATTTAGCGCCTTTTTTAAAGGGAAGGTCATATTCGTAGCTATCAAGGTTTTCAGTGACAGGAGTCGAATAAAAGAAAAGTATTCCAACGCCGATTGCCAATAGCGAGACTATGACCAGGAAGATCCTGGCTTTTCTTGATAATTTTCGCGGCTTTATCATTTAGATCGATGGAGCTTTAGACTGTTAAATACAGCTCTTAAAACTACACAATCAGCACGCTTAAATCAACCGTTGTGGCATGATTTGGGAAGTTCATAACATGCCGCGCCTTTGGTATCGCCCTACGCTTCCCGCTCTCTTCCTGATTTTCTGGCTTGTTTTTCTGTTGGCAATTCCTAATTTTACCCGCCTTTCACTCCAACTTCAACCAGGAACCATTCGGAAAAAAATCGTACCGAAACCTTAACAACATTTACATGGACGACACAGTTATTAAAACCTCCGGGCTTTCCTACAGGTATTCGAAAAATGTTCAAACACTTTTTGATATAGATCTGCAGGTGGAGAAAGGAACCATTTACGGTTTCCTTGGACCAAACGGCTCTGGCAAAACAACCACTTTAAGTTTATTGCTTGGATTGTTGAATAACCAACAGGGAAAAATCGAAATATTCGGAAAAAATATTTCCCGGCATCGAGTCGATGTCCTTAGAAGAATAGGGTCGCTGATCGAAGTTCCTTCACTGTACGGACACCTGTCAGCAAAAGAAAACCTGGAAGTCTACAGACCGGTATACGGTGCAACGCGGGAAAGAGTCAAAGAAGTCCTGCGCATCGTGGGACTTGAAGATACCGGTAAAAAGACGGCAAAGAAATTCTCACTTGGCATGAAACAGCGCCTGGCCATTGCTCTTGCGCTGTTACCGGATCCTGAATTGCTGATCCTGGATGAGCCTGCGAATGGATTGGATCCGAATGGCATCATCGAATTGCGCCAATTGATCAAAAAGTTAAATAAAGAAAGCGGTATGACGATAGTTATATCCAGTCATATCCTTTCAGAAGTAGAAAAGACGGTGAGCCATGTGGGTATTATTTACAAGGGAAAAATGTTGTTCCAGGGTTCATTACACGAACTCCATTCGTTCCAACGGAAAGATTCAAGGCTGTTCATTAACACATCAAATAACGAAACTGCTATTACATTATTGGGAAAATACAACCCGGAAAGGGTTGGGGAAACGATTTCACTTTCATTTGCTGATATGAATGAAGTAGCGGCAATCAACAGGATGCTGACACAAAACGATCTTGACGTTTACCTGCTGAATCCCCAAAGAAACGACCTGGAACAATTATTCATCAACCTCACAACCGATCCGTCATGAGTTTACAGGTTTCACTTCGTTCCGAAAATCTAAAATTGAAAAGAACGCTTTCGCTCTACCTGTGTGTGTTTGGTTCTGCTTTCGGTCCCTTCATGTCGTTCCTTGAATATATAGATTTAAGTCCCGCGTCGCCAAGAGGGCTGCCCTGGACCGTTCATTTCATGAAAGGACGTGAGCCACTTTGTATTGCACTTCTGCCGTTGTATGTGATACTGATTTGCGCATTGTTGCTGCATATCGAATACAGGGATAAAACATGGAAACAGGTTCTTAGTTCACCGCAAAAATTGATCGATATATTCCTGGCAAAATTCATTACGCTTCAATTTATGATCCTTGCATTTCTTTTAGGGTACAATTTGTTTTTAACAATAACAGCATTCTCTACGGAGATGATGCATCCCGGGTTGTACGAGGGAAAAATAGATTTTTATAAGATCTTGACGACGAATGCGCAGACCTACATCCAGGTCCTTGGTGTAAGCGCCATACAATTCTGGCTTTCGCTTCGATTTAAGAATTTTATTGCTCCTCTTGCTATTGGCATCGGCTTGTGGTTCCTTGCGCCCATGATGCTATTTGGATTCAAGTGGACTATTATAGAATATTATCCCTATGCTTATACGATGTTAAGTATAATGCCTGAACACAAAGCGAATCTTATCTCCTACCAGTGGTACTCGATAATGACAACCGTCCTGTTTTTGAGCCTGGCGTTTGTGGAGTTCAGGATCAGGAAGGTGGTAACTCAATAATAAGTAGGAATTTGCCCACAGAGGACCTCTGAGAAAACATGGAGGACCACAGAGAAGGAATGCTCCGTGGCTCTCTACTTCTTCCTTAATGTAGCCATGTCAAAACAAGGGTCAGGAGTAGGGGCCTGTTTTTTCATCTGTAGCTCTCAATGGCCTTTGACTTTTCAAACAGGGAAACTATCCAGTTTTAGGAATTACGATTAAATTCTACATTTGGAAAATTGCTGAAACACATGTTTAACGCAGAATCTGTGATCCGGTATGGGGGGCTGCTCGTCCTGTTTTTGGCGGTGTTTTGTCAAACTGGTTTATTTTTTTGCTTTTTTATTCCCAGTGGAGGTTTTTTATTCACGGCCGGTGTGTTTGTTGCAACAGGTGATTTGCCCGAAAACCTATTTATTGTCTGTAGCCTTCTTAGTATCGCTTCTGTTTTAGGAAATATGACCGGCTACTGGCTTGGATTGAAGGCCGGTCCCATGATGTATAAGCGGAAGGATTCAAGATACTTTAAGAGACAGTACCTTGACAAAGCTGAAACGTTTTACAGGAAATATGGCAATCTTGCTCTCGCGGGTGGCTTGTTTTTTCCTATTATCCGAACCTTCTCGCCAATTGTAGCCGGGATCATAAAACTGGGCTTCCGTCGGTTCGTGCTTTTCGTATTCATAGGTTCAGTGCTTTGGATCTCGACTTTTGTAGTAGCTGGCTATTTGGTCGGCATCATGCCCGGGCTGAAGCCATATTTGAAATATATGGTAATAGGTATTATCCTTACGGTAACGATCCCCGTACTAATCGGAATCATCAGGAATCTGAACAAAGCTGAGAAATAAAGAATTACCGGTATTATTCTTTACCTGAAAGGTGTATGTCAATTAACATGTGAAGTGTCTGCCCAACGAATGCTTTTGAAAATCATGAAGGAAAACAATTTGACATCAGTTGTCGGAACTCTGTAAGCACCTTTTGTCTTTAACAAATAAGACGCAATCGCCGTCATTTCCCAACCATCATATTGGTCTGCCGTCCATTTTGGGGTGATTAGTTTTTCAAAGTCTCTTTTTAGACCGTACTCTCTTACCTTGATTATTTCAGTCTTAATTTTTTCCTCTAAATGTGGATTGTCCCACGCCCAAAGAAAAGTATTTGTGGCTTCTGAAACTGAGCCAACTTCTTCATAGTCAATAATGAGTTTTTTCACCCCATTATCACTAAATGTCAGTTCCCCGGTTAATTGGTCATAGTACCAATTCTGATATGAACTGATTTTATAAATGCGTTCGCAGATTTCCTGCTGCTCGTATAAATATTCATATGCTTTTTTGGAAAGATTATCGAAGGAGATTGTGTCAAGTTCCACCACTTTAACGCCTTTAGACTTTTGAAGTTTGTCGTCACAGCCAGATAAAGAAAGGAATCCTATTGCCAGGCATACTATTGTCGCTCCCAATGTTATGCGCCGTGCAATCATGAATTATAAACGTCTTTAAACCTGATCATATCCCATACTTTAGTTTCGTTATCATTGGGAAATCCACATTCAGGTGCAAAATCATCGGCTTCTTTAAATGTTCCAAACATCCTGTCCCACCACGTAATGTCACCAAAATTATAACTATGAACATCTTTTTGATGATGGATGGAATGATGTTCAGGCCTTTGAATAAAATAACCCAGCCATTTCGGGGTCGAAATATTTGAATGATAGAAATATTCACCCGTCGCTCCAAAAAAAGAAACCCATGCACCCGTCAAAGCTGTTCCACCCAAAACATAATAAATCAAAAAACCTGCTATAACAGAATCGGCTATGATTTCAACCGGGTGTTTGTAAAACGAAGTCAAAAGTTCTATCCTTTTGGGGCTATGATGGACCTGGTGAAATATAAGCCAGAAACCATTGGCATGTCTCAGCCTGTGCCACCAATAGAAAACAAACGTACCAATGACCCAATAGACCAGACCTTCCACAACCGGATTGCTCCAACTTCCAAAATGAAATACCGACTGGTCCCTGAAATATTTATTCCAGGTGATCCCACCTAACCCAATTAAAAGAAATTGCAGAATATTAATTGCAATCGATCGAAGATACCAGCCATTAGCAGGAGGCAATTCCCTGCCCGGAAACTTTCTTTCCAAGATAAAAAAAGTTAACGTGCTAAGAATAATTAGCGCTCCTGGAACCAACTGTTCAAAATAGGGCCTGAAAAAATCTATTATTTCGTCCATAATTTCAAGTTAAAGATCGACTGGTCCGATCAAAACAGAAACCCATGTTTACAGTGGTTTCAGTCCAACAGCTGAAAGCCGCTTGCTATTTTGTCAAACAAAGGTTTTACAGCATCAAAAGCACCTGAACTTGTAACCATGGTCAATATATAAGTTTTGCCATTTTTGAGAGCCACGAAGTCATAATTGTGCAATTGTTTATTATTGTTTTCCCTGTGTGTTTCTATCAGCCACTTAAATTTTATTTCATTAAAAGTGGTGTCTCCTGTACCAATTAGTTTGTAGTCTTTAGCATCGGGAAGATATCTAAGAAAATCAGAAAATGATTTATCCAAGGTTTTGCTTGGCGTCTCAATTACATTAATATTAAAATTATCCCCTGTGGTGTCTGCCGGACCTGAATGTATTTTTTGCGCGATCAATATGATTGAAGGATAGGCCTTGCTCACTCCATATTTCCACCCTGTTGGAATATTTATTGAAAAATGATTTACAGTGTCTTTGTAAGGCACCAATGTTTGACAGTTGGCATTTATTATTAAAACTGTGAAAAATATGAACAGAAGATTTCGCATTGGTTGAATTAGTTTGTTAAAACAATGTTTTGGCCAATGAATTTGATCCAGGCCGTGCGGCCTGCAGGGAACGAAGCTACCGTGTCTACGGTAGTATAGATAGTTGTGTCGCCATCGGCCGGTATTGAAGCCGCAGTTGTCTGGCTAAACAACGCCTGGGAAAGAAATAAGGTGAAACAGAGAGTAAATATTTTGAGCATAGGAAGGTTTCGTTGTTACACTAAGATATAGGCAATTGCTTTCACATCAAAATTTACGGGTTTGATCTCCTAAAAAGATCTTGTACGGGAATTGAATAGATTAATTTTTAAGCATTAACTACTACTGATCTACTTTCGAAAGTAAATATTGGGTCACAACCCCCAAAAAAGAAGTGTGGAGAAAGAGTGCGAAGAGCGAATGTTACCTAAGTCTTTTTTCTTCCCTCTCCGCTCTGTTCCTCGCTCTTTCTTATTAGTTATATTTGTTTCCCTACTTCAAATGTTCAATATGCAATCAATAAAACTATTCCCTGTCCTTCTTCTTTTAACCTTCAGCCATGCGTGTTTTTCACAACAACCAACTTATAGTGCAGCCGTAGAAGAACGGATCAAAAAAGTTGAACGCAGCCTGGGGGAAGCTGTTAAAACAGATGATAAACCTATCCTGCTGCAGGATCGTATGAAACAATACGGGATACCCGGGCTGAGCATTGCCGTTATAAAAGATTATAAAATTGAATGGGCCCGCGGTTATGGTTATGCCGATAAAGAAACCGCAAGACCCGTAACATCGGAGACCCTATTCCAGGCAGCCTCGATCTCTAAATCCATAAATGCTGTCGGTGTTTTAAGACTGGTGCAGCAAAATAAGCTCGATCTCGATAAAGACATCAACACTTACCTCACCAGCTGGAAGTTTCCTTACGATTCAATTAAAGGCAAAAAGATTATCACGTTGCGGCATATCCTGAGTCATACTGCTGGCTTAACGGTTCATGGCTTTCGCGGCTATGCGCCAGGCGAAAAGCTGCCGACAGTTATTCAAATACTCAACGGTGAAGCGCCGGCCAATAGCGAGCCGGTCCGTTCGATGTTTGATGCAGGTACCCGGGTGGAATATTCCGGTGGCGGCATCACCATT
>VBAT01000012.1:117572-136749 GCA_005884665.1 Bacteroidota bacterium
ATGTTACAGGACAGCCCTATGATGTATACATGCAGCAAAATGTGCTCAACCCCCTGGCAATGGAAAATAGTTTTTATACTGCGCCACCTCCCGGCGGAAAAACCCAGCTTTTATCGACAGCTTACCGCGAGAATGGTACTCCTGTAAAAGGTGGTTATCATATTTATCCCGAAAACGCAGCCGCTTCGCTTTGGACGACACCCACCGATATCGGCAAATTCATCATCGGGCTACAACTTGCAGCCATGGGCAGATCAGAAACTGTATTAAATAAGACGTCTGCTTCTTTAATGTTGACCCCTTACAAGGAAACTGCGACTTTGGGCTCCTGGATCAGAACTGCCGGCAAGGATCAATACTTTAATCATGGAGGCGCCAACGAAGGTTTCCGCTGTGTTTACATTGGCAGCAAAGAAGGCGGCAATGGTGTAGTAGTAATGGTGAACTCAGATGATGGAACGATCCTCGATGAGGTGGTGGCAGCCGTTGCCACGGTATATGACTGGAAAGATTTTTATAAGCCCCCCGTTCGCAAAACGGTAACGGTACCTACCGAGGTGCTGGATACTTATGTCGGCGAATACGAGCTGTCTCCACAATTCAAAATAACCATTCTGCGGCGAGGCGATGCCCTGTTTGCAAATGCAACGGGCCAGTCAGAAGTGGCGCTTTTTGCAGAAGCGACCAACAAATTCTTTCTGAAAGTAGTAGATGCTACAATTGATTTTGTCAGTGATGGATCGGGGAAAATAACCAAACTGGTGCTTCACCAGAATGGTCGTGACACGGATGGAAAGAAGGTGAAGTAAAGAAGTACGGAGTAACAGTGCGAAGTGCGATTGTTACCTAAGCCTTTTTCTTCCTGCGCTGATCAAAAATTATTCGTCATCCCTAATGGCGAAAACGCTATCACAATATATACCGTTGATCTATCTCTTGGCAGTATATGTGAGCTTATCACCTTCAATTGTTGCCGGCTTTGTATAAGGATGTTCTTCAGCTTTTCCAACGGCCATTATATGCATAACTGTCCAACCCTTAAATTTGAGATAGTCTGAAACCAGGGACCGATGACAGCTCCACCATACAGCTTCTGAACACATATAAGCGACTCTTTTATCAGTTCCGAGAAATTCGAGATCTGTAACTGCATTCTTAAAGTCTGGAGTTTCCATATAATCTGCGTATCCTTTAAAAGCAGCAACTCTCCATGCGGTATTGTGAGAATCACTACGTGGTTTTCTACGTCCCCCGAGTCCTACGAGGTGGCGATATTCTATATTCTTGGCAGATAAAGACTCTGCCAAAGTCTCTTTATTAAAATGCGGGTAGCGCCTTGAACCGGGATAACTCCTGATATCGGCAACCAGCTCAATTTGAAATGAGTTTAGCATTGCTATAAACTCGTCAAGCGTGCGTGTAGAGTGTCCGATTGTCCAAATACTTTTTTGTCTCATGATAGATTTTTCAGTATTCACTTGTCGACTGATGATCAATCATCCATTTAAACCCTATTTATCAGTCAACATTCCAAAATAATCACTCCGGGAAGTCTTGCTCATAAATCAAAAAACATCTAAAGGCTTGTTATTAGCTTTCAACTGAAAGATAAACCTCAACTTCTGCGTCATTCCAATCCTTACTTTTCTCATCATAGACCTCAAAATCCATTTTATAAGATCGTGGAATGTCGGAAACCCATATTTCTTTCCAGGCATTGGCCACACAATCCGGCATTTTTCCTTTTGCATCAATTCTCTGGTAAGTTCCTTTGGCTATAGTTAAAGTCTCCAAACCTGCGGGTACTTCTGTACCTGGTTTTACCTTGCACCCGATGAAATATGAAAAAGGTTGTGTATGATCTCCTTCATACTGATGGTAAACCGCCAGTATTTCCTCAGTCAATTTGTTAGGGATCATTTCTGCATATTTTCCTTTTTCAAACTCCTGCCATAAGTTGCCACAATCAATACTCGATTGCTCATTTACATTCGTTGTCTTTTCTTTTAATGCCAGGCCAACTAATTTGGTTTCTTCCAGTTCTACTGTGTACATAAGTATTTTTATTTGGATCGTGATGGTATTAAACAATGACCGACTGTTGTCCGGGGTTCTCGGTCGCGTCGGCGATAGTGAACTCAAGCCCAAGATAGGGCAAATGTTAAACAGAATTGCTATTGATGCGTTTTATTCCCGAGAAGAGACCTTCAGTATAGAAAACCCCACTGTTAGTTGACATTACCAGGTTTTGTCTTCTCATAGTAACTTCTTACAAGTCCATTGGATTGTACCTGCGTTCGAATATGTTTAAATTTAAGATCAGTATCGAGTTGACCAAATAATGGAATGCCATTTCCTATTAGGATCGGAACCTTTGAAATTATTAGTTCATCGACGAGATCTTCTTTTAAAAAGTCCTGTATAACTTTCCCGCCGTCGACATATATTCTTGAAAAACCAAAACTGGAAAGATAACTTAGCAACTGGACTGGATTCATTGAAAGAACAGTGGCCTTTTCTTTTAATTCATCTGGCACTTGTTTAATGCTCTTACTCAAAACAAAAACTTTCCTATCATACGGCCAGGAAGGAAAACCAAGCACTTTTTCAAAAGTGCCCCTGCCAATTACGATTGCATCAATTCTACTTATGAATTCCTGGTAGGACTGGATAGCTTCATCATTGGCGAATTGGGTCAGCCAGTCAATATCTCCGTCCTTTCTTGCGATAAAACCATCGAGACTTGTTCCTATGTAAACTATTGTATTCAATGTGTCAGGTTATGTGGTCCACGAATTGAAGGCTAACTCATAAATTTATGATATAAGCCGGCCAATGCAAAAAATAGATTGTAATGAAATTAGATTACAAATAAGAGTCTATCACTGCAGTCTTGCTCTTTTTCGCCGGTTTATGAAATCACGCAAGAATTGCCACGGTTGTTTATCTTCATCCCATGATAGAGACCGTTGTGCAGATTTTTTTCGTCGTGGCATTGATACTTTTAATTATTGGGATTGCATTCAAAAGAAGAACAGACAAAGAAACCATTGTTTTACCGGAGAATTACCGGGAATTGCTTGCTGATTACGTAAAATTCTACAGGCAATTGGATGAAGCCGGTAAGGAAAAATTTGAAAAAAGAATTGAGCAGTTCTTATCGGCTGTACAAATAACCGGTGTGAATGCAGAAGTAGAAGATATCGACCGGCTCTTAATTGCGGCCGGGGCCATCATCCCCGTTTATGCTATTCCAGACTGGCAATATATAAACCTGCATGAAGTGCTGGTATACCCAGGTACATTCAACAGGGATTTTGACCAGGCGGGCTCGGATCGGACTATCGCGGGGATGGTGGGCAGCGGCGCCATGCAACATGTTATGATCATAACCAAATGGCAATTAAGACAGGGATTTATTAACGACCATGATGCGCAAAATACCGCTATTCATGAGTTTGTGCACCTGATAGATAAAATGGATGGAACTGTAGACGGCGTTCCTGAAATAATTTTAGAGCGGAAACATGTACCCAGGTGGAAGAATCTCATGGATGCAACGATCTCGCAAATGAAAAACGGGGGATCAGATATTGATTTCTACGGTGCCACGAACCCTGCTGAATTTTTTGCCGTCATTTCCGAATATTTTTTCGAGCTCCCTGATGTCTTAAAAACAAATCATCCTGAGTTGTATGAGATGCTTGAGAGGATATATAAAACGGGGAGATGATAGCAGCTACATTGTTTTAAGGTCATAATTCAAAAAAATAGGCTGATGTAAATCAATAAGCTCGCGCCACCCTTTTTAATTGTTCTACGGTAATTCACTGTATCGCTTCGATTGTTATTCAATCAGCCACCTTTCTTCTTTGTTGATCGTCTCCAAGGTTGTTTAATTCGTTGCTTCAATTCTAAAACCCTTTTGTAAAATAGCTTTTGTGAAATGACTTTCCAGATTTACCGACGTAAAATTGATGGGTTCAATAGAGAATAATAGCCTGAATTTCAAATCCTTTGCTTCAGGTTTTTCAAGCGTAATGGTATTATTCACCTCATAAAAACCAAGGCCTTCTTTATATGGCAACCTTATATTCCACAAATCGCTGCTATCGGTGTTAACATAAATCTTCAAAATAATATCATATTTGGAAGCATAATTAGCATTTGACTCCTCACTTATGGGAAAAATTATTCTACCGCTGATCTTTATATTTATTGGATTTTGCTTCAAAATGTTTTTTATAGTTCTAGGAACAGATTTTGATTCCTTGCGTATTTCTTCATTTTCATTCCAAAGAATTTTGGTGACTTTTGGAGGTGGCGGCGGTAGATGTATCGGAGAATCTATTCTGACTACTGGGCTTGTGTCTATATTAGTCTTTGAAATCGAATCAGCCTTCACTTCAGCTACCTTATTTCCTGGTTTAAAACAGCCCGAACTATTTAATGCCGCAATAAGTCCAGTCACAGCAACTACTAACGCAGTAATTCCCGTTATCAACCCAGCGGCAGTTTCAAAGAAATTTTTCGTTTTTGGTTCGTTCTCGCCCATAAAATGTGACTAATTTTCCTTAAAATCGTAGACATAAATTTATGATATAAGGTAACCCATTCAAAAAAAGCTGAAGAAAATAATTAAGCAAGTTCCTTTTTATGCGTTTCCGCTATTCTACCGCGTAGTTTAGGTGAACCAGTCACATTTTTTCTGTGGTGCAGCACATTGGAAAACACAATTACCCATATCATGAATGCAGCGATATTGATGCGTTCCCAAATCCCAAGGTTAGGTGTAGGCAGGTTTGCATTGATATGGGGTGACTCCACTCCAGATAATGAACCAAATATGAGAAATAGGACAAAAGTTGCGGTAGTGAATATCCGGAATCTCTTTCCCAGGGCTGCCGCTCCAAATCCCATTAGCAGCATCATCATGAGTATCGTCACCACTGCCCAGGTAATATGCAGGGTATCGGTCAGTGTTCCTCTGCCGGCACCAATGACTTCACGACGGTGCATCGGTGGCCAGTAGAAATTCAGGATACAATAAATAATGATCAGGCTGCCAACAATTCGTAGTGCACGGCTTTGTCCGGCTGATTTCAGCACACCCAATCCAAATGCAGCAAAAAGCAATGGATACAATATGGCAAGCAGCACCCATAATATTCTTGTCGGGGCGCCTATTGCTGAGAGCTCGCTCACCGTGAGATTAACCGTGCTGTATCCTTCGTAGAATACCGGCACAAGAATATTAATGGCAATATACCATACTGAAGAAAGGATACCACAGAACAACAAACCTTTTCGCATTTTCTCTGTATCATGTCTCGATGCGATTAAAGGGATAGTCATGACCCATCCAAGCAAAACAGGAAGCCCCCACATGAGGTGCAACCAATGTAGTTCCTGAAGTATAATAATCTCTACAACGAACCATATAACAAGGCCTCCCAAAATAAGACCCGCCATGAACCAATCATTATGAGTTCTGCGAAGGATCTTTAAAAAAGAAAAAATGCCCAAGGTTCCCAATCCAAAGAGAATGATACCGGGCACCATAAAGTCAGTGAAGACTCCATGCATCATATCAACCGACATGTCCATTAGTCTGCCATCTGGTGCTGCCACGAGAAGGCTGCCACCCAGCAGGGATCCTGCTGTTTCGTAACCAATTATGATCAGTAGGATAATTCGCTGCCACCCGCTCTCGCTCTGTTTTTTTCGCTCTTTCTCTTTGGTGGTTATCATTAGGCAAAATTGGAGAACCAAAAGGGGGAATAAAATGATGCTGATCAGGATTGAAGTTGATGATGGTTAAAAATTCCATTGTCTCGGCGAACTCTGCTACTAGAGCCAGCCAAAAAACTTTATGTCGTGTGTAGACTGTCAGGCAACAAGTTCTGCGATATATCTCTTAATGAGATGCTTGGTAATTTCTTGTGCATCAGATAAACTCATAGGATTTGGTGGTGGGTCAAATCGAGTTATTCCGTGACGATAAGATTGACTCGTTCGCTTTAACAAATCAACCCTACTTTTTGGCTCCCAATCATAAAGTTTTGCGCCTTTTGCTGACTGAACAATCTCGATAATATTAGATAATACTGGGAAATCAAACTGACCGTTTTTTATTTGATTTAAAATCTTCTGCAGCGGTTCGTCAAATCTGCTTTTGTCGACAGCGCGAAAAGTCGTCTGATAGGGAGTACTTACAATTGATTCGCCGGAATTTCTATTAATAGTGATGGTTGGCGCATACCCCCTTAAGTGAATAACATCAGGCTCAGTGAATAAATATATATTCCGGCTATTATCATTATTAATTTTATACACCGAATTGACCTTTATTGCAGATCGAATTCCTCCCTCGAGAAAAATAATTCCATTTAATGTGTCAAGATACTCACAAGCAAATTTTCTTACATCGTTAGCCGTGTTGCAATTTTCGAATTCCTTTATCTTGAGAACAAACTCATTGGATGTCTTTTCAATAGATGAACTTTTTTCAGCGGAAAGGAGCTCAAGCACCGGACCATCGCCAGTCAGTGTCACATACCACATGATGTTTCATTTAGATTGCTTACAACACATAAATTTATGACACAAGACGAACGATTCAAAAAAAATAGGCTGCGTGAAAAACAATAAGCTAGCATTATCCTTTTTTCAAATATCGCGGCAAATCCAAAACCGCATCCCAACTATTTCACGATGCCATGAAAACGGGACGTACAAGTGAGTGACACAACAGGCGATGCCCAAAGAACGGGACGCTGGCAAAATAATAAAGCTACTTCGACAAATACATACTCCTATCCTTATACAACTGCCTAAAGTAAGGATCTCTTAAGTCTTTAATAAACCGTATCGCTTCACCAGTTGATTTCATCTCGGGGCCGAGCTCTTTATTTACGCCGGGAAATTTGTCGAAGCTGAATACGGGTTCTTTGATCGCAAAGCCGTTCAGCTTTTTTTCAAATGTGAAATCCTTGAGCTTCTTTTCGCCGAGCATGATCTTGGTAGCGATGTTGAGGTAGGGTATCTGGTAGGCCTTGGCAATAAAGGGCGTGGTGCGGGAGGCACGGGGATTGGCTTCGATCACGTAGACTTTGCCGTCCTTGATCGCAAACTGGATATTGATCAGGCCTTTTATTTTTAGTTTTCTTGCAATCTTCTCTGCGTATTCTTCCATCGTATGCACGATCAGCGGGGAGAGGTTGAACTGCGGCAATACTGCATTGCTGTCGCCGCTATGGATGCCTGCCGGCTCGATATGTTCCATCACACCCATCACGTGAAAATCATCTCCATCAAATATGGCATCGATCTCAGCTTCCTGGCAACGGTCGAGGAAATGATCGACAAGAATTTTGTTACCAGGAATATGTTTCAATAAACTTACTACCGCTTTTTCGACCTCATCATCATTGATAACGATACGCATCCGCTGTCCACCCAGTACATACGAAGGACGGACCAGCACAGGATAACCTACCCTGTTGGCTACGATCACTGCTTCATCCACATCGTGGGCAGTTCCATATTGTGGGTAAGGAATGTCGAGGTCTTTCAACTGGTCACTGAAACGGCCACGGTCTTCGGCAATATCCATGCTGTCGTAAGAAGTACCGATGATCTTAACGCCTTTCTTGTGTAAAAATTCCGCGAGTTTCAAAGCCGTCTGCCCACCTAGTTGCACGATCACTCCGTCCGGCTTCTCGTGCTCGATGATCTCTTTCAAATGTTCCCAGTACACCGGCTCGAAATATAATTTATCCGCCATGTCGAAATCGGTGGACACTGTTTCCGGATTACAATTGACCATGATCGCCTCAAATCCACACTCTTTGATAGCAAGCAGTCCATGCACGCAACAATAATCAAATTCAATCCCCTGCCCAATCCTGTTCGGTCCCGAACCCAACACCACGATCTTCTTTCTATCGGAAACCTTCGACTCATTGGAGTTCTCTCTGGTTCCCCCCTCGGGGGAGTCGGAGGCGGCCTCGAATGTTGAATAGAAATACGGTGTCTTCGCTTCAAACTCCGCACTACAGGTATCTACCATCTTGTACACCCGCATGATGCCTGCCGCTTTCCTTTTCTCATATACATCTTCTTCATCTCCATGTTGGGTAATGCGACTGATCTGTTCATCACTGAAGCCGTTTATCTTGGCTTCGCGCAACAGCTCAAGCGGCAATGTATCGAGATCGTATTTGCCAATTTCTTTTTCAAGGTTTACGATCTTCTGTATCTCGTAAATAAACCAGCGGTCAATGCCATGAGTGGCTTTGGAGATTGTACCAACTGAAATTCCCGCCATCAATGCATCCTTGATACGGAAGATGCGGTCCCATTTCGGTACTTTGATATATTCCAGCAACTCGTCGGCATGCATCAGGCTCTTGCCGTAATATCCAAGGCCGACCGCATTGTTTTCCAAACTCTGACAGGCTTTTTGCACGGCTTCGGTGAAGCATCTGCCGATGCCCATTACTTCACCTACGCTTTTCATCTGCAAACCCAATGTATCGTTTGCTCCTTTGAACTTATCAAAATTCCAGCGAGGGATCTTTACGATCACGTAATCCAACGCCGGTTCAAAATAGGCAGATGTTGTTTTGGTGATCTGGTTTTCCAGTTCATCCAGTGTATAACCAATCGCCAGTTTCGCTGCTATCTTGGCAATGGGATAACCCGTAGCCTTTGAAGCCAGCGCAGATGAACGGCTTACTCTTGGATTGATCTCGATGGCAATGATCTCTTCAGTATCTGGATTCAATGCAAACTGCACATTACAACCACCGGCGAAATTGCCAAGATCACGCATCATGCGGATAGCAGTATTGCGCATCAGTTGCATAGCTGTATCGCTCAATGTCATGGCCGGCGCAACCGTGATCGAATCACCGGTATGCACACCCATCGGATCAAAATTTTCGACGCTGCAAATGATACAAACATTGTCGTTTGAATCACGCAGCAATTCCAACTCAAATTCTTTCCATCCCAGCACGGCTTTTTCTACCAGGACTTCATGTATCGGTGAAGCCTGCAATCCTCTATTCAATGCTTCATCGAGTTCAGTCTTATCGTGTACAAAGCTTCCACCGGTGCCACCGAGTGTAAATGAAGGACGGATCACAAGGGGGAACCCTATCTGCTGCGCGAATTCTTTTCCTTCGAGGAATGAGTTAGCTGTTTTTGCAGGGGCGACTGGTATACCCAACTGTATCATCCATTGTCGAAACTTCTCCCTGTCTTCTGCTTTATCTATTGCTTTGATGTCAACACCGATCAGCTTTACATTGTACTTCTGCCAGATCCCCAGGTCCTCGGCTTCCTTGGCGAGATTGAGGGCGGTTTGCCCACCCATAGTTGGCAATACCGCATCGATCTTATTTTCTTCCAGTATCTGTTCTATACTCTCAACAGTCAGCGGCAAAAGGTAAACACGGTCGGCCATCATTGGGTCGGTCATGATGGTAGCGGGATTGCTGTTGATGAGTATGACTTTTATTCCTTCTTCGCGTAAACTTCTCGCAGCCTGGGTACCGGAATAATCAAATTCGCAGGCCTGCCCGATAATGATGGGGCCGGAACCGATAATAAGGACTGATTGAATGGAGTTATCTTTTGGCATCTATTTCAGGTGAATCCCAGACACAAGGAGCTTAAACTTAGGCCTTTCTGTGTCTTAACAGGATCGTTGTTTTCGTGATTAAACAAATTGCGCAAAAGTAATGGGAAAGAACCAAATCTCAAGATACAAGAACCAAATAAATCCCAAATTTTAGATTCAAAAAAAGAGCATCTCGATCATTCGGGTTTATTATTTAAATATTGGTTCTTTTTTGGTTCTTGGGATTTGGTTCTTGGTTCTTTTTTTGGTTTCCGTAATTTCGGTCATCATGACCGACGAGTATTACATGATGCTGGCATTGAAAGAAGCCAGGCGTGCTTTCGATGAGCAGGAAATTCCTGTGGGAGCATTGGTAGTATTGAATGAAAAAATTATTGCGCGGGGCTATAACATGACGGAAAAGCTGAATGATCCTACCGCCCACGCAGAAATGATCGCTCTTACTTCCGCATTTAATTATTTGGGAAGCAAATACCTGCCTGAAGCCACGATCTACATTACTGTTGAACCCTGCCTTATGTGTGCCGGAAGTTTATACTGGAGCAAGATTGCCAGGATTGTTTATGGCGCCGATGATGAGAAGAACGGTTATAAAAGAATTGCCGGGGGCAACTGGCCTTTTCATCCGAAAACAGAATTGGTACGTGGTGTTCTAAAAGAAGAATGTGCCCAGCTAATGAAAGATTTCTTCCAGAAAAAAAGATAAGCCATGGCAAAAGCAACCAAAACAGTGATCACACACCCGGCATCGGGAAGGGAAAAGAAGGTTGATTCCACAACATATGAACCCTTCAAAGCCGCGATCATCCAAAGCCTCAAAGGAAGCAAAGGAAAAACATTTACCGAACTAGCCAATGACGTAACGAAGATCATCCGGAAGAAAATGCCGGCGTTCAAGCGTTCTATTCCCTGGTACACCGTTTCAGTGCGGCTTGACCTGGAGACAAAGGGGATCGTGGAGACATTCACTGAAAAGGGAAAGAAGCTGAATCGGCTAAAGTCTAAACGACTTTAGATTGCTTCGGATTAGGCTATCTCTTTCCATTCAACTTCTATCGCCTCGCAATGACGTGATCGCGCAGGAGGTCGCGGTCCGACGGTACTGAGCACCCAATGTTAAAAGTCGAGGAGACACTCCTGGCCTCGCAGAGCCTACCGTCTTTGCGAGGGCTGCCTGAAGGCCTTGTTACCTGGAGGCATCTGCTGACAGCCCGATGCAAACTAGCTGACTAGAAGTTGAAGAATTTATTGCGTTGACAAGAGCTGTCATTAGATTGCGTCAGCAACAGCTACTTATTTCAATTCGGTATTCGTTGCCTCAAGGACGGCTCCGTAAGAGGTTAGTGTCCGATTGATTCGCGCCTGTCGCAATGACGGCCTCGAGCAGCAACGAAGACGCTGCCGCCTCGCAGAGTGTGCCGTCTTTGCGAGGGCTGCCTGGAGACTCTTCAACCGGGAAGCATTTGCCGCCAGACCGACGCAACTAGCTGATCAGTAGCTAAGGCTTCATTGTATCGACGGAAACTGTGGTTTTTGGAAAAGCGAAAGAAAATTGTTTCCCATTCAACTGTAAGGCAATAATTTTGTTATTCTTATAGTAACGACATTACTCAAATAAAACAAATAGTTATGGCATTTACATTACCTGCGTTACCCTATGCACCGGATGCATTGGAGCCGCATATTGACAAGCAGACTATGGAGATCCACCATGGCAAACACCACCAGGCCTATGTTGACAATCTGAATAAAGCCCTTGCCGGTACACCTAATGAAGGAAAATCGCTGGAAGAAATCGTGGCTAAAGCCGGTTCTATCTCTCCCGCTGTCCGCAACAATGGTGGTGGCCACTGGAACCATAGTTTCTTCTGGGAAATTTTAGGTCCTAACGCTGGTGGTACTCCTTCAGGGAAATTAGCCGATGCTATCAATAGCGCATTTGGTTCATTCGAAGCATTCCAGGAAAAATTTAATGCTGCCGGAACAACCCGTTTTGGTTCAGGTTGGGCCTGGCTGATCGTAAAAGATGATAAACTGGAGGTCACTTCGACACCCAACCAGGATAATCCTTTGATGGATGTAGCTGAAGTAAAAGGAACACCGATCCTCGGCGTGGATGTTTGGGAACATGCCTACTATCTGAAATATCAAAACAAACGGCCCGATTATTTAAAAGCTATCTGGAATGTGATCGACTGGAAGAAAGTAGCTAAGCATTATGAAAAGGCACAAGCCGTAGTTACACACTAAACGAATTAAGTCCATAGATTTCGAAAAAAGGGTGATCAGCCGGCAGGCGGATCGCTCTTTTTATTTTAGGGAACAGGATCGTACCCACTACCCCCCCAGGGATGACATCTCGAGATCCTTTTGACAGAAAGCCAAAAGCCTTTGAACAGCCCATGTTTCTTAAATGCTTCTACTGAATAATGTGAACAGCTTGGAGTGAACCTGCATTTCGGTCCGAGCCAGGGTGAGATGACCCACTGATATATCTTTATCAGGAAAATGAAAGGTAAACTCAGGATGCGCAGAAAAGTTTTCATGATACAGTGAGCTTCTCCAGTTTTTTTAAAGCAGTCCCTGTTTGTTTATAAACTTCATCATATTCCGGCAGTTCCTTACCGGTATAAATAAAGAATACGCTCAGTTGCGATTTGCTCTTTTTGATTTTTTCTTCCAGTTCTTTTTTTTGCAAACGGTAAGCTTCACGGGTTAATCTCTTTACCCGGTTCCGATCCACTGCTTTTTTAAAATTTTTTACTGAAACACCTGTACCAAAAACCAATGAAGGATGTTCAACAGGACCACTCAAAAGATACAATATCCTGTAGGGAGCAACTACCATTTTTTTTCCATGCTCAAATAGTTGCCCGATAAGCTTGCGGCTTTTCAGCCTTTCCTTTTTTCCAAGTGTGAACTGTTTTGCCACGGTCTTTCGTTTGCTGTTACGCAAGTTAACACCAATAAAAAAGCTTCGATACAGGATCGAAGCAATAAATTATCGCGAGCACGTGTTTCCCTATGGAAAGAGTGCCTTTTTATTTTAGTTTGCTCTCACTGGAAACTGACAGCTTCCTGCGACCTTTGGCGCGGCGGCTGGCCAGCACTTTACGGCCATTGGCCGTTGCCATACGCTTGCGAAATCCATGAACAGATTTGCGGCGGCGATTATGAGGTTGAAATGTACGTTTCATTGTTTTATCTTTTCGGACGGCAAAGGTAAGGATTGGAGCTGAGATAACAGCCTTTAAACGAACCTTTTTGTATACTCTTTTCGGTCAAATTTTATTGCTCTCTAAATCAACATGCTTTGACCGGACCGCTTCCCCAAAAAAGGTTGTGGCATGGTTGTCAAAGTCCTCGGTAGAGTCAGTTGTATAAAATACCCGGTTACCCTGCTTGCTGCATTGTTGCTCGAGCTCCGGGTGCCTTTCCAGGTAATCCACGAGACTATTGGCCACGATTTCACCCTGCGACAACAGCTTGACGATAACTGGCAGGTGATTTTCGATCTTTTGTTGCAACATCGGGTAATGCGTACAGGCAAGCAATACCACGTCAATATTTTCTCCTTTGGCAAAAAGGCTGTGCAGGTTCTTTTTAATAAAAAAATCGGCGCCATGTTCCTGGTGCTCATTGTTCTCGACCAGGGGTACCCACATCGGGCAGGCTTCCTGGTACACCTTTAATTCAGGAAAAAACTTCGCTATCTCGACAGGATAAGAATTGGAGGCTACCGTACCATTGGTAGCCAATATTCCGACGCTCCCGGATTCGGAAAACTGCCCAATGATCTCTGTGGTCGGCCGTATTACACCCAATACCCGTTTATCCGGTGCGAGCTTAGGGAGATCTATTTGTTGGATGGTTCTTAAAGCTTTTGCGGAAGCAGTATTACAGGCAAGTATGACTAAGGAACAGCCCTGATCAAAAAACCATTTCACACATTGCAACGTGTAATGATAAACAGTCTCGAATGAACGATTGCCGTATGGTGCCCGGGCATTATCGCCGAGATAGATATAATCGTATTGGGGAAGTTTCTTAACGATCTCTTTTAAAACTGTCAGGCCGCCATAGCCCGAATCAAAAACACCGATTGGTTTTTGCATGCTGGATTAGTTGTCAATTATTATTGCAAAGCTAAAGATTAACCTGCTACCCGGTCAGACCACTTTAAGTGGCCTGACCGGGTAGCAAAAAAGCCTGCGAAATGCAGGCTTTGTATAATTTTCTTCTGAACATTAATTCTTTGGCTTGGTACCGGTTGCTGGCTTTGCACCACCGGGATTGGTTGCTGCCGGTTTCGGATCCGGATCATCCCCGAGATCAAGCAACTGTTGTGGCAGCTCTGTCATTTTCAATTCCCTTGCTACTGCAATAAAGATATTTTCTATTGGAAAACCCGCCTCGTACGTCTGAGGTTTGAGAATGACCGTATATTTTTTCCTGGCCAGCACTTTTTTGTAAGCGCCAATCACTGCCTGGTACAGCGGTTGAGCGATCTGGCTCCTCTTGGCATTCGATTTATTGGTGGCAATCTGTTGCCAGTAAACAAGATTCAATCCCATTTTCTTTCTCTCTTCGGTTGTATAGTCGAGTTTTGCTTTGGTTGTTTTACCCTGGGCAAATAATGTCGAATCGATCTTATAAGTGCTATCCAGCCTTTGAAACTCCAACTGGTAAATCTGGTATTCGGCACCCAGTGAATCGGCGTTGTAAATTTGAACAAGGCTGTCAACCCGGCTGTATCCCGGCATGGCCTGTACCATCAGGTCAATGTCAAACACACCTACTTTTTGAGCTTCGGTATTTTTTGCAGACAGCATAATAGCTATACAGCTGAATATTGCTAGAAAGATTCTTTTCATGTATGAATGGCTTTGATTATTTTAAAACGTCATTGCGAGCCTGGCTACCAGCAGCAGGCGAAGCAATAAATTATTTTATTGCGGGTGCGGTTGGTGGTTTATATCCCGGCTGCAATTGCGGCGGTAATTTTATTTTCAATTTCGCTGCTACGGGCACGATCAGGTTATCGCCATCAGGTGCAATGAGGAAGGCCTCCCGGTTAAACACATGCGTATATCCTTTTTCCTTAGCCACGGCCGTGAGAGCATCATATACTTCTTTGTAAAGAGGTTGTACCAACTCGTTTTGCTTGGCTTCCAAAGCCTGTTGTTGTATCTGTTGCCAGTTTTGGATCTGGTAGATCAGTGAAGGTAATTTCTTGGAGATCTCCAATCTCACAGACGGAGGCGTGTGTAATGAATCACGATACAGGCTATCATTAAAATTATACTGTTCAACAAGACTTGAATACTCAGGTTGAATAGTGTCTGCCTGGTAACGCTGCAACACAGAATCGAGCGTGCCGTATTTAGGCATTAATTGTACCAGGGTTTCAATACTTACATAACCCAATTTAGATTGTGACATCGCGTTGCCTGCTATCAACAAACAAACCGCCACTGCAAAAACTTTCAATTTTTTCATAATTGTTTTTTTCGTACTTCTTTCCCTTTACCGGGAGTTTTTTTGTTTTAGTATTTGAACTCCCTGACAAGAGCATTCCTGCGTGGGATTCGTTGCCTGTTGGGTTTTCTTTAACAATCAGCGCACGCCCAGCTCTTTCAAAACATCTTCGCTCTTGTCCAATTTAGGGTCGGCAAAGATAATGGTAATTCCCTCACTTTTATCCAGTACAAAATCATATCCACGCTGCCCGGCTATCTTTTGTACGGCGTTGTACACTTTGTCCTGTATTGGTTTGATCAACTCCTGTCTTTTTTTGAAGAGATCACCTTCAAAACCAAAACGTTGCCTTTGAAGGTCTCGCAGCTCTTTTTCCTTTAAAAACAACTGGTCTTCTCTTTTTTTAACAAGTTCCGGGCTAAGCATTACCTGCTCCGCTTCGAAATCCTTATACATTTTATCCAGGGACTGTTGTTTTGCATCAATATCTTTTTGCCAGTCGGCGGCGATGGCATCCAGCTGCTTCTGGGCTTGGGCATAATCAGGCATTTTATCCAGGATATAGCGGGTGTCAATGATCGCATATTTCTGGGCCAGGCCAGCCGTTGTCATAAGTAATAAGCTCCCGGCGATAAAGAGTATTCTTTTCATTGCTTGGTATTTTATTTATTGAAAAAGATGACAAATAACGGTAATAAGTTGGCAATCCAGGAACCGTTCCCTGATTAATCCGGCTCTATCCCAATCATAATGATAAATTTCGAAGCATTCTTTAATCTTGCCCCACCCGGCGTCAAGCGATCAAGCCCTATCCCATAATCAAAGCCTATCAACCCGAACATCGGCAGCTGAAAACGCATACCGACACCTGCACTCCTGCGAAGCCTGAAAGGATTATAATCTTTAAAGGTATACCATCCATTGGCAGCTTCAAAAAATGCAAGACCATAAATTGTACTGCTTCCATTCATGACTAGCGGATAACGAAGTTCTACCTGGTATTTGTTAAAAAGTGTGAAAAATCTGTTGACGTTCTGTTGTTCGGGATTAATGGACGGATTAGATGATGTATAAACAGGATACCCCCTGTGGGCAATGATATCATATCCCAGCAGGCCATAAGTATTCGTCATACCTGCATCTCCGAGCTGAAACCTTTCAAAGGGAGAATACTCCAGGTTTTTATTGTACCGGCCCATGAATCCGAATTTGGCAGCCAACTTAAGAACCGGCTGGTGAGGCTTGTCAAACCGTGTCAGTTTGCTATACCATTCGATACTAAAACGCCATTTATGATACTCCGGATTTTTATATGGATTCGTAGAACCGACAACACCGGGATTGAATAATGAATAAGGAGGAGTTAATTGTACATTGGCAGTAATATCTGATCCTGATGTCGGGTAATATGGGTTCGGTCCTGATGAATTGCGGTTGAGTGCGAGTTTAAGACTTATGTTATTCGACACTCCATTCTTCATTCCCTGGAATGAGGGATAGTCCTTAAGTGTGTAACGGGTATAGTTGAGTGATGAGACAAAACTAAAATAATCATCGGGCCATTTTAGTTGCTTGCCAAGTGATACGGAAGCACCCAACGTTTTCAGGTAATTGTTCTTTGAATATTCCTTGTCGGGTAAACCTGTGACAGGATCAAAGCCATTTGAAAATCTACTTTTATAAAAACTTAGTGTCAGCGAATTTCTTCTCCGGCCTCCCAGCCACGGTTCTGTAAATGAAAAACTATAGGAATTGAACATGCGGCCTGTAGACTGGTATCGTAGACTCAGTTTCTGCCCGTCTCCCTGTGGAAAGGGATCCCATTCATTCCTGCGAAAGATTTTTTTGAGAGAGATATTATTTAATGTTAATCCCAGCGTTCCCGATACTCCCATATCAGCGCCCCAGCCTGCAGAAAACTCAAACTGGTCAGAAGATTTTTCTTCCACCTTCCAATTAATGTCGACTGTTCCTTTCGACGCATCCGGTACTACAATCGGGTTAATACTTTCGGGATTGAAGTATTGAAGGGCTCCTAATTCTCTTGTTGAACGGATGATATCAATCCGCCGGAACAAATCACCGGGAAGGGTGGTCAGCTCCCTCCTTATCACGAGATCTTTTGTTCTTTCATTGCCAGCGATTGTCACACTGCCAATTCTTGCCCGCACGCCTTCGGTGATCCTGATCTCGTGATCGATCGTATCATTATAAACGGCGGTCTCAACTGCCTCTGCCCGGAAGAAAAGATACCCATCGTCCATGTAATAACTACTGATATCCCTTGAATCAGCCGACAATTCTTTTCCCAGCCGTTTATCCAGGATATCGGCGTTGTATGTATCTCCTTTGCTGATGCCGAGTATTGCATTCAGCAATGAATCAGGATATTTCGCGTTGCCTTTCCAAACGATATTTCCAAAATAGTATTTATGTCCTTCGTTCATTTTTATATCTACGTAGATCCCTTTATTTCTTCGTGAACTGTCAATGGTAACGCTATCCTCAGCAATCACCGCGTCGCGATAACCCAGGGAATTGTAATAACCGATCAATCTTTGCTTGTCCGTTTCATATTTGGCTTCATTGAACCGCGCTGAATGGAATAGCTTGAGCCGCACATAAGGCTCAATCAATTGTTTTGTCCTGCTAAAGGAAAGAAAGCCCCAATTGTAGAGATAATCCCTGAATGCAACCTCCTTCTTTATTCCATATGGACCAGGAACGGAAGGAGGATACAGGCTGAGCCTGCTTCTCTCCTTTGTATCCCGCAATTGTCTTTTTAATTTTAATTCATCCACCCTGTCATTGCCAAAGAAACGAATCTCCTGAAGGTGGAGTTTCATTCCTTTGTGGACATGGATGTTTATAGTTTTTGCGTTAGTGAAGGAGAGATCATCTTCGGTTTGTATACCGATTCTTACATTCTGAAATCCTTTGTCGCGATAATACAGGGTCAGTACTTCCCGTATATGGCGGAGAATATTTTCTGTAATGATCGTTTGTTTTACCAGTTGTAATTTCGACAACAACTCCTCCGACTCGGTTTTTGAAACGCCGGTGATCCTGTAATTTCCTAATAAAGGCCTTTCAACGAGATTGATCTCTACCCAAACCTGGTTACCCTGAACCCGGGAATAATAGATATGTACGTCGGAAAAGAATCGTTGACGCCAGAGGCTTTGGATAGATCTTGAAAAAACATCACTCCCCGGTATCATGATCTTATCCCCGACCCTTATGCCGGCAATGGATAGAATAATACTGGTGTCGAGATGATGAATTCCCGTAACGGCTATTCCTGCCACTTCATATTCTTTGGGGATACGGGCTGTCTGCAGGTTTAAAAGGTCGGGATCAATAGAAGGTGGCGGGTTATTAGTTTCCTGAGCCTCACTTATCAGCGTTGATTCAATTGCAGCACACAACAAGAGCGAGCGAAGTAAAGTTTGTCTCATGCCTTGATTATTTTGAGTTAACAAGGAAATTCTGAGACGGGCGGCAAATAACACGATTTCTTCCCTCTATAAGCCCGGGTTTTGTTACATACCAAATTAGCAGTAAATAATGGAAGGAGTTGAAAATGGACTGTCAAAGAAGTCCTAAAAAGTTGTAAGTAGTAAGTGTAAGTTTTAAATTACTATATAGGCAGGTGCATCATTGATTTTACCCAATGAAACTTATTACTTACGACTTATCACTTAACACTTATTCGGGTTCGAAGCCCAGCATGAATGTGAACTTGGAAGCATTCTTCAATCCGCCTCCGGGCGTGATGCGATCAAGACCTATTCCATAATCAAATCCAAGCAGGCCAAACATCGGCAGGAAGAATCTCATACCGACACCCACGCTACGACGCAACCTGAATGGATTATAATCCTGGTAATTGTACCAGCCGTTGGCTGCTTCGAAAAATGCAAGGCCATAGATCGTGCTTCCCGGGTTTGTTACAAGCGGGTAGCGCATTTCCACCTGGTATTTATTAAAGATCGTAAAGAACCTGGTGGCGCTGCTTACATCGGGGTTGATCGAAGGATTCGAAGATTG
>VBAT01000061.1:0-37346 GCA_005884665.1 Bacteroidota bacterium
TACCTAAAAGCTCGAGCCCATCCATCAACGGCATATTGATGTCGAGAAAGATATAGTCCGGTGTTATAAACTTCAGTATGTCGAGAGCTTCGGTGCCGCTGCCTGCATACAGGCATTTGAAACCGGGTTCACCCGGCACTTTATCCAACGCATCTTCAAAAAGCGTAAGCTCATCCCTATCGTCGTCCACAAGAAGGATGTGTTGTTTCATAACCAATTGTTTTAGTTCCATCGGAGCATTGAAGATCGGGCCCTAATGCTACCCTGGTTCAGGATTAATGATTTGTAATAGTTCTGCCTGCTTGGGGTTTTTCATGATTGAATATTTAGGCATCAGCTGACCATCGAAGATCGCCCGGAACAGGTGGGTCAGCCAGGAAACAGTTGCATGTTTTTCGATACAACCGGAAGCTCCCAGTATTCTTTACCATCTCCGTATATATAAAAATCTTAGCCTGCTTCAGAGCAGGTTCATTGCGGATCACAGACAATAGCCGCAACCCGTTTACCTCCGGGAGATCATAATCAATGAATATGAAATCCGGCTGCAGGTATTTGAGCATTTCAAGCGCCTGGGCTGAACTTTCGGCATAGGTGCATTTGAAATCGCCCTGTATCTCTTTCAGCGCCGCCATAAAAGCGGTCAGCTCATTTTTATCGTGATCAATTAATAATATATGCTTTTTCATATCCGGGATTAAAGGTGACAGAATGGTGTCCGGTAATAATTGCTTGCTTCTGCCGGGTTTTTCACGGATGATCCCCTGACGAAAATTGATACTTTCTTCAGTATACGCGATCTGAATCTTAAACAGGAATAAATATGCTAGTGGGAATGTATTTATCGAACAGCAGGACGCTGCCGTATTTCAAAACTAAGGCATCTCTTTAGGGAAAAAAAAAAAAAATACTATTTACTTGTTTTTCCGAAAAAAATTCAATTATGCGCGATTTGTCGATGTCCAGGAACGATTTTCCCCGGGGATATAGGGTTAAGGGCCGCCGGGTTCCGGTTAGTTGCATTTTTTGACAATGTCATGTAGGTGCCATTATCGGCGCAAGCGTTTTACGCAATTTGAAAAAGCTTATCTTTAGCTTCAACACAACTGGTAGGGTAAATTGGAATGGGTATATTGTCCGCGCGATTTGTTACCGACTGCCATAATGGTAATACATACTTCCACTGGCAATTACGAAACTGGTGATTGCTCCACTTTTTGAATTTAACGTAATTTATTGCTTCTTTAGCTGATCAATTTTCATGTTACTATTATTATTCTATCCCGTGATATAGCAGATTTTATTTTATGAATGAAGAACTTCCATCTTTTTTCAACGAAAATGAGAGGATAACTTTTGCAGGAGGAGAACTATACCGCTCCATTGTTGAAAATACTCCGGATCTTATCACCCGCTGGGATAATGATCTTAGGCTGATCTTTGCAAACATTGCTTTCGAGGCCAGGACAGGTGTCCCCAACAGCACCCTGTATGGTAAGCATATTAGCGAGATGGGCCAGGCCGGTAATATCGTATTGCCGTGGATGGGAAGTTTACTTAAAACAGCTGAAACGAGCGAGCCCCAGGAGCATTTTAACTCAATTCTTCTCCCTGGCAAAGTTGCACACTTTCATTTAATCGTCCTGCCTGAAAAGAATGCTAATGGAAAAACAGACTGCGTGCTGGCCATAGCCAGGGACATCACACATATAAAAACGAAGGAAGATCAAAACCATGATGGCGTTTTCAATTCAACCCGCCAGGATGGTGATCACAGGGGAACGGAAAAAGACATTCCATCCGACAAAAAAACCGAGGAAAAATTAAAAGAGGAATCCCATTACCTGGAGCGTATCCGTGAGACGGTACCCGATATGATCAGCGTTACCAACCTGGCAACGGGGAAGGCTGAATATCTAAACAGGAAGACATTTAAACTGCAGGGCTTTGATCCCGAACTCATGAACTCAAAGAGCCAGGATGAATTAAACAATCTTGTCCACGTCGACGACCGGGAGGTCATAAAAAATTATTTTGATCAACTTGGCAGGGCTTCCGATGATGAGATCATTACCGCCGAATATAAAGCCCTCGACGATAACGGTCAGTGGAAACGGTTTTTGGTCAGGGGCCGGCCCTTTGAACGTAATGAAGACGGAACAGTTAGCCACGTACTCAATGTCATTGAAAATATTACCGGACGCAGAGAGGCGGAACTGGAGACCATTCAGATCAAAGAGTTGCTGCAATCGATATTCCAGGCCATGCCAGGTTCAATTACAGTCCTTAAAACTATTTATGACTCAAAAGGCCAGGCAGAAGACTTCGGAATATTCATGGTCAATGACTTTACGCTTGGGAAGCACCCTGCAGGTGCTGGTATTTTGGGAAAACGATACAGTGAAGCTTTCCCTGCAACTCAGAGTAATGGCGTCCT
The DNA here is from genome assembly GCA_005884665.1 of Bacteroidota bacterium. Taxonomy (GTDB): domain Bacteria; phylum Bacteroidota; class Bacteroidia; order Chitinophagales; family Chitinophagaceae; genus VBAT01. Next base: position 2,438 of record VBAT01000061.1, read on the forward strand.
GGAAAAATTCAGGGAGGCTGCTGACAAAGGAAATCCGCTCAAATTTGAGATGTTCTATTCTGGCGACGGACTGAACAACTGGCTTGCTTTTAACGTAGCCAAATTGGATGATATGCTGATCGTGATTGCGGAGGATATAACAGAAAAAAAACTGGCTGAGCAAAAAATAAAAGAGGATGCTCATTTTATCGGCCAGGTGATGGAAACTACGCCGGATCTTATAACTATAACAGACCTGACTACAAAGCAATTGGTATACGCTAACCGGCAAATTGCCGCCGATCTGGGTTACAGCAAAGAACAGATCGCGGGTATGAAAAACCTGGTATTTGATATTATGCACGAGGAAGATATACCATCAATGAATGAGCATTTTAAAAAAATGAAAACCGTGACCCGGGATGATAAGATACTGGAAATAGAGTACCGCTTAATAGATGCTAAAGGCGCCATCCACTGGTTCTGCGACCGCGATGCAGTTTTCAAACGCAATACGCGGGGGATACCCATTGAGAAAATAGGGATCACGCAAAACATTACAGAAGAAAAATTGCAGGAAGAACAGATCGTTACCAATCTCGACATATTGGCACAAGCGGAAGAAATAGCAGAGCTTGGAAGCTGGGAGTATGACATCGCGAGCGGCGAACTGAAATGGTCCGAAGGGATGTACCGGTTGTTCAACCTTCCATCCGGTAAAAAAGTAACCCCCGAAATTTATTTTGACTACACACCCGAAGAAGAATACCCCATTGTGAGCAGCGTTGTCGGTAACATTACTGCAGATTTTGCACCATTCGAACAAATAATCACTTTGTTGCCGGAAGAAGAAGAAAAAAAGATCGTTAAAATTAAAGCGATCGTCATAATGGACAAGAAAAAGCGGGCGGTTCGGGTGATTGGCGTCGACCTGGATGTAACGCACCAGGTAAAAGCTGCTGAGGAAATAAATGAACTTAACAGGATCCTGACCTGGAAGAACAAAGACCTTGAAATGCTCAACAATGAGCTAAAAACGTTTAACACGGTCGCATCAAGAGACTATAAAGAGACAATACAAACACTCTATACCAATCTCGAGTACATTGTTAGTAACGACGCAAGAAACCTGAGCGACACCTCGAAAGCAAATATCCGCAGGGCCCAGGCGGCCATACAGAAAATGAAATTGCTCACGGAGGATATTAATGCATATTTGAGGCTATATGATTTAGGGATCAACAAGACGCTTATCGATCCCAATAGCATCGTCACGGAAGTTCTGTCCAGGATGAAAGGAAAGATCGAGCAGGCCGGTGCAACCATTGAGGTCAGTAGTCTTCCTTCTATATATGCTGATCCGCTCCTGTTTTCATTGTTAATCGGGCATCTTTTTGACAATGCGCTCAAGTTCAGGAAACTGGTAGTTCCCTCAAGCATTAAAGTGAGATATTCGCAGGCCGATGAGATGAATGCCGTGGAAGAAGCGATAAAAAATATCCGCTATACGATCATTTCCGTTTTTGATAATGGCATTGGGTTCCCGGAAGAGCACTCAGAAAAACTTTTTGAAATATTTTTTCGTGTCGAAAGCAGGGGCAAGTACAAGGGTTCCGGCATTGGTCTTGCGGTATGTAAAAAGATAATGTCAATGCACGGCGGTTTTATTATTGCTGAAAGCTCGCTCTCAGTAGGCTCGACCTTTAGCTGCTATTTCCCGGCGACATATCGAAATGGATGAATTAAAACGATTTTCTATCTTTAAACAGGTTGGTATGAAAAAGGCGAGTAGCCGTGCCGGCAAGAACAGTCATAAAAAAGGAGATCCAGAGCCATTGGCTGTTCAAAGAAGTTCACATTCTTTTGATGTAGTCTGCATCGGGGCTTCGGCTGGTGGGCTGAATGCGATAATGGAATTAATCTCTCAACTGCCCGCGTCGCTGAACGCGGCGGTGTTTGTAGTCCTTCATTTTTCAAGAGGAGCTTTGGGGCAAATACTTGTCGACAGGATAAAAAGGGATTCACAGCTACACTGCAGCATTGCAAAGGACAATGAGCAGGTAAAACCCGGTCATGTCTATTTAGCTCCTCCCGACGTTCATTTGCTAATAAAGGACACAATAATTCTTGCACATGGGCCGGCGGAAAATCGTTTTCGCCCATCAATAGATGTCTTATTTAAATCGGCAGCCGTACACTACGGCGAAAATGCCGTTGGCGTTGTACTGACTGGATTGCTGAATGATGGTACCAGTGGCATGTGGGCCATTAAGGAAAGTGGTGGCCAATGCATCGTACAGGATCCTGATGAGGCCGAATATCCCGATATGCCTTTATCGGTATTACAGTCCGTAGAGGTAGACTATATATTACCTCTAAAAAAAATGGGACAGGTAATCGGAAAGATCGTAAAAGAAAAAAAAAGAACGGAACAAAACCTCCTTCGATAGTAATTGCTGAATCCAGCCTTGCTGAAAAGACCAGCACTACTATTGACAAGTTAAAAGACATCGGTGAGAAATCATCATTCGCCTGCCCGGACTGCGGTGGCGGCCTCTATAAAATAAGAAATGGCAGGTCGGTTCATTATAAATGTCATGTTGGACACAGCTACTCGCAAGAAGATCTACTGGTAGAACAAGGCGGAAAAATAGAAAGTACGCTATGGGTTGCAGTGCGGATGATGGAAGAACGCAAGTTATTTTTTACCAGGTTAGCGAACGAAAACAGGGATCGGGGCTTGCAGAAACTGAGCGATAATTATCACAGGCTGGCTGACCAATTGGATACACATATTGAAAAAATGAAAGAATTACTTTTTGCCATCCAGAAAGAATAGATCAATACACCATTATGTTTTATTGTGTACCTTTCCTCTACACGTTCGTTTAAATGAAAGTACGCAAAGTGACTCCGGGTAAGAAAAAAAGAAGCACGTCCAGGAAAGCTAAACCCACTGCCGCAAATACCAAGAGGCAAAAGCTGTCGGCTGGCAGCGGTCCTGAGGATGGGAAAAAAATAAAATCATTTCCTATTGTGGGCATTGGCGGCTCTGCCGGGGGGCTCGAGGCTTTTTCAAATTTGCTTGAACATCTACCGACTGACCTTGGAATGGCTTACATATACATACAGCATCTTTCTCCGAGCCATGAAAGCTTTTTACCGCAAATACTACAGCGCAAAACCAGGATGCCTGTTATAAGGGTTAAGGACAACACGCCACTGAACAAAGACCATGTATATGTCATGCCGGCCAAACATCATATTACCGTCACCGATGGCAGGCTGAAGCTGGAAAAAATAAACAAAGGCGATTCGGTTCATGCGATTGACCAGTTCCTTACCTCTCTTGCGCCCCTGTATCAGCAAAATGCTATCGGGATCATTCTCTCAGGTACCGGGTCAGACGGCACACAGGGCCTGATGGCTATTAAAGCCGAAGGTGGTATCACATTTGCGCAGGATAGCACCGCGCATTATATGGGAATGCCCAACCACGCTGCCGATATGGGCTATGTGGATTTTGTAATGCCGCCGGAAAAAATAGCCAAGGAACTTGCGAGTCTTATCAGGCATCCTTACTCGGTAACAGCACAACACGATTTTCTTCTTGAAAACAAAACCGGGCTCCGGAAGATACATATGCTCATGCATAGCAAAAGGGGCGTTGATTTCTCCAATTACAAGCAGACAACCATCCATCGCCGTATCATGAGACGCATGGCTTTGAATAAGATGAAAGACCTTGAATCCTACCTGCAACTGTTAAAGGAAAATAAGCAGGAAGTAGACGCTTTGTACCAGGACCTGCTTATCACCGTTACCAATTTCTTCCGCGATCCGGGCATGTACCAGGCGCTGACCAATAAGATACTTCCGTCTCTTTTAAAAAACAGGAAACCAAACGATCCTATAAGAATATGGATACCGGGTTGCGCTACTGGAGAAGAAGCCGTTTCATTCGCAATAGTTTTGTTGGAATACCTGGGTGAAAAGGCTCTCACGATGCAAATACAGATCTTTGCAACCGACCTGAATGAAAAAGCGATTGAAAAAGCAAGATCAGGTATTTATCCTAAGACCGCGTTACAAAATGTATCACCTCAGCGCCTGCGCCGGTTCTTTGTAAAATCTAACGGGAATTACCAGGTTATCAAGACCATCCGGGATATGTGCATCTATGCCCCGCATAACCTGCTAAAAGATCCACCATTTTCCCGGATGGATGTGATCAGTTGCCAGAACGTATTGATCTATCTGGAAGCGGCGCTCCAGAACAAGATCATGCATTCATTTCATTACGCGCTCAAACCCACTGGTTATTTATTGTTGGGTAAATCAGAAACGGTCGGTAATGCCACCGATCTTTTCGACCATCCCAGCAAACAGCACAAAGTTTATACAAAAAGACTGGTCAATACTCCGCTGCAACTGGATTTCTCTGTTCGCAATTACTCCCCTATGATCGACCTGCCTGAGGACGAGACACGTCACACCATAACCCACGCAAAAGAGCCCGACCTGGAGAAAGAGACCGATAAACTATTACTGACACGTTATGTTCCTGCCAGCGTATTGGTGAACAAAGACCTGGAAATACTCCGTTTTCGCGGCGCGACTTCTAAATTTATCGAGCCGGCTTCTGGAAAAGCAAGCCTTCATTTGCTTAAGATGATCAAAGAGGAGCTGGCATTTGACCTCCGTACGGTAATCCACCACGCAAAAAAAGAAGGCCGGATTGCAAAAAAGGAAGGGATTGTCGTGGGAGCCAATGGAGGTTCTGTTGAGATTACCATAGAGGTCGTACCCATCAAAGGCAGCGGCAGGGATGCTTTTTACCTGATCATCTTCCGGGAACAGGCAGTTATCGGAGCTCCTCCTGTTGCAAAGAAGGCTGCGGGAAACCGGGCCAGCCAAATCAACGACAAACGTATTGCGAGCCTGGAAGCCCAGTTAAAGGAAGCGCGGGACAGCATCAGGATCATAACGGAAGACTTTGAGGCTACAAGGGAGGAACTGCAATCGGCGAATGAAGAAGTACTATCTTCCAATGAAGAACTGCAAAGCATTAACGAAGAGCTGGAAACTTCGAAAGAGGAGCTTCAGTCAACCAATGAAGAGTTGACCACAATAAACGAGGAATTGCAACTTCGCAATAGCGAACTCAGAGAAGCAGGTGATTATGCCAAGACGATCCTGGAGAGCATGCATGAATCACTGCTCATAATGAACTATAATCTCAAAGTAAAAAATGCCAATAGAGGTTTTTACCAAACATTCCAGGTGACGCCAGAGGAAACGGAAGGTCTTTTTTTATATGAGCTCGGTGACCGCCAGTGGGATATTCCTGAATTGCGTAAACAACTAAAAATGGTTCAAACCAGGGGAATTTCTTTTACGGATTTTGAGGTGACTTATAACTTTCCCCATATTGGCAGGAAGACGATGTTGTTGAATGCGCACAGGTTTCCGTTGAAAGAAGGAAGCGATACAATGATCATGCTAACGATGCGTGACACGACAGAACGCAGGCAAATGATAGAAACACTGAAAGAAAATGAGGAACGGTTCCGGTTATTGATACAGAATGCATCAGACATTATTACCGTTTTTGACCGGGACGGTACAGTCAAATATGAGAGTTCCGCTATAGAACATGTGCTGGGTCATAAGGCTGAAGAGAGAGTTGGGAGAAACATTAACATGGATCCGATCGTTCACCCGGATGACCTGAAAATAAAAGTTGGTTTGCTGAAAGAATCTATCGCACGCCCAAAAGAAAATGTCTATGGTGAATTCAGGTTGCGACATAAGGATGGATCATATCGTATGATTGATGCTATCTTCCGCAATTTATTGGATGATAAGAAAATTAACGGCATCATCGCCAATTACCGGGATGTCACGGAAAGAAAAACGCTGGAGCAACAAAAGGACGAATTTATCGGCATTGCCAGCCACGAGTTAAAAACGCCTGTTACCAGCATCAAGGCCTATGCCCAGATACTCGAAAGTATGTTTCTGAAGGTCAATGATAAAAAATCGGCAGAGCTGCTCGGGAAGATGAACCAGCAGGTAGACCGGTTGACAACGCTGATCGTCGACTTACTGGATTTTACACGTATTGAGGGCGGAAAGCTTAAGTTCAGGGAAGAAGAGTATGAAATGAATGAGCTGATCGATGAGATAACAGAAGAGATGCAGCGTACTTCGGTAAAGCACACCATTGAAAAAAAATTAGACCAGCCAGTAAAGATCAGGGGCGACAGGTACCGTACGGGACAGGTATTGACCAATCTCATCAGTAACGCTATTAAGTATTCGCCAGACGGCGGAAAAGTTATTGTGAGTAGTAAAGCACAGGACTCCACTATTACTATCAATATACAGGATTTTGGTATAGGGATTGAACAGGAAATGGCAAGAAAGGTGTTCGACAGGTTCTTCAGAATCACACAGCCTACCCTGAATACATTTGCCGGCCTGGGTCTCGGTCTTTATATCGCCGCGGAATTTGTCAGGCGTCAGGATGGAAAGATTTGGGTCAAAAGCACAAAAAACAAAGGTTCCACCTTTTCCTTTTCATTACCAGTAAACACAAATAAGTGAAAAAGAAAAAGAAAGGGGTCGGGCAAAGACGAACTGCCGAAAAAGCGATTACCGGTGTAAAGCGAAAAATAATTATTATCGATGATGATCCCGGTGTGCGGGATATATTTGAGATCATCTTTGAAAAAGAAGGGTATTGCGTCGAGCTGAAAAGCGATGGCCATTTTTTGACCCACGAGAGTTACCAGCTTCCCGATCTTTTTTTTATTGATAAACAACTTTCCGGCGGGAATGGCCTTGATCTCTGTCGCTACCTGAAAAGCCAATCCAAAACAAGCCAGATCCCGGTGATCATGATTTCGGCGGCACCCGATATAGCTTCATTGTCAAAAGAAGCCAGGGCTGATGACTACCTGGAAAAACCTTTTGAATTAGCTCACCTCCTTGAATTGGCGGATTATTATCTCAGTAAAAGAGAAGAAGCCCTGCCATCGACTAACTGCTAACAACAACTACCGGATTGAAGAAAAAGCATAGGCTGGCTCCGGGGACACCCGCATGATCCTTTCCAACTCGTCGCTAAGACCGGTGATCTTAAACGTTTTTTTGACGGATCCCGATGCGCCCAGTTCTGTAGCCGCAGTACTCATCATTTCGTTGATGAACATTGAGTACAAATATTTCTTCGTGTTTTGGAGTAAAGGATGGTTACTTATCTCCGACAAGAATTGAAGACCATTCATCCCGGGGAGCTTGAAATCTACGAATATTAGATCCGGTACAAGATGCTGTAATATCTCAATGGCTCGTTCCCCACTGTTGGCATAACTACATTTGAACCCGTCATCATGTGGTACCAGTTTCAGGGCATCCAGCAGGAAGGTCAATTCATCTTTGTCTGTGTCAATAAGAAGTATATGAGTCTTCATAAAAGATCATTTAAGATTTAAGTCCAGGGAAATTGATTATCGGTTGAAAGCAGAGCCGCGCAGCAGTTTTTATTAATCCAGGCAGCGTAGCATTGCTGCCGTATTTCAAAGCTAAGGAAATAGCCATGCAGGAAATTCAAACGTTTGTAAAATATTTATGAACTGGCGAATAATATAACACTGTAGACTCTTTTCCTTATCAGCCAGAAATGGGCGGGGAATTTTTTGCAATGATACTCTCAGCAGAGAACCAGTTGTTTGTAAACCAGGAGTTATTAAGATTAGATGTGCATTAAATATCAACCGCGAGGCGATTGATAAAGTCAGCATGTTGCAGGTACACATTTAAAACGCTAACACGCTTCGATATTCGAATTTGGTTCTTGGCGCCTACTTGAAATCAGCATCGAAGTCAAGATCAGTTTTGATGTTCAATATAAACTTTCTTGCCCAGGAAAGCTGTGAGAGAGTCGATGATCCTTGTCGTATCCCGGCTGGTTGGCAGTAGCACAAACAATTTATACTGTACAGAATCTTTTGTTTCGAGTTGAACGACATTAGCAAGTTTTGAATCCTGTAGTTGCTTAAATCGCTTCAACGCTTTGGATCCTTTGGTAATCTCCAGTACATACTTGTAATTTAATGGTTGGACAGTTGCCTGATTGATCGTATCGCCAGTTAATTTGTTGGCGGTTGAATCTGGTACCACTACTGTGGATTCATTATTATTACTGTCGGTCACTATTTCTTCACTTGCTTTGTTTGTTGAAATAGTATAGCCGCCCCAGATGGCCAAACCGATCCCTGCCAATATCAATAAAGCGATCACGGGTTTCTTCCAGGGTGTCTTAACTGCAGGCGTGGCAAGGAATGCCTGGTATTTTGCGTCAACATTATCTTTTTTTGTCAGGACCTGTTTATCTCTTTCCGGGTCATCCTTAATGCGTGGATTGATATTGCCTGGTGTAAAAGCAAATTCTCCCTGCTTGATCATAACCAGCGTACCAATACCTTCAAAAGAAAAAGGTTTGTTGATATTGAGGAATTGCTGAACGATCTGCAGATGGGATTCGAGGTCTGATTCGGCAAGCACTCTCATCTTCCCTGATTTTTCAGAGATATACTTTACCAGTTCCGGCGCATCATGAAGTGAAGAATTGCTTTTGAAACTGATGCTTTCAGATAAAGCGGAATGTTTGGTTTTTTCGTTGTCGAGGTTGATGGAAGGATCCAGTAAAAAAGTACCTATTCCCGGCAGATCAAGCCGTTTATTGGTGTAAAGGTATTGGGCAAGCAGGTTGGCTAGTTTCACAGTATTGGAATTAAGATGCACAATATATATAATTTGGACCTGGAAAGCAATAGGTATAACCCAATACTTTAACTTTGCCGTCCCTATGCTTACACAGGAGGAATCCAGGTTTATTGAATACTGGGAGGCCAACCGTCTCCGCCGCAAAAAGTTTTCCAAACAGCTGGCTCTCGGGCTTCCCTTGGGAGTTGTTATAGTGGTTGGCATCTTTTTCAGCTTTCTTTCAGGCTGGCATAAGCAGGCAGAGATCGAGATCCGTTCTCAGGCCCAGTCGACGCCCGATTATTCGACCATTATACTGGTGCTGATAGTCGCCGCACTGTTAATTGTGGTTTTTACGGCCGTGTTTTCCGCCCGTCATAAATGGGATATGCATGAGCAGCGTTACAGGGAATTATTGGCTAAAAGAGAACACCAATAATTTTTTTGTATCCTTGCAGCGCAAAATGATGGATAATTGTCTTTAAGTCGCTATTATTTAATTAAATAGAAACCTGGTGAAAAAACTGCTTCTACCTTTCCTCCTGCTGTTTATCTTGTTATTAAACCTCAGTTGTTTTAAAGATAAATCCTGTGTCCCGAAGACCCCGGCTAGTGAAGTGGGCTCCCTTAATGCCTATTGTGCCGGCAATGGAATTACCCCGACAATAGATCCTTCAGGCCTTTTTTACCAGATACTTGACCCGGGAACTGGTGCTACCGCTTCAGTGAACTCAAAAGTATTTATAACCTATACGGGAAAATTGGTCAATGGGACCATTTTTGACCAGCAGACCAATTCTTCCCTCACGGGTTGGGTGTTGAGTAAGTTAATTGAGGGCTGGAGAGTAGGTATTCCCAAGATACAAGTAGGAGGGCATATTTTACTGGTTGTTCCTTCTTCAATGGGCTATGGCTGTGAAGGGTATGGCGCCATACCTGCCAATTCCATACTGTTTTTCGATGTTACACTTGTAGACATTCAAAATTAAACCCAATACTACCTGCAATAGTGTCCCGTCCGCACAATGCGTGACGGGATTTTTTTTAATTGTAATTTTGTGGGTTAAATAATCACAATTGGCCTACGAACCTATCTCCGTCTTCGATATTTTTAAGATTGGCATTGGGCCTTCCAGTTCGCATACCTTAGGACCCTGGCGGGCGGCACAACAGTTTGTTGAGTCACTGGTTAAAAAAGATCTCTTATATAAAGTAAAACAAATAGAAGTTCTTCTATATGGGTCGTTGGCGAAAACCGGCATAGGCCACGGAACTGACATGGCAGTTCAATTGGGATTAAGCGGCAATGACCCGGTTACATTCGACGTAAATAATATACGTGCACGGCTCGGTGATATTGCAGCCATGAAGAAAATACTTCTCGGCGGTTTGCACGAAGTGGAGTTCGATCCGACGGAGGATATAGAATTTCTTATTACAGAATCACTGCCTTTTCATCCAAACGCATTGACCTTCGCAGTGACCCTGGAAAACAATGAAGCAATAGCCGAAACTTATTATTCCATCGGGGGCGGCTTTGTCGTAAAAGAAACCGGTTCCGGAAATGGAACAAAATCCCAGGCCATACAGTTTCCCTTTCCCATTAACAATGCCGATGATCTATTGCACTGGTGTATAAAAACAGGATTGTCCATTCATGAAATAGTCATGGAGAACGAGAACGCCCTGAGACCCGAACAGCAGACAAGGGAGCAATTGCTTACTATCTGGAGAGTAATGAAAGAATGCGTTTATCATGGCTGCAATACGGAAGGGACTTTACCGGGTGGATTGAGTGTGATACGAAGGGCTGCAGGATTAAATAAAAAGCTCTTAAAGAACCAAAGCTGGTCAGATTATGATTCATGGATAAAAGCTATAAAGCAGGGTGGGCATGATTTCAAATATATTCTTGATTGGGTCAGTTGTTTTGCTTTAGCTGTGAATGAGGAGAACGCTTCTTTTGGAAGGGTGGTAACAGCGCCAACAAATGGGGCCGCCGGGGTAATACCAGCTGTCCTGATGTATTATCTCGTTTTTAATGAAGGTCATTCCGACGATAAGATCATTCGTTATTTACTGACAGCCTCCGAGATCGGCAGCATATTTAAAAAAGGGGCCACCATATCCGCAGCCATGGGCGGTTGCCAGGCGGAGATCGGTGTCTCATCTTCCATGGCCGCTGCTGCATTGACTGAAGCTATGGGCGGCACACAGCGACAGGCGTTGATGGCGGCCGAAATAGCCATGGAGCATCATTTGGGAATGACCTGCGATCCCATTGGGGGATTGGTGCAGATACCCTGTATCGAAAGGAATACAATGGGAGCAATAAAGGCGATTACTGCATCACAGCTCGCATTGCAAAGCATGCCTGATTATGCCAGGGTATCGTTGGATGGAGTCATAAAAACGATGTGGGATACTGCACTTGACATGAACAGCAAATACAAGGAAACGGCTGATGGCGGATTAGCAGTGAATGTGCCATTAAGTTTGCCGGAATGCTGAAAAATTAAGCTATTAATTCAGCAGCGGGTTTGACTCGATCTCTTTCATGTCAATATCACTATAGTCCCTGATAACGTCATACAGTGTTCCCCTTTCAACCGGTTTTCTTTTTGCCTGTTTGATCAATGTTACCAGTTGCGCCGTCGTCATTGAGGGGTTTTGTTCTTCAGCCCCGGCCATCGAATAGATCTTCGTGGTATCATCTATCGTTCCGTCAATATCATTTACACCAAAAGATAAACTAAGTTGTGCGCTTTGTCTTCCCAGCATCGGCCAGTAGGCTTTGATATGCGGAAAGTTATCCAGATAAATTCTTGCTACTGCATACATCTTCATGTCTTCGGTCACTGTTGATTCGGGGACCTGACTCATATCATTATCCTTGTTGCGAAATTTGAGAGGGATGAATGTGTTAAACCCTTTTGTTTTATCCTGAAGCTCTCTCAATCTTCGCATATGATCTACGCGATGAAAATATTTTTCAATATGGCCATACAGCATCGTTGCATTGGATTGCATACCGAGGTTATGTGCTGTTTCATGGATATTTAACCAACCATCAGCATCTACTTTGTCCGCGCAAATCTGTTCACGTATCTCTGGATGGAAGATCTCTGCACCACCACCAGGAAGGGAGTCCAGCCCGGCTTCATGCAGGTAGCTCATTCCTTCTTCGATGGTTTTATGGGCTTTTCGGAACATATAATCCAGCTCAACAGCCGTAAAACCTTTAATATGCAATTCCGGCCTGTGCTCTTTTATTTTTCTCATTAGCTCCGCAAAAAATTCCAGGTTCATTTTTGGATGAACGCCGCCAACAATATGTACTTCAGTTACCGGTTTGCCGTCATATTTCCTTACTATATCGAGCATCTGCACCATACTTAATTCCCAGCCTTCGTCGCGGTGAGCATACAGTTGGCTATAGGAACAGAAATTGCAACTGAATACACAGACATTGGTAGGCTCGATATGGAAATTGCGATTGAAGTAAGTAGTGTCGCCATGCAGGCGTTCCCGCAGCATATTGGCCAGGCTGCCGGCAAAGGCCAGGCTGCCCTTTTCAAATAATACAAGTGCATCCTCATCTGTTATACGTTCACCGGCCATTATCTTATCTGCTATCCGTTTTAATTCGACCGGTAATTTCTCCCCATTTATCATATTAATTTATTCTGGTTGCAAATTTACAACAGCGACAATAAAAAACGTCACGCCAATTGGCGTGACGTTTTTTATTAAGATTAGTTTATACTTATTGAGCTTTCAGTATCCTTACTTCCTGATCCTTGCCCTGGTCTGAATAACCAAGGTGCACGATATAGATTCCCGCGGCCATCATGGTCATGTTGACGTTGATGACATTGGAAGTGCTGCCATTGTACTCTTTCTTCCAAACCTGTTGTCCGGCAGAATTGAATACTGCGACATAGCGAAGATCAGATGGAGCCTGGATCCACCAGATGTTGAACTGGTTGCTGAATGGACTTGGGCTGATAACAAATCCATTGCTTCTCAGGCCTGCCGGCAATATCCTTGTTCTCAGGTTCACATTATCTATATAGATATTGTTTCCCCCATTGCTGCTATTCTTGAACAATACCTGCAAAGGTCCGTTGGGCCTGAACGAAGTCAGGTTAATGGTCTCGGTCCGCCATAAATAATCAGCAAACGGTACATACTCTGAGGGCAGCGGACTGACGGGATCAAGTACTGTTTGCAATTGAGCGCCCCATTTCTTGTAAACGGACGTGAATGTGTTGCCGCAGTCTCTTGTAACCAAAACTTCAAGTGTATCCATCGGCACAGCAGCGGAAGGAGATGCCTTCGTTGCAGCGGAAAGATCGAAACTGAGTAATACAGAGTCCGCATCGCTGTAAGTAACTGGTGGTGTATAGAGAATGTCTTTCTGGCCAAATGCAGTCAGGTAAATGAAGTTTCTCATGAACGCCGAGCTTGCGCTATTCCTGCCTGCTGAAGATGTCTTCTGCCATGTGATCGAGTTATCAGGATTGGCGACCGCCCAACCAGTTGGCAGGAAAGTACCTTCAAATGTTTCAACCAAAGGAGCAGCAACCTGGGTAAGTGTTGCATAGCTTGTCTTACTCAATGTATCGTTCACCAGGTATTGATCACCGGTACCACTTGCTGTGGTCGGCTCCTGTGTAAACACTTTGATGGCGTTGGCTCCCGATGCCAGTGTTCCGGCAGGGAGCGTAACAGTTGCTGTAGCACCCGGGGCAATAGTTACACCGGTAACAGTGATCTGCGTGGGAGCGCCTGCGCCGACAGCATAGGATATCTTGTAACCTGTAACGGTTTCAGTTCCTCTATTTCGAATAGTGGCTACAGGAGTAATAGCCGGCGTACAAACTACATCTGGTGAAACGGAAACAACTTCGATATCCCGCTTGAACTGCGGAGTGATGTTGATATTGTCTATGTAAGTATTATTACCGTAAGCATCCCCATTCCTGAACTGCACAACCACACTGTTGGCAGGGGTAGTGACCAGGTTTACAACAACACGTTTCTTTTTCCAGTCGGACTCTGCGGGAGCGAGATAAGGATCGGGCCCACCGCCTGCTGTAGCAAGAGCGGTTCCGGTTTCACTATAAACAGTGGTGAAGGTTGCTGAACAATTCCTCGCGATAAGAACGCTGAGGTTGTCAACAGAAGTATCAACACCATCCGTCCAGTACTGGTTAGCCACATCAAACGTAATGATCAATGAATCTGCACCAGTAGTATTAACTGGTAATCGAACAGGTACACGTTTGTTGCGTAATCGTAATTGTTTACGAATGCTGAGAAACTGCTTGTCTTCCCTGGAGTCGTTCTTTGCCATGTAATAGCGTTATCCGGGTTGATACGGAACCAACCGTTTGGAGGGAAGGTTGCACCTTCAAATCCTTCGACAACATTTGGTACAGTTGAAGAAGCCACAAAAAATGTGCGGGTCAGCGTATCATTCGATGGTGTACCGTCCGGACCTGTAGAAGGAGTGATCGGGTCGGCTACGAACAACTTGATAGTGTTATTGCCCACTGGCGGGGTGATTGCCGGGAAAGTAACTGTAGTACTTGCACCGGGAGCCAGGGCAATATTGTTGACCTGGATGAACGGAGCGCCGCCATTGAGTATATAACCCGTTTTGAAAGCTGAAACCGCTTCACCACCTCCGTTTCTAACAGTGATAGAAGGAGCAAATGGCGGAGCACATTCAGTATTGTTAGGTCTTACGATCGCTGTGGTCTGCATGTCCTTTCTCGGCTTCATGACAATGTTGATATTGTCAAGCCATGTCACATTCCCAAAGCCGTTCACATTCCGGAAAGCAACCTGTATCTGGCCAGCGCCAAAGAGATTGTTACCGATAGCCGGCTTAAATGTTCTCCAGTCGCTCTGTGCCGGTGGATTATAAAGTGCTTGTGAAGACCCTGCAGTAGCGAGATCAGGATCTCCTTTCGCCCAGATCGTCGTCCAGGTAGCTCCGCAGTTATTGGTCACAAGGATCTTTAATGAATCACCCTGGATCGGGGGATCAAACGGACCGGGAACATAATTCTTATGTGCGAGATCAAACTGTATCAGCAATGAGTCATTTGCCAGTAAACCGGTAGTGCTGATCACGGGTGTAACGATATCGTCCACTGTATTTTGAACGTTAAAGTCATAGTTGTCAGCAACAGCAGCCCAAACTGATCCTCCGGCTGCACCTCCGGTCGGATTGAAGCGGAACCATGACAAGCCATCGTTGTTGGGATTCAGATTTGACCATCCGACGGGCGTCAAAGTTGATTCAAACCCATTGACTACGGGTAAAGCCGAAGGGGCAATTCTTATAACACTGGATGTTGCTGTATCATTTGTTGAGTTTGCATCTGTGAGACCGTTCGGCAATGTCGTGTATATTTTCAGCACGTGTGTCTGTATTGCAGCAACGTTAACCACCGGCAACGTTACGTTGGCTGATTGACCCTGTGTCAATGAACCTGTCCAACTCACTGGGTATCCAGTGGGGTTGGGTGTACCATTCAACATCAGGTTAATTTTAGCTGAAGTCAGTGTATTTGTTCCGAGGTTCTGAATAGTAACAACCGGCGTAACCGTGGTACAGCCGATGTTTGTTCCATTCACGGGATTAATGATCACTGAAATTCTTGCATCGTTTCCTGCGGCGGGGGGAGGAGCAGTGCAGCCATTCGAAGTCTTGAGCGAGGCCCTGCAATTATCCAATACCCACTGCATACGATCGGCCTGCATTTTTGTAAACATGGAGTAGCAAGCGTCCTCGGTATAATCCATATAGTTCTGGTACATTTTACCCGGGGCCGAAGTGGCACAAGCATCTGTTGTCATGCCGCTTGGACAGTTGGTTGTCTGAGCCGCCTGGTTGGGAGTGTCCCCAAAAGCAACGTCATTAGACGCTCCTGCGAGGCTGGCGGGTAATAAACAGGTTCCTGGTAATTGGCGGAAATCTGAAGTTGAACATCCACCTTCATCGCCCCAGATATGATAAAGACCCCAGTAGTGACCAAGTTCATGAGCCGCAGTACGACCCAAAGCGAAGGAAGGATCAACATAAGCGGGGTTATTTGAAAAACCTTCATATGATACGATCAAACCCTGTTCGTCAGCAGGGCCGGTACCTGGAAAAGTAGCAACACCGAGAAGACAGGGGCCGAATTCTCCCACCCATATGTTTAAAAAACGGGAAGGATCCCAGGAATCCGCACCGCCACTTGCTGTATGTTTGACCAAACTATTGTTACCACAGTTTTGAGTACCGTTGAGTGTTGATACTACACGCTCGATACCGTTGGAAGGAAGATCGAGGGCATTACGCTGGGCCATGCAATAGCGTATCTGGCAATATCCATTATAAGCACGAACGGGATAAAACCCATAAGCAGCATTGGTACTGTCGGCATTTGAACCTCCATAGTCCTCGTTCAACTTATTAAGCTGCCACAAAATATCGGCGTCGGTTACCTGTGACTGCCTTGTAGCATTACCCACAATATGAAAAACAACAGGAACGGTGATGACGGTCTGTACTCTCTGATTCTGTCCGTTGGAAGGGTTTTCAGGGGCAAACAGTGTCTTGTTTCTCTCTGCCATAGCTCTTGCATCAGGATTGGCCCTAAAATATTCTTCAAGAGACTGCATAGTACCGCAGCGGTTTTCTGGTGAAATTCGATTGGGCTGGGAAACGCTGACTGGCTTAACGCCGTTAGGATGCAGAAAGCGCTCACTTTGCGCATTTACATCCGTCAGCATGAGAATAAACAAACCTGCTAATAGGAGATAGGTAAAATTTTTCAAAGCAGTATAGTTTTAAGTTAGAAAAAAGAGATTTGATTGGTTGCAAAGCAGCTACAATTATACAGAATAATACAAACACCCCGAAAAAAATCTTCCCGGAACATTACCTCTCATTACCTTCTAATTTTCAATCAGTTTTTCATCATTAAAGGTTGCCTTTTATCCTCGATTTTACGGTAAAATGTAATATCAAAAATGCCTATCTTCCGCCTTTGCCCAAACTACGGCATCATCCAAAACTACTCTACATGAATATCAAATTCCGGTTGACTATTCTCAGCTTTCTGCAGTTTTTTGTGTGGGGGGCCTGGTTGCTTACAATTGGCACTTATTGTTTGAACGCAAAAGGCTGGACTTTCCCCCAGTTCGGAGCTATATTTTCAACACTGGCATTTGCATCCCTGTTCATGCCGGCGGTCACCGGGATCATCGCCGACCGGTGGATTAATGCGGAAAAACTTTATGGAGTATTGCATATTTTATACGGGGTGATCCTGTTTTATGTGCCCAGTGTAAATGATCCGCACACTTTATACTATGTAATGTTTGCTGCCATGATCTGCTATATGCCCACCATTTCGCTGTCGAACTCAATCGCCTATACTATCCTGAAAAGAGAAGGACATGATGTGGTCAAAGTTTTTCCACCCATTCGCGTGTGGGGCACCGTCGGTTTCATTGTCGCCATGTGGACTACCAATCTCAGCGGAAGCAAGTCAAACTCGAATCAGTTTATCATTGCAGCTGTAGCTGCCATCATACTGGGGTTGTTCGCATTTACGCTTCCCAAATGCCCACCACCCCGTTCAATTTCAAAGGATGCGGGATTAGTGGAACAACTCGGATTAAAAGCATTCAAGTTATTTGCAACCTATAAGATGGCTTTGTTTTTTATTTTTTCTATGTTACTGGGAGCCGCACTGCAATTGACAAATATGTATGGTGATTCCTTCCTTGATAATTTTAGCAGGGTGCCTCAATATGCCAATTCCTTTGTGGTAAAATTTTCAACAATTATCCTGTCCATATCCCAGATGTCGGAAACCCTGTTTATCCTGACAATTCCGTTTTTCTTAAGGAGATTCGGCATAAAGAAAGTGATGCTAATGTCGATGTTTGCGTGGGTAGTCCGTTTCGGACTGTTTGCTTATGGTGACCCGACGATTGTATATGGAATGGCCTTTGATTTTTTCAATATCTCCGGTTCCTTGTTTGTTGAAACGACTACCGACACCTCGATACGTTCAAGTGCACAGGGTTTATTTATGATGATGACCAATGGTGTTGGAGCATGGTTAGGAAGCACAATAAGCGGATATGTGATAGCTAAGTATTTTATTTTTCCTAATGGCGACAGGGACTGGCATGGGATCTGGCTGACTTTTGCCATTTATGCGTTGATAGTAGGTATTCTATTCCTGCTGTTCTTTAAACATAAACATGTAGTAACTACAGGCGAAGCGAAGAAGGGAGAGGCAATAGCGATGACAGCACACTAGTCATTGGGAGTGGGACGTAGTAACAGGATGCTGGATACTGGATGCTGGTTACTGGCGCTTCAGTGCTGAAATCAACGAGCATCTAACATTCGGCAACTAGTATCCAGCATCCAGCATCCGAATAAAAAAAACCCCGCTCAACAAATGAACGGGGCCTTGTTTTTTTTAGGGGAAGCTTATTTCAAATGTGCTTCAATCTTTTTTACAAAGTTTCCTTTAGGCTGTGCACCTACCAGTTTGTCGACTACTTTACCACCCTTGATAAATAAGATGGCTGGAATAGAAGTGATGCCATAGCTCATCGATACCTGAGGGTTATTGTCAACATTGACCTTGCCAACATTCACCTTACCATCGTATTCTTTCGATAGTTCTTCAATTACGGGTCCGATAGCCCGGCAGGGTCCACACCATTCTGCCCAAAAATCGACTACAGTAAGTTTATCTGAAGCCAGTACGTCCGACTGGAAGTTTGAATCATTAAATTCTTTTGCCATTATATTGATTTTAAGTTTTTAATTTTTTCGTTTGGTTCCCAGGGGGGTGCAAATTTAGTTCCGATTATAATAACATACAAAGCTGGCAGAAGGTTGTGTAAAACTTAGTGACCCGGATTAACTTTCATGCCATTGCTACAGGGTCGCTTACAAAATGTCAACATTGCGAACGGCTCTTTATCAATTCGTTAACACCTGCACTTCCAGCTCCGGCTTGTTCTCCAGGAACCGGATCATCTCCTCATTCATCTCAAAACCCTTGGTGGCCAGCAAGTGAATTTTCATGTTGTTTTTGGGCTCGCTTAACACAAATTTCAACGTTGCAGAGCCAAGATTGTATTTAAGGTTCTTTTCCATAAAACCGATCATGTCCTCGCTGATATCTTGCGGGCTTACCTCTATCGACACCTGCCTGGTCAGATTTCTCTTCATCGTTTCAGCCAGGCTTACACTGACCATTTTAAATTCGGCTTCCTCCTTATTGTACCGTTGTTTGAAATAACCGGTGATCAGAACTGTGCTTCCCTGTTGCAGGAACGGTGAAAACTTCAGGTAATCTTCACTGAACAGGAGAATTTCGGTCTTTCCGGAATAATCTTCCACAACGAAATTGCCGTATTTGTTTCCGCTTCGTGCAATCTTATGTTGTGCGTCCGCTATCAGGCCGATCACCCTGAACATACGATTGGGATTGGGCTGCAGGGAGAAAGACTCTTTGAACTCGTTGAAATCGAAAACAGCGGTTACCCCATAATGTCTCATTTCAAATTTATAATGATCGAGCGGATGCCCGCTTAAAAACATTCCTGTTACTTCCTTTTCATGGTTCAATTGCTGCATCAGTGACCAGGCTTCACATTCCGGTAACCGCGGTGGCGGTATTTCCATGCTTATCGGTAAATCGCCAAACAAGGTATTGGTCGTGGTCGCATTTTGTGTTTGGATAATCTGTCCGTATTTAATGATCCGTTCCAGGCCGGTGACCGTTTCATCAGCCGGTATATGGAAGAATTGTGCACGGTGATGCTCGGGGAAACAATCGAAAGAACCGGCATAGGCAAGGCTCTCCATTGTTTTTTTATTGACCGTTCTCTGATTGACTCGTTTTACCAGGTCAAAAACAGTTTTAAAAGGTCCATTCTTTATCCGTTCTTCAATGATACTTTCTACAGCTGCTTCACCCACGCCTTTCAATCCTCCTAATCCAAAACGTATTTCGCCTTTTTTATTTACCGCGAAACCCTTCAGCGATTCATTGATATCCGGTCCGAGCACTTTTAATCCCATCCGCTTACATTCTTCCATAAAGAACGTGATCTTGTCAATGCTGCCGGCGTTATTCAATACCGCTGCCATGTAGTCTGCCGGATAATGCGCTTTTAAATAGGCAGTCTGGTAAGCTACGTAAGCATAACAGGTCGAATGTGATTTATTAAAGGCATATTGTGCAAATGCTTCCCAGTCGGTCCAGATCTTTTCCAACGTATCGGCTGGCAATTTTTTATCAGTGGCTCCTTTCATGAACTGCGCCTTCATCTTGTCAAGAACCGATTTCTGTTTTTTGCCCATTGCCTTACGCAATACATCTGCATCGCCTTTGCTAAAGCCAGCCAGTTTTTGCGCCAGCAACATTACCTGTTCCTGGTACACTGTGATGCCATAGGTTTCTTCCAGGTAATCTCTCATTTCCGGTAGATCGTAAGAGATAGCTTCGCGGCCATGCTTGCGATCGATATAGTTTGGAATATAGGCAATAGGACCAGGGCGATATAAAGCATTCATCGCGATGAGATCACCAAACTTATCCGGCTTTAATTCACGCAGGTATTTTTGCATACCCGGGCTTTCAAACTGGAATGTTCCGATCGTTGACCCATGCTGGTACAGCTCGAAGGTCTTTTTATCGTCGAGCGAAATTTTATCAATATCTATTTCTACCCCGTGATTCTGTTTGATCAGCACCAGGGCATTTTTTATGATCGTGAGTGTTTTTAACCCGAGGAAGTCCATTTTGATAACCCCTGCTTCCTCGATCACATTTCCTTCTATCTGCGTTACCCATAGTGAAGAGTCTTTTGCCGTGGCAACCGGGATGAGTTCGGTAAGATCTTTCGGTGCGATAATGATACCGGCTGCATGGATACCGGTATTACGAACGGATCCTTCCAGCCTCTCCGCTTCATGAAGAACTTTTGAAGCTAATGTCATCTCCTGTTTATAAATATCACGGAGCTTTTTTACACTTTCCATTTCGTCGCTGCCTAATCCATCTTTCGAATGAAGTATTTTTCCCAGTTCGATGCCGGGACGATCGGGAACCAACTTGGTGAGTGCATTGGATTCGGCCAATGGCAGGTCCATTACCCTTGCCACATCTTTGATGCTCATTTTCGCGGCCATTGTACCGTAGGTGATGATCTGTGCTACCTGGTTCTTTCCATATTTATCGACTACATAGTCAATAACTTTTTGCCTGCCCTCATCATCAAAATCCGTGTCGATATCGGGCATTGATTTACGATCGGGATTAAGGAATCTTTCAAAAAGCAGGTTATACTTGATGGGGTCAATGTTCGTTATTCCTGTACAAAACGCAACCACTGATCCAGCGGCCGAACCACGGCCGGGGCCAATGAATACGCCTTTATCACGGCCAGCTTTGATAAAATCACTTACGATCAGGAAGTAACCGGCAAAGCCCATTGTTTTTATCGTAAATAATTCGAAGCGGATTCGTTCGTCGATCTCGGGTGTTATCTCTGTATATCGAAGCTGCGCACCCTGCCAGGTGAGATGTTCGAGATATTCATCCTGGGAAGAAAATTCTTTCGGCACCTGGAAAAAAGGCAAAAGGATGTCCCGCTTCAGGTTGAGCAGATCAATCTTGTCAACTATTTCATTGGTATTATCGATCGCTTCAGGAAGATCGTGGAATACCTTGCTCATTTCCGCCGTTGTTTTAAAATAAAACTGGTCGTTTGGAAATGCAAAACGTTTGTCTTTTACAAACACATCATCATCACTGAACTCGCGAAGCGCGGGCGTGGACTGTTTCTCGCCGGTGTTGATGCAAAGCAGGATATCATGCGCGTTAAAATCGGACTGGTCCACGTAATGTGAATCATTGCTTGCAATGATCTTTACATTATATTTTTTAGCGAGTTTTATCAGCACCAGGTTAACCTTATCCTGTTCCGCCATACCATGGCGCTGCAGTTCAACATAATAATCCTCCTGGAAAACATTCAGCCACCACTTGAATTCATTTTCTCCTTCTTCTTCTCCTTTCTTCAGGATCGCCTGTGGCACCATGGCGCCGAGGCAGCAGGTAGTTGCTATCAGCCCTTTGTGATGCCGCAAAATCAGTTCTTTATCAATTCGGGGATACTTGCTATACATCCCTTCGATAAATCCCAGCGAAGTAAGCTTTATCAGGTTGCGATATCCTTCCTCATTTTTGGCAAGCAGGATCTGGTGATTGCGCTGGTCTTTTAACTCTTTCGTGAATGTCTTGATATGGCGGTTGGCAGTAATATAAAATTCACAGCCGACGATTGGTTTTATTTTGGGTTTTCCATTCTCGTCTTTATGCTTTTGAGCTTCGGCGACAAATTCAAATACGCCGAACATGTTCCCATGATCGCTAATCGCCAGGGCCGGCATTCCATCGGCAATCGCCTTTTTATACAGGTTTTGAATGGAGGCAGCTCCGTCAAGCAGGGAAAATTGGGTATGTACGTGCAGGTGAGAGAATTTCATAATGCAAGCTGCAAGTTAAAGAAGTCCGCAAGACCCGTGGTGATAAATGTCTGCAGCCATGTCTTTAATTCTGCACCATCTGTGAATAAAAATTGCTGTATGATAAGAATTCTTCAAGTATCGGGCTCATGAGCGGCGGATTGCCATTATTTCTTTCGAAAACTAAATACATTGATAGCCCCATTGGTATAACTGCATACCCATGCTTCCAGCTTTTCATCGTTTTCAAAAATATCCACGCCAACAGGGTGCCCTTTGCAGGGCAATGAATGGACTCTTGTAAAACTGGTTTCATTTATTTTAAAAACATCCAGCGTATCGCTGCTGTAACAGGTAGCAAACAAAAACTTCTGGTTCTTTGAAAGAATGATCGTTCTTGGCTTGCCGTGAGAAGTAACAGTAAATAATGTCTTCCCGGTACTCGCATCCAGGCAGGCGATTTTTCCGAGTGAATTATAGGAGATGAAAAGATGACCACTGGTATCCATTACGACATGACGTGGATTAGTAGCAACGTTCATATCCGAATCTTTTTTCCAGGTATCGTTATTGATCACGGCCAGGGTTGCACCTCCCATGATAGCTACATAGGATTTACGGCTTTTATCATCCACGGCTATACCTCTTGGAATGGCCGCCATCGGAATGGTGGTAATCACTTTGCCAAATGGAAATTTATCCTTGTTTATTTCCACCACGCTAACAGTATAGGAATGCCAGTTGCTCACCAACAGATACTTGCTATCGGCAGTTTTAGAAATTATTTTAGGTGTTTTACCTGTTTTGATCAGCGGTACATCGAATGAATCCTTTCTTGTATTGCCGGGATAAGTGACGAAGATCCTTTTTAAAACTCCCATGTCCTTTTTGGTTGGATAGGTATGCAATGCATCGATATTAGCTGTAACAGAATCCACGCGGATAGGAACAATCCCTTCTGCATTATGAAGCGACACCCATAATATCTTATCATCATGACTCAGGCAGGCCTCCACCGGTTTTTCCTGAATGGAAGGTATGATGGTATCTTTTTCATAGTCCCATCCGTCTCCCCTGGTTGGTTTGAACCTGAATCGCCTAATTACTTTCCGGGAAGCCTGGTCAAATTCATATACGCTTAACCCTTCGAGGTTCATTGCGTATAATTTTGAACCAATAGCATTGAATAGAACAGATTTTGTTCCGGAAGCGGAGCGCAATAGTTCCACTTTATCATATTCAAGAGATGAGTAAGGTCTTAATGCGGGAACTGTGTCATTCACGATAGCCATCGATGTATCAATGCCGGTAATAAGAGCCGGGGAAGCGCTTTCTGCGCTGATAGCACTCTGGCATCTGGCAAAGAATAGGATTATACCGATATAAAATAACAGCCTTGACATCTATGACGAACAATATATATTAAATATCTATCTGGTTAAACGTGTTGCTCCTACGCATAAAGCTCATAACCATTAACAGGTTTGCCAGCAATTGCTTAGTCAAAAGGGCAATTAAAAAATAATTTTTTCGTTGATGAATGATATTATTTGCGAATAATAAACTATATTTTTGCAGACCGGCAGGATTATTGCGCCAATCCGGGCCTTAAATTAGCCACATGATCAGGAACCTGCTTATTGCTACATTTATCGTTTTGATGGCAAGTTGCTCAAGCACAAAGCCTATCAACTCGGCTAGCGGCAATAAACCCACTTCAAAACTCACGCAGCTTAATAAACCCTCTGACACTAAAAAGAATGATATTAAATTCCTGGATGAGATATCTTCCAATCCAGGGCTGGCGGCCAGTATACCCGAGGCTAAAACGGAACAAAAAACGACGGCTGAACCTGCTGTTAATAGAACTACAAACACCGCTGCAACGGGAGACGTCAGCGCTCTGAAAATAAAATATGCTGGTCTTTTGGGAAAAGATCCCGACCAGATAGAGAACGTTGAATTGCTGAAGAGCGTTGACGAGTGGTATGGTACAAAATATAAAATGGGTGGATGCACTAAAAGCGGGGTTGATTGTTCCGCGTTTGTTCAGGCTGTTTATCTTTCAGCATTTGGCCTTGCAGTGCCCCGCACTGCTTTCGAACAATTCAAAGCGTCGAGTCATATTTCCGCTACAGAAATGAAGGAAGGCGACCTGGTCTTCTTTAATACAACCGGCGGCGTTTCGCATGTTGGTATTTACATGGGCAATAACAAATTTGCACATGCCTCAGTTGCAAGAGGTGTTACCGTAAGCGATCTTTTTGACCCCTATTATCTCAGGCGTTTCCTCGGTATTGGCAGGATTGAAAAGCCAACCGGCACACGTTAAGAAAGAGCAGAGAAAGAGAGCGAAGTGCGGTTATCTAGCATAACGCATAACGTTTTAAACTTTTTAAACCTCTTAAACCTTTCAAACCTTCTTCCTCACTGTTTCTCGCTATCTAACCTTTAATCGTTTCTTTATTGTTTGCCAAACAGGTATGACGTCAGGTGAGAGACGTAAATAGAGTGTGCCTGATCCGAAAAGCAGGATAAATAAAGCACTGCGTAAAACCAGTCCACCCAGTCCATGTATTTCATTGCATAAAAAATAGCAGGCCGTATAACAGGCTGCAGCCAGCACCAATGTATACAAGGATTGTACAGTAAAAGGGAAAAGCTTGAATTTCTTCCATAAAAAAACAATGCGCACTGTATTGTAAATAATAGTGGACACAAAAGCTGCAACAGCTGGTCCCAGGATATCGTATTGCCGGGTCAGTATATAGGTAAGTGGTAGTATCACGATCAATAAAATAACGCCACTGATCAGTTCAAACTTCCAATATACTGATGTGCCAATGATTTGTGCATTGACGCCTGTGCCCTGGTCGACAATCCTACAAAGGCCAAGAAAAATAAAAGGACTATAGCCTAAAAGATAGCTGTCTTTTAATCCGAAGGTGACGACCGCTTCCTTATAATTTAAAGCAATCAATGCAAAAAGGAAGGATGCAAAGATGAGCATGTTGATCGATGATCGCTGGTAGATTCTCTGCAGGAGAGCCCTGTTCTTTTCTTTCCAGGCTCTTGAAATTTGGGCTACAGAGGCAGCGACAATGCCACGTTGTGGCGCCTGGATGACACTGGTCATGATCTGTGCCAGCCCGTAAATGCCCGCTTTGTTGAGACCATCATCCAGTACGGAAGCGATAACCAGCGTGTCGAATACCTGTGACATTGTGAATACGACAGTGGCCGTGTAAGCGAATGCACTAAGACTGGCTATCTTCTTAAAAAAACGCCGGGTTACTTTACTGGGCGTGAAAGTGAAATGAATCTTCCTGGTAAAAACAAGATAACAAAACAGGGTAAGGGCGATAACAGGATAAGTAAAAGAATATAGCTTGATCAGTTGGTCAAAGTCGCAGATTTTTGCGATAAACAAAATAATAAGCACCGTCGTGAGTAGTCTCCACTGAACCTCTTTTAAAAAATTAGTTAAGACCGATTTCCTCAGGCTCCAGGAATAAGCTTCCAGGATGGAGAAGATGGTAAGGCCGAAACCGAGAATAAAGATCCAGTAGTAATAATGTACCAGCAGGGCTGAGTTTTCACTGAATTTGCGAATGATGACGTGCTTAAGAACCAGTCCCGCGATGATCACCAGGATAAATCCTATAATACCTACGATTAGCGCCCATGTTATCATATCATTTTTCCGGGACGGTAAATGATCATTGTAGTAAGGATAATATTTAAGTATGTAAGAAGGCATGGCCAGGGCTGCAAAGGCCGCCATCATGGCTGCGATTGCCACAAAAATTGCAGTCAGCCCGTATTGTGCTCCTTCAAAAAGTCCCTGCTTGGTAAAAAAATAAGTATTGATAAGACCAATGACAAAACCAATATAAATAACCACCGAAGAAATGATGCTTTGCTTGCGAATGGTACTCATGGTGAATGCTGAATGGTGAGTAAGAACAGAATCCTTACACTCTAATTACCCCGCTTTTTTTACTGTGATGTAAAAGTTTTTATTTATTTCATCCATTGAGTAATTCAAAGGTAATTCCATTTCCTGCCAGGAAGTGGTGGGTTTGAGCCACAACTCATGACCCGTCCCGATTTGCACCGGCATATTGAAACCGTCGACGCAGTTCGTCCAACGATATCTTAATTTCCTGTCGTTCATTTTATATTCCAATACCGGCACCTTTGTCGTACGCAGGTATTGATCGAATATTTTTGAAAGATCTATCCCGGATTTTTCACTCATGTATTTTTCAACATCCCGTGAATCCACCGTCTTATGATAAAAATCCCGGTTAAGCCCACGTAGAATTTGCCTGAATTTTTCATCGTCATTGATGACCTGGCGAATCGTATGCAGCATATTTGCGCCCTTGGCATACATATCACCACTGCCTTCTTTGTTGACCCCATAAGGCCCGATAACCGGCCTGTCGTTCTGGATATTCCGCCGTAATCCCTGGCAATATTCATCAGCCGCCTTTTTACCGTATTGGCATTCCACGAATAATGGTTCTGAATAATCAGTAAAGCCTTCATGAACCCACATATCGGCTATATCATTGGTGGTAATATTATTGGCAAACCATTCATGGCCGCTTTCATGTATGATGATGTAGTCCCATTTCATACCCCACCCGCTCCCCGAAAGATCAAAACCCTGTCCGCCGGAATAGTACCCGTTCATATAGTGATTGCCGTAAGCTGTCGCGCTCTGGTGCTCCATGCCAAGATGTGAAGATTCAACCAGTTTATAACTGTCCTCATAAAAAGGGTAGGGACCCATCCAATATTCAAAACAATGCAACATGGGTTTTACATCGCGTCCAAACTGTTTTTTTGCTTTGTCAAGATTGTAATCGAGAACCCAATAGCTGCAATCCAAGGTTCCTTTTTCGCCCGCCAGGGTATCGGTGAAGTTTACATACTTACCGATATACGGTACAAGATTGTAGCTATTGATCGGGTTCTTTACTTCCCAGATCCAGGTAGTCATGCCATTGGTAGATGTTTTATTTTTTAACCTTCCATTCCCCACCGCTACAAGTGAGTCAACGACTGTTACCGAAAGCGTGGCGCCATTGTCGGGTTCATCGCTTTGATGATCTTTGCAGGGATACCAGACGCTGGCGCCCAATCCCTGGCAGGCCACCGTCATCCAGGGCCGGCCTTTTTCATCCCTGGTAAATATCCAGCCACCATCCCAGGGGGCTCTTACTGCTATCCTGGGATTTCCATGATAAGCGATAGAGATCGAGTGGATACTGTTCACCTGTGCTTTAGGTAACGGGATATGCCATACATTGCCTTCATTATAGTAAGGTTTACCGGGATAGTTGATGTATAACTTGTCATCATAGAACAGTGTATCAATATTCAGCGGCTTTTGTAAATCAATTTGGAGATAGTCGGATTTCTGGTTGGGTAAGACCTTATACTGGATGGTCGTACGACCGGTGATGGACTTCTTGTTATAGTCAGGAGTGACAGAAATATCATAACGCAACACATCCCACCAAGCTCTTTCAGGACCAATGGTTCCTCTCAAAGTATCCTGGTGTGTATATTGAGCCGATGAGTATTTGCCTGCCAGCAGGATGAAAAACATCCCGGTTGTTCTCCAAAAGTATTTCACGTTGAATGTATTTGAATTGTAAATTTAATTGTTCGTTTGGAATATGCCTGTTAAAAGAAATCGCTTTTCTTACCTGTGTCCGCCAATCCTTTCGTTTAAGATTGGGCCTGCAAAAAAACTTTGGTTATCCCGTGGTTCGCGGGTAGCTGTCGCTATTATTGGATCATTTTTCGTTGTGCTGATCTGTGGATGCCATAATAAGAGGAACAGCGATAAAAAGATATTTCATTATAATGAGCAGACGGGAATAGCATCCCTGGATCCGGCATTTGCGAAAAACCAATCGACCATGTGGCCGGCCCACCAGTTGTTCAATACATTGGTGCAAACGGACGACAGCCTCCACATCATTCCTTCCCTGGCCCGGCGCTGGACGATTTCAGAAGACCGGTTAACGTTTACATTCTATCTACGCAGCGATGTCTTTTTTCATAACGATGCCGCCTTTCCCAATGGCAAAGGAAGGAAACTGGTTGCCGCGGATGTTGCGTATAGCCTGCGACGAATTATGGACAGGCAGACTGCAAGTCCCGGCGCCTGGATATTCAACAATAAGGTTGATTCGATAAAGCCCTTCAGGGCGATCGATGATACAACTTTCCAGTTAAAACTTCAACGCCCTTACAACCCCATATTGGGTATACTTTCAATGCAATATTGTTCGGTAGTGCCGAAAGAAGCAGTGGAAAAATATGGGAATGATTTTCGCCGTCACCCGGTAGGTTCAGGGCCTTTTCGTTTTGTAGCCTGGGAAGAAGGACAGGCACTGGTGTTTGCAAAAAATGAAAATTATTTTGAAACAGATAGCGCCGGCATACGTTTGCCCTATCTTGATGGAATAAAGATTACTTTCTACGACAGCAAGGCTACCGAATTTTTACTTTTCCGGCAAAAGCAACTGGATTTTATCAATGATATAGATGCTTCGTTCAAAGACGAGGTGCTTACCAAGAAAGGCCTGCTGAAAAAAGAATGGCTGGGAAAGATCGAATTGCAAGCCAATCCTTATTTAAATGTCGAGTATTTCGGGATACTCACCGATACGGCGAATGAACTCGTTAAGCAATCTCCATTTCGCCTAAAACAGATCAGGCAGGCGATCAATTATGGATTTGACCGACGGAAGATGATACTCTATTTGCGGAATTCTCTGGGGACTCCTGCTGAATCAGGTTTTGTTCCATTGGGGTTACCGTCTTTTGATTCTATGGAAGTAAAAGGGTATCACTATGATCCTGACAAAAGCAGGCAATTACTAAGAGAGGCCGGTTTTCCGGAAGGAAAGGGACTACCACCTATTAAACTGCTGACAATTTCTATCTACGCCGAAATGGCCAATTTCATAGTCAGGCAACTGGAAGAACTGGGGTTTAAGATCCAGGTTGAAGTGGTCTTGAGATCTTTGTTATTTGAAATGACGTCCAACTCAAGAGCTTTATTTTTTCGTGGCAGTTGGATTGCCGACTACCCTGATGCTGAAAACTATTTATCGGTATTTTATTCAAAGAATCCGGCCCCACCCAATTATACAAGGTATAAGAACCCTCAATTCGATGCGGTATTTGAAAAGGCGTTGACGGAGGAAAATGATTCGTTGCGGTACCGTCTTTACCGGCAGGCCGACCAGCTGATGATAAACGATGCGCCGGTGGTACCGTTATGGTACGACAAGTCAGTTAGGCTGGTACAGGTGAATGTCACGGGCTTTACTCCCAACGGCCTTAACCTGCTTGAGCTTCGTAAAACCCGCATAGGCGACCGTATTTTCTGAAATTTTTATTTTTGCGTGACCAGCTGACTTACAAATGGTTGCCTTTAAATCCACAGCCTGTCGACCGCACCCGGCTTGCATATTAAACAAACTGTGTATACTTTACAGTTCTGGGTTGGCAATTTTACTAAGCGACAACGCCCTCCACTATCTTTCGTAAAAACCAGGTGGCAAATTAGCCGGATGTTTTAAGATCGGTCCTATTTCAGATCATTCGTACTCATTCATTCGAAGCCTTTTAAACAAACCGCACTATGAAAACAAATGGTACCCATATTCTAATCATACGAATCGTGCTTTTTATTCTTATCAGCCTGTATACCATCCTTGTATTCGGTCAATCGCACGTAGAGTAAACCGACATCAGAAACAAACATGCATTCAGTTTGCCGGGCTTAATCAATAACTATCTTCTTTTTGAAGGAAAAGTAAACCTCACTCCCAATTCAGCCAGGATCATATCAGTTTTAGATTCATTCTGATTGAAAAAAACTGCTCCACTATTACCGTCAATATACGGATCTGAGAGATACGTTGTCCTGGCGCCGAACAAATAGGAGCCTTTCACAACAATGGCTGCCTGCTTGCGCTTATCAACCGGGATCTCCACTCCAACTCCGGGACCCCAGGTAAAAGCCCAATAACCTTTGCTATTGTCACCGTCAACATATTGAGAGTTGCCATAATAAGTTTCCCTTTCGATACTTGCCGAGGAAAAAAACAAGTTAGCGCCAATAGTAGTTTCAACGAAAATTAGAACAGGTCGTTCTTTTGGAAGAAGATCGGCCCTTGCCTTGAAAGCAAGAGACATGATATTGTTGCTGGCGGAGATTTTATAAGTATCGTAGTATCCTCCATAATAGATATCGAAATATTTTGTATTGCTACCTCTTACCATATAGCCAAACTCGGCACCGACACTAAACGGGCTTTCATCCATGATGCGGCGAAGCACATTAAAGCGAATGCCAACCCCTGCCTTTGGATCGGCCGACTTATAATCGCCCTGTGGAAAACTGAGTTGGATATGGGCCGCAGCCGATGTTCTCTGTCCCCTGGCAGATAGCACCAGAACGGCCAGGCAAAATGCGGTCGTGAATGTTCGCATGGATAGGTAGTTTACGGTTATCGAATGGTAGATAGAAACGGGTATAAAACTACTGGTGTTTTTTGAGTTTGTCTTTAAATACCTTCTTGAATTTTTCAACCTTAGGTCGGATCACGATGGTGCAATAGGGATTTGACCCTTCATTGTTATCGAAGTATTGCTGGTGATAATCCTCGGCGGGATAAAACTTCGTAAAAGCTGTGATCTCAGTGACGATAGGCCGGTCAAACGCTCCACTTTTATCGAGCGCCACCTTATATTTTTCAGCTTTTTCCTTTTGTTCCTGGTTATGATAAAAAATACCGCTCCTGTATTGAGTGCCGATATCGTTTCCCTGGCGATTCAAAGTAGTAGGATCATGCGTTTGCCAGAATACTTCCAGCAATTCATCAAAGCTGATCTTTTTGGGATCATAGACTATTTGCAAGGCTTCGGCGTGACCAGTTTCTCCGGTGCAAACCTGTTTGTAGGTCGGGTTTTCGGTTTTTCCGCCTGTGTATCCGGAAGTGGAGCTGATCACTCCATCGAGTTGCTCGAATATAGCTTCTGTGCACCAGAAGCATCCATTGGCAAAAGTGGCGGTATCGGTTGCACCAGACGGTAAAGTGCTGTCCTTCGGAGCCGACGTTTTAGTATTTTCCATATCGGTGTTGTTGTTTTTGTTATCAGGCGATTTAGATGACGATGAATTCTGCGCACAGGAGCAAAACGCTGTGGTGGCAATCATCAGAAGACTTAGCATTCTTTTCATACTGTTAACTTGCATTTGATGTATAAATTTCGTGTAATTTTTCGAAGCGGCGGCATTGGTCTTTTCAGCCGGGACGCTAGTTGAAACGCTTTGAGAATTCATTAACAGTAATATCTACGAAAATAACAAAGAAGGAGACTGGATGTTTAGAAAAGAAAAAGTTAAGAAAAAACTGCTTGCACCTGAAAATCTTCTGCTTGCATGCCCGCTTACGCTGCTTCTCATACGCCAGTTCTTCACATTACGGATGATTCTTTTCGAAATCCATTTTCACGATACGACTATTATGATGCCCGTTTCGCAGGTTCTGCAAATGGTCTTCCTGGTTCAGGTTGCCTATTTCTTTATGCATAAATTGTTTCGGGTAACAAATAAAAGGAATCCTCTTATCTGTAATCTTCATGTCATTGCTACACAGGTTTGTCTGTCGGTTGTAATCCTGCTTTATTTTGCATTGGAGCAGTATACAGCAAATAGAATTGGCAATAGCCCGTCCGAAGCAATGGAAGCCGTTCTACTTCGCGGGAGTTTTTCTCCCGCGATTACCTGGATCGGGACTGCTTTTATATTCCTTCACATTTTGTTTTTGGTTTATTTCCTCATCTTGATGATCGCGACTATTCTTACAAAGCTGATCCGCCGCAAAAGCTTTTAGTAGTTACCTTTGTAAACTTTAAAATTTCAGCGAAGAAGATGCGACTTTACCCGGAATCAGCTTATCTACAACTTGAATTTGACAAGATAAAAAATCTGCTGGCATCGCACTGCGGGAACGAGTATGCCCGCGACAAAGCCAGGCAGCTAAGGATCCATACGCAAAAGGAGTTTATTGAAACCGAATTAAAGCAAAGCCACGAATACAGCCAGTTGGTTCGAAATGGTATTTATTTTCCCAACGATTATATCCTGAATCTTTCCAACGAACTTAAGCTGTTATCCATACAGGGCGCGGTATTGTCGGGCGAACAGTTGATGCAGGTAAGAAAGCTGGCGGAAAGCATTGAAAGGATCTTCCGCTGGTTTGATAATGAAAGACGCATCGCATATGAAGCTCTGGCAAGGGTTGTTAGCGGCACCCATTATGAAAAGGCAATCATGGCAATGATTGATCACGTACTGGACAATGATGGACAGGTAAAGGACAGCGCTTCGCCCGAACTGAAAAGTATCCGGATGAATTTGTATCGCAAACGGATCGAATTGCGCAGGGTATTTGAAAAAATTGTTGCGAGACTGAATAAGCAAGGATATCTCGCCGAAATAGAAGAGAGCTTTATGAGTGGCAGGAGAGTCCTTGCTGTGTTTGCCGAGCAAAAGCGAACGGTGAAAGGAATACTGCATGGCGAAAGCGACAGCCGGAAAACGGCATTTGTAGAACCCGAAGAGACCATTGAATTAAATAATGAAGTGTACGAGTTGGAAAACGACGAAAGAAAAGAAGTTTATCGCATTTTGCGTGAACTGACTGCCAGGCTTTCCGTGCATGCTTCATTGCTGACAACCTATCACACTATTGTAGGTGAATATGATTTCATAAGGGCTAAGGCAAAACTGGCCGGTGATATAAAGGGGGAATATCCTTCGGTTACTGATAAAGCCCATGTTCACCTGGTCCAGGCATTTCATCCCCTACTGCTATTATATAATCAAAAAGCAAATAAACCCACTATCCCTGTTTCTATAACGCTGGACGATACCAGGAGAATCCTGGTGATCAGCGGACCTAATGCAGGCGGTAAAACGGTTACGCTGAAAACTGTGGGATTGTTGCAGATGATGGTGCAAAGTGGTTTATTGGTCCCCGTTCATGCTTCTTCGCAGTTCGGCATTTTCAAGCAACTGATGATCCATATCGGCGACACACAAAGCATAGAGTTCGAATTGAGCACGTACAGCAGCCATCTTATTCACATGAAATATTTCATGGAGACCGCAAATGGAAGAACACTTTTCTTTATCGATGAGTTGGGAAGCGGTAGCGATCCCAACCTCGGAGGAGCATTCGCAGAAGTAATACTACAGGAACTGGCAAAGAAACACGCTTTCGGGATTGTAACAACGCATTACCTGAACCTGAAAATAATGGCCGGCAAAACCCCGGGTATCATCAATGGGGCAATGGCATTTGATGAAAAAAACCTGCAACCCCAATATAAATTGCTGATCGGTAAACCCGGGAGCTCCTATACGTTTTCAATTGCTGAAAGGATCGGTCTTAACAAAGACCTGATCAACCAGGCCAGGAACCTGGTAGCGGAAGACCAGTATCGCCTGGATAAACTGCTGAACCGAACGGAACAGGATCTTCGTGACCTTGAAAAAAAAGAAAGGGCATTGCATGTCGCCATAAAAGAAACCGAACGGCTAAAGAAAGAAATGGAGCAGGTGCTGAACAGGGAACGGCACCAACAGCAGCTACAGTTACTCAAGGAACAAAACCGTATTTCAGAAGAGAGGATCGCTTACCTGAAGGATATGGAACGGAAGCTCAAACAACTCCTGATCGAATGGCGGAAGGAGGAAGATAAAAGCAAAGTAATCAAACAGATGAATGCCCTGCTGTTTAAAAAGAATGAGCAGAAAGCAGTCAATAAAATGCAGAAGAAAATAGATTCCAGGTTTGCAGAAATAGGCGGAGAAATAAAAACCGGTGATAAAGTAAAGTTGAAATTGAATCATCAGGTGGGAGAGGTGCTGGAGTTACGTGGTAAAAGGGCTGTTGTAAAAGTCGGCCTGCTGCCTATGCAGGTTGATCTGAAAGATCTTGTCGTGGTGAAGGAAAAATTGAACGAGTAGTGATCTTTACTCAATAGGCCTGGTAGTCGGTAATTTTTTTCAATTGTGTTGAATCGATGACCCAGTTGGTGCTTTTTTCCTCCTGATAAAATTCACGTAAACAGCCGCTACTACTGCAAATACCAGGCAGCCCAGGGTTATGTTGTCAACCAGCGAGGGATCGAGGTTTTTACCGATTAACTTATCGCCAAGATATTTAATGAACGAAGCAGGAAGATTTTTCTCGCCCAGCTTTTCTTTTACCTCCCAGTGCCAGTCTGTTAAGACGCAATATCCCCATCCATACCAGATGCCGAGTACCAGCCAACTCATCAATGTAAGGGAAAGGACCATCAAATGAACCTTTCGTGTACGTCTCCAAATCCAACCCGTGAGATTGAACAGGGTCACCACTATATGTGCAACTGTTAAGAAAATGTCGAGAAAAATGTACACCGTTATAATTAATAAATTGAAAAAGCTGACGAATCCCGGGAACGGTAAATATCCTGAATAATTCCGTAGTATTT
>VBAT01000061.1:37439-70477 GCA_005884665.1 Bacteroidota bacterium
TTTTACGTTTTTGAGGTCGTCAACCCAACCCTATTAAACGCACTATTATATGAATCACACTATGTCCCAGCCGTCATCGGGCAACAAGTCCTATGTACTTGTTTTACGCCTGAGTTTAATTCTCATCCTGTTTTCTGCTATCGCGTTTGGAGGATATAAAGTTGTATTGTATTCGAAAGCTTCTGCACAGGGCCCCAGTTCCACCAGTCAGGGCGGGCCGGCGCTGGAAGAGAGGAAGATTGCTCCTGTCATTTCCGACAGCGTCGAGTATGAAAATAAAATAGCACATATTACCAATGGCGATACAACGGGCAAATGGCCTGTTAAGGCAGACTATCCTTTGGATGGAGCTCTCCTCCCTTTTAAAAGGATCGTTTCTTTTTATGGCAATTTGTATTCAAAGCAAATGGGGATACTGGGTGAACTCCCACCTTCCCAGATGCTGGCGAAATTGCAGCAGGAAGTTGCAGCATGGCAAAAAGCAGATTCGGCCATCGAAGTAGTACCCGCTCTTCATTACATAGCAGTAACTGCGCAGGGTTATTCTGGTAAAGATGGGAAATACCGACTGAGAATGCCTTTCCACCAGATCGATTCGATTTTAAATATGGCAAAAAGGATCAATGCGATAGTATTTCTCGATATACAGGTTGGATTGAGCACTTTGCAGGACGAGATTCCCAAACTGGAACCTTATTTGAAAATGCCGAATGTGCACCTGGGAATCGACCCGGAATTTTCTATGAAGGGAGGACAGGCGCCTGGAAAAGTAATAGGTACTTTTGATGCGGCTGACATCAACTACGCTTCCGAATATCTTACAAAGCTGGTTAAAGAAAACAAGCTTACTCCCAAGGTCCTGATCGTGCACCGGTTTACAAGAGGTATGGTCACTAATTATAAACAAATAAAAACAAGACCGGAAGTGCAGGTCGTAATGGACATGGATGGTTGGGGACATCCTGACCTGAAATACAGCTCCTATCAATTATATATACATAAAGAACCGGTGCAGTTTACCGGGTTTAAATTGTTTTATAAAAACGATCTTAGGAATAATGGCCGGCTAATGACACCCAGGGAATTGCTGGCTTTAAAACCTCAACCTGTTTACATCCAATACCAGTGATTGTCATCATTAATGAATAAGAAAAGGCGAACTTAGACTCGCCTTTTTTTATTGTAGTTACCTTGCCGAACCTTCAGGAACTGCGTTATAGTCAATTGCACGGACCAGGCCCGCTTTGAAAATAAAAAAGCACAGCGAGGCTGTGCTTTTCCTTACAAGAACTGTGATTTTTATTTGATCTTATTGATTACCACATCTTCAACTGTGCGGGTGTGGTTATTTATTTCGAAAACCACAGGTTTATCATAATCCTTGCCCGTGATTTCAAATTTCAGATCCGAATCTCCCAGTTCTTCTCTGTTTATCACGAATTTTTTGGTAAAGCTGGAACCTTTTACTTTGTCTTTGTACAAAATATTGCCGTATTCGTCGCGGATAGTGACGATAAACTCCCTTTCTTCGGCCGAGTTAAACACCAGGTGAAAAACAGGTTGATTGTTTTTGGCAGTTCCAATAAACTTCAATTCAACAGGAATGACATTCTTTTCATCATTGGCTGATGCCGGGGAAATAAATGCTGTCATAAATAGCGCAACGAATGCGATGGCTACGAGGCGGACATTGATGTTTGTTTTCATAAATCTAAAATTTAAGGTTAATAATCTGTTTTAAATAGATTATGGGGCAATCGCTGCAATCTGGTAAAACTTATGGAGCAACCGGGCAAACAATGTGGAGCTTTAGATCCGATCGTTATCGGAGGCCCGTTAAATCCGGGTTGGTAGAACCGGAATAATTATTTGATGACGTAAAACTAGTCAGCGAAGAGTTGTTATACAAACCAAATTACTCGTGTTTTGCGTACGCTTAAAGTCCAAAAGAAAACATAAAGCCCTTGCCAGTAATGAGTTTAAGGAAGGGCGGCGCCCTATCGCCAACGCTTTTTCGGCTTCCAAAAAGGCCTGATTTTCGGCCAGATGAAGGCGGTTTTAGCGGTAGAAGAAATAAATCTTACACTACTATCCAGGGGAATGGCTTGCGGTATGAATTTTGAGTAATTTCTTGCCCGTTTTTTTAATAATGGGCAACGATTTTTGGTATATCTAACTGATTTTCAGAATGGGGATATACCGTTTATAAATTTAATTTTTTAATTAGAACCGGCATATCAAAAATATATTACCTTCAGCCGCCTTCGAAACCTATTTAAAGGGGGAGGCTCAACTAAATAACCAGAAGGTTGTTATATAGAGGAATAAGCCAAAGCCATTAGAAATAAGGCACATATAAAAGGAGATAAAAACAATGGCATTTAAAAAAGAGATCGTAGAGATCATTGAACCAAAAGACGTTTTCGTGGGTAAAAATGACGCCCCGATAACGCTGATGCAATTTGGCGAATATGAAAATGAAGATTGCGCCAAAGCAAACGAGATTGTAAAGCAGCTGCTGGAAGAATATGAAGGGAAGGTCCGGTTCAATTTCCGGCATTTTCCATTGACCAGGATTCACCAGCGCAGCATGAAGGCCAGCGAAGCAGCAGTAGCGGCTGCCCAGGAAGGCAAATTCTGGGAAATGCACAATGTATTATTTAGCAATCGTCGTAACCTGGGAACAACCAGCCTGAAATTACATTCCAGGGAAGCCGGGATCAGCAATAAGAAATTCCTGGATGACCTCGTAAACGGGGTATATGGATGGCAGGTGCAGGATGACCTGAAGGAAGGAATTGACCGGGGTGTAAAGGAATTACCCGCATTCTTTATCAACAACGAAGCATTTACCGGCAAGCCGACATTTGCGAATCTCAGCAGTGCGATCGATTCGGCTTTAAAGAAAAGCAAAAAGAAATCTACAGCCAAACAAAGAGCATAAATCCGCGCCCGCTTTGAACGGCGGGATCGGTTCAAAAAATTAAAACCTCCGGAAATCCGGAGGTTTTTTTATCAGTATCGGTTATAATCGATAATGATTACCAACGATTGTTGGAGTTAGAATAAGAAGGCTTATTGCTGCTTCTTTCTTCTTTTGGTTTTGCTACCATCACTTTAATGGCGCGACCTTCAACCATACCACCGTCCAGTTCGGCAATTGCCTTCTGGGCTGCGGCGTCATCCGGCATTTCCACGAAACCGAAACCCTTGCTACGGTTTGTGTATTTGTCCATAATCACTTTGGCAGAAGAAACTTCGCCATACTCCTGAAAAAAACCTCTTAAGTCATCATCCTGAACGGCGTAACTTAAGTTTGAAACATAAATGTTCATTTGAAAAATTAATTAATTAAGAAATACTTGAGAAAAAGCACGGTAAAGAAGACTAACTATTAGCACAAATGGGCGTAGCAGAAAAGTTCATTCAGTTACGAAATGCGAAGAACTCAAATTGACAATGCAAAGATAAGGTTTAAATGCCAGAATAAAAGTTTCATTTGTTATTATAAGAATAAAATGGCGGCAGCCTTTTAACTAAGTCTGCCGCCGAACTAGGACATATATAATGGTTGTTACTCGCCTTTTACAAGTTTTCCAAATGCTATGGATTGACCTTTTTCACCTGTAACCCGGTAGGTGTAAATACCTGCCGCAAGCTGTCCGAGGTAGACCCGGGTGTTTGTGTTATCCAGTTTTTGCTGCCTGACGCTTTTGCCTGAAAGATCAAAAAGAGTAAACATTGCCCCGTTGGAGGGCATTTGCTTTATTTGAATATTGACAAAGCTTTTAAAGGGATTGGGATAAACGAACGAGCTATTCACTTTTTCTTCTACATTGTACGCAGCTTTTTTCAATGAAGCTTCTCTGCTTTTATCAGGCGCTACCGCATCAGGTGCTGTTTCTTTTTTGGTTTTCTTGACTAATCTACCGGCACAATAACTAGCGTCAGGAAAAATAACATCATGTTCCGTGATCCTCAAAGAAAGCAGAGGTAATTCTACTCTTTGAAGCGGCTTAACAGAGTTGCCGGCAATCGTCTTTATATCCGGTATTTTGGGCAGTTCAATTTGTTTTTTCGGACTACCAATCAGCAGGATATCGTCATATTCCCAAAGATCTTTTGCTGCCGTCACGAAAACCATTATTGATCCGTCTGCATTAAAGCTCGGCTGAATCATGTTCCTCAATCCCTTCCTTGGATCTGGTATTTCTGTAAGGTTTCCAAAATCTTCCGTGATTGATTTTCGCGTATAGCGCCAGAGATGTTCTGATTTTTTTGTGGCGATACTGAAATAATAGGAAAGGCCATCTTTACTCAACTGACCAGGTCCGGACTCCTGTGCTGAAGGTAAAAGAAGGTCTTTCACCTTTTCTACCTGGTAGGTACCGGTCCTTTTATAGATCCGGATCCTGTCTTTACCATTTACTTCAATATTTGATATGATCTCCTTTCCGTCGAAAGAGATCGAAGGACCATAGTGACTATTTCCATCAATGCCGCTAAGTTTTACAGGCTGCGGAAATTCCTGGTTACGATTTGATCTCACGGAAATATATAAATCCCCGGACTCCACCATACAGATGGTCAATTCATCATTGGTAAGACTGGCGGCAAAGTACCCTGCAGTAATATTGCGGCTTAACGGTTCAGGTTTACTAAAAGCGTCGTCCGTGCTTTTTCTAGTGCTAAGAAAGATCCTTCCAAATCCGCCATCACGGGAAGAAGTAAAGTACAGGCGAAGACCATCAGGCGAAAGAAAAGGATAAGCATCGGCAATGCCAGGCCGGTTAATGCTGTTGGTTTCCCGGCAATCGGGAACGGCCAATTCCTTATCTGATTTTTTCAACTGAATGTCATTGTCCAACGGATCGATTGACGATACACGTGCCTCGCTCACTTTCCTGACAGGTAGGCTTACAAATGAAATTTCAGGTTTGACGGAGTCTATCGTTATGGGCTCCCTTCTTCGAGCGATGCGTTGAGCGTTTGAATCGGCTATTATGATTAAAACAAAAAAAGCGCTGCACAGGCAGACGCGGAGAAAGCGAGGTCTAGGCATAATGGTTGGTTTTAGCATCCTGAATTTACACTTTCAACAATCGTACAATATCTAAGATGCTGTTAAAAGTGTTTTTCATAACACTTCCACCAAAATTTATTAGTTCGATTTTTCGGGCGATTCAACATTGAACATGTTGGTGCCTTCTTCTCTTTTGCGGATGCCAAAATTGTAGCGGATGTTTATTCCAAAACGGCGGGTGTCTGCTTCCCGGTAGCCGCTTGCATCAACTGAACCCTGCTTGATAGTGAAGCTGTTTTTATTGGTAAAGAACATGTCATTCACGCTAAGCGTGACGATCATTTTTTCTTTGAGAAACTTGCGATTGATGCTGCTGTTGAGTGCTCCAAAAGATCCGAGCTCATAAAATTGTTGCTGTCCTTTCAACCGCATAAACCCGTTTAACGTAATCACCGAACGTTTGTCGATCTTGAAAGTGTGGTATGTAAAAAATGTCCAGGTGCCTTTTTTGAAGGTCAGCGGTTTGCTTTCATATAATCCGTCATACGCATTATGATTGTACTGTGCTCCAACCACAAAGAAATAACGATGTCCCGGAGGTATGGCGCCCAATCCACGGAGATACCATTCCTTGTTCTTGCCGAGATTGTCATAGGTCCTGTATGCCTGGCTTTGACTACTGTCTGCCTGGTAAATGACACTGGTGAAAATATCCTTTGTGTCGTTTACTCCAATAGCCAGGAGGGGTCGTTCGTCAACGCTGATATTGGCTTCATAGTTTTGGGTGAATTGGGGTCGCAATGAGGGATTGCCCGTTTCCGAAAGGTATTGGTCTACATACCGTGGGAACGGGTTAAGCTGATCATATACGGGCCGGGTAATCGTGCGGCGATAAACCAGGTAGGCCCTGAGGTCGAAGCCGGCAATCCGCATGATTTTTTTGCTGAGATAAACGTAAGGAAACAGGTCCGTCCTGTGAATCTTAAAAGTCGTATCTGCCGGGATGATCTGCAGGCCGTCCATATTGGTGTTCTCTAAACGAGCACCCGCCTTGAGGATCACATCCTTTCCGAAAGTCTGCGAACCCTGCGCATACAAAGAGTTGATGTTTTCATCATAATGAAACGTACTGGTCCGGCTCGGGTCGCTGATATGATTGCCTCCTGACTGTTTAAAGTAATTAGCCACACTTCTAAAAAATAGCAGTGAGGATTTTACCCCGGTTTCCAGTGTAAATTTCTTTGCCAGTTTTAATTTCAGGTCTGATTGCGCATTGTAGTACTGGCGTTTGTTGTCATTGACACCATCACCGCCGACAGTAGCGAATAATGGAGTATAAAATAAAGTGCTGAAGACCTGTTCCGCTTTATTACCCGTGTAGTTGTAAAAAATATCATTGGACCATTCGGAACCCAGCGAATCTATCTTCAATTTGCCATTGATCCCGATCCTGAAATTAGTAGTGGTTCCGTCGTTCGTTACTTTGTTCAGGTTGTCGGTAAATATTTCAGAGGTGCTGATCTTTTTAATAATGCTGCGGTTATCAGTCTTATTATCATAATCGTTGTAGCTGATACTTGTCCCGAAATCGATATCCCATTTTTTGCTAACAGGAAAGACCAGACCATAACTGCCAAACCAGGTATTGGCCGGATAGCGGGTAAACGCATTTTGACTCAGCATAGTGTCGGAAGCGTAAATGCGATCGGTTACGAGCTTTTCATAGGAGTCGCGATGGCTGTAATTGAAATTGATGAAAGAACTTTGTTTACCGTTGTTATTATTAAAATTAAAACCGAGAAACTGGTTGCCGTATTTACCTTGCTGTAAACCTCCATTAATACTTCCAGTCATCCCGAGCTTTACTCCCTTTTTCAATACAACATTGACAATACCACCCGTAGTTGCCGCCTCATATTTTGCTGAAGGCGTTCTCACGACCTCAATTCTCAGGATAGCGTTTGGTGGAAGGCTTTTTAATAACGTGGCCACATCGGCGGCGCTCATTTTCATATCCCGGCCATTGATTTGAACGACTGCCGGTGTAAGGCTGCTGATATAAATATTGCCATCCTGGTCCACAAACAACCCAGGCGTTTTTTCTATGACCTCGTATACATTGGTGGAAGCAGCCGCCAGGTTCTCCGGGTCAAATAATAGTTACATCATCTTCCTGTCTCATCAACGGCTTTGATGAGGTGACGACAACACCCGACAAGGTTTTAGGCAACGCTTCCAGGGACAAGGTAAAAGACAACTGTTTATCGGTAACAATGATTCCCTTTTCGAGTGGCTGGTAGTTAACGGAACTAACTGTAACGATGTATTGATTTCCTTTGAGGAGCCCGAATGTGATCAGGCCCGTACTATCAGTTACTTTTTGATCTTTTTTTGTCGAATCAGTCCGGTTAACTACGATAAGGGTGGCAAAAGCAACGGGTTCGCGCTTCTGGTTGATTATTTTGAAGGACACAGGTGATTCCTGGGCCCGGCTATTGTTGAGGAACAAAAAGAATGAAAGAATAAAGGCTGTCCTGTCAAGTCGAAGCGTAATTTTTTTTTTCATGTACCGGTTGCCTTTGTAATGATTTTCAAAGATAATTTAATTGGTGGCTGGCAATCGGTTTAGTAGGGCACAAAGTTACAGTTTATAATCTTTTAACCTTTCTTTTTCCGCAATTTTGCTTTCAGTTCATGGAGCTCCTCGGCTTCATCTATCGAATGGGTAAGATGGATATCAGCCTCTTTTTTGGCCAGGGCTGATAGCCTGACGTAGAATTTTTTCAACGTTTCCAGTTCTTCTTCCGTAATATCTTCTACATTGATAAGTCGATTGCTTGCCCCGCTGGCTGCAATCAGTTCGTTCAATTTGATCTGTAATGCCATCGTGTCCTTGTTTTGCGACTGCTGGATAACAAATACCATTAAAAAGGTGATGATCGTGGTTCCTGTGTTGATCACCAACTGCCAGGTATCCGAAAAATGGAAGACAGGTCCCGTTACTGCCCAGGCAATGATCACCACTACCGCTAAGATAAATGCTAAGGGTTTGCCGGTAGCCTTTGTCACCCTGGCAGAAAATATTTCAAAGAAATGCTTGATTTTTCTCGTCATACAAGGTGTTTTATGCGTTTGTTGATTTCAATATCAATGCCGAAATTTAGCAATAAGATTTCACACGATGATTGATTTTACTGCCACGTTAAAACAATTTGCCGAGCAGGGAGAAAAGACCGGTTGGACCTATTTTGAAATTCCGGCCGATCTTGCTCAACGATTAAAACCAGGAAATAAGAAATCGTTCAGGGTAAAAGGTAAAGTGGATAACTATAAAATCACCGGGGTATCGCTATTGCCGATGGGAGGGGGAGTATTTATTATGGCTGTCAACGCGTCCATGCGAAAAGGGATCGCAAAAAAGAAAGGGGCCATGATCAGGGTAAGATTGGAAGAAGATAAAAACGAGTTCCGTTTCAATAAAGATTTTATGGTGTGCCTTGAAGACGAGCCTGCAGCT
Organism: Bacteroidota bacterium; assembly: GCA_005884665.1. GTDB lineage: Bacteria > Bacteroidota > Bacteroidia > Chitinophagales > Chitinophagaceae > VBAT01. Next base: position 45,980 of record VBAT01000061.1, read on the forward strand.
ATTGCTTTTTTTAAAACATTGCCAGGGTCACACCAGCGGTATTTCAGCAAATGGATCGACTCGGCAAAAACAGTGGAAACAAAAGCGAAAAGGATCGCCTGGGCTGTAACTGCTTTAGCCAAAAAACAGGGATATGGTGAGATGCTAAGAAGTCATAGGGAGAATCGATAGTCAACAGTCGATAGTCGCTAGTAGGAGCGTCACGATGCTAGATACTGGGTGGCCGATTTTAGTAGGCAGTATCCAGTATCCCGTATCTAGAATCGAGCATCCAACCTTCCGTATAATTAATAAATCTTTTCTCCCTGTTCAACGCCTGCGAAATAAAACCTGCCTGCTTTCTGCAATATTTCTGCGACATATTGGGCTGTGAGTTCGCCGGGATTATAGGTAGAAAATTCTTTTGCCAGTCTCATTACATTCTCTTTATATTTTGTATCACTGATCACCTGTTCTATAGCTTTTTTCAATTGGGCCGGTTTTGGTGTTTCCGTTCCCAGGTTTATCCCCAGTTCAAAATAGCCGATCCTTGCATTGATCTCGTTTTTGCCTTCATGTATGCCTGCTACAACCAGCGGCAGCTCGTTTTCAATTCCCAACATCACGCCGCCATATCCACCATTGGTGATGTAAGCATCAGCATAGGGCATCACGTCACCGAATGGGATAAAATCTTCTATAATAAGGTTCCTGTGAGAGTATCTTTTTTTCAGCTCCTGGGTTTTTGAACCGCCTGTAGTAGCGATCACCAGGGTGTCCGTATTCTTAAATGCTTCCAGGGCAGGCACCAAAATCTTTTCGGCGTCTTTTTCAACCGTGCCCTGGGTTACCAGTACAATTTTTTCATACTGGGTCAGCCGCGCATCAAACCAGGGTATTCTTTTCTTGCCGGATGAGTGAGGTAACAACGCACCTACATAATGAATATTACTGCTCAGATCACTGCGGGTATATTCAAACCCCGGTGTACCGCTCTGCAGCATGATCGTCGATTTTGTGATCAGCATATCGAATATGCTTTCACGGTTATGCGGGATGTTATATTTATCCAGCAACTGCCACATCACGCGGTTGGGTTCGCCAAAAATAAATTTGCGGGTAAGTGCCCGGAGAAGAGCTTGTTTGGCGCGGCCAAATAAGCCGCCGGAGGGTACCATACCAAGACCCGAAGGAGGAAGATCCCTGGATGTTTCTGTAAGGGGAAACACGCCTATAGACACAACAGGAATATGCATCCTGTCCTTTAGAAATGGAATAGCTGAAAAAGCACAATCAGCTATCACCAGGTCGAAGTCGAAAGTCTTTTGTATTTCCATGAGATCGGCATAATATTCCGGGCCGCGCAGGATAAACACATTGATCATGTCAAATTTTAGCTTCTTGACGACGCCCTTGATTTTAGCGCGTTCAGGAAATACGGTTTCGATATTATCACCGGTCACTTCCACTGCTTTTTTAAAGGTGTAATGATGAATACCCAGTTTTTCCAGCTTCGTTGAATAAATAGATGCGGTGTACCATCTGACGTCGCAACCTGTATTCTTCAGGTAAACCGCAAGACCGGTCAACGGGTTGAAATGGCCATCAGCGGGGAAACTGGCAAACAAGATCTTTTTGCCCATCAGGGCTTCTGTGAAAACATGATTATTCCGGGGTCCAAGAAACGTATTCATACTTCAAGATTTTTAGCGATAAGGGTGAATTTTTTTTCAATACTACATCACGCGAAGCGCCGTCACCAGCGAGGTATGCATCAAATGATAAAATCGCCGCATCAGTTGGTACTGCCTGCTATGAGATGTATTGAACTAAATGTGTTTATTTGCAGTATGGTATCTTCCATCCGTGATTTTAAAAACCCTTTCTTTATAGGTATAGCCGGAAGCGGCATGAGTGCCATTGCACAGTATTTAAAAGGCATTGGGAAAAATGTAGCAGGCAGTGATCGTTTTTTCAAAGCCGGGGAACCCAATGAGATCAAAGAAAAGCTGGAAGCCGAGGATATAAAATGTTTTCTGCAAAATGGTGAAGGGATAAGCGCCGATACAGACCTCGTTGTTGTTTCCACAGCGGTAGAAGATACAGTGCCCGAAGTACAAAAAGCAAAACAACTCGATATCCCGATTATCAAACGGTCGGAGTTACTCGCCCTTATTGCTGAAAGTAAAAGAACTATCGCGGTAGGTGGTACGAGTGGCAAGAGCACCACCAGCGCCATGTTGTTTGATGTGCTGGAATATGCCGGCTTGCAACCCAGCATCATCAGTGGCGCCGGGTTGGTCAGCATAATAAAACAGGGAAAGATCGGCAACGCGAAAGTAGGAGCAGGAGAATTGCTGGTGATTGAAGCTGACGAGAGCGATGGATCGATCGTACAATACAAACCTGAAACGGGTTTATTGCTCAACATCGATAAGGATCATAAAGAAGTGGACACCCTGCTTGATATATTTAAGACATTTAAAGAGAATTCAAAACGGTTTATAGTTAATCAGTCGCATTCCCTGACCCGCCCATTCTCCCAGGACAAGCGACAGGATTTTTCCTGGGACATGAATGAAGCAGGTTACAAAGCTTCTGACTTCAGCCAGCAGGGGCTGTCGATCTCATTCAAAATAAATGGAGAAAATTTCAAGCTGAATCTTGTTGGAAAGCACAATATGGAAAACGCTCTCGCTGCTTCTGCAACTGCCGCGCAGCTTGGGATCAGTCTTAAAACCTGCTCGGAAGCTTTAAGCAGGTATGAGGGAATTTATCGCCGCCACCAGGTGTTGGGTAACAAGAATGGAATATGGCTGATAGATGATTTTGCGCACAATCCTGTAAAATGCGCGGCGGCTATTGCTGCCTGCCAGCCCATCGCTTCAAAAGTAATTGCCTGGTTTCAGCCGCATGGATACGGACCCACCAAGTTCCTGCGCAATGATTTTGTACATGAAATAGCCAGTGTACTGCGCCCTACTGACGAAATATGGATGAGTGAGATATTTTATGCCGGGGGTACCGCCGTGAAGGATATATCGGCCAATGACCTGATCAACGATCTTAAAGTGCTGGGGAAGCCTGCTTTTTTTATAGAAAATCGGGAAAATTTCCTGGAATCAGTCCGCCCTCATCTGACCAATGATTGTGTATTGCTGTTGATGGGAGCAAGGGATCCATCCCTCGAACAGTTTGCGAAAGACACCTGGAATAAACTGTAGCCTTCAAAAAATCAGGCAAACTGAACTTCAGCCTCCCGTACTATTGGAAGATGCAGGTACCAGCAAAGTGCAAGCAGCAGGCTTTGTTGAGTATCGGCCGGCTTAATCGAAGGAAGAACTCCTTCCTTATCCAGGCTCAACTCACAAACTGCCAGTGGAGCATCAATGGAATCCTTATAGATGATCAACTTCGGTTCTTTGTCTTCAGTGATTGCATAATAAAATTTTTCATCGTTGAAGGCGATCAAATTTTCTTTATTCTCGCTGATGACATGACCAATCCTGATACCGTATTCATTTCGCATTACCAACCTGTTTTTTAAAAATCCTTCGTAGCGAAGAGTGAAAGCTCTTTTTTCTCCTTCGGATTCCAGCTTGACAAAATTTGAAGATGAGTTAAAGGCAAGCGTAAGGATCTTACGGCCCTCATTCCTCAGCGCATATACTTTTTGACCCAGGCCAGATGTAACAGTTTCCCAATTCATAAAAACAGTTTTAGTTGGCAACAATTATGGAATAAATTACGAAGCTTTGTGTCGGGTCAGGTGTGTTAACCTAAAATTAATATTAAGTTCATATTGGGTTGTTCTTTCGTGAATAATCTGTGAACAACTTCTGCAAAATCCACAGTAAATCAACTAATTTGGATACCTAAACAGCTTTTGCTATGCTAAACCCGGATGAAAAAAAATTCCTGGAAAGGGCCATTTTTCTTTCCAGGCAGGGAATGGAGAGCGGGCAGGGGGGACCTTTTGGGTGCGTAATTGTCAGAGATAACCAGATAGTCGGGGAAGGTACCAACCGTGTAACTTCTTCAAACGATCCCACGGCCCACGCAGAAGTGGTAGCTATCCGCGAGGCATGCGGGAAACTGAGCACTTACCAATTGGATGGCTGTGATATCTATACAAGTTGCGAACCATGCCCCATGTGCCTGGGTGCTATATATTGGGCTAGACCGAGAAAGGTCGTCTATGCGAATACACGCGAAGAGGCAGCGGCTATTGAGTTTGATGATGATTTTATTTACACCGAGATTAATGCGCCGCTGGGTGAGCGTAAGATCCCATTCATTCACTATCCTCATCCCGGAGCAAAAGAAATATTTGTTGCATGGAAAAACTGGGAAGGTAAAACCAAATACTAGGACATCTCGAGAGACAATGTCAGCCGCGACACAACGCAACAACGAAGATTAACTCGATTCGAAACGTGCCGTCGCTGCGTCGTGGTGTGAGATTTATATTTGTGAGCTTTTGTCTTTAGGGTTTTTTCATTGCCTTGATGATCACGATATAAGAGATGATGATCAGCAGAATGATAATGATGATGGAGATATAAAGCCAGGGTTGGTCCTTCAACCTCATTTTTTCCCTGCGTTGTTTCTTTTTCTCAGTTTTTTTCTTGAGATCGCGGTTAAGCATTTCCACCATTAAAGAAACACGTTGTTTGTCTTTGAATTCCTGCAAGCCTTCAATGGCATCATTTGCAAATTCATTGTCCAGCAACTTCTTCTCCACTTCGTGCTTTTTTTCTTCCGACAGTTTATCCTGCAGGTAAAGCAATAAAGTCTCCTGGTCTATGTCGGTGGATAAATGGGATAATATATCTTTCAGGTTGTCAGCCATTTCAATTGTTGGGGCTTTCTTTCATTTTTTTCTCAATAAGTATCCTTAGGTTTCTTTTACCGTTCTGGATATAACTTTTTACCTGTAATAAGGTAAACCCGGTGATCTCATGAATTTCCTGGTAGGATCGTCTTTCAAGATAAAACAAAGTTACACATTGGCGTTGCTCCTGGTTAAGTTCCTTCAGCGCTTCTTCCATGGTTTCAAAAGCCAGGTCATTCTTTAGTAAGGATTGCTGATCCAGCTCATCACTTGGGGCAGACATCAGGTTGTCATTTATTTCGGTGGGCATTTTTCCCTGCCTGTCCCTCAGTTTCATCAGGCAGTGATTCTTGGCGATCATGTATATCCATGATTTGAAGTACTCCACTTTATATTTATGCAGTTCCTGGATCACTTTTAAAAAGATCTGTTGTACGCTATCCCGGGCATCCTCTTCATTTTTCAGATATTTCATGCAAACACCCAGCAGCAACAGGGTGTATCTCTCCAGCAGTATTCCCAGCCATTCATTATTATGATCGGCATAAAATCTTTCCAGCAAGTCCTGGTCGGTTATATGATCATACTTTCCTTTGTTCACAAGCGGAAAATAGGTATTTTTTAATTAAGCAGGAGTTGCTATATCCAGGCCTCACCCTCCAACTCCCTCTCCAGATTGCTTTGCTGCGCTCGCAATGATGGCATCCAGCATCTAACATTCTGTCTTTGTAATAAGACGCGGGGTCCGCATTAATTCACAACCGGTATAGTAACAGTCATTTATTATATTCGTTAAATATTATGGAATATGCAATCATAGCCGTTCCTGCGGCGCCAGTGCGGCGAAAAGCGCGCCATCAACGGGAGATGGTCAGCCAACTCCTATTTGGAGAAAGAGTAAAGGTCCTGAAGGAAAAAGACAATTTATGGGTAAAGATCCGCAGCCTGCATGATGATTATGAAGGCTGGCTGACGAAAGCCCTGCTTAAAGAAACAACTGAAAAGGACGCGAAAAGAAATTCCGAATTTGTAACCACCGGTTTGATCAATACAATTGTTGCCGGCGACCATTCAATCAAAGTTCCACTGGGTTCCTCGCTTCCTTTTTTTTCGGAGGGTGCGGGAAGACTTGGCGACACGGTTTATAGTTTTAACGGCTATTTTATTGATCGTACGCAGTCTCAGCCTGGTCCGGAGCTTGTGCAGCATCTAACACATCAATGGCTGAATGCACCGTATATGTGGGGAGGCCGCACTTTATTCGGAATTGATTGCAGTGGCTTTGTGCAGGTGAATTATAAAATGATGGGTCTTGACATTCCGCGGGATGCCTGGCAGCAGGCTCAGCAGGGCAGGACAGTAAGTAAACTCAAAGATGCAGTTTGTGGGGATCTGGCTTTTTTTGACGATAAGGAAGAAATAGTGCATGTGGGTATTTTACTCAGTTCCGAATCGATCATTCATGCATCAGGCAAAGTAAGAATAGATACTATTGATAAGAAAGGCATCGTCAACAGCGATACTGGTAAAAGAACTCACTCTTTAATGAGTATAAAAAGACACTGGTAACTTCGTAGTTCCTGTTATTGGTCTTCGTCCTCCGAATTGTCCGTTGGTGGCAGAAAAGGCGCAGCCAGCATAGCCATATTATTGTATGTATCCAGCCTAATTGATATTATCAGGCACATTTCCTGCTTTTCATCGGGGCCATACAATGACAGGGAGAAAGGAGATATCGCATGGTACCGGTCAAAGAAATTATACGTCATGCTTTTGTTCTTCTCGGGCGGGTTTTCCTTGTATTCGTTACGCGTAAAACTGTTCTTATAATGCTTAAAAATCTTTTCAAACTCTTTGTTGATTTCTGCTGAACCATCCTTAGTACTATTGGCAAAAGCGAAGAGTTCATATGTAAAAATGGTGTCTTTGGTCAGTGAATCCAGCCTAACCTCCATTTCAGTGAGCACTACTTCAATTCTTTTGGGTTTAAAAAAAAATGGGTTGAAGGCAGTTGCATAAGTGCCCTGGAAATAAAACAAGGAACTGTCGGTTCTTTTTTCCAGAATCTTATTAGCGAGAGTGGGGTCGCTGATCAACTGTTTAAGGAACGAACTGAACTCGACCCTGAAAGGATCGGACCGGAAATAACTCCTTGTTATTTTAAAAACTGCTTCCTGGCTGAAGCCTACTGATGCTGTCATCAATACAGAAAACCACAGTATGCAGTATTTTCTCATGGTGCAGTTTTGATAAAGGTAGTGGGAGTGTTTGATTTTTTTTGTTAAAAAAGCTAGTCGTGAACAGTCGTATAAAGTGTGATCTCAAAATAATACCCCATAAACTTCTTTGATTCATTGTATCCCCATCCGATGAGCAGGGTAGGGGAATTGTTGCCGGCAGTAAAATAATTGAAGGTTTTGTAGGGGAGTCTCTCATGCTCGTCGGCTTCACTGGCGATACTTTTGGAAAAGAAACCATTTAATCGTTGATGTAGTTTCTCAACCGTTCTTTCCAGTATTTTTTTCGAAGCTGTAGAGGTGTCGAGGCAGGCCCTGGATGCGTAATAAAAAGAACTGGTGCTATATTTTTCTGCTTCGATAACAAATTTACTGGGTCGCAGACCCGGGGGAGCAAAATTTTTAAAATCACCTTTGATATAAATGGGATACAACTTCCGCATGAATTTTCTTGAAAAAGAGATAAGCCGGGGTCCTGTATTTACCATTAGATCTCCGGGTCGATTTATACCAGCTTTTTCGTAAATTAACAACTAAATTTTCTGCTATGAGAAAAAACCTTTTCCTTACAAATGCACTGTGCTTTGTTTTCCTTTCACAGCTCCTGGCACAAAATAAAGATAGTACTCAGCAAAAGAATCTTTATGTTCCTTATGTAACTGTGACCCTGGAAGCATGCTTCAGCAATCCTTTTTCGTTTACCGCTGGTGTGCAGCAGGTAAACGAATCGCATTTTAATGTTGCAATTGATGTTCACTACTGGTCGACAAACTATGAATGTTCTTGCGATGATATATATTCAAAAGGACATTTTTCTTCTATCACTCCCTCGGTAAGACTCGTTTTTAACACGGGCAAAAAAATGGAAACAGGATTCGTCGCCAGTCTCGGGCTTGGATATATGTTTGCCAAGGACAGGGGAACAGAGCAAACTTATGCCAGGGACGTCGCTACAGGCAACAATATTTTAATAGGCAAGGCGGTCTATGGGAAATGGGATTTCAACAGCCTGGCGCCTTCGATTTCTGCGGGACTAAACGTGAAGCTGTTGCATTTGCCTTTTACATTCGGTTATATTCTATACATGGCAAAATCCACAAGAGGTTGGGAGCCCGAGGCTGGGGGTATTGGGGTTAAAGTAGGCCTCCACAGGTTTTAATAGTTTGGGGCTTTTCAGTTGAAAGATCAGAACAGGCCTTTTACCCATTTTGCTATTGTCTGGTCCCAATGCAGCAACCGGAAAGCAGTGTAAAAAAGAACAACCGCGAATATTTTTTTCACTATTTCCTGGTCAATATTGTGCGCCAGTTTGCTTCCAACCCATCCGCCTGCTATAAACGCCAGGCTCATGATCCCTACAACTTTCAGGTCAATATTTCCTGCCTGGTAATAATTGATGACAGCGAATATACCTACTGGCAATAACAACAAACCAAGCGAAGTTCCCTGGGCCTGCAGTTGCGTGAAGCCAAGAAAGAAAACAAGGGCCGGGACAATGATGATTCCTCCTCCCACGCCTACCAGACCGCTTAGCACGCCAGCGGTCAATCCTACAACTACCAGCAATGCTATCGTTTCTGTTGTCAGGTGCATTTTTTTGAATTTGTTGTCCATGAAATCATTTTTCAAAATTCTCCCGGTAAAAGGAAATAGCATCAGTAATGATCTTGTAAGCAGTTTCTTTATCCTGGAAATTATCGATGGCAACTTTTTTATTTTCCAAAACCTTGTATTGTTCGAAGAAATTACGAAGTTCCAGTAAAAAGTGGTGGGGCAGGTCCTCCATCTTCTGGTAATGATTAACAGAAGGATCCTTCGAAGCTACTGCGATTATCTTGTCGTCCTGTTGGCCCTGGTCAATCATTTGCATGTTGCCGATCACTTTGGCTTCTACCAGGCAAAGCGATTGAATTGACTGCGAGCAAAGCACAAGCAGGTCAAGTGGATCGCCGTCCTGCCCTAATGTTTTTGGAATGAATCCGTAATTGATGGGATAATGAAAGGATGAATAAATAACTCTGTCCAGCCGCAACAACCCAGTTGCTTTATCTACTTCGTATTTTGCCCTTGAACCCTGGGGGATCTCAATGAGCCCGTTGACTACTTCGGGCGCTTTGTCGCCGTAGTGCGCGCCATGCCATGGATGATTCACTGTCAGCATAACAATAATTAATTCAGCGGATCAATTTCATACCTCCATAAGTGGCCAGCAAACCCAGGGTTACGCTTCCAATTACATAGAAAAAGAACAAACCCGGTTTTTCTTCTCTCAGCAGGCCGATTCCCTCCAAAGTAAACGCGGAAAAGGTGGTAAAGCCTCCGCAAATGCCGGTCATTAAAAATAACTTCCAGGATTCATTGCCAGAAAAAGATTTAAATGAAAGTCCCCAGAATATCCCGATCAGCAAACACCCTGTAATATTAACTGCAAAAGTTGCCCAGGGAAAATGAGCCGGGTAATTAAACGCAAACCAGCGTTGGCAAAGATAGCGGACTATGCTACCCATGCCGCCACCGATCCCTACCAAAAGAATATTCCTGATCATTGCAGGCTATCCGGTTTATATTTAAATATGTATTTGAAATCTACAAGCCATTTGCCGTCCTGCTTAAGCACTTTCAATGAATCTCGTTGATTCCGGTAAGTGTTGGAATAATAGATAATAGTTGTCGAATCATTTACATGCCGGAACTCGTGCACGATGATCGAGGCATTTTTATACCTCGCTTTTTCCTCGGGTATCATTCTTTCCCTGTATTGCCGTTCAGAAAGATCGATATATACCTGGTTGACTGAATCATTGACGATATACGTTTTTGCCCGGTTAAAATCACCATCCAGTGCCGCCCGTAAAAAAGCACTGGCTGCGCCAATGTCATCCGACGAAACATCCGTTTTTTTATCACCGTTGTTGCAGGCCCCGAGGAAAATCAATAATAAAGAGGGGTAGAATATTTTTTTCATTAATGCAAAGTAAGGAAATCCTGCTGACAGTATTCAGTCGGTAGTTAATAGTCGTTAGACGATAATATGGAGGCAGAAAGATGCTTTGCGACAGGAAATACAAAAGAACACACGCCAGGAAAATCGACAATTTTATTGAAGGAATCCTGACTACAGACTATCGACTCCGGACTGGCATCAACTCGGCCTCTGCGAGGACTCTTTTTCCGATTCCTTATTGTATGCACGCAGAATTTGCTTCACGAGCCTGTGACGCACCACATCTTCTTCATCGAGCTCGATATGCGCTATGCCCTCGATATTCTGCAAAATGCGTACAGCAGTTACCAAACCGCTTCTCTGGTTGCGGGGAAGATCGATCTGAGTGAGATCACCGGTGATGATCGCTTTTGCGTTGGCACCAATACGTGTTAGGAACATTTTTATCTGCAGGTCGGTAGCGTTTTGCGCTTCGTCCAGGATGATAAAGGCATTATCCAGCGTACGTCCACGCATATAAGCAAGTGGCGCGATCTCGATCGTCCTTGTGGTCATGTAATATCCAAGTTTATCGGCTGGTATCATGTCATCCAGCGCGTCATAGAGCGGACGGAGATAAGGGTCGATCTTTTCTTTAAGATCGCCAGGTAAGAAACCGAGACTCTCCCCGGCTTCAACGGCCGGTCTTGTGAGAATGATCTTTTTTACGTGTTTGTTTTTTAAAGCTCTTACCGCCAGCGCAACTGCAGTATATGTTTTACCGGTACCTGCAGGGCCTATTGCGAATACGATATCATTCTTTTCTGCTTCCTGCACCAATTTCTTTTGGTTGTGCGTTCTCGCCCTGACGGATTTGCCATTTGGCCCGAACACCAACACATCATTGGGATGATGATCCTTGAAATTGTCGATAGCATCCGCGTCATCGCCACCAAGTATCTGTTCAAAATAATTCTCACTCATGTGGCCATTCCGTTCCAGGTAGGAGATCAGGAGCTCTATTTTTTCCCTGGCTGCAGCAATCTGTTCCGGTGCGCCGCTAAGTTTGATCTGCGTACCGCGGGAAAGAATCTTTAGCAAAGGGAATTTTTTCTTGAGGATGTCTAATTTACCGTTATTTACTCCGAAGAACTCAATAGGGTTTACGGTTTCCAGATTAATGATCGTGTCTGTCAAATCGGTCTGTTTAAAAATTCATAAAGCCGGCGAGGGATAATACCGGATTATTTGTCGTCTTCTGAAGTGGGTTACAGAAGCCTTATCCCTCATTTCCAAATTTATCGTATTGGAACCTGTATATCCTAAAGTTACTTATTCACAAGTGTGAATACAAATATTTGAAAAGAAACTTTAGTTAATACAAAAGTAATTATACGATAATTGTGCCAATTGAAAAATGCTGCCATCTATGATGCCTATAGCTGCATACCGGGAAAGGACTAACCTGTTGCATACGCTTCGATCTATGACCAAAATACTTACAGTTTATTCGATCCCATCACTCTAATTTTGTTATTCAACAAATGTTAATGTTATGGCAATAGCAGTTGGCACCCGGGCGCCCGCAATTAAATTATTCAATACAGACAGGAAAGAAATTTCCCTGGGTGACTTTAAAGGGAAAACAGTTATCCTTCATTTTTTTCCCGCGGCTTTCACCGGTACGTGTACCGAACAGGTATGCAGCAACCGGGACGACCTGGCTTTTTACAATGATCTTGGGGCCGTCGTTATTGGTATTTCTGTCGATATGCCGTTCTCCCTGAAAATATTCAAGGAAAAACATAACCTGAACTTCGAATTGCTTTCTGATTTCAATAAGGTTACCATACATGAGTACGATATGTACCATTGCAATTTCACCTGTGGCATCCGCGGTGTTGCAAAGAGGGGAGTTGTGGTCATCGATAAGAATGGCATTGTAGCCTATTCAGAAGAAACTACCAACCTGGGAACCCAGGTCAATTTTCAGGCGCTGAAAGACGCATTAAAACTATTGTCATAAACAGCAATATCGTAGAAAATCGAAGTTAACCTACGTGCAAAAGGCAATTTTGAATAGACCCGGTTTTTTAGTAGACTTGTAGTTCACCAAAACCGACAATTATGGAATTCCCGATTGCTTTTATTGTCATATGTTTGGCAATAACTGTTTTTCTTATTGCCGCCCAGTGGCGGGTTTTTGAAAAGGCGGGTCAACCAGGATGGGCCGCCATCATTCCCATTTACAACGCATATATCATGACCAAGATCGGCGGTAAACCCGGCTGGTGGGTAGTAATATTATTACTGGTACCCGTTGTAAATATCATATTCGCTATTTGGTTATTGAACATGGTTTCCAAAAGCTTTGGAAAAGATGAAGGATTCACAGCCGGTCTCGTATTCCTTGGAATTATTTTCTGGCCCATCCTTGGTTTCGGAAATGCGAAATACCTCGGACCTTATGGCGATCCTGCTGCTTTCAATGCCTATCAGGAAAAGAACAAATTTGATTTTGAGAATAAGCAACAGTAATAGATAAGTAAACAATTGCAAACTGCTATGGTTAATTCCGTAGCAGTTTTTTATTTACCATCTCGCCACTATTTTAAAATTCAACAATCGCGGTGTTAGCCGGTTGGGCATGGTATAAACAGTATTGGAAAAATCCTTGATCAGCAGGTAAGAAATAGTATTGTCGCGATCTATCAGGTTAAATACTTCCAGGCTTGCCCAAATATTGTCAAAACCCCGGAATGGGCTATGGCTCCTGCGCCTGCTGCGATCACTGTCAAGTAACAGGGCGCTGAAACCAATATCCACCCTTATATAAGGCGGTATCTCCAGGCCGTTACGGTATTTTACATTGTTGGGAATATTGTAAGGAAGATTGCTTCCGTACAACAAATTTAGATACATCTTTATATTCTTATTGGTCGCCAGGTAATCCTGGAAGTACATACCAAAAGTGATCATTCGGTCAGTCGGGCGGCGCACCCATCCTTTTTCTCTTGTCACACTATCAATAGGTTCGTTTTGAGCATTAAGCGTGTAATCTTTATAGGTATCGCCTTTGATGTCTTCCTTCGTTTTCATCAGTCCGAGACTGATCCAGCTTTCCGCATCTTTTACAAGCTCACCAAACAAACGGAATTCGATACCTGCTGCATAAGCTTTCGCTTCATTCTCGCCATAATAACGGACCCGGACATTGTCAACATCATAAGGAACTACATCCGTCATATGTTTATAGTAGGCCTCTGTGGTAAAACGCATGGTGCGTCCCCAGCCTTTGAAACTGTAATCAAAACCGGCAACACCCTGTAAACTTTTTTGGGCCTTAAGACTGGTGTTGACTGTACCGTCGTATCTTCTCAGTTCACGATAGAACGGGGGTTGATCATACACACCGATGGCTGCGCGAAACACTATGTTTTCTTTCCAGTAAGGTCTCCAACTACCACCAAGACGGGGCGACACAAGAAACTCGTTGTTGAGCGAATTATAATTAAAGCGGACACCACCAGAAAGGGTGAAAGTGTTCAATGAATCGCCTAACAAGATATTATCCTGCAGGTACCCTGAGAATTTATCGATGCTAAGATCAGCCGTGGATTTTATCACCTTGCTAAACTGCAGGACGTTTGGATTAAAAGGAATTGAATAACCGGCCGAATCCTGCGCTTCCCATTCATTCAATCTGTCGGCTATCAATGTACGGTCATAACCCAAACCCCATTGCACCGCATGTTTGCCCCGGTCGTAATTGCCTTTATGAGAAACATTCCAGTTTTCGATGTTGAGTTTATTCCTGGAAAAATTTTGAAATACTCCTGCGCCCAACGGGTTTACGATCTGGCCATAAGTAGGCTGGCTTTTATCAAAATCTCTTTCACCAAATAAATAAGCTCCAGTAATATCTACGTTCTCCTGTTCATCGTTTTGAAAGCGGGAAGCCATCCATTTCAATCTCAATCGGCGGTTTACCTGGTTAGTCAATGAAAAACCCAGCATGTTGGTCTGGTACTGATCCTTTTCCTGCCCCTGGAAAAATATATCCATACCCAGGCTAAGCGTAAAAAAAGGAGAGAAGACGGAACTACTGAGTTGACTGAACTCAGGTGTCATGTCAGTGAGAATCTAGTTTGCGAGATATTGCCAAACAATTCCGCCTGCCATTTTGGATTGAACTGGTAATCTACCAGCAACTGCAAGTCAGTCGATGAAGGAACATAATTGCCCTGGGTCTCCTGCCGGCTCAAAAGATTTCTGTTGCTGCGATTGCGAACGCCGATCAAATAACTCAGTTTATTCTTCGCTGTGATCCCTTCAAGATGTAATCCCTGTTCAAGAATGCCAATGTAAACCGAGCCTCCGAATTGTTTGGGCTTCCTGTATTGGATATCGAGCACACTGCTCATTTTATCTCCATACTTTGCCTGAAAACCACCATTGTAAAAATTAATATTCCGGACCAGTTCGGGATTGATGAAACTTAAGCCCTCTTGTTGGCCGTTGCGTACGAGGTAGGGGCGAAAAACTTCAAAATCGTTTACATAGATCAGGTTCTCATCATAGCTACCGCCACGCACAGAGTACTGGGAGGTTAATTCATTATTTGACCCGACAAATATCTTGATCAGGCTCTCCACACCTGTCACTGCCGATGGGAGATTAAGGATCGTTTTGGGATTCGGGCGTATCAGGCCCGCTTCAGTCCTGTCGCGTTCGTCCCTGATGATCACTTCTGCCAACGTGTCCGAATTTCGTTCGAGACGAATACTAACAGTTTCCTCTTCGTTTTCATTGAGGAGAAAATTCTTTTGTTCGGATTGCCTGCCTGTATAACTAAAAACGATGGCAAATGCTTTTTCCGCGGGTACTTTTAACCGGAAATAGCCCGAGTCGTTGGTGGCAATGCCAGTTGGTTTTCCAAGAATAATTACTGAAACATGCGCCAGGGGATTTTCATTTTCATCGATCACTTTGCCGGAGACGAATGCAAATTTTTTTTGGGAAAAGGAAACCAGTGAAAGCAAAAAGAGAGTTGCAGTCAGGCATATGTGGCGGAGCTGGATTTTCATAAGCGAATCAGGTTCAATATACAGCTTTTTACCGGGGAATGATGAGTGATGAGTGGTCAATGAGTTTCCGAAAGTTGAAGAGTCTCCACTTATTCACCACTCACTATTCACGGTTCACCCTTCCATTTTCAAATGTCTAATCGTGGCGACAGGGTCCTTTGATCTGAAAACTGTATTACCTGCTACCAGTACATCAGTTCCGGCGGCTGCTATCGCGGCTGCATTTTCTTCGGTGACCCCGCCATCGATCTCGATTTTCACTTTCAATCCTTTTTCATCGATCATTTTCCGGAGCTGTTTGATGCGGTCCATGGTCCCTGGGATAAATTCCTGGCCGCCAAAACCAGGATAAACGCTCATCATGCAAACGACATTGATATGAGGCAATGCGTCTTTCAAATTTTCGATCGGTGTGTCCGGACTGATCGCAATGCCAGCATCCATGCCCAGTGATTTGATCTCTTCAATATTCTTCAGCAGGTCGGGGCAGGCTTCGATATGAATGCTGAGGTTGTTGGCCCCGGCATCTTTGAACATCTTGAAGTATTTCCATGGTTCAACGATCATAAGGTGAACATCACAATATTTCTTCGTTGTTGACCTGACAAACTTCACGATCATCGGTCCGAAACTAATATTTGGAACGAAACGGCCATCCATAATATCGAGATGGAACCAGTCGGCCTGGCTTTCATTGAGCATTTTGCACTCATCTTCCAGTTTCAGAAAATTGGCGGCAAGAAGGGAGGGAGCGACTAACGGCATTTAAAAAAATTAGGCTGCAAGATACTAACTCAATAAATCCGAATTCCAAATTTCGAAATTCGAATTTGTCCTCTATTTCGTCATTCGTTCCGCCGCATCTTTTGCTTCAGTAAATTCCTTATCCAGGCTATACGCCTTTTCATAACTTAATTTGGCATCTTCTTTCTGGCCCAGGGCTTCATGACATTTTCCCATATAAAAGTATGCATCCGGAAATGCGGGATCGATGGTATTGCAAAGCTTGAAGGTCTTGTAGGCTTCATTGGTTTTTTTCTGTTCAAGAAGGATCTTTCCCTTTTCAATGTAGGCGTTCAGGTAATTGTAATTATGCCGGATGGTCTCGTCAAACAACTGGATGGCTTTCGCCATCTCATTGATATTAGCATAGTAATCTCCTTTTACATAATAGGGATCGGCATGCAGTTTCATTGAATCTTTCCTGATTAGCGAATCGCAGAGGGCGAGAACTTTCGGATTTTTTGTTTCTGCGTATTTATAAGCGAGCTTCAGCGCTATATCAAGGTTCCCAGGAGTAATATTATGTGCTTTTTCTAATGGAAGGATAGAACGGGTTATATCGCCTCTCTTTTCCAGCAATTCAGATTGAAGCAGCAGTATTTCTGTGTTGTTCGGATAAACTTTCAGCAGTTCATCGCATATTTTCAAAGCATCAATGGTCTTATTAATGTCGTTATACGAACGTGCCAGTGTGAGCCGGAGCTGGTAACTGTGTGGCAACTCCGCTAGTGCCTGTTTCAAAAAGATCACTGCTGAATCGGCTCTTTTGTCCTTTAGAAGATAAGCGATGGCAATCGCATATTTTTCGTGTTTGTGAATAGACCAGGCCTTTTGAAAATCGGCAAGCGCGGGCTCGGGGAAATTATTCCTGTTTAACAATACAGCCCTTCGGAAGTACAACTCGTCATTTTCGGGCTGTTGCTTGATGCTGTCTGTGAGAGAAGAAAATGGCTGCCGGGCAAGAACCTCGTCGAAAGGGGAGGTTCCATTTTTTGGGTTGCAGGCCATCGTCCAAAAAATAAGAGAGATCAATAATATGAAAGATCCAACTTGGGGTAAAAGACTTTTCTTTGCCGGCCGCGGACAACTAGTTAATGTACAAGAGTAGAACTTGGAGGTTGGGAATAACAATAAGATGATTTTAATCATATATTGGATGGTGATTCTCTGACAAATTCTTGACAAAGATAAATAGCAACAAATATACCTTTGCCGCGCCCATATAAACGAACAAACATGAAAAAACTTATATCCTTTCCATTGATTGTCTTAAGCGTTTCGCTACTCGTTTCCTTCACGGGAATAACCCCTCCTACTCACAACGACGGTCTGCTCACTTTAAACTCGCAACTAACGACCCGCCTACCGGCAGGCAGGCTCTTGGACTATCGACTGCCTTCTGATTCTATCCAATACCCTGAAGAAGTACACTTCAAAAATGTGCAGCAACTAACTTTTGGTGGCGATAACGCCGAAGCCTATTGGAGCTATGATAGTAAATACATTGTGTTCCAGCGGACCAATCCCAGGGAAGGTATTAAATGTGACCAGATATTTATTGGCAAGGTTCCCGAGAAACCAGGTGATAAGTTTGAATACAGGCCTTTGAGCTCTGGTAAAGGTAGAACAACTTGTCCATTTTTTACAAAGGATGGCAAGCATATTATTTATGCATCTACGCACCTGGGCGCTGATACCTGTCCTCCTGTTCCTGACAGGTCAAAGTATGGTAACAAATATATCTGGCCGTTGTACGACACATATGATATTTTCATGGCGGACCTGGATGGCAAAATAATCAAGCAACTGACCCATTCAAAAGGATATGATGCGGAAGGAACATTATCGCCCGATGGAAAACAAATGATCTACACGAGTGACAAGGATGGCGATATCGATCTTTATATTATGGATCTTGCTACCGGCAGAGAAAAGCGGGTGACTAATACGCTGGGTTATGATGGTGGTGCATGGTTCAGTCCCGATGGTAAGAAGATCATCTGGAGGGCTTCGAGACCGAAAACTGAAGCCGATATAAAAGAATACAAAGACTTGCTTGCTGAAAATTTAGTGGCGCCTGTCAACATGGAAGTGTTTGTTGCCAATGCGGATGGAAGCAATGTTCGCCAGGTCACGAATTTCGGACAGGCCAACTGGGCACCGGCTTTCTTCCCCGATAGCAAACGGATCATTTTTGCTTCCAACTACGAGTATAAAAGAGGATTTCCATTCAATATTTATTCGATAAATGAAGACGGAAGCAATCTCCAGAAGATCACCCACGAAAAGATCTTCGATGCATTTCCCATGTTTTCCCCGGATGGGAAGAAACTAATCTTCTGCAGCAACCGCAATAACGGGGGAACGAGAGATACAAATATTTTTATAGCGGACTGGGTAGAGTGAGAGAGAGTCGATAGTCGG
The DNA here is from genome assembly GCA_005884665.1 of Bacteroidota bacterium. Lineage (GTDB taxonomy): Bacteria > Bacteroidota > Bacteroidia > Chitinophagales > Chitinophagaceae > VBAT01. The sequence continues at coordinate 64,247 of VBAT01000061.1, forward strand.
GAGTCGATAGGCAATAGTCGCACTCCGCTCCCGCACTCGATGCTAGGTGCTGGATGCCGTCATTGCGATCCGCCGGAAGGCGGAGAAGCAACTGGATGTTAGATGCCCTGGCGTCCCAGAGGGACACCATATTGGTGGCGACACGAAACGCAATTGCCATTCGCGCCGTAGGTGCGAAATGTCTTGACGCCAGATATTGGATGCCGGCTTTGCGAGCAGAGCGAGGCAATTGGAACAGTTTTTGGAAAGTAGTACCCATACTCAAACGTATCACATTATGAAGACTTTCCTGAGAGTAGTTTTAATCCTTTCTGTTTTTATTGGCTGTAGCAAAAAAGATGAGTTTGTTAACAACCCTGGAGCTACAGATCTGCATAATAAACCGGTAGGGGCTTCGGCACACGACCTGCTTGCATCTTCAAAGTATACTTCGCTAAAAATAGAAGTCCAGTACATGAGCGGTTTTCAGCCGGATGCAGCAGCATTGAATCATTTACAAACTGTATTAAGTGGCTTGCTTAATAAACCCGCGGGTATAACTATTGTTACAAAAGAAATACCAGCCGTTTCCAATACTACTCTCTCCATTGATGATATCGCACAAATAGAAAAGAATAACAGAACCGCATTTACGTCGGGTGCTGAACTCGCCGTATATGTACTGTATACGAACGGAACCTATTCAGATAATAATGTGCTTGGAGTAGCTTATAAAAACACCTCAGTGGCTTTATTCGGAAAGAAGATACAGGACAATTCCGGCGGTATCGGCCAGGCAAGCCGAACCAAACTGGTGGCAACAGTGGTTGAACATGAACTGGGACACCTGATGGGACTTGTCGATCTTGGTTCACCCATGCAAACCAATCATAAAGATGCATCCCACGGAAATCATTGCAACAACAGCAATTGCCTGATGTATTACGCATCGGAGACGAGCGATATATTGGGTTTCCTGATCACGGGCAATATCCCTTCTCTCGATGCGAATTGCGTTGCTGATCTGCATGCCAATGGAGGACAGTGAAGATGAGTACGAAGTACTGAGCTGGGAGTAGTTAGTCGATAGTCAATAGTGGATAATCTGGACTTTGAATTCTGCATTCGTTACCGCGAGCGTAGCGAAGCAATTTAGGAGATGGAGGGTGAGGCCGCAAAAATTTGACGTTGCAACCATGCTGTTGTAGTTTTGAATACTTAAACTAAAATCATGGATAAAGGGCTGCTCGACCTTCACAACCTGCTTCGCTGGATTCTACTAATTCTTTTGTTGCTCTCTATTTACAAGGCATACTCCGGATGGAAGAACAAAAAAGTATTTTCTCCGGGAGACAGGAAGACCTGGCTGTTCACACTTATTGCGGCTCATACGAATCTTTTGATCGGGTTGTATCTCTGGTTGTGGGGACGGTTCGGAATGTTGAAGATACCTGCCCCACCAGAAGGAGTTACAAAAAGTAAATTCCATCTCTTTTTTTGGATAGAACATCCTGCGATGATGATCCTGTCAGTTATTATGATCACGCTGGCTTACCGCGTAGCAAAAAAGACTTTACCTGACTCTACAAAATATGCAAGGGGACTTTGGCTGTTTATTGTTGCGCTGCTATTTATCCTGGTGGCGATTCCCTGGCCATTCCGGCATGATATCGGAAGACCGTGGTTGCCAGGAATGGGTTGAGTACTGATGCGGGATGTTAGATGCTAGATACCAGGTGCAGGATGCTATGTTTAGAATGCTGTATTCACTTCGACAGCATCCAGCTGCCAGAATCCAGTATCCAGCGTCAAGCCACACTCAGGGCTTCAGCCACTTTCTTCATTTCATCTACTGTACCTACACTAAGACGAAGCCATTTAGTTCCTTCTTCAAAAGTTCTGGCCCCGACTATCTGCTGCGATTCGAGCAGTTTCTGAACATCTTTGCCAAATGGCGCAGAATTGAAGTAAACAAAACTGGTGTGAGACTCTATATAAGGCATGCCTACTTTATCCAATGCTTTGTAAAAGACGGAACGGGCTTTTTGATTTTCAGCTTTACAAAAAGACATAAAATTCTTATCGTCCAATGAAGCAAGGGCACCAGCCAGTGCAACCGCACCAGCTCCTGCATTTGCCCAGGGTTGTAAGTCATTTAACTGTTTAATCGTCTGCGGGTGAGCCATAGCAAAACCAATTCTTGCACCTGCCATTCCATGTATCTTGGAAAAAGTTTTAGCTACCACAAGGTTGGGATAATCATTCACCCATTTAACCATCGAAGGCTCGTCGCAAAATTCAGTATAAGCTTCATCCAGGAGGATGATACATTTTGGCGCTATATCTTTTATAAACGTTTCCAGTTCGGCAGCAGGAATGATGGTGCCTGTGGGATTCGCAGGGTTACAGAGATAAACCATCCTCGTGTTTGCATCCATTGCATCCTTTATCCGTTGGAGATCGGTCTGCTTTTTCCCAGTCAGCGGCACAAGCTTAATTGGCAAGCCTACTTTTCTCGCTGCGCCCATCCATAAACGAAAAGTGGGATCGGGAGCGACCGCATTTCCTTTTTGCAAAGCAGCCATCAAAGACGTAATGCCCAACAACTCCGAAGAACCCGCACCAATCATAATATGTTCTTTGGTCAATCCATACATCGACGCAAGCTTTTCCCTCAATTGCGTCGTTACTTCCCAGGGATAACGGTTGGAAACGCCGACAGCTGCTATCATAGCCGATTTTGCAGCCGGTGAAGGCCCGTGCGGATTTTCATTGGAGCTGAGCTTGATAATATTGCCTGTAAAGCCACGATGAGTAACGATCCTTTCTACTTCGCGGGAAAAAGCATCACGGCTGAAAGCAAAAGCTGCTGCAGCCAGGGCTGATTGCTTAAGTACTTGGCGACGATCCATATAAAAGATTTATAACGTTAAGGTATCTATTTTTTTGCACAGTGAATATTCTTAGTAAATGAATCATCCACAAAACCGGCGGGTGGCAGGGATATTGTTGCTATCGATGATTACTTAATTATTCATAAAATCTTTCAATTATGAAGAAGTATTCTTATGTGCCGGAAGGCTATAATGCCGTGAGTCCTTCGCTGGCGTTTAAGGGGGCAGAAAAAGCCATCGAGTGGTATAAGAAAATTTTTAATGCTGAGGAAAAAATGCGTTTCGACAACCCGGATAAAACGATCGCGCATGCCGAACTTGCTATCGGTGATTCGGTAGTTATGCTTACAGAAGAAAACCCACAGTATAATAAAAGCCCGAAAACAGCGAATGGCAATTCTATTATCCTATGTATCTATGTTCCCGATGTGGATGCAACGGTCAAAAAAGCGCTAGATAATAAAGCAAAACTGCTCATCGACGTAAAGGACCAGTTTTATGGAGACAGGAGCGGACGAATTGAAGACCCGTTTGGATATACGTGGATCGTTTCGACGCATGTTAAAGATGTTTCAGACCAGGAAATGCGTCGAGCTATGAAGGAAATGTCGGAACAGCATTGATCTATCTTTTCCCCAATTCAATTACTTCACAATCTTTTATGTCAGGACCATCAATCGCAAAGCGAATGATGGTCCTGATTTTATGCCAGCCATGTTTCCCAGCTGCGCCGGGATTCATGTACAGACAGTTGATTTTGTCATCGTACATGATCTTTAAAATATGCGAGTGACCAGTGATGAATAATTTTGGCTGGTGGATTAATAATCCTTTTTTGGTTTCTGGATTATAACGAGGCGGCGAGCCACCAATATGACGGATCATCACTTTCACTTCTTCGCAGGTAAAGATCAAATTCTCGGGATAAACAGTTCGTATATCATTCCCGTCAATATTGCCGTAGACGCCCCTCACTGGAAGACTGCTGGTGGAAGCAAGTTGGCTGGCGAGACCCATACCTCCAAAATCACCGGCATGCCATATTTCATCGCAAGTTTGAAAATGCCTGTAAACATTTTCATCCAGGAAGCCATGGGTGTCCGATATGAGGCCGATGCGGGTCATTTTATTTATGATTTGAACTGGCGAAGATACTGGATGCCGTCATCACGAGCGGAGCGAAGCGACTGGTTGGCGAGGCAAAATTCGCCGATAATCGCTAATTTTAATAGATCAACAGTTATGCTTTTCAACAGGAACTTCACATATTGGATTGATAAAAGAAGATGGAAGTATATTTTTCTTCTTTCTACCTTAGAGTTATCACGAAATAAATGCTAAGCAGCGAGACGAACGATGGTTGCGACAGCTATCGGAGAGCGTCCTGTCAGGCGGCAGGCTGATGTAAGAAAATCCGATCGCCAAGCTTAGGATAGTAATGCAGCCTGGTTCACCCTTAACAACTATCGACTAAAGACTAACGACTATAAATTAATCTCTATGCCTCATTATCATAAATTAGGAGCTTTTCCTCACAAACGTCATACACAATTTCGCCGACCTGACGGTGAATTATATTCAGAACAATTATTTTCTACTGAGGGCTTTTCAAATGATTATTCGCTGATGTATCATGTCTATCCGCCCACACAGATTATCAAAACCGAACCGCAGATAAGTGTAGCGCCTTCAATAGCCGAAGAAAAAATGTTAAAGCACCGCAGCTTTGAGGGGTTTAACATTAAACCCGAGAAAGATTTTTTGCAGAGCCGTAAGCCGGTTCTTGTCAACAACGATTGCCATATCGTGCTGGCGTCTCCACAGGAAAGCATGAAGGATTATTTTTATAAAAATACAGATGCTGATGAGTTGATCTTTGTTCATGAAGGAAAAGGAATATTGCGAACTATGTATGGTGAATTACCATTCGGTTATGGCGATTATTTAATTATTCCAAGAGGCACTAGTTATCAAATAGAATTCAGCGATGCAAATAACAGGTTATTTATCGTTGAATCATTTAGTCCTATCCGGTTTCCGAAAAAATATTTAAGCAAGTTTGGGCAATTGTTAGAGCATTCACCTTATTGTGAAAGAGATATCCGGCCACCGCAAAATTTGCCGAGCTATGATGAAAAAGGAGATTTTTTAATAAAGGCAAAAAAGAAAGGGATGTTGTATGGATTACATTATGGTACTCATCCGTTTGATATTGTCGGCTGGGATGGCTATTGCTATCCATTCGCTTTTTCCATTCATGATTTTGAACCGATCACCGGGCGGGTACATCAGCCACCTCCTGTTCATCAAACATTTGAAGCAAATAATTTTGTTGTTTGTTCTTTTTGTCCAAGATTATTTGATTATCATCCGCAAGCCGTTCCGGCTCCATATAACCATAGCAATATTGATAGTGATGAAGTGATCTATTATGTCGATGGTGATTTTATGAGCCGTAAAAATGTAACAAGAGGAATGATCACTTTGCATCCGGCAGGCATTCCACATGGGCCGCATCCGGGTGCAGTTGAAAAAAGTATTGGTGCAAAAGAAACAAAAGAATTAGCGGTGATGGTGGACACATTTCATCCGTTAATGTTGACCAAAGAAGCCTTAGAGATAGAAAACCAGGATTATGTTATGTCCTGGGCAGAGTAAAAGTCAAATTGGTCATATAAGTCAATTAGTCCAATTTATTTACTATGCAATTATATTTGTATAAATAAAACAACAATATGGAATATAGAAACTTGGGCCAAACCAATTTAAAATGTTCAGTGATTACTTTCGGAGCATGGGCTATTGGAGGTTGGAGGTGGGGAGGCACGGACAGAAATGAATCAATAAAAGCAATACAAGCTGCTTATGCTGAAGGAGTAACTTCAATTGATACCGCTCCGGCATACGGACAAGGTTTGAGTGAAGAAATTGTAGCGGAAGCAATACAAGGAATTCCAAGAGATAAAATTCAAATACTAACCAAGTTTGGATTAAGATGGGATGTGAAGCAAGGAACCTTTTTCTTTAAGAGCACATCTGACGGTAAAGAAATTGAAATGTACAAACTTGCATCTAAAGAGAGCATAGTGAAAGAATGCGAAGATTCATTGCAAAGATTAAAAACCGATTATATTGACCTGTACCAGATCCATTGGCATGATGTTACTACGCCTGTTCATGATACAATGGAAGCCGTGTTACGATTAAAAGAGCAGGGTAAGATAAGGGAGATTGGTGTTTGTAATTATAATGTTGAATTGATGAAAGAAGCAGAAGAAACCGTAAAACTTGCAGCTGACCAGGTATGGTATAGCATGATACAGCGGGATATTGAAAAAGATCTTGTTCCTTATTGTAT
>VBAT01000061.1:70487-73299 GCA_005884665.1 Bacteroidota bacterium
CTTATTGTATCGAAAATAAGAAATCAATTATTGCTTACAGTCCTTTGCATCGTGGAATATTGACGGGCAAAATAAAACCCGGGCATGTTTTTAGTGAAGATGATCACAGGCAATCTCTTAGCCATTATACAAATGAAAATATCAAGCGTACAAATGAAATGCTTGATAAGTTAAGACCATTGGCGCAATCAAAAAGTGCCACATTAGCTCAATTGGTTTTAAGGTGGACGATAGAACAACCGGGAATCACGATTGCTTTGGCAGGTGCAAGAAACACAGAGCAGGCAATTCAAAATGCAAAGGCCGTTAATGTTATCTTATCGAAAGATGAAATAAGTTTTATTAATAAACAATTGGATGTATTCGAGTTAGAGCCTGCTTAATATTCTACATTAATTTTATTTAAAGCCCATCGGGGCTTTTTTGTTTTTTCACTTCCGGAAAAATTATTTTGGAGATAATTTCAAATTACATTTATCTTTGTTTTTAACCATTTGGTTAAAATTTAATGAAGTACAAAAAAGACAAAAGCACAGAAGAAAAAATACTCGAAGCGGCACGAAAGGTTTTTGTCAGGAAAGGAATGTATGGTGCCCGTATGCAGGATATAGCCAATGAGGCGGGCATTAATAAAGCCTTACTTCATTATTATTTCAAAAACAAGCAAAAACTTTTTGAAGAGATTTTTATGGAGGCTGCCGGTAAGCTTTTCCCCCGGATCAATGATATATTTCGATCTGAAGAAACATTGTTTATCAAAATAGAACAATTCTGCAGTGAGTATATAGCTGTTGTTCTTGAAAATCCTTACCTGCCGCTGTTCGTATTGAATGAACTAAACCAGGACCCTGTCTATTTTATGAATAAACTCTGGAAAAATGATAAACGTCCAGATCCGTCCAAATTTTTACAGCAAATAGAAAAGGAAGAAAAAAAAGGTCTTATAAAAAAGATAAGCCCTGTTCAACTACTGATGAACCTGATATCTATGACTGTATTTCCATTTGTAGGTAAGCCGATGTTCCAGCTTAATCTTGGAATTGATGATATGCAATTTAGAATGCTGATGGAACAGCGGAAAAAAGAGATACCCAAGTTTATTATTGAATCTATCAGAAAATAATTTTTTATGTTTAGATTAACTAGATGGTTAAAAATAGAAATAGGATTCTTGCTGTTGTTTATTTCTATCAATCTGTCAGCACAGGATAATTCCTTAACACTTGAGAAGGCTTACACATTAGCGGAACAGAATTACCCATTAATAAAACAAAGAGATCTTATAAAACAGACCACACAAATCAATATAGATAATTTAAGTAAAGGCTATTTGCCGCAGGTCTCATTAAGCGGCCAGGCTTCTTATCAATCAGATGTAACAAAGATCGATGTAAGTATCCCCGGGTTCAGTTTTGATCCTCCATCAAAAGATCAATACAAGGCGGTTGCAGACATAAGCCAGGTTATTTTCGATGGTGGAGCTATTAAACAACAAAAAGCAGCCCAGGAAATTAATGGAGAAGTGGAAGAACAAAAGATCGAAGTAGAATTATATAAAATAAAAGATCGTATTAACCAGATATATTTAAGTATTTTCTTTCTTGATGATCAATTAAAACAGGTTAATCTTTTAAAACAAGATTTACAAACTGGAATAAAACAAGTAGAAGCACAGGTAAATAACGGCGTTGTATTAAGATCTAATCTAAATGTTCTTAAAGCGCAATTCTTACAGACAGATCAAAAGGCGATTGAAATAAAAGCTTCAAGAAAAGGATTAGTGCAAACACTCGGATTGTTTATTAATCAACAACTAAATGATAATGCAATATTCGTGAGGCCTACTTCACCGTTATTTGCGGATAAGAATATTGCAAGACCCGAATTGAAACTGTACAGTGATATGTCAAGACAACTCGACCAACAAAGGGGATTGATAAGGTCAAAGAATTTACCAAAGACAAGTTTATTTCTTCAAAGTGGTTACGGAAAACCCGGACTGAATTTTCTTAAAAATGACTTTGATTTTTATTATATAGGAGGAATAAGGATCAATTGGTCACTTGCAGGGCTTTATACTCAAAAGAAGGAAAAAGAATTAATAAAGCTTAATCAAAGAGTAGTTGATGTGCAGAAAGAAACCTTTTTGCTTAACACAAATACACAGCTTTCACAACAGAAATCAGAGATTGAAAAATTTAACCAGCTTATTGAAACCGACCAGGCAATTATTGATCTGCGCCTGCAGGTGAAACAAGCGGCGAAGGCGCAATTAGAAAATGGAGTTATCACAGCAAATGATTACCTGCGGGAAGTGAATGCGGAAGATCAATCCCGTCAATCACTCATCACACATCAAATACAATTATTACAAGCACAGATCAATTATCAAACCACATTGGGAAAACAGTAAACTTATACCTGTTTATGAAAAAGACCTTACAATTAGCAACGTTTATTTCAGTCATTATTCTTTTTTCATGCAATAGAAATGAAAATGATTTTGATGCTTCAGGAACATTTGAAGCGGATGAGGTCATTGTATCATCATTGGCGACAGGAAAAATCATTGAATTAAATATTGAAGAAGGCTCAGTTTTATCTAAGGACAGTATTGTTGGTTTTATAGACCCTGTTGATCTCAGTTTGCAAAAGGAACAAGTGCAGGCAAGCATTGAAGCATTAGGAGAAAAAACATCTGATGTATCGCAGCAAGTAAAACTTTTGCAGGATCAATTAGCTGTACAGCAAACCCAGCTTAATAATCTCTTACATGAAAAGGCACGAATTGAAAATCTTGTAAAAGAAGATG
>VBAT01000061.1:73411-75219 GCA_005884665.1 Bacteroidota bacterium
AGTGAAGGCAAACCTTTGGAAAAAAGAGCTGAACAATTGCAGGAACAATTAAATAAAACAAAGATCAAAAATCCAATAAACGGAACTGTGCTTACTAAATATTCAGAAGCTGGTGAAATGGCAACAAATGGCAAAGCGTTGTATAAGATCGCTGATCTCTCTACTATTACATTGAGGGCTTATGTAACAGGCACACAACTGGCTCAAATAAAATTGGGACAGCAAGTACAGGTATTGATTGATAGCAGCAAAAAGACTTATCGAAAATTTCCAGGAACTATTACATGGATCTCAGATAAGGCTGAGTTTACTCCAAAAACGATTCAGACAAAAGACGAAAGAGCCAATCTTGTTTATGCTATTAAAATAAAAGTGAAAAATGATGGATACCTGAAAATCGGCATGTATGGAGAAGTAAAATTTTTATAATAATGGAAAAATTTCCTGGTGATACAAATGTTACGGGCGGGAACGGAACTGTTTCGGTAAATAATATTGTAAAGCAGTACGGAAAGAAAAAAGAAATCATAAAGGCTTTGCAAGGGATAAGTTTCGAAGTGAGCAAGGGAGAGTTATTCGGTATAATTGGCCCTGATGGAGCTGGTAAAACTTCGTTATTCAGAATACTAGCTACACTGTTACTTGCAGACGGAGGAAATGCAACAGTAGATGGATTAGATGTAGTGAAGAACTATAAGCAAATAAGAAACAGGGTAGGTTATATGCCGGGAAGATTTTCTCTTTACCAGGATCTTACTGTTGAAGAAAATCTAAATTTTTTTGCCACCATTTTTAATACAACGATTGAAAAAAATTACGACCTCGTAAAAGAAATTTATTCCCAGATCGAACCATTCAAAAACAGAAGAGCCGGAAAATTATCAGGCGGTATGAAACAAAAGCTGGCGCTTAGCTGTGCACTTATTCACCGGCCTGCAGTTTTGTTTTTAGATGAACCTACAACAGGAGTTGACGCCGTATCAAGAAAAGAATTTTGGGAAATGCTAAAGCGATTGAAGCAACAAGGAATTACCATTCTTGTGTCAACTGCATACATGGATGAGGCAAGCCTTTGCGATAGAGTTGCATTGATGCAATTAGGAAAGATCCTTTCTGTAAATACTCCCCAAGGTATTATTAATGAGTTCCAAAAAACATTAGTGGCTGTTAAGGCTAATAATATGATAAGCCTTTTGAGTGATCTCAAAAAATTTGACGGCCAGGTGGATAGTTATCCGTTTGGCGAATATCATCATGTGGTTATGAAAGATGGGAATACCGAAACAGATTTAAGGAATTACTTGCAGCATTTATCTTATAAAGATTTCGAAGTAAAAACTATTACTCCGGATATAGAAGATTGTTTTATGTCTTTAATGAAAAATTAATGGAAGCAGATAATGCAATAAGAGTGGATCAGCTCACTAAAAGGTTTGGCGACTTTACTGCAGTAGATGCAATTTCATTTGAGGTAAAGAAAGGAGAAATATTCGGTTTCCTTGGAGCGAACGGCGCAGGTAAAACAACAGCTATGCGAATGCTTTGCGGATTGTCGTCTCCAACATCAGGTGCAGCTTCTGTTGCAGGATTTGACGTATATAAACAATCTGAATTGATTAAACGGAACATCGGCTATATGAGCCAAAAATTTTCACTCTACGAAGATCTGACGGTTAAGGAAAATATCAGGTTTTATGCGGGTATTTATGGTAAGTCTGATCAATTTATAAAAAGTAAAAAGGATTTAATATTAGATCAACTTCATCTACAGAATGAAGCCAACAAATTAGTAAGATCATTGCCTCTTG
>VBAT01000062.1:0-16727 GCA_005884665.1 Bacteroidota bacterium
CGATGTCGCGGAGGTTCAAAGCACTGGTGAACTGTCCTTTTATCCTCAATGTACGCTTCGTTGTCCCCGCTTCTATCAATCCGCCCGTTATATCATTGTTCTCTCTTTTAACTGCGTTCTCGATATCCGTGAAGCTTACTCTGGCCGCCGTCATTTTATAGGGGTCGACATTCACCTGTATTTCTCTTTCAGGAGCTCCTACAATGTCCGCCCTGGTTATTTCAGGAAGCAGCTCAAACCTGTCCTGTAATTTATCAGCGTATTCTTTCAATTTTATCCCATCATAGTCGCCACTCACATTCACAAACATGATCGGGAATTCACTGAAATCAAATTCCTGCACATTCGGTTGCTGTGTCAGGTCAGTAGGCAGATCGGTGGTTGCTTTATCAATAGCATCTTTTACTTTTTGTTTGGCTAATTCTGTTTTTACATCCGTATCAAACTCAACGATGATCAGGCTATAGTCCGTCTGCGATGTGCTGGTGATCTTATTTACTTTGGCGCCACTGATACCCTTGAGCTGCTTTTCAATCGGCCTTGTCACCAGGTTCTCAATATCCTGTGGTGAATTCCCCACATATATCGTTGTGACAGAGATGGTCGGCACCACGATGTCTGGGAACTGTTCCTTCGGCATTGTGTTGAACTTGTACAACCCATACGCAGTGATAAGGATGGCTATTATATATATCGCCGTTCGATTGTCAACGGCCCAGCTGGTTGGTTTGAACTGCTTGAATTTTTTACTGACTCCTTCTAATACTTTCATATCATAAATTTTGGATCGTCTTAATTATCGCAATGGCCAGTAACGACATGGCCACGAATCGCCTATTTTATTTCTGTGGTGATCACCTGCCCGTCATATACGCTTTGGTAACCTTCAGTAATGATCTGGTCGGCTGTTGTCAACCCTGATTTTATTTCAGCCTGCGTGTTATAGGTCTGTCCCAGTACAACTTTTCGCTTACGTGCCTTGAGCGCATTTCCTTCCTTCACAGCTATGTAAACATATTTGCCGCTTTCATCTGACTGCACAACTTTGATATCCACTGTAATCGCCTTGGGTGCTGAATAGTCTTTTATCCTGACAAGGGCTACCTGGTTGATCCTGTAGCCGGGTTTTGAAGGCAATTTTGATTCGGTGGTAAACCCTCTTGATGTTGGTGTGATGGAGGAGCCGATCGTGGATATCGTTGAGCGGATCGAATCATTACCTGCATCGGGTATGGTGATCACCACTGGAGATCCTTTTTTAACGCGGCCGGCATAATTCTCGGGGACCTCGGTAACCACTTTCAAACTCGAACTATTGATGATCCTTAGTTGTGGCGACGGCGGATTAGCTGCGCTGTTCACCCCTGTAAATGTTTCTCCAGCCCTGACATCAACGATATCTGCTACTCCGTCGATAGGTGCGATTATAGATGTCATTTGCAAGCCTTCTTTTAGCAATGCCAGTTGTCTTTCCGCCGCGTCTAATTGGTTTTTTGCATTTATTACCTCGACTTCGGTGCCTATTCCCTGATCCCAAAGATTCTTACGCCGGTTATAAATATTCCTGGCGAAAGCTATCTGTGTGTTCGATGCATCGATTTGTTGTTGGATAAGAGCATCATCGAGTTTTAAGAGCAATTGCCCTTTCCTTACATGATCTCCGCTCTTTACGTAGACCTGTCTCACCTGTGCAGGCTGGCTTCTCGGCATTACGTTGACCACATTATCGGCATCGACTTTTCCCTGGAGATCTATATAATGAGTAAAATCCTGTTCTGTTACCGGGGCAATAGCTACCAGTTTTGTTTTTTCCTGCGAGGTAGGATCCAGCTTTGCTATTTCGTCTTCAAGCTTCTTAATATCTGCGTCCAGCTTCGCTTTGTCCGTCCTTAATTTTTCCAGCTGAACTTTTTTATCTCCGACATCGCCTTTTTTATCCTTGGCGCCGCTGCCGCAGGCCGCCAAAATAAAAATGAATAATACTGCCGAAACAATTTTTAAAACCTCTTTCATAATGTTGTTTTTATTGGTCATTGATACCTTATGGTAATTTTCCAAGTGATGTTAAATAGCTAATCTTTGCAACTGTTGCTGCATATAGTGCATTGAAATAACTTGATTGGGCCGTCTGATAGTCGGTGTCTGACTGTAATACTTCAAAACTGCTTCCCAGGCCCTGTTCAAATTTGGTTTTTGTTGTTGCATATACTGTTTGAGCCAATTTCAGGTTACGCTCCTGGATATCGAGGTTAACAAGGGCATTGATGAAAACCTCTTTAGTAACTTTCTGTTCGAGATCTATTCCCTGTTTCGCGAGCTCGATGTTATTACCTACTTTTTCAAGAGTTAATTGCGATTCTATTACCTTATATTTTCGCTGGAAACCTGTGAAAATCGGCAGGTTTATATTCAACCCGACATAGGAACTCCTGAACCAGGTGGTGTGATTATCCGTAAAAAATTTCTGGCCCATCCCGTTCACCGTATAATTTCCTGCAAGCGCTACGGTGGGCAGGTAGCCCATTTTATATCTTTTTACATCCAGCTTTTGCAGATCCTGGAGCGTATTTAATGTTCTTATTTCAGCGCGGTCTTCATATTTAAATCCTTCACTCAATACTTCTCTTTTCAGGGTTTCCATGGTTAACTCGTCTTTTAAAACCACCGTGTCCCTTTGCGAGATGCCCAACGAAAATTTCAAAGCGGCATAAGCGAGAGTTACACCTGTTGCCACCGCGTTTGTATTTGTTTGTAGGTTGTTGATCTGCACCTGTACTTTGTCGAGATCGAGTTTCTCTGCAAAGCCATTTTTAAACATGATTGAATCGTCATGATAGAGTTTTCGCAGTCTTATTAAACTTTCGTTTAGAAAACGAAGCTGCTCCTGCGCGATCAGGATAGCGAAGTATCTTTTATAGGCAGAGTCTTTGATCCTTTCTTTTGTTTGCTCAATTACTGCCTGGTTATATCCGAGGGCAGTTTTCCTTGCCTGTAAGCCCACAAAGACATCCGGTTGAAATAATAACTGTGTAAGTGTAGCTCCTGCAGTCAGGTTCCAGGGTTGCTGGAAACTAAATGGGACCAGGGTCGGCGGTGGTGCCTGAGTGGTTGGAGAGACCAGCCCTTCTCTTCTTAACACCTGGTAAACACCTTCATCGGATTGCGGGAAAAGAAGCTTGGGCAATTGCAAATAATAATTCGCCCCCACCGATCCCGACAGCTGCGGCAATGCCTGTCCTGTCAATTCTCTGTTCTTTGCATCCTGGATACGATAATCAACAATCGCATTCTTTAGTTCAATTACGTTCTTGAACGCAAGATCCACGGCTTCTTTGACCGTCATTTCGTATTTTTTCGGCTTAATAGTATCCACCTGCGCTGATAGTATCGCGGGCAATAAAACCAGTGATACCATCCAGGCCGCTCTTCTACTTTTTACTTTCTGCATAACTCAATTTTTTTTGTCGTTGTTCATTGTATTTCTGGATCAGCTTATGTCCTTTTATAGTGGCCAACCCGTACACGAAATGTTCAATTATCTTTTCTGACAGGATAGCGAGATTGTATTTCCCCGGCGGAAAAACAGAAACATTGAAAGGGACCATCATCGACTCGAGCCGGAACTTGGTGATGATATCCACATTTATGTCTGGCCGGTACATCTCTTCCTTTATGCCCCATTCGATATTCTGACGGATGATTTGCGCCAGGAACTTGTCCTTATGATCTTTAAATCGCCGGTAAGCACGGAAATGAAATTTTTCAAGGTCATACAACAGCATTGGGTTCATGTTGCTAAACTCATCCATGATCCGCTCCATCATAATAAATATTTCATGAATGGCATCCTTCGCATCTTTGCGGCAGGTCAGGCAATCGGCCTGCATCCCCGAAATATGCCCATCCACCACCGCATCTACCAATTCATCTTTATCCGCATAATATTGGTACAGTGTTTTTTTTGACATCCCGAGACTGTTGGCAATATCATCCATCGACACCGAGCGGATCCCATATTGCAAAAACAGCTCTTCTGCCTTAACCAGTATTCTTTCTTTTACATCCATATCTCACAAATGAGCCGCAAAACTATGGAAACTTTTTTCGTCGCCAAAGTTTCCATCGTGCTTTTTTGGCCTTTTATCCTAAAAATTGGTGCAAACACTCGTTGGTAGATGTTGATTACACGAGCAATCGCCAATATAGTTTTTACTACCTTTGAATTCTCTAAATGCTTCTAAATGAGTGATGCTGCCACTAAGACTAAAGGATTTGCTTTAAAGAAGATTTTCAGATACTTCATACAAGGCGTGATCGTCCTGGCGCCAATCAGCATTACCGCTTATCTTCTGTATCTATTATTTTATAAAGTAGACAGTATCCTCCAGCCCTACGTCAAGATACCGGGATTAGGATTTGCCATCATACTCGTATTTATCATCCTGGTTGGCTGGTTGAGCTCAAACCTGATCATGGGAAGCGCCATCAGCTTCTTTGATCAATTGATGGAGCGAACGCCGGGTGTAAAATTTATCTATTCTTCTACGAAAGATTTTTTCGAGGCCTTTGCGGGTGACAAGAAAAAATTCAATAAAGCGGTCCTGGCCAGTGTTTTTGCCGAAGACGTGTGGATCGTCGGTTTCCTAACGGATGAAGAAATGCGGAAGTTTGATATGGGCGCAGACAAGGTAGCCGTATATGTGCCACAGGCTTATAATTTTGCCGGGCAGCTTTATATTTTACCGAGACAAAAAGTAAAAAAGATTGAACATATCACCGCAGGTGAAGCCATGAAGTATGCCGTCACAGGTGGAGTGGTAGACCTGGATGAAGAAAGAAATACGCATACCAAGCCTGAACCAAAGCCTGAATTAAAGTTGGAGAAAGAATAACTGCCACCCAATCTCAACTATTTTGAAAAAGGTATTTACGTTGTGTATTGGCATGTTGATCGCTCAACATTGCTTCTGCTGGGGATTCTATGCCCATCGTAAGATCAATTATTATGCTGTGTTCCTCCTGCCTCCCGAGATGATGATCCTGTATAAGCCTAATATTGATTTCATAACCGAACATGCCGTAGACCCGGACAAAAGAAGATACATGGTAACAGCGGAAGCTTCCAGGCATTACATTGACATAGACCATTATGGCGTTTATCCTTTCAATTCTTTGCCGCGAAAATGGAATGAAGCAGTGACAAAATATTCCGAAGATTCACTGAACGCGAGAGGCATCGTACCCTGGTGGACCAACACGATGCGCCAGCGGCTGACGGCGGCATTTAAAGAAAAAAACCAGGCAAAAATCCTGAAATACTCAGCCGAGATCGGCCATTATATTGCCGATGCGCATGTGCCTCTTCATGCCAGTAGTAATCATAACGGTCAATTGACCGATCAACGGGGCATTCATGCATTCTGGGAAAGCCGGATACCTGAACTGCTGGCTGAAAAGGAATGGGATTTCTTTATTGGCAAAGCAGAATACATCAGGGATCCCCTTGCATTTATCTGGCAACGGGTGCTTGAAAGCGCAAGCGCTTCAGACACGGTATTGAAATTTGAAAAAGAATTATCAAAGACCTTTCCGCCCGACCAGAAATATTCGTTTGAAGAAAAGAATGGAGTAGTCACGAGACAATATTCCTCCGCTTATACTATCAAATGCGATGAAAAAATGAAGGGAATGGTAGAACGGAGAATGCGGCAGGCTATCTATGCAGTCGCCTCGTTTTGGTACACGGCCTGGGTAAACGCGGGTCAACCTGACCTGTCTAAACTGAGCAACAGAGAACTCACCACTGAAGATTTGAAGGAATTTGAAAACCTGGATGCTGCATGGAAGAATGGGCAGTTGAAGGAGGGGGAGCATGAATAGTTGCCTGTTACCGGTTACATGTTGCCGGTTACCAGTCATACAGACTGTCCGATAAAACTCGCGAGCGGAAACTGGCAACCGGTAACCAGTAACTGGGAACATGTAATTATCTTTGCTGCTTCATTAACCACGAAACAATGATCGAATCAGTGCAATCTGCTAAATCTGTGGTCCATAATTTCAATGCAGGACCTTCTGTACTTCCGAAGGAAGTGTTTGAGGAAGCCAGCCGTGCCGTGATCAATTTTAACGATACGGGTCTATCCATTCTCGAAATCGGGCATCGGACCAATTTATTTGAACCCGTAATGGCCGAAGCAAGAGAACTGGTAAAAGAGCTGATGCACCTTGATCATGACCATGAAGTATTGTTCCTGCATGGCGGCGCTACCACTCAATTCATGCAGGTGCCGATGAACCTGCTCAACGAAAACGACCTGGCATCTTACACAGATACCGGTACCTGGGCAGTAAAAGCGATCAAAGAAGCCAAGCTGTTTGGTCACGTTGAAATAGCAGGGTCAACCAGGGAGACCAATTATACTTCCATTCCCAAACAACTATCGGTAAGCCCGACGGCTGTTTACCTGCACATCACAACCAACGAAACGATTGCCGGTACACAATGGAAGAATATCCCGTACGATTGCGGTGTGCCACTGGTGGGCGATATGAGCAGCGATATCCTGAGCCGTGTGCTCGATTTCAACAAATTTGAAATCATTTATGCCGGTGCTCAAAAGAATATGGGCGCTGCTGGCGTGAATCTTGTAGTAGTAAATAAAAATATCCTGGGAAGAGGAAACAAGCCGATCCCGACGATCCTGGATTACCGAAATCATATTAAAGAAGCGAGCATGCTGAATACACCACCTGTATTCGCCGTGTACGTCGCTATGCTTACACTTCGTTGGGTAAAAAAACAGGGCGGCGTTGCTGCTTTAGAAAAATTAAATAATGCAAAAGCTGCCTTATTTTATGATACGCTGTACAGTTTGCCACTTTTCAAAGGCGTTGTTAATAAGGAAGACCGCAGCAACATGAACGCAACCTTTGTGATGAGTGAACCGGCGCTGGAAAAAGAATTTCTCGAGCGTTGTAAGGAAGAAGGCATGATAGGTATAAAGGGGCATCGCAGTGTGGGCGGTTTCAGGGTGTCGATGTACAATGCGTTAAAACTGGAAAGTGTGAAAGCTTTGACTGATCTTATGAAAGACTTTGCAAATAAAAAAGGATAACAGGATGGCGATTATTGCACCCTTCAGGGCATTGAGACCGAAGACAGAATTAGCCGATAAAGTTGCATCAAGACCTTACGACGTTTTGAATAGCACAGAAGCGAGGCAGGAAGCTAAAGGAAATGATTATTCCTTTTTGCACGTCACCAAATCAGAGATCGACCTGCCTGAAAATATAAACACTCATAGTTCGGCAGTATATGAAAAAGCCCGGACCAATCTTCAACAATTTATCGAGGACGGAGTTTTGCTGAAAGAAGAAAAGCCTGCTTACTACATCTATCGCCTGATCATGGAAGGAAGAAACCAGACAGGTCTCGTTGTTGCATCCTCCCTTGATGATTATTTCAATAATAAGATCAAAAAACACGAGTTTACCCGCCCTGAAAAAGAGCAGGACCGGATCGATCATATAAAAACAACCCGGGCTCAAACCGGGAATGTATTTTTAGCTTACCGGGACGTAAAAGAGATCAATGAGATTATCAATGCCTGGAAAAACAGCAATCAGCCAGTATATGATTTCAAAGCTAATGACGGTATCCAGCATACCATCTGGGTAATCGATGATGAGGAAACGATCGGCAAGATCACAAAAACCTTTGCGGATAAAGTCCCTGCTACCTATATCGCCGACGGTCATCACCGCGCCGCTTCGGCCGCCAAAGTGAGCAAACAATTGCAGACCAGCGACGCTGCCCGGTATTTCCTGACGACAATCTTTCCCGCCAGTGAATTAAGGATACTTGATTACAACCGGGTAGTAAAAGATCTGAACGACATGGATACCGAAGATTTTATTAGTGGGCTGCAAGATGATTTTTTTATTACTCAAAGTCCCGTTCCTGTGAAGCCCGCCCAATTACATGAATTCGGCATGTACCTGAATGGCCAATGGTATATTCTTGCTTCACGCAGGGGAACTTATACCGAGGATCCCATCGGCGTACTCGATGTGACCATTCTTTCTCACAACATACTTGACCGCCTGCTCGATATAAGAGATCAACGCACTGATAAACGCATAGATTTTGTTGGCGGGATTCGCGGTTTAAAGGAACTGGAAAAAAGGGTGGATAGCGGCGAAATGAAAGTTGCATTCAGCCTGTATCCCGTTACGATTGAACAATTATTTGACATCGCCGATAGCGGCAACGTTATGCCCCCCAAAAGCACGTGGTTTGAGCCGAAGCTAAGGGATGGGTTGCTGACGCATTTGATTTAATTATTAAACCTAGAAGGTCTGATAATGATGAGTTAATCTGATAGGGCCCTCAAAGACCTTATAGGTTTAATATTTAATTTTGCCTTTTATTTAAAACGGTTTGATATGAAAAAAATATTTTCCCTGCTCTCAGGTCTTTTCTTCACCCTTACACTGACCGCTCAAACAGACGACGTAAAAACCTTACAGGAAAATGCAAGGACGTTTATGCGGTCAGGCGACTTTGACAATGCAATAGTGGTGCTGGTAAGGGCATTGAACATGGACAAGCAAGACCTGGAACTCCAGAAAGACCTTGTGATGTGCTATTATCTCAAAAGGGACTTCGGAAAGGCATTGGAAGGCGCCAAAGCCCTGCTTGACCGCGATGATGCAGATGTGGTAGTTTATCAACTGGCAGGAAATGTTTACAAAGGTCTGGAACAGCCCAAAGAATGCGAAAGAGTATATAAAAAAGGATTAAAAAAATTCCCGAAAAGTGGTCCCCTGTATAGCGAATATGGCGAGTTGCTTTGGTCATCGAAAGATTATTCTGCAATTGAACAATGGGAAAAAGGCATCCAGGTCGACCCGGCCTATGCAGGCAATTATTATAATGCCTCCATGTTCTATTTCTACACCAAGGACAAGGTATGGAGCCTTCTGTATGGCGAGATATTCGTGAATATGGAAAGCCTGACGGACCGGGCCACTGCTATCAAGCAATTATTATTGAAAGGGTATAAAGAAAAACTTTTCGCCGAATCTGACCTGTTCAAAGGTGAAGAAAAAAACAAAAATGAGTTTGCCAGGGCCTTCCTGCATAGCATGGGAAAACAATCTTCCCTGGCTAATAAAGGTATCAACATCGAAAGCCTTACTATGATCCGTTCGCGCTTTATCCTGGATTGGTATAATACATTTTCCTCTAAATACCCATTCAAGCTGTTCGACTTCCAGCACCAGTTATTGCAGGAAGGGATGTTTGAAGCCTACAACCAGTGGTTGTTTGGACCGGTGGAAGACATTGTGGCCTATGACAACTGGACAAAAGCACATACTGATCAATACACGGCCTTTAATAATTTCCAAAAAACGAGGGTGTTTAAAATGCCTGCAGGCCAGTATTATCAATAAAAAAGATATTACTACCCGGAGATGTCCCGCCTGCCGCGGGACTTTTTTTTGTATGAGTTTTTGATTAATTTGTCAGATAAAGCTCAGTAAATAACTATCAACGATTGCACATGACTGAACCCCGGCGATTATTTGACTGTCTTGCCTATCACCTGGAGAGAAAACCGCTCGATGTGATGTTGGCCGCCAAGGAGGCCGGGCAATGGAAAACATTTGGCACGAAGGAAGCAGAAAAGCTAGTCAATGATCTTAGCGCAGGCTTGCTCGCGATGGGCATTGGCCCAAATGATATGACGGTGGAGGGACGTGATAAGGTAGCTATTCTTTGCAAGAACCGGCCCGAATGGGTATTTCTTGACCTGGCTGTGCAGCAGATCGGCGCCTTACTGACCCCGATTTATCCTACTATTAATGTAAACGAGCTCGAATTTGTTTTGAATGATGCCCAGGTAAAGATCGTTTTCGTAAATGATGAGGATACTTTTAACAAAGTGATGAGCATTAAAGATCGTATCCCTTCGGTAAAGGAGATCTTCACCTTTGAACATGTCGTCAATGCCCGTCACTGGAAGGAAGTGATTGCACAAAGTACGCCAGAACGGATCGCACAGATAAAACCAATCGCGGACAGGATCAGTTATGAAGATGCGGCAACGATCATTTACACTTCTGGAACTACCGGCACACCCAAGGGGGTAATGCTTAGTCATAAGAATATCCTATCAAATGTGATGGCCTGTATTCCCTGTTTCCCCCCGGTAAGTGAAAAAGCGTTGAGCTTTCTACCGCTTAATCACATCTTTGAGAGAATGGTCACTTACCTCTACCTGTTCAAAGGCACATCGGTCTATTATGCTGAAAGTTTTGATACCATCGGCGAGAATTTGAAAGAAGTAAAACCGAATATGTTTACCACGGTTCCGAGACTGCTTGAAAAAGTTTATGACCGTATCATGCAAAAAGGCAATGAGCTGACCGGTATAAAGAAGAAATTATTTTTCTGGGCGCATGGGTTGGGGGAAAAGTTCGAAATCAATAAAAAGCAGGGAATGTGGTACAACCTGCAATTATCCCTGGCCAACAAACTTATTTTCAGTAAATGGCGTGAAGGGCTGGGAAATAATATACGCTGTATTGTTACGGGCGGTGCTGCCTGCCAGGTAAGATTGATCCGGATATTTACAGCCGCCAGGATCGTCGTCATGGAAGGCTATGGACTTACGGAAACTTCCCCGGTTATAGCTGTTAATCGTTATGAGGAAGAAGGAAGAGCGTTTGGCACGGTCGGACCACTGATCGACGGCGTTGAAGTGATGATCGCTGAAGACGGAGAGATCCTTTGCAAAGGACCTAATGTTATGATGGGTTACTACAAGCGGCCTGATCTAACTGCTGAAGAAATAACGAATGGCTGGTTTCATACCGGCGATATCGGCATGCTGACGGCCAATAAATTTTTGAAGATCACCGACCGCAAAAAAGAACTGTTCAAGACCAGCGGCGGAAAATATGTTGCACCATTACCAGTGGAAAATAAATTAAAGGAGTCTCCTTTTATCGAGCAGGTAATGATCGTTGGACCGGAAAGAAAATTTGTGGGCGCATTGATCATCCCTTCGTTTCCTAATCTCCGGGACTGGGCCCGGCAAAATGGTGTTGCCGATGGAGCCAATGAAGAATTGATACGTCATCCCAAAGTGATAGCGCTGTATAAAGATCTTGTCGAAAGTTTTAACAAGTATTTTAATCATGTCGAGCAGATCAAGAAATTTGAACTATTGCCAAATGAATGGAGCGTCGACACCGGGGAAATGACGCCAAAGCTTTCCATGAAACGAAAGGTGATCACCGAGAAATACAGATCTGCTATTGAGAGGATCTATGCCTGAGTTATGCAACCGGGCATAGCTTTTGAACATCTTCTTTAAAAAATGAAAATCCTTTCTCTCTTCATTATTGGTATTTTCTTAATAACCTCTTCCTGCCATAATCCGGGTATCGCCAAAGGCATTCCAAAATGTATTTATAAAGAGATCGATGCAGGCAGTCAAAATGCCGACTGGATGGTAGGCAGTGTTAAGGAATATGAGTTCCAGGGAAAAACAGTATATGCTTTTGAGCCGGATAACGGCAAGATCGCTGATGGCGCTACAATGATTAAAGATGGCTCTTGCAATACCCTTTGCAATGTCGGCGGCTTTGCAGGCCCGAGAAACAATCAATGTAACGGCGGCAACTTTTTTACGGAAGCGGTTTATAAGAGAACGATCTGGGAGAAAAAATAATTTCGTGCAAGAAGCCCGATATATACTTTCAGAGATCGGCTATTGGTTTATACACAGGCACCAATAATTTCATGACTCCCCAGGCAATTAGATATGATACGGCACATATGGCAAACATGATAGTATAGCCGGTTTCAATATGCCCCAGCGCTTTGTAGTGATCGAATAAAGCTCCTCCAAGTTTAGACATCACGACACCACCTAAACCTCCTGCCATACCGCCGATACCCACTACTGAGCCAACTGCTTTTTTAGGGAACATATCCGACACGGTTGTAAAAATATTTGCCGACCAGGCCTGGTGAGCTGAAGCGCCAATACCAATTAATAATACCGGCACCCAATAACTGATATATCCAAGTGGCTGCGCTAATAAAACTACTAACGGAATAAAAGCAATCATTAACATTGCTTTCATTCTTCCGTCGTAAACTTTATGCCCTTTTTTTATAAAATACATAGGAAACCAGCCACCACCGATACTGCCGACCATCGCCACTGTATATAAAGCTGCTAAAGGCAACATGACCGCTTTATCCACTATACCGTATTGCGCTTTCAAATAGGCAGGCAGCCAAAAAAGAAAAAACCACCATACACCATCCGTCATAAACTTTCCAAACGCAAATGCCCATGTTTGTTTATAGCCTAATAATTTTATCCAGGAAACTTTTTTTATTTCTTCAGTTGATTCAATTACAGTTTCTTCTTCGCCTGAACTGATATAAGCAAATTCAGCAGCAGATAGTTTTTTTTGTTTTTCAGGTTTTTCATAATACAGCAACCAACATGTCAGCCATAAAAAACCAATTAATCCCATAAGAATAAAAGCCCAGTCCCACCCCCAGTTTAAACGAATCCAGGGTACCGTGAGCGGGGCTAATATGGCTCCTACATTGGCTCCTGAATTAAAAATACCTGTTGCCAATGACCTTTCTTTTTTAGGAAAATATTCTGCCGTCGCTTTAATGGCAGCAGGAAAATTTCCAGCTTCTCCAAATGCAAGTATAGCTCTTGAAAACATAAAACCCATAACCGATACTGAAAATCCTGCTATACCAAACCAACCTAAAATAGTAGACATTGTTTCACCGATCGGGATAGCGGCAGCATGAATGATAGCTGCTAAAGACCAAATGACAATAGCCCACGCATACCCTTTTTTGGTACCAAGCTTATCAATAATTCTTCCGGCAAATAACATGGAAAGGGCATAGCCGAATTGAAAAACGGCTGTGATATTTGCATAGTCACTATTGGTCCAGCTAAACTTTTCGGCCAGGTATGGCTGCAAAAGACTTAATACCTGCCTGTCCAAATAATTTACCGTTGTAGCAAAAAATAAAAGCCCGCAAATTGTCCACCTGTATTTTCCAATGGCTTGCTGCATCGTTTAGGGTTTATTATTTAAACCGGATACCCGGTTTGAGTTACTTTTTGATCGAAGCAATCAGCGCAAGCACTTCTGTTGTCATTTTCTCTATGGTAGCATAATCTTTTTGCTCCATCAATTTCTTGCTGATCAGCTTGCTCCCCATGCCTACCGCGCACACCCCTGCTTTGAACCAACCTTCTATATTTTCTTTTGTAGTATCAACCCCGCCGGTTGGCATAAATAATAGCTTCGGGAATATCTCTTTAATGCTGCTAAGAAAATCAGGACCCAGCATATTTCCGGGAAACAACTTAATGAAACCAATACCCGCATTCTCTGCCGCAATGATCTCCGAAGGCGTCATGCAACCCGGTGCGTAAAAAATATCTTTATTGAGGGCATAAGCGGTCACTTCAGGCACAAGACCCGGGCTAACCATGAAATCGGCGCCTGCTTTTACATAATCTTCCGCCGAATCCAGATTTTTGATCGTTCCCACTCCTAACAGCAAACCGGGCATTTCAGCGTCTCGTATTTCAACGAGTTTTTTAAAATTCTTTAATGCTGCATCTCCCCGGTTAGTATACTCAACTGCTTTGATCCCGGCTTTATAGATAGCTCTCAATATTTCCACGCTCACTGTTTCGTCTGCATTGTAATACAAGGGAAGCATTCCCTGCTTTATGATTGCATCTGTTACTACTTGTTTTGTTGCCATGTTCTATTCCATTATTGGGCCTGGCCCGTTATCATTTTGATTTCTTCAGTATCCACGGATGACTGTGGCCACCGATATTTAGTCCCTACGGGACTACTGAATCAGCACCTATCTTCAAATCTTCACCTTTATCACCAGCTTCTTTATCTCGTTATCCCCGATCATCGGTGCATGCACATCTTCGGGAAACAAGATCGCAAACTGCCCATTTGTCAATGTAAAGAGCATATCCGGCTGATCGCTGTATAACTGTACATCTTTTTCCGCATTATAACCGCCATTTTCCGTCTTGCATTTTTCGCGAGGTTTCCACCCGATCTGCTCCACACCGTCGATGCAAAGCTGGATATCAATATGTTTATTATGACATTCGAATTTCGCAATTGATTCGCCTGCTGTCATTCCTTTCTTATTGGAAAAAATGGCCTTCAGCTTTTCTCCATCGATTTCATAACGCCCCATTTCGACCGTGTCCAGGTCCGTTTGCTTAATATATTCAAAAGCTTTGGCGAACAAAGGATGAACGCTAAAGTACTTCGAAGCATTTTGTAAAGTATCTAATATCATATCCAACTCCCTGCTTTTGACGTTTCACTTTTCACGTTTGCATTATCTCTGCACTCTCCCACTCGCATCTCCCTTCATCAAATCTTTCACCTCGCTTAATGTCGCATGATTAAGGTCTCCCGGGATGGTGTGCTTCAATGCCGAAGCTGCCACGCCAAACTCGGCTGCATCTTTCATCGGCATACCTGTTACCAATCCGTATATGAGCCCGCTGGCGAAGCTATCCCCGCTTCCCACGCGGTCAACAATCCGTACCTCGTATTTCCTGGTATGATAAAATTCTGTGCCGTCGTATAGCAGTGCGCTCCAACCGTTGTCGCTGGCACTATGACTTTCGCGCAAAGAAGAAGCGATGTATTTAAATCCAAACTTGTCTTTCATTTGCCTGAATACATCCTTAAATCCTTCAAGGTTCAATTCGCCTTTTGTGACATCTGTATCTTTCGCTTTAAAACCAAGGGTTGTATCAGCGTCTTCTTCATTGCCGATACAAACATCCACGTACTGGCAAAGCTTTGTCATTACTTCCCTGGCTTTTTCTTTTGTCCAGAGTTTTTTACGATAGTTAAGATCGATGCTTGTCGTAATTCCTTTTGCCTTTGCCGCCTTTAAAGCCGCTTCAGCTAATGCGGCTGCTTTATCACTCAATGCAGGCGTGATCCCTGTTGTATGGAACCAATCAGCTCCATCCAGTATCTTGTCAAAATCAAATTCCGAAACATTTACATCGGCAATAGAAGCACCCGCACGATCATAGATCACCTGCGATGCCCGCATCGAAGCTCCGGTTTCCAAGAAATAGATACCGAGCCTGTCGCCACCCCTGGCTATATATTGTGTATCCACGCCATAGCGGCGGAGGTGATTGATAGCCGACTGACCGATCGCATTATTCGGCACTTTGGTCACAAATGTTCCTTTCAGCCCGTAATTGCACAATGCAGCAGCCACATTGGCTTCGCCCCCGCCATAAGTAACATCGAAGCTGTCGGACTGCACAAAACGTTTGAAATCGGGGGTCGACAAACGAAGCATGATTTCTCCCAGCGTTACAACTTTCTTAGACATGTTCTCCTGATATATTTTGGTTATTGAATGATCGAAAGGTACATCATGCGATGCAAATACAGGCAGTTTAATCCCGGCATCGTTTCCGGGATATCAGACCTTTGCTGTCTTTATCACAGCAGGCTTTGGATCTAATTGCCAGTTGAAATAATTTTTGGCATTGTTGAAGCAAATGTCCTGCACCACTTTTCCAATCCAGTTGATATCGTTGGGTAACTCCCCATTCTCTATTTCATCTCCAAAAAGATCACACAGTATCCTCCTGAAGTACTCATGTCTTGGGTAAGAAAGAAAACTGCGCGAATCGGTCAACATGCCGATGAACCGGCTCAATAACCCCATATTGGATATGGCATTAATCTGCCTTGTCATTCCATCCTTTTGATCGAGAAACCACCAGGCGGCACCCAACTGTATTTTACCAGCAACCGATCCATCGTTGAAATTCCCGACCATCGTGGCCATCAGCTCATTGTCGGCAGGATTCAGGTTGTAGACTATTGTTTTGGCCAATTTGTTATTGGCATCCAGTTTATCCAGGAGTTTCGCCAGCGTTCTTGCCTGTGAAAAATCCCCGATCGAATCCCATCCCGTATCAGCGCCAAGAGTCTGCAACATCCTCGAGTTATTATTTCTTAATGCACCCAGGTGAAATTGCTGCACCCAACCTTTTTCCCAATCCCATTCAGCAAAATGGATCAACATAGCGGACCGGAACTTTCTTTGCTCGGGTTCACTTATATTCTTTCCTCCATGAACTTTATTGAAAATCGCATCTATCTCTGAACCGGTAAAATCATCAGTATAGATCTCCTCCAGGCCATGATCAGAAACACTACATCCCATCGAAGCAAAGAAATCATGCCTGTTTTGTAATGCAAACAGGAAATCATCAAAAGTGGAAATGGCGATATTGGTTATGGCTTCCAGCTTTTTTACATACCCCAGGAACTTTGCAGGATCACTTACGTTCATTGCATGATCGGGACGGAACGCGGGCAGGATTGGTATCTCGAACCCATCTTCTTTTATTTTCTGGTGATATTCCAGGGAGTCAACCGGGTCATCAGTAGTACAGACCAGTTTCACATTCATCTTCCGCAGCAGGTTGCGGACGGAATATTCTGTTGTCTGCAGTTTGGCAGTGCATTCATCATATATTTTTTTTGCCGTATCTGCATTTAAGATATTATGTACATCGAAATAACGTTGCAATTCCAGGTGTGTCCAGTGATATAACGGGTTTCTCAGTGTA
>VBAT01000062.1:16788-42750 GCA_005884665.1 Bacteroidota bacterium
ATCCACGCCATTTGTCCGCATGGCTCTCCATTTATAGTGATCACCATACAGCCACACCTGTGTGAGGTTCGTGAATTGTGTATCTTCTGCTATCTGTTGTGGCGGCAGGTGGCAATGATAATCGATCACAGGCATGCCTTTAGCAAAATCATGATAAAGACGTTGCGCTGTTTTTGTCTTCAGCAAAAAATTTTCATCTAAAAATTGTTTCATACAATTGCTTTACAAATAAATGATATACCCAGCTGTAGTTTTTTATGGCATCGCCTGTTGCGTCGCACTCTTCAGGGTTCCGAACTCTATTCACCAACATTGCGCACCTACGGTGCGCCTGAACATCCTGCATTTTGCAGCCACCAATGTTTTGCCCGTCTGGGGCATCATCGTGGCCTCACCCTCCGACTCCCTCTAGATTGCTTCGCTCCGCTCACAATGACGAGGGAGAGTAGGCAGGTGCTTCGCCTAAGCTCGCAATGTCAGATCCAGTAGCCAGCATCCAGAATCCAACATCCAGTATCCGGCATCATCTCCCACGACGGCTCACAAAGAAACTCCCCGCTTCCAAGGAATAAAATCATCCTGGTTCAACAGCACCGCTTTGGGAGTTACTTCACCACTGGCTGCTTTAATGCAATATTCGAGTATCTCCTCTCCCATTTGTTCAATTGTCTTTTCACCTTCGACGATCGGCCCGCAATCAATATCTATAATATCTTTCATTCGCCTGGCCAATGCTGAATTGGTTGCTACCTTGATCGTAGGACAAACGGGATTACCTGTTGGTGTTCCCAGTCCTGTCGTAAATAAAATCAAAGTTGCTCCACTAGCCGCTTTGCCTGTTGTTGCCTCTACATCATTGCCGGGTGTACAGACAAGGTTCAGGCCATGCCTGGTAGCAGGCTCAGTATAATCCAGCACATCTTCCACCGGGGAAGTACCGCCTTTTTTAGCCGCACCCGTACTTTTGATTGCATCGGTTATCAGCCCGTCTTTAATATTACCCGGCGAAGGGTTCATATCGAACCCTGACCCAACTCTGATAGCGGCTTCGCTATAACTTTTCATCAGCTGGATAAATTTTTTTGCGGCCGCTTCATTTCTTGTCCTATCGATCAGGTTTTGTTCAGCGCCACAGAGCTCCGGAAATTCTGCCAGCAAAACAGTGCCCCCTAATGCTACCAACAGATCGGAACAATAACCCACGGCAGGATTGGCGGAAATACCACTGAAACCGTCACTGCCGCCACATTTGACGCCAAGAACGAGTTTATCCAGTGTGGCTGGCTTCCTCTCCAGTTTATTTATTTCAATCAATCCTAAAAAAGTCTGTCGTATCGCCTCGGTGATCAGTTGCTCCTCGCTTTGTACTTGCTGTTGTTCATACACCAGCAAAGGTTTATCAAATGCGGGGTTGCGTTGCTTTATATCATCCAGCAGGATCTTTGTTTGAAGGTTCTGGCAACCCAGGCTAAGTATGGTTACACCGGCTACGTTTGGATGATCGGCATAAGCGGCCAGCAATTTACTCAAAACACCTGCATCCTGCCGGGTCCCGCCACAACCTCCCTGGTGATTTAAAAATTTTATGCCGTCTACATTTTTGAAAATACGATTGGTATTTACGATCGATTCCTTTAAGTCCAGGTTTGCATTGGATAGGTCTGCACCATTTTTATACAATTCCAAAAGATGATGAGTCTTCTGTTTGTACTTATCTGTGACGGCATATCCTAATTCGTTGTGGAGAGCTTCGCGAATGACATCCAGGTTCCTGTTCTCGCAAAACACAGTCGGCATGAACAACCAGTAATTAGCTGTACCTACTCTTCCATCCTTCCTGTGATAGCCGTTAAAGGTTCTTCCCCTGAATTTAGAAACATCCGGTGCATGCCATTCATAATGGAAGGGGCGGTATTCATAAGGATCGGCCGCATGTTTTATATTCTGTGTCGTCACTAATCCGCCCGCCGGTACGGCGCTCTGTGTTTTTCCCACCAGCACTCCATACATGATCACTTTATCACCGGCGTTCATGTCCTTAATAAACAGTTTATGCTTGGCAGGAATTTTTTCCCGGGTTGTATATTCGTCACCCTCATAAGAAACAGTCTCGCCTTTGGCAAGATCTCTTAATGCTACCAGCACGTTATCCTTCGGATGTACCTTTAAAACATTTGGTTTCATTCAGGCCACTGTTTTGATTTGTTTTCCCGTCATGGTTGCCATTACGCCCTGTTGCTCCAATTGCGCCAGGTTTTCTTTTACCGCTTTGGCAAAACCCTCCAGGGTTGAAAGATCAATATCCCACAGCTGCTTATCCCCGAGAATGCTATCAGCAAATGTATCTATATTATTAGTTGCTACCCATTTCTCGGCAAACCGCGCAGCCATTTCATCCTGTATCGCGTAGCGCTTGCTCCCTGCTTCTCCATAATAGCAGCCGTCGGAGCCGGCCTTACATTTCATAAACAGGAGATAGGCTGCGAAACCCATTGCCATATTCACCGGTACCCGGCCCAAACGCTGGCTGTACCTGGACAACAAAGGAATATTCCGCATCTTCATCTTTGAAGTATAATTCATAGCAATGCTGATCCATTTATGATCGAGGAAGGGATTACGGAAACGATCGGACACCTGCATGGCAAAGATTCGGGCTTCCTCGGGTGCGATGATGTTATTGTCAAGCGCTTCAGCTATCTCTCCCAACATCAGCTGGCGGACAAACGCCGCAAATTTTTCATCCTTCATTGCTTCTCTCACGGTTTCGAACCCTGCAAGAAAAGCGAGAGCGCAGCTGAATGTATGTGTGCCATTTAATAACCGGAGCTTTAGTTCCCTGAATTTTTCGATATCGGGTGTGATCACGACTCCTTCATCTGTTTTACTGAAAGAAAGAATTTCCCTGACCCGTTCGCTGCTCGATTCAATGGCCCATAAACGAAAAGGCTCTGCCATGATCATCAGCTCATCTGTATAGCCGAGTTGTTCAGTCGCAGCTTTCGTCTCGGTTTCACCGAGTTTGCCGGGAACAATACGGTCCACTAATGAATTGCAGAATTGGTTGGCCGATTGCAACCATTCAATAAATTTATCTTCCAGTTTATTCTTTCGCGCCAGTTCGATCACGATTGAGCGAAGCTTGTTGCCGTTATCAATTATCAATTCTGTCGGGATAATCACCATACCGCTGTCTTCCCTGCCATAAAAAGCCTTGTAGCGTTCATAAAGAAAGGCCAGTAGCTTGCCGGGAAATGAGTGCGGCGGCGACAAATTAATATCATCATCTGTCAGCACGATACCGACTTCAGTTGTATTCGAAATAATGATCTTTATTTCCGGGTTACGTGCACATTGAAGGATATCCATCCATTGCTCTTTGGCAGATAGAACCCGGCTTATAGAAGAGTTAATAATGGCTTCTTCCTTGGTAGCGCCATTCTCAATTCCTTTTACATATAAGGTGTACAGCCCATCCTGCCGGTCAAAAGCATCGGCGCTTCCCTGTGAAGTAGATTTCACTACAACGATTCTGCCGTTGAATTCGCCGTTACGGTTAGCCTTGTCGATAAAGTAATCAGGCAGTCCGCGAAGCAGCACTCCCGTACCAAACTGCAAAACTTTTTCAGGTAACGAAAATATCTTTTCATTGGGGATCGTCAATCCCTGCGTCAGTGAAATATTCTTTATTGCTTGCTGTGATAAATACATATTCACTTGTTTCAATTCGTAAGCGGGTTCCATTTATTTTTAAAAAGCCAGCTGATGGTTATTTCGTCTGCCTTTAACGAAGCAGGGAAGTTATTTGCATACCAGCCAAAATCCTTTCCACCATCCCGGTGACAATTATAATAATATATCCTTTCGCCCCATTTGATAGAGGTAGTTGGTACATGATAGATCAATGTGTCAGCCATATTCTTTGAAAAATGACAGTCGACTATATAAAACTGCGCCTCGCGGTGGTAACGTCCGAGTTTGAAACCGGGATAACCATCAAAACGGCAATTGATCAAAACCGTTTTCTGATCAGGATCACCGGACCCATCATGCCAGATGCTGGCAGGGCCTGTATTGGCAAAGAAGCTACAGTTTTCAGCCCAGGCCCATCCGCGAGGGCAATAAAAATCGACGCCTCCTTCCATGATACAGTCCTTAAAATAAAACATGCCATCTGCAGTATTCCATGGACTCACTGTATCACCGGCATATGCGCGAAAATGACAATTGATCGCTTTTAGCCTGGTTGCTTTCATGGTCCGTAGCGCCATTTGATGCCCGTTAATGGTAATCGTTCGCTTATGAGTAACGGTATCGTTGGGACAGTCAATCGTTTTGGTTTCTTTTACATTAAACCCATAATCATTAGCCACCGTCAGGTTTTTCAAGGTGATGTCAGTACCATTTACATTCATTGTAGCTACTCCCCAGTCATCCGGGTGATCACAGCGCCATTCATCTCTTGCAATATCCTGCGTGATAATGGTTTTATCCCTGTCTTCTCCTTCGAAAACGATATTATGCTTGGAAATAAAAATTTTTTCCCGGTAAGTGCCTTTCCTTATAAAAATTGTCCGTGTCGTCGCCGAAGAATCCGGTAAACTATTGATCGCTTCCACTATCGTTTTAAAATCGGCCCTGCCCTGCTGGTCAACAACAATTTTCACCTGTGCCCGGCAATTGAACATCATATCCAACATCAATATCGCTAACCCGAACCCCTTTTTCACTTTTACTTTTTTACTTTTTACTTTGCATCAACAGCCATTTTACCAGGTCTTCCGCTACTTTGAAATTCGGGTATTCGGCCGGTAACTTTCTTCCATCCAAATATTCATTATACAGCCAGGGATCACCCACGGCGAATACTGTTCCTTTTCCAAGTTTTGCCGTCGCGATAATAACATCGTTATCTTTTGTTACCAGTGGTCTTGCCGGCGCTTTTACATCTAATACACTGATCTCTTTCAAATACATTTTATAGGGTTCTTTAAAAACCTGTTTATCGTTTGGTACAACGACTCCCTGTTCAAACGCGTCGTTCTTTACCATGTTTATGCTCTTGTTGGTAAAACTGATCCCGAAAGCTCCTGCCAGTTTATTAAAATGTTCAAGATCACAATTAGCGCTGTCATTGGCCATCAGCACCAGTACTCCGCCTGATTTAACCCAATCAGCTATCGCTTTTACATCTTTCTCCGCTACGTAGTTTGGTGTTGGGTTATCTTTTACATGATCGGGATCCACGATAATGTATACAGATGCTTTGTTAAGATTAGCAGCGGTGGGCGCTACATCCAGCGATGCCAGCTTAGCGCCGTACTTACTGAAAATATGACCAAGACCCGCAAACCCCGGGTGAGAATATTCGTTCCATACATAATGCCAGTAAACCAGCGTACCACTGGCATCCTTTCTCTTTTCACTATTGAAATACCGGTCGAGCAAAACAGTTTTTCCTTTGCCGATCGGTTGTGTAGGCACCATTTCCATTTCGCCACTAGCTAATAAAAAGGCACCGATCCCTTTCGGATCGTTTACAATCACGGGCTCACTCATGTAATAGTCAAAGCTTCCATCGCGATAAGGGGTACCACCCAGCCCGCTGACCTTTACTGTTCCTTTCAAATTCGTTTGATTGTTCTCTATCTCGATAAAATGCATGATAATTCCGTCATACGCTTTTTTGGCAATGCCAATTTTCGCTGCCGGCAAATAACCTTTCCTTACACCTTTGGCTATTGCATAAACATATTGACAGCTTGCCGAAGCTTCCAGGTAATTTTTTTCTTTTCCCGGACCGCTATAAGCCAGGATATCGTACCATAAACCGGTTTTACTATCCTGTTGTTTTTCGATCGCGTTCACGAGGCGATTCAGGATGTCGACCAGATCTTTTCTTTTTGGATGATCCTGTGGGAACCAATCGAGGGCATCCACCAATGCGTCGGCATACCAACCCATCGCTCTTGCCCAAAACAGTGGTGATGTACCGGTTTCTTTATTTGCCCATTTTTGTTCTTTGCTTTCATCCCATGCATGATACAGTAACCCAGTCTTTGGATCCCTTGCATGTTTTTCCATCCAGATAAATTGATTGGCTATATCATCAAAGGCCGAAGTTTCATGCATCAGGTCGGCATACTCCGCATAAAAAGGCTCCCCCATGTATAATCCATCCAGCCACATCTGGTATGGGTAAACTTTTTTATGCCAGAATCCGCCTTCCTTCGTGCGGGGATGACTCTTCAACTGATCCCGCAAAAGAGTTGCCGCTTTCAGGTATTTTTCGCGGCCCGTTACTCTATAAAGAAAAAGGATAAGTTTCCCGTTGTTTACATTGTCAATATTGTATTCATCCTGCTTATATGTCCTGATCGTGCCGTCATCTTTAACAAAAACATCCATTTGCTTCAGGATATAGTTGTAATACTTTACATCACCGGTATTTCGCCAAAGGCCCTCAAAGCCTTTCAGGATGACGCCCATGTCGTAACTCCATTTGGCCGCCCTGCCATCAAGTGAAAAGGAATCTTTCCATATCTCCATAACTCTGTCCGCCATCCTTTGGCCGATCGAGGAATAATCGGCCGTGGTATTTTTCGGAGGACCTGTTTGAGCAGATACATTGCTAAATGCAATGCAGCAAACAAATAATATGATTGAGTTTCTTTTCATTTTAGTAGTTTGCTTCACTCCGCTCGCAATGACAAGGGAGTGATAGCCAGCATCCAATATCCAGCATCTAGCATCCTTCTTCACTTTACCGTCACACTCTTCTCCGTCGCACCTAACTCGTACGCAATTTTTTCTTTTGCTTTCGATGCGTCTGTGTTCCTGATGTTGATATCCTTGCTTTTTTCTCCGCTGATCCTGAACAATAATTCGGAGCCATCCTTATAAGTGATATTATCAAAACTGAGCTTATCGCTTTGGACCACGTCGATCACGGGGTTGGTCTCATCACTGATCATCCTGATATTTTTAAATATTATACCACTCGCTTCCTGTATATCAAACCCCTTTTTGGCCTTTAATACCATATCCTCAAGGACAATATTTTTTACATGCATCTCCGGCAGTCCCCTGAGGAATATGCCTTTCTCCGCCCCGTTGCAATACACATTGCTGATATAAAAATTGCGGAATTGCGGAGTAGTTTCATCAACAGGCTTAAGCTCAACTTTAGGTAATTCTCTTTTCTCGCCCACCAGCGCAACGGGATCTTTGGCCATATAATACATGTCAAATAAAATGGCTTCGGCAGGGATATCTTTCATATAAATATCCTTTATAAAAATGTTTTCAACCACTCCGCCGCGGCCTCGTGTCGTTTTAAATCGAAGCCCGATATCCGTTCCCAGGAAGGTGCAGTTGCTTACATAGATATTTCGTGCTCCGCCGCTCATCTCGCTACCGATAACAAATCCACCATGTGCCGCATAAACGGTGCAGCCTCGTATGATCACGTTCTCGATCGGCATAGCCCGTTTCCTGCCTTCGGCATCTCGACCGCTTTTCATACAAAGGGCATCATCGCCTACATCGAAAACAGAATTTTCAATCAGTACATTTTTACAGCTTTCCGCATCAATACCATCACCATTCTGTGCATACCACGGATTTTTTACTGAAATATTCCTGACCGTCAAATGTTCACTCATCAATGGATGTAAACACCATGCAGGCGAATTCTGAAAAGTCACTCCTTCAAGCAAAATGTACCTGCAATTAGCCAGCACTAATAAATTGGGTCTTAAAAAATCCTTGATGCTTTCATAGAAGGCGGCATCTTTTTCCGGCGATATGGCGCCCGGGTTTTGCATCTTAGCGCCCTTGAAGGTTTTTGCCGAAGGATACCAGGTTCTTTTATCATCGCTGACTACGCCGCCGGATGCAACCAGTTTACTCCATTGCGTCTCGTTCAACTTGTCTTTTTTTACCATCCGCCATGCATCACCGTTGCCATCGATAATTCCTTTACCAGTGATCGCGATATTGGTGGCACCTGTAGCCGAAACAGGAGACTGGTTGCGCATTTGCGGTATTCCCTCCCAATTACCCTGTACCAGGGGGTATTGATCAAAATCCCGGGTGAATAAAAGTGTAGCACCGGTCGCCAGGTGAAGGTTTACATTACTTTTTATTACAATGGGCCCGGTCAGCCAAAGGCCAGACGGGACTAAAACAACTCCCCCGCCTTTTTTATTACAGGCATCTATGGCCGCGTTGATACTTTTTGTGTTCAACGTATAGCCATCGGGGATGGCCCCAAATTTCTTAATGCTGAAAGTATCTTTTTTGAATTTCGGCTCAATGATAACGGGCAATTTGCCGCTGGGCTGAGCCGTCGCATTTAAAACGGAAAACGCAAAAACCAGTATACTAATAGCTTTATTCATGACAACAATTCAATCGTTAGAAAACACTTGCTTTTAGACTACAATTTTACCTTAAACCCCATCATTTTCACCGCTTTGAATGGGGTTTATTTACGCAATCGTTATCGGCAGGCGCTATTGAGCGCCGAGCCAGTTACCAGTCGATAGTCCATGGTGGATAGTCTCCGAAACCCATGATAATTAAAGGTTATTCCTAAAACCGACTATGAACTAAGAACAAACGACTATCGACCTGCCGGCCGGCAGGCTATCAACTACTGAGCGACTTTTACTGCCTGTCGCGCCAGCAATTTCCACTGCTTATGCTCCTTTTGAAAGACCAGTAACACCAGCAGGTGCACATCGCCCGGCTTACCGTTATCGTTAGTAGTTGCAGTTAATTTATGTCGCACGACCGCAATATCATCGCTGATGCTGATCGTTTGATCGGTCAGTTCAATTGTGACAAAATCCGATTTGCCGCTGACAATCTTTTCAACAAATTCCTGTTTACCCTCCACGTGGCCACCGGAGTGACCGTAGCTTAATTTATCCGTGACAATACTTTCCAGTTCTTCCTTATTGCCATCGATCATTGCTTTTCTTAATTTCTCCACGGCTGCCGCTACTTCTTTTTCATCTTTTGTTTGAGCGTTTGCACCGACCATTACTGTCAAAAGAAAAACGCCTGTAAAAATCAGTTTTCTTATCATAGTATTTGTTTTAAACATTATTGAATCGCCTCCACTCTAAACCAATCCACTTCAGCCGAGCCGCCATCATTTGTGACGGCTTTTCTTGTATAAAATAATCCAAGTTTCGCTCCCACCCATTTTCCCGGTCTGGCATGAAAAATTCCGGGGATTACCGATGCCTGCCCATCGCCAATAGTATAGCTGAACGAGCATTCCCCGCCTTGCTTCACCTCCACCTCGAATGTAAGATTGTTGCCGCCAATTTTTTCCAGGATAGTTTCTTTTGGAAGATTCCCTTTATCTGCTCCTTCGCAGCTGATATAATAAAGGTAAAATCCATCTTTCCGTTTAACAACTGAGATCCCGGCGTAATCCATACCAAAGACCAGGAATCCGAATCTTTCACCATCTGTTGCTGGTTTGAATTTTACTTTGGTGGTGGCGCGAAAACCGCCTGAGGTTGGAAATTTTTGCGCCAGGAGATTCGGTACAGTCCAGAGATTGGGTAGCGAATCGCTATTATAAACAGCAAACATTTTCAAATATCCCGATGTAGTTGGGTAAGCCCAGCCCTCTTTTGGATTTGCCTGCCACTGCCATTGTAATCCCAGGCTGGGCTTGTTAAATTCGTCGCTATCGGGGGGAGTTCTTACCTGGTCAGTCGTTCCGACGGCGGGTTTTTTATAAATTATTACGGGTTCTCCTTTTCCATCGCCATTCTTGTCAATCCCTATCACCGGCCAGTCATTGACCCATTTCAATGGCTGAAGATGCACCACTCTACCGTAAGCCTCTTTATCCTGGAAATGAAGAAACCAGTGCTCACCTGTTTTTGTATCAACCCATGCGCCCTGGTGCGGACCATTTATTGAGGTTGATCCCTGGTCCATCACCACTTTCCTTTCATAAGGTCCATAGATGTTCTTACTTCTCAGTACCAACTGCCATCCCGTGCTAACGCCGCCAGCGGGAGCAAAAATGTAGTAATAGCCATTGCGCTTATAGAATTTAGGTCCCTCGATAGTAGGATCGCTGTCATGACCGTCATACACCAACACTCCTTGATCCAGCGTTTTGGTTCCTTCTGTGTTCATTTGTNCCGGCTTCCTGCATAGGCATGGACGAGGTAAACTTTTCCATCATCGTCCCATAACGGACAGGGATCAATTAAACCCTTTCCTTCCTCGACCAACAAAGGTTCGCTCCAGGGACCAGTTATCTTTTTTGCCCTGACTACATAAATGCCAAAATCGGGATCAGGGTAATAGATGTAAAACTCGTTTTTGTGATACCGGATCGACGGCGCCCATACGCCGGCGCCATGTTGCACCTTATCATATACATCGAAAGGAGGTTGCCTTCTTAAAGCATGCCCGATCAATGTCCAGTTTACCAGGTCTTTTGAATGAAGGATGGGTAGCCCCGGGATATGAGTAAAGCTGGATGAAACCAAGTAGTAATCGTTACTCACACGAATTGCATCGGGATCCGAATAATCCGCGTCGATGACCGGGTTTTTATAAGTCCCGTTTCCATTGTCTGCCACCCAGGCCCTCGATACAGTATTATCCTGTCCATGCAAGGCAAGAAATGCAAGAGACAAGATTGGTATCGTCACTATTCTTTTCATTGATGCCCGGCTAGTAAATAAGGTTTCAAAATCATTTTAAAGGATCCCAGTTACCGAAAACATTTTTCAGTGTATAGCTTTTAATTTCTTCGTCCGTTAACTGCTTTGCCCATGCAACTCTTTTGGAGGCATCGGACGAGGCGCCATAGTCTTTATACTCAGAATACCGGGCCGTCTTGTAATTTTCTGTATTGTTCCAATTCGACCAGCCTTCTGGTTTTATATGTTCGCCTATAAAACAATGGATATAAGTTACGCTGGCATACGGTCGCCAGGGACGACCCAGTGAAACGCTGTGCAGGGATGTATCTCCGGTTAGTATACATTCATTAAATACATACCCGAATTGTTTTTCCTTTGGTGTAGACGCGGCGGTAACATGCGAATTCTTTTTGCTGTGTATATGACAGCGTTCAAACCATACAGTAGATGATCCGAAAATAAAATCGGTGGTTCCTTCTATATAACAGTTTTCATAGTATTGCCTGCTTTTCTCGCTATTGGTAAATAACACGTCCTGGTTACCGATAAACCGGCAATTTTTAAAAACCGCTTTGTCACCATCCGATTCTACAGCAACTGCCTGTCCCGCTGTAAAACCGGCGTCATTTTGAAACGTGATATTCTTAGCCTTGAAATTATCTGCTTTGATGATAAGACTCCACGAAGTACGTGTGTTGATGGTATCGCCAGCCGGTGAAACCCTGCCAGTATGATCATCGTAGGTAAGAATTGTATTGAATTTGTCTTCGCCTACAAGCGTCACAAAGTTTTTGGATGAATCCAGGTGAAGTTTTTCTTTATAGACACCATTCCGGATATAGACAACGACCGGCTTTTTATTATTCAAAGGAATGGCATTGAATACGGATTGGATCGTCCTGTATCTGGAGCTTTCGTCCGGCGATACGGTAAATGACAATACAGGCTTATTTTGCGCGAAGATCGTACTGACGGTAAGACTCCCAAGTACGAAAAAGAATATTCTTATGTGAACGTATCCAGCAATCATTTTGTAAAAACTTTTTATATCCGGAAGGTCTTGCTCATTAGTTTTTAATGACAGGCTTAACGATCCTGTCCGCCAGTTCAAGTTTTAAATTTTTTATTTCCTGTAGTACAATTTCCGCGATTTTCCTCGCCCCCAACTCACTGAAATGCGTGTCATCCTGTTTTCCTTCCGGGTAATTCGGGTGTTCGCCAGGAACCAGGTAATTGAACAAGTGTTTTGAAACTTCAGGCCCCAATTGCTGGTACAGCGTTTTGCTTTTCTCGGACAGATCGATGAGCGGAACATTATTTTCCCTTGCCACATCTCTTATAATTTGTGCATATACTGCATGTGTTTCCTGGATATGCCCGGTGCTGTCAAATTTTCTTCTTGCAACAGGCGTGATCAATACGGGGTTGGCTTTTTTACTCCTGCTGTCGGCGATATATTTTTCAAGATTCGCTTTAAAATCTTTTTCGGGTACATAGCTTTTTTTGGAAGGCACTTCATCATTGTGCCCAAACTGTATGAAAACATAATCACCTTCCTGCAGATCGTGTACAACTGGATCCCATCTTTTTTCCTCCATAAACGTACGAGTACTGCGTCCATTCATAGCCCTGTTGTCAACTTTCACGGTTGAATCCCAGAAAAAAACAAATGGCATTCCCCAACCCGTTTCCGGGTAGGCTTTTGTTTCCTTGATGCTCATGGTTGAATCGCCAATCAGCCAGATAGTGATCTTTTTTCCCGGTAAAAAAGAAAAAAAGGACAGCAGGATCAGCGAATTTGCCAGTAAAAATCTTGTTTTCATTGTATTTAATCAGACGTGTTATCAGTCAGACCGGATGCATGGTAGGGACCCGGTCCATTTTTACAAACAGCTATTCTGATACAGGCTTTAGAAACTAAGTAGTTAATCAAAAGCCAATTTACAAATAACCGGTGTCTTGTGTACACTCATTTTTATTGCTCACAGCATCTATCTGCGACGGGGTATGGACCAAGGGCGGGGAAACAGAACAAAGTGCGGCCATATGGCTGTTTAGATGGTGAATATTAATTAAACTCTAATTCCGGCAATCGTAGATACCAAGTTTACCGAGATAAGGATACAATGACGATGCTATCGTGTCATTTATTTACGCAATCGATGCCGGCAACGTTGCCACGGTGAATGGTGAGTGGTGAATCGTGAATAGCAGCGAAGATTTGAACTTACGACTTAAGACTTGATGAAAGCTCGTTTAGATACACTTCAATATTCGTATAGAACTTATCCAGTTTATATTGAGAAGCATCGTTTACGTCGTTTGGATTCAGTCCATGCTTTTTTTCCCATTCATCCGGTATACCATCTTTATCGGTGTCGGCAGGAGCTGGTAATGATTTCAGGTAAGGCCACGCGTTGACGGTTAATTCGTAGTCCGTGCCATGAGGAAAACCACCCTGCACATCTATAAAACGTCCGGTACTGTTTTTTACATCATTGACGATACGCTGGTCCAGCGTGTCTCTTGAGGGTAATATGCAACCAGATTTTTCCAAAACAGCTTTATAGGCATCTCGTGCAGATTGCACCGGGATAGATTCTGCAGGATGCGGGCTGTCGATCACGGTTTGTTTTTTATCTTCTTCAGTTCCGCTGTTACCCATGTGAATGCCCTTCGAGTTGTTGTCGGAAACCTCAGGCGCTCCTTCTACATAATTTCCATTCACGTACCATTTGCCAAACGGGATGAATGGACTTTCTCTTTTGCCGGGATTTACTACCCTGAATTTTACACTACCGTTAGTCGACG
Source organism: Bacteroidota bacterium (assembly GCA_005884665.1). Classification (GTDB taxonomy): domain Bacteria; phylum Bacteroidota; class Bacteroidia; order Chitinophagales; family Chitinophagaceae; genus VBAT01. The sequence continues at coordinate 30,288 of VBAT01000062.1, forward strand.
GTCCATATTTAAAATAATTATTGACAATATTATAGTTGCCTCCTTCCCCTGCATAGATAGTATTGCTGCCCCAGTCATAGACCACATTATTCCTGTAGTCACAATTTTCTTCTGGTGCATTTCTTATTCCGTCGAAACGTGGGTTGCGATTATTGCAATGAGCAAACAGGTTATGATGCGCCGAAAAATGCCGGCCTCCCCAGATTCCGCCGTAACCGTGGTGTTCATAGTCCTTATCGCCCGTTTCAAAGTGATAGGAATAGTTCAGTGGCTCCGAGATAATATTCCATTGAAGCGTGGTACTGTCGCCGGCATACACTGAACAAACTTCGTCCGTACTCCAGCTCATGCTACAATGATCAATGATAATGTTTCTTTTTCTTACACCCCCGAAGGCATCATCTCCACCATTTCCATCTACCATTCCACCGCGCTGGTATTTGTCACCCATGCGAAACCGCAGGAAACGGATAATGATGTTATCTCCGCCGAGGCTCACGGAATTGTCCGCGAGACAAATGCCATCTCCCGGCGCTGTTTGTCCTGCTATTGTACAATCACCGTGAATAGCGAGTTTTGTTTCCAGGTGAATGGTTCCTGACACCGCGAAAACAATAATTCTTTTTTCCCTGGCTTCAGCCCCCTGGCGAAAACTACCCGGCCCTTTGTCATTGAGATTATCAACTATAAAAACCTTTCCGCCCCTGCCGCCGGTTGTGTATTTGCCAAATCCTTCGGCGCCGGGAAATGCTAACGGTTTATCAATCGTCCTTTGTGTCGTTTCTTTTTGTGCCATGCAGGAAAACAAAGCCAGGTTCACCAGTGTTGCGATTACAATCCTTTTCATTATCAGCTTTTGAAATTAATGAGGGTACGCCTGTCAAACATAAGGCTGCTTTCCTTGTTGAGCCTGCCTTTCGACAAACTGCCTCGGATAACAGCCTTATGAAGAAATTTATCTACGCTTTTGTCAATATCCTGGATTTTGACCTAAGTTGATGTTAGCATCCCTTGCTGGCTGTGGTATAGGCAATAATTCTCCTTTACCTGTGACGTAGCCGGTAGCATAACGGTCCGCCGCCGTTGTTCCTATGGAATTTCTGGGAGCAGTTGATGTCGGTAAAGCAATCCAGGTAAGTCTTGTAGTACCCGCAGGAGTACCTGATGGCGCCGGGAAATAAAATGAGTTTGCAAATAACGTAGCATCGTCGGCTGTTGAGTTCGATTTAAAAAGCATGGCAACCGGTAAAGCACTCGTCAATGCATAGGAAGGAGGCGGTGCCATATATGTTGGTGCAATCATCGCCGTCGCAATGGCCATTTTGTTCAGATTATTCCGCGATTCAATAATAGCTGTGGAAAGCAAATTCCAGCGTATGAGATCATATTTCCTGATTCCTTCACCGCCCAACTCTAATGCTCTTTCCCTTACGAGATATTTGAAGAATTCTGCTTTAGTCAAACCAGCGGGAATGTCAACTGTTGGATCCACTGTAGAAACCGGTTTCCCATACCCGCGTCTTCTTACCATATTAATAGCGTTGTATGCGGCGGCCGTTGGCCCGTTTAATTCATTCTCGGCCTCAGCAAACATCAACAAGACATCAGCGTAACGAAGGATCTGCCATTTCAACCCAAGGTACTGGACAGCATTTGTGGGAGCCATAGCGGGGTTACTGGTCCAATCTCTTCTGTATTTGCCATCATTTAACACCGTAGCCAATTGTGTCCCCGGGCTGATTTTTGTAATCCCATCGGGTCCTACAAAATAGGGAGCGATAGTAACATCTCTTCTTTTATCCATTGAATCAAACAAATAAAAATAAGTGACGAGGGGATTGACACTGCTGTTGCCATTACCATTTACACGGGGTCCGTTATAGTATCCAAGTTTGGTATCCTCAGCGCCAGTGGCCCCAATTGCACTTGCCTGGAAAATCAGCTCACCCTGGGGATCTGCGACGGCATGTGCGCCTACCTGGTCCTTCCATAATGCTTTGAAGCTTGGGTTCAGGGCATGCTGACCTGAATTGATGATGTCATTGCATTCATCTTTTGCTATCTGGTAGTAAGACTGGTAGTTGGAACCTCTTTGCATGCCACCAGTTTGTCTTAATGCAAATCCACCACGGAACAATGCAATTCTTGCCCTAAGTCCTTTGACAGCGCCCTTGGTGATCCTTTCATCTACCTGGTCGCCGATAGAAGGAATGTCGTTGCGCCAGGGAACAAGGTCTTCTGCTATCTTGAGGTCGGCTATCAGGTGATCATATAATGAATCGGAACTTACTCGTGAAGGGAATGGGTTAGCAGATGCCAGGGCATAAGCGGGTGCGAAATGAGCGGGAAGGTCTCCCCAGTTGCGAATTGCTTCAAAATAAAATTGAGCACGTAATGTCAATGCTTCACCCTGCATCCTTTGCAATTGCTTGTTGGTAGCATAGTCATTCATCTTGGGAATATTGTCAATACAGATATTGGCATATTCAATTCCCTGGAAAAGCTGGTTGAAAGGATTTGTTATTTGAGCGTTACCGGAAGTAGCGGCATAACGGGCGATATCCCTGCGGTCATTGTCAGGATTACCGGTCGGCCCCTGCATTTCATCATTGTCAACAGGATAGTACAGGCTGAGCCTGATACCATAACCCGCGTCGCCAACGAGACGGCTGTATACTCCGATCAATGTTTTATACGCGCTGGGTACATCCGCGAAAGCCTTGTCAGCTCCTACTTCGGTGATGGGTGTCTGGTTGAGAAACTTCTTACACCCAACAGCCGTCACCAGCGTACCAATGAAAACTGCGATGATTAATTTATTTAAATGCCTGTTCATATTGCAATTTTTTTATTTTATCTGAATGTTGCGTTTATACCAAAAATAAAGCTGCGGCTCTTGGGATAAGCTGAATAATCAAGACCCGGTGTTAAAGGATTGCTCCTCACACTTACTTCGGGATCATATCCTGAATAGTTAGTGATAATGGCCAGGTTATTCGCTGTGAAGTACATGCGGATCCTTTCCATCTTCAGTGCATTGATAGCCTTTGCTGGTAATGTGTATCCGAGAGTAATATTATTCAACCTCAGGAACGAACCATCTTCAATAGCCCAGGAGTGAGGATAGAATGCACCTGCACCTTTGATCGGTGACCAGATAGAAGCATTTGCGTTCAATGCTTTCAGGTCAGCCGGGGCAATACCATATACAATACTATTAGCAACCCATTGAGCTGTTTCGCCGGTTGGTGTTACTACTCTCCAACGATCTTTCATGATATCAAGCATGTTTGAATTGTTGGTATAGCCATTGGTGAATTCAATCTTGTTGGCGTTGTAGATGTCGTTGCCATAAGAGAAGTTGACAAAGATGCTCGCGTCCCAGTTTCCGAATTTGAACGTTTGGTTCAGGCCACCGGTAAACTTGGGAGTAGGATTACCTATAATCTGCCTGTCATGGTCTACGTCAATAATGCCGTCATGGTTCAAATCTTTGAACTTGATCGCGCCGGGTTGAACGATACCAATGATCCCTGCGTCGCTGACCACTCCGGTTTTCAACGTATAAATTCTCGTGGTGGGGTCATAATTGAAATCATCGACAGTATAGAAACCATCGGTTACCCAGCCCCAGATAGAGCCAACAGGTGAACCGATCTTTTGAATATAGTCGATAGGTTGACCAGACACGCCCCAACTTGGTGCATCGGGGAAGAAGAACTGCTGGTTCTTACCCACTCCAAGGATCTTGTTCTTATTGGTGGCTATATTGAAATTAGCATTCCAGGTAAAATTCTTTTTCTGAACGATCGCCAGGTTCATCTGTACATCAACTCCTTTGTTGGAAGTCTTGCCGATATTCTGGAACTGGAAAGCGTAGCCATAAGTAGAAGCGACGGGCACTTTAAGCAACAGGTCCCTTGAGGTATTGCTGTAAACATCGACGCTGAGATCGAGCCTGCGGTGGAACATCGAAATATCCACGCCGAGGTTGCGGTTTTCAGTTGATTCCCATTTCAGGTTTTCATTTACAAGCGATCCTGAATAATAAGCGAAGACGCTGTTATTATTTACACCATAATAATATTTACCATCATTGAAGAACGTGGTAAGGAAAAGATAGTCGTTAATACGGTTGTTACCTGCCTGGCCATAACCTACCCTGAACTTAAGATCGTCGAAGAGGTTCACAGATTGCATGAATTTCTCATTCTTTACTCGCCATGCAAATGATCCTGCAGGGAAATAACCCCATTGTTTGCCAGGGGCGAACTTGGAAGCGCCATCCGCGCGGACATTAAATGAGAAGAGATACTTGTCCATGAACGAGTAGTTCACACGGCCAAAGAAGGAAAGATTCGTGTACCTCGTCTTACCCAGCTTTGGATATCCGGCGAAGGGAACTCCCAGGTTAGTTTTTACAAACGCTGCATCTGCAGGAGTAAACGTTGGGTAATTCCTGAAAAGACTGGAGTGGCTTTCTGTTCTCAGATCATAGGTCTCCTCACCCACCAGCACATCAAGATCATGCTTGCCTTTGTAGTTTGCAACCGACCAGGTAAGCACATTTGAATTGGTGATCGTCTTTTTATAGGAGGTATCAAGGCCAGCGATAGGTTTGGCACCGCCGGTAATTACTGAATACGGTGTGATCGAGTCGCTGAACTGGCGATCAATTAATCTATTGTAGTCATATCCCAAAGTAGACCTGAAAACAATGTTCCTGGTGATGTTCACATTCAAATAAACAGAACCACTGTATGCGCTGGTTGATTTTGACCTGTACTCTGCACTTGCCAGCTTTATCGGGTTCACGAGGCCCAGGCCATTTCCCGGGTTGGGATCGGCCAGTGGATCTGTATCATCAATGTCCTGGCCACTGGAAAGAAAAGGACGGTATTTAACCGCATTGCGAAGGCGGTTGTAAGAAGTTCCTTTTGTATCGGAGACGCCGGCACCAAATACGGTTTGATTGGTATACCGGGTGCTGACACCCATCCTGAACATATTGCTGATCTTGTAATCGCCTTTAAAATTCAGGATATATCTCCTGTAACTGGAATTAAGCACTACGGCTTTGTCTCCATTATAAGTATAACCAAAATTATAAGTAAATTTCTTGGTTCCGCCGCTTAATGAAATGTTGTGCGTCTGGAGGAATCCACTTCTGCCAAATGCCTCGTCCTGCCAGTTGATCGGAGCAACAGATTTGTATTGTTGCAACTGGTTCCATGTACCAAAATTGGTGACGAAGTTCGTGCTGTCTGTATTGCTGCCTCTTGATCTTTCAGATTGATAGAATACATAATCGTAAGGATCCAGCACATCCAGGGTCTTGGCCAGTTCTTTCCATCCCATGAAACCATTGTAGCTTACTTTGGCGCGACCGGGTCTCCCGCTTTTTGTAGTAATAACGAATACACCATTACCACCTCTTGCGCCGTAGATAGCTGTTGCTGCTGCGTCTTTTAAAACGTCTATGGACTGGATATCCTGGGGAGAAATGATGGATAAAGCATTTTCCATCTGAACTCCATCGATTATATATAAGGGAGAGTTATCGCCAGTAATGGACATACCACCACGAACCCTTATCCGTATATCAGCATCGGGAGAGCCTTCTGCTGTGGTAGCTGTAACACCAGCCAGTCTTCCATTCAATGCTTCGGCCGCAGAGTTGATGGGAATATCTTTCATGTCTTTTGCGCTGATAGAAGATACAGAGGCCAGAAGGTTTTTTCTCTTGACGGCCTGGTATCCTATCACCACCACATCTTCACCGGTTTTTACTTCCGGTGTCATGCTTACATTGACTTCTGTCTTTCCGGAAGTACCTGCTTCATAGGGCATATACCCCACTGATGTAAACACCAGCACAGCCGAGCCGCTACTAATAGTAATATGATAATTACCCTCCGCATCAGTTACTACCGCGTTCTTCGAACCCTTAATGGTTACAGTAGCACCCACTATCGGCTGGTTGGAATCCGTGGTCGTCACCCTTCCCTTTACCTCCCTGTTTTGTGCCAGTAGCTGGTGGGTAACCAGCATCAATAAACACGCGAGAAATGTTGTTTTCGTAATTCTTGTCATAATGCAGTTTTTAAATATGGCTTATAAACCTGTTAATAGTCCCTGGCAGCAAAGCTGCCTGTATTGATTCGATCAAATTTTATTTTTCTGGATAAGGTCCTGCCTGGAACAGCCAGGTCGAATAAAAAAAATGCAGGAAAAGAAGAGATGGATAATGAGAGGGCAATTGCTTTTTTACAGCATGATAATGCAGGTACATAGCAAAGCAATCTATTCATTCCGCAAGCATTTTCGTTAAGCAATCAGGGTACAAGCAAAAGTTTTAGCCTCGTTTTCTGCTAAACCAGCAACAAGTCTAAGCAGAACTTGGATGCTAGCGTCAATTTTAACCGTATTTTTTTACGCAATCGTTCCCGGTAACCCCTCTTTTGTTGCTTGTAAAACAACTTGTTATGGCATTTTGCAAAAATCAATACCAGGGTGGTCAGCAGGCAGTCCACTAAAACGGCCGATACCGGTCTTTCGTTCCAATAACAACAGGGCCAACTCGCTGTAAAATCTTTAATTTTATAACCTGTTCTCCAGGCGACCTATAATACTAATACATGAAGTTTGAAGCCGTTACGATCAAAGATATTGCGAAAGCACTGGGTCTTTCAACCTCCACTGTATCGCGGGCGTTGCGGGACAGCTATGAAATAAGTCCTGAAACCAAAAAAGTAGTGCTCGAATATGCCGAAAAGATCAACTATCACCCCAACCCTATCGCTTTAAGCCTCAAGGAACGAAGAAGCCGCTCGATCGGCGTCATTGTTTCAGAAATAGCTAACAGCTTTTTCTCGCAAGCGATCGATGGTATCGAATCGATAGCATACAAAAACGGATATAACGTCATCATCTCCCAGAGCCGGGAATCATTTGACCGGGAGTCGATCCATCTCCAGTATCTCACTTCCAGGTCAATCGATGGTTTGATCATCTCCGTTGCCGCCGAGACAAAAGATTTCAGCCATTTTAAAGAACTGCATGAACGTGGAATGCCTCTAGTTTTTTTTGATCGCATCATCAACGAGATCGACACCTACAAAGTGATCGTCGATAATTACCAGGGAGCTTATGATGCTACACGCTATCTAATTGAGAATGGGTTTAAACGTATTGCAGCGCTTGCCAATAACGAAATATTATCCATAACAAGAGACAGGTTGGCCGGCTATAAAGCTGCTTTAACGGATCATGGCATCAAAACAGATGATTCATTTATTAAATATTGCGAGCATGGCGGGTTGAGACTTGAAGAGGTAGAGCAGGCGGTGACTGAACTGGTAAGCGCGGAAACGAGGCCTGACGCCATTCTCGCTCTCGGTGATAAATTAACAACTGGAAGTCTTCGCATACTAAAAGCAAAAAAAATCGAAGTACCGGGAGATATCGGTCTTATCGGTTTTTCCAATTCCGAAACATCAGAATTGATCGAGCCTCCGTTGTCTATCATCAAACAACCGGCTTTTGAAATGGGAGAGATCGCAACCGATCTGCTTATCCAGCTTATTGAGAGCAAGCGACCGGTTACAAGTTTTGAAACAAAAAAATTAGCGCCACAGATCATCATTCGCGAATCTGCGAAGAACAAGAATAAATCTATGTTGAATGTTGAATTTTAAATGTTGAATGAAAATAGTCACAATTCGACATTGGTTTTAATGCAGGGTCGGCTGAACTATATAGATGGCGCAAATCATTTGAGGTTCTGGTCATTCAGCAAAATCTCTACAACCTTTAGGGAAAGTCTATCATTCAAAATTCATCATTTAAAATTCACCATAATTTTCAACTATTGCTGTAGTCAATCATTTTTCTCTCGCTGGTACCGTTATCATACAATTCAATCACTGCATAGGCCGGAGCAAACTCCTGGAATGCCCCGCTCCACCAATTCCCGCAAACAGCGCCATTGCAATAATACCTGACACCGAGATAATCCAGTTCATCCTGCAAATGAATATGCCCACTAAGGCAGACCTTTATGTTCGGATAGTCCATGAATATTTTCTTCAATGCCAGGAAGTCAGTATGCATAAGGTTGCGCTGGATCTTTAGATCACCGTTGGTCTCGGTTTTATTAAAAAAAAGCCCCGCACAAATGGAAAGGATCGGGATATGAGAGACAATGCAAACGAATTTATCTTTTGATTTTTCCAATTCCTGCCTGAACCAGTCTAATTGGCCAGGATCCAGGTAGGCGATATAGCCTCCTGCTGGATTCAGTTGTGTACTGTCAAGCACGATAAAATGCCATTTGCCTTTTGAAAAGCTGTAATAACGTCCGGGCATCTGCAGCGTTTCAACCACCCATACTTTGCCATAGAGCCTGTCCGCGTCCGGCTTATTCTCCTTGACAAACCAGCCCCAAACATCATGGTTGCCGATACAGTGATAAACAGGAAGGCTGTTTTCTTTTTTCAAAACAGAATGAAACAGGTCCCACTGCGCCTGCGTTTTCTGCTTATCGGCTTCAAGGCTGTCCATAATCGAATCGCCTCCGTTGATGATAAAATCAACTTTAGGCTTTATCGACTGTGCATGATGCAATGCGCTGGCAAATCCTGTTTCAGGCACTATGCCTGCCTTGAGATGAGTGTCGGTAAGATAGGCGAACCGGATCTTACCGATTTTATTACTTTCTTCTGCAAAACTTAAGTTTGGTAGCATGTTCCCAGCAATGACTGCCGCGGCTCCCTGGATAAATTCATTTCTTTTCATAAACGATTTTGTAAGAGTTAAGCTCCGCAATATAAAAACGCGATATATTATCAGTTGTTTTCAAAATTTTAATCTCGCGCTGCCACGTTCAGAGATCAGGTGCTACCCTTTTGATAAAAAAATCTTTTTTTAATCCCAATTACCCAGCACCGGCTCTTTCTCCTGTAAACGGGTTAGAAGCGTGAACTGGTTTTGGGTGCGTACCAGGTTATGCTCCGGGTAGCTGGCCCCGTAATAAACATCGTCATTAATATAATCTGCCAGAAAGCGAAGCGCCTGCATATAGATCATTAGACGTCCGCTGTAGAAAAAATATTTCTTTTCCGCCGGCATTAATTCATCTTTCATTTCATCGAGATAGCCCCGCACAATGGCCTTATAAAACTCGTCTCTCACTTCGATCTTATTCATATCGGTTTCTTCTTCATTGGCGGGCGAAAGATAGGTACGCATCATGTCTCCTACATCACTGGTGAAATAACCGGGCATCACTGTATCAAGATCTATCACGCAGAGCCCCTTGTCATTTTCGTCAAATAATATATTGCTGATTTTTGTGTCGTGATGAATAACTCTGAGGTGAACACCAGGATCGGATTTTATTTTTTCATAAGTCCTGGCAATGTCCGCCTGCCGAACCAGGCTATCGATGATATCCTTCGCTCTGGTTATTCTTTGCTTATTGCCATTCTTCAATGCGTTGTTGAATTGTTGGTATCGCAAACTAAGATTATGAAAGTCCGGAATAGTGATCCTGAACTTATCCAAATCAATACCGGAGAGAAGGCGGGTAAATCGTCCAAACTGGACAGCAGCTTCATAAGCCTGGGCGGGAGTTTCCGCAACATCTTTTGAATGTGATCCTTTGACATAAGGGAACAGGCGGAAATAACCCTGGCCTTCTACAAACACCATTTCATTTCCATCTTTGGAGGGTAGAGGCGCAACAAAGAGGTAAGAGGGATGATGCAGGGCCAGGTGCTCTTTGACCAGCCTGATATTAGCGGCAATATGCTTCGGTTGTTTGAAAACATTATCGTTTATCCGCTGCAGGATATATTCGTTGCCGGAAGAAGTTATTTTCCAGGTATGATTAATGAGTCCTTTTCCGAAAGGCTCAACCGCTGTTTCACTCTCTGCAAATCCATACGCCGATAAAACTGGTTGAATCATGCTAAAATCGCTGTTGGTTAATGATGGCCGGATCAATATTCGTCATTCAGTGCAAATACCGGCTTCCTGTACATCCACTGGCCCGAAGTGAAATCAGGGAATTCCAAAGTTTCATTACCTAATTCAATTGATTGCTCGCTTAGTGGCGTGATCGCACTCCAGGCAGCCGCATCATAAACATCCATGGGAGTAGGTAATTTTCTTTTGACCGATTCAATGAATGAATGGATCACAAAAAAGTCCATGCCACCATGACCGGCGCCAGTTGTTTCTTTGCTCCATCTCAACCAAAGAGGATGGTCATATTTATCCAGCCAGGTCTTTGCATTGTCCCACTGGTGGGGTTTGGCGGATTTTTCCTGTATATAAATACTATTGTTCACATCCATCCACAATCCTTCCGTCCCCTGAACGCGAAAACCCAGCGAATAAGGTCTTGGTAATCCTGTATCATGCTGCAACAATATCGTTTCTCCATTGGCGCAGTTGATAGAAGTAGTCACTACATCACCCAGTTTAAAATTCACTTTCGCATTGGGGTGATTGACGGCTCCCTGCTTTACGATATGGTTGTGCAAACCCCTTGCCTTGGATGAAAAGGAGCTTAAAGAAAGAAACCTGTTACCCCTGTTGATATTAATGTAATTGGCAACCGGTCCAATGCCATGTGTTGGATAAAGATCGCCATTGCGATAAACCGAATGATTTGTGCGCCATTTGGCTTCGGAAAAACCTTTTTCACCAAATTCAACGCCGTGTCCATACGGATTTATTCCATCGTTAAATTTTACTTCGCGCAGGTCATGCTGGTAACCAGCCTGCAGGTGGACCAGTTCACCCAGCAAACCCTGTCTTACCATATTTAATACTGCCATTACATCGCGGCGATAACAAACATTTTCCAGCATCATCACATTTGCATTGTATCGCTCCGCGGCTTTGACCACATCCCAATGGTCCTGCAGGGTGATGCCTAACACGACTTCCGTACCAACATATTTAATACCTGCCTCAATCGCACCAATGACTATGGGTTTATGCCATTCCCAGGGAGTGGCGGTGATGACAGCATCAAGACCTTTTAATTCCAGTAATCTTTTCCAGGCGTAGTTGTCACCAGTAAATACCTGTGGCATTTTCTTACCACTTTTAGAGACTACTTCTTTGGCCATAGTCAGCATGCGGTCTTCTACATCGCAAATAGCAACAACTTCCACGTCGTCTCTTCTTAACAATAGGTCAAGATGGTCCTGGCCTCTCAGACCGGTGCCGATCAATCCTATTTTTACTTTGCTATCAGTGAATAAACCGGCCGAAGGCAATATTGCCAGTGAGGCGGCAGCGAGGCTACTGTTTTTTATAAAATCTTTTCTTCTCATGATATAGTCAATGATTGAAAATGAAAGGTAGGTTAATTTGAAAATTTGATCCCGCCCAAGGCGGGAGGGAATTTGAAAATGAGGTAATTTTAGAGTTCAAAGGCCCATTAATTATATCCAATTATGTCAACTACAGAAGAACATGTTGTAAAAATCCTTTCGATTCAACCCGTAACTCATAATGTAAGATCTTACAGGTTCGAAAAGCCGGCAGGATATCGCTTTCATCCCGGCCAGGCAACGGAAGTATCGATCAACAAGGACGGTTGGAGAGAAGAGAAGCGGCCATTTACTTTTACCAGTTTGAACGAATGGCCCCATCTTGAATTCACAATAAAAAGCTACAGCGATCACAAAGGCGTCACCAACGAACTATCTACCCTGAAGCCAGGCGATGAACTGATCATCCGCGATGTATGGGGCGCTATTGCCTATAAAGGAGAAGGGTATTTTATTGCAGGCGGCGCAGGAATTACTCCCTTTATTGCTATCCTCCGACAGCTGAAGAAAGATAATAAGGTAGGTAGCAACCAGCTTTATTTCAGTAATAAAACAGTCAGTGATATTATTCTTCATGATGAGTTAGACAGTATCCTGGGCGGTAATGCGCATTATATAGTTACAGAGGGCGGCGATTCACGCTACAAAAAAACTTATATCAACAAAGAATTCCTGCTGGCTGAAATAAAAGATTTCAAAAAACCATTTTATATCTGCGGGCCTGATAAAATGATCAGCGATATTTCCAAAATTCTGACTGAGCTGGGTGCCGACCCTAATTCTGTTGTGTTTGAAAAATAGCCGGGTTGCGGATAGTGTTTCATTTTGAGTTTGCCCACAGAGAGCCGCGGAGACTACGCTGAGAGCAGCAGAGATGGAATTGAATAAGATAAGAGGTCTAAATAGATTCACTGCTAGGTATTACTCTGTGTATTCTAAGTTCCAGATTCAGCCAATTTTTATTTTTAGTTTTATAGGACCGGATTAATTAAGCTGCTATACTGTATTCCTGGTAAGGGCTTTGCCGTTTAATGACTGCGAACATTCGGGCCACTATTTTGGATCGGATAATGTTCAAACAGCTCATCTTACGCTTGCCTTCAGCAACCCGTTTC
>VBAT01000060.1 GCA_005884665.1 Bacteroidota bacterium
TAATTTGGAAATTGGATAATTTGAAAATTTGAAACTAGGGAACGTTCCAATTAATTGACAGTTCAACCAATTAACCAATTAACAGATTAACTATTAAACCATCCTCCTGGGATCCCCGGGAAGAAACTTTCCTATAAAACGAGAATAGGCATCGGAAGTATTGGTTCCTGCTTTACCATCTTCCAATACATGTGCCCCGGCGAGATTCATCATCTTCTGTAATTCTCTTGCCTTCTCAACAATTTTATTCGGTGCAAAACTTATCGTTTCTCCCAGCTGCCTGATCAAAGCGATGCGGTCAACATTCTCAACAGGTGCATTTTGCGTTTCCGTCAACCTGCGCACCAGGATAGCAGCACCGCATTGGGCTGATACAGCGGTTGGACTGAATTCACCATCTCTTACAAATTTTCCTTTCGTATAGTGATTGCTAAAACTCCAGAGATACGGCGAATTGATATTTATACCGGGTTTGCGATATCCAAATCCATTATAACCCTCCAGTTTAAAAAGTACACCCGGCAGGCTCCAATCGATCCATGTATCAAGCCCTTCCAACACCAAAGCATCTTCAGCACTAAACTCCCATTGAAAAGGCGGATTCCCTGTTTTTGGCCTTCCTTTGGGTACCTGTACGGTCCGAGCAGACAGCGGATCACCATTGTGAAGATGCGTGGTGAACTTACTGCTCCCTTCGAGATTATGAACTATGCCGATAAAATACCAGGGTATTCCCAGTTTGCTACTAACTGTATCATACCGGTTTTTACCGTTAATAATAGTTTGAACAATGCCATTTACCGCGGGGAGCTTACCGGGGTTGATAACACAGGTGTCAAACAGGCGCTGATATTCCGCCTGCATCTGAGGTGTGAATTGGATAGGCATAAAGGTTTATTTTAAACGATGAATAAAGTTTAACGCTACCAGCCAGGGCTTTCCCATCATTTTTATAGGCGGAATGAAATGGTTCTCACTAAAAGGATTTTTGATTTAATAGAGCGCGGTGGCTAAAATAGTGGAGGAAATAATCAGCGAAAATTTACGACTTATTCTACAATTACCGAAAAACATGAGAAGAGCGGAGAAACAGTGTGAACAGCGATTCCTGGGTCTTCTTCCGCTTCCGCTCTCTTTCTCGCTCTATCTTTGCAGTATGTTGCCTGATAAGCCCGTGATTCTTTTCGACGGTGTTTGCAATTTGTGTAACCGTGCCGTTCAGTTTATTATAAAAAGAGATAAGAAAAAACAATTCCTGTTCGCTTCCCTTCAGGGAAAAGCTGGAAGTGAACTACTAAAACAGTTTGATCTTCCTGTCAGTCAGTCTAATTCATTTGTATTGATAGAAAACCAAAAAGCCTACACCCGGTCAACGGCGGCTTTAAGAGTAGCAAAGAAATTAAGCGGTGGATGGAGCATTTTGTATGGCCTTTTAATTCTGCCTTCTTTTCTCCGCGATCCCGTATATAATCTCATCGCAAAGAAACGCTATAGATGGTTTGGCAAAAGAGATGAATGCATGATTCCAACGCTCGAACAGAAAGAAAGATTTTTAGAGTGAGCTCCCTCCCGCTCCCTTCGTTTGCTTCGTTACTTCGACCTCACCCTCCAACTGCCTCTCCGAAGGAGAAGGGAAGACTAGCACCATCCAATTGCTTCTCCGCCAGCTGGTGGATCGCAATGACGGCATCTTGTGTCCCCTGACTATGGTCTATCGGCTAGTGGTATCGACTGTTATCTCTCCTTTCATATAAAACACACATTTCCCTCCCATCTGCACACGTTCACCTCGGTCCTCAACCCATAAAAGTCCTCCTCGTTTTGAGAGCTGTTTTGCCAGCATTTTGGTTTTACCCAGCTTTTCACTCCAGAAAGGGATGAGTTGCGAGTGGGCGGAGCCGGTAACGGGGTCTTCATCTACGCCAAACGTAGGCGCGAAGAAGCGGGAGACGAAGTCTGCACCGGACTCGTCAGGCCACTTAGAGTGGCCTGACGAGTCCCGCCCGCGCCCCGGCGCCGTAATGATCATCTTATACCCCGTCTTCTTCATCAACGTAAAATCCGGATCGGCATTTCTTACGTCTTCTTCCGTATTTAATTCAATCAATAGGTCTCGATGCTTATAAACACCTACAATCTCCTTTACACCTAAAATCTTTTCCAGCCCATCCGGATGATCATCGAATCTTTCCGGTTTCCATGAGGGGAAATCCATCGAGATGATATCTTTTTCACGATTAATAACCAATGGACCGCTCTTGGAATGAAATGTAATAGACGATCTCTTATAACCCAGGATATTATATAAAACATAAGCGCTGGCCAGCGTGGCGTGTCCGCATAAATTGATTTCTGCAGCCGGCGTAAACCACCGAATATCGTAGTCGTCTCCATTAGCAACAAAGAAAACAGTCTCGGCCAAATTATTTTCCATGGCGAGGTCCTGCATCAACGATTCGTCTATCCATTTATCCAATGGGATAACTGCGGCGGGATTACCTTTAAAAAGCCTGTCTGCGAAAGCATCTACCTGGTAGAGAGTCATGATTTGATTTATTCAGCCAAAGCTAACACCCTGGAGTTATATATTACTGGTGCAGATAAAGAGATTGGGTATGTATCAGATGGAAGTAAGCCGGTTCATGTATTTTTCCTGCGTGCATAAAAAAGCGGCAGGGATAGCTTAAAACGAACTGCAATTATCCTGATCGCGAAAATGACCAGGACACAAATGATCTTGGCTACATTGGCATCGAGATTGACCGGCTTTAGAAGAAAATAAAAGATTCCACCGGCAATACAGGCCATTGCATATATTTCTTTTCGAAAAAGCAGGGGCACTTCATTAAGCAACACATCTCTTATTACGCCTCCAAAACAGGCTGTTATAGTACCCAGCGCAATACAAATGCCAGGAATGAAATGCTTTTCGATACCGAGTTCGATACCAATCACTGTAAACAATCCCAACCCCAGCGCGTCGAACAGGAACAAAGTAGTTGTAAGTTGCTTCAGGAATCTGCCGAAGAACATGGTAACAATCGCCGAGGAGAAAATAACAATGGTGGCCGTTTCATTGCGGAGCCAGCTCACAGGCGTATTGCCGATCATAATATCCCTTAATGTGCCACCCCCGAGAGCCGTAACAAAGGAAATCACCAATACACCGAAAGGGTCCAATCTCTTTTGCATTGCCAGGAAAGCGCCGGAAACGGCAAATGAAAACGTACCAAGAATATCAATTATGAAAAGAAAATTAGTAGGCATATGACGAAGGTAAAACCCGAAAGCGTTAAAATACAAAATCCGGGAACGGCCGCTCTATAGAAAGCCATTTCGGATTTCGTTCTTCTAAATCGAGTTTTATCGGGTCATTTCTTCTTTAGTACAACTTTGGCCTGGCTAAACTTATATCCTGCTTCGAGGAAGGCAACATAATTTGGCCACAATTCCTTTTTGTCAAAGTTCTTTTTATACACTTTGCGGGTGCTAATGATCAGTTTATCTCCTTCGATTTTGGCAGTACTGATAAAAGCACCGCTCTCGTTGTCCACGGATGTATTTAACTCCTGGAAACCATCTACAGTATAGCCCGCAGGGATGATGATCGTGATATTATTTTCGATGGCCCGGGCATTGGGTATCCATATGTCCATTTCTCTTTTTTCCAACTCCGATTGCTCGAGCTTGATCTGATCACCGATAAGCTTGCCCACATCAAAAATATAGTTCCTTCCTGCCTTGCTTACCAGTTTCTTCAGGCGGAACATTTCTTTATATTTTAAAGCGGCCGAATCGCCATAACGACCGTCTTCAATTAATTCAAAATCGACGTATTTGTCAAGATCGAACTCGTCCTTGACATCTTTTTCCATTAGTTCATTTCGCTCCTTGATCTTTTCGTCCTTGTCAGGATTCTCATAACCGGTGGAAGTAGTTATGTCGATGACTTCATCTTCCTTTTTCCGCTTACTCGTCTTTTGCGAGCCGGGCTGGTTATAATATTTTTCAAAATCCCTGGAGAGATAAGACCTGTCCAGGTTGGCCACTCCGATCTTCCCCGATTTTTCATGGCCTGTTAGCATAGTGACTCTTTGTACATTGACATTGTCCATCGCATCGGTAAAGTTCACTTCGTAATCTTTTCTTTCTTTGTTGTCATCGGCTGAACTTGTTGGTCCCTGGGTTTTATAATACTTATTCGGCTCATCATAGCCGATGCTGTAGCCTTCTACCCCTTCGAGATAAGAATAAGGTGAAGCAAATGCATCGAAATTATTAAATGCTTCCAGGAAATAATTGCGCCGCTTGCTTTTTACCTTCATCACGAAATCCAACTCATCCAGGAAAACAACATCACGCCACGCTCCTAACCGTCTCGGGATATAGACGAACAACTCTGATTGTATACCCTGCACTGCCAGCGACGTGCGGAGAGCTGTCGCAAAAAGGACGCTATTGATACGTATCTCGTCTTCTCTTTCTTCTTTATGCTGGTTATCTTTCTCCTGCTGCTTCAGCACTTTCTTGTATAATTTTTTCCCGGTCATAAATTTTTCCAGGTCGGAATGCACCGGTCCTTTATAATACATTTCCAGGAAAACTTTCCGAAGGCAATAATAAATTTCCCGGATTATGTCGTCATCATTTTTCAATGAGCCTGCCTCTTTCTTTTTAGAAATATATTCCGTTGCGTAAGCCACCAGCGTGTTTACCGTGGTAGTACGATACATGGCTGCACCTACATAATGTTTGTACACATCTTCAATATCTATAAACGTCCGGTCAACCTGCGCCATACCCAGGTCTTTGGAGTCGGGGTCATTGTCCGCTAACATTATCACCCTGAATTTTACACTGGGCGTATTCCGCAGTTCCAAACTCCAGCGCTCTTCCCTGGTCTTCTCGCGGTCTTTGTCAAGCATGTAATAAGCTACGTAAGATTCCTTATCTCCAAAGACGGATGCTTTTGAATCCATTTTTAAGTTGGGAGCGCCGTTAAAAGCCCGGAACCGAACCTTCATTCCATTAGCCATCACGAACCGGTACTGCTGATACATGGTAGAGTAGGTATTGGCCAGGGAAAATATAAATGGCGTAAATCCCACTCCACTCTCTTTCATGTCCCAATCAATGGTTGAACGAAGATTATAATCAATGATATCGCCGACCTCGAGATCTGGAATTGCCAACTTATAATATTTGACATTCAGCCTGTAATAAATCGGCCTGTAAATGGCCGGAATATCGCTTTCCTCTTCGATCGCACTTTTCATGTCTACATCTATTTTTTTACCATTGGCTTTGATGATCTGGTATTCTGCCTGCCCATCTTTTC
>VBAT01000120.1:0-2559 GCA_005884665.1 Bacteroidota bacterium
AGCAATATTTTCCTTTTCTTGATAATGTGGTAAAAGGCAAACTAACTTTTGAAGAAATAGATGCGGCTGAAGGTGACTCCTTAAAATATTATCAATTGTTGGTAAAAACCCAGCTTGATTATATGGACAGGGTTTTGAATAAAGACACTGCTATTGCCTTCCGGGAGCTGACCGCTAAACTAGAGAAAAAAGCCAAGGACGTGTTCGTAACAACCATTAACGGGCTGCATACTGAAACAGATGCTGTGAGGTTCAAATGTATTCAACCCTTAAGTGCACAGGAGTTGTACTATCTGGCAGTATTGACTGACGGGCTTATTTATACTTCCAGTTATACCAACGGAGTGTACCCGCTAATGATGAAAAAAATCAACAACCGTGGTGATTCGTTATTAATGAGTTTGCGATTTGATCACTACCGGAAATTTATCAGCCAGGCCGCAGCTTATAATACGTTGGGTAATTTTCTTTCCAGTTTTCCCAGTCATGATGATGCTGCCAACCTGATGAAAGCGTTTGTTGGCGGTCTGGAAAAAACCGAAGGGCTGGAAGATGGAGTAGATGTAGCGGATTCCTATGCCAGCATTGTCGAAACAAATAAGAAGCTGGCTGCTGAGGTACTAAGCCTGGTGCAACAAAATTATCAACGGAATAGCAATGAAAATAACCGGAAGGGCATCGTTATTTATAATATCCTGAACAAACTTTTTCTTTCGGCAGATTCAACGAATAATATTGATCTGACAAGCGAATTGGGTATACCGCCGGTTTATAACGTTCCTTATTCTTCCTTAATCAATTCAAAAGGAGAGGTAATTGCACAAGTGTTCTTTTATGGTGATAAAGACGGACAAGGCATCTTTTCAGGATTTCAAAATATGTTTACTGGTGGTAACTGGGCTATCGATCGCAGCAATCCCCAGTGGATCGTTATAAAATCTATAAAAGGAAGCCCGGTGATCATATATGCCAACAAACCTTTGTCAGAAGAAAAAGGTGAAGATGACCAGGCACAACAGGCGTTGGGAGCCTACCTGGTTAAAAATGACCTGCATCCTACTATCACCATACATCGCGGGCATAGTTATTTTGCCAATTCTACTATTGGTTATATGTCGCCATCATCCCGTACGTATTGTATTTATGGGATCCTGCGGAGGATTTCACCTGATTGATTCCATTTTACACAAATCAACTGATGCTCATATCATCGCATCCAAACAAATAGGAAAGACAGCTATTAATAAACCGTTCTTCCTGTTGTTGACAGAGAAATTGAGAAATGGCAATGGTATTGACTGGATACCTTTCTGGCAGGAATTTAAATCCAAAGCCGCTGTAGAAGGGTTTGAAGATTATATTCCACCCTATAAAAACCTGGGTGCAATATTTATCAAAGCATACAAAAAGACAATGGGAGACGAAGATGATTAGAAAGGCTTCTGATTCTATCTGTAAGACCGTGCAATTTCTGCTCTTAACCTTCTTTTTTCTTTTTATCTCTTAGCTTTGCCGACTCTTTAACCAGCAATTTTGTCAGAAGCTAATCCTAAAAAATTTGATCTTGCCATTCTGCGACGTGTGTTTCGCTATGCGGCCCCGTATAAGAAAAAATTTTACCTGTCTGTTACCCTGGCTATTCTTTTAGCATTGATCACCCCGGTGCGTCCATTGCTGGTGCAGCTGACAGTAGACAGGTATATTGCTGACTCAGTGCCCTACATGGTTGTCGCCATTACGCTGATCCAGATAGGATTGTTGTTGGTCGAAACCCTGATGCGTTTTTTATTTTCATTTGCTACAGCCTGGTTAGGGCAATCTGTCGTAAAGGATCTGCGGATATCTGTGTATAAAAAAAGACTGGGGTTAAAACTTTCACAGTTTGATAAAACACCGATTGGTACCCTGACAACAAGGACGATCAATGACATAGAATCCATCAATGATATTTTTGCAGATGGATTGGTGCCTATTATCGCCGACCTGCTTTCTATTGTTTGCGTGTTGGCCTATATGGTTTGGGTTGATTGGCAGCTAACACTGGTTGCCTTAATTCCATTCCCGGTCATGATCCTGGCCACCTATTATTTTAAAGAAAGTATTAATGTATCCTTTTTTAAAGTACGTAATGCAGTGGCCAGCCTCAATGCTTTTGTGCAGGAGCATTTGACCGGAATGCAGGTAGTACAGGCTTTTGCATCAGAAGAGAGGGAGTTTGAAAAATTTAAGAAAATAAACAGGCAACATCGTAACGCGAATATCAAAGCCATTTTTGCTTATTCTATTTTTTTCCCGGTTGTAGAAATAGTGCTGGCCTTGTCGATTGGGTTGGTGGTATGGTGGACAGCAGGAGAAGCATTGCATTTGCAAAAGAGCCAGCAGGGAGTGGTTATTTCGTTCATTCTTTGTTTAAACCTTTTATTCCGGCCACTGCGGGTATTAGCTGATAAATTCAATGTACTACAAATGGGTGTGATTGCCAGCGAAAGGGTTTTTAAGGTATTGGATAACGAGGATTTTATTCCTGACCCGATAGCTACCGGGTTACACGTACCAGCC
>VBAT01000120.1:2647-3139 GCA_005884665.1 Bacteroidota bacterium
TTTTACTATCAACCCCGGTGATACTATCGCTATCGTTGGACATACCGGTAGTGGTAAGACAACGATCATCAGTTTACTTAACCGGATGTATCATATACAGCAAGGTGCTATCAGAATTGACAACGTCAACATTGAAAATTTTGATCTTGATTTTTTGCGGAAAAATATCGGGGTGGTATTACAGGATGTCTTTCTTTTCTCCGGTTCAGTATTGGACAATATTACTTTGAGGAATAGAGAGATCTCCCGGGAAAAAGTAATGGAAGCGGCTAAACTGATCGACATGCATGATTTCATTATGCGTTTGCCAGGTGGTTATGACTATAATGTGATGGAAAGGGGCGCCACACTTTCGATGGGCCAACGGCAGTTGTTGTCATTTATCCGTGCTTTACTCTACAATCCTTCTATACTCATCCTGGATGAAGCTACATCGTCCGTTGATACAGAAAGTGAACAATTGATCCAGCATGCGATTGATACATTAATAAG
>VBAT01000120.1:3186-4436 GCA_005884665.1 Bacteroidota bacterium
GAGAAATTAAAGAGATTGGAAGCCACGAAGAACTTTTGCAGTCAGGCGGATTTTACAGCAAATTGCACGAAATGCAGTTTGAAAAGCACCCGGCAAAAGTTTGACATGGACCTGGTACATTTATATCTAAATACCGTTGAACCAGGAATGAACGATTGGCTCCTGTTCAAGATGAACCCGATGGCTAAACCCGGAAAATTAAAAGTGCCTTGAGAAGGTAAAGGCGAACAGGCGGGATCAGTCCTGGCCTCATTTATCCGCCACTTGCCCACCTGTTTTTGGAACCAGGTTCCTTTTTTTGGGAAATCGTTGTTTTCAAATCCTCCCTCCTTATCTTTGCGGCAAATTTCGAGATTGGTATGATAATTCAGCGTTTCAAATCCTTTACTGTAGCGGCTTTCAGCATTTTTTTCATGTTATTTTCTGTGCCTGCCATAGCCCAACCTCATGAGGGTGATGTTACGCATGAAACTGCAGGGGAGAAAGAGGTGGAACATGATGGAGGGAGGAAAGGAAAGCTGAATGTGGGAGAGGTGATTTTTGAGCATGTGCTGGACGGACACGAGTTTCACTTTTTCGGCGCTTCCATACCCCTTCCCGTAATGCTTTATTCCCCCCAGAAAGGGTTCTCAACTTTTATGTCGTCTTCGTTTCATCATGGCGAGCATGCCCATGACGGATACCTGATCCTGACCCATCATAATATTGAAAAATTAGGCCTTGATCCGAAGATCTTCAAACCAGAACAAATTATAGCTGTTGATGACAATGGTAAATATGATGCTTCTGTAAAAATTTTCGATTTTTCCTTCACCCGGAATGTTGTGCAGATGTTGCTGGCGCTTACCATTTTTGTGATCATAATGTTGCGGATTGCCAAGAGGTATCAAAGCGGCGTCGGTGTTACTTCGGCTCCTACGGGTTCACAAAGTTTAATAGAGCCTGTTATCACTTTTGTAAGGGACGAAGTGGCAAAGCCCAATCTCGGACATAAATATGAGAAGTATTTACCGTACTTACTAACCGTTTTCTTTTTCATTCTTATCAATAACATTTTTGGTTTAATTCCGGGATCGGCTAACGTTACCGGCAATATTGCCTTTACGGCGGTGTTGGGCGTGATTTCCTTTATCGTCATCATGTTTAGCACCAATACACATTATTGGGGCCATATTTTCAACCCGCCGGGAGTGCCGTTGGGGGTTAAATTCATCCTGGTACCGGTGGAATTTTTGAGTGTATTCATTAAG
>VBAT01000121.1:0-1470 GCA_005884665.1 Bacteroidota bacterium
CGGCGCCTAAAGTAAATGAAGGACCGCTGCAATTACAAATCACTTCTCTCGATTATTCTTCTTTTCTTGGAAGGATCGCGATTGGAATAGTGACACGCGGAAGTATTAAAGAGGGACAGCCTATTGCTTTAGTTCATCCTGAAGGGTCTAACAAGAAGTCAAAGGTTAAGGAACTGTATACTTTTGAAGCACTCGGAAAGAAACGGGCAACTGAAGTAATCGCCGGAGATATTTGTGCTGTAGTTGGGTTGGAAGATTTCAACATTGGTGATACAATTGCAGACTTTGAAAATCCTGAAGCATTGCCAGTGATCAGCGTGGATGAACCTACGATGAGCATGCTTTTTAGCATTAATAATTCACCGTTCTTCGGAAAGGATGGAAAATTTGTTACCTCGCGTCACTTGCGTGACCGGTTAATGAAAGAGACTGAAAAGAATCTTGCATTACGTGTAGAAGACACTGATAGCGCTGATAGCTTCCTCGTATTTGGTCGGGGTATCCTGCATCTTGGAATTCTTGTGGAGACCATGCGGCGTGAGGGATATGAATTAACCGTTGGCCAACCGCAGGTGATTGTGAAAGAGATCAATGGTAAGAAACATGAACCATATGAAGTTCTTGTAGTGGATGTTCCTGCAGAATTTAGTGGAAAGGTGATCGACATGGTGACGCAACGGAAAGGTGAGTTACACGTGATGGAGACTAAGGGCCAAATGCAACACCTGGAATTTGAAATCCCTTCAAGGGGTTTGATAGGCTTGCGTTCCCAAATGCTCACCAATACGGCCGGCGAAGCAGTGCTGGCGCATCGCTTTAGCGAGTATAAACCATGGAAGGGCGCAATACCCGGAAGAAGCAATGGCGTATTGATTTCCAAAAACCAGGATAAGACGACAGCTTATTCCATCGATAAACTGCAGGATCGTGGGTCCTTCTTCGTGGATCCAGGCGAGGAAGTATATGTGGGACAGATCATAGCAGAACATATTAAGCCAGGTGATCTGGTGGTGAATGCAACTGAAGGAAAGAAACTGACGAATATGCGCGCGAGTGGAAGCGATGATTCGGTTCGCATCGTTCCAAAAATTCAAATGACGCTTGAAGAATGCATGGAGTATATCCAGCAGGATGAGTGTATAGAAGTCACGCCAAAAAATATCAGGCTGCGCAAGACCATGCTCAACGAGGATGACCGGAAACGTTTCCAACGGATGTTGAAGACGGAAGAGGCATAATCCTCATTGCATTTCGCTCGATTGGAAATTATACAGCAACCAGAAACACCATTACCTTTGCAGTAAAGATGGCGTATGAAAAAGTGGATTGTTGCTTTTTTCTTCTTTTTAATGTTGGCGCTTGCTAACAACAGTGCAAATGCTCAATGTTCAATTTGCACAAAGACTGCGCAACAGATGGGCGAAAAACCTGCCACCGGTCTCAATCGAGGGATAATGTATCTCGCAGCTA
>VBAT01000121.1:1519-2036 GCA_005884665.1 Bacteroidota bacterium
AAAGCTAACAGACCGATTTCAGATTGAGGCATGCCCGTTGACAAGTTGCATCTCAACCCTCACAAGATCCTGCGCACGCTCGAATTAGGTGAAGCCCTTTGGCTCTGCTCGGCATGTGTTTAGTAGTCTTTAATAAATTGATATAGGTTAAACCTTCCCTTGCTATCAAGATCCTTAATTCGGTTTTTCAATTCTTCTTTGGCTATTCCTTTCATTCGTTTCTTCCCAATCAATTGGTAGGCTCTTTCAGTAATCAGCCAGAACCGGTTGTCATTTTGTTTGTGATGGGAAAGCAAATCACTTATTTTTTCAGCAAGTTCACTGATGCCCTTGTTTTCAGATGCAACCGTTTTAATAATAGGTATTGGATCATGGTGTGAATGGAATGCAGGCGCCAGCATTAGCTGGAGATTGCTGACAAACTGGTCGGCATTGGGCCGGTCGGATTTGTTCACCACAAATATGTCGGCAATTTCCATTAACCCTGCTTTCATCGTTTGTACTTCGTCACCACCCT
>VBAT01000121.1:2101-2869 GCA_005884665.1 Bacteroidota bacterium
CAACGCCAACGGTTTCTACAAGAATGTAATCAAAGCCGGCGGCCTGTAATAAATTGGTAATCTCGATGATCTTTGGATGAAGTCCGCCTAAAGAACCCCTTGTAGCAAGTGAACGAATAAACACATCGGGAGAAGTATACCAACTGCTCATCCGGATCCGGTCGCCAAGTACCGCTCCAAGATTGAAAGGAGACGAGGGATCGATGCAGAGTACGGCTACTTTTTTACCGGCAGATTTGAGCTGGCCAATGAGCGCATCTACTAACGTACTTTTTCCAGCTCCCGGGGGGCCGGTAATACCAATGACGTTAGTGGCTGAGTTAGCGGGAAGTGATTGCAATAGTTCTTCAAAACCTTCGGTTTCATTTTCAATCATGCTGATTGCTCTTGCAATCGGTTTTATTTTCCCTTGCTGTATGTCGTTGATGATGGATAGAGCCATTATAAGTGCTAAGGGTTCATTCATTCAAATGATACGGTAATTGGTGAAAGAGAATAATCGCTTTCCACTTTTCTTTTCATACCATTGAAGCAGCCGGTTCTTCAATGACAATTTTTTTTTTCTTATATCGAGTTCCAATTTCCAATTCTTCCGTTCGATTCTTTGCCGCATCACTACCGGATGCGTACCTGTGAATTTTGCAAGCGAATCAAATTCATTAAAATCAAATGCTTCGCCGGATCGCAGAAACGCCTCCATCTGTTCATCAGAATGCCAGAGTTTTCCTGCGTTATACATTTTCTGCTTCATTTGTACGGGATCTTTCA
>VBAT01000121.1:2950-3380 GCA_005884665.1 Bacteroidota bacterium
TGCGGATCATGCGAACTTCTTTATCGTACCAGCGCCTACTGTCTCCAACATAATCGTAACTGCCATAAAAGTGCAGGTAACGAAATAAAAGGCCTTGTACTTTTCTATCGTTAAGATATTTTCTTGCGGCCTGGATGATCGATGGATGATATTGTTCATGCACGGCTTCGTCGGCCTGGATGTAAAAAGCCCAATCACTATCCGGAGCAATTTGTTCAAAGGCCTTATTTGTTTCGATTGCCAATATTTCTCCTCCTTTTCTTATTGCAGGGTCCCAGAAGGAGTGTACGATTTTTATTTTCGAAGATCCAATAGAGCGGATTAACTGCTCTGTATCGTCCTCGCTTTCTCCAATGCTTACAACCATTTCGTCAACAATGGGAAGTATAGAAGTGATGGCTTCCACAACCGGGTAATCATTTTTTATTGC
>VBAT01000063.1:0-385 GCA_005884665.1 Bacteroidota bacterium
CGCAAAATGCTTATTGATGAAGAAAGTATTGACCTGGCGAAATGGAAGGAAAAGCTGGAAGCATCAACCCCCGCCAATCTTCAACAGTTCGTTGACGAGATCATTAGCAGGAACCTGCGAAACTCGGTTTTTGTAGATATAACGGCCAGCGATAAAGTAGCCGCTACCTATGAACAGTTGCTAAAGAAAAGTATTTCAGTGGTCGCCTGCAATAAGATCGCTGCCTCATCTGCATTCAGCAATTATAAAATGCTGAGAGATTTAGCCCGGGAATTCAATTCCCATTTCCTCTTCGAAACAAATGTAGGGGCGGGACTTCCGGTAATTGCTACCCTGAATGACCTCGTGCGAAGTGGTGATAAAGTGCATCGCATGCAGGCAGTGC
>VBAT01000063.1:509-945 GCA_005884665.1 Bacteroidota bacterium
AGACTGGACCTGAGTGGGACAGACGTAATGAGAAAGATCATGATACTGGCCAGGGAAGCCGGTGAGCAGAACGAAATGGATGAGATAGCCAATAATTCTTTTATGCCTGCTGCATGTATGAAAGGAAGTGTGGATGATTTTTACAGGGAAATGGCAAAAGAGGAGGCGCATTTTAAGAAACTGTTCAGTGAAGCACATTCAAAGGGGACCAAATTAAAGTTTGTAGCTTCCTACAATGAAGGCAAAGCGACTGTGGGATTACAGCATATAGATCCGAAGCACGATCTTTATAATCTCTATGGAAAAGATAATGTAGTTCTTTTTTATACCGATCGTTACAGCGAGCAGCCATTGGTGGTTAAAGGAGCAGGTGCTGGAGCGGATGTAACGGCGAGTGGGGTCTTTGCGGATATCATTAGAGCTGCGAGGATGTAGA
>VBAT01000063.1:1020-16613 GCA_005884665.1 Bacteroidota bacterium
GAATAAGATGTAATCGTATGCAGCTAAAACTAAAAAAGTGGCGAAAACAATTTGCATAAAGAGTCCTGGCACTGTCGCCAACCTGGTCTGCGGTTTTGATATTCTCGGCATGGCCCTGAATGAGCCTTATGATATCATGAAGCTTACGTTGACAGATGAACCGACGGTGATCATCATCAATAAAGACAATTTCAATCTTCCCGTGGAAGCGGAAAGAAATGTTGCTGGCGTTGTTTTATTGTCGGTAATAGAAAAGATGGAGAATAAGCTCGGGTTTGAAATCGAGATTGAAAAACATATCAAACCGGGTAGCGGCATTGGGTCGAGTGCAGCCAGTGCAGCGGGTGCCGCTGTTGCAGCCAATCACCTGCTTGGAAATATTTTTTCAAGCGAGGAAGTAATACAGTTTGCAATGAACGGCGAGAAGCTTGCCTCGGGGGTTAAACATGCGGATAACATTGCTCCCTGCATCGCCGGAGGCATCAGTTTAATACGAAGCATTTATCCCCTTGATATCATTGCCATCGATTCACCTCCCCTATATGTCACCGTTGTGCATCCGCAAATCGAGGTAAGGACATCGGATGCCCGGCAGATATTGCGCAAGCAGGTGCTGCTCAAGGATGCCATTAAACAATGGGGTAATATAGCCGGACTTGTTACGGGTTTTTTAAAACAAGACTATGACCTGATCGGCCGCTCGCTGGAAGATGTCATTATTGAACCTGTAAGAAGCATCTTGATCCCGGGTTTTAGCGAGATTAAGATCAAATGTAAGGAGGCGGGCGCATTGGGGGGTGGTATCTCCGGTTCAGGACCATCGATCTTTATGTTGAGTGTGGATGAAAAGACAGCAAAGGCAACAGAAAAAGTAATGAAGGAAGTATATGAAAAGATCGGTGTAGACTATTATACATATGTTACGACGATCAATAATAAAGGAGTTGAAATAATTTAAATAAATAAATCCGCTCACAGTGGTAACCGCTGTTGCCCAGCACTAGCCGTCATTGCGAGCGAAGCGAAGCAATGAAATTTTACAGCACAAACAACCAATCTCCGACAGTTGACTTCAAAGAAGCAACTATTAACGGGCAGGCCCCGGACAAAGGATTGTATTTTCCCGAAAGCATACCCAAATTCGAAAAGAATTTTATAACGAATATTGAAAAGTTTTCCAATGAAGAGATTGCATTCAATGTGATAGCGCCATACGTTGGTGACACCATTGCGACGGACAAGCTAAAGGAAATCGTCAGCGAGACCATCAATTTTCCTATTCCCCTGATTCCCGTCACCGATTCCATTTATTCACTTGAACTATTTCACGGTCCTACACTTGCATTCAAAGATATCGGGGCAAGGTTCATGAGCCGTTGTCTCGGGTATTTTGTCGGCAGGGGTCAAACCGTGACAGTGCTTGTAGCGACTTCGGGAGATACCGGTGGTGCTGTTGCCAATGGTTTTTACGGGGTGGAGGGTATCGAAGTGGTGATTTTATATCCCTCGGGCAAAGTGAGTCCTGTGCAGGAAAAACAATTAACTACTCCCGGCAAAAATATTCATGCATTGGAAGTGGAAGGAAGCTTTGATGATTGCCAGCAAATGGTAAAGCAGGCTTTTGCCGATGAGCAGATCAGGAAAAAACGTTTTCTTACTTCAGCCAATTCTATCAATGTAGCGAGGTGGTTGCCACAGCAGTTCTATTACCTGTTTGCTTACAGTCAATGGCCCGATAAAGGACATCCGCCGGTGATCAGTGTGCCCAGCGGCAATTTTGGGAACATCTGTGCCGGCCTCCTGGCTCAACGCTCAGGTTTACCGGTAGAGCATTTCATTGCGACCTGCAATGCCAATGATGTGGTTCCAAAATTTATGGAAACAAAAAAATTTGAACCAAAGCCTGCGTTTCCCACTTTGTCAAATGCCATGGATGTTGGCAACCCAAGCAATTTTGTTCGGGTACTGGAATTATTTCAACATGAAATTCCCGGGCTGGAAAATATTTTTAGCTCGGTGTCGATAACGGATAAAGAAACGACAGACACTATCGCCAGGGTATTTCGGCAATACCAGTATACACTCGATCCACATGGAGCCGTTGGCTACCTTGGCCTGGAAACATGGCTCAAAAGTCATCCTCGACAAAAAGGTATTTTCCTCGAAACAGCTCATCCCATTAAATTCCCGGAAGCAGTGGAAAAATATACCGGTTCTGCATTGACCGTGCCGCCATCCATCCAGGGAATTCTTGATAAGAAAAAAGTGAGCACGCGAATGCCAGCCAACTATTCTTCGTTAAAGGATTTCTTAATGAGCCGGCCGGAAATCATTATGCAATAATCGTTATTATCTTTGCAGCGAGATAGCGCAATGCATAATATCGAACCATTTTACAACTGGCGTCACATATACGTAAGCGAGGATGACCCCCTGTCACCGTTTTATGGACGCACCTATTCCGAGTTTGAATTTTCCCAGACCGTTTACAACTATTATATACATCCACAATGGGATGATTTCGGGAGCCGGACACTTTATTTAAAAGTATTACTGGCCGATTATGAAGAAAAATACGTGATCATAGAAATGATAGGAGAGTGGAATGATGCAGTAGAAAACGATATCATGGAGCTAAAACGGGAAGTGCTGGAGAAATTTACGTACGAAGGCATTAACAAGATCATCCTGATAGCAGAGAACGTACTCAACTTTCATAGCGGAGTGGTGGACTACTACGAGGAATTGGCGGAAGAACTAAGGGATGCCGGGGGCTGGATTGTATGCCTGAATATGCCCTCGCAAACTCAGTATGATTTTCACAAAGCTCATCTCGATCGCTACATCGAATTGGTCGAGCTCGACAACTGGAGAACCTATAAACCCTTTCACCTTTTTAAGAAAATCGATGCTGAACAAAAAGCAAGACTGACTTGAAACCTCCATTCATGAAGACTATCCGAAGATACTATTTGCCACTATTTGCAGGTTCTTTACTATTTCTCTTCGTCAAGAGTTTTACAACTCCGTCGCCCAATCGGATCGCGGTAAATGTTTTGATCTGTATCGGAGGCGCTTTGGCGATATCAGCGATTTTGGGAACCTTATATTATATGCTGGATACAAAATGGGGACCAGCCAAAAGGAAAAAGATATTATCGAAATCACCGTTTACGGAGCTGTTTCAAAACGGATTTCAGAAGATGGGTGAAGTCGCTGTTGGCCAGGTAGACGGCTATACTGTGCTAATTTTCTATACCTGGCAGGCTGGTGGCCGGTCAGCCATTAAACTAGATATACTATTCGATATCGGCTTTCACGTTCATCCCGAGCACGACGTATTGAAAGTGATTGTTAACAGGAATCAGCCAACCAACAGGTTTTCCAGCCTGGCCCATGAATGGACTAAAAATTCTATTGGTTGCAGGTTTGAATATTATATTAAACCTCCTGCCTGGCAAAAACTAACAGCGAAGGCCGAAGAATTAACAGAAATATTGCTTCGTGAAGGGTTGGAGCCAATCAGTATTGAAAAGGCCAGGGACCTCCAAAAGCAGGTGAATTGATCTTTGCAACCCGAATGATTTTTATATAATTGATCAAAATATCTCTCGGTTGGACACTGTCATTTTGATCCAAACTTTTCTGCGCCATTTGGAGTTCCGATACTATTTTTGCGCCAATTAACCAATCTCCACGAGCATTGCATATGAAATGGTCTGAATTTTTCACCTCTTCGGTCGGCAAGAAATTAGTCATGTCAATAACAGGTCTCTCGCTGATCCTTTTCCTGATCGTGCACGTTACGGTTAATGCCTGTATGTGGGCGAAAATTTTTGTTCCGGGCGATAATGGCGAAGTTTTTAATAAAGCCGCGCATTGGCTCGGTCAAACCCTTGTCCCCCGGGTACTGGAGATCGGGCTATTCCTGTTTTTTATAATTCATATCGTACAGGGTTATGTGCTGGAGGTAAAGAACCGCAGCTATAGAAGTACCGGCTACGCAGTTAAAATGGGAGCGAAAGGAAGTAAATGGTATCGCAAATCAATGGGATTGCTAGGTACACTGATCTTCTTATTCCTGGTCGTTCATATCGCCGATTTCTGGATCCCTTCCAGGTTTGGAGGTCTGAATGAAGTACAGTACCCCGACATGCCGGGAAGGACTTACCACGAGCTGTATGGAAAAATGATTGAGGTGTTCCAGAACAAATGGGTGGTAATACTCTATATTGTCGGTTGTATTTCGCTGGCCTGGCATCTTATCCATGGGTTCCAGAGTGCATTCAGGACACTGGGTGTTAGTAATAAAAAATACCTGGCTTTATTAAATTCAACCGGGATCGGTTTTTCGATAATCGTTAGTTTGCTGTTTGCGATGATGCCGGTTAGCGCGTATCTCGGATGGGTGACATTGTGAGCGGTGTTGCTTCGCTACACTCGCAATGACGTGTCGCTACAACTTAAACTTAAAACTTACAACCTATAACTTACAATGTTAGAATCAAAAATTTCTCCAGGGCCTTTAGAAAAGAAATGGACGGACTATAAGGGACATTGCAAGCTGGTAAACCCGGCGAATAAACGCAAGCTGGAAATAATTGTGGTAGGAACCGGGCTGGCAGGCGCATCGGCCGCTGCTTCGCTGGGAGAATTAGGTTATAAGGTCAAAGCATTTTGTTTCCAGGATTCTCCTCGCAGGGCTCACTCTATCGCTGCACAGGGAGGTATCAATGCAGCCAAGAATTATCAGAATGACGGCGACAGCATCTACCGTTTATTTTATGATACTATTAAGGGTGGTGACTACCGGTCGAGGGAAGGCAACGTTCACCGGCTGGCCGAAGTAAGCGTAAATATCATTGACCAGTGTGTAGCGCAAGGTGTGCCTTTCGCCAGGGAATATGGAGGATTGCTGAATAACCGCTCATTTGGTGGCACACAGGTAAAAAGAACTTTCTACGCCGCGGGGCAAACGGGTCAGCAATTATTGATCGGTGCCTACCAGGCATTGGAAAGACAGGTTGCTCTTGGCAACGTAAAAATGTATAGCCGTCATGAGATGCTGGATATAGTAGTCATTGACGGAAAAGCAAGAGGCATCATTACAAGGGACCTCATCGATGGCAAGATTGAAAGATTTTTTGGACATGCAGTCCTGTTATGTTCGGGCGGTTATGGCAACGTGTTTTATTTAAGCACCAATGCCATGGGAAGTAACACATCCGCAATTTGGAAGGCGCATAAAAAAGGGGCTTATTTTGCCAATCCCTGCTATACGCAAATACATCCGACATGTATTCCTGTAACAGGCGAACATCAAAGCAAACTGACCCTGATGTCGGAATCGCTGCGCAATGATGGCCGCATATGGGTACCCAAAAAACAAAACGATACCCGTAAACCCAATGATATACCGGAAGACGAAAGAGATTATTACCTGGAAAGAAAGTACCCGGCATATGGAAACCTGGTTCCCCGTGATGTTGCATCAAGAGCTGCCAAAGAAAGATGCGATGCGGGCTACGGGGTAGGAACTACTAAACAAGCCGTTTATCTCGATTTTCGCTACAATCTTATCAATAAATATGGTAAGGCCGAAGCCAGTCGCTTAGGCATTGAAAACCCCGATGAAGCCAAACTGGTAGAACTGGGAAAAGAAGTGGTGAAAGAAGAATACGGCAATCTTTTCGATATGTATGAAAAGATAACGGCTGAGAATCCATACGAAGTTCCGATGCGAATTTATCCGGCTGTACACTATACTATGGGCGGCTTGTGGGTAGATTACGAATTGATGTCTACTATCCGCGGCCTTTACACCCTGGGTGAAGCCAATTTTAGCGATCATGGCGCTAACCGGCTCGGAGCATCCGCATTGATGCAGGGGCTGGCCGACGGTTATTTTGTGCTACCGTATACAATCGGTAATTACCTGGCCGACGAGATCGCAACTAAACCTATACCCACAACTCATGAAGCGTTTGCAGTTGCAGAAAAAGGAGTAATAGAAAGGATCAATACGCTAATGAATATAAAAGGTAAGCGTACGGTTGAAAGTTTTCATAAACGTTTAGGCAAGATTATGTGGGAAAAATGCGGAATGGCCCGCAACGCACAAGGATTGCAGGAAGCGATCAGGGAAATACAGGAACTAAAGAAAGAATTCTGGAGCGATCTAAGAATTCCAGGCGGCACAGATGAAATGAATCCCGAATTGGATAAAGCAGGCCGGGTCGCCGATTTCATCGAACTCGGCGAATTGATGTGTATCGATGCTTTACACCGCAATGAGAGCTGTGGTGGTCATTTCCGCGAAGAGTACCAGACTCCTGACGGTGAAGCATTACGAAAAGATGATGAATACATGTATGTCGCCGCCTGGGAATTTAAGGACGAACATAAATGGGAATTGCATAAAGAAGAATTGAAGTATGAAGAGGTGAAGCCGACACAGAGAAGCTACAAATAATTTGATCCCGCCAATGGGCGGGAGAAAATGAGGCAATTTGAAAATTGGGTCGTTTATACTACGAGCAAACAATCAAGTTCGGAAGGAAGCAGAGGAGAGGTAATAATTTGAAAATGATGTCGTGTTTAACACGTTCATGGATGAGGAAAAGGATGGAATAATTCATTGCAAAAAACAAAGACATCTGGTTTATTAGGAATTTAAAAAGTGAAATAGTGGTAA
Source organism: Bacteroidota bacterium (assembly GCA_005884665.1). Lineage (GTDB taxonomy): Bacteria > Bacteroidota > Bacteroidia > Chitinophagales > Chitinophagaceae > VBAT01. Next base: position 7,715 of record VBAT01000063.1, read on the forward strand.
TCTAAAGAAGAATTCCTTTTAATAACTATCAAACTTTCAAAAAATGAGAAACGACAGAGAAAATGTGGTAGTAAATAAGACAATTGAGTTTTCACTTTCAGGTACTAAGTATTGCGAAGTTCTTGAACAAATCAAAAAATATGTTATCGCTAAACAGCTTCTGCGATCTGCTACTTCGATTGGAGCGAACGTTTTTGAAGCTCAAAATGCTGAAAGCAAAGCGGATTTTGTTTATAAGATGAAAATTGCCGCAAAGGAAACTAGCGAGACATTGTACTGGCTGATTCTTTGTGAAAGAAGTGAAGGTTATTGTTTTGATCAAAAATTGAGAAATGATCTTGATGAAATTAAGAAAATTCTTTCCAAAATCATTTCGTCATCAAAAGCAAAAACCTCCGGCTTTATCAGGTAGCCGCTACGATCATTTTCAAATTTTCAAATTATCAAATTAACTCATTATACGATGGAACATTATTCGATGAATCTTACATTGAAGATCTGGAAGCAGAAGAACGCAGCTACTCGCGGAGCTTTTGAAACTTACCAGGTGAAAGATATTTCTTCTGAAATGTCGTTCCTTGAAATGTTTGATGTACTCAATGAACAACTGATCCATGAAGGAAAAGACCCGATCGCGTTTGATCACGATTGCCGTGAAGGTATTTGTGGCACATGCTCGATGTATATCAATGGACGACCGCACGGTCCCTGGCAAGGTACTACTACCTGCCAGCTACATATGAGAGCTTTTAAGGATGGGGATACAATAGTGGTTGAGCCGTGGAGAGCCAATGCATTCCCGGTCATAAAGGATCTGGTAGTTGATCGCTCGGCCTTCGACAGGATTATACAGGCCGGTGGATTTATTTCAGTTAATACCGGTGTTTCCGTGGATGGCAACACGATCCCTGTTGAAAAAGAGAAGGCTGACAAGGCATTCGCTGCAGCAGCCTGTATTGGTTGCGGGGCATGTGTTGCTGCCTGTAAGAATTCATCTGCGATGTTGTTTGTTTCTGCAAAAGTGGCTCACCTGGCCCTTCTGCCACAAGGCAATGTAGAAAGAAAGGGAAGGGTAGAAGGAATGGTATCTCAAATGGATAAAGAGGGGTTTGGTGCTTGCACATTTACGGAAGCCTGCGAGGCCGTTTGTCCAAAAGAAATATCGGTGACGAATATTTCCCGTCTTAATGCGGAATACGCTATGGCAGGCCTGACGACCGACAAACAGCACGGCAGTTAGTCTTTCCGGAAACCAGGCCAAAACTTCTATATAGAAGACTTCTTTCACGTAAGCCTGATTTAGGTCAATTTCGACCTCTCAAATCCTCTTTTTTCGAGAATAAGCAGGAGTGTGTAGCTTTAGGGCAATAAAAAGCACGAATTTTACGATTTTGTGTATAAACTCGCTGCTTTTGAGTGGTTTGCGTCCAATATTGTTGATAATCCTGTCCGTACTGTTATTTCTCAGGAGCAGTGCGCAAATTCCCGTTTTTGCACCTCCCGCATCTAACCTCCGGCTAAAGACACTAAAAGTAACAGATACCCTAAGAATTGATACGATCAGTGTCATTCCCAGCAGCTTTAAGATCGATAGCATTGATCCCGCTGATTACCGTCTCGATTTTGTCAACGCAAGGTTGTATTGGAATAAAAAGCCCTCCGTAGAATCTATTACGGTCAGGTATCGTGTCTTTCCGTATAAACTTAACCCGGTCACGCAAAGAATGCGATACGACAGCATCATGAACAATATGTCGATAACCCCCTATGAATTCACTAATGAGTTGACAGACGCGCAAAAAGGCATATTTAATTTCGGTACGATAAAAGCAGAAGGAAGTATCGGAAGGCAAATGGCTTTTGGCAACAGCCAGGATGCGGTCTTTAATTCAATTCTCAATCTCCAGTTGAGCGGTATGTTAGGGGACAGCATCGAATTGCAGGCCGCGATCACAGATAACAACATTCCCGTGCAGCCCGATGGCACCACGCAGCAGCTAAACGAATTTGACCAGGTCTTTTTGCAGTTTAAAAAGAAAGGATGGCAACTAAACCTCGGCGATATTGATATTCGCCAGAATGACAGTTATTTTTTGACTTTCTATAAACGTTTGCAGGGAATTTCTTTCCAGACCACTAATCGTATTTCAAAAGGGCTTGTATCAAAGACACTGGCCAGCGGGTCCATTGCGAAAGGAAAATTCACACGCAATATCATTCGGGCACTCGAAGGCAACCAGGGACCTTACCGGTTGCAGGGCGCTAACAACGAGTTCTTTTTTATTGTACTTGCCAATACAGAACGCGTTTTCATCGATGGAGAATTATTACAGCGCGGAGAAGACCAGGACTATGTGATCAATTACAACACTGCGGAGATCAGTTTTACGCCCAGGAGAATGATCACAAAAGACAGCCGGATCCAGGTTGAGTTTGAATATGCAGACAGGAATTACCTGAATGCAAACCTGTATGTAAACCAGGAATTCACCATCAGCAGCAGGGCGAAGATCCGGATGGGCTTTTTTAACAATAGCGATGCAAGAAATTCGCCGATCAACCAGGTGCTGGATAATAACCAAAAGCTTTTCCTGGCAAGTATCGGCGACAACATCCAGGCTGCATTGTATCCTTCAGCCGTCCCGGACACATTTGCACCTGGTAAAGTACTTTATCAAAAAGTCTATTATTCGAATGGTACAGGTGTAGATTCGTTTTACAAATATTCTACCGATCCCGATTCAGCTAAATACAATGTGGCCTTTACCGAAGTAGGATTTGGGCTGGGAAATTATATAACGGATTTTAATGGCGCCAATGGCAAGGTGTTCAAATTCGTGGCGCCGGTCGGTGGAGTTAAACAGGGCAATTTTGAGGCGGCGACCTTCCTGGTTACGCCAAAAAAACAACAGGTGTTTAATTTGGGTGTGGATTATACTGTCAATAAAAACACGCTGGTGCGAACAGAGGTCGCAATGAGTAACTATGATGCCAATACGTTTTCAAAATTGGGCAATGGAAATGATAAAGGCTTTGCAGCAAAGTTCCGGCTGGACAATTCGAAACAACTGCGCGTCAAAAATAACCTGCAATTGATAACTACCCTGGACTATGAGTATGTCGAAGCCAAGTTCAAACCCCTGGAAAGATTACGGTCAGTAGAATTCTCAAGAGATTGGGGACTTCCGCTGATACTTGCGCCAGCCACTGAAAATATTATCCGTGCCGGAACAGGTTTAAAAAATGACAGGGGCAATTACATTAATTACCGTTTTACCAATTATCATCGCAGCGATAACTACAATGGTTTCCAGAATTACCTCGTTAATGCGATCAATCTTGGCGGATGGCAACTAAACAATGATATTACGCTGACCAATTTTACAACCTTTTCCAACAAAGGTTATTTTTTCCGACCGATCATCGACCTTAGTAAACAGTTGAAGCAGGTAGATTTCTGGCGACTCGGCTTCAGGTATACAATGGAACAAAATGCATCCAGGAATAAATTCACTGATACCCTTAACGCCGATGCATTTTCATTTGACACATGGTCCGTTTATCTCAAGACCGATGATAGAAAGAAGAATAAATTCGGGATCAATTTCTTTACCCGGTCCGATAAATACAAATACCCTTCTTTAAAAGAGTTTTCACGCGGGGACAGGAGCTACAATCTCAATCTTACGACAGAATTATTGTCCAACCCCAAACGTCAGTTCTATCTTACTTCCACGTTCCGCAAACTGAAGGTCCGCAATACGGGCATTTCAGGTCAAAAAGCAGATGAAACGATACTTGGACGCGCGGAATATGTAATGAACGAATGGAATGGCCTGCTAACCGGTAATGTGCTGTACGAAGTAGGAGCAGGCCAGGAGCAAAAAAGGGATTTCACTTACCTGGAAGTTCCGGCCGGCACCGGCCAATTTGCCTGGATAGATTACAATTCGGATGGAGTACAACAGTTAAATGAATTCGAACTGGCGGCTTTCCCTGATCAGGCAAAATTTATACGTATTCTTACACCGACCAATGAATTCATTAAAGCTAATTACGTCACTTTAAACTATAGCCTTAACCTGAGCCCGAGGGCTGTATTGAATTCCCCCGACCTGAAAGGGTTCAAAAAAATAATATCGCTATTCAACCTTCTCACTTCACTACAGATCAATAAAAAATCGGTTGCAACCGGAGATTTTGAATTCAATCCTTTCAAATATGGGCTGGATGATAATAATCTAATTACGTTGAATACGGTGATCCTGAATACACTTTCTTTTAACCGGTTCAGTACTAAATGGGGTATTGACATAAGCAACCTCAATAACACCGGAAAGGCGTTACTGACATATGGATATGAAAGCCGTAAAGTAAAAGACTGGCCGATGAAATTCCGGTGGAATATCAGCCGTTCTCTTTCACTGAACATGAATTACCGCAATGGCATGAATGGATTGTATACACCGAATGCGCAGTTTGACAATCGCAATTACGAACTAAGGATCCACAGCCTCGAGCCTTTTGTTACTTTTATTCGCGGGACGTCCTTCCGCATAAGCACAAGTTATAAGCTGGAAAATAAGAAGAACAACCCGGTATATGGGGGAGAGGAAGCCATCTCCAATGCGGTGAACGTGGAGACAAAGTACAACGTGTTACAGAATAGCTCTATCATGGGAAAATTCACTTATAATAACATTGGTTTCAAGTCGCAGAGAGGGGCCGCTACGACAGTTAGCTATATTATGCTTGACGGGTTACTGCCGGGCAAGAATTATCTCTGGACAATTGCCATTACAAAAAGGCTCATCAATAATCTCGAAATAAATTTCCAGTACGATGGAAGGAAACCCGCAGGAGCGAAGACGGTTAATATTGGAAGAGTTACTGCGACTGCGCTGTTTTAAATCCGAACACTTAAAAAACGAAACCCGAAAATTAAATCCGAAACTTTAAATCCCGATAGCTATCGGGACGAAATCCCAAAGTTCTTATAATTGGGAGTTTCCTGTATCAGAATCGGACTTCGGGATTTTAATTTCGGATTTGAACCATCAACGGCCCGCTTTAAACATTGAATCTGAAATGCATTACATCTCCATCTTTTACAACATAATCCTTTCCCTCAATCCTTAACTTGCCGGCTTCTCTGCAAGCGGCTTCTGAACCAAGCTTCACAAAATCTTCGTAGGAGATCACTTCAGCTTTAATAAATCCTTTTTCAAAATCGGTGTGAATGACACCAGCCGCCTGCGGAGCTTTCCATCCCTGGTGAATGGTCCAGGCCCGTACTTCCTGTACACCAGCGGTAAAATAAGTAAAGAGGTTAAGAAGTTTGTAGGCAGAATGAATAAGCCGGTCAAGCGCAGGTTCCACCATTTTATATTCATCCATGAATAGCTTTTTATCATCAGGGCTTTCCATTTCAGCGATCTGTGCCTCAATAGAATTATTCATGATGATCATTTCGGCATCTTCATTTTTTATCGATGCTTTCAGGGCCTCAGAATATTTGTTGCCGGTGTGCATAGACGGTTCATCTACATTGGCTACATACAGGACAGGTTTATCAGTCAGCAGGAAAAGATCGGCGATAGCCGCTTTATCTTCCTTGCTAAGTTTAAGCTCGCGAATGCTTTTGCCTTTATCCAGGTGCTCCTTGCAGCGTACCAGTACATCCAGTTCCGCTTTTAGTTTTGGATCGATCCGGGCCTGTTTTTCCGTCTTGGAGATCTTTCTTTCTACAGCGTCGAGATCTTTCAGCTGTAATTCGGTATCTATTATTTCCTTATCGCTAACAGGATTGATGGCGCCTTCATCTCTCAGGATGTTCTCATCTTCAAAACAGCGGATGACATGAATGATCGCGTCTACCTCACGAATATTCGCCAGGAACTTATTACCCAGGCCTTCACCCTTGCTAGCACCTCTCACCAGGCCTGCAATATCTACTATCTCGATCTGCGTGGGAATGATCTTATTGGGAACAACCAGTTCCGCCAGCTTATATAATCTTGGATCGGGTACATCAACCAGGCCAACATTCGGGTCAATTGTGCAAAAGCGATAGTTGCTCGCCTGTGCCTTAGCGCTGCTGCTGACTGCGTTGAACAAAGTTGATTTTCCCACGTTCGGTAATCCTACAATACCTGCTTGTAATGCCATAATTTCAATTTGCTTACTTTGCTTCGCTCTGACGAGCTATCGATTATTCTTTCGGGCGGCAAAGATATGGCAAATCATCGTGAAGAAAAGGCTGTTTCACATTCAAGTAATGCCCCTGTTTGAAAAATCAGAATGGCCACGGAGCCTTCATTCTCTGCGGTCCTCTGTGGGCAAATTCGAAATGGGACACTACCCACTTTCATAAAAACTCCCTTACCTTCAAACCATAAACATTAAACCATAAATAAATATGGCTTTAAGCAGGATATGGTCGGCCTTTATTATTGTTGCGATACTGGTAGCCGTTTTTAAGTGGATCAGCTGGAAGGACACGGATATTTTTAACAGGATGGTGGTGGGAAAAGCGGATGACACCTATGGTTATTGCACTCTTGGCAACGAAACCAATGCGGGCATTACACTGGACAGTTTCAACCGGAGACTAAAACCAATGGGCTTCCTGCCCAGACGCAGCCCTGATAGTTCCCGCTACGTGTTTACCAATAACCTTTCTTCGGATTCTATCCGGCTGCTCAAATCAAAAAATTCAGCGCTGATCGTAATGACGTACGGCCAGGCAATGAAAAGAATCCAAAAACCCATTGACGGCATCGTGGAAACCTGTTGGGGCTCTGTTCAGATTGCACTGAAATTGATCGGTCTCATGGCCCTGTTCATGGGTTTTATGAGCATCGCCGAAAGGGCAGGAGGTATCAACCTTTTATCGAGGATTATTGGCCCGTTTTTTACAAAACTCTTTCCCGAAATTCCGAGGGGTCACCCTGCCATGGGGCATATGATGATGAATTTTTCCGCCAACCTGCTTGGTCTCGACAATGCCGCCACCCCTTTTGGATTAAAGACAATGGAGAGCCTGCAGGAACTTAATCCCAATAAAGCGGTCGCATCGAATTCTCAGATCATGTTCCTTTGCCTGCATGCCTGTGGGCCTACCCTGATACCCGTTAGCATTATCGCAGTCCGCGCGTCCGCTGGAGCGGACAATCCAACCGATATTTTTATTCCCTGCATGATCGTGACATTCGTGGCCACTTTGGCCGCGATGTGTGTTGTTTCATTCAGGCAAAAGATCAACCTGTTTCAACCAGTGATCTTATTATGGATACTGTCTATATCCGCCGTAATTATTTTATTGGTGATGTATCTTGCTTCGCTGAGCCCGGCTGGCCTGACAGCTTTTTCGGGTGTATTAAGCAATGGTTTGATCTTGCTCATTTTCTTCCTGATCATATTTGGAGCCATCTATAAAAAAATAGATGTCTTTGACGCATTTATTACGGGAGCAAAAGGAGGATTTGACGTAGCTGTAAAAATCATTCCTTATCTCGTGGGTATGTTGGTTGCCATAAGCATGCTACGTACTAGTGGCACTTTTGATGTGATCATCGATGGCATGAAAAGTTTCTTCAGCTGGCTGGGAGCAGATACCCGTTTCGTGGAAGGATTGCCAACAGCACTGGTAAGACCGTTAAGTGCAAGTGGTGCAAGGGGTATGATGGTAAGCACAATGACTACATATGGCCCGGATTCTTTTGCGGGTCGTCTATCGAGTATCATGCAGGGCTCATCGGATTCCACATTTTATGTGGTAGCTGTTTATTTTGGCGCCGTTTCAATAAAGAATACAAGGTATTCGATCGGGGCCATGCTGCTGGCAGATCTTGTGGGCATTATCACGGCCATTGCGATGGCTTACCTGTTTTTCGGAAGCTCTGGCTGACAATGCAGCTATAAAGGCTGGTTAACGATATGAAAAAAGCCCCGCTTTATCAAGCGGGACTTTTGCTGTGAAAAATTTTTATCAGTCATTCGTGAATGAAGAAAGTGTCCGTGTACCCTTGTGACTTCCGCGATAAATAAGAGTATAGCTTCTCTTCGGAGTTGGGGAGAACCCATTTAATACGGTCAATTGATTCAGGGTCCCTGCCTCTCTTACAATCAGCGTATCGCTCACGGACGAAGCATAAGGAATAAAGTCCGTGACCTGTGTCCGCGAAACGTTAGAGAAGATATTTTGGTTTCTTCTTTTAGAAAATATGTCTACCGGTAGCACGTCTGTGTTGTTGTAGATAAAATTAGCAAACTTGACACGTGCGGTCGTATCTGACGGGATGACAATGTTATTCTCAAATGTCAGTTGTTTGGCTGTAGTCGTGGTGTCATACATTATGATCAGGTACTTTTTATTGGGCTCAAAATTCTCTGAAAAGATGATTGGGGCCTGGACAGGGCTGGTAGAGGTGCTACGGATAGAGAAGCCTCTTAACCCGGGTTTTACCTTGAATGCATAACCTGAAGCGGGGAATGCAGTACCAAAAGTTAAGGCGGCTCCTGTTACAGGCACTCCATCAACATACACATTGGTCGTACCGGTGGAGTTGACGACAGCATTATATACCTGCACGACTGCCGAACTCTTAAGGTCTTTATCCTCGGCAGCTATTTTGTCATTATTTGATTTTGAACAGGCCATATATAGACAGCACATCGACACTGTTCCGAGATATAGTGATATTATTTTGAGAAGTTTCATTGTCGTAGATTTTCTGATTAAATAGTTTATGGAATGGCAAACCAGGGCTTAAACGTATTATAGTTCGGGTACTGGTAAGCTCCGATTCTTGTTAGTTCAGGAATATCATAAAGGTATTCTGAGTTAAATCTCGGCCGCATACGATAGGTCAATTCTCCGTTGTTGGTAGAGATAAGG
>VBAT01000063.1:16630-38309 GCA_005884665.1 Bacteroidota bacterium
CTTTTTTATTTGTTGCCGGGTCTGTATCTACGTAGTGGAACTTGCGCATATCGGCCCATGTTTCGAGCGAGCCCCAGATGTAGAGCGCAATATATTTTTGGTTCATAATATGTGTAAGTGTTAAACCTGCTGACGATGGCACAATGGCTGCGTTTGCCAGGTATGCGGCTTTTATAGGCCCCGTGATCTGTCTTCCCGCCGGAATATTCTGCGGGTAGTCATTTGCCAGCATATCAAAGTTCAGACTTATGGCATTAGTATATGCGGTTAATGCGGCCGGTTTGTCACCTTTTCTCAATGCAGCTTCAGCAATGATGAATTGCATTTCAGATGCAGTCATCATGGGCCACGGACTTGTATTCTGATAAAGATATCTGCTGCTGTCTATAGTACAAACGCCAGTTTGCGGACAGGGGCTTGTTGATGTCGGAGAAGGATTTCTCCAGAAATTTTTGGGGTAATCATTCGTGGCGAGACCGGAAGAACCCAGCCAGGGTTTGAATCCTTTGAAGGTGCCATTGATATTTTCACTAAGCATATACCATCTTCTTGGGTCAGACACGCCGGCAAATGCAGTTGTATCGTCGCCCGACATCAGTCTTGCTACAAAATCGCCTTGCCTGTAAGCACCAAAGTTGCCACGATAAGGCCCCCAGTAATTGTTCTGACCAGTTTGTAAGCCCCCTGCCACTTTCACTGTGATATTATCTGCATTGGTAGCGCAGGAAAGGCTGGCATACTTGATAGCGGAGTCGGCCAGGTGTTCTGACAGGAATATATTTTTATAACTTAATAGGGCATAAGAGCGGGCCAGGATACCATATACGAATTTTTTCCATTTATTCACATCACCGTTATTGAAGTAAGCATCTCCTTTCGCGAGGTTCGCCTGGCTGACATTGCCATCGGTCCTGTTGAGAAAGCTGATAGCACGATGGCAAACGGCGCGGCAGCTGTCTAATATCTCCGGTTGATCTTCATAATGAAAAGAAGTTTTATTGGGCTGCCATGCTTCTCTCAATATACCCCAGTTATACTCCTGTGTCAACTCCAACCAGCCCCAGGCCCTGATGGCAAGCCCGGCTCCGACATAATCCCATTTTTCCTGTTCGGCGCCCCACTGAATGATCCTGTTTACATTGTTGCCCTGGCCAAAATAAACAGTAGCCCATACAGAACCTCCATTGTCAACTACGCCACCAAGCATGCTCATTTGTCCCCAGGTATCCGCTGAGGTGTTAATGCCGTAATACTGTATGTAACGGCCGACAAATGTTCCGTCGACAACAACGCCATAGGTCGTTCCCGCCGAAGCTGAAAACCAGGTAAATCCGCCAATAACACCAGGCAAAAGACTTTCAACTGGCTGTACAGTGGCGGCATTGGGGTTGAGATAAGCATCGTCGATTTTTTTCTTGCATGAATAAAGACCAACTATGCCGATCAGCCCGATAAAGATGAATGATTTCAAAAATTTATGTTGCATACCAAATTTTTTATTTACCATGAATAATGATTAGAAATTTGCTCTTAATCCGCAGCTTAGGCTAATGGGTGTGGGTGCGCTTCCAAGGTCAAGTCCATAACCGCCAATACCTCTTGTGCCCGGGTTGTTTGAATTCACCGCAGCATCTGCGCCACGATAATTTGACCAAACGATCAGATCATTTCCTGTTACAAACAGGCTCAGGCTCTTCAGCGCTTTAATACCCAAAATGTTGCTCTCTGAAAATTTATAGCTTAACGTTATATCCCTTAGACGCAGCGCATTCACGTCGTGCTGTATGAACTCTTCGTCCGGCATCGTAGTATAGTAGGTGCTTTGGAAATAAGGAATAACTGCAATGGTATTGACAGTTGGCGTGGCCGAATTCTGCAAGCCATCATTCAATACTCCTTTTATAACACGGGGAGTCTGGCGATCAGCTGTGCGCTGGCTCTTACCCAAACCTGTTAACACCTGTTCCGTGCCGTTATAAACATCGCCACCAATCCTCAAATCCCAGAGAAAGTTTAACGACCAGTTCTTATACCTGAATGAATTGATCGTTCCCAACGAAAAATCAGGTGTTCTTTCACCGATCAAACGGTTATCACCCGCGGCAGTAACCAATGGCAGTCCCGTGGAAGGATTGATCAGGATCTGTCCTGCATTGTTCCTTTGGTAAATTGAACCGGTGATCGTCCCGGTTTCATGTCCCCTGATAATACCGGCCCTTACATTAGAGATATAAGTGTCGGAATTATAAAAGTCATTCAATGGCCCGATCGATTCGGGTATTTTGATCACATTGCTCCACATGTGATTGAAATTAAAGTTGACCGTCCAGCTGAAATCTTTTTTCCTGATCGGATAAAGAGCCATGGCTATTTCAACTCCTTCATTGCGCAATTCAGCAGCATTCGCCGTATTCAATACATAACCTGTACCATAGCTGGCCCTGAAATTCTGTGCTATCTGGTCAGTACAAAGCGTATTATAATAAGCCATCTCAACAGTGATTGAGCTATTGAACAGTCTCAACTCTCCACCTACTTCAAATGTTTTTTGCTTTTCAGGAAGCAGGTTGGGATTTGTTCCGGTAAAACCATATGTAAATGCAGGAACTGCTGAGCTACTGGTATTATTCACAAACACAGCCTGGTTAGAATAAGGGTCATTTATCCGTGCTGTATTCGCCAGCGAACCCCGCAGTTTGAAATAACTTATGATATTTCCTTTTTTCATCGCCGGGAATATGTCTGACACGATTAAACTTAAGCTGGCTCCCGGATAGTGATAGTTCCTGTTTTGAGCAGGAAGCGGTGAGGCAGATTCGAAACGATGAGAGTAAGTAAAGAATGCGAGATTCTTAAACCCGACCGATACTTCCCCGAAGTAGGCAATCTCTCTGAAGATTTGCAGGTTTGGCTGGCCGTAATAGTTTCTGAGCAACCGGGTTCTTGATAAAAGCTGGGTGCTGTTGCTATCCCAGGGATTAAAGCCGGTGACCGCCCCACCATTTTTATACAATCTGCCATTCACCAATGAATCCGCTACGTGATTGCCATATACACCAAAAGCTTCTGTCTGGAAATCCTGCCACATGGTACCAACTATTAATCGTGTGCTGAACTTTCCGATGTCTTTCTTTGCAGTAGCTGTAATAGTGTGGTTGTATCCCTTGTATTTCCTGTAGTAGTTGTCCAACGTACCCAGTTGTGTATTGGTCAGGAAGAATGACTGCGGGTGAATAAAGTTGTACCCATCGTTTTCATAAGTGTCGTAACCAAATCTTCCTGCCAGGGCTAGCCATGGAAAAGGAGTTATATCAATACCTGCAGTAGCTACCCAGCGGTCGTTCTTATCACCTGCAATATTGTTCTTGGCATTCCACAAAGGGTTATCAAAATCGGTATTATAATTGGCATTAAAAAGTGTCAGCTTACCACCATAGATATCCTGGTAATTACGGATGTCATTGTTTGCCGGCCATTCGTATAAAGCCATAAGGAATGAATTGGCTCCTTTGATCGGTTTTTTATTGTCTGCATTTGAATAGGCAATGCTCGGGGTGATAGTGATATACTTTCCGATTTTGGTCGTGTTAGAAAGCTTGAAACTATATTTTGTATAGCGATTATTAGGTATGGTTCCTTCGTTGTCAAAATACTGGCCGGAAAGCCTGAAGGCTGTGACTTTTGTCCCGAATTCAAGACCGAGATTATGCGTTTGAGAAAAACCAGTGCGGTAGAAGTGATGCAGGTTATCGTATAGTTTAGTCCCTTCTTTCCATACGGGGCCAAATGAAGTAAACTGGCCAGAGAGAGGGGGAGCCGTTGGGATACCGTTGGAAGTGCCGGGACCAAAATCATTGTTTATATCAGCAAACCGCGTGGTTCTCTGCATGCGAAAATTATTATCGTACGAGACAAGCAGTTTGCCATTTGTGCTTCTTCCCTTTTTAGTTGTAATGACAATGGCGCCTGAACTGGCCTGGCTGCCATACAATGCCGTGGCTTCAGGACCCTTTAACACAGTTACCGATTCAATATCGTTTGGGTTCAGATCAGCGATACGGTTTGTATTGTCGATATTCCTGTTAGCTCCGTCCGAGGCAAGACCCACGCCCGAGCCTCCATATGAATTTGAGTTAAACGTGTTGTTATCGATAATAACACCATCCAAAACAAACAGCGGTTGATTCGTTCCGCTAAGAGTATTAAAGCCACGTAATATAATGCCAGTAGATGCACCCGCCGCCCCAGTGGTTGGGATTACGGTAAGGCCAGCAACTCTTCCTTCAAGACTGTTGACAAAATTCTCTCTCTGCGTTTCTGCGATATCACTTCCTTTAACTGTTTGTACAGAGTAGCCTAATTCCCTCGGGTTTCTTTTGATGTCCATGGCGGTGACCACTACTTCGGCCATTGTTCCTTCTGCCGTTTTCAGGTTGATACTTACCGCGTTGCCCTGACCCGGTTTGAAATCCATCGGTTGATAACCTACGTGAGAAAACTCTAAAGTTTCTCCTGTATTGACCTCGATTGTGAACTTTCCATTAGCATCAGTCTGGGTGATACGCCGGGTACCTTTGACCCTGACCGTTACTCCCGACAGTGGGGTTTTGTTGTCTTCTGATATTACTGTACCTGTTAGGGTCTTTTGCTGTGCATGCAAAGCCGGTGGCAGTACAAGTATGATCATGGACAGTGCTACTAATAATCGGAGAATTTTTCTCATAGCTTGTTGTTTTAGATATATGTTTTTTTAAGCAGTTTTCAATTATAAAAAGACTTCATGTTCCAGGAGACGTTTTTTAACGCACAAATACAGTCGTCCGTTTCCGGCCTTGCTTCGTCAATAATGTCGTTGCGGGAAGTCTTTACAAGACTTTTATTCCGGCATCAGAATAAGGTTTTAATAATGGGTCATCAGAGGGCAGTTCTGTGATCAGCACATCGATCTTGCTCAGCTCACAAATATTGATCGGTTGAAAAGTATTGATCTTTTCTGCGATAGAGAGACAGACCACTTTTTGGGAAGATTCAATCATAGCTCTTTTCAGCTGCACCACCTCCCAGTCATTGTCAGTAACACCATGGTTAATATCAATTGCATTTGTACCGAGGAAACAAAGATCCGGCTTCATCTGCTTTATCTTGGCAATCGCTTCGGAGCCCACCGTGATCTTCGAACTTTTGGAAATTTTGTCACCGATCAATATCACGTCTATATTAGGATGATGCATATATTCAAGTATCGCGGCTATACTACCTGAGATAAATGTCGCTTTCAGCTGCGGCGGTAGCAGGCGGGCCATCTCGAGTATGGTTGTTCCGCCACTGGTCAACACAAACATCCCATTGCTTATCATGCTGATAGCTTTCTGGGCAATCTTTCTTTTCTGGCCTTGGGAATAAACTTCGTTAGGCGGAAAATGTACCTGGCTGAAAGAATGGGAGAGCGCTCCACCGTGTACTTTTATGACTTTTCCTTCTTCAGCCAACTCCTGTAAATCGCGACGGATGGTATCTTCCGAGACATTGATGTCCACGGACAGGGAAGAGGAAAGCACCTTGTTATGCAGGTTTACCTGGTGCAGGATGTAAGCCTGTCTTTCTTTTTTAAGCACAGTTAGTTTTAGGGTTTAAATATATGTGAAAATCCCGCACAAAAACGCACAAACAGGAAAAAATTAGCAGGTTATAAAAACTTGTGGATAACTGGCAAAAGCAACCGTTTGCTGAAGAAAGACAACTAATATTATATCATATAAAAAAAGTCCCCCGGGGTTGAGGGACCTTGTTATTAATATGTAAAAGGGTATTATTTTCCAAAAGTGAACCTCGCAGTAAAGCCAATTGCTGCAGGCTCAAAATTGATATCGCTTACAAGATTCAGCTCAGGTTTCCAGTCAAGACTAAGATTGAGGGGAATATTGACAAACTTGTAATCGAGACCAACGACTCCCTGGCCTCCAAAGTTTGTTTTTGTTTCATTTATGTTTTTAGTCGCATTATATGTTTTTTCAAAACCGAGGTAGGCGCCTCCGCCATAGAACCATTGAAGACCCTGTGTATTGAGCGGTTTGTGCATTTCGACCAAAGCACCCAGTGCCAATGGATCCCCAAATGAGAAAAGGGCTTCGATAGCTGTCCTTTCATTCAAAAAATGCTTTAACGTTATGGAGTTGTTAACCATTGCTGCGCTATTGCTCAGGCGGATACCTAAAGCGGTTTTATAGTCCTGGGCGGAAACGGCAGTAGCGGCACACAATCCTGAGATAAGCAGGAAAGAACAGATTATTTTTTTCATGGTGATTTATTTTGTTCAATTCAAAACGAAAAATGGTGCCCTAAAGTCTAAATGAAATGCAAAAGTGAACCGCGGATTAAACAATATCCCCCGTGATCGACCCCGCGGCGATTTAACCGTCTAAGCGAGGGTCCTGCTTAATCTAAAGACTTTTCGTCCTATAAGAACCATTAAACCTGCCTACCGGCAGGCAGGCCATTAAACCTTGAGACCTTTAAACGATTGAGAAATCCAGTCTTTTGTATTTTTATCAGATATGGCTGCTATTATCATAGTGATTTTTGCTGCAGGCTACCTGTTTATTGCTTTTGAAACCCAGGTCAGGCTTAATAAAGCAGCGATTGCGTTATTGACAGGAGTACTTTGCTGGACAGTTTACATCCTGTTTTCCGATGATAAGGAATTGGTAGGCACCCAACTTTCACATCATCTTGGCGAAATTTCACAAATACTTTTTTTCCTGCTGGGAGCAATGGCGATCGTTGAATTGATCGACGCCCATGATGGTTTTGAAATCATTACCAGCCGGATCAAGACAACGAATAAGCAAAAGCTCGTGTGGATCGTGGCGATCCTGGCTTTTTTCCTGTCGGCCGTACTGGATAATTTAACCACGGCAATTGTCCTTGTGACTATGATAAGAAGGATAGCCAGCGATACAAAAGATCGGTGGATGCTGTCGGGTGTCGTTATTATTGCGGCAAATGCAGGCGGCGTATGGTCGCCGATCGGTGATGTTACAACTACCATGCTGTGGATAGGGGGGCAGGTGACTGCCTTTGGCGTCATTGCGAAATTGTTTTTACCCGGGCTTGTTTGCATTTTAGTTCCATTGTTCCTGCTGCGATTTGTTTTTAAAGGTGATGTTGTAAGACCTTCGCAGCTTATCGATGCTGACAGGGTCACGGGCCGGGTAAATCTCCAGCGCAATATTATTTTTGCTTCGGGGGTGATCATATTGCTGATGGTGCCGGTTTTCAAGACCGTCACTCATCTTCCACCATTCATGGGCATCCTGATCGGGCTTGGAGTTATGTGGATCATTACTGAGGTCATTCACAGTGACAAGGATGAAGAAGACAGGCAAAACTTTACTGTTGCTTACGCTTTGCAAAAAATAGATACTCCCGGGATTCTTTTTTTCCTTGGGATCCTTTTGGCTGTGGGTGCACTTGAATCGACCGGACAGCTATTGTTGTTGGCAGGCTGGATGGATAATAAACTCCAAAATCATGATCTTATCGCGATGACGCTCGGACTTTCTTCTTCTGTGGTTGATAATGTGCCATTGATCGCTGCCACGCAGGGAATGTATCAACTGGATCAGTACCCAACAGATCACTATTTCTGGGAATTCCTTGCGTATGCTACTGGTACAGGAGGAAGCATCCTGATCATTGGATCAGCTGCCGGTGTGGCCGCCATGGGCCTTGAGAAAATTGATTTTGTATGGTATCTTAAAAAAATAAGCTGGCTGGCATTGGCTGGCTATCTCTGCGGTGCGATCATCTATATTTTGCAGAATCGCTTTTTCAACTGATCATCTATGTCATGAATGTGTACCGATATTTTGTCCCTACAGGATAAATCGAAAATTTTGATGATAATTCGATCTATCGACATTCCGTTCCTACGGGACGAATACAAATTGATGCGCCTAACAAAATCCGTTTTGCCCCAGAGGGGCTGTATTTCGGTGGCATAAATGCTAGCTGTAATGTTCAATTTGCCCCATGGGGGCAAAATCGCCTATGCAATAATCAGATTGTCGTGATTGGTATAGACAGCATCCGGTTCTTATTATTTCGAATTTCGTCCCACTAGCTATCGGGATCGTGTTTCATATTTGTCATTCGTACATCTCATACTTCGTTTTCGGTCTCCTGTTCTCCAGCCACCTGAAATTCTGTAATCTCATTTCAGACGGGCTTTTATGACGAATAGGCCAGATGGTGCCTGACACAGCGCTTCGAAAAACAACCCTGTGCAGTTCTTTGTTACGGAAATAAATATCTATGACATCCGACTTTGACTCATTTATACCGGTAAATGAGCTGTCGTCATTCTGGATATAATAAATACATTGTGCATAGCCCCGGGCCCGCACCGAATCGATATCTCCATTCGTAAAATAACCGTCCATCCGGGTCGATTTGATCTGGTTGAATGCCTGGGAGTCTACCTTATTTACCATAAAACCGTTATCGAAAGCCTGTACGCGATCGGCTTTTTTATTTTTAGTAAAAAGCAAAATAGTGTCACCTGTTATCTGGCTTTCTCTTGACCATACCACCGGGTCCTGGTACAGCCGAAAGACGGAATCTTTAAATGAATAAAACATGCTATCGCCCACTGCCTGCAGTGAATCATTGAATATGCGGACATGCCTGTAGGCTTCAAAATAACGGTTCGAACTGTCCTTCTCGTCTATCGTAACTCTTTTCGGGCCTTTGGTGGTGTATACAATTATATTGGTCCTGGAAGTATCATCCTTAGCCGGCTTTTTATTAGCCAGGCTATCGCCGATTGGTTTGCCTTTAAATGCAGTAGAATCGCTGAACCGGTCAGCGACTGCTTTTTTCATTGCAAGAATAGAATCCTGCCGGTTAAGCGCCTTTGCGATTCCTTTTCCCGGTCTTGCAGGTCTTGATTCAGGCTGAATAACGAGCGGTGTTACCGTTGTGTCCGGCCTGTTTATTGAAATGGCGCTGTCCGTCGAAGATTCAAAGGTTGAGTCGCCTGCGTTAACCGGTATTCCTAACGAACGTGACGCATACAGATCGGTAAGACGGGCGGAGAAAAGAGTGTCTGCTGTTATATATATGGTATCTGTTTCCTGCACAATCATCATTAGAGGCTTCAGGATGGCCATGATCGCCTCGGTATTCTTATTCTGGTAAATCTTTCCGGCAACTATTGTCGTCTTGTTCTTTTTGTCTACAACAACCGCATTTCCCGTTGCAAGTGATATCCCGGATTTCTCATCGGTCTGGACATTATCGGCCTTAAGTTCTATGTCAGACTTCGGGTCAATTATCGTGGGCCGTTGGCCAAACTCGGCTTTCCCGGTTTGCTGGTTATAATAACCTTCTTTAGTCTTTATCACCCGGCCGCTGCTATCGGTGATCGTCGTCATTGAAATAAACCGGGTGGTCTGGTTTTCGGTATTGTGCAAAAGTGAATCGGAGACGATGGTATAGGCAGGGTCTTTCAATACCACGTTCTTTTTAAAATAAACGTCCTTGATATCTGAATAATACCAGCCTTCCTGGCTGGTCAGTACCGTGTTCTTGTTTTTTACAGTTCCACCATGTTTATAGATACCCAGGTTGGTATTCATATCGTATTCCAGGTCGGGTGTGGTGAGTGTACCATGCCCATCGGTTAGTTTAACATCACCATCCAGGTAGGCCACCTTTGGTTTCATCAGGTATTGCAGGTGATTGGCATAAACATTTGTCGTGTCGGAATCGTTGATATGTACGTGGCCCCAGGCCTCGAAAATATTGGTGTTATGATTGATCACGCAACTGTCGCAATAAAAAAAGGTTTTTCCCTGCTTCAGTTTGACGTCACCAGCGATGATCGTGAGTTTGGTGGTGTCATTAATGGTCTTGAAAGTAAGCCGTTTGGTAGCGCTGAGAATTTCTATTACCTGGACCGAATCTCCAGGCTGCGCCTGTGCAAAAAGATTGACCGGCCCTGCAAACAAAACGAAAAGCAAAACAGGAGCAAGAAATTTCAGGGAATGTTGCATTGGCTTCACTATGGGATCGTATCTTTTTTCGAGGGCGAAGTTAGTGCCCCTCCTTTATCCTTTTTGCCAAAGACGGAGAAATTAACGTAGCGTTTGGGGTGTGCACGAAGGTCATCCATCAGTATCTCCGCGCTCAATAAAACATCGTTTAATTTATTGTATAGTTTCTTATCATTGATCAGCGCTCCCAGTGTGCCCTGGTTGCTTGATAGTTTGGCTATAGTCTTCTTAAGGTCCATTATGGCGCTTTGCAACGTGTCCATGGTCTGTTCCATGTTGAGCCTCGAGAGTTTCTCTGAAAACTGCTTTGCGTTGTTGATCGTAGCCGTTATGCTGTCGTTATTTTTCCGGAGATTTTCCGAAACAGAGCTTGCATTGCGTAAAGTAATGGCCAGCGTGCTTTTTTCGGGGTCCAGTAATTTGGTAAGTGAACTGGTCGCAGCAGCCATATTGGCGATGGCTTGTTGCAGGTTCCCCTTCGTGTTGCCATCTAAGACTTTGTTGAGATTGCTGAATACAACTTTTAATGAATCCAGCGATACACGCACATTGGCCAACGTCGATCCCGCCTGTGAAGGCAGATCGCCAAAAATTCCCGGATCTTCCCTTGTCTTCATATAATCCCCGTCTTTCAGGTACACATTCGACTCGTGCTTTTCAATTGTAATGTTAGAAGTCCCAAGCAGGCCCGCCGATATATAGGCAATGGAATTGTCAGGGATGAGCACATCTTGTGTTACGCTGATCGTGACTTTAATGCTGTCCACATTCTTATTAGTGGGTTCGAATGCATAAACGGTCCCGATGGTGTACCCATTGATCTTTACTTCATTTGATTTTGCCAGCGACCCCAGTTTGGTGAATACCGCGTAGATCTTTGTGGTCCTGTTGAAGACATCTTTCCCTTTGAGGAAGTTAAAACCGATAATTAAAATTGCGAGAGCACCGACTGTGAGCAAACCTACCTTGGTTTCATTGTTGATCTTCATGCGGTTCTTTGTTGGTTGATGGGTTTTATCCTGCCAAATTAACCAATTATTCGCAAAGAGATAAATGAAGAAATCAAATGGCTGCCCACAGAGAGCCGCGCAAAATACGCAGGGGACCGCAGAGATGAGTTATAAGAGATGTAAAATAGCTCTGTGTTTTTCTACCCCGGTGACATTCCATGCCTTTTAATTGATGGCCCGCCGAAGACGGAGAATAGGCCGAAAATCCCTGACATGGATTGAATGAAATAAAAATAACTCCGTGGCTCTCTGTGTGCCCTCAGCGGCTCTCTGTGGCCTTAATTCTCTATTGTGTGCCGATGGTTTTCGACTCCAGCTTTTCTTTATAAGTCCGAAACGAATTGACCAGGTTGTCGACAATTTCCTGCTGGCCCCTGTCACTATTGATATATTTTTCCTCTTCGGGGTTGGATACAAAACCGATCTCCACAAGGATGCTCGGCATACCTGTAGCCTGCAATACCCAGATACCCTTGTCGTTTCTTTGCTTGACACCGCCGCGATAAGTTCTGCCCTGTGCCTGGAACCCTTTTTCTACGATATCCGCCAGGTTCAGGCTTTTCCTGAAATATTGTTGTGCATAGATCAACATTCTTGCTTTTTCAAGTGGATCGGAAGGATCCGGCAACTCGATATTGCTGCTGACATCGGTATCGGTTGAATCTATTTCTCCGTAATACTCGGTTTTATTAACAGAGTTAACCTTTATATCATTTTTATTTACTGCCCAGATATAAGTTTCGGTACCGTTGGCTGGATTGGGTGTGTTCCAATGACGGTACTGCGGGACTTTTTTGGTGACCTTACGTCTTTTCTTGCCCTTACCCACCATGACCGTCGCTTTTTTGTAACCGATAAGTTCGCGGTGATGGATATCGGGAGCGGCATTACAATGTATGGCAATGAAAAGATCACCGTTGGATGAGTTGGCCAGGTCTGCACGGTATCTCAGTCCCTGGTCCTTGGTTGGCTTATTACCCGGCATCACGTCCGTTGTTCTTGTATAAATGATCTTGAGATCGGGGAATTCCTGTTGCAAAGCCTTACCAAATTTCAGGGAAACAGAAAGGGCTACATCCGCTTCATTGGAAAAACTGCCTCTTGCCCCGGGATCAATTCCACCATGGCCGGGATCGATGATCAGTGTTTTGATTGTAGCTTTCGGTTGCAACGTTTTGTTTTTGTCCGCGAATGACAAAAGAAAGAGGGAGAACGTGAGTGCACCAATTAAAAATAAGGTTCGGCTCGTCATTGTTTTTTCGTTTTTAACCATTTTAATGCTGAATCTTCACATATTTATTGTTTAGGGTTGAAAGATTTACTTTTGCCACAACCGTATGAAGCAACTGCACAAATTTAGCTCAAAATATTTTTTTGGCACACTACTGATTGTTGCAATGCTCTGCACATTAACGTTTACTACTGCAGCGCAGCGTACGCCCAACAAACTTTTAACAAGAACTTTATCACCAAAGGATACCATACCCCCAAAAAAGGACACGATATCTCCAAAAAAAGACAGCACCGACCGTATCAATATCATTTCATCGGACACCAGCCTGCTTTCGAAGGACTCATTAGGTTTGTCTGCTGATTCCTTAAAGCGGCAAAGAACCGATACTTTTTCGCTGAAACTATCAAAGGATACGCTGGATGCACCCGTAAAATACGAAGCCGCAGATTCTGCGGTTGTACTGATACAAGAAAAGAAAATAATCTTATACGGCAAAACAAAAACGGAATATAAAGACATAACGCTAACCGCTCCGCTGGTGGAGATCGATCAGCAAACGCAGGTACTCACCGCCAGCAATCACAGGGACAGCCTGGGCGCTGTAACCGAAGAGGCGAATTTCAGGCAGGGTGAAAATTCTTTTTATAGCGATACCATTCATTACAACTTCAAAACACAAAAAGGTCAAACCAAAAACACCTATAGCCTGCAGGGAGAAATAAATGTTGGCGGGAAAGTAGTAAAAAAGGTTAGTGAGAACGTAACGTATATAAAGGAAGCCCGGATCACCACCTGCATGTATGACGATCCTCATTTTGACATCAAGACGAACAAACTGAAAATGATCAACCACAAGCTCGCTGTTTCAGGGCCTGCACATATGGAATTCGAAGGGGTGCCCATACCTATATATCTCCCTTTTGGTTTTTATCCCCTGAACCAGGGCCGTCATTCCGGCCTGCTGCCACCGCAGTTTGCCACCAACGAACAATACGGCCTTGGACTGGAAGGGTTAGGGTATTATAAGGTGATGAATGATTACTGGGATGCAAAAGTGTATGGCAATGTTTACTCCTATGGCGGATGGTCCTGGAATATAAATCCTACCTATCGCAAACGTTATAAATTCAGTGGGGCATTCAATTTCGGGATACAACATACCAAAATAAACTTCAAAGGCGACCCGGACTATGTGGCCAACAACAGCTATACATTGACATGGAACCACAGTGCAGACAGCCGCGCAAGACCCGGCACTTCTTTTTCCGCAAATGTGAATGCCAGCTCAACACAGTATAATAAATATGTGTCTAATAATCCTACCCTCAACTATTCGGCGCTTGCCGGCTCTTCAATCACCTATTCCAAGACCTGGCAAAACAAACCTTATAATCTTACTCTTAGCGCCAACCATAACCAGAACAACCTGACCAGGCTGGTCAATGTGAGTTTACCGGACATGGGTTTTACAGTCGCTACGATCTATCCTTTTGAAAGAAAAGAGCCGGTAGGTCCCAAAAAATGGTATGAACAGCTGGGTGTTGCCTATAATGGAACTTTCAGGAACCAGTTCTCTTTTTATGACTCTGCTTTCAGCTTCCGGCAACTTATAGATACGTTGCAATGGGGAGCACAACATAATTTTCCGGTATCATTGTCCCTGCCACCGATCCTTGGCGGGGCTGTAATGGTGTCTCCCGGAGTATCTTATTCTCAAGTTTGGATCAACCAAAAATTCCGCCGCAGCTGGAATGATACGAAGCAAAAAGTAGATACAACGATCACCAAAGGGTTTTATATCGACCACCAGGCCTCCTTTAGTTTAAGTTTCAGCACAGCCATTTTTGGCAAATATGAATTCAAGAACTCGAGGATCATCGCGATCCGTCATGTCATGCGCCCTTCATTGAGCATGAGTTACCAGCCTGATCTTTCAAGCAGTCATTTTTACAGGACACAGGTAGACACCAGTAAAACATTTGCAACGTTTTCAGAATTTGAAGGAGCCTTATATCCTGGTTTTGGCGGAGGAAAATTTGGCGGCTTAAGTTTCCAGCTGGATAACAATCTCGAGATGAAGCAGCGTCCGAAAAAGAGTAAGGAATTGTCGGGGGTGGTTGATTCAACCAGTCTTGATTCTACAGGTCTGAATCCCGACGAAGAAATACCACGCATCAAACTGATCGATGGCTACGGGTTGAACACCAGCTATAACTTTTTTGCCGATAGTCTCAAACTGGCCCCTATACAATTGTATTTGCGAACGAACCTCTTTAATAAAATAAACATCACGGCAGCCGCGACGCTGGACCCCTACGAGGTCAATTCGCTGGGACAGGATATCGATGAGTACTCACTGAGCCATGGAAGCATCGGCCGTATCAGTAACGCGAATGTTTCCATCTCGTCGACATTCCAAAGCAAGCCGAAAGATGAAAAGAAAGAACAGCAGAAACAGCAACAGATGCATGACCTGCGCAACGATCCGGCTTTACTGGCCGATCAGCAGCGATTGCTCGATTATATGCGGGAAAACCCTGCGCAGTTTGTGGATTTCAATATTCCCTGGTCAGTCAGTATCGGGTACACTTTATATTTTACGCAGGTCATACGTCCTGATTACAGCGGGTTTGACAAGAAATTTACATCCAGCGCCAATCTCAACGGTAGTTTTAACCTGACTCCCAAGTGGAATTTCAGCATGAATACGTTTTATGATTTCAATACAAACAAGATCCAGACCTTCACGATGTCCATTTCGAGGGATATGCATTGCTGGCAGTTGTCCATTAATGTAAACCCGACGCCTCCCTATAAATTTTTCAGCTTTACGATCAGTCCGAAATCGGGATTATTGCAGGATTTGAAGATCAACCGGTCAAGATCTTTTTATACTGGTTACTGATCTTTATGCTTTACATAATAGTCCCTCATCGTAAAAAATACTTTATCCTTTAATTCTTCCACCGTCAGAGAAGCCGGTGCAATGGGTTCCAGGAAATGCATTTTGATTTTTACGGGCCAAAGGAAGAAGGTTTTGTTGATAGGCAACACTCTTGCAGTATTAAAGATGACTGCAGGTAAAATAGGTTTGCCGGCATCTATCGCCAGCCTAAAGGCGCCATTGTGAAATCGCTGCAGGGGCTCCGAGGTTTTATTTCGTGTGCCTTCGGGGTAGATACACATGTCGAGTCCCATATCAAGCACCTCTTTCATCTTGACATAACTATTCTTGCGGCTTTCCTCGCTTTTCCGGTCAACCAGCACACTGCCTGTTCTATAGATCAACCCGAACAGCGGGATCTTAGCCATTTCGATCTTGGCGATTGTCTTATTCGCGCCGGGAACAAAGGGTGTGGTCAACGGGACATCCATCATAGAATTATGATTACAAACGACGACATAATTTTCACCGGTCTTAAAATTTTCCTTACCCTTTATGCTTATGCGAATTCCTGACAATATAAAAAATAGCCGCATCCAAACCCTTGATACTTTCTGAAAAACGATGGTACGTCTTGGTTCTTTTTGCAAGCTTGCTATCCAGATAGGAATAAAAAATACCAGCATTGTAACGACAAAGACGATCAGCGCCCAAAATGCAAAAATTCTCCCGAGTATATTCTTAATAAAGTTCATTCCAATTTTTCAGCGAATTTAAACGTTTAAAGGTTTAAGAGGTTTAAAATGTTCAAGAGGTTCAATCAGTTTCGAACAACCTTTTAAATCTTTAAACTCCTAATAGACCAGGAAAAATAAAACGAAGCTTCTCGGGCTTCGTTTTGTGATCCGGATTGGATTCAAACCAATGACCTTCCCGCCTAAGCGGGATGCTCTATTCAACTGAACGTATAAGCAGTTCAATTCTTTTTCTACTTTTCCATGCTTTAATTTCCTTTTCTCTTTTTTGGGCGGCTGATTTAAGGGGAAATTCTTCTTTGTAGACCAATTCCCAGTCATTTGCTTTTCCAGTAAAACCGGAATGATTTGAGTTATGCCTTCTAAGTCTTTCATCCAATAAGTCGGATGTAGACCCAATATAGAATTTGTCTAACGTAGCAGAATAGAGTATGTATGTAAAATAAGACATAAAAAAACGCCCCGTAAGGACGTTTAGTGATCCGGATTGGATTCAAACCAATGACCTACTGCTTAGAAGGCAGTTGCTCTATTCAACTGAGCTACCGGACCATTTACTATAAGAACTTCAACCAATGTCCCCCGTAAAGAAGGTAGTTGCTCTATTCATCCCGATAGCTATCGGGAGAGCTACCGCAGCTTTTAAGGAGCGGCAAAGATAATTTTTTTTAGCTTGCAGCCAAAGTCAATATATCATCAATGGACGTAAAAATCGAAGCTTCGTGGAAAAAGATCTTAAAAGATGAATTCAATAAACCCTATTTCACACAGATCGTTCACCATTTAAAAACAGAAAAAAAGCAGGGTAAAACAATTTATCCTCCCGGGCCCTTTATTTTTAATGCATTTAATGCGACCCCGATCGACAAAATAAAGGTCGTGATACTTGGACAAGACCCTTATCACGGACCCAGCCAGGCGCATGGACTTTGCTTTTCAGTACAAAATGGGGTGCCACCACCTCCTTCATTAATTAATATTTTTAAAGAACTACATGAAGATATAGGTGTGCCCATTCCAGATCATGGCAATTTGACTAAATGGGCGGAACAAGGCGTGTTCTTATTGAACGCTTCCCTGACCGTTAGGGCGGGCGACCCGATGAGCCATTCCAAGATCGGCTGGGCCACATTTACGGACACTGTAATAAAAAAGATCTCCGACGAAAGGGAGAATATCGTCTTTATGCTCTGGGGAAAATTTGCGCAGGAGAAAAGAGTATTGATCGACGAAAAGAAACATTTGATATTGCGAAGTGTCCACCCTTCTCCTCTGTCGGCCCACGGAGGGTTTTTCGGGTGCAGGCATTTTTCAAAGGCAAATGAATATTTGATGAGCCAGGGAATTGATCCTGTGGATTGGAGTTTGTGACATAAGTTGTCAGATGTGAAAGGCTTGCCAGGTATTGGATTTTTCACGTTTGACTTTTCATATTTCACTTCTTTACTTTTGAATTTTGATTAAACAATGATACCATCAGACTTAGTATTAGAAACAAGCAGGGCCTTGTTAAGACCGCTTCAAATGAACGATTTTGAATCTTTCCTGGAATTAGCAAAAGAAGATTCGGAAATGTGGGAGTATTTCACACTGAACCTGGGTGATGAAAAACAACTCAGGCGATGGTTTGAAATGGCATTCGCAGACAAAGCGGCGAATACACGGAGACCTTTTACAATTATTGATAAAGAAACCGGTAAGATCGCTGGAAGCAGTAGCCTGGGCAATATTTCCATGCACGATCTTCGCGCCGAGATCGGCTGGAGCTGGTTGGGAAAGGATTTCAGGAGTACCGGACTGAATAAAAACGCCAAGTTTGCCATGATGCGGTATGCTTTCGATGAACTGAATTTCGAAAGGATAGAATTTAAAACAGATGTTTTGAACGCGAGAGCACGACAGGGATTAAAAAATGTAGGAGGGATAGAAGAAGGTGTATTGCGAAGTCATATGACAATGTGGAACAATCGGCGGCGCAGTTCCATTTATTACAGCGTTTTAAAGGATGAATGGCCACGACTAAAGGAAACTATTTTTGCGGGGATTGGTTGAAAGGTTTAAAAAATTTAATGGTTTAATGGTTGTTTAACCACAAGAGAATCGAATTGTAGACTTGACTGCCTGGCAACAATCCAATTTCTTACCTTGACCCAGTCGCTTACGATCCCCAAAAATTTCCAAAATGTTTCTAAGATCATAAATTAGAGTTTTAACGGTTATATGAGACCTGTCCTATTAATAGCAACAATCTTCTTTCACCTCTCTGTTTTTTCGCAGAAAGACAGTATTTATCGCCCTGCAACCCTTGACGAAATGTTTCGCCAAATGGATATAGTTCTAAGCCCCGCACAAATTAAACTAATCAGAGAGCTCCCAGAAGACAGCATCAAAAAGACAAACCCATATATATCAGATCTTACGAAAGATTACGATTACTATAACGACTCTAAAGTTGTGACAGACCTCGAAGAAAAAGGCATTTACTATGACGATCGCTATATGTTAATTACGGTATCCTATCATCGTTATCTTAATGGGATTGATCTAAAACTAGATGAACAATATCGTTTTTTTGATAGCCTTTACATGGGAAAAGTAAAACGCTATGAAGAAGCTCTGATACGAGACTCTGTTGATGACAAATATATTCCGTTAAACTTGCCAGATTGTTTTATTGAACTCGACAAGTTGTTGTCTCCGGAGACTAAACAGCGCATCAAAAAAAACGGCGTTTCCGGACTGCATTTATCTTTGGGAATGTACATAAGAAATCGATGGCAATTGTGGGGCGGTTCCAGGCTAAAAAAATATTTCCTTGATCTGCACGGTGGCTTTATGCATCCAGAATCGATGTCCTATGTTATTCTTAAATATTACTATCAATGGTTACTGGGAAATAAAGACGCATGGCGACAATGGGTTATCGAACAAACAAAAGAAAAAAAATAGCAACCTTCACCAGGGCGGATTTCACTGAAGGGTACATCCTAACCAATAAAGGTTTCTTCGATGTTAAAAAATGAATTTCATTCACTGCTTCAATCAATAGTTTCATGTTGGCAACAGTCTGCCGAATCTTACACTAAATATATGGAGAGCGGTAAGAAATTTCGTTATGCGGAAATGCTAAAACTGCATAACACAACCGCGAATAAACTGCTTATTGATAATATCACAATAATTCCCGATCATTTTAAAGCGGATGCCAGGGCGATCATAGAGCATTATACTATTTGGTCCGCTAAATGGGATGAATTAAAAAGCAAACTGAACCCTGCGCCGGATGATGAGTTTGTTTTTGAAAATAAGCATCGTTTTCCCAAAGCCGCTGCACAAAACCTGGAAACAGCTTTACATGATTTGTGATAAGGCCACAGAGAGCCGCAGAGTTTTTTTCTATCTCTTACAATTCATCTCTGTGGTCCTCTGTGTATTCTCCGTGATTCTCTGTGGGCCATTCGCGGTCATGGAGCGACAGTGGATAAGGGAGCCACGGAGTTATCTCCCGGTTTTAATCAGGCGAGAAGAATGCTGCTATCAACAAAGTTTTTTATTGAAAAAATTCCCTTTACTTGCACTCCAGAACAGGGAATATGAGCACTGAATTTCACTACGGGATCGAGCGACTTACAATTGATACTACCATTGCCATTGCCTCCGGGAAAATTAAAGGAAGGCTTAATGAAGATGCAATAAAAAAAATAAGAACGAGCAGACAACATGTAGATACCATCGTCGCCAACAATAAAACCGTCTACGGCATCAATACGGGTTTCGGCATTTTAGCCAACACAAAGATCTCCGAAGAAGACACGGCCACCTTACAGCACAAAATTCTCCAAAGCCACAGCGTAGGAGTAGGAGAGGCGTGTCCATCCGAAATCGCGAAACTCATGCTGATAACAAAAATGCATGCGCTGGCAAAAGGATTTTCGGGAATAAGACTCGAAACACTCGAAAGAATAAACTGGCATATTGAAAACGGTGTGATACCAGTAGTCCCGGAAAAAGGTTCGGTGGGGGCCAGCGGTGATCTTGCTCCTTTAGCTCATCTTTTTCTTCCCCTGATCGGTTTAGGTGAAGTGTTTTACCAGGGAAAGACATGTAAAGCACGGGAAGTTCTCGATAAGTTCAAATTAGCACCGGTTCAACTGGGCCCCAAAGAAGGATTGGCGCTGATCAACGGCACACAGTTCATTCTCGCTTACGCGGTAAAAGCGGTACAAAGAATGCTTAATTGCCTTGAAGCCGCAGACATTATCGGCGCTATGAGCCTCGAGGCATTAACCGGAACCAAGGCTCCCTTCGATGAACGCCTACATGAACTACGTCCGTTTAACGGAAATAAGATAGTTGCACAACGACTGAGAACATTATTAAAAGATTCAGCGATCATGCAAAGTCATGTGGATTGTGGGCGTGTGCAGGACCCTTATTCCCTGCGCTGCATGCCCCAGGTGCATGGAGCAAGCCGCAATGCCTGGTTACATTTAAAAGAATTGACTGAAACCGAATTAAATTCCGTAACCGATAATCCGGTTATTTTCTCGGCAGACGATACGATCAGTGGTGGCAATTTTCACGGTCAACCACTGGCACTGCCATTGGATTACTGCTGCTTTGCCGCAGCCGAGCTCGGAAATATTTCGGACAGGCGTTGTTATTTATTGCTCGAAGGCAAATGGGGGCTACCAATGTTATTAATGAAAGATGTAGGTCTCAACAGCGGCTTCATGATCCCCCAGTACACCACGGCCGCTCTCGTTACGGAAAATAAAACACTTTGCTTCCCGGCCAGCGCAGACAGTATTCCAACATCGTTGGGACAGGAGGATCATGTGAGCATGGGAAGCATTAGCGCAAGAAAACTCAATAAAGTGCTGGATAACCTCGAATACATTCTGGCGATCGAGCTTATGAGTGCCTGCCAGGCAATTGAATTCAGGCGGCCGTTGAAAAGCAGTGAGATCCTTGAATTTGCTCACCAGTATGTACGTCAATTTGTTTCATTTGCAGTGGAAGACCGCATATTCGCCGATGATATTAATAAGGTAGCCGGGATGATACAGGATTTCTCCTTTGTAGAAAAACTGAACCAGTTTGCTGAATCCAGGGGATTCGTTCTCATTAACTGAATAAGTTAATTTCCAACACTGTTACATACTTTTTCCACGTCTTTGATTATTTAAAATTTTTCGGGTCATAATTTAGTTATAGATTTAGTCCATCGATTCCCCCTGATAAGAACGCTGCTGCTATTTTAAAAGACAATCCTTTTAGAGACTAACTATATATGAAGGAATATTCTTTAAAATCAGAAGCAGAGCTTATCCAGCAGCTCCAGCGAAACGATGAACAGGCACTTGCCGCGCTCATGCGCCTATATTATAACGATCTCTACAACTATGGCGCAAGATTCACCGATGACACAGCTTTGATCAAAGATTGTATCCAGGAGATATTCATTAGTCTTTGGCAAAGACGGGAAACAGCTGATACAATTTTATCTCCCCGGTATTATTTTTTACGGGCAACCAAGAATAAAATACTCAAAGCCCTTTACAAACACCTGCAGCCCGCATCTTTATCCAGCCTTCAACCTGATTACGATTCATTTTATGAATTCTCGATTGAACAGATCACAATAGAAAACCAGGTCAATGAAGAAAAAACACAAAAGCTGAGAAATACCCTGGCCCTGCTGTCAAAAAAGCAAAAAGAGATCATCTACCTGAAATATT
>VBAT01000013.1:0-10812 GCA_005884665.1 Bacteroidota bacterium
CGGTTAAAAATTCCGGTTGGCCATCATTATTATCGGCGAGTTTAATGCGGTAACCCGCTTCCCAATCTCCGTAGTTTTCGTTTCCGATCTCCCAATATTTTGTCCTGCCGTTATCATAACGGACCCAGTCTGCAGCCAGGTGAGCTGCAGTTGCCACCGGGTTAGCACTTTTACCATAACGGGCATAACCATAATTTATAGTTATCAGTCCCTGGTTGCCTGTTTGCTGCAGCATGCTGTAATAGTTGTCCACGGAGAATGTCCAGCTTTCCGTATTTTTTCCAAACCAGTATCCTGCCGCGACAGAGGTTCCATTTGCCTGGACCAATTGCGCGGGTGCATCGGCAGGAGGCGTATTAGGTTGAGCATTCCAAAAGAACACATCACTGATACTGCCGCCGGGAAAACGAATAATATGCGGGTGAATCGTACTAATATGATCCATCAAAGAAGGCTCGGTCACCATTTGTGTCATCCAGAGGTTGGAATTATTACCAAAAATTGAACGCGGAATTTTAGTAATAATAGAACTCCTGTCAACTGTTACCGTATAGCTTGCCGCAGCCGGCACTATTCCACCAGTAACCGATGCAGGCGTGGTAAAATTCTTAGGTTGCCAGTCATCCAGGAAAAACCCGATCGTGTTGGCCAGAGGAGGATCAATGGCCGGGGCGATCACAACTGTAGTATCTGGTCCAGGGGGCGTCGGTGGTGGCGAGGTCGCTTTCTTTTTGCACGAAAAGAAAAAACAGGTGACGACAACAACGATGGCGGTCCGGTTCAGCACTTTCTTTAACATGATCCTGGTATATTTTTAAATTGACGAATTCTTTGTTTGTTCCCCAGCTCTTTTCAAAACCTCCATACAGGCACGGCTGTTATGATAGGGACATTTCCAAAAGCCAACTTTTTCCTTCTGCATGATGGAATGATCTCCATTTACTCCCCAAAACCATTCTCCATTGCTATGGTCTTTGACAAACCGATTGACAAATTCCCATATGCCATTGAAATAGCGTAGGTATTTTTCATCTCCTGTCAACTGCCAGGCATTGAGAAATCCGACCAACGCTTCGGCTTGCGGCCACCAATGCTTTTCCCTGACAATCTCATTTCTGCCAGCTTCATATTCATACCAAAGTCCCCCATCGCTGTCCAACCCTTCTGCTGCTGCGTCTGCGAGTTGAAGACTTATATCTTTAAACCGGTCGATATAATACCTATCGCCTATTGCTTCGGCACAGGCCAGCAAGAGCCAGGCTGCCTCGATATCATGACCATAGGAAATCAATGATGATCTACTGTTCCATTGTTCATCCATGAACAAACGGAGATGAGAAGTCTTTGGGTCAAAAAACCGATGTTCAAATACATCCAGCAGATGCCGGATGCACCTTTCGATCTTACCATCTGGCAATATCGAGTATAAATTTGCATAAGCTTCGATGATATGCAAATGTGTATTCATGGTCTTCTTTTCGTTGTCATCTTTTTCGCTTAGTCGCAAATCATCTACCGGTTTCCATCCCTGCGTAAAGGCTTCAAAATAGCCACCGTTGGATTTATCGAAACTGTTTTTTTCGATATGTTCAAACAGATTTTCGGAAAGGTGCAGGGCCATGTCCTCGCGGGTAGCTTTGTAAAATTCGGTTAGTCCATATATACAAAAAGCCAGGCCATAGATCTGTTTTCTTCCATTGAGCATTTCACCTTTGTGGTCTACCGACCAATAAACTCCACCGTACTTGCGATCAATAAAATGATTCACGATATACCTGTAGGCCCGGGTGGCCATATCGAGGTAAGATTGCTTCTTCTCGCGATTATAAGCAGCTGAAAAAGCCCAAAGAATCCGGGTATTCAATACTACACCCTTTGGCGCCTCATTGTCGACCAGGTTATCGTTATCGATTTTTCCAAGGAATCCTCCATGCTTTATGTCAATAGCATTTTCCATCCAATATTCAAGGATAGAGGATAATTCCTCGCTAATAGCCGCAACGGACCGAGATGATATGATATTTTCTGCCACGATCATTTCTCCGTTTGTTTTTTCAGTTCTGATGAAAGGATGGACCGGAGCAAGCTATCCGACTGGTTATTTTTTATGATCCGGTTCAACGTTCTGACAGTTTCTGCGGAACTGAACCTGTCGGCCGGACTACACATGGTATAATCGATCAACTGGTCAACTGTAGTGGTGGCTACATGGATCCTGGTGTCAGAAGAAGCATAGTAAATATACACAGTACCGTCATTATCTGCTATCCATCCGTTGCTGAATAAAACGTTTGACACATCTCCTACTCTTTCTTCTCCTTCCGGGGCCATCAGGTAACCAGCAGGTTTGTATATCACTTTGGTTAAATCATACAGATCCGTCATAAACATATATAACACATAACGTAGTCCCGCTGCGGTGTTCCGTACGCCATGGGCAAGATGAAGCCAACCGTGTTTTGTTTTTATAGGCGCGGGGCCAAGGCCATTTTTGGCTTCATATACTGTGTGATAAATTTTAGGATCTATTACTACTTCATCATGTATTTGAGCGGCCTCCATGGAATCACTCAGTCCAAATCCAATGCCACCACCGCTGCCGGCGTTGATAAAGCCGTCCTGTGGTCTTGTATAAAATGCGTACTTACCTTCAACAAATTCAGGATGCAATACCACGTTTCGCTGCTGCGGTGACGACGTAACAAGATCATTTAGCCGCTCCCATTTTACAAAATCTCTCGTGCGGGCAATACCACATTGCGCGATGGCTGCCGCCTGGTCAGCACTTGCAGCAGAAGGGTCCCGTCTTTCGGTACAGAAAAGACCATAGATCCAACCATCTTCATGCAAAACCACCCGCATGTCATAGATATTAGTATCCGGTTCACCGGTTTCGGGCATTGTCACTGGGTAATCCCAGAACCTGAAGTTGTCAATACCATTAGGGCTTTCGGCCACGGCGAAGAAAGATTTCCGGTCTACTGCTTCTATCCTTGCAATGAGCAGGTATTTATCATTCCATTTAATGGCGCCGGGATTGAGTACCGCGTTAATACCAAATCGTTGCATCAAAAAAGGATTGGTCGCGGCATTCAGATCATACTTCCAGAATAAAGGAGCGTGACCCGCGGTCAATACCGGGTTTTTGTAGCGGTCGACGATCCCGTTGCCAGCCTCATTCTTCTGGTTAGGCATGTGCAGAAGTGATTCATACTCTTTTTCCAAAACAGTTAGTCGCTCATAAAAAAATTCCCTTCTCATAAAATGTCGTTTTAATTTTCCAGTTTATCCCACCATGTTCTTTTCAATATCAAAACAATTATAACGAGAATAATTACCGTGATCAGTAAAGGCAATTTCAGCCACAACACGATATACATTGGCAAAATGGTCAGGCAGCATTGTGCAATGATGCCCAATACTACATTCATCATATCCAGCTTGAAACGCATGTTGGGTTGAAATGCCGGGTTTTCTTTCATCACCAGTTCATGAACCGGTTTCCAGAAGCCCCAGGGCCTTACAGTGCTGTAAAAACTCTTTAATACTGCCATATCCGTTGGCGGAGTTGCATAGGTGCCGATCAGGCTACCCGCCACAGACAACACAAATAATATGGGCCACCAGTAAAGCGGCAATTTAACCGTGATATATCCATTAGCAAAAGCCCAGTCAATTGCATAAGGCATGAGCAATGCGCCTGCAACGCCTGCGGCCATCCCCCAGAAAAACCCGCTTGCATTAAATCGCCACCAATACCATTTGAAGCAGTTCGCAGCTACATAACCGCCATACAAACCGCCGACGATCCATTGCAGGATCTCGTTTACATCTTTTGCCATGAATCCAAAGAAAATACCTACCGCCACTACCACAACACCCGTCAGGTAATTCATTGAAATGATTTTTTTATTGGAAGCGCCGGGGTTAAAATATTTCAGGTAAATATCATTCACGATGTAAGCCTGCGCAGCATTTAATGTTCCGGAAAAAGTACCCATGAATGCTCCAAGCAGGCCGGTCAGCACAATACCCAGGATCACAGGTGGAAGGAAATTGTTGATAGTCGCAGGCAGGATGGTCTCAAAGTCAGTATATCCCTTTTGGTTAAGTGGAAGATGGAGCTGGTTGTAATACAGGAAGGCAAGTACTGTCAACCCGATTATCATTGAATAACGAACAGGCAGCAATATGATCGACACGAACCCGGTCATCTTCGACGCTTCCTTTGGTGATCTCGATGATAATATTTTTTGCATATCATAGTTTGGCGCCGGTCCGGCCGCAGCCGCGAACACGCCTTTGAATAACATCATCATAAAAAAGAATCCAAATAAACTATAACCATCATCTATAATTTTTTTATCCGAATCAGGTACGATGGCCGACCAGTTGAGATCCAGGTTCCAGCTGAAAAACGGGTTGCTCCATCCTTCCGGAACGTGCAGCGTAGTACCATTGCTATGCAAATGCACCATTGCTATCACCCCGATCGAAATACACCCAATGGTCATGATGATATATTTGATCAGGTCACCCAGCACAATGCTATGCATACCTCCTACTATGGAATAAAACATAGCAAACAACGTAAACACGATCCCGTAAAAATGGGCCACATATTGCGAGGCGATATGAAAAGGTATATATGGCTGCACCATTTCCCACGGAACAAAGATTTCAATGAACTTTCCCAATCCCACAAATCCATATGCCAGGAAACCCAGGCACCCAATGATTGCGAAGGCAACTACAATTGCATGAGATGCCTTTACTCCCGGACCGCTTATTCCAAACCGGGTTGCCAACCAGGCTGCACCCGTATCTGCGTTGGAACGCCGCAACCATTTGGCCAGGTACATCATATTGAACACCTGGTTGAATACCGGCCAAAGCCAGGGTATCCAAATGCTTTTCATTCCATACACAAAACACAACGCTACCATCCACATGGTACCGCTAATGTCAAACATATCCGAAGCATCGCTCAATCCCAGAAGGTACCAGGGCAGTTTTTTGCCGCCCATCAGGTAGCTCTCCTTGTTTTGCCTGGCCTTTTTGCGCAGTGTCCAACCAATCATGACCATGGTTACCAGGTACAGGACGATGATGCTTATGTCAATTAACTCCAGTTTCATTAAACCATTAAACCTTTAAACCTGTCTACCGGTAGGCAGGCCGTTAAACCTGGGAAACAACTATTGGTATAATTTTTCATTTGTTACATCTTTTTGAAAAAGCGTCCGGCCATCTTCATAAAACTTTACAAAGTTTGCCGATGTAGGCTCTCCTTTATAAGGAACATAATATTCAAATTGTCCATTTGCTTTTTGACCTGCATTCCGCCATCCCAGCGCGTAGGCTATATTATGAGCCGAAAGAATTTTTAAGAAGGTCCCCGTCCACCAGTTTTTATCGTCAAGATTCCCTCCAAATTCTGTCAGAGCCGGGATCTTGTTTCTTTCCCTGGCTATTTCTTCCAGCATTGTCAGCATTTTATCAAGATCTGCACTGAACTTTTCATTACTGTCATTTCGCTGGTAAATATCAAAACCCGTTATATCCACCCACTCATCTCCCGGGTATTTCGCCAGGTACTCTTCCTTTGACGAATAACGGTCGGTGTTATAAGCGTACAAAAGATGATGCAGTTTTTTTTCATCTCTCAGGTAAGAAACAGTGAACATCCAAAGTTTCCTGAATTCATCCGGCGTACAGTGGCTACCACCCCACCAGAACCAGTTGCCGTTAAGCTCATGATAAGGCCGGAAAATGACCGGGATGAATTCACCGTGGCTTCCTTTTAACCCATTCATGAATACTGCAATCTTGTCGAGCCATGATTTGAAGAACTCATGCCTGCTTCCGCCAGGTAAAATGGAAGCAACGGTTCCTTCCGCTGGATTCCAGGCTGTTTTACCAGTAAGAGGGTTATTCAAATGCCAACTGATCGTAATCACGCCGCCCCGTTCATATCCCTGTTTGATCAATTGCTGCATCATTGTGAAAGAAACGCTGTCAAGATTAACAGGGCTATCAATCTCGAGACGGCCCAACTCCCATCCATAGAGAGCGGGATAGTCGCCAGTGACATCTTTAATATCACTTCTTCCGGCATTATTTGCGTATTTCCAACCCACTCCATATGCAAGATCATCCTGGTGACCAAACATGAATCCTTTGCCGGCTAATTTTTTAAGGTTATTAAAAAGCGCGACTGTTTCTTTTGTCGCTTTCTTATCAGCAGGCAGGTCCGATGCCGCAGCCCTTGCTGTCAAAAAGAAACTAAATGAAGCCCAAAAAAGAAATATGACTGGTGTTTTGTTCATATGACCATAACATGAACTAAATATAGGGTCTAAAAAAAACCTGGTTCTGCTAACTACAATTCACAGTAACCAGGTTTTATATGTTGGTACTTCAATTAACTATCAGTTTAAACCCACCGCGTCCACGTAAATAGTAAATCCGGCGGAGCCGCTGAACTCCTGGAGCCAAATATCCGTCAACGTGGTAGCAGCTGAAATGCTCGATATCGGGATAGCATAATCGTTCCATTGACCTTCTGCCCCGAGTGTGATTTCATAACCACCAGCGCTGTTAAATACGACCTTAACTTTTTTACCTGCAGTGCCGGCCGTACCATAAATAGAGATCTTAAAAGTTGTGTAGGTAGCCATATTTATACTGGCGCCTCCCAATTGCATTGGAGAACCATAGCCACCCGCATAATCTATTTTGGCGGATTTTGTTCCGACCCTTACAGGGGAAGTATTTCCGTAGTTGACCACACCACCCCATCCTCCGCCGGTCCAGCCATTCCAATTGGGGGTGACGGCGTCATCATAAAAAGTAAGTGCAATAGTTGGTGGCGGTGCTGTACCGGTTATTTGCAAAACATCTGCAGATTGAACAGTAACAGTTGAATTCAATACACCCAGGGTAACTCTTCCGTTTGCCACTCCTGTCGGAACAGCAACAACAATCTGTGAAGCCGACTGGCTTACAAAAGTTGTGACCGCAGGCCTGTTCTCAAACGTGATTGATCTAACGAGGTCGAGATTTGTTCCGGCAATAGTAAGATTGGCGCCGGGATCAACCGGGTTAGGAGTCATATTGGTGATAGCAGGTAATACTACATCCAGATCAAGAGCGGAAGTGGTCTTGACACCAGAAGCTGCTTCCAGTATCACTTTACCTTTGCGTGTTGCAGCAGGAACATTGAAGACCAATTGAGTTGCTGTCTGGCTTACAAAAGTTGTGACGGGATTTGTTACGCCGGTAAGCGTGATTTTCTTAGCAAGGTCAAGATTGGTTCCTGTAATAGTAACATTGGTTTGATGCTTTACAGGATTAGGAGCAAATGAAACAGCGACTGGCAGGGTAACATGCAAACTGTCGGTCGTCTGCAAATCGGCTGAATCGGTTCCGAGATAACGGAGGATCAGCGGCCCGGTTTCTGCATCATCGGGTATTTTTACCACGAGTTGACCAAATGCTTTGCTTACAAAAGTGGTCACCTTTTTATTCTTTGCAAATGTTACACTGGTTACCCAGTTAAGGTAGGTACCGTTTATGGTAACATTTTCACCTGGACGTGCCTGAACCGTTAACGAAGTGACAGTTGTCGTCACTCCCAGGTCCAGTTGCGTTTTTGTTACTATGTCGCCCTGCGGTGTTGTCAATGTCACGTAGCCTTTCTCAGCCGCTTGCGGAACGATTACCTTAATCAGCTCTGCGTTTTGCAATTTGAAATTAGCCTGTGTGACAACGGCTGCATTCCCGGTAAATTTGATCGACGTAACCTTATCGAGGTTGTGGCCAATAAACTTCAGCGTATCTCCATGCTTGGAGCCGGTTGGTCCAAAACTCAATAACTCTATTTTGTCGGATTGACCACCGTTGTCATCGTTCTTGTCGCATGATGTCAGTACAGCGGCTGTCATCAAAAGGCATGTAAAACAAAGCAGTGTTTTGTTAAATCTGTTTATCATGTATGTATGATTTAATATGCAGTTCGGTAATATTCAGTTATGGTATAATTTTCGGCACTACTCTTAAATTGTCAAAGGCAATATCGGCATCCAGGGTACCGGGACCATGGAACCAGACTTTTACTCCATACCCTTGCGGCCGCACGCCCCAATTAGTAGTATAATGAGCTACTACTTCGTTAAAAGGAATGGACACAGTTTGCCATTTTCCCTTTGTATCGTATGGAGCTTCCCAGAAATAAGGCTCGGTATCCCAATTGGGGTCAGGGCCGTTAACCTGGCCGATCATGATCTTTATCCGGTTGCCATTATATGGTTTTAGTGTATTGATCTCGAACTTTAAAAGATAGTCCTGGGGATTCAGCACTGCAAGATCAGGAAGGTTATGACTCGTTGCCAAAGCATCTTCCTTCCCGCCGATCCATTCGGTCCAGGCCCAGGCTCCAATATTTCCTGTGATCCTGGAAAAATTGCCATTGATGGCTAAAGGATCAGATGAGCTAACGACGTTGGTCTGTCCCCACCAGCCGGTCCAGGGATCGTTTGTGATAAGAAGGTTCCTGTTGTCCCTGAAAAAGAAATTAGATTTCGTTGACCCGAAATTGGTACTGACAGTTATCTGCCCGGGTTGGGCCCCAGCCGGTACTTTCACCTGCACTTCCTGGTTATTGCTGCTGATGGAAACAATTTCGCCGGTAACGCCGCCAGTAAATGTTATTGTCACCGGAGCATAAAAATAATTACCTCGTACGGTGGCGATTTCACCAGTCTTTACAAATTCGCTAACCATGCTGTTGACAATGGGTTTGCTGATCTGCACCTCGAAATCATACAGCAATTCAAAACCGTTTTTGAAACGGATCTTAACCTTATTGTTTACAGCAATGGGGATGTTGGTAGGCACCCGTACCAGTAATGAAGTGTTGGTGATATAGGTTGGGGTCAATAGCGCCTGTTGGTCATTGAACCAAACCTGCACAGCGTCTTTCAAATTTTCCCCAATGATGGCAATCAGCTGGCCCTGGCCTGCTCCCACCAGTAAGGAATCTGAAGACTCGGGTCTTGTGATCCTTACATATTTAATGGTAGGTGTGCCCGAATCAGAATTATCCTTATTGCAGGAGTTAAACATTCCTGACGCACTCACTGCCATTAAGGCTATCAGTAAGATTCTAATCGATTTCATTTTAGTTTCAATTTCTTTTATTAAAAAAATTTTATCAGAGTTATGGATAATCTACCGGGGGTGCCTGCAGGTTAGGTGCCTGGCTCAACTCGGTATTAGGTATTGGCAATAAGAAATTCCCTTCGTTTGCATTGATCGTCCTTTCGGTAAACCACGATGTCTTTGTAATTGTCCACTGCGTCGGGTTCGGCATCACGTCAGGTTGTGTAAAGAACAAACCCCTGTCCTGTGAATTCAGGATGGAAAATGCTTTCGGGGCATTCCAATAGTGAAGGGTTACCAGGTCATACCAGGACATTCCTTCCATAGCAAACTCTTTGAATCTTTCAGAATAGAGTGCATCCAATGTCAATGGCCCGCTTCCATTAGGACCGGCTACTTCATAGGCAGGCAACCCGGCACGCTGGTGTACCTTGTTAAAATATTCGATAGCTGTTGCATCACTCGTGGAATTGTTATTTCCTATCGTGGCTTCTGTATAAATCAGGTACATCTCTGCCAGGCGCATCATGTAGGTGTTGTTGGGATAATGTTGCTGTGTGGCAATCCCCGCCAGGTCGATCGGTGAACCGATCACATATTTTTTGACAGCCAGGAAATTCTGTCCTCCGCCGCCATCGGTATAAGGATAAATCAATTTCGTCCTGTCGCTCACTTTGGTGATCTCAGGATAATAAAAACCAGGTAACATAAATGTGGCATGTAAACGTTGATCCAATGTTCTTCCTTTTAAGGATCCGTCGGACTGCAACTGGAAACCTGCGTATTGTTGCATCAGCCACCAGGTTGCTCCTTTATCTCCTCCCCAGCCACCGAATGATATATCGGGGTTATAGGCCAAATATTCCGGCATGCTGTTATTGGTACCCCATACATTCGGGCCAGAGAACACCCATTGTAATTCGAACAGCGATTCAGCATTATTGTCGTATGGATAGCGGAAAAGATTTTCATAACTGGAAAGCAGGCTGCGTCCGCTCATGGTAATTACTCTTTGTGCGTAATATTTAGCACTGTCAAGAAACGCTTGCTTGCGTTGACCGCCGGTGGCTTCAACACCAGCTCTTGTCAGGTAAAACCGCGCTAACATTCCTTCAGCCGACCATTTTGTAAGTCTTCCTTCCTGTACAGGCGTGGTTGGCAGATCTTCTGCGGCTGCACGCATTTCGCGGGTGATAAAACGCCAAACGCTGGTAACTGTATTTCTGCGGATGGTCGTATCAAAAAGGTGTTCGAAATTATTTTCAATTACCGGAACGGCGCCCCAGTTCATCACGAGGAAACGATAAGCTGCTGCTCTCATGAATCTTGCTTCTGCAATAGCCATCTT
This sequence comes from Bacteroidota bacterium, assembly GCA_005884665.1. GTDB lineage: Bacteria > Bacteroidota > Bacteroidia > Chitinophagales > Chitinophagaceae > VBAT01. The sequence continues at coordinate 10,511 of VBAT01000013.1, forward strand.
TTTAACACTGGGAGTAACGGCTGGACCGCCATATCTTCCGATATTATATAAGAAGAGGTTTGATTGTGCAACTACGTTAAAGAAGGCGCGCCAGGATGCCCCGTTCTCTCCATTATCACCCGTGGTGTTAAACAAGACGTTTCCCCTGTCATTCCAGGCAGAGAAAGCTGTACCTCCTCTAAAATCACCGAGGTTGTACATGGCCTTGTCATTATAATCAAACCAAACCTTGCTATAAAGCAGGCTTGTTCCAGCAAGGACCTGGTCGTCTGTTTGATAAAAGTTGGCATCCACCACCGAAC
>VBAT01000013.1:10881-64520 GCA_005884665.1 Bacteroidota bacterium
TCTTCATATTACTAGATTTAGAAATTAACGTTTATGGTGGCTGTGTACATGGCGGTCAAAGGATAGCGGCCGAAATCAATTCCGCTTGCCTGGTTACCCTGGCCTCCACCGGAAGAACCGGTACCGATATAAGCTCCTACTTCAGGATCATATCCTTTGTACTTGGTTATAGTAAATACGTTTTGGGCGCCCAGCGTAATTCTCAACCCTTTTATGACTTTGGTATAGTCAAGATATTTCATGGGGATACTATAACCCAGTGAAACATTTTTTAGCCGGATATACGAGCCATCTTCTACGAACCGGTCTGTTATTTTACCATAATTATTATCTGACGATACCGGGTTGTTGGTAATTCGTGGAATCCTTGTTTCCGGGTTAGCAAGAACTATTTTACCGCTTGCGTCAGTCTTGAGTTTTGCATAATCCATAGCCTCTACAAAAAAGTTCCTGCTCAGGTTGACATTGTTAGGATTGCTGTTTTGAGCAGCGATAAAATTGTATATATCGTTGCCAAAAGTGGCTGTAAAGAGGATGCTCAGATCAAATCCTCTATAGGAGAAAGAGTTTGTAAATCCTCCTGACAGCTTGGGCCAGGGATTACCGATAAACGTTTCGTCGTTTACATCGATCTTTCCATCGCCATTAACATCCTTGTATTTTACATCGCCGACCCAGATACCATTATTAGGATCAACCGGGCGAAGATTGCCGTTGTTGTCGACCGGTCTTGCGCTTTTGGTTACTTCGTCCACGCTCTGGAATATTCCTTCTTCGATATATCCCCTGAACAGCCAGGGCACCATTCCAACCTGTGCACGCTGTGTCCAGTTATTCATCCACCATGATGTACGTTGGATAAAAGGATTATCATTTACGAGTGATGTAAGCTTGCTGTTGAATTGAGAAAGGTTGAGGTTAGACTCCCATTTAAAGTCTTTCACACTGATGACCGTGGTATTAATGGTGAGATTCCATCCCGTAGTTTTCATTGAGCCCGTATTTACGAGGGGCGGAGATACTGAGCCGGGGCTGCCGTTTGTCCCCATGTACCAGGGGAGGTTGGCTGTCAACAATAAATTGCTGGTATTTCTTACATAATAATCTGCTTCTATGCTGATCCTGTTTTTCAACAACCCGAGATTAATACCAACGTTGTTCGTATTTGTTTCTTCCCACTGCAAAAGAGAATTGGTAAATGATGCTGGTAAAAATCCAGTTCCCCAGGCGGTGGCATCGGTCGCCATCGGTGCGTAAATACCTGAACCGGTTCCCTGGTTACCTGTCAGCCCAGTTTCATACCTCAATTTTAATTCGCTAATGATGGGAACATTAAAGAATTTCTCCTGGCTAACTCTCCATGCCACAGAAAGAGAAGGGAAGTTTCCCCATCTTTTGTCTGCACCAAAATAAGGCGAACCGTCTCTCCTGAAAGTGCTGACCAGGTAATAGCGATTATTGTAATTATAGGTAACTCTTCCCAGGAAAGATTCCTGTGCCCAGTCATAAGTTCCACCTCCGTTTGTGGCAGAAAGCGGGTCTCCTGCATTCACATCAAAAATATCGTTGGTCAGGAATCCTGTTCTTCCTGCGGACAAAGCTTTCCATAAAGATTCCTGTGATTCATGGCTTGCCATCACGGAAAAATTGTGTTTATCTATCGTCCGTGAATATTCCAGGAGTTGGTTCCAGTTCCAGTATGAACTCGAATAGGTTGCACTTTGAAGAGATGCATTTATGTTATAATGCCATTGATCTATTTTATAAGTAGGCGTATAGTAGGTTGAAATGCCATTCCCAATAGTACCATTGAAACTGGTCCTGAATGTAAGGCCCTTCATCGGCGTAATACCGAGATTCATTCCACCCTGGAGTCCTCTTTTCATATTTGTATTAGTGATGAGATTGGCAAGTGCAATGGGGTTGATCGGCGCGAACTGGTTTGCACCATTCACCGGGTCACTACCACCCCATGTACCATCGAGGTTAGTGACAGGTATTTGCGGAGTCAGTCTCAATGCATTTGCAATAAGCGGGCTGGCTGCATCACCATAGTTAGTGGTTGTCAAAACTTCATCAGTCTGGTTGTAGCTAAGATTGATTCCCAGCGTAGCCCATTCCCGGGGTTTATTGTCAAGATTAAGCCTGAATCCCTTTCTCTTAAAACCTGAACCGGCAGCTACACCTTCCTGGTTGAGGTATTCGCCCGAAGCATAATAACTTGTGTTAGCGCTACCACCGCTCAAACTTAGCTGGTGTTTGTTCATTGAGGCATTATTGAACAGTTCACCCTGCCAGTCGGTCCCGGGGCCGAGCAATGAGGGATCCAAAAACTCTTCAGGCGTAGTACCTCCAGCCAAAGAATGATACTCTTTCACCATTTGTGCGTATTGAGGCAGGTTCATCACATCAAGATGCTTAGGCGGAGTTTGCACGTTGTATTGATAAATATAGTTGATCTTGACAGCACCATATTTTCCACGTTTTGTCGTAATAAGGATTACTCCATTTGTGGCCCTTGATCCATAAATAGCGGTCGCGGATGGCCCCTGCAGGATCTGTATGTCTTCTATATCGGCAGGGTTTAAACCAGCCAGTCCATTGCCTGTGCTTGAAGTACCAAACGACACGTCTTCTCCCGCCTGGCTCTGAACTCCATCGATCACATACAATGGTTGTGTGCGGCTCAATGAACTTATACCCCGGATCGTGACAGTCATGCCACCGCCGGGTTGCCCGGAGTTCTGGGTCACATATACACCAGCCGAACGGCCCTGTATAGCCTGTTCAACCGTAGTGTTTACTGTTTTTTCTATGTCTTTTGATGAAACTGTTGTCTGACCTGTGGTCAGATCGCCTCGCTTCGAACGTCCATACCCGATCAGGACAACTTCATCCAGGCTTTTTTCTACCACGGTCAGAGAAGCATCGACCGTTGTTTTTCCTATGATAGAAACTTCCTGGTTATTCATTCCAACATAAGAAATGATAACAGCTTTCGCTGTTGAAGGAACCTGGAGGCTAAAAGTTCCGTTGGCCTGGGATATAGCCCTGACCTGGGCCTGGCCCTTGACGGTGATCGTGGCACCGGCAAGCGCTGCTCCTGTTGGACCAGTGACCGTCCCGGTGATCGTTTTTTGCTGGGCGTAAATAAATGAAGAAGTGAAGAGTATCGCACATACGAGTACCCCGCAGAGTCGCATATTTCTCATATAGCAAGATTGTTTTACCAAATGTACGTTTTTTTGATACACCGCGAGCTAATACTATTTTAGCAAAACACGATGCTTTATTTGCTGTAGAAATTTTCTCTCTTATTCTCGAATATTCAAATTCTCAAGCAAAATCGGGCTGTTAGAGAGAAGAGCTATATTTGATCTATTAATACTATTTTATCTTAGTTTTTATAATCTTATTTAACGAACTCGTTTTATGCAAGCCAATATATTACGGGAGATCACCCCACTGACCAGCAGCGACTGCTTTACAATTTTCACCCGTGTAAAATCCGAATTTGATTTTCCTCTTCATAGTCATGAGGAGCTTGAGTTGAATTTTATTCTCAATGGCAAGGGCGCAAAACGAGTGGTGGGTGATCATATAGGTGAGATTGATGACATAGAACTTGTGCTTGTAGGGTCCAATCTGCCGCATGTTTGGCAAACTCATAAATGCACGAGTAAAGAGATCAGGGAAATCACAATCCAGTTTCATAAAGACCTGTTTGATGAAAAACTGTTGCGAAGGAACCAGCTTAGCTTTATTCGCAATATGCTTGAAAGATCTGCCCGTGGTATTTTATTTTCAAAACAAACAGCCGAGCAAATTACACCACGGCTGTTAATATTAAACCAGAAACAGGGATTTGATTCAGTACTTGAACTGATGTCCATCCTTCACGACCTTTCCATCTCCCGTAACATGCATACCTTATCAGACTCTACGTTCAATAATAATGTTGAGTTTTCTTACAACAGCAGGCGGATTGGGAAAGCGGTTGACTATATGAACCAGAATTTTCAAAAACCGATTACGTTAACTGAAGTAGCAAAGCTGACAAATATGACGGATGTTTCATTCAGCCGTTTTTTCAAGACACGTACAGGTATCACTTTTATGGATAGCTTACTGGAAATGCGTTTGGGTCACGCTTCAAGATTGCTGATCGACACCACTCAATCTGTCTCGGAAGTAGCTTATAACTGAGGGTTCAATAATATTTCCAATTTCAATCGTTTATTTAAAAAGAAAAAAGGCTGCACACCGAAAGAGTTCCGCGAGAATTATAGCTATGGAAGCAGGATTTTCATTTAGTTTTTTCAAACAGGTAAAGGCCTAAAACATCCGGTTTGTATATCGGGAGCTTCTATTATGGTGAATGTTGAATTTTAAATGTTGAATGAATGATAATTCTTTGAGCATATCAACTCTAAAATCAACTTGGGTTATACGTTATTAGCTACTTATATCTTGAATGTCGCATCGTCATTGCAATCCGCTGACGGCGAAGAAGCAATGATTGCTGAATTTGAAGTAATTCTTCCGCAGGAAAATCTTCAAATCAACTTGGTGTATCCACCGGATGGTTCAATAGCTAATTTTCAAACTCTCAGAGTCATCCCTCATTTAATATTCAACATTTAACATTCAAAATAATTCTAGACCCTTAGCGATCCCCGGAATCCTCTAGCAGCATAGTATGATTCTGCACCGTTGTGATAGAGGAAGACATGGTCGTAACGACGATCACAAAAAACGGCGCCGCCGAGTTCCCTGATCTCCGGAGGCGTTTTCACCCAGCTCGAAGTTTTAGTATCGAATTCTCCAAGTTGCTGCAACTCCCGGTATTGTTCTTCCGTTAAAAGCTCAATTCCCATGTTAGCTGCCATCTCAACAGCACTGTTCTTCGGTTTATGTTCTTTCCTTGCTTCCAGCGCTTCATGGTCATAACAAAAACTTCTTCGGCCTTTCGGGCTTTCTGCTGAACAATCATAAAAAATGTATTCGCCGGTTTTCTTATCCTGACCAACAACATCCGGTTCGCCGCCTGTCGCTTCCATTTCGTCGAGGGACCACAGTTTCTCACTATTAGCTTCGAGCTTTGCCTGTACGTTCGCCCATTCAAGACCTTTATGACGATCCCGATTTTTTTCAAACCGGGTTTTCAATATTTTGAGTAGCTCTTCACGTTGTCCTGACGGCAACATCTTTTTACTAATATCAGGTTTTTTCTTTCCTGATATGTTTTTTATCTTTTCCATGTTAGTTATTTGATCGAGTATTTCCAGTAGTTACTAATCATCCAATCCCTTGCCATTGAGGATTTGCTTCACATATTTTTCAACTCTTGAAGTCCGGGTTTTGGATAGTTTGGGCTGAGAAAAATAAAAAATGTATGCCCTCTGACGTCCCGGCGTCAACGCTTCAAATGCAGTTTTCAATTTGGAGGTCTTATCCAGTTTATTTTGAAATTCGTCGGGAATTTTGAATTGCGAAGTTTTTTTATATTTCACTTTCAATCCCGCTCTTTCTACTTCGATGGCTTCATAGACATACGATTTCAGGACACGTTCCATCTTAACAATTTGTGCAAGGCTGGTGAAACGAACCTGTCGCGCTGATTGTACATTCTCCGTTTGCTGGATCAGGATACCCTCTGGATCAGCCAGCAACGCACCTTTGAAAAATAAAACTGCGCAGTATTCCTTAAACCCATGAATTAAAACGATGTTTCTATCCTCAAATGTATAACAGGGACAACCCCACTTCAATTCTTCAGTCAGCCCGCAGTCGAGAATGACCGTTCTCAATTTTTCGTATTCTTTCTGCCATTTTTTGGCTTTATCAAAAAAGAAATCAACCTTAGGATTCATCTCGTTCATATGTTGATACTTTGAAATAAAGTTATGAATGGTTATTGAGTGACTAAAATGATTTTTCTGTCTGCCGGCCTGAAATACCATGATACCACAGTCAAGACGAGAAGCAGCACGGATGGAAATATTTCATTCATGGAATGACCCAATGCCAGATGTGAGAATACTGCCCCCGACATGATAAAGAAGAATCCTGCATAAGCCCATTCCTTCAGTAAAGGAAATTTAGGAATAAGTAAAGCTGCAACTCCTAAAATTTTCGCTACGCCCAGGATTGTCAGAAAATAGACGGGATAACCCAATTGGATAATACCATCAACCCCTGGCGGTGCCACAGATCCTTCTGCTTTCGCTTTGGATAATTGTAATATCCCGGTAGCCAGCATTCCTGATGCAAGCCAAATAGTGGAAATCCAATAGATGACTTTGCCTGCCCTGCCAGCAGGCGGGTTTCTTATTGTCATAAAATGTCATTTTAATTTGATTAAAATATCCTGTATCCGGTTATGTGCCATGTTAATACCTTGCTTAAATGGCAATTTTAATACTTCGTCTCTTTGAGCAACCGATTCATATATGACGTGCATTTGGAGTTTGCTGGTATCATCAGTAAGTTTTTCAAATTCGTATACCTCCAGTTGAACGCCAAATGGCGTATTCTGCATTTCAAAAGTCCGGATGATCTTTTGGTTTGGGATAAACTCATGAATTGTTCCATTGAATCCGTGCTTGTTTCCTTTAGGATCGGTGGTTTCAAATTGATAACTCCCGTGTTTTTTGCTTTCGAGCTTCAGCACTTTCGTTCCCATCCATTGCTCAACAAATTCCGGTTCTTCATACGCTTTAAAAAGTAATTCCAATGGCAAATCAAATTCCCTTGTTATCACCAATTCCTGTTTGCCGTCTTCGGCATTGATTTTTGTTTTTTGTTCCATAGTATTATTGCCAGTAGCGTTTTTATCGTTTGTTAATTTTGAACAAGCCCGATGATGTTGCCGTCATTATCTTTCACACTCGCAACTAATCTTCCTCCGCCAACATTCTTTACGTCCTGGATAATTTCTGAACCAGCATTAACAAGGATTTGTAAACTATTCTTAATGTCGTCAACATGATAAAATGCTGTCATCCCTGCATTACTGCCATTCGGGACTAATCCAATATCCTGGTCCGCGATCTTGAAACCAACATAATAGGGTTGGTCTGCGTATGGCTCAACCTCTAAAAGCTTGCGAAAAAGTGTTTTTGACTGCGTCATGTCCTTAACAGGATAAATAATTGTTTTGACTCCTTTATTCATAGTGTTTTATTTTTTTGTTTTGTATTTCTTCATTACGGCTTCTAATTTATTAAACCTGTCATCCCACATTTTGCGGAATGGTTCAATAAAGTCGGCGACTTCTTTCATTTTTTTTGCGTTGAAATGATAATATATTTCCCTGCCATTCTGCTCTTGTTCGAGTAATTCGCACTCGGTGAGTATTTGCAGGTGTTTTGAAACTGTCGGCCTTGCGGTGTCAAAGTTTGAAGCTATTGCACCTGCAGTCATGGATTGTGAAGCAACCAGCAGAAGTATAGCCCTTCTTGTCGGATCGGCTATGGCTTGAAATACGTCTCGTCTTAAGTTCATTGCGTAGCTATTTGACTACAAATATAAGTGTAGCTAAGTGACTACGCAAAATTTCTTCAAACTTTTTTTTAAACTATTTTTAGTTGTTATTAGTTGTGCGCATAAATGATCCAGCCGCTATTTTTCTAAAACTCATGGAACGAATGCATTGGAGTGTGTAAAAACAAAAACAGCAGATGCTCTTGCACCTGCTGTTAGTAGTATTATTTGGTGAGTGTTCTGCCGGCAGGCAGGCTCACTACTCATCTTTTGATAAACTGCACCGTCGTCTTTGTTTTCCCATCCGCCGACAGTATCTCAATAAAGTAAATGCCTTTGCTGTACCCGCTCACATTGAACGTTGTGGTGATCGATACCTGGGTTTTATCTATTAGCCGTTGTGTCATCATCCTGCGGTTCGCATCATAGATCGTTATCTTGAGCTTGCCATTGGCATTCTCTTCATATTGCAACGTAAGTATATTATCTACAGGGTTGGGATATACTTTTACATAAATTTTCGGGCTCACCTGGTTTAGTACAGTTACTTTCATCGTTTTGGTTGAACTGGCTCCATCATCATCAATTACTTTTAGTTCGAATGTATAGATACCCGTCGTCAGGTCCGATACCGTGGCTATCGCCGTTGAACCGTTTGTGATCGTTGCCTGCGTAGGACCCGCTACCTGTGTCCATTTATAGGCTGCTATCACTCCATCCACATCCGAGGATGTATTGCCATGCACCTGTGTGCTATTGACCGGAAGGGTGATCGTAATATCATTATCCGTTCTTGCCGTCGGCGGCTGGTTGGCTGATGGTGGCGCTGCATTCACTGTGACCGTAATATTATCCGTTGCTGTACCTCCCCTGTTATCTGTCACCGTCAGTTTGAACACATACACTCCCTGTACCAGGTTATAGAGCCCGGTGGTAGCTGCGCCTGTGTTGGCTATCGTATAATTATTCGTTCCAGGACCACTCACATAGCTCCATGTATAGGTTTGGATCGTTCCATCCGCGTCGATCCCACTTCCATACAGTGTCGTTGTGTTAGTAGGTAATGTGATCGTAATATCGGCTCCCGCATTGGCTGTTGGCAACTGGTTAGCTACCTGGATCACCGTCACCTTTACACTATCGGTAGCTGTAGCTCCGCTGTTATCTCTTACCGTAAGCCTGAACACATACACTCCCTGCACCAGGTTATTGAGCCCGGTTGAAGCATTATTGGGTGTAGTTAAACTATAAGTATTCGTGCCGGCAGGACCACTTACATATGCCCACTGGTATGATGCTATCGTTCCATCAGCGTCATTGCCTGACCCGGTAAGCATTGTCGAGTTCTGCGGCAGTGTAAGTGTGATATCACTACCCGCATTAGCACTCGGCGGCTGGTTAGCCGGAGGTGTGGCTCCAACAACCGTTACCCGGACACTGTCTATCCCGGTAGCTCCGCTGTTATCGGTTACCGTCAGCCTGAACACATACACTCCCTGCACAAGACTGTTCAGACCTGTTGAAGCGCTGGCAGGACTATTTAAACTATAGTACGTATTACCTGGGCCGCTCCTGTAGCTCCAGCTGTAGGCAGCTATCGTTCCATCTGCATCATAACCACTTCCTATCAGCATCGTTGAGTTCTGTGGCAGCGTCATCGTGATATCACTACCGGCATTAGCTACCGGTGGCTGGTTGACAGCCGCATTCACTGTTATTACGATATCATCCGTTGAACTGGCTCCATCGTTATCCGTCACTGTCAACCGGAACGTATAGGTTCCCTGCGACAGACCCGTGATACCTGTTAATATTCCACCAGGGTTGGTTATCGTATAGCTGCCCCCTGCAGGACCACTTACATAGCTCCAGCCGTAGGAGGCTATCGTTCCATCGGGGTCACTGGATCCTCCTCCATTTAAGTTGGCAAAGCTCGTCGGAAGGGTGATCGTGATATTATTACCTGCATTGGCCACTGGTGGTACATTGGCTATATTGCTTACTACGATCGTTACATTATCGTCATCAATAGCTCCCTGGTTATCGGTTACCCTTAACTGGAACACATACGTACCCACTGCTGTAAGACCGTTGACCTGCGTTGTTGATCCTGCAGGTGTCGTTATCACAGGCGTTACAGATCCAGGGCCCGTCACAAAGCTCCATGCATATGTCGCTATCGTTCCATCGGGGTCAAAGGATGCTGTTCCATCAAGACCCGCCGTCGCAGTTGGCTGGTTAATGGTAACATTGTTACCTGCACTGGCTACCGGCGGCTGGTTGGAAGGCACAGAAGCATTTACAATAACTATGATATCATCTGTAGCTGTCGCTCCATTGTTATCCGTTACTGTTAGTCTAAACGTATAGCTTCCTACTACCGTAAGACCGGTTATCCCTGTAGCCCATGCACCTGGCGTAGTTACCAAAGCCGGCGCAGGCCCCCCTGTAAACGTCCATGAATGGCCCGTGATCGTTCCATCTGCGTCCGTTCCACTACCGCTTAGGTTGGCTATAGTCGTCGGCAGGGTTATCGTTATATTATTACCTGCATTGGCCAAAGGCGGCTGGTTGGCTGCAGGGTTCACTATTATCATCATTGTATCTGTTCCCGTAGCTCCGATGTTATCCGTTACCGTTAACCTGAACACATAGCTTCCCACTACCGTAAGACCACTCACATTGCTGTTCTGCCCAGTCGGTGTAGCTATCACAGGCGTCACAGGTCCGCTTACAAAGCTCCATGCATAACCCGCGATCGTTCCATCTACGTCCGTTCCACTACCATTTACGCTCGATGTAGTGGTTGGAAGGGTTATCGTTTTATTATTACCCGCATTAGCCGTTGGCGGCTGGTTAGGTGCTGCAAGCACGATCACCCGGACCGTATCTGTTCCTGTCGCTCCCAGGTTATCGGTAACCGTTAACCTGAACAAATAAGTTCCCACTGTCGTAAGACCACTTACCCCGGTACTGGGTTGAGTGGGTGCTGCCAGCGTTCCCCCCGGAGGCGTCGTTCCTATTTTTGTCCAGCTATAGGATGCTATCGTTCCATCGGCGTCCGTTCCCGATCCAACCAGCTGCGCTGTCGAGGTAGGAAGCGTGATAGTTACATCACTTCCCGCATTGGCTGTCGGTGGAAGGTTCACTGCAGGGTTCACCGTTATTCTCATCGTATCCACTCCCGTCAGTCCCAGGTTATCGGTAACCGTTAACTTAAAGTAATAAACGCCTGGCGTCGTCAGCCCTCCCATCAGCGATACAGCTCCATTAGGCGTTCCGATCGTGTAGGTCGCCGGGCCACCCGCATACGACCACTGGTACGAAGCTATCGTACCATCAACGTCCGTACCACTGCCCGTCACCTGTACCGAGACCGTAGGCAGCGTCATTGTCTTATCAGGACCCGCATTGGCTACCGGAGGTTGGTTGCCCGACGTAGGGCAATTCATTAATGTAACTGCATTTACAAAAGCGATATCCACCGCATTACGTGGTGAAGGACCGGCATTGGCCAACACTAATTGTGCAGCCACGCAGGCACTTTGCATTGTTACCGCGTATTGAGCAGGGATCACATATTCAGCATGATTATTTGCATTATTAGGGTTCACTCCATTATTACCGCTTACATTCCCGCTAACATATGCTAACCCGGAAGGTGTGCTACCATAACTACCATTAGTAACAACAGCATTACCTCCATCAGATGGAGAATAGTACCAGTTGTTAACCACATTACCTGTAGCCGAATAAGCGATATCGGAACCATAACCGGAACCGGTTGCATTATTTCTTCCGAATTTCCATACTACGTTATTACGGATATCTGCATTCGGGGCTCCGACGGGCGAATAGTTACAGTGAACAAGAGGGTTTCTTTCACCCACATCACCCGCTGCAGCAGGGCTGTACAGGTTATGGTGCAGCGTAACACTCTGACCTGTTACAAGAGTACAACCAGAATAACTGGAATTGTTCGGTGCACCGCCACCGATGATACACCATTGCACAGTTACATTTTTTGTAACACCGGCATTGTCTCCCGCTATATCAATATTTCCGTCACGGTTGCCCCAGCTTGTACAATTGGTAATTAAGATATCATGAGATCCATCAACAACATTGATACCGTCACCGCCTCCATTGGTAACATGCAGGCCTTTCAAAATACAGTGATGGGTATTAGCGCCATCAAAGCTGATGGCATCACCGTTGTTCTGGTTGTCGATGGTGATATTCTGCCCAGTAGCGTCAATAGTGAGATAAGATATGTTGATCAAGTCAAACCGGCCAAAGATGGTTCCCGACACATCGAATACGATGGTGCGGTTAGAACCAATACCGTTTGTCAATGAACCGGCACCAGATGCGTTCAGGTTGGTTACATGATAAACCGTGGCACTGTTTGAACCACCAACAGCGTTAGCACCGAAGCCTTCGTTGAGGATGGTTTGACCAAGAACAGAATTTGAAATCGCGACTGAGAAGAAAAAAGAAAATAAGTGTAAAAGTTTTACATAGGTCGTTTTGGTTTTCATAGCGTTTTACGTTTCATAGCAAAATTGGATTTAGCCAGAATTAACCTATTGGTCCGTCCAGGAAAATTCTGATAGGGTTTTACAAAGATTATACCGATTGAATGTAATATCTAAACATTTAATCCAGAAAATGAAAGAGTAGTGCAAAATCGGGTATAAGTGATTACCTGAAATGTAAAAACAACGCAGGGTAATTACTGTGGAAATCTATAACTCAAAATAAATGAATTGATTGAATGTCCTAAAAGGCATTACTGAACTTGAAGATATGATTCAGATCATTGATAGTCCGATTGCTATAAAGGGAAACACTTATTGCCAATTGAGATTTCGGATTAACATATTAATCAACTGTTTTTCCTCTGAAGTATACTGCGCAAACATTGATTTCGCGGTATAATGAAGTGAACAAACTGGCAATAAGAGTTTGTGTAACAGAGCAACCATTAACGGTATTACTATTCAGGGAAGCGATACATGGTTATGGATTTCTTCATACCCATAAACATTTCACGATACACTTTCCCATCGGGGAATAGTGCTTTCATTTCCTTTTCTGTTATCAGGTTGATTTCACTGACAAGGTGTTTGGCAGCTGCTTTATCCGGGATCTTGGTATAATGACCCAGGTTGAAACGACGGGTCAGGAACACTCTTGTTCCAAATGGCAGCCATTGAAAGAAAGGAAATAACCAATGAGGTTCTATGGGAAACCAGTAATTAGGAGTTTGTACAAAATAGTATCTGCCCACACGCATGGCTTCATTGGCCATCTTTTTATGATTCGCTTTATCGTATAAATGTTCGATCACGGAGTTAGAATGTACGATGTCAAATTGCCCATCCTTGTATTCTGCAAGATTGGTAGCATCGCCTTTTACACTTACCACATTACTGCTCCGCGTGGAATTCTTTTCGAGGTTTAATAAAGTAATATGGACATCATTCGTATCCAGGTAATTCATTCGCTCCCAGTATACCTCAAGCCCGCCAATATCGAGGATACGCACCGGCCGGCCGGGGTTTTCTGCTTTAACTTTATCTAAAAGGCTGATAAAAAACTTGAATCTTTTTTCTCTGAACTTCTGATTGATGGAATCTTTATAGACAGGATTCAGGAAGGTACTTGATGCCATAGTTCTGGTATAACGGTTAAAATATATTATGTTTTTTTGTAAGCTTTCCGGGAAGGGTTAGGATTAACGGGCTCAATATACAAAAGTAATATCCGTCATGCAAGTTTCCTAAGTATAAATACGGTTAAATAACCACGATCATCTTGCACCCGTTTAAAGGAGAGAATTAAAATTACTGTTAGGCGGGAGGGTCTATCGCTTTGAAGCCGGTTTAACCGATACAGTGACCGTATCCATTGTTGTCTCTCCATTGTTATCAGTGGCAGCAAGGCTGAATACATAGTTTCCAGGCAGGAGATTGCTCAGCACCGCCAGTGGTTTATTGGTGTTTTTCAGAATATATTTCCGGGGGCCGCTGAGCTTATTCCATTCATAACTAACGATTTTTCCATCCGCATCTGAAGCCACTCCCTTTAAGATCACGGAATCCACAGGGAGGTTTATACTAATATCGCTTCCCGCATCAACCCGCGGAGCCTGATTGGCAATAGGATGGCAATTAGCCAGGGAAACAGCGCTGATCAATGCGCTATCAATAGGATCCAAAGGGCGGGGACCTGCTTCCGCCAGTACTTTTTTGGCTGCAGTACAGGCGTCCTGTATGGTAACAGGTGCAACTTTCCATGGGACTACCACATTACTAACTGCATTGGGATCGACACCTTCATTGCCACTTATATTGCCTGACGCATAAACCTTTGATCCCACCGCATTGTGGTTTTTGATGATGGCACTTGGCTGTTCCGATGTGCTCATATAATAATTGTTGCGCGCCTGAAGCGTACCTCCATAGTCAGCACAGCTGCCATAGCCAAAGCCACCATCGCTATGTCCCCAATTCCAAACGACATTGTTGGTAAAATCCGCCATTAAATAAGAAATGATGTTCGGCTTATAATCAGTTGCATTGTGCACAAGCGGGTTTCGTTCTCCTGCACCATTGCCGGCACTTGAAAACAAATTATGATGAATGCTTACGTTCTTTGTTCCTGGAAAAGCGATAAGCATCGCACCGGAGACGCTATGACCAAAAATGCACCACTGCACGGTGATATTATAACATCCATCTGTGATATCAAGATCGCCATCACCGTTGTTTGAACTTGAGCAATGATCAAAAACGATGTTATAGCAGTTGCGGACAACACTGAAACCATCATTGCCTGCATTGCGGACGCGAATATTCCTGACAATGATATCGTGACATCCATTCTGAAACGACAAACAATCGCCGCCGGGGCCGGTATTATCAAGCGTGATACCGGGTGATGGTGCGGTGGAACCGTCGATCGTGAGATTGCTTACAACGAGATTATGATCGGAAGCATCCCAGCGAAATCCTTTGATGATGCCGGCAACATCAAATACAATGGTCCTGTCGCTGCCGATTGCATCGTAAAGACTCCCTTGCCCATATGCATTGAGATTGGTTACATGCACTATTTTTTTCCCGGCACCGCCTTTCGTCACAGCTCCAAAACCTTCATATTTATTTTGGGCAAACAGAAGACTGTTCAGCAAAAAAAAGGAGATGAGTATACAGATCGGTGGCCGGTACATAAGGGTAATGAGGTAAGACCCTTGCAAATATAATAGCCCCTTCGCCCCTTCGGTATTATTATAATGATCCGGGAAAGCTTTGGTGAATAGTTTGTTATTGATATAAATGAACATCCCGCCAGAGTGGCGGGATGTAGGTGGGTACAATCTTTGGTTTTCCGTCCGTGTTAATGATTAACCAGATGTCAGCTACAGCCTCCCTGGTTACCACAATTAAAACATTTATAGCAGGTACCGCTTCTCATCATAATATGCCCGCATACGTTGCAAGCGGGTGCATCGCTTTGCATGTTCTTGGCCACGGCGTTCACAGCATCCATTCCTGTATCCGTCTTTATATTTTGGGCTGCCCGTTGATTCTTGGACGGTTGATTTGAACTGCCCCCCGATTGAGGAATGACGCGTATGCTTGACAATTCCTGTTTTTCATTCTTGGCATATTCCAGGTTGGAAGGAATATCATCCCAGTCATCAGCGCCTGTATTCATTACTTCCGGTTTATCCACCACATGCACCAGGTCGGTGCGTCCCAGGTATTCATAGCCGAGTACGCGGAAGATAAAGTCGACAATGGAAGTTGTCGATTTGATATTCGGGTGCTCAACAAAACCAGAGGGGTCAAACTTTGTGAAAGCAAATTTGTCAACAAACTCTTCAAGCGGTACGCCGTACTGCAGGCCGATAGAGATGGAAATGGCAAAACAGTTCATCATGCTGCGCATGGTGGCGCCTTCCTTGGCCATGTCGATAAAGATCTCACCCAATGTACCATCGGCATATTCACCTGTCCTGAGGAATACAGCCTGGCCATTTATCTTGGCCTTCTGCGTAAAGCCCCTGCGTTTGGCGGGCAATGAGCGGCGTTCGACAATGCTGGCCAGCTTTCTTTTCAACTTGGTGTCAGGAGAGTTCTGTACTCGTTTCTGCACTTCTTCCAGCAATTCGTCTATTGTCAGGTTTCCGAGGTCAACAATATTGGAAACATTGCCATTGGAAGGTTGTAGATTAGATATTTCTTCTACCTTAGTAACTGGCTCGGATTTCGAATTTTCTCCCTCGGATTTCTTCTTTTTATCTGACTTGTTGCTCAACGGCTGTGAAAGTTTGGAACCATCGCGATAAAGTGCGCATGCTTTCAGCCCGATCTCCCAGCTTAGGAGGTAGGAATCAGCTATTTCTTCAACATTAGCTTCATTGGGAAGGTTGATCGTTTTTGAAATAGCGCCACTGATAAATGGTTGTGTGGCGCCCATCATGCGGATATGACCATGCGCATGTATATAGCGCTGACCTTTTCTTCCGCATTTGTTGGCACAGTCAAAAACGGGCAGGTGTTCTTTTTTCAGACCCGGAGCTCCTTCAAGCATCATCGTTCCGCAGATATAATCATTGGCGGCTTCTATTTCTCCTTCGCTGAAGCCCAAAGCTTCGAGTAAACTCCATTCAAAATCGTTGTATTCGTCGGGACTGAATCCAAGACGTTGCAGGCATTCTTCACCCAATGTATATTTATTAAATACAAAAGCGATATCAAAAGCGGCAACAACTGCAGCATCCAGGCGTTTGATCTCATCAGCAATGAATCCTTTTTCACTCAGTGACTGGTGATTGATAAAGGGCGCTCCGGCAAATGAACCTGTGCCGGCCGCATATTTAATAATGGAGCCAGTTTCTTTTTCTGAATATCCCAGGTTCTTTAAAGCAACAGGTACCGACTGGTTGATGATCTTGAAATAACCGCCTCCTGATAATTTTTTAAATTTTACCAGGGCAAAATCGGGTTCAACGCCAGTTGTATCGCAATCCATTACCAGGCCGATCGTACCTGTAGGCGCGATCACAGTTGCCTGTGCATTGCGATAGCCGTATTTTTCTCCCAGCTCTACTGCGTCATCCCAGGCTTTGCAGGCAGCTTTGAGCATATAATCGGGACAATGTTCGGCTTTAATGCCCAGTGGTTTGAGGCTGAGCAATTCATACTCATCTGCATCATAAGCTGCCAGGCGGTGATTGCGCATGACACGCATCATATGTGCCTTGTTTGCTTCAAAACGCGGGAATGCACCGAGCGCCTGCGCCATCTCAGCTGAAGTCTTGTACGCAACGCCGGTCATTATTGCAGTGATAGCCCCGGCAATCGCTCTTGCTTCTTCGCTGTCATAAGGAATGCCGCTTACCATTAACAATGTACCCAGGTTAGCATAGCCGAGACCCAGGGTCCTGTATTCATAACTTAACCGGGCCACTTCCTTCGAGGGGAACTGGGCCATCAGCACGGATATTTCCAATACTACTGTCCAGAGGCGACAGTTATATTCATATCCTTCAACATCGAAGTAATTTTTTTCCGCATCATAAAACTTCATCAGGTTAGAGGATGCAAGGTTGCAGGCAGTATTGTCGAGAAACATGTATTCAGAACAGGGATTGGACGCCCTTATTTCACCACCTTCAGGACAAGTATGCCATTGATTGATGGTAGTATTATATTGAGTACCCGGATCAGCACAACGCCAGGCAGCATAGGCGATCTTATTCCATATTTCTCTTGCTGGAACTTTTTTCATTACGCGACCATCCATGCGGCCGATCAATTCCCAGTCATCATCAGCTTTCAGTTTGTCAAAAAATGAGTTGGGAATACGAACAGAGTTATTTGAATTCTGACCACTTACCGTTTTATAAGCCTCGCCTTCATAGTCGCTGTCATAACCGGCTTCGATCAGGGCACCCACTTTCTTTTCTTCTTCTACTTTCCAGTTGATGAACTCAACGATTTCCGGGTGATCGAGATCCAGGCAAACCATTTTGGCGGCTCTCCTGGTGGTACCTCCTGATTTAATTGCGCCGGCGGCACGATCACCGATCTTCAGGAAACTCATCAAACCGGAAGACGTACCACCACCGCTCAATTTTTCTCCTTCGCCGCGAAGATTGGAAAAATTGGTCCCTACGCCCGATCCGTATTTGAATATCCTTGCTTCACGAACCCAGAGGTCCATGATACCACCATCGTTCACGAGATCATCATTCACACTTAATATAAAACAGGCATGAGGTTGGGGACGCTCGTAGGCTGAAGTGGATTTCTTTAATTCACCGTCTGCAGGATCTACATAATAATGTCCCTGTGGCTTGCCCTTGATACCATAGCTTTCATATAAACCAGTATTGAACCATTGTGGTGAATTGGGAACACACATCTGGTTCAGGATAGAATAGACCAACTCTTCATAAAAGACCTGGGCATCTTTTGGCGAGGCGAAATAATCATATTTTTCACCCCATACTTTCCAGCAGTTGGCCAGGCGGTGAGCTACCTGTTTTGCTGATGTTTCCCTGCCGAGACTTCCATCGGCTTGCGGAACACCTGCTTTGCGGAAATATTTTTGCGCCAATATATCGGTTGCGATTTGGCTCCATTGCCTCGGCACCTCTACATTGTTCATTTCAAATACAACTTCACCGGTAGGATTGCGGATAACAGAAGTACGGTAATCGTACTCAAACATATCAAAAACATTAATGCCTTCGGAAGTATAGCGGCGACGAAATTGCAAACCGCTTTTGGCGGGGTGTTCCATACTTAGCATAACTAAAAAGAATTTACGGGTTATTGGCCTTAGTTCCAGAATCGACGCTCAGGCGAGTGTCGATTACGAAAATATTTTTTCATTACATTATTTCAAACCTTCAAATTTGCACATTGTGTGAATAAAGAATGTGTATAATCCTGTAGCCCTTTACTGTGCTGGATTACATAACTTCTGCACACCCGGTTACTTTTTTTTGAAGAATTTTTTTTGGAAAATTCATCCTCAACTCGTAAAAAATTTTTTTTGTCCGCCTGCCCGGAATAAAAGGTCAACCGGAAGCGAGTTTAGTGACTTCAATCCGCTGAAACCCCTGATTTCACTGGTGTTTCAGCAAATTTGCTGCCGCAAAGGCTTGCCCCGCCGTTAATACAGCCATAACACAACCATAAAAAAAAGGTAATACCTGGTTTCGCTGTTTTTCCCTATTCAATGTTGGACACTGATTGCACAGAATTATGTTATTGTTCCTGTTTTTCTTTTATGTGCTATGACCGGTATTTTCAATTTTGTTACTATCGATATCCTGAAGTTGCAGGTTTGTTTGATCGCAGTACGATTAAAACACCGTCATCCTGGGAAAAAATTTGCGCAGTTTTATCGGATACCCTTGGGGAAATAACTAAAAATGAGCTTTTAATCAATAAGAATGATTTCTAACTCAAAAACTTTTCGCATTTTTGCAAATATCCAAGTATACCGGATGAAGATGCACATTTACTCATCATTGGCGGAGAAAAAAAAGCTGGGAAAAAAGTCCTTTGCCGTACTGATCGACCCTGATAAAGTCAACGATCTTTTACTGGATGAGTTAATCAAATTGTCGTTGGTAGCCAAAGTAGATTACTTTTTAGTCGGCGGCAGCCTGGTCATTTCCAACCACCTCGACCAATGTGTGCAGCATATCAAGCATAACTGCGATATTCCCGTGATCCTCTTTCCGGGCAGTGCCTCACAGATCAGCAAATACGCCGATGCCCTGCTTTACTTATCATTGATTTCGGGTCGCAATCCTGAATTATTGATCGGGCAGCATGTGGTATCTGCTCCTTTTGTGAGAAAAAGCGGGCTGGAGATCATGTCAACCGGCTATATCGTGATTGATGGCGGCGCTCCAACCACCGTTTCTTACATCAGCAATGCCACTCCCGTTCCCTGGGATAAGAACGAGATAGCTATGTGTACAGCGATGGCTGGAGAAATGCTGGGCATGAAACTGATCTATATGGATTCGGGTAGCGGCGCTAAACGGCCGATCACGGAAAGTATGATCAAGATCGTGGCCGATCATATCGAAGTCCCCCTCATTATCGGCGGTGGTATCGTTCATCCCGAAAAAGCTTATCTAAATTGTAAAGCCGGCGCCGATGTGATCGTTGTTGGCAATGCGATCGAAAAAGACGCTTCGCTGATCAAAGAAATGAGCGACGCCGTGCATTCGGTTGTCGTCAAGGTGTAACACCTGCAGGCAATGGTTCGCATTTTTCTTCTTCTTCTTCTTCCTCAACCATAAACACTATCGGCAGCTTGTGATAAGAAATTGATGGACGGCCATTGAAGATAGCAGGTTGCCTTCTTTCTTTATATCGCGACAATACATCTTTGACCCTAAGCCATAACCCGGGTCCATTATGATTTTAATATCGTCAAGCTGGCCCGAGCTCCTGCTTACAAACTGAACCATTACTCTGTAAGTGCCGGCACAAATAGTGTCAAACGAAGCATCATCAAGAGTCAGGTTCATAATCAAAAACTCTTTCCATTTTTCAGGATTGCCGGGATGGGCTTCCGGACCTAGTCCGCAAAATAAAATCTCCATGGGTGTTTCTTTTCTTTCTTCGCTCATTCGAGGAGCTAACACATCTTTTTCAATAATACCCTGTGAACTGGAAGAATAAAAAAAATAAAAACAATGGAATAGCCAGGAAATGTCTCATAACCTAAATGACATTGCCTGATCCGCGATTTCCATAAAAAGCTTTTATTGTTTTGGCTCCTCAGAAGACGCGTCGTTGAACAAAGAAATGAGCGATGCCGTTCATAGCGTGATAGTCAAATTATAATCTTTGACTTAGTATATTTCCCTTCCAAAGAAAATCTCTTCCCAGTTACCACACCGGCAAAGCAGTTTAAAAGCCAAAGAAGTTCCACAGTTCATCCAAACGTCCCGTTATTTTCTGATAAGATCATGGTGCTTTTCCCATGGTTTCGATCTACCTGCAAACGATATTTGTATTCGATGTAGATTATAGTCAACCATCTTATTTTGAGCGTTTGTCTGTATCCATGAGAATCAGTTGAGGTAATTTACCATACAACTGATAATACCTGTTTATCGGGATAAAGAATCCCGGTGCAAGTAATGGTCGCTCATTGCTGCCGTAGCAATGAGCGACGGCGACGGCGGTGGCGGCGGGGCGGGCCCAGAACGGGCCTATAGGCACTGTTGGCGCTAAAACCCAAAGGAGTTTATTACATTTAACCATTACCTGGTAACCAAACACTATCAGGCTTTACAATACTTGCCCATTACTCTCTTCACAAGTCATTTCATCATCCTCAATCACAAATGTTACCAGTTGTTTTCGATAAGACTTGTAAATTTCCATAACTCTACAGGAAGGAACTGACGGATTCTTATAAAACATGATAACATCCCGGGCTCTTTTTCCCAAACCATATCCTGGGTCTTTTTCAATTGTAACCTCCGACAACTGCCCATTCGTGTTCACCACAAACACGATCATTACAGTGTATTTTCCTGGCGGAATAGTATCCAACGAAGCAGAATCCAGTACCAGGTTATCCTGGAGATATTTTACCCACTCCTCCATGTTTAGAATATCCGGTTCCACGGAGTACCTGCAAACAAAATCATTATCCTCTCTTACAACAGAGTCACCCTTCTGCTGCCTTTCGGTATTTGAACGGACTGTTGTTCCAATGATCTTATTACAACCTGCAAGGGACATCATCACAAACAGGAGGATAACTAATCTCATAACCAATTAGATCATTTATTCCCCCATTTCCATAAACTACTGCTTATTGTTTTGGCTCTTCAATCTTTACTTCATCAGGATCTGTCCTTCGCGGAGTTGCTTCACCATTGATTAGCGGACGGGCTGCTGCCGCAATAGCATTAATTATCCTTGTCATATTTGCTATATTAATACGTTTTACCTCATCGCAGGGTTGATGGTAGCAGGCATCGTCATCATCACTTGACATGATGGTATGAAAGGGTATTCCCTTCAGGGCGAAATAGTAATTGTCGCTGCGTTGGAACAGTTGCTTTTCCAGAGAAGGTTCGCGGGTGATGACAATACCCCGATTTTTAAAGCCCCTGCTCAACAGTCGGGGCAGATCGGAGTATTTTTCACCGATGATCGTTATTTTGTTTTTACCGTACTGCGGCACTCCAATCATTTCAATATTGATCCCGGCAATGATTTTTACCGGGTCGATGTATTCAACAAAATCTTTCGATCCCAGCAAACCCAATTCCTCTGCAGCGAATGCGCAAAACAGGATCGTACGTTCATTGTCCTTTCTTTTACAAAAATAATCGGCGAGTAATAACAAAGCCGTTGTTCCCGATGCGTTATCATTCGCTCCATTCAGGATAGAATCACCTTTGGCCCCATATACACCTTCGTGATCATAATGCGCTGAGAAGATGATCACTTCCTCGGGCTTTGAACGGCCTGGCAGCAATCCAACTACATTATATTCGGTCATTAGGTATTGCGAAGGAAAACCGGCCAATGATAGCGACTGAGGTGAACTTTCATTATATACAACCAGCACATTTCGTTTCAGGCCTTCTGCGGGCATTGTGATTTTTGCAGGGAAAATCTTTCCACCGGGTTGCTTCTGATCTGTCCATAAAAGCAATGACGATGTATCGTCGGAATAATGTTCAAGTATATCGCCGGTGATGAAACTGTCCAGTTTTATGACCTTAAAATTATCCAGCTTTTTATCTGAGTAGTTTCCAGGCCTGGGATGGAAATAAGAAAATTGAGCCGGCGAAAGTTTTTTACCATTCAAAGTCAGCTGGTCCAATATCACCACGCTCTTTCCGCTAAAAGGATGGAAAGGAAAATAATAGCCGGCAGCGCCGGGCATAACCTGCAAGCCATCTTTCCTGAATTCGTTGCCGATGAACAGCGCCACTTTTAATAGGTCAGGTGAAACATTCCCTCTCCCCTTTAATGAATCGGCTGCCAGGTAACGGATGACCCTTCCCGCATCCTTTTCGGTAATCGTATCCTTTTGTTGTGAAAATGAAAATGGTTGTGTTGTTAAGAACACAACCATTAATAAAAATAATTTCGGTGGCATAGCTAAATCATCGAACGATATCACTGAAAATGGTACTCACTTTTTGATCATTTCAAATCATCCACTTTTACCCGCGTTGGTGAATCCTTACCATTGATAATGGTTTGTGCACTTAATGCAATGGATTTAATGATCTCGGCCATATTCTCCATGTTCAGCGTTTCGATCTGATCGGACTGTTTATGATAATTCGGTTCGCTATCCATTTTCGAAGTAGAAATAGTATGAGCCGGTACGCCTAATTCCGCAAGCGTAGCATTGTCCGACCGGAAGAACAGGTTTTGCGAGGGATAGGGATCCGGATAAAACGTAAAACCGGTGCCCTGCAAATTCTTTTGAAGTATACTTCCCATATCTGTCCGTTCATACCCGGTAATATATGCCGAGTTCTTTCCCCATTTGCTTTCCGTTCCGATCATTTCAATATTGAACATAGCCATGACCTTATCAGGGTTGAACTGTTTACTGAAATAACGGCTTCCAAACCCACCGAGCTCTTCCGCAGTGAATGTGACAAACACCAGGGTGCGTTCATTGTTTTTTAAGCGGCTGTAATAATTTGCCAGCATGATGACTGCCGTGGTACCGGCTGCATCATCATTGGCTCCGTTAAAGATGCTGTCCCGGTTCTTATCAGGCCTGCCGACGCCTAAATGATCATAATGGCCGCTGAAAATGACGTATTCTTCTTTTTTACTCTTGCCCGGCAACACACCTACCACATTTTTTAAATGTTGTTCAGTTAATTCATTTTTGACACGCAGGTTTATCGAAGTGGGATTGGGATTCGTAGTTAAAATAAATACCTGGGACACCGGTGAAGCGAACTTTGCATTCCCGCCGAAACGTTGCATGCCCCTAAAGCGGCGGGTAAAAGATGTGTCCACAAATACCAGCACATTTGTTTCCTTGTCGAAGATGGGAAAAACAACTTTGGAAAAATCATCGCCCTTCCTGACAAAAACCACTTCGTAATCTTTTAACGAGCTTATATTTATTTCTGCCGAAGTTGTGTTGAGCGCGACATTGTTTTCATTTAATACTTCTCCATCCAGGCTCCCGGTTATTTCCTTAGCCTTTGCTTTTGTCATCACGAACTCCTGGAAATAGGATTTTGAATCTTTCCAGAATACCAATTTGCTTTTGGCAAATTCGCTGGCAATAAAATCGGCTGCCCTGTCTATAGCAGGCGTAAACGTTTTACGTCCCTGCATTTCATCTGATGCCAGAACTCTTTCGATCCTATCTACTTCTTTGGCGTTGATAACGGCGTCAATGTTCTTTTGCGCGAATAAAAAAGAGGTTGTTGAAATCAACAACCCCGTAACGAATAATTTCCTCATTGTATGTATTTCTGTGTTTGAATTGTATGATTGATTTTGTTCAGGAAGGCAATGATACATCTTTATTGATTAAGGCACCACCGACATTTTGCCCCGATTGGGCAAGTCCAACATCCGGCCTCACCCTCTGACTCCCTCTCCAAAGGAGAGGGAGAGTAGCAGCATCCAAGTGCTTCGCTACGCCTGCCTGCCTGCCGGCAGGCTCGCAATGACGCCTATATTATGAAGCATCCAGAATCCAACAATCACTATCGACTCCAGACTATCGACTTCCTCAAAGGCTCATCATCTCCTTAAACTTCACCGTCTGTCTCCTGCTGACCTCGATCTTTTCACCGCCCTTCAATTCGAGAAGAAGGCCGCCATTGAAATAAGGTTCTATCTTTTCTATCATCCGCAGATTGACAATATGCTTGCGGTTGGCACGGAAAAAGAATTTTTCATCCAGCCTTTCTTCCAGTGCATTCAGTGATTTCAGGATAAGCGGCTTGTTAGTGCCAAAGAAAACCTTGGCGTAATTGCCTACACTTTCAAATAAGCGGATATCCCCCAACTTGACAAACCAGCAACGTTCCCCATCCTTGACAAACACCTGATCATTTTCATGCAGGATGCTGTTATTGACGTTTTCTGTTTCGTGTTTTATTTCACGGCTTTCTCCCGGCTGTAATTTCTGGATAGCATCGGCCAGCCGTTTGGGCTCAACCGGCTTCAACAGGTAATCCAGCGCATTTACTTCAAAAGCTTTTAACGCAAACTCATCGTACGCGGTGGTAAATATTACCTGGGGCGTTCGCTCCAGCTCCGATAGCATGTCAAACCCGGTCTTCCCGGGCATCTGGATATCGAGGAAGATAAGATCGGGGTGCTGGCTCTCAATTTTGGCGATACCTTCCTCGGCGTTCGCAGCTTCATCAATCACCTCTACCTCCGGGAAGTCCTGAAGGAGTTTTTTTAATTCCGCCCTGGCCAGTCTTTCATCATCAATGATAATTGCTCGCATGTGAATTTTTTTTAACGAAGAATGGTTTCAGATGGTATAGATACCTTGGCTTCTACCAATGTGGGTGTAGCCTGCCTGATCTCAAATTTAGCTTTATTTCCATACAACAGGCTCAGGCGGTCATTTGTACTGGAAATCCCGAAACCTTCGCCATTGACTTTGCCGTTTAGGCGACCGGTGTTTTGTACTGCCAATTCGTGAAAATTATTTTTAAATTCTGAGATTACCCTTACCACACCACCGTTTATCTGCCTGCTGATACCATGCTTGATGGCGTTTTCGACCAGGGTCTGCAACATCATCGGTGGCACAGGCTGGTTCAATGTCTCCTCATCTACTTTATACTCTATTCTCAGCCTGTCTTCAAAACGCATGTTCTCCAACGCGAGATAATCTTTGACGATATAAAGCTCCTTTTCCAGCGTTACGGTTTCCGATTTTTCGGCCTGCATACTGCTGCGAAGAATATTGCTTAGCTCGGTTATCGCTTTCCTCGCCCGCTCCGGGTTCTCGTCTACCAGGGCTCTTATGCTGTTGAGAGAATTGAAGATAAAATGTGGGTTGATATGAGCTTTGATCGTTTTTAATTCCAGCTCCTTGATCAGTGCTTCAAGTTTTAACGCATCGAGTTGCTGGCGCCGGCTCTTTTCGATGTAGTGGTAAATAAAATAGATGCAATTCCACATGAACAGGTACACGAACGAATGAAAAGAATTGTCTAGAAGGCGCTTGAAAATTAACTCCTTTGCATTGGTGAGCGACAGATTAAAAATGTCCTGGGAGTAAGTTTCTGAAATACCCAGCAATAGCCCGAAAATAAAAGTAATAATGACCAGGTTTACGATCTGTTCCTGGATCGGTTTGATCAATACGTTGGCCCTGCGGATCACCCATCGCATAAAATGCGTAAGCAGGAGACCCAGGCCAATGAACAGGAACAGGCGATAGTAATAATTCGTGTCGAGTTTGTCGAATACAAAACCGACAAAGAGGAAGATGAGCGCAAACAGCCCCCAGCCTACAACCTGAAATAGCCAATATCTTGAGTTACCAAATCGCATAAAGGGCAAAACTAGCTGATTCCATCCCTGCAGAACCCTGTAAATATACCAGTGGACAATAAGTTTTACAAATGGGAGTTCTTATAACAATATTGTCAAATGACACCGTTCATCCCTGTTTTTGCGGCAAACGGCTTGTTAAAACGGGTGGAAATAGCATAGCAGACTGGAAAATATTACTTTTGCTGCGTAAAATTGTAAAATGGAAATCATTCCGGGTCCGCTGTTGAAAACGATTGATTCCCCGGCCGATCTCAAGAAGCTGCCAAGGGAAAAACTCCACCAGGTCTGTGACGAACTTCGCCAGTATATTATTGATGTCGTTAGCGTGCACGGCGGCCATTTCGGGGCCAGCCTCGGCGTAGTGGAATTGACCACTGCACTTCATTACGTCTATAATACCCCTTACGATCAGCTGGTTTGGGATGTAGGTCACCAGGCTTATGGGCATAAAATATTGACCGGTCGCAGAGACAATTTTGCCACAAACCGCAAATATCATGGTTTAAGCGGTTTTCCAAAGAGATCGGAAAGCGAGTACGACAGTTTTGGCGTAGGCCATTCTTCCACATCGATCTCCGCCGCCCTGGGCATGGCGATGGCCGCAAAGTATAAAGGAGAGCTGGACCGTAAGATGATCGCAGTGATCGGAGATGGAGCAATGACTGCCGGTCTTGCGTTTGAAGGAATGAATCATGCAGGTGTTGCCGATACTGACCTGTTGATTGTATTAAACGACAATTGCATGGGCATCGATCCCAATGTTGGTGCGCTAAAAGAATACCTGACTGATATTACTACCTCACCTACTTATAATAAGGTAAAGGATGACGTTTGGAAGCTGTTGGGCAAATTGCCTGTCGGTAAGAATTTTTCCCGGGCAATGGGCCATAAGCTGAGCGAGGGATTGAAAGGCATGGTAAGCAGCAGCGCCAACTTATTCGAGGCATTGAAGCTTCGCTACTTCGGTCCGATCGATGGACATAACGTAGCCAAGCTGGTAGATACTTTGAAAGATCTTCGCGAGATACCCGGTCCCAAGTTGTTACATGTACTTACCGTGAAAGGTAAAGGCTATGCCCTGGCAGAAAAAGATCAAACCAAATGGCATGCACCCGGTTTGTTTGATAAGATGACCGGCGAAATACATAAAAAGAAATTTGAAACTCCGCAGCCGCCCAAATACCAGGATGTATTTGGTCATACCATTATCGAGCTGGCCGAGCAAAATAAAAAGATCTTCGGAATTACTCCCGCGATGCCTTCGGGCTCTTCATTGAAATATATGATGGAAAAAATGCCGGACCGTGCATTTGATGTCGGTATTGCTGAACAGCACGCCGTCACCGTCAGCGCTGGAATGGCGACGCAGGGTATGAAAGTGTTTTGCAATATTTATTCTTCGTTCATGCAAAGGGCTTATGACCAGGTGGTGCATGATGTAGCTATTCAAAAGCTGCCGGTAATTTTTTGCCTTGACAGGGCCGGCCTTGTAGGCGATGACGGACCAACACATCATGGCGCCTATGATATACCCTATATGCGTTGCGTGCCTAATATGATCGTAAGTGCACCAATGAATGAAAGCCAGTTGCGCAACCTGATGTACACGGCCCAGTTGGATTCGACTGTTCTGCCTTTTGTCATTCGCTACCCGAGAGGTGAAGGAGTAATGCCAGATTGGAAAACTCCATTTGAAGAAATAAAGATCGGCACCGGCAGAAAACTGAGAGATGGAAAAGACATTGCCATTCTTTCCTTTGGTCATCCTGGCAATTTTGCCGCAGCTGCTATAAGAGAATTAAAAAATGATGGGCTGAACCCCGCGCATTACGACATGCGTTTTGCCAAGCCGCTGGACGAAGAACTGCTGCATGAGGCATTGAAGAACTATGATAAGATCATTACAGTGGAAGATGGAACAGTGGAAGGCGGTTTTGGAAGTGCGATACTGGAATTCATGGCCCAGCATGGTCATAAAAATGAGGTCAGGATACTGGGTATACCGGATACGATTGTAGAGCATGGTACGCCGAAAGAGCTGCATCATGAATGTGGATATGATGCAACTGCCATTGCCGATGCGGTGAGAAAGATGATGAAGGATAAAATATCCGTCAATTCCCTCCTCCAGTAACCGTTAGGTAAACATTCATCCTCGCCAACCAACATCCAGTATGAGATACTGCAGATGAAAAGAATAGTAATTTCCATTGGGATTGTTTTCATTGTTTTTCTTTCCTGCAGTCGAAAGAAAAACAGCAATTCTTCATCATCACCAGCTCAACCAGAACTTACCGCAAGCCCCTGGGCCGACAGTAGTCTTTTTATTTCGCCTTTCTCCTGGTTTAGTTTCCGGCGGTCGTATTCAAACGCACAGTTTATGGACAATGATAAAGAGATTGAACGATATCTAGATGAACAGAACAGGGCGAGCCCCTGGTTGACCTCCGTTAAATATGATACGGCTATGCTGAAACAGCTTCAAAAGTTTAAACTGGTAAAAAATGAAGAATTGCTCGAGCACCGTTTCAGTAAAATGAAAAAAGGCTATTTTGATTTTACGGATGTGTCCGGCAAAAAATTGCACGTATCGTTCAATACAGTTTTTTCCGTCAGGCAGAGTACTAAAATTATCAATAGGGATTCCTGCCAGATACTAACCTTTTCAACTAATGAAAGCAGTTATACAATAAAAGATGTTATTCCCGGGGGAAATCCGGAAATCATTGTTGTAGATAAATACTATTTTATGCTTGGCTACATTTTTGATCTGACGATCTATGAAATTTGTTATAAGTAAAATAAAGATGAACCGAATTCAATCAATTAATTTTTTTCCTTGTGATACTCTTGGGTGGAAAAAGGTCTTACTCGTTTTATTTGCATTTTTCATTGCAGCTAGCTCCTTTTCCCAAACCAGTACGGTAAAAACAAAAGTCCAGGGCTGGCATTTACTCGACGAGCAGAACGATGGATACATGGGTATCAGCCTTCAGAAAGCTTATGATCTGCTGAAGGGAAGAAAAAGTCAAACAGTTATTGTGGCTGTGATCGACAGCGGCATTGATACGGCCCAAGAAGACCTCAAAGCAGTATTATGGAGAAATCCCGGGGAAATAAATGG
Source organism: Bacteroidota bacterium (assembly GCA_005884665.1). Taxonomy (GTDB): domain Bacteria; phylum Bacteroidota; class Bacteroidia; order Chitinophagales; family Chitinophagaceae; genus VBAT01. The sequence goes on from VBAT01000013.1 coordinate 40,078, forward strand.
CAATGGTGTTGATGATGATAAGAACGGTTATGTGGATGATGTATATGGCTGGAATTTTTGCGGCAGCAAAGAAGGTGAAAACCTGGTCCACAATTCATACGAGGTAGCCAGAGTATACCATGGATGGAAAAATGAATTTGAAGGAAAGACAGAGAACGAAATACCTGCGGGTAGAAAATTTCTATACGGTCAATGGGTGAGAGCATCCCGGATAATCAATAAAGATTATGAATCTGCCATAAAAGAAAAACCCGCGGTAGAGCGTTATCTCGCCGCCGTGACCCAGACATCAAAAACGATCTGCGACCGACTCTCGGTAAAAGAGTTTACGACAAAGGACATAAAGCCGCTGCTGGGCAACGCCGATCAGGATATATCCCGGGCCGCCGACCTGTGGAATGATCTTTTTAAGCAGGTTCCCGATTCTTCCATAAAAAATACACTGTTTATTGACGAGGCCACCCGCTTTCTTGATCAGTTGAATACAAAGATCGATCGCAAGTTAAAAGCCCCCGAAGATTGGAGAGGGCAGCTTACAAAAGACAATTACACTGATATCAACGACCGTTTTTATGGCAATAACAACCTGAAGATCGGGAGCGGTCATCATGGCACCATGGTAGCAGGTACTATTGGGGCCATCCGCAACAACGGGATTGGTGTGGATGGTATCGCAGATAATGTTCGCATCATGGCTATCCGCGCAATGCCCGGTGGCGACGAACACGATAAAGATATTGCATTGGCTATACGTTATGCTGTCGATAACGGCGCAAAGATCATCAACATGAGCTTTGGCAAACCGGTATCGCCTTACAAACAATTTGTAGACGATGCCGTACGGTATGCTGCATCAAAAGGAGTGTTGCTGGTGCATGGGTCGGGGAATGATGGAGCGGATATTACAAATGATGTTTTTTATCCTACTGCAACGTTTATCAACGGTGAAAAAGCAACCAATTTAATTAATGTCGGCGCCAGTGGCGATAGAAGCACCGGCGGTTTAGCTGCGTCTTTTTCCAATTACAGCAATAAGGAGGTCGACATATTTGCTCCCGGTGTATACATTCATTCGACTGCCAGCAGCAATAGTTACCAGGACGCAGATGGCACCAGTCTTGCCTGCCCCGTCGTTAGCGGTGTAGCCGCCCTGCTTAAATCCTATTTTCCTGATCTTACACCCGGCCAGATAATATCTATTCTTACAACTTCGGGAAAACCGATTGACGAAGTAGCAGTTGAACCTGGCACAACAGATAAAAAAGTAAAGTTCTCATCGCTTTCTTCCAGTGGCAGGATCGTTAATGCCTATGAAGCGGTGAAGCTTGCGCTGGCAAGGGAAAAGAATTAGCTCCTGACCAGTTCCGGTTTTCGAAGTAAATTTAAGTATGCAAAAGAAGATTCTCTTTCTTGCATGCTTTTTTGTTTGCGGTGGGCTTGCTGCACAGCGATATCCTTTCGTTCGTTTTAGTACAGAGAATGGCCTTTCCAATAACGTCGTGTATTCTATTTTCCAGGACCACAAAGGTTATTTGTGGATCGCCACCCACGATGGGCTGAACCGCTATGATGGCTATGAATTCAAAAAATTCCTGCACAATCCTTTTAATAAAAAAAGCCTTGCCGGCAATATGACCATTGATATCACCGAAGATGAACAAGGCAGGCTTTGGGTACTGACCAATACAGACCTTCACCGGTACAACGAAAAAGATGAATCCTTTGAACGCTATGTTCTTCCCGTGGGCCCGGTCAATCACAGCAATCAAAGTGCTTCAAAGATGATCAATGCCAACAACCGCTTTTTATTGTTGAATCTTTTCAATGGATTATTTGCTTTCGATAAGACCACCGGCAGGTTTAACCCGGTTGCCGTTCTTGCCACCCCGAACGAAAAACCGGACCTGTTTGCCCTTCCTTTTTTTAAAGATAATGAAGGAAATATCCTTGTTGGCGAAGCGCCGGCAACAGGTGTTGTAGCTTTTGATTCAGCTACGGTGAGCTTTACTAAAAAATTACCCGCCTTTTATCAGCGCGCAAAATGGGAAAATGAAACTGTAACTTCTGTTTATAAGAATAAAAAGCACGACCTCGTGTATGGCATTCAGCAGGGCAATAAATTTTTATTAGCGACGCAAACAGGTAAAAAACATTTTTTATTGAATCGCTCCATTAGCGGCCCCACGGTTTTCATCGAATCAATGTCCGAAGATGAACAGGGCGATATCTGGATCGGCTATGGCAATCGCTTATTTGAATATGTTCCCGGTACAGATTCGGTGATCGATCTTTCTCGCAACCTGTACAACACTTCTATCGGTGACAATTTTATCATCAAACATGCCCGGATTGACAATTTCAGCAATCTCTGGATAGGATTATATGAGGCAGGGCTGTTAAAAGCCAGTATACGCAAATCCCTTTTTTTAAACTATGCCATAAATCAGCCCGGAACCTTTAAACTCCCCTACTCCTCCATTTATGGTCTTATCAAAAATCCGGATGAAACTGTCATCGTGCGCTATTTCGGTACTCCAATGGCTTCTGTAATTGATCCTATCCATAAAAAGATTCTGACACCCGAATTTAAATTCAACCCTGCTGATACTACCACGATAAAAAAACTGTTCCCGCAATTCTCGCAGGTACGATCGGCGGAGCCCTTTTATAAATACTTTGATGCCTCCACGCGTTTAACCTTTAATAACGGCCAGCGCCAGTATGGATTATATAAAGACCGCCAGCAAAATTTCTGGGCGGTTAATTTTAACGAGTTCAAGCGAATCAGCGACGGGCGCAGCTTTAATACAGGCGATCATATTAATTGTTTTTATGAAGGTGACAATGCTACTTTCTGGATCGGCAGCGATGGTGGTGGTTTGATGCAACTGAACTATGGAACCGGTTCATTGAGAAGCTATTTACCCCGTGAATCAGACCATCAAAGCATCAGCAGCAAATTTGTGAATGCTATTATTGCCGACAGCAACACGGGGCTTTGGCTGGCCACGCGTTACGGGTTGAACCATTTTGATTTTAAAACCGGGCTGTTTAAGATGTTTTCGGAAGAAAACGGGCTATGTAGCAATACGATCTATACGATGGAAAAAGATGCCGACGGCAAACTATGGCTGGGCACCAGCAATGGGTTGAGCTGTTATGATCCACACACCAATGAGTTTACCAATTATTCAAAGGACAATGGGCTTATCAACTCGGAATATAACAGGAATGGAACAATTGCATTATCCAATGGCTGGATATTGATGGGAGGAACAGAAGGGATTGATGTGGTAATGCCTGACAGCATTAAATACCGGAGTGAGAATGAAAAAAGATCACCGCCATTACTTATCAGTTTTCTTAAGTCGCCAGATAGCCTATATTATTCCCTGAATGAGACGGTAAGGCTGAAGCACAGCCAAAACAATATAACGATCTCTTTCGCTGCGCTTGATTTCACCCAGCCCTACAATAATAAATATCTCTGGAAGCTTGAGCCCGTTGAAAGTAAATGGATATACGGGCTTGGCAAACATGAAGTAAACTATGCAGGGTTGCCACCGGGTCATTACACGTTTAAAATAAAAGCGGCCGGCGCCGATGGAATATGGAATGAAAAAGAAACGTCCCTGTCTTTTACTATCACAGCACCCTGGTGGCGAAGCGCATGGGCACTCGTCGCGTTAGTTGCAATCGGAATCGGCATACTGACCGGCATTCTTCGTCTCTATTATTACCGGAAATTTAAAAGACAATTGGAAAAACAGCGTGTCTTGCTGGAAAAGCAACAGGCGGTAGAAAAAGAAAGGACACGCATTGCCACAGATATTCACGACGATTTGGGATCCGGATTATCAAGAATACGCTATCTCGGTGAAATCGTAAAGCTGAAATCAACCCAGCAACAAAACTTTTTACCCGACATAGAAAAGATTGCGGTGTTCAGTGACGAAATGGTGGACAAAATGAATGAGATCGTATGGGCTCTGAATGAAAAAAATGACAGCCTGGAATCGATCATTTCCTATATCCGGTCATTCGCTGTTGAATATTTAACCAACAACAATATTGACTGCAAAGTTGTGTCGCCTGACCAGGTGCCCGTGCGAATAGTCAAGGGAGAAACGCGGCGAAATATTTTTCTTTCGGTAAAGGAATGCCTGCATAATATTGTAAAGCATGCCGGCGCCACGGAAGCAAACATACAGATCTCGGTTATGGATAAGCTGGTCATCAGGATACATGATAATGGGAAAGGAATTGATTGGGAAAACAGGAGACCTTTCAGCAATGGCATACAAAACATCAGCAAACGGATGAAGGAAGCCGGCGGAGCCGTTGAATTCAGAAATGAGAACGGAACAAGCGTCGTTCTGGCGATCCCGCTGTAATGGGAAATATCGTTTAAAATTGATCGGCGCCAGGAATAACCCCTTTGTACTATTGTTCCGGTACAGCCGCTACGATAAATTTATAAAAGTAATATGTCCATCCAGGTTGCAATAGTAGAGGACTTAAAAGAGATCAGGGAAGCCCTGCAGAGCTTTATTGCTATCGATAAAGACCTGCTACTGACCGGTTGTTTTTCTAATGCGGAACAGGCTACTGAAGAATTACCGGGTTTGGCGCCGGATATCGTGATCATGGACATCAATCTTCCAGGCATGAGTGGGATTGAATGTATCCGCAGGGTGAAGCCTCTTTGTGCTTCGTGCCAGTTTATGATGTTTACGGTCTATGAAGAGGATGAGAAAGTTTTTGAAGCGTTGAAGGCCGGCGCCAGCGGTTATATATTAAAGAAGCACGGGTCGCAAAAGATCATTGAAGCCCTGAAAGAGTTATACAATGGCGGTTCGCCCATGAGCGCCGATATTGCCCGTAAGGTTGTAAAAGCTTTTCACCAGGAAGATACCCCGCAGGATTATAAGCTTACAAAAAGAGAGTTGGACATTTTACAGTTATTGGCGAAAGGAATGTTATATAAAGAAATTTCGCAGCAATTATTCATCAGCAACAACACCGTGAAGCAGCATATTCACAATATTTATGAAAAACTGCATGTGCAAAACCGCACGGAAGCACTGAACAAGTACTTTGGCGGACACTGATCTCCTATTCACGACCTGGCTGCCGGTCTCCGGTCGCCTGCGCAATAGCTTCAGCGACGACGCATGGTCAAAGCCTTTGGCGACGGCACGCAGGCAGACTATCGACTCTCCTTAACTTCCCACGAATGTACTATTGACCTGTGTTTAGGCTGAGAGTAGCTTTAAGAAAAGCTGTATTATGGTCAATATTAAAACAAAGCCTGTCATGAGGGAAATGATGTGTTTCTTCTTTACCTCCCTGTTTATCTTTTTATCTGTAAATAACGCCTGTGCGCAAAATGTCGGAATCGGTACTAATACACCAGATGCAAGCGCAGAACTGGATATCAGCAGTACCAGTAAAGGCATACTGGTCCCAAGAATGACACAGGCACAGCGAATCGCTATTGTGAATCCTGCTAAAGGCTTACTGATATATCAAACCGATCTTGATTCAGGATTTTATTATAATGCGGGAACTTCTTCTACTGCTAACTGGATATCTTTCCAGTCTCAACTGACAGGCTGGAACACAAAGGGGAACAACAGTACTGATCCCACTCTCAACTTTATTGGTACCACAGATGCAAAGCCTTTACAGTTCAGGATAAACAATATTAAGGCAGGTATTCTTGATTCTGTAAGTTTTAACACTGGTTTTGGCTTCCGGGCTTTTGATTCAATTACAACCGGCACTTTCAATACCGCGATCGGTTATAAAGCGTTTACCACAAACAGCACAGGCAACCGGAATGTAGCGTTAGGCTCAAATGTGCTTCGGTTCAATACCAGCGGAAACTATAATGTCGGTGCGGGGATGCAGGCATTGAATTTTAATTCGACAGGAAATTCAAATGTTGCTATTGGCCAGAACGCACTGGCATGGAACACGGATCGCAGCAACCTGGTTGCAATTGGTGATTCGGCGCTCGTTCACAATGGCTTTAGCGCTTCCACACCATTCGAAGCGACAGGTAATACTGCTATCGGGTCCAAAACACTTGTGACCAATGATAGAGGTTATTACAATACGGCAATTGGCTTCCAGGCCATTCGGGCAATCGTAACACTGCGGTGGGTACGCATGCGCTGTTGTTCAATAATTCGGCCAGCGATAATACCGCATTGGGTTATTCTGCCTTATACTCAAACTCCGCCAGCCAAAACACGGCTGTTGGAAGCAATGCTCTTTTATACAATTCAACAGGAAATGCCAATACGGCTGTTGGATTAAGTGCGCTCGAAAGAAATACCACCGGCAACTCAAATACCGCTGTGGGAGTAATGGCTGGTCTGCAGTTGACAACCGGCTTCGTTAATACAGCTGTAGGCTCAACCGCATTATATTCACAAAAAACAGGTCAGCGCAATACAGCAGTAGGCATTGGCGCACTATATGCTGATACCAGTGTCGGTTTTAATACGGCAATAGGCGCTTATTCACTTGTTTCGAATACATGGGGTAATGCCAACACGGCTGTGGGAAGCTCTTCATTGTATAGCAACACAACCGGCCAGGGAAATACCGTTGTTGGTAACCAGGCCATGTTTGCCAATACAACCGGGCTGTATAACACTGCTATCGGCATCAGCGCATTGCAGAATAATGTGACGGGGTCCTACAATACTGCCAACGGCACCAGCACAATGGGATTGAATACATCGGGAAGCTTCAATCTTGCCAGCGGCTATGGTGCACTTAATCATAATTCGACGGGAGTTCACAACACAGCAACAGGATCAAATACATTAAATTTCAATCAATCCGGGAATGGCAATACAGCCAGCGGTTCTTTTGCTCTATATAATAATACAAGCGGTTATAGCAATGTGGCCATAGGCATGTATGCATTGACAAGCAATGTGGATCGTTCTAACCTGGTTGCTGTTGGTGATTCAGCATTGTTTAATAATGGGATAGGTGGAACTAGTGGCAACCAGACTGCTGCTTTCAATACAGCTGTCGGATCCAAATCTCTTTTCTCCAATACCCTCGGTTATGAAAATACAGCGACCGGGCATACAACTCTTTATTCTAATACGACGGGTATCTATAACACAGCTTTTGGAAGAAGCGCTTTATATTCCAATACAACCGGCCAATCTAATACGTCGGTGGGCTATGGAACGCTTTATTCTAATACTACAGGACAATATAATGTGGGCGTGGGTGGTTCATCCTTATTTTTCAATACAAATGGCATCGGGAATACGGCAACTGGGACAGCATCTTTGTCATACAACAGTACTGGCGCTTATAATGCCGCCTTTGGATATAGCGCTCTCAATAAGAATACGACCGGTTATAGCAATGTGGCTATAGGGAATAATGCGTTATACAATAATACCAGTCTTTCTAATCTGGTCGCCATTGGCGACTCTGCCCTATACAACAATGGTGTTGGAGCGACTTCTACACAAGGTATTTTAAATACTGCTGTTGGCTCCAAGGCTTTATATTCAAATAATACCGGCTCATATAATTCGGCTCTCGGTTCACAGGCGCTTTTTTATAATACTACCGGATTTGATAATACAGCGCTAGGCTCACAGGCGCTTTTTAATAATACCACCGGGTATCGGAATACGGCTGTAGGTTCACAGGTACTTACGGCTAATGCTACCGGGTATTTTAATACAGCGGTAGGCTCACAGGTGCTTCTTAATAATTCTACGGGTTCTGGAAATACAGCGTTAGGCATAGGTGTGCTTGCTTATAATACTATCGGGAATAGTAATATAGCAATAGGTTCGAATGGGCTTTATTGGAATGTAACTGGCAATAATAACACCGCAATAGGGGTCTTTGCGTTGGAAAATAACATTAACGGTTCGGGAAATACCGGGATCGGTTATTCGGCCACTGTTAGCAGCGGCAATTTAACTAATGCTACCGCGATTGGTGCCCTGGCCTATGCGGATTGCAGCAATTGTATGGTATTGGGTTCGGTGAATGGCGTCAATGGTGCTACATCCGGGGTAAAAGTAGGCATCGGTACCACAACTCCGCAGGCAGAGCTCCAGGTTACCGGGTATACAATGCTGGGAAGTTCCTCACCAAAAATCCAGATAAAGAAACTGACCGGTGTTACCAGCGCTACGCAGGGCGGCTCAGTTGCATTCGTCCACGGATTGAATCCATCAAAAATAATCTCCGTTGATGTGCTGGTGGAATGGTCAGCTAACAGTTTTTTGCACGCAGCATACAGGTTTAACCCGGGCTACGAATTTGACTTTTTTACTGACGCTTCCACCATTACCATCGCCAATGTAGGTAGCAATTCAATAAATATATTGTCACGACCTTTTAAGGTATTAATTACATACGAAGAATAAACTAAGATGAAACACCCAGGTTTACCGTTAGGCAGCTGACATCAGTAGTGGTGAAAACCATAAGGGAAAAGCAAAAAATAGGGTCGGCAGCCCGTGAATCGCTGAAATGGAAAAAGGCGCGCCGTATAAAACATTTTTTGGCAACAAATAAAACCTTTCTTTAATACTACCTGTTGCCATAGCCGGTCCCAGTATAAATCTTCCCCTTGCTACCTAACTTTTATACTATTGTTCATCATCCCATGAGAAAATAATTTTGCGAGCAGGTAACCACCTCATTACCGGACTTTGTTAGTAGCCCAATATCCCGATACTGCATCCCATTTCAAACCTGAAATACCTGTTTATGAAAAAATATTACACAATTATTTTCTGCCTATCTTCCCTGTTGCTCACGCATGTTTCAACCGCACAGCCCAGACTGGTTGGCACGCTGGCGTATACCGGTCCTCAAAACGGCGGTATTGTTTTCAGAAATGATCTTCCGTCAACGACACCCTCGATCATTCATGCTTTCAATAACCTGGCCCCTCATGGTGCTATGGCAGGAGTAGTTGCAGGAGATAATAATTGGTTGTATGGCATTCTGAATTACAACGGCGCCACTGGTGATGGAGGTTTATTCCGCATACAAAGGGACGGCTCTGGCTTTACTCTATTGTACAACTTTACGGGAAATAGCCAGGTGATGCCAGTCTACCATACAGATGGTTCCATTTATTTTACCGATGATTATCAAATCAAGAAATTTAACCCCGCCAACAATAGTGTAACGGATGTCGGTAATGGAGGGTTCGTTAAAAAGCTGCTAGTCGATAGCGACGACTGGATATATTTCACCAATTTTTATACCCTGTCAAAAATGAAAACCGACGGAACGGGGTATATCGACCTGCATACATTTAATTCGGCAACTGAGGGAAGTAGTGGTTTTGCCGGTTTAACCGAAACTCCGGGAGATAGTTTATTTGGTGTAAATACCGTTGGGGGTACAACAGACGAAGGCACTTTGTACAGTCTTAAGAAAGACGGTAGCGACTTTACCGTTCTGCACCAGTTTACCGCTGCTAGCGGAAGTATTCCTGAATCAAAGCTTGTGTATTTTGACGGAAAGCTGTATGGCACTACTTCATATGGTGGTATCTATGGTTTGGGAGTTTTATATACCATCAACACGGACGGAACAGGTTACAGGGTTTTGCATCACTTCGATCCCGGTAGCCCTGCCATAGGATATCCTTCGGGCAACATTTCTATTGCGGCCAACGGAAGGATCTTCGGATCATTTGGCCAGTTCTACTATTACGGCGGCAGCCCTTACAGGTTATTTAAGGTAGATACAAGCGGTGAAAACTTTGAACCGTTCATAAATGCGCAGACTTATAACCAACGTGACTATGGCCATTTTAACCAGGATGTTCTTTTAACAGATAATGATGAAACCATTTTTTTGATAACGCGTGAAATGGGAAGACATGACGGCGGTGTGTTGAGTGTCTTCGACACATCGGGGTTTGTTGGAACCAGCCTGCATCATTTCGGTTTTTCTCCACTTGGATTCAAACCTATGGGCGGATTGATAAAAGGCAGCGATCAGAAATTGTATGGAACAACAATAGTTGGAGGACCGGATGGAAATGGCACCGTTTATTCTATGAATGCAGATGGCAGTGGTTATGCCAAAGTGCATGAGTTCCTGGATGCCGAGGGATACGAACTGTCAGGAAAACTGCTGCAAGCAAGCGATGGCAAACTGTATGGGGCAGCACATTGGGGCGGACCCACTAATTCAGGAACGATCTACCGGATGAATAAGAATGGCAGCAGCTTCCAGGTGATCTATACTTTTCCGGATTTCCTCGATGCATATTCGCCGGTAGGCGGACTTGTTGAAGATAATACCGGTGTTCTTTACGGCGCAGCCTTTTATAGTGCAGGTGCCGGGTCTATATTCAAAATAAACAAAGACGGTAGCAATTTTACCCTGCTTAAAATCTTTAACTCGACAGATATCGGCTATCCTAGTTCCGGGCTGACACTATTCGGCAACTATTTGTACGGCACTTGCTTCTATGGGGGCGTCGAGGGCAAAGGCGGGGTATTCCGTATCCGCAAGGACGGCACCGGATACCAGGAGCTGCATATTTTCCAGGGCGCAACAGATGGCTCTGCACCCTACGGCACGTTGTATCTCGCAAGCAATGCAAAACTGTATGGTACAACTTCAACCGGGGGAAGCGAAGGCCTTGGAACCGTTTTCAGGATTGATACATCGGGAAGCAACTACATTGTGCTGAAAAATTTTTCATCAACCGCAGACGGAACTTACCCTTATACCGGGATTATCCAGGCTAGTGACCTGTTGTTGTATGGATCAACTACTTCAGCTTCTGGCCTGGGAGTATATGGTGGAACTATTTTCAGGATGAACCTGGATGGCTCAGGCTATACGGTATTTCATGCTTTTGATGACCAGGCAGAAGGACAGGGCATTTCTACTTTATTGGACCTGAACGGCAACTTTGTGTTACCAGTCGAGCTGCTTTCGTTCAATGCTGAGAAAAAAGGAGGATCTGTATTGCTTACCTGGAAGACTGCACAGGAACAAAAAAGCAACCGCTTTGAAATAGAAAGATCCGCTGACGGCATATCATATCATTTGATCGGCACGGTGGCCGCAAGTGGAAATACATCTACGGTAACCACTTATTCTTTGATTGATCATCAACCATTCGATGGAATTAATTATTACCGGTTAAAACAAGTTGATATTGACGGTTTGTTTGCTTATTCTAAAATCGTCTCGGCAGATTTTGGAAAATCCGGCAAATTAACTGTGTTTCCAAATCCTGCATCTGATCGTCTGCATGTCCGCTGGCCACAAGATGGCAATTTTACGCAGGTGCGTATAGTTAATTCAACAGGACAGGTAGTTCTCCAGAAAACTGTCAATTCTTCAACGACCGAATTGAATCTCGAAGGATTACCAAAGGGCTGGTATACCCTGCAGCTGATTGGAAAAGAAAATAAACTGGAAAAGGGATTTCTGAAAGAATAGATGGTCCAGTACCCATCTTTGAAAAAGGATTATTTTGAACCTTTAAACCAGCTGGTATGAAAAAAATGTTAGCGCTATTGCTCTTTGTTTACCCCACCTGTCTTTTTGCACAAATAGGTTTAAAAGCGGGGATCAATTTTGCCAATGTGACCAATGCTTCATCCATCAACAGTAGCAGCCGTAGCGGTTTTCATGCGGGGATCTTTTTCGGCACTCCCAACACTGCGATCATTGGTTCAAAAACGGAGTTGCAGTTTTCGCGGCAGGGCTATGACTACAAATCAGGAATCAACACCGGCACCGTTAACCTGGATTATATAGTGTTGCCGCAATTCATGGCGATCAATATCACCAAATATTTCCAGATCCAACTGGGCGGTCAGATGGCCTTCCTGCTCAATGCAAAAGTCGATAGCAGCAATAGCATGAGTACCGGTAATGCCAGTTACGATAAAATAATGAGTTATTACAACCGTTTCGATTATGGGTTTGGGGGTGGTGTCGAGATCCATCCTGTAAAAGGTTTGATCATCGGGGCAAGGATCAATATTAGCATGAACAGTCTTTACAAAGATTATTCTTCTGAACCAGGCTCAGGTGCGCCACCTTCCTTTATTCCCAAAGTCGATGTAAAAAATAATCTCTTCCAGTTTTTTGCCGGCTGGACGTTTGGCAAAAAATCACCAAAAAAGAAATAACATGAACCCTAAGTGAGTTGACTAGTCAAACCATTTTCTGAAACCTTTAACGATCGTCCTCAAATCATCCCTGTGGAATTTCATTGGTTAGGCATCCCCATGTTGCTTAACCTTTTTTTATGTCAAAACCCAGAACCTTACTATTTGTCATCCCTGTCATTATTTTATTGTTTGCCTGGTTTAATTCTTCTGGCTACTGGACGCCGTCGACCATAGGCACGAAGAAGGTCAAGACAGTCCCGGTCGAAAATTCTTCAAAAGAATACAGGACCAGCAACATCGTAAAGGAGAAACTGCTGGCGAAAGCAACCGAAGCAAAAACATTTGCCGAACAAAACAGCTACAATGAGTCGATATGTTTCCTCGTCGATATGAGCCTGCCTTCCGGCCAGGACCGTTTTTTTGTCTACAACCTGAAAAAAGACAGTTCTCAAACCGCCGGGCTTGTTACCCATGGAAGTTGTAATACTACATGGCTGGAAGGTCGCAAATTTAGTAATAGCCCCGGCTGTGGCTGTACTTCACTGGGAAGATACAGGATCGGCAATGCCTATAATGGCAAGTTTGGCCTTGCCTTTAAATTGTATGGTCTCGATAAAACAAACAGTAACGCCTTTAACCGATTTGTAGTGCTCCATTCGCATGATTGTGTGCCCGAAACAGAGGTGAATGACGAGATCTGCCAGAGCCTGGGTTGTCCTACCGTTTCGCCCGGGTTTCTGGTAAAGCTGAAAGCGTTTATTTATGGATCAAAGAAGCCCGTGCTATTGTGGATATACAATTGAATTTAGTTTGGAAGGCAGTGATTGGTCCGGCAAGACATTGACACTAAATGAAGATGCCACGATCCGTGACCGTGGCATCTTGTTACCAGCCATACTTCATAGTACAGCTTCATCACATCAAGCTTGCATCCATCGTAATATTTGTATTCAGCAACTTGCTGACAGGACAGTTTGCTTTCGCATCGGCAGCACATTCCGCAAATTTATCGGCCTTCATACGGGGCACCTTAGCCTTCACATCCAGGTGACTCTCGGTGATCGCGCCATTTTCCAGTGTAATGGTACAGGTCGTAGTGATTTGTCGGGGAGTATATCCTGCACTACCTAAAACAAAACTCAGTTTCATGGAAAAGCAACCAGCATGTGCAGCGGCTATTAGTTCTTCGGGGTTGGTATAAGTTCCATCTTCAAAGCGACTCTTGTAGTCATACTTTTTATTTTTCAAAACAAGGGATTGTGTGGTCAGCTTCCCCATTCCTTCCTTTCCGGTGCCCTTCCAGTTGGCAGTAGCATGATGTTTCATAATATTAAATTTAAAATTATTGGAGTTTATTATCTGCTTACAGCTCTCATGCTGCGCCTTTGCGGGGCCTCAGGCAAGATCGACTAACCTGTTTTCAGGGTCGTTATACTCAATAATAAAATTATTTTTCCCTTCCCCAATCAGGATCTTCAGGAACTTTTGCTGCACCAGTTCAAGCAAAGAAAGAAAAAGAAAAATAGCATGCACCCTATTTTCTACCCTGTCAAATATTTTCTCAAAGGAAACTGTTTTTTCAACCTGCGCCAGCGATAACATGTCCTGTCGGCTCGATTCCATGGTGTAATTGTATTGCACCACGGTATGCACAGGCTTGTTCTTCCTGTCTGAATATTTTTGCATGGCCCTTTCAAAAGCCCGCATCAGTTTATACAGCGTGATATTCTGTATTTCCGTCCCTTCACCGGCCTCTTCTCCTATCCTGGATAATTCGTCCTGTATATTTCCTCTTTTTACCCTGAGCATCCGCAGCGCCTCCATTTCCGCCATCTGGGCCGAGGCCTCCTTGAATTTTTTATACTCAAGGATCTTATTGATCAGTTCCTGGCGCGGATCGATCTCGTTGCCCTGTTCATCAAGCTCTTTCCTGGGCAACAGCATTTTGGCCTTGATCCGCATAAGGGTGGATATGAATAAAATAAAGTCGCTCGACAACTCTATGTTTACCGATTCCTGTTTATGGATGTAATCCAGGAAATCATTGGTGATCCTGGTGATGGGTATATTATAAATATCCAGTTCGTCTCTTTCGATAAAAAACAGTAAGAGATCAAATGGTCCTTCAAATTGAGGAAGTTTTATCTGGTACGATGTATTGTTTAACATATTTTGAGTAAGGCCCTGCTCCGGCTGATTTCTGAAACAGGGCTCAAAAATAGGGAAATATTATTTGCGTTATTTCTTCAGCTCGTCGCGGATCTCGCGTAAAAGCACGATCTCCTCGGGCGGGGCAACTGGAACTGGCACTTCCTTCTTTTTCATAATGCTATTCATGGCTTTAACGATCAGGAATAATACAAACGCGACCAGGATGAAATCAATAACCGCCTGCAGGAGCTTGCCGATAGGAAAAACTGTGCTGCCAAGCTTCACCGACAAATCTTCGACACCACCTTTTCCCATCACAAGGCTGATAATGGGCATAATAATAGTTTCAGTCAACGCCGTAACGATCTTGCCAAAGGCAGCCCCGATAATCACGGCAACTGCCAGGTCAACAATATTGCCCTTCATGGCAAATTCCCTGAATTCTTTAAGCATTCCCATAATAGATGGTTTTAGATAAAATAAAAAATTCTTTTACACAAAAGGTATATCAAAGTTGATAGACAAAAAAGTTTCTTTGCTACCTCTTAATGCCCGGGTATTGCATATTCAGCCCCTTTAAAAGTTTGTGCAGCTCACTGGCTATTGAATATTCCTTGTACCAGTTTTGATCTGCGGGAATTATCGTCCAGGGCACATCGTTGCAATGATTGAAACAATCCTCGTACATCTCCATGTATACATCCCAAAGTTTGGATTCGACAAAATCCCTGTCATTGTATTTCCACATTTTCGCGGGATCCTTAATTCTTTCGGCCAGACGATCCCGTTGTTCTTCCGGCGATATATGGAGATAAAATTTCAATATATGCGTGTTGTTATGATCCTGCAGCAGCCTTTCAAAATCATTGATCGCCTTCATCCGCTTCCGGGCTGTTTTGTCATCACACCATTTGTGAACCCTTGTTACCAATATATCTTCGTAATGCGAGCGGTTGAATATTTGTATCATTCCTTTTTGCGGCACATGGCGATGTACTCTCCATAAAAAATCATGCGCCAGTTCTTCTTCGGTAGGAACCTTAAAAGATTTCACATTCACTCCCTGCGGGTTCATACTGGTGAATACATTGCGAATCACCCCATCCTTACCACTCGCATCCATTCCCTGTATGATCACCAGTATCGAATGCTTGCTTTCAGCGAATAAAAGGTTTTGCAGTTCGGCCAGTCCCCCAAGAATTGCCGGCATTTTCTCCTTTGTCTCTTTTTTATCCAGGTCTTTCGGCGCCCGGGTACTTATTTCTTTCAGGCTGAACTTTGACATGCTGTAAATATAAAGAAAGAGAACGGAGAGCGAAGAGCGGAGTGGGAAAGATAGTGTGCTTTTGATCCTAAGTATTATTGCCCTCGCTCCCGCTCTGTTTCTCGCTCTGATTTTTTTTAGTCACCTTTGCGGGCTTATGAATAGCAAGCTCACCAGTTGGGGCCTTTTCCTGCTGATCTGTTGTATCTGGGGCAGCTCTTTTATCCTGATGAAATGGGGATTGTATGATTCTAAGTGGAACCCGATCTTATCGCCTTACCAGGTAGCTGCAATAAGATTATTGTCAGCCGGCATTGTCATGCTTCCCTTCCTGCGTCCTGCTTTAAAAAATATTCCCCGGTATGTTGTACTGTACGTTTTGCTAAGCGGGTGGCTGGGCAGTTTTTTCCCGGCATTCTTGTTTTGCATAGCAGAAACAAAGGTTGACAGTGCGTTTGCCGGCACTCTCAATGCCATTACTCCTTTGTTTGTTATTATTACCGGCGCTGTTTTCTTCAATCTGCGGACCACTACTATTAAAGTAATCGGTGTGCTGGTTGGACTGGCCGGAAGCGCGCTGCTTGTTTATGCCAATTCATCACGACCACTCGGGGAGATCGCTTATGCGGGCTTTGTATTGCTGGCCACTTTCTTTTATGGTTGCAATGTAAATATGATATCAAAAAAACTTGCAGGCATTTCTTCCATGCATATCGCAGCAATCGCCTTTGCCGGTTTGATCCCGCCATCACTTGCCATCCTGCTCTCGACCGGGTATTTTAATCTGCCTCTCGCAACACATGGTTACGTTACAAGCACCATCGCCGGTTGCATCCTGGGAATCGTCGGTACTGCTGTTGCTTCCGTATTGTTCTATATACTGGTAAAAAAATCAGGCGGTTTATTTGCTTCGCTGGTTACATACGGCATACCCTTTGTCGCCATCAGCTGGGGCATTTATTACGGAGAAAAAATAACTGGTCTCCACATCCTTGGATTGGCTATTATCCTGACTGGCGTGTATGTGGCCAATCTCAAAGGCCGCGCTGTCAGAAACAGGGATACTACCTGATCATACTGACATGATCTCTTTTTCCTTTGAAGCAAGATGCTTCTCCACGGCAGCAATGAATTTATCTGTCACCTGCTGTACACTTGTTTCAGCATCCTTGGCTGCATCTTCGCTGAGGCCGTTTTTCTGTAGGCGCTTGATATGTTCAATAGCGTCCCGCCGGATATTGCGGATGGCTACTTTTGAATGTTCTCCTTCTCCCAGGCATCTTTTTACGAGCTCTCTCCTTCTTTCTTCCGTTAAGGGCGGTAAAAAAATGCGGATCATGCCGCCGTCATTCTGTGGCGTAATGCCGATATTGGCTGCAATAATGGCTCTTTCGATCGGTTGCAACATATTCTTTTCCCAGGGCTGAATGCTCAAAGTCCGGACATCCATTACGTTGATATTCGAAACCTGGTTGATTGGCATGGGGGAGCCATAATAATCCACGACAATGCCATCCAGCATTTGTGGGTTGGCTTTACCGGCCCTGATCTTTAACAATTCCGTTTCAAGGTGACCGATTGCTTTCTGCATATGATCCTCCGCCGTTGCAATGATCGAGGAAACATCGTCTGACATAATTTATTCTTTTCGTTTCAAAAAACCGGCCCTTAAAAATCGGGCGGAAGGCAAAGCTAATAAAAGCAGAACTTAAAAAAAAAGCAGAAAGGAAGTGTCCTTTCTGCTCTCAATAAGCTTGAAATATCTTATTTCTGGTCCGCGGTAGCCACTTCGGCATCCTGCGTCAGGTTGACAACCTTGGAAGGAGTTTTTAATTCTGCTACAGTGTCCATCCGTTTCGCGATGACCATTGTGCGAAGAGGTTTGCGGTAATATAATAGTCCGAGCCCAATAAACGACACAGTCAGCATGATCAGGAGCAGCATAGTGGAACCAAGCGAACGTCCCATATATGCCATCACAACAAAGCAGACGTTTATCAGCACGCAGGTGGTTGTAACCCCTGCATGACCGAGTCCCCAACCCAATAACAGGTGATGAACATGGTTGCGGTCGGGTGTAAAAGGCGATCGCCCGTTGAAGATGCGGATAGCAAATACACGGAGCGTATCGAGTAAAGGAACAATCAAAATTGCAAAGCCAATAGCCACTGCTGATTCCACAGGCACCAATACATTAGGTTCGCTGGCTACATTGATGAACTTAATAACGAGGATCGCGTTCACCAGGCCGATCATCAGCGATCCCGAATCGCCCATAAAAATCTTTGCAGGGTTATGATTAAATATCAGGAAAGCAATCAGGCTGCCGGATAGTGCAAATGCCAGTAGCGCATACGCCTGGTAAGGTTTACCCAACATAAAGAAATAAGTCCCAAAAATCAGCATCGTGAGAATACCGAGACTTGTAGCCAGCCCATCGACACCATCGATAAGGTTAAAGGAGTTGATCACGACAATTATCGTAAGATATGAAAGCGCATAGCTGAATGCGATCGGTAACTCTTCAAATCCAAACAGGCCGTGCATGCTTGTAATGCGGATTTCACCCAGGTGAATGAGTATCGATGCCGCTACCATTTGGCCGACAAATTTCTTACTGGCAGACAACACGATCAGGTCGTCTTTCAGACCCAGGAAGAAAATGACCAGCGCGGCCGCAAAGAAATATTGAAATTCAGGGTTCCAGTGTCCCTGGATAGATAGCAAAGAAGCCAACAGGAAACCCCCGAAAATGCCAACACCACCCAAAGAAGCTACGGGCTGTGTGTGAACTTTTCTTTCATCGGGGACATCATAAAGCTTTTTTTGATCTGCAATTTGTAAAATGACCGGAATCGCCAGGAAGGAAATGATGAAGGACACAGAGGCGGTCAGTAAAATATCGAGCATCGGAATCGGTTTTTCAGGTACAAAAATAATCGTTACCCTATTAGTTTATTCTCGTTATCAATTTTTTAATACGGAATTCATTCCTGCTACATCTGTTCACAGGTGAACCGGACTAATTTGTTAGCACATTAAACGACTTTGGTGGAATTGATAACGAAAAAGATTGCACATTTGCAAGCCTAACGTGGTGATTTGAGGCGGCAAGATACAAAAAGTTTAAATCTATAATATTTTATTTATGGCAGAACTTACGGCAATCGCAAATCAGGTACGAAGAGATATCGTTCGGATGGTACATGGATCAGCAAGTGGCCATCCCGGAGGCTCCCTGGGGTGTGCCGATTTTTTTACGGCATTATATTTCAAAGTGATGAAGCACGATCCGGCTTTTCACATGGACGCTCGCAACGAAGACATTTTTTTTCTGTCGAATGGACATATTTCCCCGGTATTTTATTCCACACTCGCCCGTTCGGGTTATTTTGACGTGAAAGAACTGGCGACTTTCCGAAAAATAAACTCGCGATTGCAGGGTCACCCCGCTACCCACGAGCATTTACCGGGTGTGCGTGTCGCCTCCGGTTCGCTCGGACAGGGAATGAGCGTAGCTATTGGCGCTGCGCTGGCAAAAAAATTAAACGCCGACAAAAATCTTGTGTATTCGCTTCATGGTGACGGGGAACTGGACGAAGGACAAATCTGGGAAGCGATCATGTTTGCAGTACACCATAAAGTTGACAATCTAATTTCAACAGTTGACTGGAATGGCCAGCAGATAGATGGTACTACGGAAAAAGTTATGAACCTCGGTAATATCCGGCAAAAATTCGAAGCTTTTGGGTGGTTGACACTTGAAATGAATGGCAATAACATGGATGAAGTCGTGAAAACGCTGGAAAAAGCCAAATCAATGACCGGCCAGGAAAAACCTGTTGCCATCATGATGCATACAATAATGGGCAAGGGCGTCGACTTCATGGAGAATGATCACAATTGGCACGGCATCGCACCCAACGACGAACAGTTAGCGAAAGCGCTGACTCAATTACCCGAGACATTAGGAGACTATTAGAATCGCTGATTTTTAGGATGAACATGATTTCGCAGAACCGAATGGACCATCATGAGTGGTCAGTTGCTACATTATCTCTCCGCGAAATCAGCATTTCTTCCGTGAAGTCCGCGATCTTACTCACTTCTCAATGAGAACTCCTGGTCAAAAACTTTTCTTGATGGCAGCCAGGATGCTATTAAGGAAATGACAAAAACTGTGGCGCCTACCAACACAAAATTTGTCCATTGGAGTTTCACCGGGAAATAATCGATCAGGAATGAGCCTCCTTCCAGCTTGATCAGGTGGTATTTTACCTGCAATGTTGCAATTACCAGGGCCAGCACCATTCCGATAGCTCCTCCCATCAGTGCAAGCAACAGTCCTTCGGAGATAAATATCTTTTGTATAAAAGTTTTATTCCCGCCCAGCGCATATAGTACGTTAATGTCTTTCTGTTTTTCAAGTATCAGCATCCGCAATGCACTGATCATAGTAAAAGCGGCAACGACAAGTATCAGCGAAAGCACACCATAGATGATCCATCGTTCCATGTTCATGACCGAATAAAGGCCCTGGTTTTGTTGAAAACGGTTTTCGATGGTATAGTTGCTGTCAAAGATCTTGCGCAACTCTGCCTTGATATCTTCGGTTGCGGAAGGATCGTCCAGCTTTATTTCGATGCTGGTATATTCATCAGGCCCCAGTTTCAAAGCCCTTTTCGCAAAATCGATATTGGTAATGCCGTATTTGTTATCAAAATCCTGTTGAATCATAAAAGCACCGGAAGCCTGGATAGTATCAATGCTCACATTTTCTGTTGGGTCAAGTCCTGTTATTTTACCTCTTCTTGGTAAATAGATCTGTAAGCCATAAATATCCCGGTCAGCGCGTATGCCTAACGCATTTTCAACAACGGCGCCCAGGATGAGCAACGGTCTTTCGCCAGTCCCTGGATCGTATTCGCCTTTGAAAATATGATCCGCCACTCCGCTTACATAGCGATAATTTTCATCCACGCCTTTCATCACGATCACTGCCTGGGATTCGCCGCTCTGCAGGAAAGCTTTTTCTTCCACGATCATTGAAAACACTTTAACTCCTTTTACTCCCCTCAATTTTTGCAATTGCTCGGGTGTTACTGTTATTGTTTTACCGGAAGCGGGGGATATGCGCAGGTCCGCATAAAAAGAAGAGTACAGCGATTTTACCAGGTCCTCAAATCCGTTGAAGACGCTTAATACCAGGATCAGCGATGCACTGCCGATTATAATGGCTACTATGCTGATCCAGGCAATGACATTGATGGCATTGGTGGATTTTTTCGCTTTAAAGTATCGCCAGGCAAAAAGGAGATGCAAGTTTCGGGTTTGATATTTCGGTTAACGTTTAAAATTCAGCGCTATTTTTCGCAAGGCCTGTTTACTTTTTGCTTTTCTTTTGCCCGTTGTCTTTGTCCTCTTCAATCTTTTTAAATAGCTCTTCCATTTTGAATACGTGGTCCAGAGTATCGTCATGAAAGAATTTCAATACAGGTATGCTTCGCAACTGGTGCCTTACTTTGGCCGCCAGTTCTTTTTTTATCTCATGATGGCGTTCATCTATTTTTTTCAGGGCGTCCTTCACATCACTGACCTGGAAAAAACTAAGATAGAATCTTGCTTCCAGGAGATCGGGGGTCACTTTCACCGATGAAATAGATACCATCCCACCACCGATCATATTTAGGCCCAACCGTTGAAAGATGAGATTCATCTCTTCGTTCAGCAGCCCGGCTATCTGTTTTTGACGTTTTCCTTCTTCCATTAGTTGTTAATCTTTATTGACCACCGGTAATCATCTTCGGCAGACGATGTAAAATTAGTTACTTTGCGCCGTTTAAGCACTTTAAGCAGGCTATGAAGAAATATTCCCGGATTTTTAACTATTTGAAGAACTATAAAGGCAAAATCGGTCTTTATTTCATCTGCATTATCCTGTCCATCATATTTGCCATCGCATCCTTCAGTATGCTGTCTCCTTTCTTTGACCTTATCTTCAACGGCAACAAGACAGGTTTTGAAAAAAAAGCAGACAACCCGGCGATGGAAAGCCTGCGGAATTTTATTTTCGGGCAGGTAGGTGATATGAAGCCGATAGCGGCCCTGGCACTAATCTGCATGATCATTGTAGTTTCTATTCTCCTGAAAAATTTATTTCTCTACTTTTCATTTGTTATCCTCAACCCGCTAAAAAATAAAATTGTCAATGACCTTCGATCGGAAATTTATAATAAGATCCTGCGCCTCCCGATAGGATATTTTACCGAAAAAAGAAAAGGCGATCTTATTAGCCGCTTTACAAATGACGTGGCGGAAGTAGAAGGTTCTCTCATAGGCGCACTCGAAGGATGGATACGTGATCCTTTAACCATATTGGTAAATTTTGCCGTCCTGTTTTACATTAGCCCGAAGCTGACGATTGCGATCATTGTGTGTATCCCGGTAATTGGCTTTATCCTCGGACGAATCTCCAGGGCACTGAAAAAACAATCCAGCGATGTGGCGGTTAAGTATGGAGAATCTGTATCTGTACTTGACGAAACACTCAATGGTCTTCGCGTCATTAAAGCTTTCAATATAGAAAAAGTTTTAAAAGGACGATTTGAATCCATCAATGACGAATTGCTTCATGCAAGAAATAAAATAAGTCGCCGGCGTGATATGGCTTCCCCGATGTCGGAGTTCCTGGGTGTGTTGGTTTTTGTCGGCATTCTCTGGTTCGGCGGGCAGCTTATCCTGGGTCATAAGATCGCGTTGGCTCCTTCTACTTTCCTGGCCTATCTCGCTTTATTCTATAATATCATTACACCGGTTAAAACTCTCTCCACTTCTTTCAGCAATATGCAAAAAGGAAGCGCCGCTATTTCACGCATTGAAGAAATATTGAAGACCCCTGTGACGGTTGATGATAACCCTGGCGGCAGGATCATTCACTCATTTGATGATAAGATCGAATTCAGGAATGTGACCTTTGCTTACGATGACGCCGTAATACTGGACAATATCAACCTGGTTATCGAAAAAGGCAAGACCATTGCACTGGTAGGATCATCCGGAGCTGGCAAATCAACACTGGCTGACCTGGTTCCCCGGTTTCATGATGTTACAGGTGGGGAAGTATTGATCGATGGCATCAATATCAAAGATTATTCGCTTCATTCTGTCCGTAGCCTGATGAGTATCGTAACCCAGGAACCGATCCTTTTCAACGACAGCATCGCCAATAATATCAGGCTGGGTAAAGAAAACGCGACCGAAGAAGAGGTCGTACAGGCAGCCAAAGTAGCGAATGCTCATAATTTCATTGCTCACAAAGAAATGGGCTATGATTCCAATATCGGCGACCGGGGAAGCAAATTGAGCGGGGGTGAAAGGCAACGCTTAACCATTGCCAGGGCCTTACTAAAAAACCCACCCATACTTATACTGGATGAAGCTACTTCTTCGCTCGATACTGAAAGCGAACGGCTGGTACAGGACGCTATCAATCACATGATGCAAAACCGCACCAGCATTGTTATCGCTCACCGGCTGTCTACGATCCGGCATGCTAACGAGATCATTGTGTTGCAAAAAGGGAAGATCGTGGAAAGAGGCAATCACGAACAACTGTTGCAGCAAAATGGTTTTTATAAAAAACTGGTGGAGATGCAGGAAGTGAGATAATGATAATTTGAAAATTGATCAATTTGATCCCGCCCAAGGCGGGAGAAAATGCGCTGAAGTTACTTAACTCATCTGCTGCTCACATAGTCAACAATTGCATCTATTTCGTCATCGGTAATATCCGGGAAACTCAGCATCATCGTGCCATACTTGTTCCTTAGCTCTCTTGTATAAGCATTGGTCTGCATGAACTTTTCGGGATTCCTTATCCATTTATACAATTGTTGCCTGTCCGACCATTGAGGATTTTCCATTATGCTGGAAAGGCGAGGCCCGATCATATCTCTTGCTATATTATGGCAGGAAGCGCATTTACGCAAAAACAAAGTTTTTCCATAAGCGGCATTTTCGGAAACTGGTGCTGTTACACTGGATTGGGTCCCGCAAAAGTCTTCGGTACCGCGATCTTTAGTAGTGGAAATTGTTGAGAAAATAAAATACCCTGTTGCAATGGCGGCGAGAATCAAATGCGCAGTAGTTATATAACTGATCTGCCTGTTCACAGCACAAAGTTACTAATTATCAAATTGCTCTTGTCGCTACAGTTTATGTAAACCGATCTTCACTGCATATAATGCTAGGGCTACTCGAGTTTTCACACCCAGTTTCTCAAACAACGAATCCCGGTAACTTTCTACGGTCCGGGCGCTACAGAACATCTTCTCGCCGATTTCTTTATAGGTCAATTCAGTGCAGGCGTGCTGCAAAAACTCTTTTTCTCTTTCGCTCAGATGAATACCGGAATGTTTATCCTCGTCACCTGATGCAAGGCTATGCAACACCCGGCTGGTGGCCCAATCAGGATAATAAAAACCCCGTTCGACGAGACTATGCAGCGCTTTTTCCAGTTCAACCGGGTGAACGTTTTTCTGCAAATATGCTTTTGCACCACATTTTATCATTTTTATCAGCGACTGGTCATCGCCCTGCATGGTCAGCGCCATTACCAGCACTTCAGGATGGTTCTCCTTTATCCATAGTGCGGTCTCGAACCCATCCATTACCGGCATGGATATATCCAGCAAAACAATGTCAGTTATATTCTTTTTTATCTTAAATTTTTCAATGAGGTTTTTTCCATTTTCTGCTTCAAACAATACTTCGTAATCCCTAAATTGTTCAATAATGGATGTTATTGCCTTGGCAATAAGAATATGATCGTCTATGATAGCAATGGTATGCGGCATATTAACCGG